>JAEUHI010000023.1 GCA_016795385.1 Verrucomicrobiales bacterium | reverse complement strand
CTCCTCGCGGATGCGATCGGCCAGCGCGGCATTTTCCGGCTTCGCCGCGGCCGCGTCCACCGCCGTGGTCCACTCGAGGTAACGCCGCCGGGCATCGGTGCGCTCCTCGAACCCCTTTTGGATGCGTTGATTGGTGCCTTCAACCTCGATCCGGAGCTTCCATTCCTTTCCCGGAACGGGCGCGACAAAACGGGCGAAGTGCTCGTCGACCGCCTGACGCCCGAGCGCGAGGTATTGCTCGAACTGGTCGCTCGACATGAAGAGCGACGAGCCCACCGTGTCGAAGGTGCCGGCGCCTCCATCGGCCGGCAACTCGCCCGCGGGCACGGCCACTCCGAGAAGGTCGCGGATCGTGTTCTTGTATTCGCGCCGGTTGAGGCGCCGCATCGTGATCCGGCCCTCGACGTCGGAAAGGACCTCGCGCGCGGTCACGAGGGTGCCGGAGAGGGCGTCGAGAAAGGCGGTCTTGGCCTCGTCGGCCGGCTGCGGTTCCTCCTCGGGCGGCATCTCGCCGGAATTCACCGAATTGAGGACCTTCTGCCAGAGGTCCGCGGTGGGAATGTCGTCGAGGACGAAGGGAATGTCGTCGAGCCGCACCTTGCCCTTCTGCTTCTCGGCGTTGTGGCAGCCGGTGCAATGTTCGCGGAGAAAGGTCCGGTGCGACTCATCGAGCGCGGCTTGGGGCGGGGCGGCTTGGGTGATGGTGGGGAGGAGGAGGAATGGGACAAGGGAATGGGGGGCGCTGCGATCCCTCCGGGATCGGAATGATGGACGACCGGAAACCGGTGGTATCGTCGCTGCGCTCCTCAACCACCGGCTAATGGCTGGGAACCCTCCGGGTTCAGGGAAGTGGTGGCGAAGTTCAGCCGGTCTGGGGGCGTACTTCTCTGAATCGCGTCGAGAGAGCTCGGTGCCGTCGGCATCGATGGGTTCGCCGAATACTCCGAGTTCGCGGGGTCGAAGGTGCTGCGCGTTGTCGATGGAACCCGGAGGGTTCCCAGCCATTAGCCGGTGGTTGAGCGAAGCGATACCACCGGATATCATGCGGAGAATCCACGCATCCCGGAGGGATGCCAGCCAGCCGCCGCCATGCCCTCGACCTTCCTCGCCCTGCATTACCACCTCGTCTTTTCGACCAAGGACCGGGCTCCGATCATCGAGTCCGCCTGGCGCGACAGGCTGCATGAATATCTCGGTGGAACCGTGAACGGTCTCGGCGGCTTTTGCCAAGGGGTGGGCGGCGTGTCGGATCACGTTCATCTTCTCGTTGGCCTCAAGGCAACCCATTGTCTCGCCGACTTCATGAGGGAATTGAAAAAGGCATCGTCGGTTTGGATAAACGAAGAGATCGAAAACAGACGATTCGCATGGCAGGAAGGATACGGTGCCTTCACGGTCAGCCCGACAGCGAGGACCGGCGTGAAGCAATACATCGCGAATCAAGAGGAACATCATCGGTTGAAATCGTTTCGGGAGGAGCTGGAAGAATTCTTGAAACAGGCGGGAGTTCCTTACGAAGACCGATATCTCGATTAGACCGCAGGAGCTGGCTGGCATCCCTGCGGGATGCGTGATGGTTACTCGATGATCCGGTGGTATCGCTCGTGCCTCGCTCAACCACCGGCTAATGGCTGCGATGCCTTCGGCATCCCGGAGAAATGGATTGGTTCATTGTCCTTGCGAAGGCCGTCGAGTCTTCCCTTGTCCATTTTCCCCGCCCTCACGCCTGCAATTCCTTCACCACCCCGGTGCTGTCGCCGTGGCGGACGTGTTCCTTCGGATCGAGGCCGAGGCCGTGGAGCATGGTGAGCCACACGTTACAGAGAGGCGTGTCCTTCGGCAGGACGAGATGCTGTCCGAGCTTCAGATTCGCCCCGCCGCCGGTGAGGAGGGTGGGACAATTGTCGAGGTAGTGGATCGTGCGGATGTTGCTGCCGTAGGCGAGGGCGACGTGGTCGAAAAGACTCGAACCGTCCGCCTCCTTCACCGCCTTGAGCTGGTCGAGGAGACCGGCGAGCAGTTCGCTCTGCACGGCATCGCGCTTCTGCGAGGCGGCCATGCGGTCGCCGGGGCTGTAGTGGCTCATGTCGTGCGGCGCCACCTTGATGTCGAGGCTCTGCAGCAGGGTGCCGACGGGCTGGCGGTAGGTGAGGACGCGGGTGCTGTCGGTCCGCAGGGCCGCGATGATGAGGTCGTACATCACCCGGATCTCCTCCTTCCCCGCGAGGCCCGGCTTGGGCTCGGTCATCTCCGGCTTCGCCTTCGGCACGCTGAGCCATTGCTCGTCCTTTCCGAGCCGGGTCTCGATGTCGCGGATGCTCTGGAAGTATTCGTCGAGCTTGTCGGTGTCGGTCTTGGTGAGGCCGTGTTGCACCCGCTTCGCATCCTCCATCACCGTATCGAGGACGCTGCGCTGCTGCGCGAGCATGGCCTGGCGCTCGCTCAAGGGGGTGGTGTCCGTCGAAAAGAGACGATGAAAGGCCGCGACGGGATCTTCGAGTCCGGCGAGTGGCTTGCCGCGCGGATCCCAAGCCAGGGAGAGCCCGGGACCGTGACCGGAGTTCTGCGCGTCGGGCGTGTTGAGCTGGATCGAGGCGAAACGGGTGTCCCTCCCGAGATGGCCGGCCGCGACCTGGTCGGCGCTGATGCTG
>JAEUHI010000057.1 GCA_016795385.1 Verrucomicrobiales bacterium | reverse complement strand
ATGAATGAGCCTCACAATCAGAGTGCGTATGGAAGCAGGATTTCGTCGTTCCCGCTCTTCGACCCCAACCCCATCACCGAGCAAGCAAAAATGAATTTTTGACGTTCCGTTGACAAACCTTCTCATGGAAGCGGAACGTGCAAACGTTCCGACCTGAACGTCCCGGGACTTCCGATTTCGGAACAGCCGCCGCTTCCGCTACCCGTCCACCGAGTGCGTCGGATGGCAATCACCTCTCACCTGCGACTGAAGTCGCAGCCACATTTCGCCATCCACGGCGATCCCCCCGCCCCTGCTCACGGCCACGACACGGGCGGCGGGAAACCTCACCAAAACACAAAAAACCCGCCGCGGTCGCCCGCGACGGGTTTTCAAATTCAGATCAATCGCGAAGGATCACTCGGGCTTTTTGCCTTTGCCGTCACCCTTGCCGCCCTTGCCTTTCGGGGGAGCGGAGAGTTCGGCCTTGTCGAGTTGGCCGTCCTTGTTGGTGTCGCGGCCGACGAACATCTTCTTGGGATCCTTGCCATCGGCTTTGGCCTTGGTCGCGGCGGGGCCGGCGAGGAATTCTTCCTCGGAGATGGTGCCGTTGCCGTCCTTGTCGAGGGCTTTGATCATGGCCTCGGCGCGCTTGGCGGGATCACCGCCCTTGCCCTTGCCCTTTTCTTTGCCTTCTTCAGCCTGAGCGAGGCCGACTGCCAAACCGGCCACGAGCGTGGTGGCCAAAACGAGGAATTTTTTCATCTGTATTGAGTTCTCTATTGGAGTTGATGGGAATCTTGTCCCCGCGCTATAAACGTCCGGCGCCGGAAATCGTTTCGAAAATTTTCTTCATTCCGTCGATTTTTTCAGGGCGGCCTCCATCAGGCGGAAGCCCCGGTCGATCAGGCTGACACGGTCCTCGAGGAGTCCGGCGGCGAGCAGGGCGTTGTCGAGGAGTTGGGCGGCGGCGAGTTTGGCGAGCTCGGGATTGCCTTCGCGGGCGGCGGCGAGGGCGTGGACGAGACCGTGACGGGGGTTCAGCTCGAGTTCGACCTTCTGTGGCGGCAGCGGCTCGCCGGGATTCATCGCCTGGAGCATCTGCCGCATCTGGGCGCTCATCCCGTGGGCGGGAGCAAGGACGGCGGCGGGGCTGCTGACGAGGCGTTTCCCGGGCGCGACCTTCTCGACACGCTCGCCGAGCTCGGTGGTGAGGAATTCACAAAGAGCGGTCATGGCCTCGTCTCCGAGGGGTTCGCCGGGCGTCTCGACACTGGCATCATCGGACAGCTCGACCTCGGAGGAGGCGGCCGAAACGAGCGACTTGCCGTCGAACTCGCGGAGATGCTGGAGGAGGTATTCGTCGATCGAGTCGAGGAAGTAAATCACCTCAAGACCACGCGCCTTTAGCGCCTCAAGGTAGGGCCCCGCCTCGACGGAGGCACGGTCGGTGCCAGCGAGGTAATAGATCTTGTCCTGCCCGTCCTTGGCACGGGTGAGGTAATCCTCGAATCCGGTGAGGGTGCCGGGATCGGTCATGCTGCTCTCGAAGCGGAGCAGTTTGGCGAGGCCCTCGCGGTGATCGAAATCGGTCACGACGCCCTCCTTGAGGAAGCGCGAGAACTTCGCGTAGAACTCCCGGTATTTGTCAGCGTTGTCCTTCGCCTCGCCGTCGAGGAACTTGAGAAAACGCTTCGTCACGACGCGGTTGAGCTTGCGGACAAGCGAGCTGTCCTGCATCGACTCACGACTGATGTTCAGGGGGATGTCGGCGCTGTCGATGACACCGCGGAGGAAGCGCAGCCACTCGGGGAGCAGACCCTCCGGTTTGTCGTCGATGAGGACGTTCTTGCAATAGAGCGAGACGCCCGGCTCCATCTGGCCCATGCCCCAGAGCTCGGTGTTTTCGGTCGGCACGAAAAGCAGGGCATTCAGCTCGATCGGCGAATCCGCATTGAAGTGCATGCGGTAGCGCGGCGCGTCGTAGGCCTTGGCCGAGAATTTGTAGAACTCGTTGTATTCTTCGTCGGTGACGTCGTTCTTCTTCTTCCGCCAGATCGCCTCGACCTTGTTGACGCGGTCCTCGCCGATCATGACGGGGAAGGAGACGAAATTCGAATAATTCTCGACGATGGAGCGGACGCGGTCGGTCGTGGCGAAGTCGGCGCAATCCTCGCGCAGCTTCAGGACGATGCGGCAGCCGCGCGACAGTTCCTCCTCCGCCTCGGCGATTTCGTAGCCGGTCTTGCCGTCGCTCGTCCAGACGAGCGACTCGGCCTCGGGACGCCAGGAACGGCTGTAGACGGTGACCTCGTCGGCCACCATGAAGGCGGAGTAGAAACCCACCCCGAACTGGCCGATCAGGGCGCTCTCCTTGCGGGCGGATTCCTCGAGATTGCGGAGGAAGGCCTTCGATCCCGAATGGGCGATCGTACCGAGGTTTTCGTGCAGCTCCTCACGGGTCATGCCGAGACCGTGGTCGGCGATGGTGAGAGTCTTGGCCTCTTCATCAACGGAGAGTTGGATCTCAAGGGGCAGCTCGGGACCGTGGATCGCGCTCTCGGTGAGCTGGAGATGGCGCAACTTCTCGAGGGCATCGGAGGCGTTCGAGACCAGCTCGCGCACGAAGATCTCCTTGTCCGTGTAGAGCGAATGAATGACGATGTCCAGCACCTGGCTGACCTCGGCCTGGAACTCGCGTTTTTCGGGAGCAATCGTGGTAGACATGGGGATGGTGGGTGTTTGGAAATGAAGAAAAGTGCGGGACGGAAAATGGGGACGGCGCGGCGCTTGTCAAGCGCGCCCGGCAGCGGATACGAGAAAAGGCGACGTCCCTGAGGGACGAGAGAAAGTAGCCGTGGGTGATCCGAACGAAGTGAGAGAACCCCCGGAATGCTCTCGGGGATTGGCCTGCGCCCCGCCGGGGCGCGAGAAGCTCCCGACTTCGTGAGGGAGGAGAGAGCGCTTCTCCCGCCCCACAAGGGCGGATTTTCGACGAATCAAATCCGGTGGTTGCGCTCGTGCCTCGCTTCACCACCGGCTAATCTCTTTGGCCCCTCCGGGGCCTGCCGCAGCGACCGAACGATGATCGGTGGCGACCAGGAGGTCACCACTACGCTGCGAAGGGAGCCCCCTCACCTCCCCATCGGAGGCGGAGTGCGGGCCACGTCGCGCTCGGCTTCGAGGGCCGGGAGGATGCCCGATCCGGTCGGCATGAGAATGATCTCACTGCCTCCGGCGACAATCTCCTGGGTCTCGAGGACGGCGAAAAGGGTCTCGATGACTTCGCGGTCCTGACCGATCTCGCGCAAGGCCTCGCCGACGAGACGGGGACGCACGGCCTGGGCCTTGGCGAACTCGATCGAGGCTTCGCGTTCGGCCTTCGACTTGATGATGTCGACCTGGTTGTCGCCCGCCTGCCGGATCGCCGAGGTCACCTGACGGAGGCGGTTGACGACCTTCTGCTCGATCTGATGGATCATCGCGGCGTCACGGAAGTGGACCTTCCGGATGTAGACCGATCCCAGCGAATATCCCCAGCTCTCCGACTTCGGCGAGACCTCGGTGCGCACCTCGCGGCTCATGTGGTGGCGGTTCTGCATCATGCTGTCGAGCGGCATGTTGCTGAGGCTGCGCACCGTCGTGTTCGTGACGTTGGCCATCAGCGACCCTTCGGGATCGGTGTTCTCGAAAAGATAAGCCACGGGATTGCTGACCCGCATTTCATACCAGACCCCGATGCCGACGGGTGTGCCCTCTTCCGAGTTCACCGCGCGGCTGCGGAGGTATCGCTGGTCGAGACGCAGGTCAAGGGTGTGGACTTTACCGAAAAAGGGCACGAGGAGCACCCCGGGTCCGATCGAGAAGGGCGTGATGTGGAGTCCCGGCTCGTCGATCACCCCGATGACTTTGCCGAACAGGACGAAAACCTTGCAGCGGCATTCGTTCACCGTGGTGAACCAACAGAGGTATTTGAGGATCCCGAGGAAAATCGGGAGCCCGATGAGCAGTCCGAAAAAGGACAAGGCGGCGCCGGCGAAAAACTGGCTCATGAGTTGAGGGAGGGGTTGTCCGCGATGACCCGGCGGGCGCGGCGGAAGAGCTGGAGTTTCACGTTGCGGAGGTAGCCCTGCAGCGAGGCGGGACCACCGTTCTGTTTCAGGGCGAACAACTCGCCCGCGACGCGGCGGAGCGGCTCGACCTCGGCCTGGACACGCATCGTCTGGATCTCGACGGCGCGCTTCGATTGCTCGATCTTTTGATCCGCCTCCGCTTGGGCGAGGCTGATGTCGGCCGAGACTTCGTTGTGCGCCGTGTTGATCGCGGCGAGGGCGGAATCAATGTCCGGCGGCGGATCGATCCCGGTGATGAGAGAGGCGTCGAGCTCGATCCCGTAGCGGGCCGCCGAGCTGAGACACTCGCGGTTCATCTGCTCGTTCAGTTCGTTGAGATTCTTGCGCAGATCGTTGATCGAGACCCCCTCGATTTGCGGATTGCCCCCGTCCATGATGACATCGTCGATCTGCTCGAGGCTGACCCCGTCCGCCTCGTGCTTCGCCTCGAAGTTCGCGATGCGCTCGCGGAGAATCGAGACGAAATACCCCATGATGTGGGCGACGGGATTTTTCACCCCGAAGAGGTAGGCGTAGAGATTCCGCTCCGAAACCTTGAAACGGAGTTGGCCGGTCACACCGATGTTGAGCTGATCCTTGGTCACGGCTTCGAGCACCGTCCAATTCCGGTTCACCGTCGGATCCTCGGGATCGTAGGCGATGCTGGCGGTCTCGATCGCGATGCTGACCTTGTGTACTTTCTGCCAAGGCATCTTCACATACGGCCCCCCGGGACCGATCACCCGCATCTGCGGATAGGCATAGCGCGGTTTGTGTTCGTCGCTGAGATGCTCCGCGATGGGCAGATCGAGGGTCGTTTTGCCTTTGATCCGCTGCGCTCGCCCCAGGGTGGTGACGACAGCCCGCTCGTTTTGCTCGACGGTGTAAAAACCCGTGAGGACGCAGCGAACGATGAACCAGACAATCGCGCCGACGATGATACCAATGAGGAAGCCCATACGGCGATCAGATTGGACACGACCCGGCGAAAAGCCAAGCAAATTCTGCGACAACGAGGGGTGGCGAGGAGTAATGGCGTAGGGCGGATTTGCAATCCGCCGGTGGGACAGTGGCGACGTGGCACCAACCTCGATCAGGCCCAGCCGCGAAAGCATGACAAGCACGGTCAACCCGGGCTTTCTCCGGACCGATCCTGCCACCGAAAATTAAGAAATTAAGGGACGGACAAATTAAGGGACGGACAAACAACGTTTGCCAAGGGACGGACAAATTAAGGGACGGACAAACAACGTTTGCCAAAGGGACAAATTAAGGGACGGACAAACAACGTTTGCCAATGCCCCGAAAAAAATTAAGGGACGGACAAACCGAAAAAAATTAAGGGACGGACAAACAACATTTGCCAATGCCCCGAAATGCCCGATGTTCCAACAAATCCACCCCCGCTGCCCCCTCCGCCGGCGTCACCGTTATCCATCCACCCCGATCCACCCCGCCACTCCATGCGCACCGCACGTCTTCTCGGAACCGGAAGATCCTTCTACCACGTGATGTCCCGCGTCGTGGATCGGCGCATGGTCTTCCAACCAAAAGACAAGGAAATCTTCCGCAAGATCCTCCGCAACCAGGAGGCCTTTACCGGGGTGCGGATTGTCACTTACTGTTTGATGTCGAACCACTTCCACCTCCTCTTGGAAGTGCCGGACCGGGAGACGCTGGCTCCGCTCGACGAGGAAGGGCTGCTCTTGGTGTTGCCGCTACTCTATCCGGGGGATGTGGTGGAAGAAGTGAAGCAGGAACTGGAGCGCGCCCGGGCCGCGGGAGACGAACGCTGGCACCGTGAAATCCTTTCACGTTTCGAACGGCGGCGAGGGAATCTCGGGATGTTCCTGAAAGAGGTGAAACTGCGCATCACCTTCTACATGAACAAACGTCTCGGCCGCACGGGAACGCTCTGGGAGGGGCGCTACAAGAGCGTGCTGGTGGAGGATTGTGAGCAAGCGCTGCTGACGATCTCGGCCTACATCGACCTCAATCCGATCCGGGCGGGCATCGTAACGGCACCTGAGGACTATCGATGGTGCGGCTACGCGGAGGCGGTGGCTGGCGGGAGACGAGGGCAAAACGCGCGTGAGGGTCTGGGGCTGATACTGAGCGAGGCGCTGCAGGATCCGGATTTCCGTCATGACTGGCGGCGCACCTTGCCGCGTTACCGGATGTTTCTTTATCAGGATGGCCAAGAGGTCGCGGGCGATCCGCAACTGGGGCAACGCGGTCATCGCGGGATGAAGGCGGAAGTGGTAGAAGCGGTGGTCGAGCAAGGCGGGGCGATGCCCTTGCGTCAGGCGCTGCGTCACCGGGTGCGCTATTTCTGTGACGGCGCGGTGTTGGGGACGGCGGCGTTCGTGAACGAGGTCTTCGAGCGGGAGCAGGCTTTGCGAAAGCGCTTCGGCGCGAAACGCACGAGCGGTGCAAGGCGCATGCGGGGCGCGGATTGGGGAGAGTTGCGGGTGCTGCGGGATTTGCAGAAGGACGTGATGAGGACGTAGAAGGAGTCCGCTCGGCCCGGACACGGGCTGAATCCTACGGCATCAGGGGACCGTTCCCACGGTGATTTTCCTTTTCATCCCGGCGATCGCGGGAAATGATCCTCCCGTCACCCGACCTTCCCCGTTCGTTCCCATGATCCGCCTCGCCACGCTTCTCTTGCTCCTCGCCAGCCCTCTCGACGCCTCCGAAAACTGGCCGGGCTGGCGTGGTCCGCGCGGCGACGGGTCGGTCGCGGACGCTCCCCATCTGGCGGTGAAGTTCGATCCCGCGACCGACGCGGTCTGGAAAACGGCGATCCCCGGGATCGGCCATGCTTCGCCGGTGATCTGGGAGGACCGGATCTTTCTCGTCACCGCCGAAGAGGGCAAACGCTCCCTCCTCAGCCTCGACCGCACCAGCGGCAAGATCCTCTGGAGCGAAGTCGTCCTTGAAGCGCCCATGGAGGAGATCCACCGGCTCAACAGCCACGCCTCGAGCACGCCGGTGACGGACGGGAAAACGGTCTACGTCAGCTTTCTCGACGAGACGGAGATGTTCGTCGCGGCCTACGACTTCGCCGGGAAGAAGCTGTGGGAGACACGACCCGGAGGATTCTCGAGCAAACACGGCTATTGCTCGTGCCCCGTCCTCTGGAATGGCAAGGTGATCGTCAACGGCGATCACGACGGCGACGCCTACCTCGTGGCTCTCGACCAGAAAACCGGCGCGACGATCTGGAAGACGGACCGCCCTAACAAAACGCGAAGCTATTGCACTCCCCTCCTCCGCGAGATCGATGGCAAGATGCAGATGATCCTCTCGGGCAGCCTCTCGGTGGCCTCCTACGATCCCGACACCGGCAAGCAGATCTGGGTGATCGACGGCCCGACCGAGCAATTTGTGGCCTCGCTCGTCTACCACGAGGGCGAGAAGCTGCTCTTTATGACCTGTGGCTTTCCGCAGAAGCACATGCTGGCGATCCGACCCGACGGTAGCGGCAACGTCACGAAAACCCACGTCGCCTGGCGCGACATCGAAGGCGCGGCCTACGTGCCGAGTCCGGTCGTGAGCGGCGACCATTTCGTGCTCGTGGCCGACAACGGGGTGGCGAGTTGTTTTGTGGCAAAAACCGGCGAACGCTACTGGCGCGAGCGGCTGCCGGGCGGTCACAGCGCCTCGCTCCTCTCCGCGAACGGGCTCGTCTATTTTGTCTCCGACGAGGGCATCGTCTCGGTCGTGAAACCGGGCAAGACCTTCGACGTGATCGCCCAGTCGCCTCTCGGCGAAAAGGTCTCGGCCTCGCCGGCGGTATACGACAACCACCTCTTCCTCCGTGGGGAAAAACATCTCTATTGCATCGGACCGAAGGCCGATGGTGCGGTAGTCGGTAATCGGTAATCGGTTTATAACCTTCTCATTTCACCTCCTCCATGCTCAAAGGAATCTCCCCTCTTCTTTCTCCCGATCTTCTCGCCACGCTGGCCCGGATGGGTCATGGCGATGCGATCGTGCTCGCGGATGCGCATTTTCCCGGTGAATCGGTCGGGCCGGAGGTAATCCGTGCCGATGGACTGCGCATCGCGCCGCTCCTCGATGCGATCCTTCCGCTCTTCGAGCTCGATTCCTTCATTCCGCATCCGGTCGCGATGATGGATGCGGTGCCGGGCGACTCGCTCGACCCGGCGGTGGAGGCGGCGTATCTCGAGGCGATCCATCGTCATGCCCCGGAGACTCCGGCGATCGAACGGGTCGAACGGTTCGCCTTCTACGAACGGGCCCGCGGCGCTTTCGCGATCGTCATGACCGGGGAAACGGCGAAGTATGGCAACATCATCCTCGTGAAGGGCGTGACCCCGGTGAAGTGAATCGCATGAGCCTCCCCTGGCCCCGCATCGTCTTCGGCACCACGCCGCTCGGGAACATCTACCGGGTCGTGCCGGAGGAGACCAAACGCGAACTGATCGCGGCCTGGTTTCAACACGCCGGATCACCGGTCTTCATCGACTCGGCCGGCAAATACGGGGCGGGACTCGCTCTCGAGAGTCTCGGCAAACACCTCGCCGCGCTCGGCATCGCGCCGGAAGAGGTCGTCATCAGCAACAAACTCGGCTGGAAACGCGCGCCCCTTCTCACGCCCGAGCCGACCTTCGAACCTGGGGCCTGGTTCGGTCTCGAACACGACGCGGTGCAGCGGTTCTGCTACGAGGGCATCCTCGAATGTCACGAGGAAGGCAACCGGCTCCTCGGTGCCTATGAATCGCGCGTCGTCTCGGTGCACGATCCCGATGAATACCTCGCCGCAGCCGACTCGGCGGCGGACGACGAGCACCGATTCCGCGATCTACTCGAGGCCTACCGCGCCCTCTACGAATTGAAGGGAGCGGGCAAGGCCGATGCGGTCGGGGTCGGGGCGAAAAACTGGCTTTCGATCCTGCGTCTCCACGAGGCGGGAGTCGAGTTCGACTGGGTCATGTTCGCGAATTCCTACACGGTGATGCGGCATCCGGTGGAGTTGCGGCGCTTCATGGAGGTGCTCGAGAAACGCGGCACGGCGATCGTCAATTCGGCCGTCTTTCACGGAGGTTTTCTCACGGGAGGCGAGTTCTTCGACTACCGCAAGGTCACCCGCGAATCGGATCCCGCGCTTTATGATTGGCGCGACCGCTTTGAGGCGATCTGTGCCCAGTTTTCGGTCTCACCCGCGGCAGCGGCGGCGGCCTATGGGCGATCCGCTCCAGGCGTCGTCGCCCTCGCCCTCAGCACGAGCCAACCCGAGCGCGTCGCCGACATGGTCGCCTTGGCCCATGCGGAGATGAGCGGGGAATTTGAAGCGGCACTGATGGCCGAGGGCTTGATCGGGTGAGGTGGTTCGCCTCACTCCGCTTCCTCCCCCGTGATCCCCAGAAACAACTCCTCGAGCGATTCCCCCGCCGCGCCGCCGAACTGCGTGCGGATCTCTTCGACCGTTCCGATGGCGCGGAGCTTTCCGTGATGGATGATGCCGATGCGGTCGGCGAGTTCCTCCGCAACGTTGAGGAGGTGGGTCGAAAGAAAGACGGTGACGCCGGCCCGGCTCCGCGCTTTCAACTCCTCCTTCACGACCCGCGCGTTTTTCGGGTCGAGACCCACCATGGGTTCATCGACGATGATGACCTCGGGTTCGTGCAACAGGGCCGAGGCGAAGGCGAGGCGCTGGCGGGTGCCGTGGCTGAGATTCTCGATCCGCTGCCTCGCGTAGGGCACGAGGGAAAATCGCTCCATCAATTCCGGCGTGCGCTCCTTGGCAGCCTCGTGCGGCACCTGGAAGAGTTCGGCGATGAACCCCATGAATTCCATCGGGGTGAGCTTGTCGTAGAACTCGGCCACGTCGGGGATGTAGCCGATGCGGCGCTTCGCCTCGAGCGGGTCTTTCTGGATGTCGTAACCACAGATTTTGGCGACACCACCGGTCGGCTCGATGAGACCGGTGAGCAGTTTGATCGTGGTCGTCTTGCCGGCCGCATTGGGTCCGAGAAAGGCGAAGAGCTCTCCCTGCGGGATCACGAGATCGAGTCCGTCGAGGGCAAGGAGATCGCCGTAGCGCATCGTCAGTTGGGAAATTTCAATCATGTCAATTTGTCCGCGGGCGTCGTTGATAGGCCTCGAGCGGCACGAGAATCTCGGAGACGGCCTCGAAGCCCAGATCACTCTCGATCCGCAGCGGCTCGCCCGCTTCGCTGAGGTAGATGCGCAATTCCTGGGCCTGCTCTTCGCTACGGAGGGTGAGCAGGAAGGCCCGCATCTCGCGACCGCCGAGATTGAAATTGCCCACGCGCGCCTCGGTTGAGAACGAGAGCTGCGCGGGATCGAGAAGATTCACTCCGCCCATCGAGGCGAGGGGGCCCAGCATCGGTGCGGCCATCGCCGGATCGAAGGGCGAATCCGGTCCGATCGCAAAGACCTCGCGTCCACCCATCGCGACCCGCGCCCGCATCGGTGTCCGAGTGGTCGAGGCCGCAGACATCGTCCCAGCGCCGCCCGGGATCGGTCCATCGTAGGCGATCATCGCGGTCAACTCTTTCGACGGGATCCGCACGGAGAACTCCCCTCCCCGGCTTTCCATCGCTTCGGTGAATGTCAGGGTGCCTTTCCAGAAGAGATCCACGACCGGGGCGCCACTGCGCTCATCGAAGGAATCGAGCTGCCCCGAGAGGGAGAGGAAACGCTCGAACTCACCCGTCTCCGCCTCGACGCCGGACCCGCCCGCGATCGTCACCTCGCCCCGCCGCACGCCGTTTTCGAGCAGCGTCATTTTGGTCGAGTCGTTCCACGCGAAAAAGACCGCGTAGACCTCGCGGGGATCGATCTTCGCCATGCGCGATCCAGGCGGAGCCCAGACCACCGCACAAAGCCACGCCACACTCCCGAGCCAGAAAAGGACGATGGCGATGGAAAAGAATCGGACGGGCATCTGCGGGGCATCCTAGCACAAAAGTCCCGGAGACCTCAACGCGTTTGCACGTGAATCACACCGCCATCCTTGGCCGCGGTGTGGCTCGTGGCGACGGCCTGCACGAGGTTCAGGAGACCCTTGCGACGGAATTTCGTGCGATTGCCGACGATCTTTTTCAGCTTCTTCTTTTTCGGCTTCACCGCCACGCGAATGGAAACGGGCGGGGAACCCGCATCGATCGCCTCGGTGCGGTAGGTGCCGGCGACGAGGCCCGCGGTGAGATTCCCGGTGGGTCCGAGGTAAGTGATGAGGAAGAGCCGGTTGCCCGGCGTGCCGGTGAGCTTGAGCACATCCGCTGCCGCTCCACCCGGCAGCGAAGCCTGATTCGAGACGGTGGCGATCCCGGTGACGGGCTTGGCCCGCTTCGAAGTCAGGCGCACGATCTGGCCGGTCGGGGCCGTGTAGATCCCGACGCCGGTGAGCGACGCCAACGACGCCCCCACCGCGACATCGGGACGCGGCAGGATCACCTCGAAGGATCGCTCGACGCCGGCCGCCGCTTCGTGGTCTCCGTCCCCGGCCTGCGTCGCACGCACCGTCACGCGGCCTTCGCCGATGAAGCGCAGTTCCGTGCCGTTCACGATCTCGGCGGGGCCTGAGACCACTTCATAGAGCACGGGGGCGCTCGAGCCTCCCCCTGTTGCCGCGAGGACCAGACTCGCACCGATGAATTGATCGGAAACGGTCCCGAAGACCAGCGAGGGCGTGGCCCGAGTCACGACCAGCGTGCCTGTGGCGCTGCCTTGATAACGGGGATCATCGATCGTGGCGACGACTTCGTAGCTCCCCGCGCGTGTCGGCGCGACGGAGGATCCCTCGTAGGTGAAGCGCACGCTCCGGCCGTCGGGATTGGTTGAGGCGGAAGCGACCTTGGCCGTGCCATCATACACGTGGGTCAGGCCCGAGAGGGATACACCCGCGGGAGCCTTCGTGACCGTGAACGTCCTCGCGACCTCGGGCGCATCCGCATACGAGGCGTTACCCGACTGGGAGGCGAACACGGTGACCACGCCCGCTCCGGTGAAGCTGAGTTCATTCCCCGCGATCTCCGCGGGCCCGTTCGTGACGCGGAAGGTCACGGGATTGCCCGAGGCTCCTCCGGTGGCGGCAAGTGTCACCGTCGCGGTGGCGAGTTGGTCGGGGATGGGCGCAAAGGCAATGCTCTGCGCGGCCTTTTCACGGGTGACCACGATGGTGTAGGTCCGGATCGAAACTCCATTCTCCGCCGTCACCCTGACCTCGATCGTGTTCGATCCGACGCTGATGGAAAACGGTCCGAAAATCGCCCCCGACGCCGCCGGGACGAAGGATCCGTCATTCACCCGGACGCCGATCGTCGCATCGCCTTCCGCGATCGAAGGCACGAGGATCAGGCTGCCGGTGGAGTGGGATACGGTCGTCGTGTAGGTGAAGGTGTCCGGTGCAAAGACCGGATCCAGGGTGCCGCTGGAGAGGAAGAGCGAGGAGAGATCGGCGTTGTCGCTGCGGGCGTCGATCGAGACATCCCCCGACTCCGCTCCCGGCGCGGGCGGCATCGAATCGAGGGGCATGGTGCGCGGGAAGGTGGTGCGCACGGAACGGAATCCGACATTCTGCTGGTGGAGGCTCTCGGGCACCCCGAAATGCCGCGCCGCAGATCTCACGTAATGGGCATTCGCATCCCAACCGCCTCCCCTCAGCACCCGAGCCGTGCCCGCGGCCGGACCACGCGGGTCGGTCGTGCCCTGGCTCGCGGCGTACGCTCCAGCGGCATACCAATCCCAGCACCACTCCGCGACATTGCCGGAGAGATCGCGTAGTCCGTGCCCGTTTGCAGGAAAGGTCCCGACCGGGCTGGTGTACGGGGTGCCGCCTCCCTGATGCGAGGGATGAAATCCGCGCGTCGAACTGGTGTCGTAGGTGAAGGCGGAAGAACTGACGTAGTTCGCCGCATTGTGCGTGATGATGTTCGTGCCACGGGGAAATCGGAAACCTTGGAAACCCGCCCGCGCCGCTTTTTCCCACTCCGCCTCGCTCGGGAGACGGTAGCCGTTCGCGGTCCAATCCACCTCGGGTTCCGTCGTGCCGGTGCGCATCACCGCGCCTGCGACCGTGTAACAAGGGACGAGTCCCTCACGCTCGCTGCGGGCGTTGCACCATTTCAAGGCATCCCACCAGCTCACGGAGTGCACGGGATGGGAGGCCGCCTTGCCGCCACCGACCGCGAGATCGCTGTAGCCGTTCAGCACGGCCCAGCCGCGCACCTCGTCCCAGAGCGCCTTGGTCGTCTCCGTCTCCTCGACATAGACGGTATTGACCGTGACATTCACCGCAGGCGCGTCCTGATCGGCGTCTCCGCTCGTCACGCCCATCGTGAAACTTCCCCCCGGCACGGTGGCGAAGTGATCGATGAGCCTCCCGCGGGCCACGCGGAAGCCATGTTCGTTCGAGGCCACCGCCGGATCGATGCGGGCGCGGTGGGAGTTGCGGCAAACGTCGGCAAAGCTGTTCCATCCGCCCCCGCGCACGACGCGGTCATTTCCAAAGGCCGGGCCTTTGGGATCGGTGCGGTCGTTGTTCAAGGTGTAGAAATCGCCATCGTAGAGGTCCCAGCAGTACTCCACGAGATTTCCCGCGAGGTCGACGAAGCCATAGGGATTCGGCGCGAAGCTCCCCACCGGACTGGTGTAGGGCATCGTGCCATCTTCATGATCGGGATGAAATCCCCGGGTCGCGCTGACATCGTAAGCGTAGGCCGCGGAACTCCGGTAATTGCCGGTGAGGTGGGTGATCGTATCATCCCCGCTCGCAAAGCGTTTTCCCACGACGCCCCCACGCGCCGCCTTTTCCCACTCCGCCTCGGTCGGGAGACGATATCCATTGGCGCTCCAATTGACCTCGGGAGTCATCGAACCGGTGCGCATCACGGATCCCGCGACGGTGTAACACGGGGTCAGCCCCTCGCGCTCGCTGCGGGCATTGCACCATTTCACCACGTCGATCCAGCTGATCGAGTGCACCGGATGATCATCCCCTTCCCCGGCTCCGGTCGCGAGATCGCCGTAGCCGTTCGCGACCGCCCAGGTCCTCACTTCCTGCCATTGCGCCAACGTCGTCTCGGTCTCCTGGAGAAAAAACGGGCTCAACGTCACCACGATGGGCGGAGCGTCTGAATCGCCATCGCCGCCCGAAGCTCCCATCGTGAAACTGCCCGCCGGCACGAGACGGAGACCGTCGGGATGATCATCGCGCGCGCGCACCCGGAAGCGCATCGTGTCGCTCTGATTCTTGCTCCAATCAGCCACCGCATCCCACGTGATCGTTTTTCCCATCCCGGGAGTGACGCCCGGCCCGATCGCTCCACTGACGGTCACGGCGGGCACCACGTAGGTCGCGCCGCCGTCGCTGGAGATTTCGAGTGAAACCTCGGCAAAGGCGAATCCGGGAGTCGCGAGATCATAGGTGATGTCGACGAAACGCGTTCCCGGACGCTGCGCCGCCGTGACATTCGTCACGACCGGAGCCGCCGCCACCTGGGCGACGAATCCACCCAGCAAGGCCACACACAGGACTGGAAACTGCAACAATCTCATCACCACCGGTCGTCCGGCAGCCGCCCCAGAAGGCGTCGCGCCAGACGAAACGGGGGGAATTTAGGCCTTCGGTGAAACTAAATAAACCAAAAATTTAAAACTTTCTTAAA
Organism: Verrucomicrobiales bacterium; assembly: GCA_016795385.1. Classification (GTDB taxonomy): domain Bacteria; phylum Verrucomicrobiota; class Verrucomicrobiia; order Verrucomicrobiales; family DEV007; genus Arctic95D-9. The sequence goes on along the minus strand of JAEUHI010000057.1, from coordinate 57,423 downwards.
TGTTATTAAAGTTTCGCACCCCCCGCGTCCCGATAAGGAGCGTTCGGAGAGAGACTTACTCCGCCAAGGGCACCTGCGACGGATGCATCAGATAGGCGATGAGATCCCGCACCTGATCCGGAGGAAACGCGAGAAGGAGCCCCTCCGGCATCATCGACAGCGGCGAGGTATCGGTCTTCACGATTTCCTTCTGATCGATCGTCATCGTCTCGGCAAGTGTCCGCAGAGTGAGGGTGCGCTCGTCCTTTCCGACGATGACTCCGCTCAAAGCACGACCGTCCTCGAGCGTGACGAGGCTCATGCGGTAGTCGGCGCTGACCACGGCACTCGGATCGACGATGTTCTCGAGAAGGTAATCGAGATTGGCGCGGCCAGAGCCGGTGAGATCGGGGCCGATTTTTCCACCCTCGCCATACATGACATGACAGGCGCCGCAAACCGCGGCATAAAGGGCCCTCCCCTTCCCGAGATTCGCCGACGCGAGGACATCCGGCTTCAAATCACCTTTCAATTTTTCCACGAGCGCCTTCTTGTCCGCCGCCGAATCGCGCAACTCGCCCCAGACCTCGATGAGCTGTTTGGTCAGGGTCTCGTCTTCGAATCCACGGATCTGTCGTGCGTGGAAAGCGGTGAGATCCGTCTTCGCGATCGATCCGGCCGCCATCTCATCAAGGAGCGCCTTGGCGAAGGCCGGACGCGAGACGAGCGTATCGAGCAGCGCGGCGCGATCCTGCGGGGAAAACTTCCGGTAAACCTTCGCGAGCCGCTCACCGATCGCGGGATCCTCTGAAAGGGCGAGACCACGCGCCGCCACGACGCCGAGGCCGCGGACCTCGAGCAATTTGCCACAAAGCTCTTGCAGATCGGGAGGACGGGACTCGATGAGCGTTTTCAGCGCCGCCTCGCGAGCGGGAATCTCCGCCGTCTCATCCAGTGCGATGGCCTTCACCTCATCGAGGGCGCGGCCGTCGCCGAAGAGGATGCTCAGTTCACGCACCAAAGTGGTTCGGGCTTCAGCCCGATCCGAATCATTTCCGGGCGGGATCGACGCCATCGCCACCTTATCCCATTTCGCGGGTTTCGGGGCCTTGCGGATGCCTTGGAAGGCGTCGCTCATCCCCTCGAGCACGGGATCGCCCGAATTCACCGAGAGCAAGGCATCGAGCGCTTTCGGATCGGGCGCGAGACTGCGGGCGATCCAGCGGTTCAAGCGCGGCCACTTCGAGACTCCGGCGATTTTCACGAGATCGGCGGGAATCTCTTTCGCCAGCGGCGATATCCCGTACCACACGAGATTCGGCAGGAAAGGATCGTCCGCGTCTTTCTCATGCGAGAGCAGCGCCAGCGCGAGATCAGCGCGTTTTTCCAGAGGCAGACGCTGCAAGACCGAGGCGAAATTGAGCCGCACGAAGGACGACTTCTCCCCCCTCGCCATCGCCACCGGATCGAAGTCCAGATCCGGATAAACCGCGCCCGGTATCGGACCGGTGATCGCGTCGATCGGGGAAAACTGCACGAGCTCGCGGATCGCGAGAGCCCGGGCGTGTTCGTTCTCCGATTCCAGATCGGCCTTCGGCCAGGGCTTGCGCCAGGCGAAGGGTGTGGTGGGTTTGTCAGGCATTCCATAGCTGACCCGGAAGATGCGTCCGCTCGTCCGGTGGACGCCGGTGTGCTCGTGGCATTCGCCCGTGTCGCTCCAGTCGAGGATGAAGCCGCTCCCGTCCGGACCGGTGCTGATCTCGATCCCACGGAACCAGGGATCGTCGCTGAGGAAAACATCCGGCTCATGACGTCCCACGTAGCCGCTGCCGTTGCGCTCGAGCCGCTCCACGTTGGCGCGGCGGCCGTGCATGTTGAGGGTGAAGAGCTTGTTCCGGTAGGACTCCGGCCATTGGTCCGCCTGATAAATCATCATGCCGATGTGGGCGTGGCCGCCGCCGAGGTGGTTCGCCTTGCCGTCGCGCGAGTCGCTCCATTTGCCGCTGCGGTCATAGTGGTAATGATCGGCGATGGTATCGAACTTCTCGTAGATCAGGGGATTCGGCGTGTTTGAATCGACGAGGTGGGCTCCGTGGATGAGGTGCCAGAGGTGTCCGGTGACGGTGTTTATGAAAAACATCTCGCCGTTCGCGTCCCAGTCATGACCCCAGGGATTCGTCGTGCCATGCGTGAGCACCTCGACGATGCGTTTGTCAGGATGATAGCGCCAGATGCCGCCCTTCATCGGCACCCGCTTTTCCGCGGGGGTCCCGGGCACGCCGAGATTGCCCGGACAGGAATGACCGCAGCGCCCATAGAGCCAGCCGTCGGGTGCGAAACGGAGGCCGTTGGCGAAGTTGTGGTAGTTCGCCTCGGCCACGGTGAAACCGTCGAGCATCACCTGGGGTGCGCCGTCCGGCACATCATCGCCGTCCGCATCCGGGATGAAGAGCAACTGCGGCGGACACATCAGCCAGACCCCGCCGCGCCCGACCGCCACGCTCGTCAGCATCTGGACTTCGTCGGTGAAGACCTTGCGGGATTCGGCGACGCCGTCCCAATCGGAGTCCTCGAGGATGATGACGCGGTCGCGCAGGGCAAGGTCGAATCGCTTCTGCCGCTCGGCGTAGGTGTAGTTCTCCGCGACCCACATCCGGCCCTTTGCGTCCCAGTCGAGGCCGACGGGATTCTGCACCTCCGGCTCGGCGGCGAAGAGGGTGGCGGTGAATCCTTCAGGCAGGTTCAGGGCGGCGAGCGCCTCCTGCGGCGACATTGGCTCGGGATCGCCCGGCTCGCTGTTGTAGACGGTCGGAAAATCGGCCGCGAAGGAAGTGGTCGCGAAGAGGATGAGGGGGAGAGTCAGGCGCATCGGAAGGATGTTCCGCGAAAAGTCCATCTCAGGCAAGCAGGTGTAGCCGGGGTTAGTGACCCCGGAACGGAGGTTCCCGGAACGGAGGTTCCCGGAACGGAGGTTTCCTTGGCCCTCGGCCCGGCCTCACGGAGGCCTGCCACAGGATCACTCCACCACCTCGCCGATCAGCATCACCGCACCGACGTTCCAGACCTTCGGGGCGAACTTCTCCGGGTTCTTGTCGAAGTCGGGACGGTTTTTCTCGAAGAGCACGGTGCGTTTGTCAGGACCGGCCGAATCGAGGGTGACCCTCACGCTGTGAACCGCGTCCTTCGAGAGATCCGCCCCGGCCTGGAACTTGCTGAGCCTGTGATAAACGCAGTAGGCGTCGAAACGCGGCACGATCTTCTCCCCTCCGCCGTCGACCTTAACCTTGAGCTGTCCGCCATCGGGTCCGACGACATCAAAGAAGCCGATCACCTCACCCTTGAACTTCAGCGTCAAGGCCGCGCCGGGTTCGCTCGTCCGCCACATCTGCGGGAGGAATTTCGAAAAACGCTTCGCGATCTCGTCGCCCTTCTCACCTCCATCGAGCTTCTCCCACTCGCCGGTCAGCATGGATTCGCTCAACGGCACGAGCTTCGCCGCCGCCCAGTGATCGGCCCGGAGCGGTTCGCCGAGGGCGTGAGGCACCGCCGCTGTCGCCGCAGGGGCTTTCACCAGTTCATCGAAGCCCCGTGCCACCGTCTCCGCGTAGAGGACATGCCCCGTCTCCGTCAGCGGATGGACCCCGTCGGTCGAGAAGAGCATCGGCGCGGCCGGGTCGGGTTTGGCGTCTTTGGCAGGGGCCTCGCCTTTGAAGATCAACGAACGCGCCTCAAGCCGCTTCTGCACCTCGACACCGAAATGCATCGAGGGGATCTGGTAATGATCGGCCAGCTCCTCCATCGCCGAAGCCGAGCGCGAACATTTGCCCGCCTTCAGATCGGCGAGAAAGGGCTCGCTCACCGTGTAGACGAAAATGATGTCCGTCTCCGGATCGGCCGCCCAGGTCTGGCGCACGATGCCCTCCATCGCCCGGTGAATCTGCGCGGGATCCGCCCCACCATCATTCACCGCGAATTCGACAAAGAGCAGATCGGGCTTGTGGGCCAGCGCATCCTGCCCCACCCGGAAGACGCCGAGGTCCGAACCCGTGCCTCCGATGGCCGCGTGGATCTCCGACCATTTCACCCCGGGGAATCGCTTCTGGAATCCCTCCAGCGACTTCACCCGCCATCCTGGCGCCGCGGTGATGCTGCCGCCGAGGTAGGCGACGCGGATCTCGCGACCGTCCCCGGCATTCGCCTTGCGGAGCAGGTTGGGGATGCCGCCCCGCACGCGGATCTCGGCGGTCTCGCGACGCGGATAGTCGTCCTGCGCGACAGTGGACGAGATCAAGAGCGCGAGACCAAACAGGGACAGGAGAGCTTTCATGACAGGGAGTTCTGGTCGTGTCAGGGTTTGGCAAGGTAATCGAAGCTCTCCACATCGATGCGGAGGGTCTTGCCACCCGCCGCGCCGACCTGGGTGAACTCACCGGTCACCTTGGGTCCATAGAATGCCCCGACCTGCCGGAGGTGGCGGAAATAGACTTCGCAACGGATCGAAGTCTTCGCATCGACCGGAGTGCTGAAGGCGAGATAGATCGGGAACGCGGTCGACTTGTCGCCGATGAGGGTCACGGAATCCCCCTTCACCAACACGCTCTCCGCGTCGGCGCGCAACGCATTGTCGTAACCGACCGCCTCAGTCTTGCGGGCCTTGGTGAAGAAGTCGACGACCTGGCCACGGGTCATGTAGACATAGTCGCCGATCGCTTTTTTCATGAATTCGATCTTCGCCTCCGTCTCTTTCAGCCGCGCTTCCTGACCCGCCTTCAGGAGAAGCCCCTGCCTTGCCTTGATCTTCAGATCCTGACCGACACGCTGGGTCACGACACGACCGTCGTTGCCATACCGGGCGTCGAGGTGATCCACATACAGCATCTGCCCGTTCTCACTGACCTCGACGCGGTACTGCCACGAGTAATCCTTGAGACGCTCCCGGTTTTTCGCGAGCACATCGGAGTAGATCAGCGCCCACTGCCCGGGATCCTTGCTCGTCGTGATCGGTGCCTGGCCCGCGGCGTCGCCGGCGAAGCCAAAGAGCAGACTCAAGAGGGTCAGATGAAGAAGCAAACAGGGGCGGGTCGGTTTCATGGCGGGAGTTTGCCCCGGAAAGGGCATTCTGGCGAGTCCTTTCCGCTCACTCGAAAAGCGGTTTCGCGATCTCCCGCAACACTGCCGGCTCCAACTTTCGGACCTTTCGGTCGTAGGTGATGAGCCCGTTGATCTCGCCCTCGACATCGGTGGTCTGGGTGTAAATGCCGGCGGCGATGCCTTGCTTTTTGAGATCGGTGAGGATGCGGATCGACTCCCGGTAACGCTCGAGCCACTCGGTCTTGTCTTTCGGCAGCCCGCCGTAACCCCAGTTGTTCGTCGCGGGATTCCAGAGATGCCCCTCGACGGGGAAACCATGACCGCCGAATTCGCCGACGACCTTCACGAAGCCGTCGAAGCGTCCGCCCTCGCCCAGCTCGAAGGGAAAACCGGGATGCGGGTAACGATGCTCGTCGACGATATGACCGGCGGGAAACCAGTTGCCGCCACTGGCCACATTGACCTGTCGGGTGGGATCATGTCCCGTGAGCCATTCGCCGACCTCCAAGGTGCGATGCTGCCCCCAGGCCTCGTTGAAGGGCACCCACTGGACGATGCAGGGATGGAAGCCTAACACATCCACCATCGCCTCGAGTTCGCGCCGGTATTGCGCGTGCGCTTCGTCGGGCCAGACCGCGTCCGTCGCCTCCGGCTGGAGCCGGGTCCATTCGGGACTGCTGTTCTCCCCTCCCCGCTTGCGCCCGCCGGAGCTGACCTGATCCTGCCACATCATCATGCCGAGACGGTCGCAGTGGTAGTAGTAGCGGCGCGGTTCGACCTTGATGTGTTTGCGGATCGTGTTGAAGCCGGCGGCCTTGAGGAATTCGATGTCCGAGAGCATCGCCGCGTCGGAAGGCGGGGTGAGCAGTCCATCCGGCCACCAACCCTGATCGAGCGTGCCCCAGTGGAAGATCGGTTTGCCATTGAGGTGGAGACGGAGGTGACCATCGGCGTCTTTCGCCACGGTGGTTTCGCGGAAGGCGAAGTAACTCTCGATGACATCCTCACCGTACTCGACGCGCAGGTCGTAGAGCGTCGGGCTTTCGGGCGACCAAGGCTGCGGGTTCTCGATGCGGAGGGACGCGGGCAAGGCATTTCCCTTTTCCTCGAAGACCGTTTTCCCTCCCAGCGAAACCACGACACGGGTCGGCAGGCTGAGATCGGGACCACCCAGACTACAGACCAGCTCGACCGTGCCATCGAGCCGGGGCCGCGGATGCACCGCCTTCAGATGCGCCATCGGCACCTCCTCCATCCACACCGTCTGCCAGATCCCGGAGACGGGCGTGTACCAGATGCCCCGTGGATTCAGGACCTGCTTCCCATGGAGCTGATAAGCCGTGTCCGTCGCGTCGGTGACCCGGACGAGCAGGGTGTTGGCGCCCTCTTTCACCGCATCGGTGATGTCGAAGGAGAAGGGCAGGTTCCCTCCCGTGTTCGACCCGACCTCGACATCGTTCACCCAGACAGTGCATTGGTAGTCGACCGCCTCGAAATTCAGAAGCAGGTGTTTTCCCTCCGGCTTCTTCGCCTCGAAGGTGCGGCGATACCAGAGCGCGTCCTCCGGAGTGAAACGCCGCTCCACCCCCGAGAGGGGAGCCTCGATCGCGAAGGGCACGAGGATTTTCCCATCCCACGTTTCCAGCGGCGGGGCGGAGTCGGTTTTCGGCGTCACCGCGTAGTCCCAGAGCCCGTTCAGGTTCGTCCAGTTTTCACGACGCAGCGCCGGACGAGGGTATTCCTGCCAGACGTTTTCCGGCGTCACCTTTTCGCCCCACTCCGTCCGCATCGCCACCTTCGGCACGATCACGGACACGGAATGCGACATCAACTTCGCATTGAGTTTGTGGGGCGTTTGATAGGATCCGACCGCGTCGGGGATGTCCTGACCGAGATACAATCCCTTCACCGGCTGTTTCTCGAGCAATCCGGGCGAGGCGGTGCGCGCGACCTCCGTGTCATTCACCCAGAGGGTCATCGAATCGGCCTCGAGCCGGCCGGTCACGCTTACCTTGCCGTTCACCGGATCGGGCGCGGTGAGTTCGGTCAGCTTGCCGGCCTTGCGCACGGAGAAAACGGGACGCCCGTCCCGGAACCAGAGCGCGTAGCCGAATTGATTTCCGCCATGGGCGAGGGCGACGCCCTTTGGATTCGGATGACGAAGGGTGACGGTGGCGGAGAAAGCACGGCCCTCGACCTGCGGCGGATCGGGCTCGGCGACGGCGGCGGGGGCTCCGGCATTCTTCACGGGCGGTTGTCCCTCGGCGCGCGGATAGACGCCGACGCGCGCCGCCCAGGTTTCCCATTTCGCGGCGAGTTCCTTCACCTTTTCCGGATGGGCGGCGGCGAGGTTGTTGAGTTCGGTGCGATCTTTGGAGAGATCGTAGAGCTCCCATTGTCTGACCTGGGTTCCATCCGGCATCGCGACACTTTCGCCGACGAGCTTCCAGTTGCCGTCCCGGACCGAGGCGTTGGTCTCGTGCTCGGCAAAGATCGGTTCGCCGCGCTTCAATGGATCGCCCGTGAAAGCCGGACGCAGCGAGACGCCGTCGAGCGGCACGGTCTTCACGCCCTTTCGCTCTGTAGGATAACTCGCCCCGGCGACATCGAGCAAGGTCGGCATCACATCGATGAGCTGGGCAGCCTCGCCATACCATCCCTCGCGCGGCGCGATTTTCGCGGGCCAATGGAGGAAGAAAGGCGTCGCCGCGCCGCCCTCGTGGAGGTAGTGTTTGTAGAGGCGGAAGGGCGTGCTGCCCGCGTTCGCCCAAGCTTCGCCGTAGCTGTTGTCGTGCTCCTCGTTGCGCTTCGCGACATCGTGGAATTCACCGCGCCCGAACATGCCGCCCTCCTGACAAGCCCCGTTGTCGGAGAGGAAGAGGATCAGCGTGTTTTCATAGGTCCCGCTCTCCTTCAAGGAAGCGACGAGCTTGCCGATGTTCTGGTCGACCCGGTCGACCATCGCGGCGAAGACGGCCATCTTCAGGTCCATCTCGTCGCGTTTCGCCTCGTCGAGTGAATCCCAGTCGGGGATGCCCTCGGTCTTCGGTGAGAGCGGCCACGAGGCGTCGATCAAGCCGAGCTCGACCTGGCGGCGGTAACGTTCTTCGCGCAGCTTGTCCCAGCCGGCCTTGTACTTGCCACGGTACTTCGCGATGTCCTCCTCGTGGGCCTGGAGCGGCCAATGTGGCGCGGTGTAGGCGAGGTAGAGGAAGAACGGATCGCCCTGCTTTTCCTTGGCGTGCTGGCGGAGGAATCCAATGGCGTGATCGGTGAAGGCGTCGGTGGTGTAGAAGGGGCGGTCGGTCGTGCTTTTGGGGTGTTCGTCAGGGTCGTTCCCGCTCGTCATCCCGCGGCTGCCGGTCGGCTGGAAAAAGCGTGTCGCCCCGCTGAGACAGCCGTAGTAGCGGTCGAAGCCACGTTGGAGCGGACGATCGTCCATCTCCTTCTGGCCGAGGTGCCATTTGCCGGTCATGTAGGTGCCATAGCCCGCCGACTTCAGGGCCTCGGCGAGGGTGACGCACTGCTCGTTGAGGTGGCCTTGATAAGCGGTCGGAGCATCCTGGCCACGCTCGCGATCGGGCTCCGAGGTCATCCAGCCGATCCCGGTCTCGTGCGGATGCAGACCCGTCATCAGTGTCGCGCGGGTCGGGCAACAGCGGCCCGCGTTGTAAAACTGCGAGAAACGCACGCCGCCCCGGGCAAGAGCGTCGAGGTTGGGCGTCTCGATTTCCCCTCCGTGATAGCCGAGGTCGGAGAAGCCCATGTCATCGACCATCACGAGGATGATGTTGGGGCGCTCGGAGGCGTGGGAGAATGGCAGGAGTAGCAGCGCGAGGGCGAAGAAGAACAGTCGGGGGATCATGGGGGGAACTCTAGCGATCCGTGTAGTTTTTTGCGACTGCAAACACGCGTAAGCCGAAAAGCCGCGCCTGCGCCGGAGCAACTCTCACAGGATTCTTTACCTCAAGCCAAGTCCAGCAGCGGCATGGTATCGCTGGGTTGAAGTTTCGGGTCGCGAGACCGGCTCGCCTTCGGACCGGCGGAGAATCGCTCCCACGGTGCGCGAACAGCGGCACTGGCGACCCAATCGCAGCGTGCAGCAGACTTACCAAAATGCAGATGTCTGCATTTTGGCTTTGACCAAAATGCAACATGATCCATTTTTCCCACCATGGAACGCCTCTACGACCGCATCCTGCAGGACCATTTGCATCAGCATCGGCAAATGGCTTTTGTGAGTGGTCCGCGGCAGGTGGGCAAGACCACGACCTGCCGGGCGCTTGCCGACCGTTATTTCTCGTGGGATCTGCCGGATCACAGCCGGCTCGTGACCTCGGGCCCGACGGCGGTCGCGGAGGCGGCCGGTCTGCTGGTTTTGTCCGATGCGAAGCCGGTGGTGGTGTTCGACGAGTTGCACAAATACCCGCGCTGGAAATCGTTTCTCAAAGGATTCTTCGACCTGCATGAGCAGGATTGCCGCATCCTTGTGACGGGATCGTCCCGCCTCGATGTTTTCAGAAAGAGCGGGGACAGTTTGATGGGACGTTATTTTCTCTACCGGATGCATCCCCTGAGTGTGGCCGAGCTGCTCGGAACCGAACTCCCCGACGAATCCTTGTGGAGACTGCCGCGCGAGTTGGCGCACGACCAATGGGAGGCTCTCCTGCGATGGGGCGGATTCCCGGAACCTTGGGAAAAGGCGAGTGAGACCTTTTCACGGAGGTGGCGGAATCTGCGCCGGACCCAGCTCATCCGCGAAGACGCCCGGGATCTGACGCGAATCCAGGAACTGCCGCTCCTCGAGATCCTGGCCCGCCTCCTCGAAGAACGCAGCGCCCAAACGATCACCTACGCGAACCTCGCGAGGGATGTGTCCGTCTCCCCCCACACCGCCCGCAGCTGGGTCGATACACTTGCGGCCCTGCACTTCGGTTTCTGCGTCAAACCCTGGTTCCGGAACATCGCCAGTTCGCTGCGCAAAGAGCCGAAGTGGTTTCTGCGGGATTGGTCGGTCATTCCCGATGAAGGCCAGCGCTTTGAGACCCTGGTGGCGTGCCATCTTCTCAAAGCCGTCGAGGGCTGGACCGATCTTGGACTCGGCACCTTCGAACTCAGATACCTGCGGGACAAGCAGCAACGCGAGATCGACTTTTTGATCGTGCGGGACGGGCGACCCTGGTTCCTCGTCGAAGCAAAGCTTTCCGATGCCACTCCCAGTTCATCACTGCACCATTTCCAGAAGCAGACAGGTGCCCCGCACGCCTTTCAAATCGTGAGGGACCTCCCCTATGTGGAGGCGAATGCCTTCGAAAGATCCACGCCCGTGGCCGTACCAGCAAAGACCCTGCTTGCCCAGTTGCTTTAACCCACCTCAATCCAGCCCCAGCAACGGCAAGGTATCGCGGTAGATCAATTCCTCGATCTTGTCGGTCTTGAGGCGCGGCAGGGCGGTGCCTTCGAGCATGTCATTGAGCCCCCGCAGGCCATCGACCGTCGCATTCACCGTGGTGAAGGGAAAGTCGGTGCCGAAGAGCACCTTGTCCCACACGCCGTATTCCTGCACCAGCATGAGGCTTTGATAGAGTTGAAACGGCCGGTAATGCAGCGCGCTGAGATCGGCGTAGACGTTCGGATGTTTCCGGATCGTCACGACGCACTCCCCTTCCCACGGGTGACCGAGGTGGGCGAGGATGAATTTGATCCCGGGATATTTCAGCGCGACCGGCTCGATCAGCCGCGGGAAGGTGCAATCGAGCGGCGCCTGCTTCACGAAGGTCGTGCCGGTGTGCATCAGCACGGGCAATCCGTGTTTTTCACAATACTCCCAGAGCGGTTCCAGCTCCGGATCGCAGGCCTTGAAGCCCGCATACATCGGCAGCAGCTTCACACCGCGCAGCTTGAGCGTTTCATGACCGTGGCGCATCTCCTCCTGCCAGCCCGGCTGGGTCGGATCGACGCTGAGAAACCCGATGAGGCGGTCGGGATCCTTCGCCACGTAGTCGGCGACGTAGGCGTCATCGACCCAGACGCCGGAGAGTTTCGCCTTGCCGCCGAAGACGACCGTTTTGGTATTGTCAGGAGCCGTGGCCCGGTAATCCTCGTAGCGCACCGAGATGTCGATGGTGGTGTCCGCCTTGGCCCCGGAGGCCTGGCGGATGAAATCTTCGCTGAAGGCCTCGGGAAAAGGCCAGGCATGGCTGTGGACGTCGATGATCATGATGCGGCAAGAGCTTCCTGGATGCGGTCGAAGAGCCGGTCGACCTCGCGGCGCGTCTCCTCATCGAGCACAAATCCGCGTGGACCCCGCACGATCTCGTTGCGGAAGATGCCCTGGCGGCAGAGGAGGTGTTTTTCCACCGCGAGGAATCCATCGAGACTCGTCTGCATCGAGATCAGGGCACTGAGCGGCTCGTGGATGCGTGCCGCCGCCGCGAGGTCGCCCTCCTGGAGCGCGCGCCAAAGCGGGACAATCGCGGTGATGAGATCGGCTCCCGGCATCGTGCCGCAGATGCCGCGTTGGAAGGAATCGATCAGGGCGATGCCGCCAGTGCCTTCGAAGACCCGCGCCTTTCCGCCGGTCGCCTCGCGCAGGGCGGAAAGACGAGGACCGATGGGTGACGCCTCCGGTTTGAAAAGGACGCGCTCCGGTCCGAACTCATCGAGGAGGCGTGCCTGAAAGGCGATCGACATGGGGCGGCCGACGTAGCCCGAGGCATCCTGCACGATCACCGGGATCGCCACGACCTCGAGGAGGCGGCGGTAGTAGGTGGCGAGTTCGCTCTCATCCACCGCGATGGACACCGGCGGGATCGCCATCAGCGCCCCGGCTCCGGCCTCCTCGGCGTGACGGGCATGACCCTCGGCGATGCGGCTGCTCTCGGCCCCGACACTGATCACGGCCGGACCTTTTCCCGCGGCGAAACGGCAGGCGAGCGTGGCAAGATGATCGCGTTCGCGGTCGGAAAGACGCAGCACCTCCGAGACCATCGCCAGAACGATGCCGTCGGAGCCTTGCTCGAAGAGCCACGCGATCTCGCGCTCGAGCGTCTCGGCGTCGATCGATTCATCGGCGAGGTAAGGGGTCTGGAAAACGGGGAAAACACCGGAGAGAGAATGGGACATAACTGCCTTTTGATAGCGGATCGCGCCACGGAAGCGCAAGGGCGCAATAAAGTAGAAGCCGCGTCCCGCCGCTTGTTTCTTGCGGGAAAGCGGCGGGACGCCGCTTCTACTTTCCGTTGCCAAAGCGGATGCGATAGGGTTGGATCATGCATCAGACCCTGTCGGGTCGAACCGCATCCCCATGAGACTCCTCGTCATCGGCACCGGCTCCATCGGCGAACGGCACCTCCGTGTCTTTCAACATCTCGACCGCTGCGACGCGATCGCTTTTTGCGAAACCCATCCCGCTAGACGGGCGGAAATCGCCGAACGATACGGGATTCCCGATGCCTTTGCCTACGCCGATCTCGACACCGCCCTCTCGAAAGGCACCTACGACATCGCCGTGATCGCGACGCCGGCCCCGACCCATCTCGGCATCGGGATGCAGCTCGCCGAACTCGGCATCCACCAGCTCATGGAAAAGCCGCTGAGCCTCTCGCTCGACGGCGTCGAGACCTACGCGCGGACCATCGCGGAGAAAAACCTCACCGTCGCCGTCGGCTACGTCCACCGTTCCCATCCGGCCGTGTCGGCGATCCAAAGGGAGATCGCCTCGGGCCGCTTTGGCAAGGTGCTCACCGTGTCGATCTCGACGGGCCAGTCCTTCGCCCAATTGCGCCCCGCTTATCGCGACGTCTATTTCGCCAAACCGGAGCTCGGAGGCGGCGCGATCAACGACATGATCACCCACATGTACAACGTGGGCGACTGGTTCGCCGGTCCGGTCTCGCGCCTCGTCACCGACGCGGCCCACCAGGCCCTCGACGGCGTCACGGTCGAGGACACGGTCCATACCCTGACAAGACACGAAGGCGGCGCGATGGGGACCTACACCCTGAACCTTTACCAGCATCCCAACGAGGTGCTCATGACCGTCGTCTGCGAGCGCGGCACCCTGCGCGCCGACTACCCGAACCAGCGCTGGTCGTGGATGACCGAGCCGAACGGGACCTGGCGCCACGAGCCCGTCTCCGTGCCCGAGCGCGACACGATCTACCAGATCCAGAATGCGGCTTTCCTCGACGCGGTCGAGGGATTCGGCGAGGTCCTCTGCCCGCTCGAGGACGCGATCCGCACGCTGAAAGTAAACCTCGCCTCGCACCGCAGCGCCGCCGGATCGGGCTGGGAGACCATCCTGACATGAGCACCGAACGCACCGTTTCCCAACTCTTCGACCTCCGCGGCAAGACCGCCCTCATCAGCGGCGCCGGAGGCTGGCTCGGCTCGGCGATGTCCCGCGCTCTCGCCGAGGCCGGAGCCAACGTCATCACCACCAGCCGCGACGCGGCCAAAGCGGCCGATTGCGCCGCCGCCCTGCCGGCGGGCGGTGGACAAACCCATTTCGGCGTCGCCCTCGACCATCTCGACGAGGCCTCGATCGAAAACGGCTTTACCGACGCCCTCCTCCGCGCCGGACGCATCGACATCCTCATCAACAACGGCCACGCCGCGAACGGATCGGACCTCACCACCGTCACCGGCGACGAATTCAACCGCAGCCTCGCGAACGCCACCGGGTATTTCCTCCTCGCCCGGAAACTCCACGACCATGCCGTCGCCCGCGGAGGAACGGCGAGCATCGTGATGATCGGGTCGATGTATGGCGTCGTCGGATCGTATCCCGATGCCTACGAGGGAGTCGTCCCGGCGAGTCCCGTCGCCTATCACGCCTTGAAAGGCGGCATCGTCCACATGACCCGGCACCTCGGCGTCTATTGGGCGAAGGACGGCGTGCGCGTGAACTGCCTTTCCCCCGGTCCCTTCCCCGGACCCGCCGCGAATGCGACGATGGTGGAGCGTCTCACCACCAAATCCCCGATGGGACGGATGGGACGCCCCGAGGAGCTCAAGGGTGCGCTCGTGTTCCTCGCGAGCGAAGCGAGCAGCTACGTCACCGGACAGAACTTGCTCGTGGATGGTGGATGGACGGCTTGGTGAGAACCTCATCACGCCGCAGCCCCTCCCCTTTCGCGCCATTGCCTTCCGTCGCGGCTTCCACTAGAACGGGTCCATGAAACCGACCCGCCGCTCCTTTCTCGCCTCGGCAGCCGCCACAGATCGGCCACCGGTTTCCCGTTTCCATAAACACGGTGTTAGCCGAAGACACTAACTCCCCGTGACGTTCCATGAAAACGCCGCCATGCTGTGCCCTTCGTTTTCTGAAGATCGGTGTCATCTCCTGCGCCGTCGTCATCGCATCCTGCGAAAAGGCCCAAACACCAGGCCCTCCTCCGCTGATCGGGCCCGAGATGCCCGGTGACCGGTTCCTCCAACTCGTGCGTTATCAAGAGGGCAGCGTCGGCCTTTTCGCGCACCATCGTTTTGTCTTTCAGTTCTCCGATTGTTCTCCGCTTGACGCACTTGAACAGCTCTTCGAAACAGCAGAATCGACGCCTCGGATGTTCGCACCGAAGAAGAAGATCTTCACTCCCGAACTCGAATTCTCGGCGGACCTGGTGACGGCACAATCCGAAAAGAAGGCTTCCGGATTCTTCGGAGTCAACCACAACGGGTATCCGCAATTTTCGGTGGCTGAAATGGTAGCACTGTTATGTCTCGACCACGACATCGACTTGAACAGCGCCGATGCGCGAGTCTACCGTTTCGGAGTTGCCCCTACGCGCTCGCCCTCGCCCATTGATCCGCCAGTCCAAGTCGGCGACGAAAGCGGGCTTTCCCTTGTTGTTTCGCTGCCGGAAGGTGAGGCGAATCAAGGGCAGGTCCGCTTGGAGAATCGATCTGCAGCAAAGATCAGGATCGGGCAACCTCTTCCCATGGCTCAGAGTCGTGCCGCCAATCCTTTCGCAACCTGGTCGGTATTGCCCGCGGATGACGCGGAAACGCGGCACCCCAGCGCCTTTGCGGCAGACCAAATGATTCCAGGTTGCGGCACCGGATGGGTCTCACACTCGGCAACGGTTCTTGAGGTTGACCCCGGCGAGACCGTCGATCTGACGAACGTGATTCCGCTGCCATGGGAGTTTTCCAGCGGACAAGTGGAGGGCAAGTTTCGCGCAGTGCTTTATCTTCGAAACAATCCCAACTTGCCGCTCACGACGAGCCTTGAGTTTCCAGAGAATCGCAAGACCGAAATCATGGCTTCGATTCGGGGAACCTTGGACTGTCTCATCTTGAGTAACGAGGTGGTGTTTGAAGCATCAAAGAAGAAGTACCCCACGACTCGTCCCACCCCCGATAAAGGTGACAATGATCAGGAGCCGGTCGGGAGAATCTACTATCGCCCGAACTGATCCCAACGCCAGATATTCACGCCTTCCGGCTTCGCGTGATTGCCGGGAAGTCGCCCTTCCGCTACGAACAGTTACCATGAAACCGACCCGCCGCTCCTTTCTCGCCTCGGCCGCCGCTCCGGCGCTGGCTTTCTCGCAGGGCACTTCGTCCGCCCGTGCCGTGGAGGCGAAACCCAACCTGATCCGCGAGGAGAACGCGAAACCCGGGGCGGACGACTGGCAGCTCACCCGCGTGCGGCTCGATGAGCGGGCGGGGATGCGTTCGTCGGACATCGAGGGTTACTGCTCGAAGCAATCCGTCGCCGCCGGTGAGACGCTCGACATTTTCGTTAGCGTGAAGGTGCCGGCCGATTACCGGCTCGAGATCTTCCGCACCGGCTATTACGGCGGCAAGGGCGCGCGGCTCATGCAGACCTTCGAGAAGTTGCCGGGAAAAACGCAACCCACTCCCGAATCCACCCGCGGCGACCGGCATCTCCACGAATGCCTCTGGGAACCCTCGGTGACCCTGACAGTGCCTCAAGACTGGCCCAGCGGCGTCTACCTCGGACGTCTCACCACTCCCGACACCACCGGCAAGGGTTACTGGCAGAACTTCGTCGTGTTTGTCGTGAAGGACGATCGTCCCGCCGACATCTGCCTGCAGACCTCGGACAACACCTGGCAGGCCTACAACCAGTGGCCGAAGAATTTTTCGGTCTACACCCATCCGAAGGGCAACCAGGGTCCCTGGGCCGACGTCAGTTTCGACCGGCCCTACGGCAAGTATTCGCAGATCTATGAGAACCCGAACTCGATCGGATCGGGCGAGTGGCTCTGCTTCGAGTTCCCCATGGCCTATTGGCTCGAGGAACAGGGCTACGACGTCACCTACTGCACGAACGCCGACATGACCGATCCCGCCTACGCGCGGCCGGGACGTTTCAAGGCCTTCCTGAGCAACGGCCACGACGAATACTGGGACATCCGCGAGTATGAAAATGTCGTGAAGCTCCGCGACACGGGAACAAACCTGCTCTTCTTCTCCGGCAATTCCGTTTGCTGGGTGACGCCGATGACGCCGAGCACGGACGGTCGTGAAAACCGCATCATGTTCCGCGGTGGTCCCTACGGCGGTGACTACCAATTCGCCGTCGCCCGCGAGCGTGACGAGGGGCCCTTCCCCCACCGCGGACCGGACGAAGGGTATTTGATGGGATCCCGCAATGTCGATCCCGTGAACGGCGGCGGAGACTGGGTTTGCACGAAGCCGGACCACTGGATCTTCGAAGGCACGGGAATGAAGGCGGGCGACGCCATCCCCGGCTTGATCGGCTGGGAGTATCACGGCGATCCGCCGAAGGACATCGCCGGACTCGAGATCGTCGGTGCGGGCACGGCGCTGCAGGGCGGCGTCAATCCGCAGGAATGGACCGCGACGATTTATCCGGGGCCGAAGGGAAATTTCGTCTTCAACGCTTCGACCATCTTCTGGTGCCAGGGGCTCAGCTCGCCGCCCGGTCATATGCTGCCCTGGTCGCATTGGTCGCGGCCTCACGGCCCCGATGCCCGGGTGCAGCGGATCACGAAGAATCTGCTGGACCGGGCGGTTGCAGGCTGATTTCATCGACGAAAATGAACCGCCTCTTCCTCTCCCTCGCTGCGACCGCTTGGTTCGCGCCGCTTCTCTTCGCCACCAACTTCCCCGAGCCCTACGACACCGAAAAGGCCGGTGACGCGCCCATGCCGGCCGCGGAGGCGGCGAAGACGGCGGTGCTGCCCGAGGGCTTCCGCCTCGAGGTCTTCGCCTCCGAACCCGAGGTGCGCCAGCCGATCGGAATCACCTTCGACGAGAAGGGCAGACTCTGGGTCGCGGAGTGTTACACCTTCGCCGAAAACCCTCGCCGCTGGGATCTCGAGCTGAACGACCGCGTCACCATCCTCGAAGACACCGACGGCGACGGGAAGTCTGACAAACGCACCATTTTCTGGGACCAGGGCAAACGGCTCACCTCCGTCGCGGTCGGTCATGGCGGCGTCTGGGTGACCTGTGCGCCGCAGTTGCTTTTCATTCCCGACGCGGACGGCGACCTCGTCCCCGACGGCGAGCCGGTCGTGATGTTGGATGGCTTCGATGCCGAGACGATCGGTCACAACATTGTCAACGGCCTGAAGTGGGGTCCCGATGGCTGGCTTTACGGACGGCACGGGATCACCTCGACCTCCTACATCGGCGCGCCCGGCACGCCGGAGAAGGACCGCATCGCCATGAACTGCGCGATCTGGCGATTTCATCCCGAGCGCAAGAACTTCGAGGTCTTCTGCCACGGCGGCACCAATCCCTGGGGACTCGACTGGAACGAGGACGGCCAGATGTTTTACACGAACACCGTCATCGGCCACCTCTGGCACGCCATCCCCGGCGCCTACTACGAGCGCATGTTCGGCGCGCATCTGAATCCGCTCGCCTACGAGTACATCGGCCACACCGCCGACCACTACCACTGGGACAAGGGCTCGGAAAAGTGGAGCGACATCCGCGAAGGCATCAGCGACAAGACCTCCGAACTCGGCGGCGGCCACGCCCACATGGGCTGCCTCATCTACCAGGGCGGCGTCTGGCCGAAGGAGTACCACGGCAAACTTTTCGCCTGCAACCTGCACGGTCGCCGCATCAACATGGACATCCTCGAACGCGAGGGCAACGGCTACGTCGGGAAGCATGGGAAAGATTTCCTGATGATGAAGGATCCCTGGTTCCGCGGGCTCGACCTGATCACGGGTCCCGATGGGCAGGTCTGGATGAACGACTGGTCTGATACCGGCGAGTGTCATGACAACGACGGGATTCATCGCAGCAGCGGACGGATCTACCGGATCGTGTATGACGGGCCGGAAAAGGGGCAGCCGACAACGGGGAGACCGGAATGGTTGACGCGACGCGGAAAGGGAGAGATGACGACTGCGGAGATCGAGGAACTGCTTCAATCGCCTGATGAAGCGAAACAGGCGATGGGAATAAGATGGTTCTGCGAAGAGCTGGAAAAAGTGCAGGCAAAGCCCCCGGCTCTGCTGTTCACCGGAGAGGGGAGGATGAGTTCCGGGCTCGTTCGTCTTGAAATGGCTGCTTCGCTCCAGCGCCTGCCAGTCGAGTCACGTTTCTTCCTCGCGAACCTTTTATGCTGGAACACGGACGATGCCAAAGACCGCCAGCTATCCCTCATGGTTTGGTATGGCATCGCCGATGTGGTATCGAAGCATCCCGACCAAGCCGTCAAACTCGCCCTTTCCTCCAAACTCCCCACCGTCACCCGGCTCATCACTCGCCGTCTCGCCGAGGATCTCGAGAAGACGCCCGGTCCGGTGAACGAACTTCTCTCGCGCGCCTCCGACGAGAACCGCCTCCCCATCCTCCGCGGCCTCAACGAAGGCCTCAAGGGCTGGAGCAAGGCCACCAAACCCGCCGCCTGGGACACCATCGCCACATCCGGCGGCAACGAGGAAACGTTGACCTTGATCCGCGAACTCTCCGTCGTCTTCGGCGACGGTCGGGCCCGCGACGAGCTGCTCGCCATCGCCGCGAATCCCGAAGGTGATCCTGGAGCCCGCCGCGCCGCCTTGACGAATCTGATCCGCAATCCCACGCCCGACCTCCTCCCCAAACTGAAGGAGTGGACCACCGACCGCGTCCTTGGTCGCGAGGCCATCCTCGGTCTCGCCAACTACGACGATCCCGGAGTGCCTGACCGCGTCCTCAATCAATGGAAGCGCGACGCCGTCCTCCGCCCCGCCGCGATGGACACGCTCGTCTCGCGCGCCTCCTACGCGAAGGTCCTCCTCGATCGCATCGCCAAACAGGAACTACCCCGCGAGGCGATCACTCCCTTCCATGCCCGCCAGGTTCAGAGCCTCAACGACGAATCCCTCACGAAACAACTCGGCGAGGTCTGGGGTGAAGTCCGCGACACGCCCGAGGCGCTCAAGGCCGAGATCGCCGACTGGAAGAAACTCCTCACCCCCGAGGTCATCGCCCAGGCCGATCCCGCGAAGGGCAAGACGACCTTCGCCGCTCTCTGCGGTGCCTGCCACAAGCTCTACGGCGAAGGCGGCGCGATCGGACCCGATCTCACCGGCAGCGACCGGCACAATCTGGACTATCTGCTGGGCAACATCGTCAATCCCAACGAAGTCGTCCCCGCCGATTACCTCCTCACCGTTTTCACCCTGAAAGACGGCCGCGTCGCCTCCGGCGTCGTGCCCGAGCAGAATGAGAAAACCGTCACCGTGCAGACGCCGGTAGAGCGGCTCACCATTCCGGCGGACACGATCACGAAACGCGAGTCCATGCCCGTGTCCCTCATGCCCGAGGGACTCCTGAAGACGATGGATGAAGCGACCGTGAAGGATCTGATCGCCTATCTCATGACCAAGGCTCCGGTGGCGGCACCCTGAGCGCCCGACTTCAAAGCTCGATCTGCCCCGGAAACCCGGGACAAAGCTCCGAACCGTCGAGTTCGACGCCACCGGTCCCGAAAAAACGCACCTTGCCCGTCGCGCCGACGGTCCAGAATTCGAGGCAACCGATCTCGAAATAAAGATCCCGCTTTTCCTCCATCTCGGCCCGGGTGTTTGATGGAGAAAGAATCTCGATGCAGATCTCGGGGGCCTTTTCGAAGACCTTGAATTCCCGCATCGGTTCGTATCGCTCGCGTGACATCCATGCGACGTCGACGAGTTTCACGCCGTCCGAGGTGGAGACGGGACATTCCGTGATACCGATGCCATTGGGAAGCATGGTCTGAAGGAGCCACAAGGCCCGGCCCTGAAAAATCCCATGTTTCGCTGCAGCCCAAGGGCTGAGGACGAGGTGTCCATATCGATCCGTCTCGACCCGCTGGTTCTCATACAGCGCCGCCTCGCCGCTTTCCAAGATCTCGTCCCAACGGCGATGATTGAAGGTGTGTTGGTCGGAAACCTCGGGCAGCTTCAAGTAGAGAGGCATGGGGAAATTCTATCCAAATTCGTTCATTTGACCAGTCCCATTTTGTGCGATCACGTCTTTGCGAGACGGCCGCGGCTGTGTATCATCACGCTCCTTCTTTCATTCAACCCCAACTCTTGCCGACCATGCCTTTCAAATTCACCGGATTCGCCGACGAGGCCGAAAAATCTCTCGATGGACAAATCGCCACGCTCAAGGAAGCGGGCTGGAGCGCGATCGAGCTGCGCCTCGTCAATGGCAAGAGCATCTGCGACCACACCGAGGAAGAGTGGCAGGCGGTGCGTGCCCAGCTCGAAGCCAACGGCATCGCGATCGTCGGCTTCGGTGGCCAGATCGGCAACTGGGCCCGTCCCGTGACCTCGGATTTCCAGAAGGACATCGACGAACTCAAGCGAGTCGCTCCGCGGATGCGTTCGGTCGGAGCGAAGTTTCTCCGCATCATGTCCTGGCCGAATGACAAGGACGCCCCCCTCTCCCGTGAGGATTGGAAGGCCGAGGTCGTGCGCCGCCTCCGCGAGCTCGCCCCCATCGCCGAAGCCGAGGGCGTCATCCTCGCCCACGAGAATTGCAGCGGTTACGGGGAAACGCCCGAAGGATTCCTCGAGCTGATCGAAGCGGTGCCGAGCCCGGCTTTCAAACTCATCATCGACACCGGCAACAACAGCCTGCACGACAACAACAACGAGTCGACCTGGGACTACTACACGAAGTGCCGCGATCACATCGTGCACGTGCACATCAAGAGCGCGAAGCCGAATCCCGCGGGCGGCGACTGGATCACCTGCCACGTCGACGAGGACCCGGTGCAGCGCCGCATCATCGAAGACCTCGAGAAGACCGGCTACGACGGCTGGCTCTCGATCGAGCCGCACATCAAGGCCGCGATCCACGCCGGCCAGGATGTCGATGACTCGGGCGAGGCCCGCAAGGTCTGGGTCGAATACACCCACCGCCTCGAGAAGCTCGTGAAGGAAGTGACCGGATGAAACGCTTCCTCCGCGGCGTGTGTTTTGTGATCGGTGGGATTGTTTCCATCGCCACACCGCACGCCGCCGAGCGACCGAACGTGCTCTGGTTTGTCGTCGACGACATGTCGGCGAATTTCTCCTGCTACGGGGAAACGACGATCGCGACGCCCCGCGTCGATGCCCTGGCGAAGGAAGGCACGCGTTTCACCCGCGCCTACGTCACCGCGCCAGTGTGTTCGCCGTGCCGATCCGCCCTCATCACGGGCATGTATCAGACCACGATCGGCGCGCACCAGCATCGCAGCGGCCGGGGTGAATTGAAGATCCGTCTGCCCGAAGGCGTCGAGCCGATTCCCGCAATCCTCCAGCGCGCCGGCTACCATACCTGCATCGGGAGCGGTCTCGTCGGCAATCCGACCGCTGGCAAAGGCGGCAAAGCCAAGGGGAAATCCGGTCTCGGTAAGACCGATTACAACTTCGAATACGATCCCGCGATCTACGATGGCGCCGACTGGAGCACGCGGGCCGATGGACAGCCCTTCTTCATGCAGGTGCAACTCGCCGGCGGCAAGCTGCGCGAAGGACCGATGGAGAAACGCGAGGAGAAATTCCGCGGCAAAGTCCGCGAGGCCTTCGGAGCGACGACCGATCCGGCCAAAGTCGTGTTGCCGCCGCACTATCCCCGCGATCCGGTGCTGCTGCAGGATTGGGCCGACTACCTCGACTCCGTGCGACTGACCGATCGTCATGTCGGGGACGTGATCGATCGTCTCAAGGCCGAAGGCTTGCTTGATTCAACCCTCGTCGTTTTCATGACCGATCATGGGATCAGTCATGCGCGCGGCAAACAATTCCTCTACGACGAAGGCACCCATATCCCCTTCGTCATCCGCGGCCCCGGCATCGCCGCAGGAGCAGTGCGTGAAGATCTCGTCGAGCACATCGACCTCGCCGCCATCACCCTCGCGGCCGCCGGACTCGAGGTGCCTGCCTGGATGCAGGGACGCGATCTTTTTGCAAAGGATTACCAACCCCGCACCGAAGCCTTCTCCGCCCGCGACCGCTGCGACGAGACCGTCGAGAAAATCCGCAGCCTTCGCACCGATCGTTTTCTCTACATCCGGAACTTCCATCCCCAGCGTCCGCACCTGCAACCGAACCGCTACAAGGACGCCAAGGACATTCTCATCGCCCTGAGGACTGCTCACGAGGCGGCCACGCTGCCTCCCTTGACCGAGAAACTCCTCTTCGCCCCGACGCGTCCCGTCGAGGAACTCTACGACACAAACGCCGATCCCTGGCAAAACCACAATCTCGCGGACGATCCCGCCCATGCCGCGACGCTGGCGGAGCTGCGTGGCAAACTCGATGCGAAACTCGTCGCCACGAAAGATCCCGCGCCCGAGAGCGAGGCGATGTATGACAGCGACATGGCCGAGTATCTGAAGAAGCCCGATTCCGCAATCGAGGCCAATATCGCGCAGATGAAGCGCTGGGCCGCGGAAGGAAAATGAGGGGCCTCATCTGGCCGATTCCGGCCATTGCCCTCCGTGTCGGATCCTGATTGAATCGGCGGAAGATGAGACCGCCGACCGCCCTTTTTGCCCTCTCCCTTGCCTTGACGTTTCCCGCCACCGCTGGCGACTGGCCGCAGTTCCGCGGAATCAACGGCAGCGGTGTCGCCTCGGAAACGGAGCCACTTCCCACCGAATTTTCCTTTGAATCGAAGGTGCTCTGGCAGGCCGAACTCGGCGACGGGATCGGCTCGCCTGTCATCGCCGGCGGTCGTGTTTTCAATACGGCGATGGTCGGTGAAAAAACCTTCGTCGTCACCGCCCACGAGGCCGCGACCGGCAAGGAACTCTGGAAACGCGAGATGCCTTCAGGCGAGCTGCCCCGCATCACGCCCCCGAACAGCCACGCCTCCTCCACCGCCGCGACCGACGGAGAGCGTGTCTATGCCTACTTCAGCACGCTCGGCATCCTCGCCTTCGACGCCGCCACCGGAGCCGATGTCTGGAAACATGAAGTGCCCAAGCCTGCCTACCTCATGGATTGGGGTCCCGGTGCCTCGCCGGTCGTCCATGACGGACGCGTCTACTTCGCGCAGGACGACGACCTCAATTCCTTCCTCCTCTGCCTCGACGCGAAGACCGGGTCGGCACTCTGGAAAACGCCCCGTCCCGAGATGCTCGCGGGCTATTCGTTGCCCGTGATCTGCGAGGCGAACGGACGCAAGGATCTCGTCGTCGCCGGATCGGGCAAGCTCATCGGTTATGATCCTGCGACGGGCAAGGAACTCTGGTCGAGCCAGAGCCTGCTCCGCACCATCATGACCTCGCCCGTGGTGAAGGATGATCTTGTCTACGTCGCGGTGCAAAGCTACGGAGACTCGACCCGCACCCTGAAATTCGCCCTGCTCGAATGGCTCGACACGAACCAGGACGGCAAGCTCGCCCGCGAGGAGATGCCGAAGGAATTCCTCGAGCGCTTCGACGCCTCCGACAAGAACAAAGACAAGCTCATCGACGAGACCGAGATCGACACCGCCTTCCAACATGAAAACAACCAGGCAGCCGGCGGCAACACCATCCAGGCGGTGCGGGCCGGAGGCAGCGGCGATGTCACGAAAACGCACGTCGTCTGGAACATCGACAACAAGTCGCCCTCGAATCTTTCCTCGCCTCTCGTCTACAACAACCGGCTCCACGTCGTGAAATCGGGCGGCGTCTCGAGCTGCTTCGATGCGACGGACGGGTCCACGGTGTGGGAACGGACGCGTTTGAAGAATTTCGGCGACTACTACGCCTCACCCATCGCCGGAGATGGCAAGGTCTACATCGCGGGGAGGAATGGCTTTGTCGTCGTGCTCGATGACAAGCCCGAGATGACCGTGCTCGCCAAAAACGACATGGGTGGCGAAATCCTCGCCACCCCTGCGATCGCCGATGGGAGGATTTTCATCCGCACGCGCGACAAGGTGTTCTGCGTGTCGAACGAGGCGAAGTGATGAGAAGCTCCCTCCCTGCATCCGTAGCGGAAGGTGCGAACCTTCCGACCGATCATCCTTCGACACCCGCCGTCGGAACCGTCGCCGGTTCCGCTACGTTTTGCCCTTCCATCGCTTTCTCATGAAGACCCGCCTCTTTTTCGCACTCATCCTTCTCCTCACCTCACTCGCCCGCGCGGAGGGCCCCGCCGTCACCGTTGTGACCGGCCCCTCGCCCGCGCCGCTCGAACAACTTGCCGCGCAGGAACTCGGGAAAACCCTCGTCGCCCTCTTCGACGCAAAGGTCGCCCTGACCGATACCCCAACAGACGCTCCGAACCGCATTCTCATCGGCCATCCCGATACCAATCCCGCCGTTAAGAGCGCCATCGCCGATGCATGGCCCGCCGAGCTCGGCGAACAGGGGCATCTCGTAAAATCGACCACTCAGGGTCTCGTCCTCGCCGGAGGCAGCCCCGTCGCGACCCTTTGGGCGGTGGCGGAGTACGCCCACCTCAACGGCATCCGCGTCGTGCCGGATGCCGAATATCTCCCCGTCGAAAAACCGGCCTTCAGGCTCGATGGCTTCGACAGCGTGCTGCGTCCTTCCGAGGAAGTCCGCGCCTGGCGCACGCTGGGAACGAGCCCGGCGAGTCAGGCCGTGTGGAGCGCGGAGGATCTCGCATCGCTCTTCCGCCGTCTTGCCTTGATGAAATTCAACAGGGTGGTGTTCCCGATGCAACCCTCCCAGATCTTCGCGGGTGCCGTCGCCGAGGGCTCCGGCATCTGGGAAGGCGAACCCATCGACGTCACCGGCGATCTCGCGGGGCGTTCCGTCTTCAAGGGAGCGAAGGTCTTCGATCACCCGGCTCTCGCCAACGCGACTTCCGCCGAGGCGCGACGCGATGCCGCGGTCGCGTTCGTGAAGGCCGCGCTGCTCTCGGCTTCGCAGGTCGGACTTGCGACCCAGATCGAACTGGAAAGCGATCGCGAGGAGGACTTCGATCGGATCGCCGCCCTTTTTCCTGAAGCGGGTTCCGTCTCTGGAATGGCCGGAGAGTCCGTGCTCGAGGCAGGCTGGCTCGGCGGTGGATTTTTTCCTTATCCGGAGATCCTCGATTCAGCGAAAGGAAACCGGCCGGGGTATCAGCTTCAAACGCGGTTTCTCGGCGATCAATCCGCCGCGATCTGGTCGCTCGCCCGGACGAGCGCCGGTGCCGCCTTGGAGCCTGACAAAACCACCGAGACGCTACTGCTTCCCATCTGCGGCGAGGGTGTCGCCGATCCCTTCGAGAACGGTATCGCCGCTCTCACGAAGGCGGGTCGTCTCATCCTCGACCAGGATCCGGCTTTTGTTTCCGGCGGTTTCATGCGTTGCTACGAATCCGCCGAGCCCGTCCCCGCATGGTGGACCGAGGCCAAGGATCTCTACGCGAAAGCGATGGGCGAATTCTACCGCGCCAACACCCGCGCCCGCGACGGCGCCCGACCCTTGATCCTGCGCTACGCGAAGCGCGCCACCTTCGCCTTGCACTACGTCACCGCCGCCGAGGCCGCCCGCAAGGCTGGCATCGCCAAGGCCGCCGGAGACGACGACGCCCGCATCGAAAATCTCGAACTCGCGGTCGAGTCCATGCACAACGCCCTCGCCATCTACGCCGAAGTCGCGACCGAGCCAGGTGATGCGGGAGCAATCGCCCTGCTGAACCAGCAGGCCTACACGCCCTTGCTTGAGGCGTTGGAGGAGTGAGCTGACGAGACGAAGACGATACAACGGAGCGCGGGCACTCCTGCCCGCAGTTCAGACCTTGTGTGAGTTTTGACTTGAGTTGGATGATGCGAATCAACCATCATCCGGTTCAACAGATGAGACCGCATTCTCCCTTCCTCGCTGTCCTTTCATTCACCCTTGCGATCACGTCTTCGGGGCGTTTGTCTTCCGAAGAGAAAGGAGGATGCCTCGTGATCGATCGCCCGCAGAAGGTGGAAGAAAGCGAGGAAGCTCACACGGAGGGATGGGAGGAGATTGAGGGCGGTTTCTTCAGAAAAAGCTTCCGTGTCTTTTCAGGTTACACCGGCTCAACGTTTCAAGACCCGCCACCTGATCGGCCGAATCGAAAAACGGCGCAAGATATTCTCCGCGATGCCGGAATCCAATTTGCCGATGGAACTTCTGCTAATTTCGCCATATCCACCGGTGTCCTGTCAGTGGTCCAAACCAAAGACCAGATCCCTGCCGTCGAATCTTACATCGAATCGATCATCCCAGGCCGGGAGAAACACATCCACATCCGCGCCGAGATCTACGAGGTATCCCAGGCTCAAGGAATCCAGGTAATCGAAAGCGCCCAAAGCGAAGGCGAGCATACGCCCGAGCGCGACGCCCTGATGAAGGCCGTGAAGTCGGGAGGCGTCAAACTGATCGCCTTTCCCAACATCATCTGCCGGAGTGGCCAGCGGGCGCTGATTCTCGAGGAGCTGGTCTCCGAGGAGGCTGAAATCCCAACCGAGAACGAAGCCGAAATCAAAGAAGAGCCAGCGGAATCCACTCCGATCACGATCTCCAAACTGGAGGCTGACGCAGTGCTCGGCGCGGATGAATTCACGATCGATCTGAATTTTTCCCTTTCGATTTCGGAACTTCTAGAGCAGGAAGAAGCAGGTACCAACGACCCGGGCCGCTTCCGGCAGCGAACGATCACGACCCAAGCGACTTTGCTGAATGGAAACCACCAGCTCATCGGGAGCTGGAGTGCTGCGGGAGATCGGGTGTATCTCGTCTTCCTCTCAGCCCACCTTCAAGAAGTCGAACCTGTGCGGAAAGCTCCAGCAAAGTCCGAATAAACGAAGCGCCGCCCCCCTGCGACTAAAGTCGCAGCCACATTGCCGACCTCTGACCTCTGACCTCTGACCTCTGACCTCTGACCTCCGACCTCCGACCTCCGACCTCCGACCTCCGACCTCCGGGCCGACCTCACACCTCATCCCGCGACTCGCCGGCGACGTGGCCGCGGAGTTTCGCTTCGATGAAGTCGCCGAGGTCGCCGTCCATGACGTGCTGGATGTTGCTGGTCTCGCAGCCGGTGCGGTGATCCTTCACCATCTGGTAAGGCTGGAAAACATAGGACCGGATCTGGCTGCCGAAGCCGATCTCGCCCTTCTCGCCGTAGACGCGCTCCATCTCGGAACGCTTTTTGTCTTCCTCGATCTGGAGGAGTTTGGCTTTGAGGATTTTCAACGCAAGGTCGCGGTTCTTGTGCTGGCTGCGCTCGACGGTGCATCGCACCATCACCCCGGAGGGAAGGTGGCGCATGAGGACGCCGGTCTCGACCTTGTTGACGTTCTGCCCCCCCTTGCCGCCGGAACGCATCGTCGTGATCTCGAGATCTTTTTCGTCGATCTCCAATTCCGGCTCTTCTTCCAGATCGGGCGTGACGTCGATGCTGGCGAAGGACGTATGGCGTCGCGCCTGGGAATCGAAGGGAGAGATGCGCACGAGCCGGTGCACGCCACGCTCGCAGTTGAGATAACCGTAGGCGTTTTCGCCTTCGAAACGCAAGGTCGCACCGCGTACGCCGACTTCTTCACCCTCCTGCACGTCGATCATCTCGACCTTGAAGCCCTGTTGCGCGCCCCATCGCTGATACATGCGCACGAGCATGTCGGCCCAGTCGCAGGCCTCGGTGCCACCGGCTCCGGCATGGACGGTGAGGTAAGCGCCCTCGCGGTCGTGAGGGCCGCTGAGCAGGGTCTGCAGCTCGATCTTGTCGAGCGCGACCTGGATGGTTTCGACCTCCTTGAGCGCCTCCTGGGCGGCACCTTCGTCGTTCTCCTCGAGGGCCATCTCGATGAGCAAGGGCAGATCGCCGATGCGGGAATTCATCTCGCGCACGGGGAGGACCTTGTTCTTGAGCGCGGCGACCTCGGCCATCTTGCTCTGGGCACGGGTCTTGTCTTCCCAGAATTCGGGAAGGTTCATTTCGGCTTCGACGGCCTCGAGCTGGGCTTCCAGTCTCGGGAAGTCAAAGATACCGCCTGAGCTCGGAGAGCCGGGCCTGCAAGGACTCCGTGGCGACAGCCTGGAGCTTTTCTCTGGTCTCTTCGTTCATGGCGGGGCAAAGAAGTTCCACACATCGGCGAAAGTTCAAGGGTGGTTTCGCACTCTTGTCAGAATTTGCGTTGGACCCGATCCGGAGAGAGGGTGGCACCGATCCTTTGCTCCCCTTCTCCACTCGATGAAAGCCCACGGCACTCTCATCCGGCGTTTCCCGCTCACGGAGACGAGTCTGATCGTGCACTGGTGCACCCATGAGAACGGCATCGTGAAGACGGTGGCCAAGGGTGCGCGCCGCCCCAAGAGTCCTTTCGCGGGGAGGCTCGATCTTTTCTACCATTGCGAACTGGAGATCCACCCGGCCAAGGAAGGCGATCTGCATCTGCTGAAAGATCTGAAGGTGGATCGCCCCCGGCTCGGTCTGAGGCGGAATTATCTCCAGACTCTCGCGGCCTCCTACTTCGTGAAGCTGATCGACCTCGTGACCGAGGATGGCACCCCGCTCATGGAGCTGGCCGATCTGCTCGACCGCGGACTCGACTATCTCGATGAAAAGGAGGCCGATCTCCGCGCCGTGCGTCATTTTGAAAAGCAGCTCGCGGCCTTTCTGGGAATCGCGGAACCGGGGATCGAGCCCTACCGCTCGATCGGCGCGCATTACGGTGGGATACCGCCCCAGCGGGCGGAATTACTGGAACGGATCGGCTGAGGAATGTCACGATTTCCCGTCCCGGGAAAAGAGTTGGTGTGGCGCGTTTGCCGGAATCCGCGTTAAAAGTCCCCTGATCATGATCCGAATCCCCCGTCTCGCCCAAGTGCTTCTCTTCTCTTCGCCCGCCCTGTGGGGTGGCGTCGCACCGGCGTATGCCCAGACGATTTCCGACGGGTTGGATGTCTCCACGGAAATCGGTCCGGTCACGCTGGAAACCACGGATCTCGATGGCGTGGCGACCACCAGCGGCACCTGGGAATACCATACCGCCTTGTCGCACGACGGAATCGACTCCGTCAAATCCCTCCTCCCCAATCGCTCGATCAGCAAGCTCACCACGAGCGTCACGGGACCCGCGGTCGTCTCCTTCTGGTGGAAGATCACCGCCAACCCGAACTTTGATAAACTGTATTTCCGATCGAGCAACAACATCGATTTCATCGGCGGCACGCAGGATTGGCAGCAGCGGTTGTTCGAGGTGGATCCGGGGACCCAGACCATCCAATGGATGTTCGAGCGCTTTTCGAGCACGCCCGTCGGCGGTACGGGACAGGCCTGGCTGGATCAACTCTCGGTTACCCCCATCCCGAACAACCCGGCGCTGCAGGGAGCGGTGGAGAACTTCGTTTACCCGCTCTACAGCACCGACTGGACCTCGTCGCCCTTCGACGGGGCGCTCAACAGCAACGTCGCGAAAAGCGGCCCGGTCGAACCCGGCGAAACGTCGTCCATGGTGCTGCAGGTCGAAGGCCCCGCGGCGATCGTCTTTGATTGGGGGATTGCCAGTGATCCGAGCGACAATTCCCTTTTCGAGTTCCGCGTCAACAATGATCTCTACGGCTCCATCAACGGGAACCAGACCCTGACAAGACGCAAATTCGAAGTACCTCCCGGCACCCACAATCTCAAATTCATCTTCGACCGGGACGCCACGAGCGGTGACCCGTTTTACGCGGGGCTCAGTGAAGGTTACCTCGACCAACTGGTGATCACCCCTTTCGGAAAGAGTGCGGACCTGGCGGACGCGGTCGATCTCGCCGATAACGTCTACAGCAATGCGTGGACCCGCAATACCGCGACGACCCACGATGGCAGCGATGCCGCCTTCGCCTCCACTCCCACGGCCGATGCGGCACGGCGTCTTTACGCGAAAATCCCCGACGGCGCGGGGTTGCTCACCTTCTGGACGAAGACGAACGTCACCCCGGAAAACGCGCTCTTCCGCGTTCTCGTCGATGGAACGACGGCGGTGGAGCGAAATGACACCGGCGATTGGCAAAAGACCGAGATCAACCTCGGAGCCGGGACCGACCGTCTCCTCGAAGCGATCCTCTTCCGCGATGCCTCCACCAACACGGCGGTCTCGTCCGCCTACCTTGATCAGATTCTCTTCCAGCCCGGAGTCAACAATTTCCAGCCGGATCTCTCGATCGGACCTCGCAACAAGACACTCAAGGGGGCCGGTATCGTCAACGCCACGGGGGCGGCCCAGCTGTCGCAGATCCGGGCGAAAGCGCGCCGACCGGTGGCCCTCTACTCGATCCGGATGCAAAACCGCTCCGCCTCCGACGCGGACGAGATCAAGCTGCGGGGCTCATGGAACGACCGGCATTTCGAAGTGTTGTTCGTCGTGAAGGAAGGCGGACAAAGACTGAATTACACCGCGGCCCTGAAGGCCGGTTTGTTCACCTCCGTGGAACTGGATCCGGGCGAATCGGAATCCCATGAACTCTGGGTGGTGCGGAAACAGGAATCGACGAAGCGTTCCCATGTCGCCCGGGTGAGCGGGACCTCGACGACCTCGCCGAACAAGGTCGATACGGTGAAGACGAAGGTGTTGATCGCAAAGTAAGGGCCGTCACCACTCCGTGATCTCGCGAGGATGCACGAGGGTGACATCCTCGGGCCACACCGCCCCCTCCTGGATCCAGCGTCTCAGGATCTCGAGGCGCACGCCCCAGATCTTGTCAGGAGCGGGCGGCATCGCTCGCTGATGCAACGGATCGAGGGTCATCATCGTGATGAGGGGACTCTTGTCAGGATCCCCGGGAACGATCGCGGGCGGCGCCGATCCCGTCGACATCGCGAGGGCCCGTGTCTCGAGGATGAAATTCCCGCTCCGCGGTGCGTCCTCGCGGTTGTGGCATTCGAGACAGTTGATGATGAGGAGGGGGCGGACATGCTTCCGGAAGTCGATCGGCCCATCCGGCACCTTTTCCGGCCAGGTGGGATCCTCGCCCACCGCATCGCCACCGGAGGACTCGCCGGCATCCCCCTCCGTCACATAGGTCTTCTCGCCACAGCCTGACAAAACTGCCAAAAGCGCGAGCCCGAGCCACGCCGCGGTCGTTCGGAAGATCGGTTTCATGCGGCACCAACTTAGCGGAAAACAGGACGGGTGTCTCCGCATCTTCTGCGGAATTTTCAGCCGGAACCGAAAAGAGATCAGACAAGACTGGATTCACCTCGCCCGATTGATTATTCTCCGAATGTCGTGAATCCCGAAACCTATCTCCGTCCGGGGCTCGCCCTCGCCATTGGCCTGCTCATCGGCCTGCAGCGCGAACGCGTCAAGGAAGGTCCTGCCGGCATCCGGACCTTCGCCCTCATCGCTCTCGGCGGTTATCTCACCGGGTTGCTGGCTCTCACGATGGGGGCATGGACGATCCTCGGCGGGATCCTGTTTCTCACTGCGGTCCTCGTCACCGGCAACACGATCGAAGCCCGGAAAAATCCCGACCACGGTGGCGGAGCGACCACGGAGATTGCCGCCCTGATCGTTTTTCTGATCGGAATCTACCTCGCCGATCCCGGCCGTGACCGCGGCCCGGCGGTGCTTTTCGCGGGAGTGACGGCCCTGCTCCTTTACTACAAATCCCCCATCCACCAATTCGTCCGCGGCATGGGCTCCGAGGATGTGCGGGCCATCATGCAATTCGTGTTGATCACGCTGGTGGTCCTGCCGGTCCTCCCGAACGAGACTTTCGGGCCCTTCGATGTCTTCAATCCCTTCAAGGCCTGGCTCATGGTGGTGCTCATCGTCGGGATCGGGTTGGGCGGCTACCTCGCCTACCGCCTCGCCGGAGCCCGGGTCGGCACGCTGCTGAGCGGCCTCCTCGGCGGGATGGTCTCCAGCACCGCCACCACTGTCTCGGCTTCGCGTTTCGCCCGGTCCGATGCGAAACAGATCACCGCCGCCACCCTGATCATCCTGCTCGCTTCGGCCGTTTCCGTGGTGCGTGTCCTGGTCGAAATGGCGGTGGTGAATCCGGGAAACCTGCTCACCACGGCACCTCCCCTTCTGCTCTTTTTTGTTATCTTTCTCACCCTCACCATCCTTCTGTATCGCCGCCGTTCGGGCGAGATGCTCCACCTCGATCCGCCGGCCAACCCCGCCGGGCTGAAACCGGCGATTCTATTCGGGGTGATCTATGTCATCGTCCTTTTCGGTGTGGCGGCCGCGCACCAATACTGGGGCAACGCGGGCCTCTATCTCATCGCGGTCATTTCCGGGCTCACGGATGTGGATGCGATCACCCTCTCGACCGCGGACCTGGTGAAAAGCGGCTCGGTCGAGGCCGCGACGGGCTGGAGGGTCATCCTCATCGCCGTCCTTGCCAACCTCGTCTTCAAGGCCGGAATCGTGGCCTCGACGGGAGGCAGGGCGCTGTTGCTGCGGATCCTGCCGGTCTACGGAGCCGCGCTCCTGACGGGTCTGGCCATCCTTTTCCTGTGGCCCTGATTGAAACCGGTTGGGGGCCGGGACGGTGCCAAGATACGCTGTCGGAATGGCAAAGGATGCAAAGCAAATGGACGCGATCCTGCTACCCTGATTTCATTCCCGTGAGCTCCTTGATGTCTGATCGCGACTACCTGCTCGAGCGGATGGAGCGTTATCTCAGAAAGCGCGCCACCGCCGACTCCGCCGTTTTGTCCGAAAATCAGCCGCCCGGCCCCTCTTTGACCATTTCGCGCCAATGCGGAGCAGGTCTTTCACGGATCGAACGGCCGCTGCTCGAGTATCTCGACAGTCTCGAGAGCGGACCATCACCGTCTTGGGCCCTTTTCGATCAATCGCTGCTCGGTCGGCTGGTCGATGACCAGCGACTTCCCCGGATCGCCGGGCCCTTTTTGGCAGAGCGCGCCAAGTTTCCCGTCACGGAATCGCTCCGGGAGCGACTCTCCCTACCGCGAACGGAATGGACGCTCTTCAATCATTCCGCCAACGCGATCCGTCAGGTCTGCCAGGCCGGCCAGGCACTCGTCGTCGGACGTGCCGGAAACTTCATCACCGCCGATCTGGGAAATACCTTCCATGTCCGTCTCATCGCCGACAAGAAGAGCCGCATCGGTTTTGTCCTGAAACGCCACCGGATCGATGCCAAGGATGCCGCGGAGGTGGTCGAGGAGACGGATAAAGCGCGCGCCCGTTTTGTCCATCGACATGCGGGCGGGGATATCGACGATGCGGTCGGCTACCATCTCGTCCTCAACACCGATCACTTCGCCGACGATGTCGCCGTGCGGGTGATCGCCGACTCGATGCACGAGTGGGCGGAAGCCAGATCGAGCGACCTCGAATCGCCCTCCGCCGGGCGGGGTCCGGAGAGCCCATCACGCGGTAACATCATCGACGCCGACTTCGAAAACTCCCGCCCGCAGTGAGGAGCACGCGGGCGGGAAACCTGCCGGTGGTCGGGACCCATCTCAAGCGGCCTCGGCCTGCTCGAGATGGCTGCCCGGTTCGCCACCGGTGCCACGGAAGCGGGTCGGCGAAACTCCGACGTATTTGAGGAAGCTGCGATTGAACTGGGAGACGGATTGGAAGCCCACATCGAAGGCGACCTCGGTGACCCGCGAGTTCCGATTGATGAGCTTGCGTTTCGCCCACTCGACGCGGCGACGGTTGACGTATTCCGTCAAGGTCATGTCGGTGGCCTGTTTGAAGAGTTTGCAGAAATAGAAGGGGCTCACTCCGACGTGGCTGGCGACGGCATCGAGCGAGAGTTTTTCCTCCAGGTGCGCGTTCACGAATCGTTTCGCCTTCACCACGATCTGCGGCTCGGAGTTGTTCTCCTCGGTCAGGAGACGATTGAGCAGCTCGGAAAGTTGCAGGGCGAAGGCGGCAAGCAACGTGATCGTCCCCTCGTATTTGTCGAGGCCAAGCTCGGGAGTGGCCTTCCAGATTTCGGAAAGCTCACTGAGACGGGTTTCGTCGAGACCGGCCCGGCGCAGTTGCTCGGCGACGCGGCCGAAATCACGCGGCGTCGCGCTGGCGGTGAAGACCTGGCCGGTGGAGAGATAAGCGACCGTCTTGTTTCCGGCTCGGACCGGAATGAGCGTCTCGCGCATGCCCGCGTAGCAGGTGCGGGTCTCGGCCTTGTCACCGACCTCGCGGGCGAGGCAGCGATGTTCGAGCTGGCAACGCCGGCAGCCCGCCTCGTTTTCATTCAGCGCCTTGCAGAAGGGGGCGGTGAAACGGCCGTTCTGGCCGGCGATCTCGACTTCCTCATCCGCGGACACGAGCACGAGACCGAGGCCGGTCGCGTTGATGAAGGCGCGGCGATAGGTTTGGAAGAAGGGCGAATCGACGAGCTTGCGGTAGATGCGTTCGTCGGGATCGAGGGCGGCGTGTTTGGTTTCCATGGCGTTGGTTGCGGTTGGGTTTTGGATGGTGGCTAACCCTATCTCCCACGCCGGACGCCCGAAATTGGGCCTGTCCGCTAATTTTGCGTACGAATCCACCGCAGCTCCGCGTACGAGAATTTCGTACGCCCGCCCCCCTCAAGATTGCGACTCCATCCACCGGATCGCCTCGAAGGAGAGCTCCGCCGCGTCGCGCAGTCCCAGCTTCTCCTTGATGTGGGTGCGGTGCGCGTCAATCGTGCGGATGCTCACGCCGAGCAGTCCGGAGATCTCGCGAGAGCTTTTCCCTTCGCCGATGGCACGAAACACTTCCAGTTCGCGGTCCGTCAACCCGGAGATCGGTGAGGAAGCCTGCGATCCTGACAACACCTCCATCATCCGCGAGGTCATCGAGGGACTCAGGAAAATGCCGCCATCAAGCACCTGGCCCACCGCCGCGATGATCTGCTCGGGAGCCCGGTCCTTCATCAGGTATCCGCGGCCACCGGCCCTCAGCACCCGCTCCGCGTAGACCTTTTCATCGTGCGAAGACACCACGAGCGCCCGGGCTCCGGGATCAATCGCCTTTAGATCACGAATCAGCTCGAGCCCGCTGCGATCCGGCAGCGAAATGTCGATGATGACGAGGGCGACCGGTTTCACCGCCTCGATCACCGAGATCGCTTCGGAAACGGAGCCCGCTTCGCCGCAGACTTCGACAAGACGCGAAGACTCGAGCAATTGCTTCAGCCCCATCCGCATGATGGGATGGTCGTCGACGATCACGATCCTGGCTTTGCTGTCGGATTTCATGACACGAATGGCACGCGGCATCGGATGTGGGTACCGCCCCCGGGCGAGGCCTGGATGGAAAATTCCGCGTCGATCATTTCAGCGCGTCGGCGCATCGTCATCAGGCCCAGCCCCGCCTCGACCGGTTCGCGGGACATGCCTTTCCCGTCATCGCGGACGCTCAACTCGAGCGCGCCCTCGACCCATTTGAGCGAGAATTCGATGATTTCGGCATCGCTGTGCCGGATCGCGTTCGTCATCGCCTCCTGCGCGATGCGGTAGATCTGGATCGAGATGGCATCCGGGAGACGATCGAGGCGCGGATCGTCCGTCACCGAGGCGATGCAATTCACTCCGAACAATTCCCGCCGCCGTGCCGACAACTCCCGCAGCGCCGAGGCAAGCCCTTGCGTTTCGAGCACCGCGGGCACGAGTCCCTTGGCGATCTCGCGGGCCTTCGTGCCGGCCTGCGAGACCATTTCCGTGATGCCGGCGATCATCTCCGCTTCCTCCGCATGCTCCTCGCGCAGGCGATGTTCGAGCACCTTCGTCAGGCAACCGATCCCGGAGAGCTGCGAACAGAGATCATCATGGATATCCTGGCCGATCCGACGCTGCTCGTTCTCGCTGATGCGCACGAGTTCCGCCTCGAGCCGCTTTTCCTTCGTGATGTCGCTCGCACAAAAGACATACCCCTCCTCCCCCTGACGGTTCATCGGCGTCACCTTGGCGCGCACATAGACATCGCGCCCTTCGTCGGTGAGGCAATGGATCACCTCCTCGGCCATTCCCTGTTTCTGGATCGCCGGGATGATGCTCCGGAAGAAAGGATGTCCGTTCGGATGCGGGCAGATCTCGGTGATGAGGCTTCCCAACGCCGCCTCGCGGGGCACGCCAAAAGTCCGCACCGCCCCTTCGTTCCAATCGCGGATGACCCCCTGTGAGGTCACATAGAAAACAGCGTCGTGCACATTCCGCAGGATCTCGGCCTGCACGCGGAGCCGGCTGAGGATGCGGCAACGCTCCATCGCGTAACGGATCGTGCGGGTCAGCTCGGCCGCGCTCGTCTCGCCCTTTACGAGATAATCGGAGGCTCCCGACTCCATCGCCGATTGATCGACCGAAGCATCGGTCTGTCCGGTGAGAATGATCATGGCACGGTCGATGCCCTGCTCCTGCATGCGCCGCAGGAGCTCGAGGCCGGTCTTTTCGCCGAGCCGGTAATCGATCAGGTAGGCGTCGTGCCTGCCCTCGTTGAGATCGGAGAGTCCGGCCTCGTAGTCCGCCGTCCAATCGAGTTCATACAGTTCCCGCGAGTTCTCCGCCAACAGGTCGCGATGGAGGATGTATTCATCCTCGTCATCATCGATCAGCAGGATCCTGACGGGAGCCGGAGTCATCAGTGCGGCGGCGTGCTCGGCAGCTTCACCAGTTCGAGCCAGTATTTCTTGAGGCGTCCCGCCATCTCCACGAGATCCTCGAATCCCGAGGGTTTCGTGATGAAGGAATTCACACCTTGATCGTAGGTTTTCTGGATGTCCGACTCCGACTCCGAAGTGCTGAGCACGACAATGGGGATGCGCCGCAGACCGTCGTCGGACTTGATCAGCTTCAGCGCTTCGTAGCCATCCACGCGCGGCATGTTGAGATCGAGGAGGATGAGATCCGGCATCGGACAGTCGCGATCCCGCGGTTTCTCCTTGGCTCGTTTCAGATACTCGACGAGAGCGCCGCCGTCTTCGACGTAACGGAACTCGCCCCGGAATCCGCTGCGATCAAAGGCTTCACGGACGAATTCGCGGTCATCCACGTCATCGTCCGCCATCATCAAAATACATTCTCTGGTCATGAATAAGGAGAGGTTCTTTCGTTGGACGCTTTCTGCCGTGTTGGCAATTCCACAATGAAGGTCGTTCCTTCGCCGATCCGGCTGCGAGCGGAAATCCGGCCGTCGTGGCGATCGACGATCTTCTTGCAGATCGCGAGACCGATCCCGGTGCCTTCAAACTCCGTTTTTCCATGCAGTCGCTGGAAAATCTGGAAAATCCGGTCGTGATACTGCTCGTCGAAACCGATTCCATTGTCGCGCACCTCGAGACGCACCAAGGGCCCGGATCCCGACTCCACGAGCCCTCCTTCGATCGCGACCCGGGGTGTCTCGCCGGCGCGCCGGAATTTCAGCGCGTTGCCGATCAGATTCTGAAAAAGTTGTCGCATCTGGGATTCATCCACCTCGGCCTCGGGCAGTTCGCCCAACTCGATTTCCGCTCCGGTCTCCTCGATCAACAGCTCAAGGGTGGAAAGCACATCCCTCACCGGTTCGATCAGGGAAACCACGCGGAAACCTTCGGCGCGCATTCCGACCCGTGAAAACGCGAGAAGATCCCGGATCAGCCGGTGCATGTTGTCGCCCGCCCGGATCATCCGCCCGAGATAATCACGCCCCTGTTCCCCCAGCTCCGACTCGCTCACCGAGGCGAGGCGTTCCCCCATCATCCGGATCTTGCGCAGGGGCTCCTGCAAATCGTGTGAGGCGATCGAGGCAAAACTCTCCAGCTCCGCGTTGCTGCGCTCCAGCCTGCGGGCGTAGCGGATCAGATCCTCCTCATCACGCTTCCGGCGGGTGATGTCGATGATCGAGCTCAACACGAGCGGTCCGCCTCCAAGGTTGAGCGGCGTCAGGGCGATCTCCACGGGAAACTCCATCCCGTCACGGCGGTAGGCATAAAGATCGCGGCCCTCTCCCATCGCTCTCGGCTCGGGGTTCTCGTGAAAGCCGTGACGCAGACCATCATGCCCCCTTCGGAATCGTGGAGGCACGAGATCCTCGATCCGCAGTTCCAGAAACTCCTCGGCACTGTGGCCGAACATCGCCACCGCCTGCCGGTTCACCATCACGATCCGCCCTTCCGCATCCGAGATCACCATTCCGTAGGGCGCCGACTCCACGACACGACGGAACGGGTCGCCGTCCGTGCTCCCGGCGAGGCGGCTTTCGAGATCATTCACCTGCTTGCGCAAATTTTCAGAATCATCCATCATCGAGGCAGGCGGCAGGGGCTCGGAGACACCCCGCGTCACCCTCTTATTTGCACCCGTTACCGCGCCTCGGCAACCGAAGGAACCGCACAACACAAGCCTTGCATGATGAAGAACAAGACATGCCGAGGAAAATTTGCCATACTTGTGCCATCGTGACCCATATGAAGACATCCCTACGCCGCATCCTCGTCCCGCTCGATCCCTCCGTCTTCGCCGACGCCGCCCTCGAGACGGCCTGTTTCCTCGCCAAGACCCACCATTCCGCGATCTCCTCGGTCGCCGTGCTCGACTCCGACGAGATCCGCGCCAGCCTCATCCCCGCGATCGGTCCCTACTACCCGCTCATGGTCGATGAGATGCAGAAAAAGATCGCCCACGCCGATCACATTCTTCATGAATGCCTCGAGCGAGCCTCCACCATCTGCCAGAAGGCCGGGGTGGAGCACCGCGAGACGGAATACGAGGGCATCCCCGCGGAGAAACTGATGTCCTCATCCATTTTTCACGATCTCCTCGTCGTGGGACTGGAGACCTCCTTCCATTTCGAAACCCGCGGGGCGAAGGGCGAGTCCCTCCATCGCCTCCTCGACCACACCTCGACGCCCGTGCTCGCCGTGCCGGCCACCGGCATGAGCAAGCTCGAGCGCGTCCTCATCGCCTTCGACGGCAGCTCCGGAGCGGCCCGTGCCATGCACGACTTCATCCCCCTCGCCCTGCCCTACGATCCCGAGATCATCATCGTCGCGGCGGAGAAGACTCCCGAGCACAGCGATTTCCTCCTCGGGAATGCCGAGCTCTACCTGCGCGACCACGGCTTCACCAAAGTCGATCGCGAAGCCGCCCCGGAAGCCGTCGGCCCCGCCTTCGAGAGGCTCCTTGCCGATCCCGGTGCCGATCTCGTCGTCCTCGGCATGCAATCGCGCAGCGCGATCCGCGATCTCTTCGTGGGGAACTTCACCCGAACGATGATCGAGGCAGGCAACGCTTCGCTATTCCTCTCGCACTGAAGCGCGGCCGCGTCGATTCAGACCGGCTCGAAACCCGCCTCCCGCGCGATGCGTTGGAAGCGGGGCCGCTTCGCCCACATCAAGAGACGCGCGGCCGACGAGAGGAGAACGTAGACGACGAGAAAGGTCAGAAACTCATTCTGGAATCCGAAGCCCAGGGCCACCGCGATCGGAAAAAAGAGGAGCGACGGTCCCACCAGCAGCCGCATCAGCGGCTCCGGACGGGCCAGGGATCTCAGGCGCGTGAGACGCCCTTCGTTCTCATGGAATTCGGTGACCGTGATCACCGCCCAGTTCCAGAGCCGCCCGCGGCGAAGAATGATGTCGGTCTTGCCCGAAGGATCGTCCTCCGAGCCGGGGAAAGAACTCTTGATCGCCGCCAGCAGTTCCTCCCTTCCCAGACCCTTCCCGCTCCAAAATTCGAATTCGTCGCCGAGCTTCCACCAGCTCTTCGCGAGCGTTTCCGCCGCGGTGCCGCCGACGAACTGCAGGCTCTTGCCCCAGTTGGCGAATCGCCAGCCCGACAGCAGGCGCGTCCCGCTGCGCAGGACACCTTGGGCGATGATCAGGGCCGAGAGAAGGAGACGTGATGAAGTGGTGTCGTACTCCGGCGAGATCGGAGACCGGCCCGCGCGGCCCAGCGCGACCCAAATCGTTCCAAAAAGCATCACCCCAGCCGGCACCAACAGCGGCGTGAAGAAAATTCCTCCGACCGCAAAGAGCAGCGCCACGGTCCACCAGAGCACGTGCAGGGCGACCTCGCCGAACCACGAATCGCCCCCCGGATACATCAATTGAAAAGGCTCGTAGCCGTAATGCCCGTGATACACAAACGCTCCGAAGCGACGACGCAGCACATAGACCTGCCCCTCCCACACCGCTCCGCCGACCCCCTGGAACCGGTCCGGATGCATCGGCATCAACAAGGCCTCGGCACGGCCGTATCCCATCTGCTGGCGGAAATACGCTCGGAAGCTGAAGCGGCGATGATGCCAGACAAACGCCGCTGCATGGAAACCGAGCCCGTGTCCCGCCGCGAGGACGCGCCAGCAGAAGTCCACATCATCTCCCGCCGAGCGGAAGACCGTGTGAAAACCGCCCACCTTTTCGAAGACCTCGCGCCGCACCGCGAGATTGCACCCCGGCAGATGCTCGGCGCGCGTGTCCGTGAGCAACACATGGGTGGGCCCACCGGGCGCTGCCGCCACGATCGCCCGAGTCCCCGTCTCCGGCGCGGGCGGCACGTTCGGACCACCCGCACATCCCAAAGTCTCATCCTCCGCGAATTGCGCCACGATCCACCGCAGCCAGTCCGGCTCGACAACACAATCGTCATCCGTGTAGGCGTAGATCGCTCCCGTCGCCTCGCGGGCCCCGGTGTTGCGCGCCGCTCCCAGCCCTTCATGGGGCGTCGCGACGTGCTTCACCCGATCGTAGCTCTCCGCGATCTCCGCGACACGATCATCCCCTCCGTCATTCACCACGATCACCTCGTAGTCCGGGTAATCCAGCGCCAGGATCGAATCGAGGCATTTCACCAACGTGGCCGACCCCCGATAGGTGCAGACGATCACCGAAACTTTTGGCGTATTTGTCAGGATCACGCCATCCGCCGGCCGGTTCAGATTTTCCCATGCGGCACGCACCGCGGCCAGCGCCGGCTTCGCCGTCTGGTCCGCCGCCGTCAGACCGAATGTCCAGCCCTCCACGGTCTTCCCGCCCCGCTGCCAAAGATCACTCCAGGAGAAAATCGTCGTGCCAGCGACACCCGCGGCGGCCGCCTCTTCCACGGCCCATCGCAGCATTTCGGCCTGTCCCCATTCCCCGTGCGTTCCCGAATCGATCCCGAACTCCGAAAGCACGAGCGGTTTGTTGCCCGCCAGATTCTGGAGCCGGTCGAGATAAGCTGCGTAGGCTTCACGCGTCTCGAGGTAAAGGTTGAAGGCGACGAAATCCTGGTTCTGCGGCAGCAGGTATTCCGTGCCGGGGTAGTTCGCGTAGGCGAAGAGCGCGTCCGGATCGTTCGCGTGCCCCAGATCGATGAGCCGCTCGAGCTGCTCCACGACGTGGCTCGCGCCCATCCAGCGGACGAGGGTCGATTCGATCTCGTTGCCGATGTAATAACCCGCCACCGCCGGATGCCCGCGGAATCGCGCGATCGTTTCCAGGAGCAGATGATCCGCCTCGGCCAGCGCACTGCGCCGTTTCAAAAAATCGACGTGTTGCGTCCACGGAATCGTGAGGAACGCGCGCAAGCCCACACCGGCACATTCATGGAGGAACTCCAGGGAAGGGATCTCGTAGAGTCGCACCGCGTTCGCCCCCAGCTCCTCCCGGATCCGCACCAGTTGCGCGCGCCCTTCGTCCGGGAACGCGCCGGCGGGAAAGGGTCCGAAGGTCACCGCCTTCACCACGCAGGTCCTTTCACCCTCGCGGAAAAACTTTCCGCCGGTCCGGAGAGGTTGGTCGATGACGGAGACGGGATAATCAGGCGAAGGCATGCGGAGGGAAAACGATCGAAGCAAGAGGAACGTCGGCGGACGCGTGGAACCTGACACTGTCCCCTCCCCGACGCAACAGGGTAGAGACGAGGAGTGAAGAGGGTTGGTTCACTCTTTTGCAGGGCTCTTTCGGGCCATTCCAAGTGGCGATCGGCCGTCCCTATTCACCCATCTTCCC
Source organism: Verrucomicrobiales bacterium (assembly GCA_016795385.1). Lineage (GTDB taxonomy): Bacteria > Verrucomicrobiota > Verrucomicrobiia > Verrucomicrobiales > DEV007 > Arctic95D-9. Next base: position 15,086 of record JAEUHI010000057.1, on the reverse strand, counting down.
GCCTCAGGAAAGGCTTGTCACCGCGCCGCCGGCGTGGTAATCCCCGGACTGACATGATGAAACCCCGCCTGCTTTCCTGTTTTCTCCTTTCCTTCCTCGCCACGTCGCTCACCGCCGCCGAGCCGGGCGAATGGGTCGATCTTTTCAACGGCCAGAATCTCGATGGGTGGACCCAGCGGGGCGGCGTCGCCCAATACACGGTCGAAGACGGTGTCATCGTCGGCACCACCGTCCCCAAGACGCCGAATTCCTTTCTCTGCACCGACAAGAACTACGCGAACTTCATCCTCGAAGTCGAATACAAGGTCGACCCCACCTTGAACTGCGGCGTGCAGATCCGCTCGAACAGCTTGCCGGATTACAAGAACGGTCAGGTCCACGGCTACCAGGTCGAGATCGATCCCTCCGACCGTGGCTGGAGCGGCGGCATCTACGACGAAGGCCGCCGAGGCTGGCTCGACGATCTCTCCGACAATCCCGCGGCCCGCCATGCCTTCAAACAAAACGATTGGAACCACTACCGCATCGAAGCGATCGGCGACCGCATCCGCACCTTCGTCAACGGCGTGCCCGCCGCCGATCTGAAGGACGACATGACATCGACCGGCTTCATCGCCCTCCAGGTGCACGGCATCGGCAACCGCGAGGAAACCCTGAAGGTGCTTTATCGGAATGTCAGGATCCAGGACCTCGGCGAAAAGACCGATTACCGCACGCCCGATCCGCAGCCCTACACCCACGAAGGTCCTCTCGTGAAGGAAGGCGCGGCTTTCCGCAAACTCGCCGGCGATTTCAAGTTCACCGAGGGTCCCGCCCTCTCGCCCGACGGGAAGGTCTATTTCTCTGACATTCCGAACGAGCGCATCATGGTCCACGACCCCGCCACCGCTGCGACGACCGTCTACCGCGAGCCCAGCGGCAAGGCGAACGGCCTTTTCTTCACGCCCGGCGGATCCCTCATCGCCTGCGAAGGCGGAGCGCGTCGCCTCACCCGCACCGATTTCGAAGGAAAGATCACGGTACTCGCCGAGACCTTCGAGGGCAAAAAACTCAACAGCCCCAACGACGTCGTGCCGGATGGTCACGGCGGCTTCTATTTCTCCGACCCCCGCTATGGCAAAGGTGACGACCGCGAGATCGACGTCGAGGCGGTGTATTATGTCGACAAAGGCGGCAAGCTGACCCAGGTCGCCGCCGATCTCGCGAAACCGAACGGTGTCATTACTTCTCCCGACGGCCGCATCCTCTACATCGCCGATCCCGGTGCCGAGACGATCTTCGCCTACGACATCGAAGGCCCCGGCAAGATCGCGAACAAACGCGAATTCGCCCCGGTCGGTAGCGATGGGATGACGGTCGACAAGCTCGGCAACATCTATGTCACCTGGAAGAGCGACGTCATCGCCTTCTCCCCGGCCGGAAAAGAAGTGCTGCGCCTCACCCCGCCCGAAGGTCCCGCCAACTGCCTCCTCGCCGGAAAGACCCTGTATGTCACCGCCCGCACCGGATTCTACGCGATCGATCTCGAGGTCGAGGGCGTGAGGTGAAAAAGCCATCGGCAAACCTTTGCCGATCAAGGCGGCTCCCCGATCACGTTCTTGCCATCGCGCGGGCTTTGGGATGAAATGCCCTCATGCCCGCCTTTCGGATTCTTCTCGCCGCGTTTCTCTTTCTTTCCCCGCTCACCGCCGCCGACCAAGACGGGTTCGAGCCCTTGTTCAACGGGAAGGACCTCACCGGCTGGGTGGTCGTGAACACCGCCCCCTCGACCTGGTCGTTCAACGAGGAAGGGTATCTCGTCTGCTCCGGCAAACCCATCGGCGAGATCCGCACGGAGCGGATGTATCAGAACTTCATTCTTGAAGCGGAATGGCGACATCTCGTGCCCAAGGGCAACGCCGGCATTTTCGTCTGGGCCGATGACATCACCGCCCGCGGCCAACCGTTTCACCGCGGCGTCGAGGTGCAGGTGCTCGAAAACGCCTACGGCAACACCAAGAGCCACACCACCCACGGAGACATCTTCCCTATCCACGGCGCCACCATGACTCCTGAAAACGGCCGCGGCGGTTCGCGAGCCTTCCCCACCGAGGAACGGGCCAAACCCAGCCCCGAGTGGAACCACTACCGCATCGAATGCCGCGATGGCGAGATTTCGCTGGCGGTGAATGGCAAGGTCGTCACCCGCGGCCGGGATTGCCTTCCCCGCAAAGGGTATATTTGCCTCGAGAGCGAGGGAGGCGTCGTGCATTGGCGGAATGTCAGGATCCAGGAATTGCCCGACACCCCCATCGACCCGGCCCAAGTCGCCATCGCCGACCGCGGATACCGCTGCCTCTACACCGGCGTCGATTTCAGCGGATGGCAGGAGGCGCAAGGCTGGCAATCGCGCGACTGGGAACTCGTCAACGCGACGGGAGCCGCTCCGCTCCTCACCGCCGAGACTTTGTCCGGGGATATCGGATTCATCGTCGATCTGAAGCTGGCGGAAGACTCCGGAAGCCCCGCCCTCTCGGTGAGGGGCAAAACGATTCCGCTCGATACGACAGCTCCGGCCTTCGAAAAGCCCGGCGCTTATCACCGGATCGAAGGCACCCTCGTCGGCGGCACCCTGAAACTGTTGATCGATGGAGAGGACGCAGGCACCCATTTCAACATCCCGGCAGACGGCCCCCTCGGCCTCATCCCCGACGGACCGGCGACGTGGGCAAATCCGTATGTTCGGACGCTGAAGTGAGGCATGCGAGGATCGGGTTTTTTCCTGGCTGGGAAGGGATTCACCACAGAGAGCACAGAGGGGCACAGAGGGCCGGTGAAAAATTGGGGACGCGAGAGCCGGGAGGGTTTGCGATCATTCGCATTTCAATGACCTCCCCCCCCTTGACCACGGAGGACCACCGATGCCAGTAGCCCCCGAGAGCGACGGAAATTTCCACAGATCAGGGAAAGACCCGGATCCATTCCTTTCCTTCGTTCCATTCGTGGTTCCCCATCTTTTCCCACTCCCGGTCGCGCAAAGCGGCGGGACGCCGCTTCTCCTTTACGCGGCGGCGTAGCGGCGGTCGCGTTTCGATTCGGAGCGGCGGTCGCCGGATCTCGGGGAATCCCGGCGGTCATCCCGTGAGTCGTCCCGACGGTCGTCCCGACGGCCATCACTGCGGCGACTCTCCCGCTCGCCATCGTCATCCGATGGTCCGGACTCGTGACTCGAGCCGAGAAACTGTACGGTATCCGCCACGACGCGCAGCTTCGACCGCTCCTGCCCCGATTGCTTGTCCTGCCAGGTCTCCATTTGCAGGCGACCTTCCACCAGAACGCTCCGGCCTTTCTGCAGGTATTGGGCGGCATTCTCCGCCGCCCGGCCCCAGACCGTGACGTCCACGAAGGTGGTTTCTTCCTGACGCTGGCCGTTTTCACCGGTCCAGACACGATTCAGGGCGATCCCAAGATCGGTGACCGCGGATCCATTTTTGGTTTTCCTGAGTTCGGGTTGGCGAGTCAGGTTTCCGACGAGTGTGACGCGATTGTAGCTGCTCATATGTTCATTCAAACATAAACTGTTCGCGAGAACAAGTGAAATTTTGAATTATTTTTCATTCGGCTTATTTGGGCAAAGCGATCCGCATTTCCGGGTTTGCGCATCCGAACGGCCCGGCCTTTAGTTTCACCACTTCTTCCCCCGGCATGGATTCCACCCTCACGCCTTTCTCCGATTTCTGTCTGCTCTTTCTCAGCATCGTGTTGGAGGGTGCGCCCTTCATCCTGCTCGGCACCTTGATCTCGGGATTCATCGACGCCTACCTGCCTCCCGGACTCATCGACCGGTGGCTGCCGAAAAACCGCGTCCTCGCCGTCTTCCTGAGCGGACTCCTCGGTGCGGTCTTCCCGGTCTGCGAATGTGCCGTGGTGCCGGTGATCCGACGGCTCATCCGCAAGGGTCTCCCGGTTTCCTGCGCGATCACCTACATGCTCTCGGCGCCGATCATCAATCCCATCGTCGTCATCAGCACGATGAAAGCCTTCTCGACTTCGGTGGGGCAGTTCTCGCTCCGCCAGACCGAGGCGGTCGTGACGCAGGGGCCGCTCTACATGACCTCGAGCCGCCTCCTGATCGCGTTTCTCGTCACCGTGGCGGTCGGGCTGGTCGTCTTGAAATTCCGCAATCAGTCGATCCTGCGGCCGGGCGTTCTGCCACGGCCCAGCGACGCCGGGACGAATGAGGACGGGGATGCGGTCGACACCGCCCCCGTCGCCGAGGGGAACCGCCTCGTCCTCGCGATGCGCACGACGATGCGGGATTTCCTCGAGACGGCGATGTATTTCACCATCGGCGTCGCCATCACCTCGGTCTTCCGGGCTTACGTGACGGAGGATCTCATCATCCTCTTCAACCAGAACGAACCGACCGGCATCGGATTGATGATGGTGCTCGCCTTCGTCCTCAGCCTTTGCAGTACCTCCGACGCTTTCATCGCCGCGAACTTCCCCGTGCCGCAGTCCGCCAAACTCGCCTTCCTTGTCTTCGGCCCGATGATGGATGTGAAGCTCGTCTTCATGTATCTTTCGGTCTTCAAGTCCCGCTTCGTCTTCTTCCTCGCGGTCTCGCTCTTTGTCGTCATCGGCGTGCTGAGCTATGTTTGGCTGAGACTTTGACCCCTTTCCTCCCGGCAACTCCTCCCCCGAATACCGGCCATGAAAAAATTCCTCCAGGTGCTCGCGATCCTCACCCTCATGATCTGGGGCGGCCTCTTCCTGTATTTTTACGCGAGCGGACGCATTGAGAAATACCTCGATCCGAGCTTCCGCATCTACGCCCTCATCTCCGGGATCGGATTCCTCCTCCTCGGTGCCTTCAATTTCATCCACCGGAACCGTGCCGTCGGACTCTGCACCCACGACCACGCCCATGGCGATGCCTGTGACCACGATCATCACCATCACGATCATGGGCATGCCCACCATCAGGCTCACGCGCACGCTCACAGCCATGAGCCGGGTCACGAGTGCTGCGGGCACGATCATGGCCCGGTCGAGGCCCATACCCACGATCATGAACATTCACATGATCACGACCATGATCACGATCACGGCTGCTGCGATCATGATCACGACCATGATCACGATCACGGCTGCTGCGATCATGATCACGAGCACGAGTCATCCCACGTCCACCATCACGACCACGATGACTCCAATTCGGGTGTCGCCTTCTCTCTCCTCGTCCTGCTTTTGCCCCTGCTCGTCGCCACCGCTTATTCCAAGGACGCCTTCAGCTCCGAGTATGTGGCCAAATGGGGCAAGATCGAGCGTCAGATGATGCAACAGCGCATCGCCCAGGCGAGGGCTTCACAGCCGTCCACGGGTGATGCTCCGCCGGTCACCAATCCCTACACCCGCGAGGGCATCGAGGCGGCGGAAGGCGCCACCGGCAGCTCGACTCCCTACCCTGGTCAAGCCGACAGTCCGCCGGCACCCCAGGACGACAAGGCCGCCGAAGCCTGGGGAGCCTTCACGATGGAAGACCTCAAGAAGATGGTGCCGCAGAACGACAAGGGCGAATTCCTCCTCGACGTGCCCCAGATCTTCTACACCGCGGGCGACAAGGAATTGATGGACGTGATGGAAGGCATCCCCGTCGAGACGACCGCCCAGCTCATGGAGGAGACCCTCCACAATCCGAACAACACCCGCCTCAAGGCCTTCCGTCTTTTCATCGAATGCTGCGCCGCCGACGCCCGTCCCCTTTCCATCCCCGTCGACTTCGGCAAGGCCCCGCCGGAGTACACCGAGATGGGCTGGTACAAACTCTACGGCAAGCTCCACTACGCGAAAGAAAACGACGAGCTCATCCCCATGATCCAGATCGAGCGGATCGAGCCCACGAGCGAGCCGACCGACGGGCTCCTCTTCTGATTTCCCGCGCCCCGTCCGTGCTTCTCGCGGCGGCCCCCTGAGGCAAACACTTGCGTTTACGGGCACGTGGCCGTAAGTTCCCCTCCCGGAAAATTCCCGGACTAAAACGGGGGTGTACTGGTTTCGACTGAAGGTCTGAGGGCCTGACAGCATGCCGAGGTTGAACGGCTGGCCTCGTAAAAAGCCGCTCAAAAAACAAATGCAAATAACGAACCTGAACTTGCCCTGGCAGCCTAATTGAGTTGCCACGTGATCCGGCCGACGCCTGCTGAGCCGGATCGCGACACTTCGCAGGCTGGTCTCGCCGCGGGGGTCCGGCGGAGGAGACGAGAGGTTACAGTGATCATCGGAGGGAGCGGATTCTGTCTGTCGAAGCCACCTCTCCTAAATCAAAAGACCGACTAAGCATGTAGACGTCAGGTGCAATGGTCTTTAGGACAGGGGTTCAACTCCCCTCACCTCCAGCTTTTTCCGAAGATGCCGGGAGCGACGAGTTTCCGTCGTGGCACTGCGAAGGCAGGGTCCATTCCTTTCGCGCTGCGATAAGTCTCCGCATCGCATCATGCGCGGAGGCACGGATGAGGCTCTCCGCCTGGGCTGATCTCCGGCGAGAGTGGCTTAGACCGCCTCTCCGCGGAGCCGCCGCCTCATGGAGTTCGGGGATGGCGTTGAGGAGGTTGGGGCTAAATCCGGTCGGAGATCGATCCAACTTTGAAGAGGTTTGAAGCCGCCACATCATCCGGCCTTGCGCAGCTTTTCCCACAGATCGGAATGCTCGAGGAGGATCCTGAGAATCCCCTTTTTCACTTCCGGAGAATTCAACGCCTTGGTGCTCATCAGGGTGTGGGCGTCGAGGGCTTCGATGATGGCGTTGTTCAGTTCCAAGCCGAGATCCGGGGAGGTCGCGAACTGCTCTTTGGTATTGTTCGCCGCCTGCTGCCTGAGTTTCGCGGATTCGAGCATCTTCCCCATGATCACTCCGTTCACGTAGACGAGCTGATCATCGTCCGTGGTTTCTTTTCCAAAAAGGTCGTTCAGCTTTTCGATCACCTCGGCGAGTTTCACCTTTTCCGCGACACGGACCGAGCCGCTGCCGGCCTCGGTGATCGGTGGCAGGGCCTTGGCCTCACCCGAGCCGAGATAGAGCGGCTGCTTGCCCTGGTTCCGCAGATGGTGGCGGGTGAGGACGACCTTGGAGAGATCCACCCCTTCGCGCTCGCGCCCGAACTCCAGCAGAGGCAGGAGGCGCTTGTAAAAGATGGCCCGCTTTTCGACCTCGGTGTTCCCGTAGTCGAAGATCTGCGAGAGGAAGGTGTAGAGCCGCACGTAGGCCCCCATGTCACCCTTGAACAGGATCAGGGCATCGCGCTCCTCGGTGGCGGCCTTGATGCCCGCGTCATCGCCGTTCGCGCGGGCGGCCTTCAGCGCCTCCAGGGCCGCCTTGTAGCGTTTCTGGAGGCGGTCCACGACGGGCTCGAGGGCCGCGACGAGATCGCTCTGCTTCGAGGCCGGGTTCAACTCGGCGGCGACGACGCGATCGACCTCGTAGTCGTCGTAGTGGCCGGCGGAGTCGAGCTTGGCCCGCAGGGTGAAGACGTGGTTGGGATCCGTCGTGGTCGAGAGCGCCGCCGTGGTATGGTAGGTCTTGAAGGCTTCGAGCACGTCGGCGGGCTCGTTGACGAAATCGACCACGTAGGTGGTGTCCTTGCCCGGGTGGCAGCGATTGAGGCGCGAGAGTGTCTGCACCGCCTGGATCCCGGCGAGGCGCTTGTCCACGTACATCCCGCAGAGGAGGGGCTGGTCGAAACCGGTCTGGAACTTGTTCGCGACGAGGAGGATCTGGTAATCGTCGCCCTTGAAGGCCTCGCGGATGTCGCGGCCGTTCAGGTTCGGATTGAGGGCCTTGCTCGTCTCGGTGAACCCTTCGGGACCGGAGTCCGGATCATTCACTTCTCCGGAAAAGGCGACGAGCGTTCCCATGGGATAGCCCTGCTCGGCGATGTATTTCTCGATCGCCAGCTTCCAGCGCACCGCCTCGATCCGCGATCCGACCACGACCATCGCCTTCGCCTTGCCCTCGAGGAGCGGGGCCACGGTGGAGCGGAAATGCTCGACCACGATTTGGACCTTCTGCGCAATGTTGTAGGGGTGGAGGCGCACCCAGCCCATGATGCCCTTCATGGCGGCGGACCGCTCGACCGTCTTCTCGTCGTAGTCCTTGCCCTCGTGGGCCAGCTTGAAGGCCAGCTTGTAGCTGAGGTAGTTCTGGAGGACGTCGAGGATGAACCCCTCCTCGATCGCCTGCCGCATCGAGTAGACGTGGAAGGGCGCCGGCACGTTGTCCGCAGCCGGCTTCCGGCCTGGATCGGGCCGGGTGCCGAAGAGTTCCAGCGTCTTCGCCTTGGGCGTGGCGGTGAAGGCGACGAAGGTGTTGCCGGCGCTGTCGGCCCGGGCACTCATCTGGGCGGCGAGAAGGTCCTCGGTGCTGACCTCGCCGCCGTCCTTCAGCTCCTCCAGTTCCTCGGGACTGAGCACGGCCTTGAGCTTGGCGGCGGCCTCGCCGCTCTGGGAGCTGTGCGCTTCGTCGGCGATCACGGCGAAGCGTTTGCCCTCGGTCGCCGCGAGCTCCCTCACCGCCTCGAGGGCGAAGGGGAAGGTCTGGACCGTGCAGACCACGATCTTCTTGTCGCCCGAGAGGGCCTCGGCCAGTTCGCCGCTCTTGCTCCCGGCCTTGCCGGTGATCGTGGCCACCACGCCGGTCTTGCGCTGGAAGCTGAAGAGCGCCTCCTGGAGCTGGGCGTCGATGACGGTGCGATCGGAGACGACGAGGACGCTGTCGAAGAGCTTCCGGTTCGCGGCGTCGTGCAGCTCGGAGAAAAAGTGGGCCGTCCACGCGATCGAGTTGGTCTTGCCCGAGCCGGCGCTGTGCTGGACGAGGTATTTCGTGCCGGGCCCGTCGGCGAGGACCGCGGACTGGAGCTTGCGGGTCACGTCCAGCTGGTGGTAACGGGGGAAGAGGATCCGGGCCAGGGTCTTCTTGCGGTCGTACCGGCCGATGCAGTAGCGGCCGAGGATCTCGAGCCAGCTCTCGCGCTGCCAGACCTGTTCCCAGAGGTAGGCGGTGCGGTGGCCGCCGGCGGGATTCGGCGGATTGCCGGCGCCGCCGTCGTCGCCCTGGTTGAAGGGCAGGAAAACGGTCGCTTTCCCGTCGAGGCGGGTCGTCAGGTGGACCTCGGAGTTGCTCACCGCGAAATGGACGAGGGCGCCACCGGGGAAGGACAGGAGCGGCTCGGCCGCCCCGCCCTTCGGCTTCGGGTCGCGGTCGTAGCGGTATTGGTCGATGGCGTCGCCGATGCTCTGGGTGAAGTCGGTCTTCAGCTCGGCAGTCGCCACGGGCAGGCCGTTGAGGAAGAGGACAAGGTCGAGGCTGTTCTCGTTGTGGAGCGAGTAGCGCACCTGCCGGACGACGCGGAGACGGTTGGCCTGGTAGCGCGTCAGGATCTCCTCGTTGAGGGCGAGGGCGGGCCGGAACTGGGCCGCCGGGAGCGCTTGGCGCAGGCCCATCACATCGACGCCGTTGCGGAGCACGTCGAGGGTGCCGCGCTGGTCGAGCTGGGCGCGGACGCGATCCAAGAGGGTTGCCTCGGCGGCCGTACCCTGTTGCTTCACCAGGGTCCCCCAGGCCTTCGGTTGCGTCTCCTGGACCCAGGCGAGGAGGTCGGTCGGCAGGAGGGCGCGGGCTCGGTCGTAGTGGGCAGCGTCGCACTCGGCGTGGAGCCAGCCGTGATCGGCGAGGTGGGCGCAGATCTCGGATTCGAGGGCGATTTCTTTGTGGAGGGACATGGAGAAAACGGCAACGGGGCGTCACAGAATTAGTCGCACGATGGGATCCTTCAAAGCAGTTTCCAGACGCAACAAGGCATCGATCAAAGCATCAAGGGTCTCCGGCCAATCTGATTCCGCTGATTTCCAGCCCCCTGGAATCGTCGTGCAGATTCGGCAGCTGTTGTCGTTGTCGGGCAGTTCCTGCCAATCCAGTCTGCCACCAAACGCTTTCTCGATCGCGTCCTTTTCCTGCAGCAGGAGGTGAAACGCTTTGTTCGTAACTTCGCCGCCCTCCGGGATTTGGATGTAGCACTCCGCCCGGACTTCATCCCCTTTGACGACTGGATTCAACTCAAAGCCCGTCCGGGCGAGGCGGCTGCCCGAAAGCGCGTAGCGGTCCGTGGGGCTGCGGCGGGCCCATTTGTCGGTTTTCGCCTTCGATCGCTCGATGAACAGAGACCAGAACCGCTTGAGTCGCTCTCCCTTCTCACCGGTGACCTTGCGCTTTTCGCGCTCCTGCTCCCGCAGTTTCACTTCATACGCGGCCGCCTCAGGCAAAGGAATGATCTGACTGACATCTACCAGCACCTCACTGCCCGAGCGATACGGACGCAAGCGTATGCATCGGAGATCAAGGCCTTGGCGATTCAGCCATAGCACGCTCGTCGTGACTTCAACAGAGAAGTCGGACGATACGAGAACAATCTGAACAGCGCCAGTCAGTTCGACCGCATCCCGGTTATCGGATAAGAGAAAGGACGTGATTTCACGTCGAGCCGCATCGGTATCCCCTCCTTTGGTTTGCGCGTAAGCATCGACGACTTGGTCAAGGGTCATACTCGACACCATGGCGGCGTATCGGATCGCTTGTAAATCCATATGCCCGCCATCTTCGGTTCGTTTGATCTCAACTACTACGAGGGAGGCATCCCGGCTCAAACAGAGGAGGTCGATGCGGCGGGTGCTGTCCTGCCAGTTGCCGAACTCCTCTGCGATCACCAACAGATCTTTGTCGATGACCTCGATGTTCTCGCGAAGAAGCCGTTGCAGGTCGCGACGTTCCAGGACCCGCTCCGCCGCAAAAGTTGTGGCGGGTACGGGCTCGAATCGATCCGGGGTGATGCGGTAGAGGCTCATGAGGGTTGGCGCTTCAACTCATCGAGGGTTTTTCCGCCCATGGTTTTCCATTGGGTCCAGCCGTTTGTGGTGCGTCCCATGAGGGCGATCGCCGCCATACTTGGCGAGTTGAAGAGATGATCCTTCTGAAAAATCACCGTATCCCCGGACTCGATCATTACTCCTGACTCCACGAGCCTCCGCCGTGCGCGCCCCAGCGGCGTGTCGATCAATGAGGGTACGCTCTCACGGCGACCCGTGGACCCTTGAAGAACCACAAAGCCTTCCGAGGTAAACTGACCTCGCCCATTCGAGCCAACCGCAGTGCAATAAAAGATCTCCTCGGCCTCATGCCCCACCACCGGCTTGGCGACTGGATCGAAAATGGGATAGCCGAGCGTCGCGAGCAGGGTGTGGCCGGTCTCGTAGATTTCCAGACAATCGGCCTCCAGCGGCGCGGGGGTGTGCGGTTTGGTGCCGCTGTTCCCGTTCTCGTCGCCGTAGCGACCCGCCTTGCGCACCGCCTGGAGACAGTGCCATTCCAGGAAGAGCGCGTGGGTCTGGGTGAGGCTGTTGGTCCGCGAGATGAGGACGGCGGCCCGCTCCCAGAAGTCCTTTTTGTCGTGGTGGGCCTTGAGGCGGGCGCGGAGGTCGCCGGTCTGGCCGATGTAGACGCGCGGCTCGCCGGTCTCCTCGCTCTGGCCGAAGAGGAAATAGACCGCGACCTGGTCGCTCTCCGGCATCTTGAGGAAGTCGCCGAGGAGACTGCGGGGCACCTCGATGACCTGGACGATGCGGGTCGTGATCTCGGCCACCCGGATGCCGCGGGGATCGCCGCCGGGGAGGAAGATTTGGATGGTTTTGGGGGTGGGCATCAGGCAGGGAAGGTGGGTTCGAGGTTTCGCATGTCGATCTGCCCATTGACGGCGGCAGATGTCAGCGCGGTGCGGATTACTTGGATCGGGTGGATGGCGCGTTGGGCTTCGGCGTAAAGCCAGTCATGATCGGCGGGGTGGGCGCAGATCTCGGACTCGAAGGCGTCTCGCTGGGGGAGGCTCATGCGGGGTCTTGCTTCTTGGCTTCGGAGAAATGGCGCCGGCACTCTTCGGCCCGATCGGAGATGGCGGCCGCGAGCCGGCGCACGAACGCGCCCCCGACCGGGATGGAACCGGCGGCGATCGCGTCGCCCACTTTCCGGGCGGCCTCAGGCATGGCCGACGCCATCCGGATGAGGCGCTCGGTCACGAGAGCGGGATCGAGATTCCACTCCTCGGCGGCTTTTCTCCAATGGTCCCTCCCGATCTTCCAGAGCAGGTAATCGCCGCCGATCTTCATGGCGAGTTTCACTTTCCTGAGTTCGTGCGCGTAGGGCAGGATGGAGATCAGATCATAGCAGGGGGCGAGGCGCACCTGCCCACGCCCGGCGATGAGCAGGCTGAAATTTTTGGCGTGGGCATCCGTGCCGCCGATGAGGTAGTTGAAGATCATGGTGTCGAGGAAACGCCCCTCGTCCTCGAGCGGCTGGCTGGAGTGCTCGCGAATCAGGGTGTAGATCTCCTTCGCGGAGGGACCTCCCTCGTTCTGGTACTTGTTCTCCGGACCCCGGGACAGGGCCTGGCAGGCGTCTTCTTGATGGATGCGAACGAGACGGCCGTCGAGGCGGGCGCGGTCGTAGCGCTCGATGATCAGGACGGGCGTTGTCCCGATCGTTTCGGTCCAGGAATTCGCGGCTTTGAGTCCGAGCCGCGCCGCCAGTCTGAGACAGAAATGCTCGTTGATCTCGAAGGCCGCAAACTCACCCCGGTTGGGTTTGAGGATGTGGGTCGTCGGAGTCGTGCCTTTCGGGATGCCCCATCGTCCGCCATCGGGATCGCGGTAGAGAGCGGTCTTTGCCTGCGCGCCGGCGAGGCTGAAGTGACCTTCATCGCCAAGTCGTCGCGCGACAGATCGGTCCTGGATCAAATCAGCGATGCGTTCGATCAGTTCACCGTCGTTCAGCCAGTCGATGCCAGCCGGCGGTGAATCGCCGAGCCATTGGGCGGCGCGTTCGAGCGGCACGAACTGGACCGCCCCCGCGCATTCCTCGCCGACATGGGCGAGCAGTCGAAACGGATTCCGCGGGGAAACCTGGAATTTCTGACCCCAACGCCTCAGGACCTCGGCGTCGTCGGGAAGCAAGCCGGAGATAAATGGGCGCGTGACCTCGTCCAGGTATTCCCGGCGGACGAGGGGCATCGAGAGGGAGAGCGGAAAGGCATCGGGATCGTCGCGCCACTCGTCGTCGTAGGTAAACATCAGGCGATCTTCCGCGTAGGTCAGGCGACCGACGCGGCGACCGTCATGAATGGCCTCCAGGATTTCGATCATTTCTTGGGAGAATCAGGAGTCGGCTTACTACGGGCGTCCTTGTGCCCCGGCATCGACTCGGGTTGACTGCCCAGAAGTTCGTCCAGATTGATCACACTTGCCTTGGGTCCGGATGTTTTGGGTGGATCTCCGGCCCAGAGTGGAATGTCGAGGGCCTTCAAGGTCTTCAGCACCAGGTCGATTTGCGCCGTCGGCTTCCCCCTCTCGAACTGGGAGATCCAGGGCAAACTGACGCCGACCCGTTCGGCGAGCTGGCTCTGGTTCCATCGTCGCTTTTCCCGTTCGGAACGGACCAAAGCGCCGAATTCCTTGGCGGACTTGATGATCACCCCGATAGTTTATTTTTTTAAACGATCGTATGCAAGTCAAATATTTTAAACGAACGTATTCATAAAATGGTTTCGCAACGACCGTATTCAGGCCGGGTGCCTCACACCGACAGATGCCGCACGTCGATCTGACCGGTGACGGCGGCGGAGATCAGGGCGGTGCGGCGTTCCTGGAGCAGGTCGATGGCGCGTTGGGCTTCGGCGGTGAGGGTGTCGAACTTTGCCGATTCCCGACCGATAAAAGCTGAAATTTCACCCTGTTCGTCTATCGGTGGCACGACCATGGGCGTGCAGAGAAGCGTCGCAGAGCTGAGACTGTCCATTACAGAACCAATCGAATAGCTCTGAAAGTATTGACGCATTACTCCAAGTGAAAGGAAGTGAGAGAGGTAGCCCGCGTGGTACTCGGACTGATGGAGTCGGAGGATCATTGAGCCTGTTCCGCAAAGCCACCCCTCTTCAGTTTCAGTGATCAGAGCGCATCGCCCAAGTTCTCCTCGTCGCGAAAAGATCACATCTCCGGCTCGCAGGCGCTGGTGGCTTAAGCGGTTTGCCACGGCATCCGTAACGGTGATTTCGTCGTTGGGCACGACTGAACCCTCAACCATGTTGGTCGGGTTGATTACGGGAACTCCACCCCTTACATATTCATCGGCATGAAGTTGGCTCCCGAACGGTCCCGATTGTACGAGACATGAAAACCTGCGCAGCGGTTTCACCTCCCAATGCGTCGGCACCTCGCCGAGCCATTCGATCCCGCTGTCCTTCATCGGGGCGTCGGGGTTGAGGCCTTTGGTGACGGCGTGGGAGATGACGGCCTGGCGCTTTTCCTTCAGCAGCTCGATCAGCCGCCGCTGCTCCGCTACCAGCGCGTCAATCTTCGCCGTCTCCCGGTCGAGGAAGGCGGCGATGGCGGTTTGTTCCCTCTCCGGTGGCAAAACGATCGAGAGGTTCTTGAATTCGTCCCAGTAAAGCCGGAGGCGGAAGTCGGTCACGCCGCGTGAATAGCGTCGCATTTCTTCAACCGCGTTCGGCGTTCTCAGGAGTTGCTCGACCACAGGTGTCGGAACGTTTCCGATTGGTCTTGCGACCACATACGCGGGGCTGACCATTCCTTCGACCGACACCGCGCCAAAGCCGCCCTGCCAAGCCCGCATCATGTTGTAGACCAAGTCGCCGGGACGGACCTTTTTGTATTTCGAGCGGTCGTCACTTCGGGTGACCTTTCGATCCATTTCGTTTTCATCGAGCTCGCGGTCGGAAACGCCGTCGTGGATCGAGACGCAGAGAATCGGAAGACTCTCATTGCCGGTTTCGTTGACTTCCCGAAACAAGGCACCGACCCGTTTCACCTCCCAGTGCCCCGGCACCTCCCCGAGCCACTCCACCCCGCTGTCCTTGTATTCCGGATACCGCGGAAAGCTCATGCCGCACCTCCTTTTGTCGTCACGGTCCGGACCGCGCGCAAGGAGTGTCCGGCGGCAAGCGTGTCTTCGATGAACTTCAGGAACCCTCCCGCGGGTCGGCAGGGAATGA
>JAEUHI010000032.1 GCA_016795385.1 Verrucomicrobiales bacterium | reverse complement strand
ATCCGCGTAGTCGGGCGTCGCGAGCAGGGTCTCGATGGCCTGGTCGCGCTTCTTCGGATCGGTGCTGGCGAGGAAGGCCTTCGTCTCGTCGATCGTGGGAAGCCGTCCGGCGATGTCGAGCGAAACGCGGCGGAGGAAGGTGGCGTCATCGATCACCGGCGAGGGCGGGATGCCGATCTCCTTCAGATTCGCGAAGACGAGGTCGTCGATGAAGTTTTTCGACGGCGGCACCGTTTCGACCGGCGCGCCGAGTGGAATGGAGATGTTCGACACCGAGACAAGGCCCGAGTAGCGCACCATCACCGCAACTTTGCCGGGCAGGTCGAGGGTCTTGACGAGTCCGTGGTGATCAGCCTCGGCCATGCTGCGGTCGTTCGCCTCGTAAAGCGCCATCCCGGTGACGTCGCGGGTGCTGCCGTCGGAGTAGCGGGCCGTGACCTTGAGCTGCTGGCTCGTGCCCGGCTTCATGATGTGGTGCGCGGGCTCGACCTCGAGGGCGGCGATCTTCGGATCCGTCTCGCTGCCGTAGGGCATGCCTTCGCTGATCCAGCGGACGAGGGTCTGGTAACCTTCGGAACCGGGTTCCAGCTTTTTCCCGCCGCCGTGGGGGACGATGTTCGCCGCCTTCAGCAGCAGCAGGCTCTGCTCAGGCGCGGGCGGGAAGACGCGGCGGCCGCGGCCTTCCTTGACGATGTGCTCGTAATCCTCCTCCGGTTCGAAGCCCAGCAGGGAAAGCCGGAAGCCGCGCTGGCCCGTGATCGCCTTGGCGTGGCAGCCGCCCGTGTTGCAATCGGCCTTCGTCAGGATGGGGATGATGTCGTTGACGAAGTGGAGCGGCTTCGCGGCGGGTTCTTCAGCCCGCAAGGAAGCGGCCGTCGAAAGGACGACGGCGAGAAGGACGCGGTAAAAACAAGCCATGCGGGAGAGGTGGAAAAATCCACAAGCATCGTAAGGGATGACCCGGGATCTCCCATCCGCAGAATCGCGCCATGACAGGGCGCGCGAACGCGCCAGAACCGCACCACCAAAAGATTGGCGACGCACGGGGCGACCTCCTAACATCGACCGGGACCGCCCTTCTCTCCCCGCATCCGATCGCATGGATCGATCCAAAAAGCTCACCTTGCTCGTCCTCCTCGTCGTGGCCGTGGGGATCAATTATATCGACCGCGGCACCCTTTCCGTGGCCAAGCCCGACCTCGCCAAGGAGTTCGCGATCGACGACACGCGGATGGGCTTCCTCTTTTCGGCCTTTTTTTGGAGCTACGCCCTCTTCCAGATCGTCGCCGGTTGGCTCGTGGACCGTTACGACGTGAAATGGGTCTACGCGATCGGATTCCTCGTCTGGTCGCTCGCGACCGCGGCGATGGGAGTTTTGTCAGGGTTCTGGGTGTTCTTCGCCCTGCGGCTCATTCTCGGGGTGGGGGAAAGTGTCGCCTATCCCGCGACTTCCAAACTGCTCGCCGCGAACTACGCGGAGGAGCAACGGGGTTTCGCCAACGCGCTCATCGATGCCGGCACGAAGATCGGTCCGGCGCTCAGCACCTTGCTCGGCGGGCTCGTCGTGGCGCACTATGGATGGCGGGCGCTGTTTCTTTTTGTCGGGATCGGGAGCCTCCTCTGGCTCATTCCGTGGCTCTGGCTGGTGCCTTCGGAGAAACGCCGGGAAAAGGCGGCCGATGATGTCGTTGCCGCGGCGGTGCCTGGTGTGGCCTGGTCGGTGTTGCTCCTGCGGCGCGAAGTCTGGGTGACTTCGCTGGGAATGTTCTGTCTCGGCTACGCGTGGTACTTCCTCGTCTCGTGGCTGCCTTCCTACCTCGTCGAGGAGCGTGGTTTCTCGAAGGAAGACATGGCCGTCTTCGGTTCGCTGCCCTTCTGGGCGATGGCCGCCACCTCGCTGGTGGGCGGATGGTGTTCGGACCGCTGGATCCGTGCGGGCGGCACGCCGAACCGGGTGCGGAAGACCTTTCTCGTGACCGGATTTCTCCTCTGCGCCGTGCTCATGGTCGCAGCGGTGCGGGCGACCGAGGCGGGACGTTGCGTCGCGTTTCTGACGGCGGCTTGTGCCGCGCTCGGGTTCTACAGCTCGAATGTCTGGGCCGTCACCCAGACCCTCGCCGGAACGGCGGCGGCGGGACGCTGGACGGGACTGCAAAACTGCATCGGCAATCTCGGCGGAGTCGTCTCGCCCGTCGTCACCGGCATGATCGTGACCCGCACCGGCTCTTTTGCCCTCGCCTTCACCGCCTCGGCCGCGATGCTGGTCGTGGGAGCGATCCTCTATGCGGTGCTCCTCGGCCGGATCACGCCGATCGACTGGGCGCAACGACGGGGCGAATCATCCTGACACATGCACCAAGAGCCTGTCATCCACACCCTCTCCGAGCTCGTTCGTATCCCGAGCGTCAATCCCGCCTACGAGGGCGGTGTCTCCGAGGCCGGTGTCGTCGCCTGGCTGCGCGAGTTCTGCCGTGGACGCGGCATTGAGACCTGGGAAACCGAAGTCTTTCCGGGCCGTCCCAATCTCATCGCCCGCCTGCGCGGGCGCGATCCGAAGCGGCGCATCATCCTCGAGGCCCACACCGACACCGTCTCGGTGAAGGGCATGACGATTCCTCCCTTTGACCCTGTCATCGACGGCAATCTTCTTTACGGTCGCGGTTCCTGCGACACCAAAGCCGGACTTGCCGCGATGCTCCATGCGATAGCCTCTCTGAAGGAGGAGGGATTCGTCCCGCCCTGCGAAGTCTGGCTCGCCGCCGTGGTCGATGAAGAATACTCCTATCGCGGCGTCGTGAAACTCTGTGAGGGGCTCACCGCCCACGCCGCCATCGTGGCCGAGCCCACGGAGCTCCGCCTCGTCGTCGCGAGCAAGGGCGTGCTGCGCTGGCGCATCCGGGTGCAGGGCAAGGCGGCCCACAGCTCGAAGCCGCACCTCGGGGTGAATGCGATCAACCACATGGCCCGTCTTATCCTTGCCTTGGAAGAAGACGAAACCGCGCTCGCCACGAAAGTCCATCCGCTCGCCGGAGCCGCGACCTGCAATGTCGGGGTCATCAGCGGGGGCGTGCAGGTGAACTTCGTCCCCGATGAATGTGTCATCGAGATCGACCGGCGTTTGCTGCCCGGCGAAAAGGCGGCCGATGCCCTGACCCACTACCAAAAACTCCTCGACGAACTCGCCCTCCGGTATCCCGGATTCGTCGCCGTGATGGAGGCGCCCATGCTCACGGACGAAGGGCTCGACACACCGGTCGACGCCCCGCCCGCGATTCTCGGCGGTGAAATCCTGCGGGAAATGGGGCTCAATGGCGATTCCGCCGGCGTGCCCTTCGGCAGCGATGCCAGCAAACTCTCGCGACAGGGCGTGCCGAGCCTCGTCTTCGGTCCCGGCAGCATCGACCGCGCCCACGGAGCGGTCGAGTATGTCGAGATCGACGAAGTGTTGAAGGCCGAAGCGTTTTTCCGGGAGTTCCTCAAGCGATTCGAGTGAATCGCAGCGAGGCGGCGCCCGGATCACTCTTTAAAACAACCGGGCATACCGATCGATCTCCCACTGCGAGACGGTCTGGTGGTACTGCCGCCATTCCTCCGACTTGTAAGTGATGAATTCATTGCGCAGCTCCTCGCCGAGCACCTTCGTGACGAAGGGATCCGCGGCGAAGGCTTGCACGGCCTCGTCGAGATTGCGCGGGAGTTCCTGGATGCCGGCGGCGGCGAGCTGGGCCGGGCTGTATTCGTAGAGGTTGTCCTCCTGCGCGGGACCGGGGTCGAGCCCTTCGCGGATGCCTTCAAGGCCGGCGGCGAGAACGAGGGCGCCGGCGAGGTAGGGATTGCAGGCCGCGTCCGCGTTGCGCGCTTCGACGCGACCTCCGCCCATGGGTACGCGCAGGGCGTTGGTGCGGTTGTTGCGGCCGTAGCTGTTGAAGACCGGTGCCCAACTGTAGTAGGCCATCAGGCCGCGACGGACGAGCCGCTTGTAGCTGTTCACGGTCGGGGCGAAGGCGGCGCAAAGGGCGGGGCCGTGTTTCAGCACCCCGGCGATGAACTGATAGCCGAGTTCGGTGAGCCCGAGTCCCCGCGGATCGTCGGCAGGATTGCGGGCGAAGAGATTGGATCCCGTCTCCAGATCATAGAGCGACATGTTGAAGTGCGCCCCGGTGCCGGTCTTGTCGGCGAAGGGCTTCGGCATGAAGGTGGCGATGAGCCCCTCCTCGGAGGCATACTGTTTCGCCATCATGCGGAAGAAGACGAAACGATCACACATCGTCAGCGCGTCGGCGTATTTGAAGTCGAATTCAAATTGCGAGTTCGCATCCTCATGGTCGAGCGAGTAAAGATCCCAGCCAAGGTCGTTGATCGTCGTCGAGACTCTGTCGAGCCAGGTGTAGCGATCGAGGAAACGCTTCACGTCGTAGCAGGCTTTGACGAGGTTGTCGTCGTCGTTGGGGATCTCGAGTTTTCCTTCCTTCGTGAGCCGGAGGATGTAGACCTCGCATTCGATTCCGAGATTCATCCCGAATCCCATCGAGGCGGCCTCGGCGAGGACCTTTTTCAAGGCAACGCGTGTGTTCACCTCGTAGGGTTCGCCCTTGAAGGTGTTGTCGGCGGGATAAAAGGCGACTTCCCGGTTCCATGGGAGGATGCAGCCGCGGTCGAGGTCCGGGACGGAGGCGATCTCGTCGTCGTTGGGGCTTTGGCCCAGTCCGTCGAGCGCATAGCCGGTGTAGAGCTCGGAGCCCTCGGCAAAATGGACGAAGTGATCGATGGGCACGAATTTACCCTTGGGCACGCCGTGGATGTCGACGTAGGCGCCGACGCAGTATTTGACGCCCTTGGCTTTGAGTTCGTCTCGGAGGAGGGTGAGGTCCTGGGTGGATGACATGGGAAAAATAAAGAGGGTTCGGTCGTTGATTGAAGAGGGTTTTGTCAGGGTTGCTGCGAGGGGGCGGCCGGCCGGTCCATCGTGGGCCAGGTGCCGCGCGATCTCGCCGCGAGATATCGCTGGATGAGCCAGACGGGCATCTCGAGGTGGCTGAGCCTGCCGCGCTGGTAGCCGGCGGTGGTGAGGCCTCGCTGCACGGCCATGCAGACCTCCATGTCCTCGAGGTGGAAGGAGATCGCGGCTTGGTTGGCACGGTCGCGACGACGCTCGAAGTCGGGCAGCCCGGTGGAACTCTTCGGCACGAGGATGGTGGTGAGGAGCTGGAGCCGGTCCGGCGCGACCGGGAGGATGCGGTACCAGATGAGCGAGTCAGCCGCGTAGACGAAGGTGAAGAGCGGATAACCCATCACCAGCCCCCAACTGAAACGCTCCTCTTCCGGCAATCCGGGGATGGGGGGAAAGCTGTCCCAACCATCGCCGGTGGTTTCCTTTTCCTGGATCTCGGCCCGGACCGTTTCGCGCATGGGCAGGTGACAGCGGATGTGGAAGGGCTTTTCCTCCTCGGTCCAGGTGTCGCGGGCGCGCATCATGGGTTGCAGCGTTTTGCTGTGGGCGCCGGCGTGGTGGTAGGATTCCATGAAGTTCTCGGCGAGGACTTTCCAGTTGAAGCTGCAATCCCATTCGTTCGCGACGATCAGCTCCATCTCCGCCGGATTCCACGGAGCCATGTCTTCGGCGAGGCTGGCATACTGCCCGGCGACGGTGCGAGGCGCGCTGCCATCGAGATTCACGAAGACAAAGCCGTTCCACACTTCGGTGCGGAAACTCCGCAGGCCCCATTCGTCACGCTGGAATCCTTCGGCCTCGCCCATCTCGGCGCAGGCCTTCAGTCCTCCATCGAGTTCGAAGGTCCAGAAATGGTAGGGGCAAAGGAAGAAGCGGGTGTTGCCGCAGCCGGGTTTGCCTTCGTGCGGTGTCGCCATGCCGTGGCCGTCGTAGCCGAAGCCGGGAGGCATGATATCCATCGCCCGGTGCGGGCAGACGCGGGAGAGGACGCGGATGTCGCCTTCCTTGGTGCGGACGATGATGAGCGGCTCGCCGAAGACCTCGAGATTCAGGAAGTCGCCGGTGTTCGGGATCTGTGAGACGTGGCAGAGGGCGATCCAATCGTTCTCGAAGAGATTGGCGATCTCCCAGCGGAAGAATTCCTCGCTGGTGTAGGCCTGGGGAGGCAGGGTGGTGCTCTGTGAGAGCGGCAGATCGGCGATGCGTTCGATCTCCGCGAGGATGTCGGAGACGGGAAGCTCGGCCGGCGCCTGGCGCAGGGCGGGACGGGATGGGCGCGCCGGATTCGGCAGACAGGCGGCGCGGACTTCGGATTCGGTGACCGGGTTCATCGGGAGAAGGAGTGGTGGAGTATCGGAGTGATGGAGGCGTGGGTGTTCCAGACGGCGGCGTATTGTGGTTTTGTTAGAGTTCCGGGCCTGGTGCCTCCGGGAATGGACGTGGCGGGATGAGGTCACGCCGGGCAGCCGACGAAGACGAAGATGCAGAGGGTGATGCCCAATTGCAGGAGAAGCTCTTGGACGGAGAGAGGAGAGGGGCCGCCCGCCACCGGGCGGAGGAGGGGCTGCCTACGGAACACGCGGAAGACACGGAAAGTCAAAAAGGAGGAGGAGCTGTTGTTGTTGGTTTTCATCGCTCTCCTTCTGTGTTTTCCGCGTGTTCCGTAGGCCCGCCAAGGTTCACAGCTTCGTGAACTGCCGTTCGAGTTGCAGATCGTGAATGGTGTAGAAGGCCTGCTCCCATTCGCGGCGTTTCTGGGCGAGGTAGATGCTTTTCATTTCGCCGAAGACGCCGTCGATGAAGGGATCGTCTTCGAAGGCGTCGAGCGCGTGCAACAAGGTCGGAGGGAGAAAACGGATTCCGGCGGCTTTCAATTCGCGGCGGCTTTTCGCGTAGATGTTGTCATTCACCGGCTCGCCGGGATCGAGTTGTTCCTCGATGCCGTCGAGGCCCGCGGCGAGGTGGAGCGCGGCGGTGAGGTAGGGGTTGTTCGCCATGTCGGGAGCGCGGTTCTCGACGCAGTAACGGTTCAAGGGCAAGCGCATCATCGCGGAGCGGTTGTTTTTCCCGAAGGCGACGAGGACGGGCGCCCAGCTCACATCTGGCATGTCGCCCTGGGCGATGAAGCCCTGGTAGCTGTTGTAGGTCGGTGAGGAGACCGCGGTAATGGACGAGGCATGACGAAGGATGCCGGCGACAAAGTGGAAGGCCATCTTCGAGAGCGGGATGCCGTGACGCTCGGCGTAGGGGTTCGATCCGGGCTCGACCGCGAAGAGATTCTCCCCGGTTTCGAGGCTGGCGAGGGACATGTTGTAATGGCAACCCGAGCGGAAGTCGGTCGCGAAAGGCTTGGGCATGAAGGAGGCGACGGCACCGATCGAGGTGGCGACTTCCTTCGCCATGAGCCGCAGGAAGGTGAGCCGGTCGGAGGTGGTGAGGGCGTCGGCGTAGTCGAAGTCGAACTCGTATTGGCCGTGCCCACCTTCCTGGTCAAAGGAGAAGACGCCCCAGCCGAGTTCGTTCATGTATTTCACCATCGGGTCGAGGAAGTCCATCGATCCGAGGGATTGGTGCACGTCGTAGGCGGGACAGGTGCCGAGGTAGCGGCGCTCGGGCAAGGGCACGAGCTTGCCGGTTTCGGGATCTTCGCGCAGGACGTAGAATTCCGGCTCGATGCCGAGATTGAATTTCAGACCCATCGAGGCGGCCCGGTCGAGCTGGCGTTTCAGGATCTGGCGCGAGTCGTTGGCGTAGGGCGCCCCGTGATAGTAGAGGTCGCCGAAGAAGTAGGCGAAGCGTTTGTCCCAGGGACAAATGATGGCGGTATCGAGATCCGGCACGGCGGCGCATTCGTCTTCCTGGGGGCCGACGAGGCCCATGCCTTCCATCGCGCCGACGGTGAAGAGCTCCGAGCCTTTCGCCATTTTCTCGAGCGAGGCGAGTGGATTGATCTTGGCCTTGGGCACGCCGTGGACATCGACGTAGGTGGAAAGGAGATACTCGACACCGGCGTTCGTCAGTCGCTCTTTCACGGACGCGAGTTTGCCCGGGTCGGCGGCAAATCCGGCGGGAACGGCGAAGACGGGGGCGGAATCGGAGGACATGGGGGAGGAGAAAAGGGGTGAAGGAGTGTTCGGGTAATGTCAGGAATTCGCGGGAGCCCAGTATTGCCGAGGAAGCGGCGGCTCTTCGGTCTTCGCGGTTTCGATGACGGAGACGAGGGCGGTGACCATTTCCTCGAACAAGGAAGCGCCGCGTGCGGCTTCGCCGAGGGAGGGCGCTCCGGTGACGCCGTTGAGGCTGGTCTGCGAAACGGGGTGGCTGAAGACGGTGCCGGCGGTGCGGTCGGGATCGTCCTCGACGAGGTCCATGCCGACGGTGTCGGGCGCGAGGTGGAGCATCAGATCGGTCTCGGCGCGGTTCGCATGGAGATCCGCGGCATCACTCACGAAATAGTCGCGGATCGCCGGAGTCAGGAGAAACGTGTGCTTCAATCCCACCTGGAGATGGCCGAGGTGCTCGATGCGGATTTTCTCCACCGCGACGCGGAGGGAGGCATCGTTGCCGAAATGGCTGTTCACCAGCAAGAGCCGCGACCAACCGCCCGATCTCAGCCAGCTGGCGATCTCGCAGACGGTGTGGATGAAGGTCTCATGGCGCAGCGAGAAGGTGCCGGGCCATTTCCGGGTATGGCCGGAGGAGACGGTGTAGGCGAGCGGAGGCAGAACGAGGACGCCGCTGCGCGACGCAGCCTCGAGGCAGACGCGCTCGGCGATGACGGTGTCGGTGTTGACCGGGAGATGGGGCCCATGCTGCTCCGTCGCTCCGCAAGGAAGGAGGACGAGGCCGCTGCCTGCGTCGCGGTGGGCGGCGAGTTCCGTCCAGGAAAGGCGATCGAATTGGCAAACCGTGGACATCGTCGCGGGTGCGGAGTTATTCGACGTCGTCCCCGGCGACGGTCATGCGGGGGAAGGGGATGGAATCCGTCTCGGCAGCGGTCTCGGGATGGATGAGGTGGTCGATGCGGTACTTCGTGGCGATGAACTCGGGCGAGACGAACTGTGCCGGAGTGCGGGGCCGCGGCACGGGCACCTCGATGATCTCGTTGACCTCGCCGGGATTCGCCTTGAGGACGAGAATGCGGTCGGAAAGGTAAGCGGCCTCGTCGAGATCGTGGGTGATGAAGAGAATGGTGATGTCGAGATTCTTCCAGATTTGGAGGAGATAACTCTGCATCTGGCAGCGCGTCTGGGCGTCGAGCGCGCCGAAGGGCTCGTCCATGAGGAGGATGCGGGGCCGGTTGGCGAGGGCGCGGGCGATGGCGACGCGCTGTTTCATCCCGCCGGAGAGCTGGTGCGGATAGCTGTTTTCGAAACGGGAGAGACCGACGAGATCGATCCACTGCCGAGCCTCTCCTTCCACCGCGGCCCCCTTCTGGCCGGCCATGCGCGGACCGAACATCACGTTCTGCTTCACCGTCAGCCAGGGAAAGAGGGTGTAGGATTGAAAGACCATGCCGCGGTCGGGACCGGGACCGCTGACGGGATTGCCATCGAGAAGGACTTGGCCGGCCGAGGAATCCTCGAGCCCCGCGAGGATGCGGATGAGGGTCGATTTGCCACAGCCTGAGGGACCGATCACGCACATGAACTCGCGGCGGTAGACGTCGAAGCTGACGTCTTTCAACGCGGTGACCGAGCCCCCGGGCGTGGGGAAAGTCTTGTAGAGATTCCGCACCGAGAGGACGACGGGGCGCTGCTTCATCGCCTCGAAGCGGGAGCGCACCGCGTCGCTCTGTTCGCGGTAGCTGAGGTGATCGACGAGCGTTTGCATGTGGTTTTGTCAGGCTTCGCCGGTTTGCCGGGTGCGTGTTTCGGGCCGGTAGGGGATGCGCTCGGCGGCCGCGTCGCGGAACCAGCGGGGAATGAAAAGAATGGCCCGCACGATGGGATTGGGTTTGCCCCCGGCCTCCGCCGTCCAGGGGAAGAAGATGCGGCTGAAGGCGGAGAGAATCTGGTCGGTGAAGAATCCGATCAGACCGATGAGGATGATCACGGGATAGACGCTGTCGAAATTCCGCCATCGGCCCTGGGTCTCGATGAATTCGGTGAGACCGCTCTTCACGCCCACCAGTTCGGCGATGACGAGCCAGGTCCAGGCCCAGCCGAGGAGGATGCGGAGATCGTTGTAGAGATTCGGCAGGATGCCCGGAATGACGACGTGGGTGAGAAGTTGGCGTTGTTTGGCACCCAGAGTCTGCGCCGCCTCGAGCAGAGGCATTTCGAGACGGCGGGTTGTGTTCGAGACGACGAGGATGAGCTGGAAGATCGTGCCGACAAACACGAGCGCGACTTTCGGAGCGTCGTTGGCGAGGAAAATGGCGACCAGCAGCGTACTAAAGGTCGGCGCCGGCATGTAGCGGAAGAAATCGGTAAAGGGCTCGATGAGTTTCGAGAAGACCGGGTAGGTGCCGCAGAGCACGCCGATGGGCACGCCGACGAGGGCGGCGAGGAGGAAGCCGCCGAAAACGATGCGGATGGAATGACCGACGCGCTGCCACATCGAGGGACGCTCGGCCTCGGGCGGGGCGGTGAAATCCTTGATCCCGGTGATGACGACTTCGTGGGGAGCCGGGAGGTAGTCGGGATTCGCCGACCGACCCTGCGGCACGAGGCTGAGGAGCGGCACGGAGATGAAGCGATCGGAGGCATAGGTGGGCGAGACCTTGCTCATCGCCGACCAGTTGATGGCGGCGATGGCGAGATTCTCATCGCTCAGGCGTGGCCGGGTCGGCAGCTTGGCGCCGGTGGCGATCCGGCCCCACGCGTCGTAGATGATCGCGTCGTCTTTCGCCTGCTTTTCGGTGATCCAGCCGTTGGAAATCAGAAGGGGGGCGAGGTGACGCAGGATCTTCTTGTTGGCCCGGCGCACCGAGGCTCCATTGGGTGCCTCGGCCGCGGGATCGAAGGAGGCCAAGGCGGCCTCGAGTGCCTTGTTCTGCTGGCGGACCGATTCCTGGAACTCCGGGAAGAAATCCTGGCTCATCCGGTCGCCGGCCACATAGACGGTGGTGACGTTTTCCCGGTCAGCCGAGATCTGGAGCTCCATGTCTGGGTGCCACAGGAAAGGCAGGTAACTCACCGCAGACCAGACCAGCAGTGGCAGGGCGAAGGAGAGCAGTGTGAGCAGCGAAGCGCGCCGCGGGGAGAGATCCCGCCTCGCCGCGAACCAAGGCTCGCGTTGTGGCTTTTCCCGGATAAGGTCCGATTTCATGGGATCCGTGGGCTCCCCGCAGGGCGGTCCGGCTGGTCACTTCGCCATTTCGGCGATCACTTCGAGGGTGATGCTGGGATCGAGGAATTTCTCGATGTCCATGGGTTTCTCGTAGACCTTGTAGGTCACGTTGAACTCGTCCGAGATTTTCGAGGAGCCGTAGACGGACTTCAATCCGTCGGCTTTCTCCCAGATCGGTTTCACTTCCTCGCCGGAAAGAATGTAAGTGCCGTCGAGGAAGGGTTCGTACTCGGCGGGCTTCACGGAGACGCGGGAAGCGAGGATCTCGAGGGCTTCATCGAGATTGTCCTCGTTCTTGATGAACTCGACGATCTTGTACCAGACCTTCACGACCTTCTTCCAATCGTCGCGGCGCTTTTCGAGGCTCTCGGGCGAAACGTAGAGGTTGTCGTAGATGAGGCCGGGGACGTCCTTCGACGTGAAGATCGGCTTCGACCCCGAGACGACCTTGAGGGCCTGACCCGAACTGGGCTGCCAGGCGACGATCGCATCGACCGCACCGGAGCCGAGCACCTGCGGCGTCTCGTTCGTCGGCGTGTTCACGATGGTGACGTCTTCGGGAGTCATGCCATTGAGCTCGAGGGCTTTCAGGAGCATGAGGTGCGAGACGAAACCTTCCTCGAGGCCGACCTTCTTGCCCTTCAGATCTTTCACCGATTCGATTCCGGGCTTGGCGACGATCATGTCGTTGCCATTGGAATAGTCGTTGATGAGAATGCAGACGGACGGTTTGCCGGTCGAACCCGTGACGAGGGCATCCCCGTTGGTCATGCCGACGGCGTCGATCTGACCCGCGACGTAGGCGTCCATGGATTCGACGTAGTCGTACCATTCGAACTTCACCTCCACTCCCTCTTCCTTGAACCAATCTTTCTTGATCCCGATCTCCCAGGCGACCCAGCCCGGCCAATCGCTGTAGCCGATTTTGAGAGGTTCCGCCGACGCTCCGCCGACGAGAGAGGTGAAGGCGAGGGCGGTGAGCCCGAGGGTGAATTTTCTCCGGCCGAAGCGGGAGGATTCGTGGTTGGTTTGAGGCATTTTCATGTCTGGATTTTCCGGTATGACTTTTTCTGCTTTGCGTATTACCAAAGGCTAGGCTTCGTATTATCTTTATCCGCAGGCACTTACAAAAGCACGTTCCATGCCAAGAGCACTGGATCGGCCTTGCCGTTACGCGAGTGGCTCGATCTCAGGGAGTCCGGATGGCGTTGCGGGGCGGTGCCGTGACGTTTGCGGGCTTGCTTTCGCAGGGCGGGCGGCTTTGGTGTGAAGTCCCTCGATGCAAGCTTATCTCGCCACCTACGTTCACCACATCGATCCCTTCGCGATCCAGTTCACGGAGACGTTCGGGATCCGCTGGTACGGCCTCGCTTATGTAGCGGGCTTCATCGCCGCGTTCTTCCTCTTTCGCTGGTTTGTCAGGATCGGCGCGAGTGAACTGAAGGATTCGCAGGTGGGGGATTTCATCACCCTCTGCGCGGTGCTCGGCACGATGGTGGGAGGACGTCTCGGCTACATGCTGCTCTACAATTTCGACGAATTGGTCGCGAATCCCGCGAGTTTCTTCGACGTCCTCGGTGGGGGCATGTCGAGTCACGGCGGCATCGCCGGTATCACGATCACGGCCTGGTTCTACGCCCGCTACACGAAGACGTCGTGGACGGGGCACGGGGACAATCTCGTCGTCGTCGCGCCGCTCGGGGTCTTTTTCGGACGCATCGCGAACTTCATCAACGGCGAGCTCTACGGGCGCCCCACCGAGGCGGCAATCGCGATGAAATTTCCCGACGAGCTCACCGAGGTGGTCTCGACTCCCAACGGGCGCGAATGGATGTTCTCCACGGCACAGCTCCGCGAACTCGCCGCGAAGGCGGGCGATACGGCTGCGGGACTTTCCGAGCGCGTGGATTCGGCGGTGGCGAAGGCGATGGCGGGCGGCCAGGATCCCCATTACGCCGTGGTGGATCTGATCCAGCAGGCCTCGCTCGAAAGCCCCGGCTTCCGAACCCTTCTTGGTGAAATCCTCACGCCGCGTCATCCCTCGCAGCTCTATGAGGCGGCGGTCGAGGGATTGATCCCCTTCCTGCTCCTCCTCGCGATCCGGCTGAAGTGGAAGAATGCCTGGCACGGTGTCATCACGGGCATCTTCTTCATTTATTATGCGATCGGCCGCATCGCCGTGGAGAACTTCCGCGAGCCTGACGCGGAGCACATCGCGGGCATGACGCGGGGACAGTTCTATTCCCTCTTCATGATCGTCGTGGGGATCGCCTTCCTCGCCTATGGACTGGTGAAGAAGCGTACGAACCGGCTGCCGGGGTAAAGTGGAATCGGCGGGACGCCGCTTCTACTCTTTCTTCTCCGCCGCGGCAGGTTCCGCCTCCGACGGCGCGAGTTTCTTCTCGGTGCCGTCGCGCATGCGTTGGAGACGTTCGCTGTATTCGGTCTTCTCGGGCTCCAGAGCGACGGCTTTCTCGAGGTACTCGATCGCCCGTTCGGTTTCCCCGGTTTGATAGAAGGCTTGTCCGATGTGGTCGAAGATCACGGCATCCTGTTCCTCGATGAGGGTCTCGGCGCGGAGGAGTTCGTCGCGCGCCTTCTCAAACCAACCCTTCTTGAAATAAAACCAGCCGAGGCTGTCGGCGATGGCACCGCTCTCGGGATCGAGTTCGGCCGCGGTCTTGATGAGCTCGCCGGCCTCGTCGATCTTCATGTCGTTCTCCACCCACATGTAACCGAGATAGTTGTAGACGGTGGCGGTGAAGGTCTGGTTCTCATCGTCGGGATCGTTTTTCGCGATCATCTCGATGGTCTTGCGGAACAATTCCTCGGCCTTGGGCAGATTGCCGCTGCGCTCATGGGCGGCGGCGTAGCGGAAATAAAACTGCTCGTTCAGGAGCTGGGGCTGCTTGTCGCCGGCCAGCGCGACGGTCTTTTCAAATTGCTTCACGGCCTCGTCCCAGCGCTCGAGCCGGGCGAGGGGGAAGGTGAGGAGGAAAGGGAAATCGGCCGCGTCCTGGAAGAGGTAGGCGGTGTCGGTGAGGAACTGGATCGCCACCTCGTGCTCCTCCGACTCGATCATCATCCGCGCGAGCGCGCCATACTCGGCGATGCTGCCTTTGGTGATGGCGAGAGCGCTCTGGAGATGCGGGATCGCCTCCTTGTAGCGCCCGGTGCGGAGATAGATTCCGGCGATCTGTTTGTGGACATCGGCATTCTTGGGATCGATCTCGACGATTTCCTTCAGCGTCTCGACGACCTTTTCTTCATCCCCCTTCGCCCCGAAGACCTGGGCGAGCTTGAGGCGGAGATCAAGCCGGTCGGGATATGCCTGGATGAGAGGGGAGAAAACCGCCACGGCCAGGTCGAACTGGCCCGAGGCATGGTAAAAATCACCGACCCGCTCGGCCACCGAGACATCTCCGTCGGCGAAATCGAGGGCCTTGGAGTGGATCTGGTTCACGAGATCATTTTCCGAGATTTCCCCGCCTTCGCCCACCGGCCAAACGCGTGCGGCGATGCGACCAAGCCTCAGCCAGAATTCGGAGTCGCGATTTTCGCGTTTCGCGGCTTCGGCGATGATGCGGCGGGCGTCGTCGCGCCGGTCGGCCGAGAGAAAGAGCTTCACGAGATGCTCGTAGACGGCGGGCTCGTCGGGGAATTGGGCGACCGCCTTTTCAATCACCTCAAAGGAGCGCTGCAGCCCGTTCGGATCGTTCCCTTGGTAGGCGGCGAGGAATTCCGAGAGGGAAATGTGGGCGAAAGGCTCGTCGGGATTCCGCGCAAGGCTGTCTTCGAGCATTTTCAGACCTTCCTCCTGGCGGCCGGATCGGGCGAGAAGGTAGGCGGTCTTGCGGGCGAGGAAAAACTGGTCCGGCTGGTTCCGCAGCACTTCCGAGTAGGCTTCGACCGCCTCCTGAGCCCGCCCCTGGGCCTCGAAGGTGCGGCCGAGGGCGTAGTTGGCGAGGGCCTTGCTTTTCCGCTGGGATTCCTCCGAGAGTTTCAGATGCTCGCCCGGCTCGAAATACTGCCCTACGTAGACCTGGGCGAAATCATCGAGCGCCTTGGCCGCTTCGGCCCGGAGGGCAGGGGTGCCCGCGGAAACCGTCAGGGCGGCGGCGAGGGATCCGTACGCGACAAAGCAGCGGTGAACCAAACTTGCCGGACCACCAGACTGCTTTGCTTTCATCGCGCCAAAGATCAACGATCAGCTCTTGTAACGCAAACGCTTCTTGTGGCGATTCGCCTTCATGCGCTTGCGTCGCTTGTGCTTGTTGATCTTGGTCTTCCGCTTTTTCTTGAGGGAGCCCATAGTCAAAATTTCTGAGGTTTCGTTCCGCCGGCGACCCCGGTTTGGGCCGGGCGGGTTGCGAGTATCGGTCACTCAATCACTTTGTTCAAGGGATATTCGATGATTCCCTCGGCTCCGAGTTCCTTGAGCTGGGGGATCAGCTCCCGCACTTGGAGCTCGGTCAAGACGGTCTCGAGCGCCACCCAACCCTCTTGGGCGAGCCGGGCGATCGTCGGCCGGCGGAGCGAGGGGAGCAGATTCGAGACGGCCTCGAGGGCGGCCTCAGGCAGGTTCAGCTTCAGTCCCACCATGTCGCGGGCCATCAGCGCGCCCTTCAGGAGCACGGCGAGACGCTCGATCTTGGAGCGCTTCCACGGGTCGTTCCAGGATTCCTTTTTGGCGATGAATTGCGGGTAGCTCTCCATCAGCACGTCGACGATGCGGAGGTTGTTCGCCCGCAGGGAGGAACCGGTCTCGGTGATGTCGACGATGGCATCGACGAGCTCGGGCACCTTCACTTCGGTGGCACCCCAGCTGAATTCGACAATGGCGTTCACGCCATTCGCTTCCAGGTAGCGTTTCACGATGCCCACGGCCTCGGCCGCGATGCGTTTGCCTTCGAGGTCTTTCACCGACTGGATCGGCGAATCATTCGGCACCACGAGGACCCATCGGGTCGGGTTCGTAGTGGCGCGGCTGTATTGGAGATCGCAGACGACGTGGACATCGGCTCCGTTTTCGGCCACCCAATCCTTGCCGGTGATGCCACAATCGAGGAAGCCATCATCGACGTAGCGGCCGATTTCCTGCGCCCGGATGAGACGGATCTGGAGCTCCGGATCGTCGACCGTGGGCCGGTAGGAGCGCTCCGCGCCGCGAATATTGTACCCGGCCTTCTCGAAGAGATCCATCGTGGGCTCGAAGAGACTGCCTTTGGGCAGGCCGATTTTGAGGAGGTTTTCTGCTGTGTCCGCCATGGTGAGGGGGGGTAAAATGGCGGAAAACGGGGCGATGTCATGCAGGTTTTTCATCCGGCCCGCGTCTCTTTTGGCAACAAGGTCGGCCATTGTCCGCTTGCGATGCTCCGCAAATGCGCCAAGGGTTGCGCCTCCCAGAACCGAACCCCAGACTCTCCAGCCAAAGCCATGAGCGACCTGAACCACGCCGCCCTTTCCCAAGCCGCCACCGAAGCCCGCGGCCTCGCCATCGATGCCGTCCACAAGTGCAGTTCGGGCCACCTCGGTCTGCCCCTCGGAGCCGCGGAAATCGGCGCGGTGCTCTTCGGCAGCGACCTCCGCTACCACCCGGCGCAGCCGAAATGGCTCAACCGCGACCGTTTTGTGCTCTCCGCGGGCCATGGCAGCATGTTCCTTTACGGCTGGCTCCACCTCGCGGGCTACGACCTGCCGCTGGGAGAGGTGAAAAATTTCCGCCAACTCCACAGCAAGACGCCCGGCCACCCCGAGTTTGCCGAGACCGTCGGCGTCGAGGCCACGACCGGTCCGCTCGGCCAGGGCGTCGGCAACGCGGTCGGATACGCCCTTTCCGCGAAGATGGCGGCGGCGAAATACAATACCGGGGATCACGTCATTTTCGATCAGACCATCTTCTGCCTCGCCGGAGACGGCTGTCTCCAGGAAGGGGTCGCCTGCGAAGCCATCGCATTCGCGGGTCACGCGGGATTGGATAATCTCGTTCTCATTTACGATTCCAACGACGTCACTCTCGACGCCATGGCTGATGTGACGCAGAGCTACGACGCCTGCAAACGCTTCGAGGCCTTTGGCTGGGACACGGTGCGGGTCGATGGACACGATCTCGACGCCCTCCACGCCGCCATCGCCGGGGCCAAGGCCAACCGCAACGGCAAACCGAAGCTCATCGAGGCGAAAACGCTGATCGGAAAAGGCATTTCCCAAGTCGCCGGAACGGCTGCGGGACACGGGGAAGGAGGCGCGAAATTCGCCGATGAGGCGCGTGCCGGACTCGGCCTCCCCGCCGAGCATTTCCACGTCTCCGAGGGGACCCGCGCCTACTTCGCCGACCACGGAGCGCAGCTCGCCGAGGTCTACGGCGAATGGGAAAAGACCTATTCCGCCTGGCAGTCCGCCAATCCGGAACTCGCGAAGCAGCTCGAAGACTCCATCGCCGGACGCACACCGGAAAATCTCCTCGACCTCATCCCCGAATTCGCGGCCGACTACAAGGGTGCGACCCGCGCCTCGGGTGGCGACGTGATCCAGGCCGTGGCCAAGGCGGTGCCTTCCCTCATCACCGGCAGCGCCGACCTCTTCGGTTCGACGAAAAATTACCTCAAGAACGGCGGCGACTTCGGCCGCAACGACTACGCGGGACGGAACGTCTGGTACGGCATCCGCGAGCATGCCATGGGCGCGATCCTCAATGGTATCGCTTACGATGGCATCTTCCGGGCGACGGGAGCGACTTTCGCCGTTTTCGCCGATTACCTGCGTCCCTCGATCCGTCTCGCCGGACTCGCCCATCTCCCGGTCGGCTACATTTTCACCCACGACTCCGTCGGCGTCGGTGAGGATGGCCCCACCCACCAGCCTGTCGAAACCGTGAGCGGTCTCCGCGTCATCCCGAATCTCGATGTGATCCGCCCCGGTGATCCCGAGGAAACGGCCGGCGCCTTTGCCGCGATGATCGAGAAAAAGGATGGACCCACCGTTCTTTTCCTCACGCGCCAGAACATCGATACCCTTTCCTCCATCCCCGCGACGACGCGTCGCGAGGGCGTCCTCAAGGGCGGCTACATCGCGAAGAAGGAAACGGGTGCGCTGACGACGATCCTTCTCGCCACCGGCAGTGAGCTGCAGCACGCCATGAAGGCGGCGGCGGAGCTCGGTGATGGCGTGCGCGTCGTCTCGATGCCTTGTCTCGAGCGCTTCGACCGCCAGCCCGCCGCCTACCGCGAGGAGGTCTTGCCCGCCTCGTGCACCAAGCGCGTCGCGATGGAGGCCGGCGTCAGTGGGCTCTGGTGGAAGTATGTCGGCACCGCCGGAGCCGTCGTCGGCATCGACCGTTTCGGCATCAGTGCTCCCGGCGATACCGTGATGAGCGAGCTCGGCATGACGGTGGCGAATCTTGTCAGCGTGGTGAAGAACCTCGGCTGATCGGGGCGCTCGCCAGCTTCGATCCATGCGAAGACCTCGTCATGCTGACGGGGTCTTTTTGCGTACGTGCGTCTTTTCCACCCATCTGGGGGGATGGAGGAAGTCGTGCCTTGAGGGAAGTTCCCGGGACCACTCCTCAACATGAAAATCAGACTCCTCCTTGCATCCTTGCTCGCTCTTCTCGCGATACCGGCAAAAGCCGAACTCATCGTCACCTATGCCGAAGATCCCAGCCTGAACCAGTCGTCCCTCGGCGGCACGCAGGTCTTCGACTTCAACACGATGTCGATCGGCTACCAGAAAAACGTCTCGTGGAAAGGCGTCGGCACCTTTGACCAGCTCTACATCAACAAAGCCGATGCCTACGGTGGCGCGGCTGACGCAACGAATCCGAAGGGATCGCTCTATTCGGTGCAGGGCGCCGGCACGCCGGTGACGAGCAGCACCCTGCAGCTCGACATCGCCTCGTCCTACTTCGGGATGTGGTGGTCGGCGGGAGATCCGCGGAACGTGCTCTCGTTCTATTCCGGCGAGAAGCTGGTCGGCACCTTCACGACATCGAGCCTCCTGAACCTCCTCCCATCGACCTACGACGGGAATCCCATCAATCGGAAAATCAATTCAGGCGAACCGTACGCCTTCATCAATTTCTACGGCGACGAAAAGACCACGTGGGATCGCATCGTGCTGACCAATGACGGGTCGTCCGGCTTTGAGTCTGACAATTACACCACCCGGGTCGCCGCATGGGATCCGGCAAAAGATGGCGCTCTCGGGGGTGTGCCGGTCGCGATCGTTTCCGGCACGACGACGACCGCCGTCACCGAGGAAACGCTCGCCGAAACGCGGTGGGCGCTCGATGAGACCTCGGTCGCCTCGGTTCCGGCCGCGCCGGCTCCACCGCTCGCCTTGCTCGCGGCCTTCGCCGCCGTCTTCGCGATGCGCCGCTTCCGCAGTGCCGCCACCACGGCCTGACAGAACCACCACGATCCTCCTCCATGACCGCGGCGATCCACCCCATGCCGATCCGGCGTACGGTGATCGCCGCGGTTCTGCTGGCCTTGGCGATCCCGCTGATGCAGTCCCGCGATCCACTGGCCATGGTGAGCCGGCCCCTCGTCGTGGGCGTCCTCGGGCTGCTCGGGCTCGATGCCGTGGATGGTGGCGAGCACATCCGGGTCGGGCATCTCGAGGTGCCTTGGTCGGGCGATTGCAATGGCGGCAATCTCCTCATCCTTCTTCTGGCCTTGGCGGTCTGGGTGACACGTCAGGAGCCGATCGGATGGCGATATGGCGTGCGCCTCGCGGCCATGCTGCCCGCGGCGATCGTCGCGAACCTGCTGCGCGTCCTCACCCTCATCGGCTATCGCGCCATCGCTTTTCCCTCGGTGGAGAGCCCGCAGACGCATTATTTCATCGGATTCGTCTGGCTCATTCCTTTTCTCGCGCTCATCACGCCGAGGGATGGACGACCGCTCTCCCGCTCCTTGCTGGAGACCTCCCATGCCGCCGCCGTCCTCGCCTTGCTCGCGCCGGTCGCGGGCACGCCGAACGGCACGCTCATCTCCCTTGCCGCCATTGTGATTTTGTCGACGTCTCGCGCGGTCGAGGATCCCGGAGGCCGGAGACTTTTCTTTGCGGGGGGATGGGCCCTCTCGGGAGTCGCCATCGCCTTGCTTCACGTGGAGTCGTTTTGGCTGCCGTGGTTTTTGCTCTGTCCTCTCCTCGATTCCGGCGGACGTCTTCCGCGGGCCGCGTGGCTCATTGGTCTTGCTTGCACGCACCCGCTCGTCGCCATCCATGCGTGGTCGTGGGGGCTCGCGGCGATCGGTGTCTTTTTCGCATGGCGTTCGCGGAGCCTCCCGGTGGAATCGGTTGCCGCCGCAGGGAATCCCGGCTGGAGACGCTTCACGACCTTCGCGCAGCCCGCTTGGTTCGCCTGCCTCGCGATGCCGTTCCTCGCTTCCTCGTTCGCGGGTGCGCCGCAGCGGAATCCCTGGACTCCACCCACGGATGTGCTTTCCCGCACACTCGGTCTGGAAGGCTACGAGGTGCGCCTGCCCGGCCAATCCGGGAACATCGGACTGGCCTGTTATCCCGCTCCGGGCAGCGATCGCCATCACACCGTGAAGGTCTGTCTGAAGTATCGCGGGGTCGATCTCGTGCCCAGCGAGGAGCGCGAATCGGTCATGACCGAGGGCAAACACTGGTATCGTGAGTTTTTCCTTCACGAGGATGCCTTGCTCCGCAGCTATTCCGCCTACGTCAGAAAGACGTTCCGCCCCCGCGCCGATCCCGGGGTGCACCTGATCTTTGTGGCACCTCGGGAAGGAATTGGCGCCGCGGAGTTCGATGCGGCGTGTGTGAGCCTGGCGGAGGATCTCTACCGTCGCAGCCGTGCCCGCGACCTGGCGTTGGCGGAGAAGTAAGAAATGCCCGGCGCCCGGGTCACCTATCCTCCGTTTCGATCCTGGAAGCGGCGTTCAGCCTCGTTGATGGCGGCAAGGGTGAACAGACCCACTGGTTCTCCACCATCCCTGGCGTAGCACCAGTCATTGAGGTCCTCGAGGGGGATCTCCACGCGACTGCCGAGTTTCATGCCTGCCAAAGCGACGGGCTCATTGCCGAGTTTTCCAAAAATCACGTCCGAGGCGAACCCATCCACCTCGATCCAGATGAATTCGGTATTTTCTCCAACCGTAACGGGTGCCTTGATGCTGAAGCTGTCTCCCGGTCCGCGGGTTTTGAGTGCCTCGAGAAACTCCGGCCAGCGCCGCCGGGCTTCCCCGACGGCCGCGGCCATCGCTGCATCGTCCGCCTCGACCCGGATCACCGGTACATTCGTCTGGACGCGGTTGAAACGATCCTCACCGGAGGGCATGAGGAGGGCTTCGAGGACATCGTCCGACCAGAGGTTCGCTTGTCCGGTCTCGGGCCGGTAAACGAGAAGCACGTCCTCATCCGCCAGTTCGTAAATCAACCGGATGATCGCGGGGTAAAAGGATTCGCGCGGCAGCGAATCATCGTCCGGCGAGAGCAGGTCGACCGCGATCCAGGCGGAGTGTTCGAGAATCGCGTGACGCAGGCGCAGTTCGCCGATCTCGTCGGCCACGGCATCGACATCGTCGAAATAGGGCGAGGGAAAGTTGTGCACCGCGAACATGCCGAGTTTCGACTTCACCAGAAAGAAGGGCGAACTGCCCACGACGAAGCCGTCCTGCGCATCCTCGTCTCCGCTCGTGTAGTTGCCGCCCCAGGCTTCCTCCACGATCCTGGCGAGAATGGGCTCGTCGAGCGGCCTCTCCCTGCGGAGGAAAAGCACAATGGAAATCATCGGTTTGTCTTCTTCCGTGCCTTCGTCTGTTTCCGCGCCTTCGTCCTCCATCTGATGCCACCGCCGCAGGGCGGCAAAAAGCCGCCAGGCCAACCAGGCGAAGAGAACGGCCGAACCCACTTTGCCCCACGAGAAATCCTTCACCAATCCGATGAGCCGCGCGACGACGCCCAGCGAGAACAGAATGGCTCCGGCGATGACGGCTCCGCGGCGTTCCTGCCAGAGTCCGGCTGCGATGGAGAGATAAACAAGGCCAAGGATCAGGGCTAGCGGCCAGATCGCCGGTTTCAGGGAGATGGCGATGAGACAGAGCAATCCGATCCCGGCACACCAGATGGCTGGCTCGGCGAGGTCGTGGCGGGGCTTGGCTTTGAAAGACTTCACCGGACCACCATAGACGGAATCCGTCGGCTCGGGCAAGGACGGAGCCTTGCCTTGATCGGCAGGCAGGTCCGAACATGGATCGTGCATCGGGGGCGAAATTTGAAATCGGGATCATTCCTTCTGGTAAATCTAACTTTTGTTAAGTATTCTTTCCCATGCATCGCCTCCTCATTGCCCTTTGCGTGTTCATCGGTTTTGCCGCACCTGCCGCGGCCTTTGAGCTTCCTCCGCAGTCGACCCAACTCATCGTGGGTGTCGCGCCGAACTGGGATTCCTCGACCGTGAAACTGAGCTTTTACGAGCGTCAGGCAGGAGGCCCCTGGCAAGCCACCGGCTTCAACTGGAACGGACGATTGGGCAAAAACGGTCTTGTTTGGGGGCGGGGACTGCATCCCGTGCCCGCT
The DNA here is from genome assembly GCA_016795385.1 of Verrucomicrobiales bacterium. GTDB lineage: Bacteria > Verrucomicrobiota > Verrucomicrobiia > Verrucomicrobiales > DEV007 > Arctic95D-9. The sequence goes on along the minus strand of JAEUHI010000032.1, from coordinate 2,004 downwards.
GGTGCCAAGATGAAAACCGAAGGAGATCGGCGGGCGCCGGCCGGAGTTTTTGACCTCGGTGGTGCCTGGGGTTACGCGCCCACCATCCAAAAGGCTCCTTCACTGAGCTACGTTCAGGTCACGACACGCGATCTGTGGTTTGAGGATGTGAATTCACCTCTCTACAACCAGTATCTGCGGATCGATCACGAGCCCGCCACCGTCGCCGAAAAGAAGGCCCAGATGAAACAGGGAGATCACGCCCATTCCCTGAAACTCTTCATCGCCCATAATGCCTATCCCAACATCCAGCCGGGCGCCGGATCATCGATCTTCTTCCACATCTGGCGGAACGGTGGCAATGCCACCACGTTTGGTTGCACGACGATGTCGGAAGAGAACCTCAAGCGACTGATCGCCACGATCGTGCCGGAACGCCGGCCGATCTACGTGCTCTTGCCCGAGGCGGAGTACGCCCGATACCGTGCGGCTTGGAAGCTGCCGTGATCGATGCTGGAAGCTCTCCGGGGCCGATCAGCGACGCGAGGGCAGCATGTAACCGAGGAGATCGCCGATGCGCTCGCGCATGATCGTCCGCGGCACGATCATATCGACGAGGCCATGATCGAGGAGGAACTCGGCTGTCTGGAATCCGGGCGGCAGATTCTGGTGGGTCGTTTCCTTGATCACACGGGGGCCTGCGAAGCCGATCATGCAATTGGGTTCGGCCATGATGATGTCGCCGAGCGTGGCAAAACTGGCGGTGACACCGCCCGTGGTCGGGTGGGTGAGAATCGCCAGATAGGGGAGTCCGGCGGCATGATGACGGGCGAGCGCACCGCTCGTTTTCGCCATCTGCATGAGACTGAGGATGCCCTCGTGCATGCGTGCCCCGCCGGATGAGCAGACAATGATCGCGGCGCGGCGCTCGTCCGTGGCCACTTCGATGGCGCGGGTGAGCTTTTCCCCCACCGCCGAGCCCATGCTCGCTCCGAGGAAGCGGAAATCCATCACCCCGATCGTGACCGGATGGGTGAGGATCGTACCGCGTCCCGTGAGGACCGCGTCCTTCAGCCCCGTCTTTTTCTGGTAGACCTTCACCTTGTCCGTGTAGCCTTTGAAGCCCAGCGCGTCCGTCGATTCGAGCGTCGGATCGAGTTCGTCGAACGAGTCGGGATCCAGGAGCATGGCGACGCGCTCCTGCGAGGTGAGGGTGAAATGGTGGTCGCACTTCGTGCAGACGCGATGCCGCTGTTTCAGCGTAATTTCATCGATGATCGCTCCGCAGGAAGGGCACTTGTTCCAAAGGCCCTCGGGCATGTCGGACTTCTTCTTTCCGAGAGAGCTGATCGAGCGTTTTTTGAAAATGCCCATATGGCGTGGGGAGAGTGTTTCGGTGTCTGTTGTGTTGCCGCGCCGGAGCGCCATAGCCCCGAAGGGCCCTCGAACCTGCAAGAATAGCGTCCCCCGCCACGATCACAACCAATTTCATCCACCCCGGAAACGGATCCTGTGCACGAACAGTAGTAGACCAGGTCTTCAATAATCCTTGCGCAGCCCGATAGTTGGTGGTATTGCTTTGAGCAAATTCAACATCACTAATATGCGTCACAAGAGATTACTGGGCTCTGGAAAATCTTTTTATCACGTGATATCCCGCGTGGTGGACAAGCGGCTTGTCTTCGGCGGGCGGGAGAAGGAGGTGTTTCGAAAGATCCTTCGCAAGCTGGAGGCTTTTACGGGCGTTCGGGTCGTCACCTATTGCCTGATGTCGAACCACTTTCATCTCCTTCTGGAGGTTCCGGAGCGGGAAACGCTCGCCCCTCTCGACGAGGAAGGGCTCCTCGCGGTGCTGCCCCTGCTCTATGACGCCGAGACTGTCGAGGGAGTGAAGCAGGAACTGGAGCGCGCCCAAGCCTCGGGCAACGAAGCCTGGAAACGGGAAATCCTCGCCCGCTACGAACGCCGCCGCGGCGACCTCTCGAACTTCGTGAAGGAATTGAAACTTCGCGTTTCCCTCTACAT
>JAEUHI010000013.1 GCA_016795385.1 Verrucomicrobiales bacterium | reverse complement strand
GCGGGAAGACCCGGAGCGCCGGAAGCGTTTCGCCGAATGGCAACTGCGCTCGATGGCGCTGCACGATCATTTCCGGCAGGAAGCCTTCCGAGTGCCATCTGCCGCGCTCGAACGCAAGCGGGCCAATCGCATTTCCCCGCGTCCACTGCTGGCCGCGGCGGCGGGACTCGTCATCGGGCTCTTCGGTGCTTCGGTCGTGTGGGCGATCTCGACGCCCGAGTGGATCGCGACGGCCTCGCGGGTCACCGGACTCGGAGACGCGGGATTCGAACAGGGGACGACGGGACCGATCGAGGCGGGATTTCCGCGGACGACAGGCCGTTGGTCGGGAGACGAGGCTGCCCTCGTCGAGCTCGAGGGGGGGGCATGTTTTGCAGTTTGTTAGTCCCGGAGCCGATGAAGCGGTGCCCGGAGGACGGGCCATTTCCTGCGATGTCTTCCAACTCGTCGATCTCCGCTCGCTGCGCCCGGCGGCGGCAGGGGAAGGCGAGGCGATGCTCGAGCTGTCGGCGGACTTCCGCGACGGGCGCGCCTCCGGGACACAGCCCTCGGTCACCTTCATGGTGCAGATCTTTCTTTTCTCCGGCGATCCCGCGATCCTCCACCAGGCCTGGCCGAACAATCTCGGCGAGGCCCTCGCGAGCGGGGCGGCCTTTGTCCACACGATGGGGGAAGCGAAGCCGGAATGGCATCGTCTCGGCGCGAAAAGCCTCGTCCCGCCGGGAGCCGACTTCGCCGTGATCCAGCTCGCCGCCCGGCCGAATCTGCGTCCGGCGGACTTGGATTCGCTCTACGCCGACGCGGTCACCCTGACCCTGACGACCCGGCCCGATCTGCCGGTGAAGGTGGTGGAGTAGGGGAAATCCGAAATCCGAAATGATGAAACGCCTTCTCCCCATCGCCCTGCTCGCGCTGGCCGTTTTCACCGCCCGAGCCCTTGAGTATCCCCACGTCACCGACGAGCCGCAGAAGAGCGGTTGGCCGCTGACGGCGGAGGAGCGCGCCTACGTCGTCGACAAACCCGAACACGAGCGCCGTCCCGGCCGGGAGATCAACAAGCACCTGCCGCAACTCTGGCCCGTTGTACCGACGGCCGGACATTTCGGGGGCGACGCGTGGCTGAAACTGCACGAGGCCCATGTCAGGACGGTGCAGGCCAACGCAGGGCCGGTCGATGTGCTCCTCGTCGGCGACAGCATCACGATCCAGTGGGGCGACTCTTGGGCGAAGGATTTCCCTAACAAGAAGGCCATCAACATCGGCATCGGCGGCGACAAGACCCAGAACGTGCTCTGGCGTCTCGACCACGGCGGGGTCGAAGGACTCCAGCCGAAGGCCATCGTCCTCATGATCGGGCACAACAACATGTTCTTCACCCCCGAGACGGGGATCGAGGCCGCGGCGAAGGGAATCGGAATGTGCGTGAAGAACCTCCGCGAGAAGTTTCCCGACGCGCCCCTCGTCATCGCGAAAATCCTTCCCGCCCACGCTCCGGGGATTCGTTTCTACGAGGACATCAAGCTCACCAACGCCGCCCTCGATCTCCTCAAGCTCGAGGGCGATCCGAAGGTCCGCGTTCTCGATCTCTGGACCGATTTCACCAATGCGGACGGCACGATCAAACAAGAACTCTTCACTCCCGACCACATTCATCTCTCGTCGGCGGGATATGCGGTGTATGCGGAGCGGCTGAAACCCTTGTTGGAGGGGGAGTAGGGAGGGTCCCATCGTCCGCGATCCCTTTCAATCGGTCGTCCCCGCCTGCCAAAGCCCGCTCACCAACAAACTCGTGGGCAGCTCCGGCACGCCAAACTCGCCGCGCTGGAGCTGGATGATGAGCTGATCGGCGGCCGCTGCGCCCATGAGGTGAGCGTCCTGGTAGATGCCGGGGAGGGGATCGTCGCGGTCGACGAGGTTCAGGCTCACGTGGAGTAGTTTCCTGGGAAGTTCGAAGAACTGCGGCTCGCCGGTTTGGCGCGGGTAGAGGACGCCTCCGATGACGACGACCTCGGGTCGTTCGGCGCGGAGCCATTTCCGGACGTTGGCGGTCGTGAGGTGCTCGGGATGATGAATCGGGAGGCGCTCGCCCGGTTCCAACCCCGCTTGGAAATGCAGAAACGCGGCGGACCAGAGATGATGGGTCTTCACATCCGAATGCCTCGGCATGAGCAGACCGATGCGCCGGTGTCCCGCCGCGAGCAGCTCGGCGCACACCGTCTGCATCGAGTGGTAATAATCGTGCACGACGCGGTTGAAGGCGGGCTGGATCAGATTGTAGCCGAGCTCCACCACCGAGAAACGCCGCCAGTCGAGATCGATGCGGTTGGCCGGGCCGAAGTGCGGCGCGATGAGGAGACCGTGGATGTTCCGCGCGGCGAGGATGCGGGCAAAGCGCTCGCCCTGGAGCTTTGGCTCGCCGAGCCAGAAGGGGCTGAGCAGGTAACCCCGTCGCATCGCCCGGTCGCGCGCGCCGCGGAACATCATCCCGTAGGTCGTGTCCGTGTCGGGCCAGCCGCGCGGCACTTCCGGGTCCACGCTGACGAAGGCGAGGGTGGCCTGGTGCCTCGGTTCGCGGCGGCTCACGCGCGAGGTCATCAAGGCCGAGACAAGGGGATTCGGCCGATAGCCGAGATCGTCGGCGATGCGCCGGATCTCCTCGCGCCGCGCCGCGGGCAGTCGTGGACTGTCGCGCAATGCCAGGGAAACGGTCGTGCGGTGGACCCCAGCCGCGGCGGCGACCTCCTGCATCGTGGGTGGTTTTCGGCCTTTCATGCTACGATGAGCACAAAAGCGTGGTTCCCGTCCCGCGACAAGCCGCTTATCCTGTCCGCGAGCAAAACCCAAGTCGATTCCATGACTCCCCCAGCCACCACCGACCGCCGCCGTTTCCTCGGATCCCTCGCCACCGCTTCCGGGGTCTTGTCTTCCCCCGCGCTCCTTGCCGCCGAAGGCACGGCGTCCACCGGCTTCCTCGAGGCGGCCCGCGATCTTCCGATCAACACCGACGCCGATGTCATCGTCTGCGGTGCGGGTCCCGCCGGGGTCACCGCGGCGATCACGGCGGCGCGCGCCGGAGCGAAGGTGCGGCTTTTCGAGGTACACGGCTCGCTCGGCGGCGTGTGGACCTCGTCGCTCCTCGGTTACCTGCTCGATTTCGACAAACCGGGTTTCAACGTCGAACTGGTGCGTCGTCTCCGCGAGCGCGAGGCCATCAACGGCGGCGGGATGAACGGGCTCAGCTACCAGCCCGAGGAGATGAAGCTCCTCCTCGAGGAACTCTGCGCCGCGGCCGGCGTGAAGGTGCAACTCCACACCCGTGTCGCCGCCGCCTATCGTGAGGGGCGCTCGCTCCGCACCATCGTGACGGAGTCCAAGAGCGGTCGTCAGGCGTGGCGTGCGCCGGTTTTCATCGACACCACCGGCGACGGCGACCTCGGGGCGCAGGCAGGCTGCGAGTTCGAGATCGGTCGCGATAACGATTGCCCCTGTCAGCCCATGACGATGTATGCCCTTCTCGTGGTGAAGGATGTGTCGCAGATCGCGGGTTTCATCCACGAGGTCGGTGACAACGGCAGGCATGTCGGGCCTCCGGCTTTTCGCGATGAACTCAAGCGGGCGGGCGTCACCCCGAGCTACGGTTCCGCCTGCCTCTTTCCCATCCAGCGAAATCTCGTCCTGCTCATGGCGAACCACGAGTATGGCATCAACGCCACCAATGCCGCCCAGGTCACCGAGGCGACGATGCGGGCCCGCGGCGAGATTCATCAACTCGTGCGCGGCCTGCGCAAGCTCGGCGGTCCGTGGGATGGCCTGCAAGTCGCCGCCACGCCCGAACAGATCGGCATCCGCGACGGCCGCCGCATCCGGGGTCGTTACCTCATGACGAGCGACGACCTCGTCCAGGGCGCAGTGCAGGAAGACGCCGTCGTCCGCGTCACCTTCCCCGTCGACATCCACGCCCTCACCGCCGAGGACAACAAGAAGGCCGCCTACCACAACGCGGGCGTGAAGATGAAACCCTACGACATTCCCCTGCGCGCCCTCATCGCCCGTGATGTCGACGGTCTCCTGATGGCGGGGCGCTGCATCAGCGGCGACTTCATTTCCCACGCCAGCTATCGCGTCACCGGCAACGCCGTCGCCATGGGCGAAGCCGCCGGAGCCGCCGCCGCCGTCGCCGTGAAGAACAAGACCGCGCCGCATGATGTGCCGTGGAGCGAGGTGCGGCCGGTGATCGAGAGGGCGCGGGAGGTGGGGTGAAAAATCACGTCCTCGGTGCCAATCAGGCTTCGATTTTAGCCGAAGCCTCTTGGTGAACTGTGGCAAAAGTCGCAGTTACAATTACCATGATAACTGAAAGTGGCGTTTTCGATTTTCATTGAAACCCCTGGCCGTGTCAGCAGCAGCACCGGTTTCATCACCTGAATCGGCGGTGCGGCTGTGTTTGAACGGGCGTTGCGCGCGGAGGAACGGCGAAATCAGGCAAAGCTGCGGCAGTAGTGAGCTTGGGTGCGGGTGGTGACGCCCGTAGTCGTCAATCACGTGTGGCGATTTGAGTCATCGAAACCTTTTTTCGGCAAATGAGGCCGGAGACTGTGACTTTAAGGGTGAGAGATTACCATGCCGACGCCGCTCGATCCCCGACACGACCAGTTTCTCCGCCTCTACGCGGAGCACGAGCAGGCCTTGCATGGCTATGTGCGGTCGATGCTGCCGGACCGGCATGAGACCTCGGAGGTCATGCAGGAGGTGATCGTGACACTGTGGCAGAAGTTCGAGAGCGCGGAGGACTTTCGCCGCTGGGCCTTCGGTGTGGCGCGCCTGAAGGTGCTGCAGCATTATCAGCGTCGAAAGCGCGACCGGCATGTCTTTGGCGAGGACTTGATCCAGCGGCTCGCGGACCGTCAATCGGAGCTGGAGGAACGCCACGCCACGCCACGCAACGCGAGGCGCTGGAGCAGTGTCTGGAGAAACTGCCGCCGACTCAGCGCGAGTTGGTGCTCAACGCCTACACGAAGGGTACGCGCATGGACGATTTGGCGGCGCAACGTGGCGAGACCGCGATGGCGCTTTACAAGAAACTGCACCGCATCCGGCAGGCGCTTTTGGAGTGCGTGCGACGAACTCAGGCACAGGAGGAACCAGCATGAACACGAACTGGCACGATCTCATCCAGCGCTACCTTTCCGGTACGATCACGGACGCGGAGGCGCGATCGCTGGAGCAGCAGATCACTGCCGATCCGGCGTTACGCGACTGGTATCTCGACGCGCTCAATCTCGATTCCGCGCTCGAATCGACCGCGGAGTCCGCACAGACGGCGCTGAGCCTGCCGGTGCCGCTTTCGCACCGGGCGCCGTCATCGGCTCGTCACGGTTCCGCACGTTGGCTCTCCTGGCGTCCGCTCATGGCGGCGGCGGCGGGGATTCTGTTTGGAATGCTGTGCACGTCGGTAGTTTTTGGTTTTGTAGGACAGCGTCATGGGGAGGAGCGGACTCCGCTGGCTGTGATGGAGCCAAGTTTCGAGGATGCGCAGATGCCTTTGGCGAAGGGTTTTCCTCCTGCTGCATCGCTTTGGACCGGCGATGTGGCGAAGGTGGTGCCTGCGGAGAATGGGGTGACTCCGAAGGATGGTCATCACATGCTCAGACTGGAGACCACGACCTATGGAGCCCCCGTTCTGTTTCCACGGCTGTATCAAATCATCGCTTTGCCGCCCTCCGGCACCGATCTGCGCGAAATCGAAGTCAGTGCTTCCTTCGCCAGCGCTGACCCTGACAGCTTGCCTTCCTACACGATCCGGGCTTATGCCGTCAACGAGGCACCGGACCGGCTTGGCCCCGATTGGTTTACCCGACATTGGTTTGTTGAGCGGGACGAAACCATCGCGTCAGCCGTGACAAGCCTCGACAACCCGCCCAACTCCACAGGCTGGCAATCCTTTGGCCTGCGCATCCAAGCCCCCGGCAAGGCGCGATGCCTTGTCGTGTTCTTCGGCGTCAAGAATCAGGCCAGTTCCCCGGCAAAGCTGCCGCATTACCTGGATGCCGTGGAGGTGTCCTTCATCGAATCACCAACCCTACCTTGATCCATTCTCATGCGCCCACTCATCGTCTCAATCATGCTCGCCACGACCTGCACTCACCTGCAGGCGGCGGATGATTTCCTCATCGAAAACGGCCAACCTCTCGCCGAGATTGTCATCGCGGAGAAACCGGCGCGAATGACCAAACTGGCCGCGAAGGAGTTGCAGGGCACGCTTTTGAAGATGACGGGAGCCACGCTGCCCATCGTCAATGAGCGCACCGCGGGCAAAGCGGCGGTTTTTGTCGGCATGAGCCAGTTCACGGAGGAACTGGGGCTATCGACGAAGGAATTGAAGCATGGGGCCTTCCGCATGGCCTCCGGCAAGGATTGGCTGGCACTGCTGGGCGCGGACAAGGACTTTGTGCCCGTTGAGCCCTGGGGGCGCTTTCGCTCGCTGGATGAACTGAAGCGGGTCAATACGGAGTGGGACAAGATCACAGGCGACACTTTCACCAACACCGCCGCCTTTCTGTATCAGCAATATCATGCGGATCTGGACGTCTGGGAAATGGATGACGCGGGCACCTTCAACGCGGTGAATGAGTTCCTGCGCTCCCTGGGCTGTCGCTGGTTCGCCCCCGGAGAGATCGGCGAGGTGGTGCCAAAGATGGCAACGATCCCGCTGCCACAGGCGGACCGCACGGTAACGCCGGATTTCGGGCTGCGGCGCTTCGTATACTACACGCAGCACACGGGCATCGGCGAGCGGGCGCTGTGGAACCTGCGGCTCGGTTTGAACTTTGGCGCGGACATCGTGGGTTTCCCGCAGATGTGCCACGGGATGAAGTTCGTCATCAACCGCGAGGAAATGAAGCAGAAGCATCCGGAGCTTTATTTGCTGACAGATGGGAAGCGTGTGACGGGCGGTGAAGGGATGCCCAACCTGCTCTCGCCGCTGCTGTTTGAGAAACAGGTGAAACATATCCGTGCGATGTTCGATCACTTCCAGGAGCCGATGCACAACATCGATCTCACCGACGGCTACAGTGGCCGCACC
>JAEUHI010000074.1 GCA_016795385.1 Verrucomicrobiales bacterium | reverse complement strand
CCTTTGGGTTTGTTGACCATTTCGAGGGGGGGCCCGCCGGTGGTTACCACGTCGCAAGGGGGGGGCCCCCCGCTTCTACCTTACCCAACAAAAAACCCGGCCTCCTCGCGGAGAACCGGGTTTTCGAAAATCAATGGGCGGATGGATCAGGCTTTGTCGGCCTTCACTTCTTCACCCTTCTTGGTGTGCTTGTCGGTGGAGACGGTGACCTTCTTGCCGACGAGGTCTTCGATCTTCACTTCCTTGCCGTCGGCGTCGACGATCTTGGCGGCGGCGGCGAGGGTGATTTCTTCGCTGCCGACTTTGAGAACTTTCTTCTCGGCGTCGTAGGCGGAGAGTTCACCGGACACGGGGACCTTCACACCGCAACCGGCGTAGATGGAACCCGAGAGAGCAACGAGGGAGAGGATGGCGAGCAGTTTTTTCATATTGGTGTAGGAAACGGAAGTTGAGCGAGTTTCACCTGAAAACGACACGAAAGACAAGAAGAAATCGCGCCGGAACGTAAAAATCTTCCCAAACCCACAAAAAAAGTTCACTGTCGCGCGACTTTCATGAAATCCCCGATCCGCCGAGCTCTCCTTTTTCTCTCCAGCCTCGCCGCCCTTCCGGCGATGGCCCATCCCGTGCCCGACGTGCTCGTGCGATCCTATTTTTCTTCGTCGGGAGAGTCGGAGATCCGGGTCGAGGTCGATCCACGATCCTTCGAGGCCCATCCGGAAGAGCACGATTACCTTGAGAAAAAAGCCGCGGAACAAGTGGACGGAAAAACTCTCGCCGGCCTCGGCAGCACCGCCGACCGCTTCCTCGCAGGTCGGGTCAGGTTTCTCCTCGAGCCCCTCGGCGAGGTGAAGCCGGAGTTCGACTGGTCTTTCGCCAAGCTCGGCGACGGCCCCCTCGAGAATCCCGATGATCCGGCCGTGCTCGTCGGCTCGTGGAAGACCACTCTTCCAAAGGGGCTTTCCGGCTACCGGATCGAATCGCTGAAGCTGACGGACCCCGCCGCGATCCCCATGAACGTGGTCTTCCTCAATCACCTCGACGGGAAACAGATCGAGCGCTACGCCGTGCTCTTCCCCGGCGAAAAGAGTTTCCTCCTCGACCTCACCGGACTCGCCACGGCCCAGGCTGCAGCCAGCCCCGGTGCCGTCGGTGCCACGGCCGGGAGCAGCGACCTGGTCGCAATTTTCACGTCGGAGGTGAAGCGCGGCTTCCTTCACGTGTTGCCGCTGGGACTCGACCACGTCCTCTTCGTCCTGGGCCTTTTCCTGATGAGCCGGAAGTGGAAGCCACTGATCTTCCAGGTCACAACCTTCACCCTCGCCCACACCATCACTCTCTGGATGGCCTCGGCCGGCTGGGTGAAGCTGCCTCCTTCGGTGGTGGAGCCGGTCATCGCCGCGAGCATTGTCTTCGTGGCCGTCGAAAATCTCGTGCGGCGCGACTACAGCCATTGGCGGCTGCTCGTGGTTTTCCTCTTCGGCCTCATCCACGGACTCGGCTTCGCGGGAGTCATGGCAACGCGGCTCGATTCCACGGGATCCTTGGTCACGGGCCTGCTCGGGATCAACATCGGGGTGGAGCTCGGCCAACTCGCCGTCATCGCCATCGCCTTCCTCGCCACTTGCTGGATCGCGAACCAGGAGAAATACCGGAAGTATGTGATCGTGCCCGGTTCGATCCTGATCGCCCTCGCCGGGGTCTGGTGGGTGGTGGAACGAACCCTCTTGTGAGCTCCGGTATACCCTCTTGGGTCTGCTCTATCGACCGCCGCGCGGCACCGGCCCCATGGTGTCGCCGGGCACGAATTTTGCCACTGACGAAACCTGCCTGACATCGGGCTGGCCGCGACTGAGCCCATCGGCCCATTGAAAGACGCGACGCAGCACCGGACCGCGACTCCAGTCGATGTGGGCAACGCTCCGGCGGCACCAGGCGAAAATGGGATCGGCGTCGGTGCAGACGAGCGAGAGATCCTCCGGCACCCGGAGCCGCCGGGTAAGACAGAATTGCATCACCGCGACGAACAACGCGGCCTCGTCGACGATCATCGCCGTTGGCGGCGTGACGCGGAAGATCGACTCGAGCATCGCGTGGAAACGCTCGGGCGTTTCCTCCCACTCGGGCAGGTGGTAGGGCGAGGGTGCGATGCCGTGTGCCTGCAACTCATCGAGAAAGGCCTGCTCCGGCACACCCGGGACAGGTTCCCGACGGCGCGGCCGCACCAACATGACGAGACGCTTGTGACCGAGCCCCAGCAGGCCCCGCGCCGCTTCGACGATGGCGGGTGCCTTGCGCGGTCCGGCCCCGGCGATGCGGATGCCGGCCATCGGTCCGAAAAGGGCGAAGGCCGGAACGGGACCGGCGGCAAAGCCTTCCAACACCTCGCGCGAGCCCGCCACCACGATCCAGGCGTCCGCGGCGGTACGCGCGACGAGCCCGGCGATGCGATCGGGATTCATCCCCAGATCGACGAGCGACTGCTCGGCGTGGAAAGCGTCATGCCCGGCCAGCAACAGTTGCTGGCGGATATCGACGATGAAATCGACGCGGGCGTCATCCTTTTCGCTGAGGAGCAGGGCGATGCGCAGCGGAGCGACCCGCCTGCCCTCCCCTGCGACAATCTCCCGCCGCCGACCTTTCCCCGGATTCATCAAGACCCCCTCCCGCTCCAAGTGGCGCAGGGCGGCTTCGACGGTTTTGGCGTTCACCCCCAGTTCCCCGGCGAGGCGCTCGCGACCTGGCAGGCGCCCCTGCCACCTTCCCGCGTGAAGAGCGTCGCGAAGGTGCTCGGCGACTTGTTCGGCGACCGATTTGCGATCGAAGGGCATGCTGCCAAAGGTGACCCTTTCCCGGGCAGGTTGTCGAGCACGAAAACGGCTGCCGCGCCGGGATTACAAGCTGCACAAACCATTGCACTTTTTGAAAGGTTATGTAGAGTTCCTCATGCAACCCGTCCGGCAACTTGCCGAAACGCTCCGAACGCTCGCGGATCGGGAACACTGTGTGTTTGCCGCCTCCGACCTCGCCGCAGCCGTGCCGAACTGCGGGCAACTACCTGTGCTCCTGTCGCGTGCGGTGAAGGCCGGGCTGCTTCACCGGATCTGCAAGGGCGTTTATTTGTATCCCGTGCGGGACTATCCGATGGGCGACCTCCTCTACCACGCCGCCGCACGGCTCCGGGCGACGGAGTTCAACTACCTCAGCCTTGAGTCCGCGCTGAGCGACGAGGGCGTTATTTCGCAAATCCCGATGAACTGGATCAGCCTGATGTCGTCCGGACGCAGTCATATCGTCAACTGCGGCGATTACGGCCACATCGAATTCATCCACACCGCACAGCGTCCCGACGATGTCGCCGGGGAATTGACCTATGATGCGCGTCGCCATCTCTGGCGAGCCTCGGTGCGGCAGGCCCTGCGCGATATGAAAGCGACGCGCCGCAGTCTGGAACTCGTGAATGAGGAGGTGATGCATGAGTTTGTTTGATCAACTCGTCGATGAGGCGATCCGGTCCCGTCCCGATCTCGCAGTGCTCCGACCCGTCGTGGAAAAGGAACTGCTCCACCACGATATCCTGCGTGAAATCAGCGGCGCGAGCTTGCTCGCTGGTCTCACCTTCATCGGCGGAACCTGTCTGCGGGCCTGCTATGGCTCGCAGCGCCTCAGTGAGGATCTCGATTTTACCGGAGGTAGTGCTTTCCGAAAAGAGGACCTGGCCGGGCTGGCCCGCGTCCTCATCGAACGGCTTGAAACCCGCTACGGCTTGCCCGTGCAGGTAAGCGAGCCGGTAAAAACGGGGGGCCGGGTCTCAACGTGGAAACTCACGATCGAGACGCGCCCCGGCCAGCGTCACCTGCCCGCCCAACGCATCCACCTCGACATCTGTGCCATCCCCAGCCACGATCCCAGGCCGATGATGCTGCGCAATCTTTACGGGATCGATCTCGGGACTTCCGGCCTCATCCTCCAAGCGCAGAGCCGCGAAGAAATCCTGGCCGACAAGATCATTGCCCTCGCCTTTCGTGAAAACCGCCTGAAAAACCGCGACCTTTGGGACATCGCCTGGCTCGTTCAGCAAGGTGTCACCCTCCCCTCCCTGCTGATCCCGGTAAAAATCGCCGATCACCACCGGGAGGCCCCCGAATTCACGAATCGTCTCCAGGAACGTCTCGATCGACTCAGGTCAGACCCGGCACTCCGCGATGATTTCATGAAGGAAATGCGGCGTTTCCTGCCGGCCGCCACCGTGCGGGAAACGGCGGATCAGCCGGCGTGGTGGGGCTACCTGACGCAGGTGATCGAAGATCAGGCCAATATGGCGCGGAGCGTTTTGTAAGTGGAGGGCAAATGGTCACCTGACCAACCAATCGGAGAAATTCAGCCGGACGGCACGACTTCCAAATTGCATATCCTGTCCCTTTCCCGGGCAGGTTGTTGAGCACGAAAACGGCTGCCAAGGCGCGTGGATTCAGTCACAGTCGGCAGATTCGCTCTCCTGCCGCCATGGCTTTCGCCCCTGCTCTCGTGCCGCCCCTTCTCCGGGCCTTCACCGTCCTTCTCATGACCGCCACCCTCGCCGCTGCCGACGACGAAGCCGACTTTCGGGCGCTCCAGGAGCCGGCGGCGAAAGGCGATCCGGCCGCTCAACTCTCGCTCGCGATCGCCTACCGCGACGGCAAGGGCGTCGAAAAGGATCCTGCCGCCGCCATGCTCTGGGGTCACCGGGCCGCCGATCAGGGCCATGCCGAGGCCCTCGACTTCGTCGGCTTTGCCTACCTCCGCGGGGCGATGGTGCAGCGCAACACGCCGCTCGCCCTGGCCTACTTCCAGGCAGCCGCGGGGGAATCGGCTCAGGCGGCCTTCAATCTCGGGCAGTGCTATTACGGGGCGCAGGGCACGGAACAGGATTGCGCGAAGGGGCTGGAATGGTGGGAGAAGGCGGCGGCCATGGGGCACGGTCGCGCGGCAGCTGCCGCGGCGATGGCTTATCTCTCGGGAGAAGGCGTCCCTCGAGATCCCGCGAAAGCCCGCCGTCTCGCTGAACGGGCCGCGGAGCTGGGAAATGCCTCGGGCTTGGTGGTCCTCGGCGAGATGCAGTTCCAAACCGGAGATCTCGAGGCGGCGAAGGAGAGCTGGACGACGGCATCCCAACTCCACCCCACCGGCGAAACCGGCCATCCCGCGCAGCCCTCGGACAACGCCTCCGCACAACAGGGGGCCGATCTCCTGAAGCTGATCGATTACCGCCGGCGCAAGGGCGAGCCGGGGAAGTTCGCCTTTGTCCCCCTGCCTCACATCCACCAGGGCTACAACAACTGCGGCGCGACCGCCTGTGCCACCTTTGCGCGCTTTCAAGGCAGCGAGATCGGCGGCTGGGATTTCAAAAAGCTCTGCCCGAGCCCCCTCGGCACCGGCACGGACTGGTGGCATCTGCTTGAGGCCTCGGCCAAGATCGGCCAAAAGTGGAAGCTCGTCACCTACACGCCGGATGATGCCGGCTTCGAGGAAGCCACCGCGGTGCTGAAACGCGAACTCGACGTCGGCCGGCCCGTGGTCGTCGATTTCAAATACATCGGCCCGCAATACGCGGGAGGGTTCGCCGGACACACCCTCAGCGTCTGCGGCTACCTCGCGGAGGAGGATCTCTACATCCTGTGCAATCCGGCGGTCGCGACTCCGGGGCTCCAACTCATCACGGCGGCGGACTTGAAGGATTTCTGGCGGTCCGATTATTATGGAGCCAAAGCCAACGCCGTCCTCTCGCGACCGGCCTTTGTCATCGAGGTGCCATGAACCTGCTGCCACGGATTTTGCTTCTCGTGGGCCTCGCCTGTGCGGGCGGGTTCGCGTTGGCGCGGGCCGAACCTTCGAAACCCAACGTCCTCCTCATCCTCGCCGACGATCTGGGCTACGGGGATGTGCGCTGCTACAACAACGCATCGAAGGTGCCCACGCCGAACCTCGACCGTCTCGCAGGCGAAGGAATGCGTTTCACCGACGCCCACAGTCCCGCGACGGTCTGCACGCCCTCGCGCTACAGTCTCATGACTGGCCGCATGGCCTTCCGGGCGCCGAATGGCGGCATGGTCTTCACCGGCGTGGGCGGTCCTTCCCTCATCGAACCGGGCCGGCTCACGCTGCCCGCAATGCTGAAGCAGCAAGGATACGCGACCGCCGCCATCGGCAAGTGGCATGTCGGTCTGACCGTTTGCGACACGGAGGGAAGGCCGATCCACAATGGCAGTCTCGAAGCGGTGAAACGCATCGACTATTCCCGCCGCATCGAAGGAGGACCGCTCGATCATGGCTTCGACCGCTTCTTCGGGACGGCGTGCTGTCCGACGACGGATTGGCTCTATGCCTTCATCGACGGCGACCGCATCCCGGTGCCGCCGGTCAAGCCGCTCGACCGCTCCACCCTGCCAAAACACCCTTATGCGAACGACTGCCGCGAAGGGCTCATCGCTCCAGATTTTCCGATGGAGGAGGTGGACATGGTCTTCCTCGAAAAGAGCCGCAAATTCCTCGCACAACACGTCCGCGAAACGCCGGATCGCCCTTTTTTCCTCTACCACGCGACGCAGGCGGTTCACCTGCCTTCCTTTGCCGGAAAAGACTTCCGCGGGAAATCACCGGCCGGACCACACGGAGACTTCATCCACCAGTTCGACTGGATCGTCGGCGAACTGATGCGGGAACTCGAGAAGCACGGCCTCGCCGAAAACACGATCGTCCTCGTCAGCAGCGACAACGGTCCCGAGATCGCCGCGGTCGTCCACATGCGGGCCGATCACGATCACGACGGGGCACGGCCCTGGCGCGGCATCAAACGCGACTCGTGGGAGGGCGGTCATCGCGTGCCGCTGATCGTGCGCTGGCCGGGAAGGATCAAGTCTGGCACGACGAGCGATCAACTCGTCTGTCTGACCGATGTGATGGCCACGCTCGCCTCGATCACCGGTTTCGCGTTGCCACGAGACGCGGCCGAGGACAGTTTCGACCTGCTCCCGGTTTTGGAAGGCAAGGCCACGACACCCGTGCGGCCCTATCTGCTGACCCAGGCCTTTGCCGGGGCGAAAACGCTCTCGATCCGCCGGGGCGATTGGAAGTACCTCGACCACCGCGGCTCCGGCGGGAACCGCTATGATGCCGGAGAGTTGAAACCCTTCGCCTTGACTGAATCCGATCCCGAGGCTCCCGGCCAACTCTACGACCTCGCCAACGACCCTGGCGAAACCACCAACCGCTTTTCCGAGAACCCTGAAATCGCGAAGGAACTGCGGGACCTTCTCGAACAATCCCGGAACTCCGGTCGCAGCCGCCCATGAAAGCCTTCGCCGTCATTCTCGCGTTCCTTGCGCTTTTCGGCGGCGGTCTTCCCGCCGCGGAGCGGAAACCCAACGTGCTCTTCATCGCGATGGACGATCTCAACGATTGGATCGGCTGCCTCGGAGGACATCCGCAGACGAAGACGCCGAATCTGGACCGTCTCGCCGCGAGCGGCGTGTTGTTCCGTAACGCCTACTGCCCGGCGGCCTCGTGCAATCCCTCGCGCACCGCGATCTTCAGCGGGCTGCCTCCGCATCGCTCGGGGCTCTATCGGAACCAGCAAACGATGCGCGAGGTGCTGCCGCAGGCGGAGCTGCTGCCGCGTTACTTTTCCTGGCATGGATACTGGTCCGCGGGATCGGGCAAGATGCTGCACTACGTCATCGATCCGCCGAGCTGGGACGACTACTTTCCGGACAAGGAGAAGGACACCCCCTTTCCCCGCACTTTTTACCCAAAGGAGCGCCCGGTGAGCCTGCCACGTGGAGGCGACTGGCAGTACGTGGAGACCGACTGGGCCGAGCTTGACGTGACCGACGAAGAGTTCGGCGGCGACTGGCTCGTGACGGAATGGATCGGCGGGCAGCTCTCGCGCGAGCATGGGAAGCCGTTCTTCCTCGCCTGCGGGATCTATCGTCCCCACGAGCCCTGGTTCGTGCCGGCGAAGTATTTCGAACCGTTTCCGCTCGAGAGCATCCAGCTTCCCCCCGGATACTTGGAAGACGATCTCGACGACGTGCCCGCCGAAGGGCAACGCATCGCGCGGAACCGCTACTTCGAGCATATTCAGAAACACGGGCAGTGGAAGAAGGGCATCCAAGCTTATCTCGCCTCGATCCATTTCGCCGATGCGATGGTCGGCCGGGTCCTCGACGCGCTCGAGAGCGGCCCACACCGGGACAACACGATCGTGGTGCTCTGGAGCGACCACGGCTGGCATCTCGGTGAGAAGGAACACTGGCAGAAATTCACAGGCTGGCGCGCCGGCACCCGCGTTCCGCTCGTCATCCGCGTGCCCGAAGGAACGCCGGGATTGCCCGAGGGAACCCGCGAGGGCGGTGTTTGCGACCGTGCCGTGAGCCTGGTGGATCTGTTCGGAACGCTCACGGAGTTGTGCGGACTTCCCGCCAAGGAGGGCATCGAGAGCCGCAGCCTCGCGACTCTCTTGCGCGATCCGAAGGCCGAATGGCAGCACGCCGCCCTCACCCATCTCGACCGCCCGCAGAACTACGCCATCAGCACCCAACGGTGGCGTTACCTGCACTACTTTGACGGCACCGAGGAACTCTACGACATCGAGACAGATCCGCATGAGTGGGAAAATCTCGCGGAAAAATCCGAACACGCCGCCAAACTGGCCGAGATGCGGGCGCTCGCCCCCGAATCCGTGGCTCCAATTCATCAGACAGCTGCGAAAGTGCCGGCCCCTTCCCCGCGATGACCCCTCGCCCGATTCCCCGCCATCCATGAAACGCTTCCTCCTTTGCCTCGCGGCCTTGTCACTCGCATGCGGCCATGCCGCCGCCGCAACGCTCAAGGTCTACATCCTCGCCGGACAGTCGAACATGGAAGGCCACGCGAAGATCGAGACCTTCGACTACCTCGGCGATGATCCGGCCACGACTCCGCTCCTCAAACAAATGCGGGGACCCGACGGCAAACCGGCGGTGTGTGAGAAAGTCTGGATTTCCTATCTCACGGGAAGATTCGACGGCAGCGCGAATGGCGAGGGTTTCGGAAAACTCACCGCCGGCTACGGAGCCCGCGGCGATCGTCCGACGGAAGATGGCGGCAAGATCGGCCCGGAGTTCACCTTCGGGCTTACCCTCGACGCGGCCCTCGACGAGCCGGTGCTGATCATCAAAACGGCGTGGGGCGGCCGGAGTCTGAACACGGAGTTCCGTCCACCGAGCGCGGGACCGTATGAGCTCAATGACTACCAGAAGAAGCTTTACTACGGTCCTCCCGGCCATGGCGTGCCGAAGGACATGGATCAATGGCTCGCGGAGAAGCAGCGGGAAACGGGACGCTTTTACCGCTACATGGTCGAGCATGTGAAGCACGTCCTGGCCGATCCGAAACGCGTCTGTCCCGAATACGATCCGGCGGCGGGATACGAGATCGCGGGCTTCGTCTGGCTCCAGGGTTTCAACGACATGGTCGACGGCCATACCTACCCGGATCGCGGAAAACCAGAGCGTTTTGCTCTCTACAGCGACCTGCTCGCCCACTTCATCCGCGATGTGCGCAAAGACCTCAATGCGCCGAAGATGCCCTTTGTCATCGGCGTGATGGGTGTCGATGGAGCGAAAGCGAATCAAGACAACCTCAACTTCCGCGAAGCCATGACGGCCCCGTCCTTGCTGCCGGAGTTCCAAGGCAACGTCTTCGCCGTGCCCACCGCGCCCTTCTGGTCGGAGGAACTGGCTGCCATCGATGAGAAACGCCAGCAAGTCCGCCAGATGGGCCATTTCCTGAATTCGAAACACAAGGATCACGCCAATGCCGATGGTCACATGACCGAGGATGAGAAGCGCGCCTACCTCAAGGACTACGAAGCCAAACTCATCACACCCGCGGACCTCGCCCTCTGGGAACGCGGTGCCTCGAACGCCGGCTACCACTACCTCGGCTGCGCCAAGACCTTCGCTCTGATGGGCAAGGCCTTTGCCGAGACCCTTCTGAAATCCCCTGCCCCATGAAACTCCGACTCCTCCTCGCCATCCTCCTGCTTCACGGCTTCGCTTCGTCCGCCGAGGTGAAGCCCCCGGCCGCACCACCTGATTTCACGACCGATCCGACCCTGCCGGCCGGTGCGAAGCACGATTGGACGCTCGGTCCCACCGGGCTCCGCGGCTGGTATTTCACCGCGAAAGGCCACTCGCGCGAGGCACGCCAGATCCTCGTCACCGAGGTCGCCGCGGGCTCGCCGGCGGAGGGTGTCTTCAACAAAAGCGATGTCATTCTCGGGGTCAACGGCACGCCCTTCTCCGACGACGCACGGGTGCAGTTCGCCCAAGCCATCACGACCGCGGAGGCATCCGACGGTGAGCTGAAATTGCTGCGTTGGCGCGCCGGGAAAACGGAACCGGTGACGATCAAGCTGCCCGTGCTCGGCAGTTATAGCGCCACGTCACCCTACGATTGCGCGAAGTCGCAGCGCATCCTCGAACTCGGGTGCGCCGCCCTCGCGGAGCGGATGGCTTCGCCCGATTACACGAAAGGGCTCAATGCGATCCCGCGTTCTCTCAACGCCCTCGCTCTCGTGGCGAGCGGCAAGCCCGAATACTTGCCACTCGTCAAGAAGGAGGCGGAATGGGCCGCAGACTTCACCACCGACGGCTTTTTGTCATGGTATTACGGCTACCTCATGATGTTCCTCGGCGAATATGTCGCAGCCACGGGTGACACCACCGTGTTGCCCGGACTGGAGCGTCTCGCGCTGGAAACGGCACGCGGCCAGAGCGGCGTCGGCACCTGGGGGCATCGATTCGCCATACCGGGCGGCAATCTCGGCGGCTACGGCGCGATGAACCAGCCGGGCCTGAGCCTCACCATCGGCATGGTCCTCGCCCGCGAGGCCGGGGTGACGCATCCTGATCTCGACCGCGCCATCGCGAAGTCGGCCGGCTTTCTGCGGTGGTGGGTCAACAAGGGGGCCGTCCCCTACGGCGACCACCTCCCCTTCCCCGCTCACGAGGACAACGGCAAGTGCGCCGCCGCTGCCGTGCTCTTTGACCTGCTAGGCGATCGCGAGGCCGCGGACTTTTTTGCGAAAATGGCCACCGCCGCCTACAGCGAACGCGAGCGCGGCCACACCGGCAATTACTTCAACTACCTCTGGGCCCTGCACGGCGTCGCCCGCTGCGGTCCTCATGCGCTCGGGGCTTATCTCAAAGAGCAGTCCTGGTATTACGACCTCGCCCGCGGTTGGAACGGCGTCTCTCTCTACCAGCCCTCGCCCGAGGGAGCCGAGGAGCATCGCAAATACATCGGATGGGACTGCAGCGGCCAACACCTCATCGCCTGTGCCCTGCCGCTGAAGACTCTGCGGCTCACCGGAAAGAAGCCTTTCATCACCACCTCGCTCACCCCGGAACAAGCCGCCGAGGTCATCGCCGCGGGTCGCGACTTCGCCTTCACGGGCGACGAAAATCGCTACGAGCAACGCAGCACGGAGGAACTCCTCGCCGGTCTCGGCAGTTGGTCGCCTTTTGTGCGCAAGCGCTCCGCCGCCGCCCTCGGGAAGCGCGAGGGCGATCTCGCCCCGGAGTTGGTCAAACGTCTTGCCGGTTCCGATCTCTACACCCGCTACGGTCTGCTCGAAGCCCTCGGCGCCCTCGGACCGCGTGCCGATGCCGCCGCGCCCCAACTGCGGGCCGCCCTGAAAAACCGCGATCCCTGGGTGCAATGGCTCGCCGCCGAAGCCATCACCCGACTCGGTCCGGAGGAGCGCAAAGCCAGCGTCAGCGATCTCCTCGCCGTCACCCTCAGCACGAATCCCGCCGATCCCCGGCGTCACGCCGCGCTCGGGGCGAGCCTCGCCCTTTTCCGCGCCTATCCCGGCGTGCGCGCGCCGCGCAGCATCCTCGAAGACTCGCTCGACGGCGTCGACCGCGCCCTCCTCTATCCCGCCCTGCAGACGCTGCTGCGCCATCAGGACAGCATCGCCCGCGGCATCGCCGCACGAACTTACCAGAACCTCGACGACCGCGATGTCGTCGCCCTGCTCCCCGACATCGTCCGGGCGATTCAGGAGATGGCTCCGAGCAACGAGATGTTCGCCGACGGCGCTCGCCTCGCCGGACTCGACCTCCTCTCGCGCCTCGGCATCCGCGAGGGCATGGATCTCTGTGTCGCGACGATCGAGCCCGATCGCTGGGGTGAGCGCAACCGCAGCTCGCAGTGCCTCGAATACCTCGTGCGGTATGGCGCCCATGCCAAAACCTTGCTGCCGAAGCTGAACGAGATCCGGGAATACCTCGCCACCGTGAAAAAGGTGCCCGCGGAAAACCTGAAAGCCTTCGACGATCACCTCGCCACCATCGCCGCGAGCACGGACCTGCCGACGCTGGTGGGAATGGCGGATTTCAAAAGCCGATCGGCCGCATCACCGGTCCGGTGATGAATCGAAGTCCAACGGCTTTTCGCGTAAGCTCAGCCGCGATTGTTCCAAACCATGAAACGTTCTCAACGGGATCCCTTCCACCTTGGCTTAACGCTGTTGGCGCTTCTCACTTGTCGCGGCACGCTGATGTCCGACGACCACCCGGTCACGATCACTGGCGAACTCAAGCAGTGGCACAAGGTCACCCTGACCCTCGACGGTCCCTTCGCCAAGGAAACCGACACGCAGCCGAACCCCTTCACCGATCTCGCCTTCGAGGTGACTTTCACCCACGAGTCGGGCGCTCCGGTTTACACCGTTCCCGGCTACTTCGCGGCGGACGGAAACGCGGGCGAGAGCGGTGCCGACTCGGGCACGAAATGGCGCGCCCATCTCTCGCCGGACACGACGGGCCGATGGGATTATCGCATCGCCTTCACCCGCGGAAAAAACGCCGCGCTCGACAGCGGCGGCGATCCGCTCGCTCCCTACGATGGACTCACCGGCAGCTTCACCATCGCGGAGACGGACAAAACCGGACGTGACTTCCGCGGCGAGGGCCGTCTGCAATACGTCGGCAAACACCATCTTCAGTTCGCCGGTTCGAAACGCTATTTCCTCAAGGCCGGTCCCGACTCCCCCGAGACGCTGCTGGCTTACTCCGATTTCGACAACACCCAAACCGGGAAGACCGACAAAGGCCCGCTCAAGACCTGGGCGCCGCATCTCCGCGATTGGAAAGCCGGCGATCCCACGTGGAAGGACGGGAAGGGCAAGGGGCTCATCGGCGCGCTGAACTACCTCGCGGACAAGGGGCTCAACGGTTTTTCCTTTCTCACCTACAACACCTCGGGCGATGGCGACAACGTCTGGCCTTTCGTGGAACGTGGCTCGAAGCTCCACTACGATGGCTCGAAGCTCGATCAATGGGGCATCGTCTTCGACCACGCCACCGCGCTGGGGCTCCATCTTCATTTCAAGCTCCAGGAAAACGAGATGGACGACCACCGCTCGGGCGCGGAGCGCAAGGACCGCGACATCTCCGCCGCGCTCGATGGCGGCAAGCTGGGGATCGAGCGCAAACTCTACTGTCGCGAGATGATCGCGAGGTTTGGTCACGCGCTGGCGCTCAATTGGAACATCGGAGAGGAAAACACGCAGAGCAGCGAGGAGGTCCGCGACATGGCGCGCTATCTCCAC
>JAEUHI010000006.1 GCA_016795385.1 Verrucomicrobiales bacterium | reverse complement strand
ACTCAAGAAACTCCTCCTTGCTTCGCTTGCTCATGACACTCTCGGGCTGTTTCATCCCGGTGTCATTCTTTCTGGCGCAACGACCTTCAAGGCCCTTCGCCGAAAATCTCTCCCGGTGTCATTCTATTTGGCGCAATGCGGCCTCCAAAGCGGCGGGAGATTTATAATCGCCGGGTCCGGTGCGATCCGGCATTCTCCCGGCATGACCCGCTTCACGCTTTTTGTTTTCCTTCTGGCCTTCATCGCGCTGGTGACGGTGGTGATCATCTACAACGGGCTCGTCTACAAACGCAACCGGGTCCGCAATGCCTTCAGCAGCATCGACGTGAACCTGCGCAAGCGCTACGACCTGATCCCCGCTCTCGTCGAGACGGTGAAGGGTTTCGCGAAACACGAGGAGGCGCTCTTCACCCGGCTCGTCGAGGCCCGCAACCGGATCGGGAGCGGCGAACTGAACGAATCGCAGCGGCTCCGGCTCGAGGAGGAGATCGGCCCGGCGGTGCGGCGCGTCCTCGCGGTGGCGGAGGATTATCCGGAACTGCGCTCGGGATCCCACTTTCTCAACCTGCAGCGCAATCTCACCGAGATCGAGGAACAGATTTCCGCGGCGCGGCGCGCCTACAACGCGGCGGTCTTCGAGATCAACAACGCGGTCGAGAGTTTTCCCTCGAATCTGGTGGCGAACACATTTGGTTTCCGATGTCACGATTTCTTCGAGGCCGACGCGGGGGAGCGGGCTCCGGTGAATTTCGGATCCTGACAAACACACCTTTCCGCGATGAGAGACCTCGATGCCATCCTCGGTGAGTTGACCCCCAGACTCGCCCCGCTGGAGGCAGATCGCCTGGAATGCCGGAGGCTGTCGGTGATCTATCTCGCCGTCCTTCTTATACCGCTCGCGATCGGCGTGCTCGGGGCGATCGCGGTGAAGGAAGACACGAAGATCTACTTCATCATCGGGTCGGTCGTCTGGTTCGCGATCGGATTCGTCCTTTACGCGGTGAAGGCGGGGCAGGCGAAGAGCCGCTATCTCGTGGCCTACAAGGAGGCGGTGGTGCCGCGCTTGCTCGCCCTGATCGATCCGGGGCTGCGTCACGAGAGCGGGGCGGGTCTCTCCGAAGCGGCTTTTCTCGGGACGGAGCTTTTCACCACGGATCCGGACCGCTATTCGAGCGAGGATCTGATCGAGGGCAATGTGGGCAAGACCTTCCTCCAGCTCGCCGAGGTCGATGCCGAGGAGCGCCGTACTTCGACCGACAGCAAAGGGAATACGAGGACGACCTATGTGACGATTTTCAAGGGACTGCTCGTCATCGCCGATTTTCACAAGCACTTCCAGGGGCGAACCTTTGTCTTTCCCGACACGGCGGAAAATCTTTTCGGCAATTTCGGACGCTTCTTCCAAAAGCTCGGCGGGCGCAGCGAGACCAGTCTGATCCGGCTCGAGGATCCGGAGTTCGAGAAAGCTTTCGCGGTCTACTCGACCGACGAGATCGAGGCCCGCTACATCCTCAGCACTTCGATGATGCGGCGCTTGCTGCGGCTCCGGGAACGTTTCGGCGACGGACTCCGCGTCGCCTTCAAGGAATCGTGCGTCGCCCTCGCGGTGCCCGGGCGAGGTTCGTTTCTCGAGCCACGGCTGGGCGTAGCGGCGGCCGATCCGGAGCAAATCCGCGGATTGCTGGTCGAACTCGACCACGTCCTCGCCCTCGTCGAGGAGCTCGACCTGAACACGCGGATCTGGACGAAGGAGTGAGCTTCCGGATGACGCGTCGTCGTCGTGGAGTATGCTGAAAGCCCGTCCCGGGATGCCTTGGCATGAGTCTCGATCCGCCCCCGATGATTTCCCCCGATCCCTCCGTCGCCGATCTCGGCGAGGAGGCGGTGGTGTCGCGCCTTGTGGCGATGATCCCGCCCGTTCGAGGAGTGATCGCGGGGCCCGGCGATGATTGTGCCGTGGTTGAGACCGGTGAAGGTGGTTGGCAATTGCTGAAAACCGATTGCGTCGTGGAAGGGGTTCATTTTCTTCCCGGTACCGATCCACTGCTGGTGGGGCGAAAGGCGATGAACCGCGTCCTCAGCGATCTCGCCGCGATGGGCGGAAGGCCCGCCCATGCCCTCGTTACGATCGCGGTCGAGGCGGGTCGCTCTTTTGCCGAGGTCGAGTGTTGGTATGCCGGGATGATCGCGGCTGCGGAGGAAGGCGGCTGCGGCATTGTCGGTGGCGAGACTTCGCGGTTGCCCGTGACCGGCGCAATGATCACGGTGGCGATGACGGGGACGGTGGATCCCGCGCAGTGCGTCTTCCGCAGCGGCGCGAAGCCGGGCGATCTCATCGTGGTGACGGGGAAGCTCGGGGGTTCGTTTGCGAGCGGGCGTCATCTCACCTTCGCGCCGCGGCTGCGCGAAGCGCAATGGCTCGTCGCCCATGCCAAACCTACGGCGATGATGGATCTCAGTGATGGACTAGGCTCCGATCTGCCGCGCCTTGTTGCCGCGAGCGGCGTGGGTTTCCGCATCGATGAAATGATCCTGCCCTGCCACGACGGAGTCTCGACGGAAGAAGCGATCCGCGATGGAGAGGACTACGAGTTGCTCATGACCTTTTCGCCCGATACCTTCCGCGACCTTCCGGCGAAGTGGAGCGAGGTCTTTCCGGATGTCGCCCTCACCGTGATCGGCGAAATCACCGCCACGACGACCGACACGATCGGCCGGGGCTGGGAACACTACCGCACCTGATGGACGAATCTTTCCAAGCCGCTACCGAGGCGGAGATGATCGCGGCCGGCCGCGCCTTTGCGGCGCGGCTGAAGGGGAGCGATGTCGTCGCGCTCGACGGGGATCTCGGCGCGGGGAAAACGCATTTCTGCAAAGGGCTCGTGGCCGGTCTCGGATCGGACGACGAGGTGACGAGCCCGACCTTTTCGCTGGTGCAGGAGTACCGGGGAGGACGATGCCCGGTCTTTCATTTCGACTGGTACCGGCTGGAGGATGCGGCCGAATTGATGGGAATCGGTTGGGACGACTATCTCGACGAAGAAGGAATCGTCCTTGTCGAATGGTCTGAAAAATTTCCCGCGATGTTGCCCCGCGGAACCCATGTTCTTTCCTTCCGCATCCTGCCCGACGGGGTGCGCCACGTGACTTTCTCCCAACGATGATCCTCGCTCTCGAGACCTCCACCCGTCGGGCGACGCTCGCGATTTACGATCGTGGCTCCGGCCGTGTCGTCGATCAAGCGACCTTCACGACCGACCGGGCGCATAACGCTGCCATTTTCGCCCCTCTCTCGCAATTGGTGGAGAAATATCGCGATGAGCTGACGGGCATTGTCGTGGGGCTCGGACCTGGATCCTACGGCGGGGTGCGGGTGGGGCTTGCGGTCGCGAATGGTCTTTCCGTGGCGATGGGGCTTCCCGTGATCGGGGGCAATTCGCTGGAGGCATGGGAAACGGCGGATGACTCCTACCTCGTCGTCGGCGACGCGAGACGCGGCAGCTTTTTTGTCGCGGTGGTGCGGGATCGGAAACTGCAGGGAGAGCCGGAACTCGTCGACGATGCCGAACTCGATGGATTCCTCGCGCCCCTTCTCGCCGAAGGACTCGCCGTCCACACCTGCGATGGAAAGGTCGTCGAAAGGGTCGCGGGGGCGATCTTGTCCTATCCCGAGGCGGGACGCCTCGCCGCCCGCTATCGCGATGCTGATCTGAGTGGACTTGCGCAAACGGCCCTCGAGCCGGTCTACCTGCGGGCACCCTACATCACGGTGCCGAAGGCGAAGTGATGGGAAGGGAGGAAGCGGCGGCCTACGGAATACGCAGAAAACACGGAATCGGAGAATCTTCCAAACTGGAATCACGCATTGTTTTGACGCCTGCTGCACCTATCTCGGTCTTCAATAATTCCGTGTTTTCTGCGTATTTTGATGCCTGTGGCATCTATCTCGGTCCTCTGTAGTTCCGTGTTTTCCGTGTATTCCGTAGGCCGCCCCTTCTTCGCTCGATGGTAGGCCGCCCCTTCTTCGCTCGAGGGAAGATCTCCAGCGTTCCATCAACAACGGACCGATGCTACAGGCCGGGTCTCACTTCTTCGGTGCCTCGGTCACCTCGACGGTGATGGGCATGGAGTAGGTTGCAAAGGGCTGGCTGCGTTCCTTCGTGCGTGTCTCGGCGTCGGCGGCGGCTTTGGTGGCGGCATCTTCGGCTTTCGCGTGCGCGGCGAGTTTCGCCTCGGCTTCCTGCGAGGCCTTCTTCGCGGCATCGGACTTGGTCTGCGCCGCGGCCGTTTCGCCCTTCAGCGTGGCGCGGGCCGCATCATCGGCGGCGGAGGCTTCGCGCTGCTTCACGGCGGCGAGTTCCTTTTCGGTTTCTGTCAGGGCGGTCTTCGCTTTTGCGACGGCGTCGGCGAGGGCGGGTTTCATCGCCTTGATGCGATCCGATTCCTGTTTCGCGGCTTCGGCGGCGGCGGGATTGAGACGGTATTTCGTATTGCCCACCGCCTGGAGGACGAATTGATAGCGCCCCGGAACCAGCGCGAAGGCACCGGTCGGCTTGAAGTCGAATTTCAACACTCCTTCGGTCTGGCCCTCGTTGATCGAGACCGTCGGCGGCGTGCGCAGACCGGGAAATCCGTGTGCGTTGATCACGAGGCTGCCCGTGCGCGTGCCGCTTTCGGTCGTCTTGATCGGAAACTCGAGGGTGCCGCCGACCGGCACGGTCCAGACCTTGTTCTCCTTCAGGTCGACGCGGGTGGGCTCATTTTCCGACACCACCGAAAGCACCGTCTCGAGATCGAGCCGAGAGCGGACCTGGGCCTGGTTGCCGAAGACGCGTTTGCCCCACACGATCGAGGCGGAGCGCGCCTCGCGCATCACCTCGGCTTCGCCGATCTTCGCCTTTCCACTGAGGACGACCGTGCCGCGCCACTCGGCCGCGTCCGGCGCCGCGCGCACGGTGAGGAATCCCTGCGACGTTTTCCCCGAAAGCACGAGAGGATCGGCGGTGACGCCGGGAGGCAGTCCGTTTGCGGTGATGGTGATGTCGCCCTCGAAACCGTCGCGGCGGAAGGCGATGATCCGGTAGATCGCGGAGCCTCCGCGCCGCAACACCGGCACCCAGGGGAAGGCATCGTTGTTGATCGTCTTCGCGAGTTCGGTCCCGGCGATGAGCTGGAAATCGGGCAGGGCCTTGCGGATCGCGAGACGATAGAGATGGGCCACGCTGCCGCCGCCGGTCTGGTTCAAAAGCGTGATCCGATAGTCGCCATCCGCGTCCGCGGTGAAAGACAGGGCCGGATCGAGCGAGTCGGCGTTGAGATCATCGAGCGAATCGGGGGCGTAGAAAGTGGGCAGGTCGTCGCCCTCGGCGACCGCGGTGAAGGTCTCGGCTCCGGCGGCGTCCTTCGTGATCTTCTCAATCGTCACGACCGGGTCCGATCCGACGCCGAGACGGTGCGAGGTGACCTCGATCCAGCAGGTCTCACCCTTCTTCACCGCGACGCGGAAGGCATCGACATCGCCCGGTTCGTCGAAGCGACCCGCGACCTCGGCGGGCCAGGTCACGGTCTGGAGCTGGCTCGCCTTTTCCTCCTCGACCACGGGAGCGGTGGCGAAGCCGATGCGCACCGGATCGGCTCCGGGCAGGGCATGCTCGAAGGAGGGCACCATCGCCTCGCGCGGGATGTTGGGGGAGAAACTGCGTGGAACCGCGACCTCGGCGGGGACGTCGAGGGCGACGGAGAGGGTTTCGAGCGGCTTGCCTTTGAGGGCCCAGTCATCACCAAGGGAACCTCCGGGAAGGCCGCGTCCGAAGAAGGTGAAGCTGCGCTTCTTGCCCGGCTCCCCGGCCGGAGGAAAGACAAAATCGACGTGGGGTCCGCGCCCGAGGCGGAGGTGGTAGAAATACTCGCGTCCTCCGCCGTAGAGCGAGTCGCAGAGCGAGACGAAGTAGGCTCCGTCGGCCGGAGCGGTGAAGTCGATGAAAGGATCGCGCCCGAAGTGATGACGGCTGCTCTCGAGCTCGCTCCCGGCCGCGTCGGCCACGGCGAGGAGGACGTCCCCCTTCGCGTCGAGGCGCTCGGCGGTGACTTTGAGGAAGAACCGCTCGCCCTTCTTCGCCTCGAAGCGATACCAGTCGAAGCGACCACCGTCGAGCGTGCCGAGGGCACCGGCGCCGGCCGCGAGGGGCAGGGCCGTCTCCGGGGTCGAGTGATCGCCCTGCTCGAGCGACTCCGCCGATCCTGACGGAAACACCACGAAGGGCCGCGCCGTCGACAATCCGAGGAATCCGACCGTGCGCACCTCGTAGACGCCCGCAGGCACCTCGGCGGGAACAGTGACGGTGAATTTTCCCTCGACGGGCCGCGGCTTCGGGAAGAAATCATCCGCCGGGGTGACCACGGGCGCGGCGGTGATCTTCGGATTCGAGAAGCGCAGGCCCGTCAGCGACTCGAGATCCTTCCCGGTGACGGTGACCTCGACCGTGTCGCCCGCTTTCACCAGCGCCGGAGAAACCGTGAGCAGGTCCGAGTAGGGCATGAAGGCCATCAACCCACCGGGAACCACCGACAGCAAAGCGAGCGCGATGAGAAAGCGTTTCATGACATTGCTGGACTGGTGGAAACACGGTGGAGCATCTGCCCCCTCACCGGTTGAACATGAACTCCTTCGTATTCACGAGGACCCAGACGAGGTCCTCGAAGGCTTCCTTCTCCGCGTTCTCCTTGCTCAGCTTCGCGGGATCGGCGGCGGAAAGGTCGCGCTTTTTCTTGAGATGGGCGAGCGCCATGGCGAGTTCTTCCGGATTCGGCCCGCGGCTCAGGGCGCGCAGGTAGAGTTCGGAAACGCGGTCCTCGTCGCTGCGGTCCGTCGCCTTGGCGAGCATCGCGGCGCGGCCGTTGCCGGCGGTGAGCTTGGCCTGGATCGTGTCGGAATTGAGGAGATGCAGGCTCTGCCCGAGGTTCGCCTCGCCGGTGCGCTCGCATTCGCAGGCCGTGTCCATCGCGGGACGTCCGAACATGGTGAGGAATTCCGACTCGATCGTGCCGCGTTCGTTCGGCAGGGCGATGGCCCGCACCGCCTGGGGCTGGCGGCTGAAGGAATTCGCCGACCCCGTGACGTCGTTGACGGAATCAAGCAGGACCTCGGCGGGGAGACGCTTCGGGTAGTAGCGCGCGTAGTGCTGCTCGTCGGAGGCATTGCCCTCGAGGAGGTCGCTGCTGCGCTGGTAGGTGCGGCTGTTCGTGATCGTGCGGACGAGCTGCTTCAGGTCGAACCCGCTCTCGACGAAGGAGGCGGCGAGTTCGTCGAGCAGCTCGGGATGGGTCGCGGGATTGGTCGGACGGATGTCGTCCTCGGGTTCGACGAGGCCGCGTCCGAAGAAGTGTTTCCAGTAACGGTTCACGAGCACTTTCGCGAAGTAGGGATTCTCCTTGGCCCGCATCCAGGTGGCGAGTTCGGTGCGGGGATCCTGCGTCGCGGGGATGTCGAGCGGCGCGGCGGCTCCGAGGAGGCGCGGCTTCAGTTTCTCCTTCGTCCCGGGATGCTCCATCTCCGCGGACTTGCGGTTGTGGAAGTAGATGTCCTCCTCGGGCAACTTCGGCACGCCCTTCTTCTGCAGGGTCGAGAAGAAGGCGGTGAAGGCGAAATAATCGTTCTGGCTCCACTGCTCGTAGGGATGGTGGTGGCACTGGGCGCATTGCATGCGGATGCCGAGGAAGACCTGGGCGAGATTCTCCATCCGCTCCTTGTTGTCCTGCACGACGCGGTACCAACTCACCGCGGGATTGTCGATCGCCTTGCCACCGGCGAGGACGAGGTCGGCGGCGAACTGGTCGAAGGGTTTGTTCTCGTTCAGGCTCGTCCGGATCCAGGCGTGGAAGGCGTGCGAGTCGCGCGTGACCCAGTCGGTGCCGCCATCGACCTTGTTACGCAGGATCCCCGCCCACTTCCCGGCGAAGTAATCGGCGTATCCGGTCGAGGCGAGGAGGCGGTCGATCGCCTTGGCGCGTTTGTCAGGAGCCGCGTCGGCTTGGAAAGCCTTCGTCTCCTCCAGAGTCGGGAGGCGTCCCGCGATGTCGAGGGTGGCACGGCGGAGGAATTCACCGTCGCCGATGCCGCCCGAGGCCGGGATCCCCATCTCGGTGAGCTGGCGGTGGATGTGCGTGTCGATGAAGTTCGCCGGAGCCGGCAGTTCACCGACCTGGCCGCCCAGCGGGATGCGCACGGTGAAGGTGTCGATGTGCTCCTGGAAACGCACCACCACCGCGGTGCCGCCGGGATCCTTCGAAAACTGGACGAGCCCGGTCTCCGAAGGTTTCGCGCGCTCCGGTTCGTTTGCCTCGTATTGTGCGGTGCGCGTGATGTCGCGGACGCTGCCATCGTCGAAGTAGGCCGCGACAAGGAGCTGCTGCGCGCTACCGGGCGTGGTGACGAGGCGCTTGGGATAAACCTCGATGCGCGTCACCTTGGGGTCTTTGTCAGGGCGGAAGACCAATCCCTCGCCGATCCAGCGCTGGATGAGCCGGTAGTCCTCGGTGCCTTTGCCGAGGCGGGCCCCGCCCTCGTGGGGAATTTCGCCCGAGGCTTTCATGAGGAGCAGGCTCGCCTCCGGCGCGGAGGGCGAGACGCGGCGTCCCTTCGAGTGGCGCACGATCTGGTCGTAGTCGTTGTCCGGCTCGTAGCCGAGCAGGGAAAGCTGGAATCCGTTTTGTCCAACGGCTTTCGCATGGCAGGCCCCCGCGTTGCAGTGCTGGCGGGTGAAGACGGGCACGATGTCATTCGGGAAGCTGAGCGGACGGATCGCCTTCGCGTTTTTCACCGAGACCGGCACGGTGACAGGCGCGGCTCCCGGCTCCGGCGGCGTCACGGTGAGGACCGCGGCTCCGTCGGCGAGGGGCTCGATCCAGCCGGTCGAATCGATCCGCGCGATCCCCTCGGGGGCGAGGCTGAAACGCACCTCGCGGGTGCGATCGCGGTGTTCCCCCTCGATCACGAGGATCTGGCGGCGGTCATCACCGCCCGCGAGATCGATCGAGCCCGCGCCCGCATGGGTGCGGACGGAGAGGGGAGTGGCACCGAGCGATCCCGCGACACCGAGGGAGGCGAAAAAGACCGCGGGAAAAATCGCGCGCATCGGGATCAGGAGACGAGTTCCTCGATGGGTTTCCCGTAGGGCAGGATTTGCATGGGCAGGCCCTCGAGATTCCGGAGATAGGTGTTGTAGTCGATCCCGAGGTGGCGGTAGACCGTGGCCCAGAGATCGTTCGGCGAGAGGATGCGTTCTACGGGCTCCTCGCCCTTCGCATTCGTCGCCCCGATGATCTGGCCCATCGGCGCGCCGCCGCCCGAGACGAGGACGGACATCGCCTTCGGCCAGTGGTCGCGGCCGGGCTGCATCACCTTCGACTGGTTGCCGCGCTGCGTGTTAATCTTCGGCGTGTGGCCGAAATCGCTCGCGACGACGAGCATCACTTTCTCATCGAGGCCGCGGGCGTAGAGATCGTCGATGAGTGCGGTGAGGGCTTGGTCGTAGCTCGGCATGCGCCAGCGGCAGTCGGCGAAGATGTCGCAGTTCACCGCGTGGGAGTCCCAGTTGTAGGCGCAGTTCGTGGGGATGGGCTTGCCCGGATAGGGGTTCTCCCAGACCAGCGTGACGAAGCGTGTTCCCGCTTCGACGAGGCGGCGGGCCATCAGTCCGCGCTGGCCGTAGGCATGGCGTCCGTAGCGGTCCCGCACCGCATCGGACTCTTTCGAAAGGTCGAAAGCGTCGCGCACCTGCGCGCTCGTCAGCATGTCCATGGCCTGGACGTTGAAGGAATCCATCGCCTCCATCACCCCGCTCTTGTCGAGGTCGCGGCGGAGGCGGTCCATCCCCTGGAGCATGGCGAGGCGGTCGTCGAGACGGGTCTCCATCTCCTGCTTCACCCCGATGTTGTCGACCTTGAAATCCGCCGCGCTCGGATCGCCCGCAACGATGAAGGGCGACTGCGAGGCCCCGAGCCAGGCCGGGCCGAAGGCGAAGGTGTCGATGCCATGGCGGCCGCGATCGACTGCGGCCACGCTCGTGGGCATGCCATTGCCGGTGTTGCCGATGACCTTCTTCACGATGCTCGCGACAGCGGGCGCATCGTTGACCGTTCCGGTCGGGGTCTTGGGCGCGCGGCCGGTCATCATCCGTTTGTGCGCTCCTCCGTGGTCGGCGAACTCGTGCTGGATCGAGCGCACGATGGCGAACTTGTCGGCGATCTTCGCATGCATCGGCAGCAGCTCGCAAACCTCGATGCCTTTCACGTTCGTGCGGATCGGAGCAAAGACGCCGCGGTATTCCGCGGGTGCGTCGGGCTTCATGTCGTAGGTCTCCATGTGCGGCATGCCGCCGGGGAGCCAGATGAAGATGACCGCCTTGTCGTTTTTCACGTAGGGGGTTCCTCCCGTCGCGCCGAAGGCCTCGTAGCGGAGCAGGTCGCTGAGGCCGAGGCCGGCGGCGCTGAAGCCGCCGATCTGGAGAAAGCTGCGCCGGGAGACCGGTCCGGGACAAAAGCGGTTCGCGAATGAGGTGCTCATGACACGTTGATTGTGCCAGATTTCCCCGGAAAAACGCGGACGGGAACGCGTGAGGGGCCGTCCCGGCTGGAAGCGGGCGTGATCCGCGAAGAGGCGGAGGATGCCTTATTCGGAGACTTCCAGCTCTTCCGGACCCGCCGACGGGCGTTCCAGCTCCCCCACCACCCGGAATCCGTCGCGATCGAGCAGGAAAATCTCGAGGCTGACCGGGAACTGGGCCTGGCGATATTGCTCGACCAGGGAAGGACCGAATTCCTCCAGCGTGCCGCCGGTCGCGGGGAAGAGGTAGATGCGGTTTCGCTCGAGCAACAGCACGTGGATCCGGTCGCCGAGCGATTCCTTGAAACGCTCGTGCAGCTTCGGGGAAAGGATCGCACTGGTGAGGAAGGGGTCCTCATCGGCGATGATGGCGTAGAGGACGATGCCGCGATGATCCCGCACGAGCCGGGGCTCGAGCTTTGTGGCGACGGCATCCGCGACCTCGCGGGCAATGGGGAAAAACGTCTCCCACTGGAGTCCTCGCTCTTCCCAGGTTTTTTTCGTGAAGGGACGCACGCCGAAACTCCACTCGTATTGCGCCGCCATCTTCGTGGACTTCGCGCCCTCGATCGGGCCGGTGATGTCGAGCGCCTCGAAGGCCCCGCCAAAGATGATGCCGATGCGGCGGGCGGGGGCTTCGGCCGGTTTGTCCGTCTCCTGCGCGAAAATCGGGGAGGCGATGAGGGCGAGGGCGAGAAGCCGAGAGGTGGGAATTCCGTTTGCCATCCGGCGGGGGAGGGGGTTCGATGCGGGTTTCCAAAAGCTAACCGCGGATGATCACATTTCTAGAAGGAACCCTCGAGGAAAGCTGGCCGGGCCGCCTCGTCATCAATGTCGGCGGCGTCGGCTACGAGGTGCTCGTGCCGCTCTTCGGCGACGAGCAGTTCGGCCAGGCCGGGACGAAGACGCGGGTCCTGACCCATCACCACATCCGCGAGCAGGAACAAACCCTCTACGGTTTCCCCGACGAGGACGCGCGCGACCTTTTCCGCCTCCTCATCAATCACGTTTCCGGGGTGGGCCCGAAAGTGGCGATGTCCATCCTCAGCGGCATGGCCGCGGCCGACTTCAAGGAGGCGGTGGTGCGCGGGGACATCAACACGATCTCAAAGATCCGCGGGCTCGGCAAAAAGACGGCCGAGCGCATCGTCCTCGAGCTGGGCGACAAGGTCGGAGTGAAAGACGCGTGGCAGGCCCAGTCGGCCCGGGCGACCCTCGCACCCGAAGCCGTCGCGAAAAACGATGCCCTCCTCGCCCTCATCTCCCTCGGCTACAAGCAGGTCGAGGCGCAGAAGGCGATCGAGAAGTTGCCCGATCATTTGTCGAAACCCGATGAAATGTTGCGGGCCGCCCTGCGTCTCTTGCAGGGATGACGTCCGTGCTTGCCCCGCCTCCTGTTGCCCCAGCCATGTCCGATCCGATCCGCCGTGCCGAACGCGTCCGCGCCGCGATGCCGGATGGCGGCCTCTTTGCGGAAAAAGAGTGGCGTGTGTCGCCGGAACCCTTCGTGCTGAGCAAGGCCGAGGTGCGCCAGCTCGAGCAACTCGGTCCTCTCTTTCACCGTTTCCAAAAAACCTGCGATCTGCTCTACCGACGCAGCCGTGGCGGCTCGCTGCCCGCATGGATCGCGCGCGATCTCGATCGCGGCAAACCTTCCACGCTGCTCGAAGCCGGCTTGGCCCACGCCACCCTGACAGAAACACCAAGGGTCATCCGGCCGGATCTGATTCTCACCGCCGCCGGATTTTCGGCGACCGAGCTCGATTCCGTGCCAGGCGGCATCGGTCTCACCGCCTGGCTCGGCCAGACCTACGCGTCGCTCGACCCTTCGCATGAAATCGTCGGCGGCGCGGACGGCATGTTCTCGGGCTTCGCCTCGATCTTCGGGACGGGTGGGGCCGACCTGCTCGTCTCGGAGGAATCGGCCGGTTACCGTCCCGAGATGCAGTGGCTCGCAGACTGTATGCCAGGGGCGTGGCGCGTTGCTGATGCGGAGACCTACGAGGCGACCGACCGCGAGGTCTATCGGTTCTTCGAGCTTTTCGATTTGCCCAATCTGCCCGCGAGCGGGGAGCTCATGGCTGCCGCGGCGGAGGGACGCGTGAAGGTGACAGCACCCTTCAAGCCGTGGCTCGAAGAAAAGATGTGGTCGGCGCTCTTTTGGTCCCACCCGCTCCGCGACGTGTGGAAACGCGAGTTGCGCGAGTCGAACTGGAAACGCCTCCGCGCGATTTTTCCGCAGAGCTGGATCGTCGATCCGGCCGAGGTGCCCCACCACGCCGTAATCCCCGGACTCGAAATCGGGAGCTTCGAGGAACTCAAAGGCTTCACCCAGAAGGAACGCGAACTCGTCCTGAAGCTGAGCGGCTTCAATGAGGAGGCCTGGGGCAGCCGCAGTGTCACGGTGGGACAGGACGCCTCGCAGACGGAGTGGAGCGAGGCCGTGGACGAGGCGATCGCTTCCTATGATCGCGCACCTTATGTGCTGCAGCGTTTCCACGCCGGAAAGCTCGTGACTCATCCCTGGTGGAACCCCGCGACCGGCCGGATCGAGGTGATGGAGGGACGCGTGCGTCTTTGTCCGTATTATTTCGTGTCGGCCTCGGACGACGCGGTCTCCCTCGGCGGCGTGCTTGCGACGATCTGTCCTGCCGACAAAAAGATCCTTCACGGGATGCGCGATGCGATTCTGGTGCCGTGTCGGGTCGCTTGAAAAGGGACAACGGAATGCTCCTGCGGCTGAAGTTTGGTGAAAGTTCGCAATTCTGATAATAAACTTCCCTTTATTTTAAAAGAATCGGAAGGTTTTGTTGCGTTTTTGCGTATCAGACGTAATATTTTGCGTCTCGCCCCACGGGGCGTGGACCCGACCCCTCAATTTTGTCTAATCCCTCACCTCGCTCGGTCGTCTGCACCCATGACAGGCGGGCTCCGGAGTCACGATCAGTGCTGAAACCCATCTAGAGGCGAAAGGAAGTGAAAAAGATCAAATTCACCTGCTCGCATTGCGAGGCGAAACTGCGTGTGCCCACCCACTTGGCCGGAGTCTCCGCGCCTTGTCCGAAATGTGGGGCGACCATCACCGCACCATCCGACATCACCGCGGCCGTGATCGATGCTCCATCCGAGCGTCGTATGCACCCTGCCGCCTCGGCGGCTCCGGCGCGGGCACGACAGCAGTCCGGTGGCACGGCCGTGCTCGAGGCTCCCGTCTCGCAGGCCGCCACCGCCTTCCCGGCCGCGCCCGCGCCCGCGCCTGTGGCGAATGTCTCCGCCGCGCCGCGTCAGAATCCGGTCGCCGCCTCCATCGCCGCCGCCGCAGCCGCGCCGACACCGGTCCAGGCCAAAGCCGCGCCCGCGGCACCAAGTCGCTCACTACCGACGCCCGTTCCCGCCGCCCCGGTCAGCGAGATCCCCGCCCCGCCCGCCCCGCAGCCGGTGTCTCTACCGGTTCCTCCGGTCCTTGAGCAGCCGCCTGCGCTGCAGCCCGTGCCGTCCCCCGTGCCGCCGGCGCTTTTCGAGCCACCGGCCCCCGTCGTTGCTCCCGCGCCGATGGTGGAAGACGAGCGCTCCGCTCCTCCGATGCCGCTCGATGAGGAATCGGCGGTCGTCGTCGAGGAATTGGTCTATGAAATGCCACCCGCACCCGAGCCGGTCTCGCCGCTCGCGCCGATCACCCAACCGATCCGGGTGACCCCACCTTCGGGAGAGCTGCCCATTGCTCGGGAAAAGGTCTCGGCTCCCGGCACCTTGCCGCGTCTCGATGTCTCGCTCGCCGGCCAGGATCCGGCGGGAGCGGCCGCCATCCTTTTTGGTGAAGGTGCCGCCTCGCACCAAGGCCGCACCCGTCTCGTGCTTCCCCAACCCGGGACGAAGGTCCAGGCCGGGAGCCCCGGTGACTTCCTCGTCCCGCCGACGATTCCGACGCCTCCCGTGCCCGTTCCCCTGACACCTCCGCCCTTGATCGTGCCCGCTCCGGAGCCGGTCGAGGATCTCCTCGAGGAGCCTGTCCTTACCGACTATACCGGGGGCGCCGTCGACTTGCTCGAGCCGGTGGATTCCGTCGAGCCCGATCTGCCGATCGTTTCGCTCCCGCATTACAAGACGATCCCTCTGCCCAACGAGACCGCCCCTCTTTCCCTCGACGAATTGGAAGGAGCCGAGCCTTGGGAAGAGGAAGCCGTCCTTGAGAATGACGCCATTTTCGACCCCGAGGGATATCTCGGGGCCCCCGCCATCGCCGAATGGCACGAGACACCCGATATGATCGGGGCGCCTTCGCTCGATCTGCCGGAAGGTCACGAACGGGAGACGACTCCGCCGCCTCGGCTCGCTCCTCCCATTGCACCCAATTTTTCCTCGGATTGGCCGGAGATCGAGACCGCGCCTATCCCCGTTCCCGTGGGTGGAGCTCCCTTCCTTCCGGCTCCGGAGGAAGAGGCGGAGTTGCCCTTGAATCCGCTCCACGAGGGATCCTTCGGCCGCCTCTTCGCCCAGCAAGCGCCGCCGGATCAGATCACCCCCGGACCTCTCGGCGTCGGCACCGGAGAGCCCGCGGGCGAGGCCGCTCCGCTGCCCCAGACCCTGCCCGCTCCGTCGGATGGGGATGTGCTCGACGAATTGTTCTATTCCACCCCACGGGAGCCTGGTGAGAAAAAAGGCCTCAGCAAGACGGCCATCGTCGTGATTTCGAGCATGGTCGGTGTCGCGATCTTTGCCTCCGTCGGCGTCTACTTCGCGATCAAGGCGCTCGGAGGGCTGAACCCCGCCGAAGCGTACGTCGAGCCCGAAGGCAGCGATCCGGACTCCGGCCCCGAGGCCGGCGGAAAGCTCGCGGTCAAGCCCAAAGGGGTCACCGTGCCCACCTCCGCGCCGGATCCCGGCATCAATGATGCGCCCGCCGTGATTGATCCCGTCGCCATGCTCCGTGACGACGCCGGGGCCGCACCCGCCGTGCCTTCCGATCCACCGGCCGTGTCCTTTGATGAAAAAGTGCAGCAAGCTGTGAACGGCACCCGTAGTGTCGGAGCTTCCGTGATCGGTTCTCCCTCGCTCGACCTCGTCGACACACCGGTCACGAATTTCTCCGGGATCGTCCCTTCGACCGTGACGACCCCGCCCGCCAGCGCCGAGGCTCCTGCTCCGGTCGAGCCTGCTCCTGCTCCGGCGCCGGCTCTCGATGCCCCCCCGGTGTCCTCGCTGCCCGCCGAGGTGCCTTCGTCCACCGGCATGGTCGGACCGGCTGCGGCGGACACGCCCCCGCTCGAGCCGGCACCCGCTCCTGCGGCGGCGCCTGATGCCGCACCCCGGGCCGCCGATCCGCTCGCCAAAAAAGATCCCAACTTCAATCCGCCCGCGTCTTTCGCCGCCCCCGGACCCGAGGATGGCCCGCTCGGCAAGACCCGCGACGCCGTCGATGCCTTCCTCCGATCCCCCGATCTCGAGTCCCGCCTTCGTTACACCTACCAGGGCGAGAGTCTCCGGGCGTTCATGGAGGACTATTACAAGAAGTGGCCCTACGAACCTTTCGGCCGCTACTCCCTGCAGCTCAATCAGATCGAGGAAGACACCTCCATCGGTGGTCCCTATTGGGTTTTCGTCGTCGCCACCAATGATCTCGAAGGCGGATTTCCCATCATCGTGCGCAATGAAAACGGACTGCTCAAAATCGACTGGGAAGTCTTCGCCGAGTTCTCCGACCGCCACTTCGTGCGCTTCCGAGATGGAAAGATCCCGCCGCCCGCGACCTTCCGTTTGATCCTCGAGCGTTTCTCCGACTACTACGGCAGCGACAAGGATCAGTTCAAGGACCTCAAGGACTACTACGTCTATCAGGTCAGCACGCCCTACGGCGATCTCAACGAGTTCTCCGACTTCGCTTTCGTGAAGAAAGATTCCGAGCTCGCCAAGAAACTCGATGGGCTCGTGCGCCTCGGAGATCAGCCCCTCGCCGTCGTCGCCACGATCGATTACAAGACCTTCGCCCACGGCGAGAAACACCTCGTCATCACCGAACTGGTCACCGAAGGCTGGTTCCGCTGATCCCGCGGGGAAGGGGGGGGCATGGAGACCGCGATCGACCGATTCATCCGCCACCTCGCGGTGGAGAAGGGGCTCTCGGAAAACTACCAGCTCTCCGTGCGCCGCTCCCTCGAGGCCTTTGCCGCCTGGGTGGAAAAAGAGCACCGCATCACCGATCCCGCCGCGGTGACGCTGCGGCATCTCACCGATTACCTCGCCCGGCGCCGTCTCGTCGACCGCCTCGCCGCCTCCAGCGCACGGGTCCACCTCATCGCCCTGAAGATCTTTTTCCGCCACCTCGCCGGCAAGGGTCTCGTCGCCGTCGATCCCGCGGAACCGATCGATCCGCCCAAGCTCGAGAAATACCTGCCCGACACCCTCAACGAACCCTCCGTGGTGCGTCTGCTCGAGTCGATCGACGATGCCCTGCCTCTCGCGCGGCGCGACCGGGCCATGCTCGAACTCATCTATGCGAGCGGCCTGCGCGTCTCCGAACTCATCGGGGCGAGGCTCGAGAATCTGTTCCTCGAGGAAGGGGCCATCCGCGTCACTGGGAAAGGATCGAAGACACGGGTCGTCCCCGTCGGCTCGGCCGCCCGCGAGGCCATCACCGCCTACCTCGAAGGCGAGCGCCCCACTCTCGTCAGTCGTCACAGCGGCAGTGAAATCTTTCTCTCCAACCGGGGCAAGAAGCTCACCGCCACCCGCGTGTGGCAGATCGTGAAAGAGCGCGCCAAAATGGCCGGGATTGAGTCAAACGTCTACCCGCACCTCCTGCGGCATTCCTTCGCCACCCACCTGCTCGGGAACGGTGCCGACCTGCGCGTCATCCAGGAACTCCTCGGTCACGCCGACATCGCCACGACCCAGATCTACACGCACGTCGATCAAAAACATCTCCAGGACGTGCACCGCCGCTTTCACCCGAGAGGCTGATTCAAGGACCAAGCACCCCTCACTCGTCGTCCGCGCGCTTCCACCAATCCGCGGGGCGCTCCCAGGGATCGAGGGTCTCGGCGTGTTCCTCGCCATAGCTCTCCTCGCGATCGCGTTCCCGGTGGAAGGCGTTTCGTTTTTCCTCGGCCGCCACCTCTTCGAGGAGGAGGGCCACCTCATCCGGTTGTTCCGCGTAGCGCTTCTCGCGCCAGACCAGATAGCCGAAGAAAATGCCGATACCGATCACCATGCCCGCGACGAGCCCCACGAGAAAGAGTGCGGCGGCACTGTCGGCGGCGACGAGCGGACTTTCCCCGACCCCGTAGTCCGACATCGCCGAGGCGTTCATTTTCACCAGGCCGTCCACCACCACGAGGGCGAGCACGAAGGCACCGATGATCAGAGCGAGGCGATTCCAGGAAAAATTCATGAGGCGGCGGTCACGACCCCCGCGAAGCCGGGAGCCGACGCGAAGTATAACAACTCCGCCCCCGTGCTCAATCCTAAAATCAAAAATATTGGAAAAGTGCCAGATTTGAGAATCGCATTCGCGAAAATCCCAAAAAAACTCCGCTCACTTCTGGCAAGCGCCGCAGCGACCGAAAAATTCCAGTTCGTGTTCCAGATCCGAAAAGCCGCTTTCCTCCGCGATTTGCTTCTCGAGGTGCTCCACCGGGCAGGCGATATCGAGCACCTCCACCGAGCCACAGTCGCGGCAGATCAGGTAATCCTGGTGGCTGCTCTCGCGCAGGCAATAGTGCGCCGCCCGGCTGTGGAAGCCGATGCGCCGGACGATGCGACGTTCCTCGAGGCGGCTCACGAGCCGGTAGATCGTCGCCGGATCGCAGGAGACGCCGAATTCCGCATTTGCCGCGATTTGTTGCAGGGTCAACGGTTGGTCCGCTGTCGCAAAAACGCGCAGACAGGCCTCCAGCGCCGCGGTGCGGCGCAGTCCCGCCTCCGAGCATTGCTTCAGGAGATCCTCGATCGCGATGGGGTGTTTGCTCATCTTGAGGTTCATCTTAGATGGCAAGCGGCGAATCCGCAACGCCCGGCACCCGCCACGGCGGATGAAAGAGGGTCGGATGGGGGAGTGGACCCTGTCAGGTCGAAAACCGGGGTTTCCCGGCCCCGCTCCCGGCCGGGACAAGATTTGAGCAAAGGTGAGGGATGGAAGATCGGAAGGAGGGAGATAGCCCCCTTCAATAAACATCCCGCTGATAGCGCTTCGCCTTCCGCATCGCCTCAAGATAAGCCTTCGCCTCTTCGGGCGACTTGCCGCCGTAGACGGCGATGATGTCCATGAGGGCCTGTTGCACGTCTTTGGCCATGCGCGAAGCGTCGCCGCAGACGTAGATGTGGGCACCGGACTCCATCCATTGGAAGACTTCGGCCCCCCGCTCGAGGAGGCGGTGCTGCACGTAGAGCTTCTCTTTCTGATCGCGCGAGAAGGCGAGACTGAGATCGGTGAGGACGCCGCTCTCGAGGTAGTCGAGCCATTCGAGCTGATAGAGGAAGTCGTAGCTGAAATGTTGGTCTCCGAAGAAGAGCCAGTTTTTCCCCTTGGCTCCGCGGGCGGCGCGCTCCTCGACAAAGGCGCGGAAGGGAGCGATGCCGGTGCCGGGCCCGATCATGAGGACGGGGGTCTCGTCGTTCTCGGGGAGGCGGAAATTGTTGTTGTGGTGGAAGTAGATCCTCACCTGGTCGCCCACCTCGACATCGTCGGCGATGTAGCACGAACAGACGCCGGTGCGGTCGCGGCCGTGGCTGTGGTATCGCACCGCGGCGATGGTGAGGTGGACCTGGTCCTCGTGCTTTTTCAGGCTCGAGGCGATGGAATAAAGCCGCGGGGCGAGCTTCCGGAGGATGCCGGTGAAGGATTCGGCCGTCCAGTGTTTGTAAGGATAAGCCTCGAGGAGATCGACGAGTTGGCGACCATCGACCCAGGATTTGAGGGTGACGCGGCCTTCCTCGTCGAGCAGCTTTTGGAGGGCCGCATCGCCGACGACGACGTTGTATTTGTCGACGATGGCGGGCTGCAGGGTGGTGATGTCGTAGTCGTATTTGAGGGCCTCGGCGAGGGTGGTGTCGCCGAGCTTGGCGTTGGCCCGCAGTCCGGTCGCGGCGAGGACTTCCTCAACGACGGAGGCACGGTTCACGGGACAAATGCCGAGGGCATCGCCTGGCTCGTAGGTGAGACCGGAGCCTTCGAGCGAGAGTTCGACGTGGAGCACTTCTTTCGCGGAACCGGTGCCGTTGAGGACGACTTTCTCGAGGATCTCGGAAAGGTAAGGGTTGTTCTTGTCATAGGCCCCGTGGCCGCCGTCGTGGCTGGCGATCGCCGCCACCGCGGGGAGGGTGATGGCGGGAGCCTCCGCGCCGGGGAAGGCCTTGAGGGCACCGGCGAGCCAGGCGTCGAAGGTGGCTTGGTAATCGACATCGCAGTCGGCGCGATCGTGCACACGTTCGGCCCCGAGGGCGGCGAGACGGGCGTCGAAATCCTTGCCCATCTTGCAGAAGTGCTCGTAGCTCGTGTCGCCGAGACCGCAGACGGAGTATTTCACCCCGGCGAGTTTCGGCATGGCATCGCTCATGAAGGCTTCGTAGTAGGCGACGGCATTGTCCGGTGGATCGCCTTCACCCCAGGTGCTGACGACGACGAGGAGGTTTTCCGCTTTGGTCAGGCTGGCGGGTTTCGCATCGCCCATGCTCGCGACAGTGGCCTTGAAGCCGGCTTTCTCGGCGGTTTTGGCGATGACGCCGGCGAGCTTTTCGGAATTCCCCGATTCGGATCCGTAGAGCACGGTCAGCTTGCGCTTCGCGGCCGAGGGTATCGTCGGGGGCAGGGCCGACCCCGCGCTGCCGCTGATGCCGGCGAAGAAGCCGGAAAGCCAGAGGGCCTGATCGCGGTCGAGACCGTGCGAGAGTTGATTGGCGAGCTGCTGTTGCTCGGGCCGAAGGGGGGAATTCGGGGTGGACATGGAAAAGGGGTGGGATGGGGACCGCTGATTTTCGCTGATCTTGCGAGGGGATGGCAATCACACGGTGAGGGCGGGTTCGACGACGTCCTTGTGGAAATCGCGTCCATCCTTGGTCTCTTTCACGTAGCCGGCGCGGATGACGAAGTCACCGAAGCTCTCGCCGTCCTCGCGTTGTTTCGCGTAGTCGAGAAGGATGGGCTTGAGGATCTGCGGGGCGTCATCGCCGCGGATGGAGGCGGCGTAGAGCTTGCTGAGCCGCTGACCGGCGTGTCCTCCACC
Organism: Verrucomicrobiales bacterium; assembly: GCA_016795385.1. Lineage (GTDB taxonomy): Bacteria > Verrucomicrobiota > Verrucomicrobiia > Verrucomicrobiales > DEV007 > Arctic95D-9. The sequence goes on along the minus strand of JAEUHI010000006.1, from coordinate 9,282 downwards.
GAGGTAGAGATTGTATTTGCCGGGCGCTTTTCCGACGAAGCCGATCTCGGCGATGTAGGGGCGGGCGCAGCCGTTGGGGCAACCGGTCATGCGGATGGTGATGGCGTCGTGCCGCAGTCCGGCCTCTTCGAGGACTGCCTCGATGCCGGTGATGAGATCCGGGAGATAACGCTGCGATTCGGCGAGGGCGAGACCGCAGGTGGGCAGGGCGACGCATGCCAGCGAATGGAGCCGCATCGCGGAACGCTCGTGGGCGTCGATCATGCCGTATTGCTCGAGCAGCTCGGTGATCTCCGATTTCTGCTGCGGGGTGATGTCGGCGATGATGAGATTCTGGTTCGCGGTGAGACGGAAGTCTCCCGTGTGGATCTTCGCGATGGCGCGCAGACCGGTGAGGAGCGGATATTCCTTCGTGTCGTAGACGCGGCCGTTCTCGACGTAGAGGGTGAAATGCCAGTGGCCGCGGTGATCCTTGATCCAGCCGTAGCGGTCGCCGTTGTCCTCGAAATGGAATTCGCGAGGGGCCTGCAACTTGAATTGGCAGAGCTTCTCCACCTCCTCACGGAAGGCGTCGATCCCCATTTTCTCGATGGTGTATTTGAGGCGGGCGTTGGCGCGCACGTCGCGGTTGCCGTGGTCGCGCTGCACGCGCACGACGGCTTCGCCGACTTTCACGGCCTGATCGGGCGTGCAGAATCCCAACAAATCCGCCAAACGGGGGAAGGTCTCCTCGTTGCCATGGGTCATGCCCATGCCGCCGCCGACGGTGACATTGTAGCCGGCGATCTTGTCCTCGCCCTCGAGGATGGCGATGTAGCCGAGATCATGCGCGTAGATGTCGACGTCGTTGCTCGGAGGCACGGCGACGACAGTCTTGAACTTGCGCGGCAGGTAGTGTTTGCCGTAGATCGGCTCCTCGGGATCGGCGATGTCGTCGATCAGCGGCGGATCGTAGGTGACCTTCACCTTCTCACCGGTGCCGTCGTCGAGCCAGATCTCGTGATAGGCGCCGGTGCGGGGGCTGAGGTGATTCGAGATCGCGGTGGCGAGCTGGAGCACTTCGGCGTGGACCTTCGACTGGTGCGGATTCGGATTGCACATCACGTTCCGGTTCACGTCGCCGCAGGCGGCGAGGGTGTCGAAAAGCGATTGGTTGATCTCGTAGATCGTCTTTTTCAGATTGCTCTTGATGACGCCGTGGAACTGGAAGGCCTGACGGGTCGTCAGCTTCAGGGCTCCGTTGGCGTGCTCGAGGGCGATGCGATCCATCTCGAGCCACTGCGCGGGAGTCGCCACTCCGCCGGGCACACGGACGCGGATCATAAAGGAATAGGCGGGCTCGAGCTTCTTCTTGCGCCGCTCGCCACGGATGTCGCGGTCGTCCTGCTGGTAGATGCCGTGGAACTTGGTGAGCTGCTGGTCGTCTTTCGAAAGCGACCCGGTCGCCGCGTTGGCGAGACCGTCGAGGATGGTGCCGCGCAGGTATTGGCTCGCGTCTTTGATGCCTTCGTTTGCAGATTTGCCGATCGTAGTGGCCATGATTCCCGGGGGTAGGAGGACAGAGAGCTGAAAAGATTTTAAAGTTGCGTCGTTTACTAAGGTATTGTATCAGAGGTTTTGCAAGTGCTTTTTCCATGCGGCTCCCCCTCAAAACAGAATACGCTTGTCAGGTCCTCGCACAACTCGCGAGCCGTCATGCTTCGGGGGAGGTGAGGCAGGTCGAGGAACTCGCAGCGGCGGAGCGGCTCTCGCCGAATTACCTCGTGCAGATCCTCACGGCCCTGCGTCAGGCGGGACTGGTCATCAGTCGCCGCGGCAAAAACGGCGGGTATCTGCTCGCCCGCGACCCCGCGGAGATCTCCCTCGCCGAGATCGCCCTGGCGATGGAGGGCGGAGCGTTGATCGAGAGCAGTCCCGGGAATGGCGGTGAATCCGCCGGCCGGGTGCATGAGGCCTGGGTGCGCGCGAACGAAGCCCTCACCCGCAGCTGCGCGGAGATTCCCCTCACCGATCTGATTCCCCCGCCGCGGGAAGCGGACTCGGTGGATTGGGTGATTTGAGTTTTGGACGGACGGATCCAATCTCTGAAGGTTTGTTGGAGGTTTCGGCATCAAGGACCGTGACTCTTCCGAAAGTGCCGTCTCCGCGATAATCGACCCTCACTTTTTTCCAGCTTCGGTCCATTGACCAAGCGATCGCTTCCGGTGTAGCAACCACTCCGCCGATTCCGAACGTCATCGCCGAACCCATTCCAACAGCTTGCATCCGGTGAGGGTCATGAACCGGGCCTCGCAGCCGAAACTCGTCGAAATCAAGCCAAAGGCCTGGATCGTTCCGGCCGGAATGGACGGGCGATCCCAATGCTTCGACAATCGTTTGCCGTGGCACTCCGTATCGGAACAGGTCGGAGTGGTTACCCCGGCTGTAAATGCGTGCGGCGCAGGAAGTCAGAGTGATCGCCGAGAGGAGAGCGATGAGGCCGAGGAATGGGTATTTCATTCGCGTTTCGCCGTGTAATCAAACACATACACCTTTTCCAGGTGCGGTTTGATTTTCGCCACGAAGGCCTCGTGGGCGGGGTGGGGGAGGTAGGTGGCGAGACCGGCTTTGTCCTTGAAGGTCACGAGGAAGGAATGGGTGAAGCCGTCGTTGAGAGGCTCGATGTTGTCGGTCGCGCCCCACTCCAGATCGACGATCACGTCGATTTCGTTTTTCAATCCGAGAAAGGCTTTCACCAGTTCGTCCTTTTTCTCGTCGCTGGTGCCTTCCTTGAACTGGAAGGAGACGAAATGGCGGAAGGGCGCGGCCGTTTCTTCGGCGGGGGCGGAGGAACCGAGGAGCATGATGAGGGAGAGGGTGAGCAGCGAATGAATCGTTTTCATGCGGAAACCCTTTGCGAAACGCGGCGGACTGTCGATCATAAAAAATCCATTATGAGCGATTGGTTGCGAGTTGCCTCGGCACTTGCGCCCCGCTCCCACCCTGCCATCTTCACGCGTGCAGATCACCGACCACCAGGCCAAGTATTTTGCCCACGTTCTTTCTCTCCGTGAGCCCGAGGGAGTTGGGCGCCTTTCCCAGTCGCTGTTCGATGCTCAGGTCGATTTGAATCCGCACCAGATCGAAGCCGCGCTCTTCGCCTTGCAGTCGCCTCTGTCCAAAGGGGTGATCCTCGCGGACGAGGTCGGTCTCGGAAAGACAATCGAGGCAGGGCTGATCCTCTGCCAGCTCTGGGCCGAAAAGAAACGGCGCATTCTCATTGTCTGCCCCGCCTCCATTCGGAAGCAGTGGGCGCTTGAGCTTATCGAGAAGTTCCACCTGCCTGCCCGCGTGATCGACACGCCCGTTTACCGTAAACTGCGCAAAGACGGAAACCCGCGCCCCTTTGATGCAAAAGAAATTCTGATCTGCTCGTATTCCTTCGCGAGCCTGCATCAGGATGAGATTCGCAGTATTCCGCTCGATCTCGCGGTCATCGACGAAGCTCACAAACTCCGCAACTGCTACCGACCGGCGAACAAAACGGGACAACGGATTCGCTACGCTCTGGAGCCCCGGAAAAAAGTCCTTCTCACCGCGACGCCGCTTCAAAATTCCCTTCTCGAGATTTACGGGCTTTCGACCCTGATCGACGAAAACCTCTTCGGCGAAAAGACCGCCTTCTCTTCGCAATACATGCGGACCGGTGCCGACCTCGAGCCCCTGCGCCAGCGGCTGCGACATTTCTGCAAACGCACCCTGAGGCGCGATGTCAGCGAGTACATCAACTACACGGAGCGACGAGCTCTCACCCATCCCTTCGAGCCCACCGATCAGGAACAGGACTTCTACGATGCCGTCTCCGCCTTCATCCAGCGCGACGACCTCTACTGCCTCCCGGAGAGTCGGCGTCATCTTCTCGTCCTGATTCTCCGAAAACTCCTGGCCTCCTCGACCGAGGCGATCATCGGCACGCTCCAGTCGCTCTTGCGCGGACTTCACGACCTGCGCGACGGGAAGAAACCCGGCGTCGATTTGATCGCCGACATCGCCAGCGACAGCGAGGCCGCGAGCGAACTGCTTGATGAACTGTTGGATCAGATCGACGAGGCGGAATCGCTGGAAGGCGAGGCCTCCGAACTCCCGCAGATCAGCATCGCCGTGCTCACGGAAGAAATTGTGCAACTGGAGGCGTTGATCACCCAGGGCTTGCGGATCTCGATTGAAACGAAGACCCGGGAGCTGCTTTCCGCCCTCCGTCTCGGTTTCGCCAAGATGGCGGAGACGCACGCCAACGAGCGGGCCCTGATTTTCACCGAATCCCGGCGCACCCAGGACGCGCTCGCCCTCTTCCTAGAGGAGAACGGTTATCGGGGGAAGGTGATCCTTTTCAACGGTTCCAACAGCGATGCGGCTTCGAAGGCGATCTACGAGCAGTGGCTCGCGACGAACGCGGATACCGACCGTGCCACCGGCTCGCGTCCGATCGACATCCGCACCGCGCTCATCGAGCACTTCCGCGACCACGGGACGATTCTGATCGCCACCGAGGCCGCGGCCGAGGGCGTCAACATGCAGTTCTGTTCGCTCGTGATCAATTTCGACCTGCCGTGGAATCCGCAGCGTGTCGAGCAGCGGATCGGCCGCTGCCACCGGTATGGACAAAAGCACGACGTCGTCGTCATCAACTTCCTCAACACCCGCAACCACGCGGACCGGCGCGTCCACCAGTTGCTCGCGGAGAAGTTCAAGCTCTTCGACGAAGTCTTCGGGGCCTCCGACGAGGTCCTCGGTGCGATTGAGAGCGGGGTCGACTTCGAAAAGCGAGTCCTCGCCATCTACCAGACCTGCCGCTCGCCCGAAGAGATCGAGGCCGCGTTCAACCAGTTGCAGGAGGAACTGAAGGAGCAGATCGAATCCCGCCTCGCCGACACACGGAAATCCCTGCTCGAACACTTCGACGAGGATGTGCACGAACGCCTCCGTCTCGAACTCGCCGAGGCCGAACTGCGGCTCGATCGCATCGCCCGCCAGTTCTGGCAGCTCACCCGCCACATCGTCGGCGACCGCGCCGATTGGCATGAAGATGCCTACGCCTTTACCCTCTGCGAACCTCTCATCGAGGAGGCCCCTCGGGGGACGTACCACCTCATTTCGCGCCAGCGACCCGGCGCGGCGTCCGGGGTGCCTCCGGCTCCCCATTCCCACCTTTACCGGCTCAGCCACCCGCTCGGCGAATACGTGATCGCCCGGGGAAAAGCTGCTGAGACACCGGTTGCCTCCCTCACCTTCGATCTCGATGTCCACCCCACGAAGGTCTCCCAACTACTCCCACTCCGCGGGCGGAGCGGCTACCTGCGCCTCCACCAGCTCACCGTCGAGTCCTACGAGACCGAGCACTTCCTCCTTCTCACCGGTCACCTTGACGAGGACGGCAATCCGGGGGCCTCACTAGATCCCGAGACGGCGGAGAAACTCATCTCCTGCACCTGTGTCGGTTCGGAGCCCGCCGGCATCCCGTCCGTCCATCTCGATCGACTCGAGGCGGCCTCGCTCCGCCACGGAGAGGCCAGCCTCCACCAGTCCATCGAGCGCAACAACCGCCACTTCCGGCGCGCCGTGGAGCAGATCGACCGATGGGCCGACGACAAGATCCGTGGGGCCGAGGACGAACTCGCCCGCATCAAGGCCGAGATTAGAACGCTTCGCAACGAATCCCGCCTCGCCCAGACCCTTGAGGACCAACACCGCCTCCAGGAGGAGATCCTCCGCGCAGAGAAGCGGAAACGGCGTGCCCGACGGGAGATCGACGACATCGAGGATGAGATCGAGCGGCGCCGCGACCAGTTGATCGCCGAACTCCAGAGCCGCCTCAGCCGCGGGCAATCCCGCCAGGATCTTTTCACGATCCGTTTCGAGGTGCGGTGACCCGTTGCCACATGAGAACGCTTGAATCTCACATTCTTGAAGAAATGAGATGAAACGCAGGTTGTGTTCCACCGATGAGAGACAACCGGCGTTGTCGATCACTTTGAAAGAAATTTAAAAAACAATTGCGTTTATGGCTCATTCGTGAGAAACAAAGTGCCTTCTGTCTCACTTTCCCTCCAGAATGATTGATAAATCCCAGCTCCAGCTCGAAAAGGCCGTGGTTTATCACGAGGGCCGCTTCCCGCCCGGGGAACTCGACTACCCGCGGATCATCCAGCCCTTGATGGATGCCGGAGCGGCTTTGGCCCGCTACGACCAGGAACTGACCCGCCTTCACAACCGCGAGCTCTTTTTGGCCCCCCTTCGAAATCAGGAAGCCGTGCTCTCCTCCCGCATGGAGGGTACCATCAGCACCATCGACGAGATTCTGGAATACGACTCGAGCGAGGCCGAGGATGGCCCGGCTATCGAAAACGTGAAGTCCGACGTGATCGAAACGGTCCTTTATCGCCGCACGCTCAACTACGCGCAGCAGGAAATGGCCGACGGACGTCCCCTCAACGCCACCCTCCTGCGGAGCATGCACCAGATGCTGCTCTCCTTCGGGCGGGGCGCTTCGAAAAACCCCGGCCAATTCAAAATCGAGCAGAACTACATCGGTGACGAGAGGTCCCGCATCGTCAGCTACATTCCCATCAGCCCCGAGAAACTCACCGAGGGGCTCGACCGCTTCTTCGCCTACCTCGAGGGATCCGACCACCCCGAACTGATTCGCACCGCCCTCGCCCATCTGGAGTTCGAGGCTCTCCACCCTTTCCTTGATGGAAATGGTCGGATCGGGCGCATGCTCATCACCCTTTTGCTCTGGTCCCGGGGGGTGATCTCATCGCCCCACTTTTTCATCAGCCGTTACATGGAGGAGCACAAAGACGACTACATTCGCTGCATGCGTGCCGTCTCCGGGGAAAACGACTGGACCGGCTGGATCCTGTATTTCCTGGACGCCGTGAAGTCGCAATCCGAGTACAACCTCCAGGCGACTCGCCGGATCGGTGACCTCTACGAGGAGATGAAGGGCGTCTTCAGCGAAGTGACCGGGTCAAAACACGCCATCGCCCTGCTCGACGCGGTCTTCTCCATCCCCGTCTTCCGGAATCAGCAGATCGCGGCCCGTTCCGGCATCCCGCCTGCCAACGTCAACCGCTACACCAACGCCCTCCTTGCGTCTGATCGCCGTCTGCTGCGCATCGCCCGGCGTGGTGCCGGCCGCCGACCCGCGATCTATTCCTTCGAGCCCCTCCTCGAAATCATCCGCTCGTGACCTCTTTCCCGTGACCCGTGACCCCTTTCCTCCCATGTCCGACCCCTTTGACAAACTCGCCGCTACCCTCTCCAAACTCTTCGAGCTGGAGAAAGCCGACCTCGATTTCGGGATCCACCGCATCATCAAGGCGCGTCAGCGCCACATCCGCGTCTTTCTCGGGCTGGAGGAGCCGCCGGCCGGCGATCCTGGTGCCCCGACGTTGAAAGCCATCGTCCGGCGCGAGATGGGCGAGTTGAATGTCGTCGAACTCGACCGCCAGATCGACGCCACCGCGGCCAAGATCAAGACCGACTACGGCAAGCTCGCCTTCGATGCAGCCGGCGTCCTCACCGCCGGACCCGCCCGCGAGTCGGCCGACGGCCAGCTCCTCCTCCGTCTCCAGGAAGAGCGCGACTCGGGCGGCGAGCGATCGAATGCCCAGCTCGAGGCCGAGATCTACTCGCACCTCACCGAGTTCTTCTCGCGCTACTACGACGAGGCCGACTTCCTCTCGAAGCGCCGCATCAAGGGCGGGGCCGCGCCTTACGCCGTGCCCTATTCCGGCGAGGAGGTGATGCTGCACTGGGCGAACAAGGATCAGTACTACATCAAGTCGTCGAAGGATCTGAAGGATTACACCTTCACCCTGCCCGACTCGCTCGGCGGCGGGCGCGTCCAGTTCAAATGCGAGCGGCAGGATCCCGTGCTGAACAACAACAATGCCAAGCGCGAGTTCCACCTCGACGAGGAGGCCGAGATCGAGGCCGGTCCCGACCGCCTCGTCATCCCCTTCCACTTCAAGATCGTCGACCGCACCCGCACCCAGCCCGAGACGCGGGCCTGGATCGCCCATCTCCTCGAGCGGCTGCCGGTGGAGTGGCAGCGCGCCCTCATCCACAAACCGGAGGGCGCGGTGAACGACCTCATCACCCGCCACCTCGCCAACTACACCCGCAAGAACGAGGCCGACTTCTTCATCCACAAACACCTCGGCCGCTTCCTCCGCGGCGAGCTCGACTTCTACATCAAGAACGAGGTGATGCACCTCGACGACATCGACGAAAAGAGCACCGACTACCTCGCCACCCGCGTCCGCCTCATCAAGGCCCTGCGGAACATCGCCCGCCACCTCATCACCTTCCTCGCCCAGTTGGAGAACTTCCAGAAAAAGCTCTGGCTGAAGAAGAAATACGTCGTCGAGACCCACTACTGCCTCACCCTCGACCGGGTCTTCGCGATGGGCAAAGAGGGTCAGGCGCTCGTCCAGACCCTGTTGGATCACCTCGACACCCCCATCCGCCGCTACGACGGGCAGATGCGCTCGCAGAAGGACGAATGGGTGAAGCTCTACGCCCTCGACGAGGCGGCGGATTGGCCCGCCGACGGGAAACTGACCGAGGCCTTCCTGCGGGCGCACGACAAGCTGATGCTCGACACCGTGTTTTATCCGGAGAGCTTCAAGTGGCAACTGCTCGGCGCGATCGAGGATCTCGATGGGGCGATCGACGGGGTGCTTGTGCACTCGGAGAATTTCCAGGCGCTGAATCTGTTGCAGGAGAGATTCCGGGAGAAGGTGAAGTGTGTTTATATTGATCCGCCGTATAATACGGGCGGCGATGGATTCGCCTACAAAGACGCCTACCAACACTCAACTTGGGCGACGATGATTTCGGACCGCCTCCAAATTATCCACGGGATGTTGGAGGAACAGGGTGTACTTTACTCGAGTATCGATGAAGGTGAGCGCCCTCATCTTGAATTTGCTCTCTGCGGAATATTTGGCGCAAAGAATCGCGTTGAAGAGATAATTTGGGCGCAGAACACAACTAAGAATCAGTCACCGACATATTCGACAAATCATGAATACGTTCAGGTTTATGCGAAGGATATTTCCGCAACCAAATCGGATTTTACGATGTTTCGTGAGGCTAGAAGCCATCTCATAAATGCCTGAGCAGGATAATTGCACATCCGAGATAGAAGAATGCGGTGAAGTTTTCAGCATGATATTCCCATCGGACAACGAGGCGGCGGAAGTTGTGGAGCCAGGCAAAAAGCCGCTCCACCTT
>JAEUHI010000064.1 GCA_016795385.1 Verrucomicrobiales bacterium | reverse complement strand
CCTTTGTATTCGAGCCGGGCCTGGACGCTGCGGATGCCGCGTTCCCAGCCGGATTTGACGGAGATGTAGCCGGGCACTTTGTCGCGCTTCACGCCGCGGATGACGAACTCAGTGGATTGGACAGGGTTGTTCCAGTCGACGGCGGAGGTGGCCGGGGCAGGGGGGGAACCCGGGGTGGTGCCGGGTGTGGAACCGGCTTTGAATCGCTCCCGCGCATAGGCGATGTCGCCGGCGCTGAGTCTGGCGATGGGGAGATTCACGTCGCGCCCGTCTTCGAGCTTGAGGATGACGGTGTCGGCATCGTGAAACCCGGAGAGCTGAGCCCGAATCTTGCGTCCATCGGTGGAGGTCCATTCACGCAGGGCGTCCTGGGCATCGACGGACGCGATGTCTCCGGACAGGAGGAGGAAAAGCAGGGAGGCCAGATGATGTCGTCCTGTTTTCATGCGGCAAGGTTAGGGACCTGTTGCGGGCTGTGGCAATGAAAATCGTGTGAAAATTGCGGAAGTGCGCTAATCGCGGCCACTTTGGTTTGGGAGTTCGTTGATCGCCAGGACGCTTTCAATGAGACCGCACCCGTGAAGGTGCGGAAGTATTGACGTCACCCAGGGCAGTGCCGCCGTCGCGGGGCTTCAATGAGACCGCAACCGTGAAGGTGCGGAAGTGCAGAGGGCAGTGCCGTGGAGGATGGGGCGCGAGCTGCTTCAATGAGACCGCACCCGTGAAGGTGCGGAAGTATTCCACGTCGTGCCGTCCGAGTCTCCGCCCGCCTGGCTTCAATGAGACCGCACCCGTGAAGGTGCGGAAGTGTGGGGCTGGGGTTGTTCGTCGTCACTTTCGCCGCGCTTCAATGAGACCGCACCCGTGAAGGTGCGGAAGTCGGAAGCTTGGCGACGAAAGAGCTTCCCGTCTTTGGGGCTTCAATGAGACCGCACCCGTGAAGGTGCGGAAGTGGTCTCGCGCTCCATGGTGGTGGCACCGAATCCCGAGCTTCAATGAGACCGCACCCGTGAAGGTGCGGAAGTCAGTTCTCAGCGCACGAAGTACCAGAGCCGCCGCCACGCTTCAATGAGACCGCACCCGTGAAGGTGCGGAAGTTGCCAGCGCATCGTCCGACTCATCCGCCGAGGGAGAGCTTCAATGAGACCGCACCCGTGAAGGTGCGGAAGTCCCTTCCGGCAAAACTTCCACCTGGGCGTCAAAGGAGCTTCAATGAGACCGCACCCGTGAAGGTGCGGAAGTGACCCTCGCGATGCTCAAGGCCGTCAAGAACGGCTATGCTTCAATGAGACCGCACCCGTGAAGGTGCGGAAGTAAGATATTCTTGACGAGAATACGGGAATTTATGGATGCTTCAATGAGACCGCACCCGTGAAGGTGCGGGAGTCCGACCTGCAGCGTCGTCGTGCCCGTCGTCAAGTCGCTTCAATGAGACCGCACCCGTGAAGGTGCGGAAGTGAGGTTCGGGATCACGATGTCGGCCAGCGATTCCGTGCTTCAATGAGACCGCACCCGTGAAGGTGCGGAAGTTCGACGGCGAGGTGTCCGAGGCTGTTCACGGATCCGATGCTTCAATGAGACCGCACCCGTGAAGGTGCGGAAGTCAGGTCGCGGGCCATCTGGGTCTGGGTGGCCGTCTTGCTTCAATGAGACCGCACCCGTGAAGGTGCGGAAGTGCGTCGAACGCGTTGTGGATCGACACATTCTCCACCATGCTTCAATGAGACCGCACCCGTGAAGGTGCGGAAGTGATCTCGTGGGAGCGGGAATACTTCCAGAAGACGTTGCTTCAATGAGACCGCACCCGTGAAGGTGCGGAAGTAATCCTTCCATACCCGGACACGGGCGAACGAAGGTGCTTCAATGAGACCGCACCCGTGAAGGTGCGGAAGTGCAAACGCAAGATGGTGCTCTCGCCGATGGGCTATGCTTCAATGAGACCGCACCCGTGAAGGTGCGGAAGTATTCCAAGACGCCACGAATAGCGCCGTAGCTGTCCGCTTCAATGAGACCGCACCCGTGAAGGTGCGGAAGTCTGCAAAAAACTCGCAAACGTCATGCCGGAGCCGGTTGCTTCAATGAGACCGCACCCGTGAAGGTGCGGAAGTGCGGGCCATCGAACAGGCGACCGCGATCGGCCGAGGGCTTCAATGAGACCGCACCCGTGAAGGTGCGGAAGTCGGTGGAGGTATTCAGCGAGAGCCCGGCTGGCAGCCCGCTTCAATGAGACCGCACCCGTGAAGGTGCGGAAGTCGCTTGGATGGAGCCATCGGTATCCTTCCCCGATCTCGCTTCAATGAGACCGCACCCGTGAAGGTGCGGAAGTGATCAGCTGAGGGTGATCCGGCGACCGGCTTCTTCCGCGCTTCAATGAGACCGCACCCGTGAAGGTGCGGAAGTTGGGCAGTGAGGTGATCGCAGTCGATGCCGATGTCTAGCTTCAATGAGACCGCACCCGTGAAGGTGCGGAAGTGTGATTGTGCTGACGATCGCGCATCTCGATCACGAGCTTCAATGAGACCGCACCCGTGAAGGTGCGGAAGTACGAGGGCTGGCTCGTCCCGGACCCCGGGCATGAGGCTTCAATGAGACCGCACCCGTGAAGGTGCGGAAGTATGTCCTCGAGGCTCGAGGAGGGAAACCAGTTCATGCTTCAATGAGACCGCACCCGTGAAGGTGCGGAAGTTGCTCGATCCGGGCAACCCGGACTCAGGGGGATGGATGCTTCAATGAGACCGCACCCGTGAAGGTGCGGAAGTTCGTAGGCGGAATCGGCCTGCTGGGTGCTGCCGATCTGGCTTCAATGAGACCGCACCCGTGAAGGTGCGGAAGTATGTCCTCGAGGCTCGAGGAGGGAAACCAGTTCATGCTTCAATGAGACCGCACCCGTGAAGGTGCGGAAGTCGGGGAAAGGCCGCGAACAGTGTCGCCCAAGGAATCCTGCTTCAATGAGACCGCACCCGTGAAGGTGCGGAAGTGATCTACCCGGAAAGTGATGCGCTCTTCGCGATTATGCTTCAATGAGACCGCACCCGTGAAGGTGCGGAAGTGGCGATAGCTGCATCGGTCAGCTCTCCCGCGTCATGGCTTCAATGAGACCGCACCCGTGAAGGTGCGGAAGTTCGGACTCGGGCATCTTCTACTACCAGCCTCCGATGGTGCTTCAATGAGACCGCACCCGTGAAGGTGCGGAAGTTCGACCATGATCAGTCCCGGCGCCGGCGCCTTCACGCTTCAATGAGACCGCACCCGTGAAGGTGCGGAAGTCCGCCAAGGATCCGAGTAAAGGCGCCTTTTTCGCGTGGCTTCAATGAGACCGCACCCGTGAAGGTGCGGAAGTGGGGACGATGCGGTCAAACAGTGGTACGCCGACTGGCTTCAATGAGACCGCACCCGTGAAGGTGCGGAAGTACGGGGATGCGGCGAAGGTGGCGAACTGGTCCCGGCAGCTTCAATGAGACCGCACCCGTGAAGGTGCGGAAGTTCCTCTATCGCGATGAGGTGAACGAGGACGTGATCCAGCTTCAATGAGACCGCACCCGTGAAGGTGCGGAAGTGCGCGGCCGGCACGGGCGCGGGCGCGATCATCAAACCGCTTCAATGAGACCGCACCCGTGAAGGTGCGGAAGTCGATGTAGGGAGGCCGGGGCGCGGTGCCCGGCACAGGGCTTCAATGAGACCGCACCCGTGAAGGTGCGGAAGTATGCGGAAGCGGGCACGGTGAAGATCCTGCGACCAGGGCTTCAATGAGACCGCACCCGTGAAGGTGCGGAAGTTGAGAAGGGCGGATTCGTCCGCACGGTGGAAGGCAAGCTTCAATGAGACCGCACCCGTGAAGGTGCGGAAGTGGCTCGGCCGGAAGAAACCCGCGAAATGAGGACTTAGCTTCAATGAGACCGCACCCGTGAAGGTGCGGAAGTCTGGATGTGTGGAGCGGATGCCGCTACGCCTGGGGGCTTCAATGAGACCGCACCCGTGAAGGTGCGGAAGTGTGGCGCACGGGCCTGATCGACGGCTACCTGCACAAGCTTCAATGAGACCGCACCCGTGAAGGTGCGGAAGTGCGAGGGCGCTCGTCAAAGGGGTGCCGACCAGGGCGCGGCTTCAATGAGACCGCACCCGTGAAGGTGCGGAAGTCTTCGGGTCGTAGTTGGGATTTCGGATGGTCGGTTTGCTTCAATGAGACCGCACCCGTGAAGGTGCGGAAGTGCCGCGTCACCAATCTCTTCCGCGGGAAATCTCTGAGCTTCAATGAGACCGCACCCGTGAAGGTGCGGAAGTGCGATCAGCTCGCGCTTGTCGAGTTTGGTGAGTTTGCTTCAATGAGACCGCACCCGTGAAGGTGCGGAAGTCGGCGTTCCCGTCGACATGACACCGGAGGAGATCCTGCTTCAATGAGACCGCACCCGTGAAGGTGCGGAAGTCGATCTCCCGCGCCTCATCGCAAAAGAGACCCTCCTGCTTCAATGAGACCGCACCCGTGAAGGTGCGGAAGTCAGTAATCTTCGGCTGCTGAGACTGCCCAATTCCAGCTTCAATGAGACCGCACCCGTGAAGGTGCGGAAGTCAGCTCGGGGCGAATCTCGATGCGCAAAATTTCCGTATGCTTCAATGAGACCGCACCCGTGAAGGTGCGGAAGTCGGCCTCGAGTTCCAGATCGGCGAGGTTCCGGCCGTTGGTGCTTCAATGAGACCGCACCCGTGAAGGTGCGGAAGTCGGATGGCAGGCCTTGCGTGTCACTCCACGCGGGGATGCTTCAATGAGACCGCACCCGTGAAGGTGCGGAAGTTGATGAGTGACTTCGAGAACGCGGGAATGGCGTGATAGCTTCAATGAGACCGCACCCGTGAAGGTGCGGAAGTCCACCTTGCTCGGCTTCCTCCGCACGCTCGACGCCATGCTTCAATGAGACCGCACCCGTGAAGGTGCGGAAGTGGCGCGGCACAGTGGTGGATCGTCACCGCCTTGTGCGCTTCAATGAGACCGCACCCGTGAAGGTGCGGAAGTGGGTGATCCACGCCAGGTGCGGCGGCAGATCGTATTGCTTCAATGAGACCGCACCCGTGAAGGTGCGGAAGTGCGATGGAAGGCCGGCATGATCGGCGACGGACTCAGGCTTCAATGAGACCGCACCCGTGAAGGTGCGGAAGTCGGCCGCTCCTCCAGCTTCGTGACGTAGAGGATCTCGCTTCAATGAGACCGCACCCGTGAAGGTGCGGAAGTGTCGGTGATGGTGCGGACGCGCTCGCCGGGCTGCAAGCTTCAATGAGACCGCACCCGTGAAGGTGCGGAAGTACAAAGCCAGCCTCGTCGCCGCGATCAATGAGCTGGCTTCAATGAGACCGCACCCGTGAAGGTGCGGAAGTCGAGACGGTCGTGGAGCTCTTCGGCGGGAGTGGTACGCTTCAATGAGACCGCACCCGTGAAGGTGCGGAAGTGGGGCTTCGCGGGATTCTGTATCTGCAAAGCGGAACGCTTCAATGAGACCGCACCCGTGAAGGTGCGGAAGTCAGTGCGAGGACTGCGGAAAACGAGCAAGATTCAAAAGCTTCAATGAGACCGCACCCGTGAAGGTGCGGAAGTAGCGATCCTCTCCAGCCTAGTCATGGCGGCGTTTGAGAGATCGCTTTGCGAACGGTGGAGCGGATCACCGTCCATGCAACAAGATTGTAAAGGCCCATTCCTGTCCAAACTCATTCAATTTCAAAGACCGCGAGCGGTTACCGAAGGTCCGCGACCACAGGGGCGCTCGCGGGTGGATTCGCGAAACCGGGGACCGTCTTTCCGGACCCTTCAGACGATAAAGGAACGCACCTGAGGCGTCCATGTTTTTCCCAAGCAATCCAGCCGTGACGACCATTCAAAAGTCTCCGGCCCGATGTCGAGGACGAGGAGCTGATCCTCGCCTTCATTCAGAATATCCCTGGCAGCCCCGACGAGGCGGGTTCGTTCGACCATCGAGAGTTCACAGAGAAACACGCTGTACTGCACGTGTTCGCCGTGGTCGAGGAGGAGATCATAGAGTTTCGTGCGGCGTTTGTCGCCCTCCTTCGAAGCGAGCACGTCATAGGTGCAGAGGTAGAGCCTCCGCGTCGGATTCAGCGAACGACGGGCCATGGCACTCTCGGGATGTCGCCGCGCAACCACCTCGCGAGCAGCCGCGCCTGGATGCGCAGGATCGTCCGCCACGAGCAACGGTAGTCGAATTCGGGGTGGGTGTAGAGCTGGTCGAGGCGTTGCTCCCAGGCCCGCAGGAAGGCCTTCCTCCCGTTGGGCTTCAGAGCGCAGCCGTTTGCGTTCGCAATGAAGTCGCGGGGGCCCACCATGCCCGTGTTGATGGCGGTGAGGACGACACTGTCAGCAATGACGGGCCGGAACGGTTCCATGAGATCCAGCGCGAGGGCCGGTCGTCCGTGCCGTGCCTGGTGGTAAAGACCCCACCACGGATCCAATCCCTCGCCCCACAGGGCGACGAGGCATTCCTTGGCGAGCAGGGCGTAGGCGAACGACAACAAGGCGTTCACCGGATCCTTGGGCGGTCGACGATTGCGGGACGCGAATTGAAAATCGGGTAATGCTCCGGTTTTCAACATGGAAGAGAATGCCGAGAAATACAGCGCCGCCGCGCGCCCTTCCCATCCTAGAAGTCCGGGAAGCGATTCCGGCATGTCGCTCTTCCGTTTCAAGGCATCGGCAAGCGAAGAGACCGCCACGTCACGGTCGCGGCCCGATCCGTTGCGGAGCAAGAGAGCCCGTTGATTGCCAGCCTTGGCACGGACCAGCCCGCTGGCGAAACGCACACAGCGGGCCGGATCGGCGGCCGCTTCATACTGCGCGGCGCGGGCGTAGGCGTTTTCGATCCCGATGCCATGGCTGATCCCATGGAACCATCCACCGGTGGAGAAATGGACGACGGGGATGCCCTTTTCCATCATCAGGTGCAGGGCCTGGGCGGTGACCTGCACGTTGCCCATCAGGACGAGTTGGCTCACCTCTCGCAAGCGGGCTCCGCCGACCGTTTCCTTTTCCTTCACGACGGTGAGCCTCTCGCCGCTCTTGCCGACACGCGCGCCCTGTTCCTGCACATAAAACGGCATCGCCCGGTCGCGGGCCGGAAAGAGGCGCCGCACGTCGGGTCCGACGGTCGCGGAATCGCATGAGGGTATTGAGCCTGCCGCGAGCGCCGCTTCCTCGAAACCATCGGTGATGCCGCCCTCCACCTCTTCGGTATCCCCAGTGAGGCCGGTTTCCGCTTCGGTATCGCTCCGTAGTGCATTCGTCTCGTCGGGCAGGCAGATGCCACAGAGCGAGCAACCCCAGCATTTCGGGCTGTCTTCGAGGGGCGGCGGCATGGTCGTGGCGTTCCTCGCCTTGCGGACCGCGTCGATCGTTGCCCGGGTTTCCGACTCCAGTTCCTGGGTAAACTCCACCCGCACCCGCTGGCGGCTGCCTGCAAAGTAGAGATACCCGTGCTCGCTACGATAGCCGTGCGCCCGGAGCAAGAGGCCCTGCGCCATCAACTGAACCCGCTCCGGCGGATAACTCCGCTCCGGCGTATTCGGCGTGCGGCTCTTTTTGGTTTCGACGGGGATGGCCTCGCCGCCCTCGGGATCGGCCGAGACGAGATCGAGTTTTCCCAGCAGTCCGAGTTCGTCGCTCCCGAGCGATACGCTGCGCGCGATCTCCGGTGGGGGATCGCCCTCGCTGTCTCCCTTTTCAGCAAACTCGGAAACCTCGTCATCGCCGGATGAGATTCGGGATTCCGGCAGAAGGTGATCGATGCGATCGACCCGGCGGTGAACGTCCTTCCCCTCCTCGGTGTGTTCGTTGTCTTCCCAGCGCCCCTCGACATACATCAGGTGGAAGCGGCGTGGGCAGTAGGCGTGCTGCGCCACCATATCGACCGTTGCCCAGTCTTCGGGGAGGGTGCTGGAGACGGCGTTGCCCATCGGGAAAGACGAGGGTCAGGAGGACACAGGGCCCGTGACGATCAGGACGCCGCGGGCATGGAAAAGGGAAAAGGAAGTGGGTCAGTTGGCGAGTTCCGCCGGTGCGAAGTAAAGGCTCTTGTCAGACGAGAATCGTCTCGATCTCCAGACTTGATCGACTCCGCGTAGTGAAATCATTTGGGAGATATCAGAGCAGACCAAAGTCGCAATCTGATCAGATCCTAGCGGTGAAGTCCAGGTTGGCCAATGGAAGTAACGCTCGCGCCCTACCACATGAAACCCCAAAGTCGTTCCTCCGCGAATAGTTGGAGGGGTGGGGAAAAAGGACAGGCCGAAAAATGCGAGAACGTTCAATTCCGGATAATCCTGCGATTCATCGCCCTTCAATTTGCTGCCAGGGTCGTGACTTCGATAGGCTGCGGGCCGGAACTCTGAAGGATTCCAACGGAGCGATTTCGCGCCCACCGGTGAGCCTTCGCCGCGAAGAGTCGAGAGAAGGTTTTCTCCATCAATGGATTCGATTAACTGAGCAACGTCGAGCAACAACTTCTTTCCACTCTGGCCATTCGCGAACGAAAAGCCAGTTGGTTCGACTTCACCACCTTCCGCTTCGATTTGAGAAGAATAGCTGGCATAAAGCATGAGTGGAAGTTTTGAAAGCGGGTGATCCGACTCCGCAAAGCGCAATGCATTTTCTACCGCCAGGCGAAATTGTTTGCCCGTGGTCTTGATGATTTCGCCGTGAACAAAGGGTTTGTCGACGTGAGTGGCCAGCTCCTTTAAATTCGCAATCACTACTTCACTCCAAAACAGGGGTAGGGTATGGATCATCGAAATGATCGGGATGCGCGGTTCGCCAGCCCAATACAACTTTGGCTCCGATTCCGGCCACAACAAATCCACGATCCGCAACAGGCCAAGCGTGGCGAGAAAATCCCGTGGATTGTCCTCTCGCAAGCCGGGCAGCGCGAGTTCGTGCGGAATGGCGGTGTCGCTCATGATGGGGTGGATGTGTCAGGATTGGCGCTTTCGTATTGGTCGGCGAGGCGGAGCATCGCCTCGAGATAAGGCAGGCCCCACCAACCGAAGCGGCGGGTCAGTTTCCAAAATCGGGAAGCCACGCCATGGGAGAAATGGGCGAGCGGGCAGTTTTCTCCTTCGAAACGCAGGGGTTGGTCGAGCACCAAGACATCGAAGACCTCGGGACTCGGGTCGGGCACAACGGGTGCTAGGGCGCGACAACGCCCATGGTGACTGGCGACGAGGTGAATCAGAAGATCGCGCTCATGGTGGTTCCGGCCAGCATCGGATTGTGCGATGATGACCGCCGAGAGGAGTTCATGGCGGAACCCGTCGGGCAACCCGGATCGTTTGCGATAAAACGTTTCAAGGGCCGGGAGACGCCGCCCACTTTTGGCGAGAGCTTCTTTTGCCGAGACTGCCCACAGCGAGCATCCATGCAGGAGTGCTTGGAAGCGGGGATCGAGCTTGCCGAGATCATGGAAGAGCCCGGCGTCGCCCAGTGTTGCGACGATACCGGGCGGCAGACCGCGAGCGTTGGATTGTGCCCGCCGGGCCACGGCGGCGGAGTGTCGGTCGAGCGGGAAGGGCTCGTTGCTGGTGTTGCCCTGGCGACCGAGGTCCGCAGGGTCGAGCGGCCACGGTGTCGCGCCGACACGGGAGCGATTGAAGAGGACGGCTCCGGTCACGGTGCCATCTGGATAAGGCTCGACTCTCCAGTCTTCTTTGGCAGCTGCGTATTCCCAAACGGCCTTTTGCGGATGGTCCTCACGCAACTTCGTCGCCAGCAGTGGCGCGAGAGTTGCCATGGCCCCGAGCCAATCGACGGCGCGGAAGGTCCAGGTGCCGTCCTCTTCGTCCTTTGCGAAGAGTGGAGTGACGATCTCCCAGAAACGGGATTTTTCGTCATCATCAGGAAGCGCCGCCTCCAGTTCGTATGTGACTGGCTCGTGGAACCGGATGGCGAGGCGGTCGCGCGAGTGGAGGTGGGCTCGCTCGAACTCGTCGAGCGTCCATGGCGATTCCTTTCGACATGGAAACAAACGCCCGAGTTCGTCGATCGGTGTTTGCGCGGGTAAAACGAGGACATCACCGGCCCGCAGTTCGTTGGGTGCAAGGAGCGGTCTTGCCTCTCCGGCCCGCCAGCGGAAGGCTTTCAATGTATTGGCGATCGATCCTCGCGATTCGTCTTCGGGCACCAGATCATCGGGACTGTCGCCGCCGGGATCGAACGCCTTGGATGGATTCTCCAGCCATTTGCGTGCGTGGAGCAGCGGAACGGTCGCCGCCTCGCTCCCGAGCGGAGGAACGGCTTCAATCATTTTTGAACCATCGATTGAGTCAATCAAGTCGGCGCGGAGGACCACGGAGACCTCCGGGAAGTTCCTACCTGGACCGTGAATGTAGAGGGTTGGGTCCGGGGAGTAACAGGGTTCGGGCGAGGTTTGGCAGAGAAGATCGAGGTGGGGTGCCAGAAGGATCGGCGCATCGGGAGCTGGCGCGAGGAGCGTTTCCAGCATTTCCTCCCTGGGCATCGCGGCATTCATCGCCGCCAAGCCGAAATCGACGTTGGGGATCGACGAGAGCCAATCCCACACCGCCGGCAGGCAGGGACCATATAGCGGATCGGGTTTCGATCGGTCCAGCGCTTCGCCGGGGGCGAAGATTGCGGCCGGTGCCGGAATTTCCCGCCCCTGCCGGTTGAGCCGGCCGAACCTCTGCCGCAGACTGTCGAGCGGCGCGAGTTCCGAGATGAGAGCATCGAAGTCGTAGTCCGCGCCGACCTCGATGCACTGCGTTGCGACAAGGATCAAGGGCGCGACCTCGGGAGAAGGCGAGGAAGACTTCAGTTGATGGCGTTCGTTCAGCTTTCGGATCAAGCCTTCCCGATCCAAGGGACGGAGCCTTCCCGTGAGCAGCTCGATCGCAACACCGCTGTCTTTTTGGCCTTTGAGGATTTCCTCCTCGAGCGCCTCGGCCGTCGAGACGCGATTGACGACGACCAGTACGCGGCGATGTCCCGCGGCGAGAAAAGTAGCAGCTTTCTCCGCGATGGATGCGGCGAGCTTCTTGTGTCGCGCGCTGCCTTTTGCCTCCACGACTGAAATGAGTTCGGTCGGCTTTTGGGCATGGAGCCGGGCTCGAATGACGGGATGGGTCTCGTCCTTGGCGTCGAGCCCAAACGCATCGACACCCGCGTCGGAAGGAGGAGTGGCTGTCAATTGAACTGCTTGAAACGGACGCTGCAAAGGTTCCGTGGCCTGCTCACGCAGTTTCGAGATCCAACCGAGCGTTTGCGAAAACGCCTTGGCGGTATGTGCCTCGTCGAGGATGAGCAGTGCGTCGTTCGCGAGCAGGGCCGCCTGCACCGGGCGGGCGAACTCGGATACGCCATATCCACGGAAGAGAAGCCTGGAACCGAGTTGATCAAGGGTTGTGGTGATGACAAGTGGCTGAGTCGGCGTGCGCGCCCACGAATGGTCCGTAAAGGTGGCTCCTCGCAGGGGATACGTTTCCAGCGGCGCTCCCTGCTCTAGCCCCGAGACCTGTTGCAAGGCGGTCGCGACTGAGTGGATAACGTCATCGGGATGCGCGAGCGCTTCCTTGAGCCGGGTGGCGATGTTCTTTGCGCGTTCGAATGCCTCGTCGACGACGATGCGGCGGTTCACGGCAAAAACGATGCGAACGGGCGCGGTGCGTTCCCCCGGTGGCAGATGCGCCTGCCGCGCTAGATTGTAGATCGCGATGTCGATGGCGGTGGTCTTGCCGGTCCCCGTTGGCAGAGTGATCCACCCGGGCCACGGTTCCCGCGAAACTTTCTCAGCGAGCCGGACCTGCCAGGGGAACGGATCGTAGCCCCATAGACTTCTGAAAAAGGTGTGAAAATCAGGGAAGTCACTCATCGGTGGGAAAGTCTTTTGGCGTTGGCGGCAGCAGCAACCCGTATCCCCGGAAGCGCCCCGCACCGAGGAGCAGCGGTCCTTGGATCTCCTCCACGAAACGCAGGGTGACGTGGATGTGGAAACGTGAGGGGCGCCCAAGCCGCGCCGACGGCGCGGGGAACGCAAACGCCGGTGGCACGCCCGGCAGGGCCGAATGGGGTGAAACCTGGATTTCCACCGGCTCGGGCAGCCCGAGGCGTCGGCAGGCGTCGGCGATGATGCTGACACAGCTTCTCTGCCAGCCTGCCGGATCTTTCTCGAAGTGTGGCTTCGGATGCCGGTCAAGGATCACGGGCGTGACGCTGGTCCAGACCGCGGATGGTCGGGTCCAGCGACCAGGGCGCAACGCGAGTTTGGGATCCGGCGAATCATCGGGACGCAAGCGGAAGCTCCACGCCTTGTCGCGTGGAGTCAATTCAAGGACGCCGTCTTCACGATCCTCGAAAAGTGCGGAGAGAGCCTGACGCCACTGGAATCGGAGCGTCGCGGCTTCGATCCCTGCTGTCTCGGGTCGGGGAAAGGCGAGACCGATACCGAGCAAATGGCCGGTGGCGTGTTTCCCGCCAACGAAGGGGAGAGGAAAGATCACAAGGTGATTTTCAATCGTCGGGGGCGTGTCCGATCCGGCATCACCGGCTCGATGTCCGCTGATCCACTCGGGCACGGGTCCGCGTGAAGGATCGCGGCTCCACCGGTCGATCAGGGTCTTATGGAAGACTTCCGTCAACTGCCAAACGCTGGGCAATCCAAGCCGGTTACCACCAACGCAAGAAAGAACGAGGATGTTATCGTTCCATGGTGACGTTTGAGGTGCGGATCCCCGGACTTCGACATAACCGTGCCAGCGGTGGCGGGGATCATGGCGTCCGCGGGGAGAGGCGGCGGGCTTGAGTGGTTTGTCGGGCTTGGCCGAACGCTCTGTCGCGGAGATCAGTTTCTCCATCTCAGCAGCGCGTCCCGCAGCGTCAAAGACCTCTTCCGCGGAGCGGAGTAGACCATCCCAAGCCACGCGGAGCCTGAAGTCTGGAGAGCCGGAATCTGCTTCGCCTGTCGGGCGAAGCGTGCGCCAGCATTCGCCAGTGGGAAGTTCATCAACGAAAACCGAGGCAATCACCAGTGAGGCGGAGTGACCAAGGCGCGGGAGATTCTCAAGCAGGCATCGTAGCGCAGCAGCCAGTTTTTCCGAGATTTCGAGATCGGGCCAATTTAGGAAGACCGTTGGTTTGTCAGGATCGAGGAACACGACGGGGAAAGATCGTTGTTTCCGTGGGTGCTTCACTTCCTCGGCAACAGAAGGATTCTGTGGAACAAAGATCCCATCGAGGGTGCGGAGATCGGCGTAATTTTCTCCGGGCATCACGATGACCGGCGGACCCTGGGCGAAAAGCCACTCCAGCGCCTCCCGCATTGCAGGCAGATTCCCCGAGCGGTGCAGCACGTCCACCAAACCGAGGCTAAGACGTGCCGGATGGGGCGGCCACTCGACGGCGTCCTTGTCACCCCAAGCCGCCGCCACGTAGCGCCCCGCTGGAAATTGCAGCGAGATGGTGAATGGCATGGCTTATTCGGGTGAGGATTCGCGGTGCGCTTTCTGCGATGCAACGACGAGTGTTTTGAGCGCATCGGAGGGCTTCAGCCGGATCGGCTCCTCGATCCACATTAACCCGGCCTCTTTCGCTTTGGCGACGGCCTCCTTGAGCAGCGACCGCGTCGCGCTCGCGGAAAGCGATTCGCTGGATGACACGTTCCCGCCGAGGATTTCCCATTCGACCGAGGCTCCATCGTCGAGGATCAGATCGCAGCGGGAACGAAGATGCCAGCCTTTCTCGACGTTGAGCGCGACGCCATGGAGGGCGATGGCGGCAAGGACGGTCTGCGCTGCGGAAGTGCGCTCCGGCGAACCGAATTGGAGGCGGCGCAGCGCCGGGAAGGAGATCGTCGTGGATTGTTGTATGTAGTCGCACGTGACACCGCCATGCGTCTCGCCTTCCCACGGCACACTGCTGTGATTGAGTTCGGACGGCTTCTTCAGATTCTTTCGATTCTTGGCAAGAGCCTGCCACATCTCGTCCTTGGTGTCCTTCAGGATCGTAGTAGGATCGATCGAACCTGCCGTGTTCAGTGGATCGATACGAGTCCCAGCGCGAGTTGCTTGCTCGACGTTCACCGCCACCAACTCACTGACCACGCATCGGGTGTATTTTTCACCCAAGCCCCCGGAAACACCGGTCGAATCCCAACTCCCGAAGAGAAGGCTGGCCGGCGAAACTCCGAAGATCGCCGAGGCGTCCTTCGAATTCGCGTTGATGACGGACTTTCCGAGGGTGGTCAGGGGAAAGTGTCTCCCGGTCTCATCGACCGAATCCCGCAGGATGGCGTCGAAGATGCGATGCGGAGCCTCGAAGCAGGTGATCGTGCCGACAGGCTTCTCCAGTCCTTCAACTCCACTGAAATCGGTTGCGACGTGCGGGAGGTGCAGGTGACCGGCTCGAATGTCTTCCAATAGCGCATCCTCCATCCGGTTCGCTTGGCTCTGGACACTGTCGATGATCGTGCAGTCGACGGACTCGGTGAACCCTGGGATACGCCTCTTCGAGGTCTGATATTTCCCCCCGGCAACAGTACAGGGAAAAATCACCTCACCAGGACCGTAGAGCGGCTGGAGGCGAAGACGGAGGCGGAGTCCCGCAGCGGACTGAACAGCTTGGTGAAGGTCGTGTAGTTTCATTTTTAAGGGAAGCTCAAGATTTGACCAACTCGACTGGAGTAGGTCAACGATTTCAAATAGAACATCCAGTCATACGCGTCAATCAAAAAACACGACTAATTTGAAAAAATCGCCTGATCTCTTGCAAAGTCCTTCGGTTTCCCTGATCTTCTCTTAACGAAGATTTCCGCGAGTTCCCATGTCCAACACCACCAACCCCGAAGCCTGGGCGGCACAGGAACGCCTGCGTTTCATCGAGCGTTCCCTGTGGTGGCGCGGACAGGTGAAGCGGAAAGACCTTCGGGAACTTTTCGGAATCTCCCTGGCCCAAGCCAGTTCCGACCTCCAGCGCTACCTTGAGATCAACCCGACGGCGGCGCGCTACGATCTGAAGGCGAAGACCTATCGTGGTGAGCCGGGCATGGCCTGTGTCTATCACACGCCGCAACTGGAGGACGCGCTCTTGCTGTTTTTGCCAGAACACGGTGACGGCTTGGTCGGCCGTCCAGCGGCGATGAATTCCACCGGGCATTTACCAACGGCCCGGGTCACCGGTGTTTCTCTGCCCGTGCGCCGGGCGACTCCATCGGTCGAGCGGGCCGCCTTCTATGCCGTGTGGGCGAACATGCGCCTGCGCATCGATTACGCGTCCCTTTCCGGTCGGCGCGAAGCGGAGGCTGAGGGTGTCGGATCCATTACACCCGGCGCCCGCTACATCGTGCCTCACGCGTTCGCCAACAATGGCTACCGGTGGCATGTGCGTGCATGGTGCGAGGAAAACCGGGACTACCGCGACTTTGTCCTCAGCCGCATCCGCAAAGTAGAATGGCCCGCTGATAAAGCCCCAGAGAACCTGCCTCCGGACGTGGAGTGGGAAACGATCGACGAGTTGGTTCTCTCTCCCAACCCGGAATTGTCGGCAAATTTGCGGGAGTCTGTCGCCTGGGATTTCGGCATCACTGATGGGCTTCTACGGCTCAAGGTGAGGCGCGCGATGCGAAACTACACCCTGATGCACCTCAACATGCCGACCGAAGGGATGAACCGATTGCCGCCACTTTTGGTTGCACTCTCTGGCAAAGGTTAATGGAACGAGAACGTCTTCATTGTGGGGCTGTTCAAATCGAAAGCCCGGGCACCTCGACCTCAAGCCGCTTCCGACGTCCGACATAATGTTCACGGGCGATCCGCGGATCGTTGCGCAGGAAGTCGGCGGCCAGGTCGTAGGAGTCGGTCTGGTCGTAAATCATGGAGCCGGCCTCCTTGCGGAAGATGTAGAGCGGGTTCTGGGATTCGATGCCTTGCCGACGCAACCACTGGTAGAGTTGACGGAAGAAAATCTGACCCGGCTTCGCAGGCTCCTTCGAACCGAGACGGGGAGCAGGGACCACAAAGGGCGGGAAGATGCTGTAGGGTCGGAACTCCTCGAGGTATGCCATGACGGTGGGAGTGACGTCGATGGAGCATTCCGAGCTGCGGGCCTTCGGCGTGTCGTAGGAGGTGACGCCGACATGGATCTGGCGCCGCTGGAAGTCGACCTGTTCCCAAGTGAGCCGGGACATCTCCTTAGGGCGGAGGCCGCAGGCGATCGTGAGGAGCAGGATGACAAACCGCGCCTTGTCTTCGCGGATAAGGTCGGCATCGCTCCGGTTGGTGGGGGGAAGGTCGATCTGGTCCTCCGCCGTCAACTCCCGCAGCCAGAACCGTTTTTTGGCTTTCGTCATGATCTCCGCGACGTCGATCTTCGAAACGTATCGACGGGAGGGCTCCCGCATGGGACGAATTTTCCGCAAGGGGAGGGGATCCGGGAGATCGAAGTCCCCGTAGAAGGCCATCATCCGTTCCGAAAAGACACTGCGGGCACATCGGAAGTAGGAGTTCAGGGTCGTGATGCGACGGCCCCGTTCAAGCTGATCATCCCCGGCTTTGCGGATGGAGGCCGTCCGGTATTCTTCGAGCGAGGAAAGGGTGAGGGCGCCCAGGGGAACCGCATCGGTTTTCTTCCTCCATTGGTCGCGCTGTTGCTTGGTCGCGTTCCTCTGCACGAGGGGAAGGTTTGAGATCGCGGCGGCGAGGTGTCTCAGCGAGTTCGTCGCATCAACGACACTGGTTTTGCTGAGGTGGACGGCGTTGGCCTCATAACGTCGGATCACTTCACCGATGAGTGGCGCATGTTTCGCGCCCGCGTGATCGTTCGGTTCGGCGAGATAGTGCGAACGCAGGCGCCGTTGGTAGGACCGGGGTTTCTTGAGCTGCTGGAAGTCCGGGTGCTCGAAGAGGTCCGCGAACGAGTGGCTGGGCACCGTCAGAAAGGAGCTGATCTGGTCTGCCAGTTTCTTCGCTTTCTCGAGGTCGCTGCCAAGATTGAGACGGTGACGCTCGCCTGATTTTTTCACCGCCAGGAGGAAGTCGTCGGAGTAACGGGTCTCCCCATGGAGAGTGAATGGATTGCGATAAATGCGATTTCCACGGCGGGTCCGCGCTTCGGTTGGTGTAGGTTTTTGCATGAAAAATTTGGGCCCCATTTGGGCTCCGTTTCGGCTGTTTCAGGATAACTCAAGATTTTTCAACATTCCACAACAGGTTATCCGTCAACGCATTATGAATCATGTTGAATCACCTTGAAACACGTTCTGGGGCGACTCGAAATCGAGTGTAGGGAAACCTACCGTGGGTTCGAATCCCACTCCCTCCGCCATCGACAGAGGCCGGACCCAGCAAGGCGGGTCCGGCCTCTGTCGATTTTGGAGAGAAGGGTTCGAACTACGGTTCGATTCGGAGCGAGCGAATGCGAGCGTAGCAAGACGGAGGCAAAGCCGTAGTCAATCCCACTCCCTCCGGCCTCTGTCGATTTTGGAGAGAAGGGTTCGAACTACGGTTCGATTCGGAGCGAGCGAATGCGAGCGTAGGTGAGCTACGCGAACAGGCGCCCGGAGGGCGAGCGAAGCGACCAAAGACGGAGGCAAAGCCGTAGTCAATCCCGCTCCCTCCGCCATCGGAAGAGGCGAGCCCCGGCGCAGCGGGACTCGCACCATGTCCGATTTACTTCCCTTTGCCCGTCACGTTGATGTCGAAGGGATTCTCGTTGGGGTCGTTGCTGAGGACCTGCACTTTGGCCTTGCTGCTGCCCTTGGCTTTGGGCTTGTAGGTCACTTTGAAGGTGGCACTGCCCCCGGGCGCGAGCGTGCTCACCGGCAACGGCGTGACGAGGAACTCTTTTGAATCCGCGCCGGTGGATTTCACCGACAAGCCGCCCAGTGGATCCGAACCGTCGTTGCGTACCGTGAAGACCTTGGCGGCCGAGCGTTTTTTCACCTTCACGGTGCCGAAGTTCACCTTTCCACTGTTATCGGCGAGGGCGCCGCCGGGGGTCTGGGTCACGCTGATGTCCGGTTGGATGTCGAGCGTGAGGAATTCCATGAACATCGCGGGATGCCCGGGGTGAATGGCCCGCTCTTCACCGAGCAGCCAGACGTTCGAGGTATTCGACAGGTAAAATTGCTTCACGCCCTCGGGCAGATCCACCACGAGATCGAAGGACGCGTTGCCTCCGACCGGGGTGACGGAATCGATCGGCACGGGCACGTTCATGAGGAGGGTTTCGTCGTAGTAGGCGAGGAGCAGATCCTCTTTGGCGAGCGACGGAACGGACTTGTGGAGATTCAGGCGGAATCCCGTCTCCGAGAATTGCGAGAGATAGGCTTTGTTCGGGACCTTCACGCCGCCACCCGCCGGTAGGTTGATCAAGCCACCCACCGTGGTCTGGTTGCCCGTGGCCCGGCAGACAAGCAACCAGCCTCCGAGGTCGTCGTTTGTCGTGACGTAAAGCGGGTCCATCGCCCCCGGAATCAAGGTCATTTCCCAAGTCCGGGGATGGACGCGATACCATTGCAGGGTCAGCCCGCCGGTGACGTCGGATTCATCGGCGAGATTCTTCACGTTGAACGAGACCTCCATGCCATGTCCCACCCACGGATACATCACTCCGGTGAGAAACATGCTGCTGTCGACGCCCCAGCCGGCGAAGCGGGTCTCCACGGAGGCGGCTTCCGCGAAGACCACGTTCGAGACCTGGCCGTCGCGGGGGCCTCCTTCGACCCGGAGCCGGTAAAAATAGTGGCCGTCGGGCGTGAAGCTGAAGTTGGTGGAGTTGTTGGCGGTGGTGCGGAGTACCTCCATGCCCCAAGGGACATCGGCCCAGCCGGTGGTGCCGTTGAGAGAGCGCTGGAGCACGTAGGCGGTCGCGCCGAAATCGGAGGGCGGCAGGAAATCGAGGTCGAGTTCCGGATGGTTGCCACTGCCGAAGGTGTAATTGCGCCGGTGGGTCTGATAGACCCGCAATCCTCCGATCGAACCGACCGGATCGGTGAAGGGCGCGATGTCGGGCACGGAGCCACCGCTCCCGGGAATGAACTGGGCGTCGGCCCGGCCAAGGCCGAAGAGGAGCGCGATAGCGAGCGATGAGCACATGACGACTCTCGGCCGACGGGGGCGGCTCGGGAGAGCCGGGTGAACACAGGGGGTCTGGGTCTTCATATGAGGGAGGGGTTGAGTGAAGAGGAGGTCCGCATCGGCGGGCCCGCCTTCTTGACTCAAGCTCCGGCTCCTGGCTTGATCCGGCCACGGGGCGATTGCTGAAGCCCGCGCGGATCTTGTGTGGCCTCAATGCGTCCTGTGGAACGCGCTTTTGAAACGCTGCGAACGCTTTCGGGCGATCAACGCGCCATCAGGAGAGCGCGGCGCATTTGCCTGCGGAACCACTCGCGGTCGGCCTGATTCTCCGCATCCAGATACGTGGAATGCGGGGTGACCATCCTGCGGCGTTCGATCGTGTCCGATCCCACGACCCAGCTGCGGCGCTCCGTGGCGTAGGCTGCTCCGTTCGGAGAAAGGACGTAGGCCTTGAAGCGATCGGCGAGTCCCGCGGCCGCGAGGCGTTCGTGGAGCGAGTCGAATCGCTCGATTGGAGCAATGGGGTCCTCAAGGTAGTGAAAGCCGATGAGGCGTTTGTCAGGGTGTTTACGGAGGGCAGCCGTGATCCGACTCCACTGCTCATCGGTCAGGGTGAGGGCGCGCTTCTTTTCCATCGACTGGGGAATCCGCATCATCACCTGAGGCACCCGCATCGCAGGCAAAGCCGGTTGGCCGAGGACGGCGGTTTTCACGCATGGTTCGTCGAGGAGCGCGAGGGGAAAGGTGCCCGTGAGGCTGTTGCCCACGACGATGAGATCGCGTCCGCCTTCGCGCCGCGAGACGGATCGGGCGATCGCGCGGACGTCATCGACGATCGGGCCGGTCGACTCGAGGGAGACGGGATTCCACGTGCCGCTCTCGCGCAACAGCTTGATGGACCCGAGCTCTTCGTCGTAGCCAAAGGCGGGTTCGCCCTTGATCGGATCACCGTAGAGGCTGGGGAAATAGACGCGGTAGCCCCAGGTCTCCAGTTCCAGGGCAAAGCGGAGAAAGTCGCCGCTGAGCCCGTTGATGGGATGCAACAGCAGGACGGGACGCCCGCCGGATCGCGTCCGCCACATCGGATAGGATCGCCCCGTACCGGGAATCGCGACTTCGCTCCGGACAAAGGAGGATTCCTTCGGTAGATCGGGAGTCGCGGTCTTCGCTCCAGGCTTGCCTGTCGAGACGCAACCGGTCTGGCCGAGGGCAGCGGCAAACAACGCGACCACGAGCAGGAGAGAATTTCTCCGGCGGCAGGACTTCCCGCTTGCGCTGCTCGTCATGACAAAGGAGATCCCTCATGGATCAGAAAAGACAAGCGGGGAATTTAAGAAATCTTAACCAATTGAGCCGCGCCACGAATTATGGAAGCCCCCTCCGAGACCCCTCGCTCCCTGCCGCGCCTCAAGCTCACCCTGAGGCCGACAGCCGAGTCGATCGTGCGGAGCGGGCATCCATGGGTCTACTCGGAGAGTGTCCGCGACCAGAATCGCGAAGGGGCCGCGGGCGAACTCGCCGTGATCTACGATCGCAAAGACAAATTTCTGGCAGTCGGCTTTTATGATCCCGATTCGCCGCTGCGGGTCCGCATCCTTCACGTCGGCAAGCCAGCCACGATCGACGAAGCGTGGTGGCGGGCAAGTCTCAAGGCGGCCCTTGCGCGCCGCGAGGGCATCGCCGATGCGAGGACCAACGGACTGCGGCTCCTCAATGGCGAGAGCGACGGATGGCCGGGGCTGGTCCTCGATCGCTACGACGCCACCCTCGTCGTGAAACTCTACAGTCCGGCCTGGCTCGAGCGGCTCGAGATGGTGAAGGCGATTTTCCTCGAGCGGATCGGGCCGGACCGAATCATCCTCCGCCTCAGCCGCAACCTCGAGGAGTCGGCCAAGGAATCGGGGCATGAAGACGGAGCCTTGTTGTTCGGCCCTCCGCTCGATGGGCCGGTCGTCTTTCTCGAGGAAGGACTGCGTTTTGAAGCCGATGTCTTGAAAGGGCAGAAGACCGGCTTTTTCCTCGACCAACGCGAGAACCGGAAGCGCATCGGCCAACTCGCGAAAGGACGCGATGTCCTGAATGCCTTCAGTTTCACGGGCGGCTTTTCGCTGCACGCGGCTCGCGGAGGTGCCCACTCGGTGACCGATCTCGATCTCAGCTCGCACGCCCTTGAGGCGGCGGCGCGGAATTTCGCCCTCAATCGCGAGGATCCGTGCGCCGCGGCCTGTCGGCATCTTTCGGTGCAGGACGACGCCTTCGCCTGGATCGATCACAAGCGCGATGTCTCTTACGATCTCGTCATCACCGATCCGCCTTCGCTCGCGAAGCGCGAGGTGGAGCGGGCTCGCGCGATCCAGGCCTACGGACGCCTGAATGCGAATGCGATCCGGCTCCTGCGCCGCGGCGGGATCCTCCTCGCCGCCTCCTGCTCCGCGCATGTCAGTGCGGAAGAATTTTTCGCTGCGGTGCGCCAGGCCGCGCGTCAATCGGGACGGCGTTTCGAGGAAGTCGAAACCACCCGCCACGCCCCCGATCATCATGCTTCGTTTCCCGAGGCGGAGTATCTGAAAGGGATCTACCTGGCTTTCGATTGACCGAATGTGGCTGCGCCATCAGTCGCGGGAGACGCGCGATCTTCGGCTGAAGCCGAAGCCACATTGACCTTTCGAATGGAATCGGTTAAAAACGCGTTCCCACCATGAATCGTCGCCATTTCCTCCAGACTTCGCTCGCCTCCTTCCTCAGCGTCCCGGCCTTCGCCCTTGAGGCGGACAATCCCTATCGCAAGAATATCGGGATCCAGCTTTACACCCTGCGCAACCAGATCAAGGAAGACCTCGCCGGCACCCTCAAGGCTGTCGCCGCGGCCGGATACCGCCAGGTGGAGCCTTACGGTTTCCCCGATGCAACCGCTCTTGAATTGATCCAGGTCTCGAAGGACCTCGGCATGGCCGCGAACTCCTCGCATTTCGCCTGGGAATCCGTGACCGATCCCGACAAGGCGGGTGTCGCGCCCTTCGCGGAGGTTCTCCAAAAAGCGAAGGATGCCGGGCTCTCCCATCTCGTCATTCCCTACCTGCACGGTGACACGCGCAAGACCGCCGACGACTACAAACGCCTCGCCGAGCGTTGCAACGCCGGCGCCGCTCTTGCCAAAGAAGCGGGTATCCAGCTCGCCTATCACAACCACCAATTCGAGTTCCAGCCGCTCGAGGGTGGCAAATCGGGTTACGACGTGTTCATGGCGGAGTTTTCTCCCGAGATGAAGTTCGAGCTCGATGTCTTCTGGGTGAAGGTCGGCGGACTCGATCCGGTGGAGCTTCTCGGCAAGATGAAGGGACGCGTCTCGCAGATCCACCTGAAAGATTTGAAGGATGGTCTGACGCTGCCTGAATTCGGCAGCGTGCCGGCCGATGCCTTCAAGGAGCTCGGACAAGGCGTCATCGCGATGGAGCCCATCATCGAAGCCGCCGCCCTCGCAGGAGTCGCCCACGCGCACGTCGAGCAGGATCAATCGCCCGATCCGATCAAGAGCATCGGGATGAGCATGGAGTATCTGAAGGGACTTTGATCAACCGACCGGTGGCACCGCCCAAGGAATCCATCCCGCGCGCAGGATCGCGAGCAGCACCGTGACGACGATTGCGGCGAGCAGTGTCGAATAAAGAACCGCGGCCGCGGCGAAGCGGGCGTCGCCCTTGAACTCGTGCGCGAGGAGGGCGGCGTTGACGGCCGTTGGTGCGGCCGTCCCAAGGATGAGGATCGCGGCCAGTTCATCGCGGAAACCGAAGGCGAGGGTCAGGGCGCAGGCCGCGAGCGGACCACCGAGGAGGCGGATGAGGAGGGCGATGCCGAGGTTTCCCACCGGAGCCGGCGGTTTTGTCTGTGAGAGTTGCACGCCAAGGGTGATGAGGGCGAAGCCAAGCAGTCCATCGGCGAGGTAGGTCAGGGGTGTCCACACGAAGATGACCTCTTCGAGCGGATTGCCGATCCATCGCAGGACGAGGGCGAGCAGGATCGCGTAGGGCGAGGGTTGCTTGAAGATCGGACGGAAGAGTCCCTTTCGCTCGCTGCTGCCCGCGTTCGCGAGAAAGACACCGAGGGAGAAGCTCGTGAGATTCATCGTCGCGAGCACGAAGACCTGGATGACGGGCCCGAGGTCGGAGAAGGCGAGCGTCATCAGCGGGATGCCCCAGTTGCCGCAGTTGTAGATCATCGTGCTCAGCTTCATCGCGTAGCGTTGGCCGGGCGGTTGCTTGCGGATGGCGCAGGCGATCCAGCTCAGTGCTCCCATCGTGAGGATGACCGACACGGTGAAGGCGACGACTTTCAGACCGATCACGGCGTTGAGATCCGAGGTCGAGAGCCGCACGAGGATGAAGGCGGGTACGAAGAGGTAGAGATTCAGCTTTACCAGTGTCTTCAGGTCGAGCCCGAAGAGACGGTCGAGTCCCCAACCCAGCCCGACGAGGGCGAGGATAGGCAGGGCGACATCGACGAAAATCTGAAAGAGCATCCGGGCCGATCATCGACCGGACCACGATCACCGGCAAACGGGAAAAGCGAGGGGAAGCCTGTAGCCGGCCTCCGCGAGGCCGGGCCGTGGGCCGAGGGATGTCCGCCCCGGGGTCACTGACCCCGGCTACAAGGCGTGATGCGTGAGTCTTGTAGCCGGCCTCCGCGAGGCCGGGCCGTGGGCCTAGGAAAGTCCGATCCGGGGTCGGTGACCCCGGCTACACTATTGTTTCGGGGGCGTCAGCAGATACGCCAGCAGATCGGCCATTTCCTCCACCGTCACCGTCGCCTCGAGTCCCTCGGGCATGAGCGATTGTCCCAAGCCTTTCATCGAGGCGACCTGATTGCGGGGGAAGGTCTTGTCGATTCCGCCCGGCATCCGCAGGGTGATCTCGGAGGAGTTTTCCGTGAGGATGAATCCCGTCGCCGTGGTGCCATCGGTGAGTTCGTAGGTGTAGGCCTGGTAGAGGGGGGCGACCTCGCGATTTGGATCGAGGATGTTGCCGAGCAGCGTTTCCGCTCCCGCCGAGGCAAAACTCGCGATGGGTGGTCCGAGCTGCATGCCTTCGCCCTCGTGGGACTTGTGGCAGGCGAAGCACGACTTCATGAAGGCGAGTTTGCCTTTGGCCGGGTCGCCCTTTTTCGCGAGGGCCGGCTGATAACGGGCGATCACGTCGCTGCGCTTCACTACCGGCGGCAGCACTTCGGCGGCGAGCTTTTGCACGCCCGCGTCGGCGTGGCGGCGGAGGTTTTCGATGAGGCTCGCGGGGGCGACGTCGAGGGTCACGGTTTTGGCGCGGATCGCTTCGAGAAAGGTCGTTGAACTTTTCGCGCTGGCGAGGATGCGTCCGCCCAGTTCATCGCGGGCCGATGATTCGAGCGAGGCGAAGCGCGCGATGAGGAAATCCAGATCGGAGATCGCGCCGACGAGCGCGGCGGCGAGGGAGGGATCGGCTTTGCCTGCCGCAAGCACCGCCTGCAAACGCGACTGTGAATCCGCCGTTGGCAAAAGGGCGAGGAGCCGCACTGCGGCGACGCGCGCGGCGGTGGGGGCCGAGGCATCGGCGAGCAGGATGCCCGCCTGGTCCGTCAGCGCGCTCCATCGCGGCGAAGCGGCGAGCCCGCGCCAGTCGCCTTTGGATCGCGCCAGTCCATCGCGCAGGCTCGTGAGCAGCTCGACGGTTCCCGCATCGGGCTTCCCGGCGGCGAGATCATCGGCAACCGTGGCGAGCAGGGCCGCGTCGTTGGCCCGGCCGATCATGCCCGCGAGCTGGGCGCGGAAGGCGGTGGGCGTGGCGCTCGCGGCTTTCCAAGCGGCGGTGAGATCGGCGGGAGTGCGCAGGGAATTCAGCACCGCGGCTTCCATCCATCGGTCGCCTGCGGCGGAATCGATCTGATCGAGCAGCGGAGTCTCCGAGGCGAGTCCGGCCGGAAAGGGTGACACCGCCGGGACGGGAGCAGCCGGCTTGCCACGTTCATAAAGGAGGCGTCGCGCCGTGGTGCGGTGCCAGTCGTTCGGGTGTTGTGTCAGGGCGGCGAGGTCCTCGTCGGAGAGCCCGCCGAGATCGGGGATTTCCGGACTGCGGAAGCCTTCGGGGGCGATGCGGTAGATGCGTCCCCGGTCGTTGCCGCTGTTGAGATCGAGATGTTTCTTGATCGGCTCGGGCAGCGACCAGGGATGCTCGATTACCTCGCGATACATGTCGGTGACGTAAAGACACCCGTCGGGTCCCGTCGTGATGCTGGTGGGGCGGAACCAATAGTCGCTGCTGCGGAGAAACTCGGTCTTCTCCTCCGGATCGGGCCGGTTCGCGACCGGCTGCACCGAGCCGGGTTGGGTTTTCACGACCTTGCGATGGATCAGGTTGCTCCCGACATCACCGGTGAAGGAATTGTCGCGGAACTCCGGGGGAAAGGCATCGCCCCAATAGAGATGAACGCCGGTGGAGGCGACGAGGAAACCCGAGACACGGCCGCCGCCCTCGACGATGCCCTTCACCACGCCCGCCACGCGCCACCGCGTCCGCACGATGCGCCAGGGTTCGTCCGGGCTGATGCGGTAGACGGTCGGAGCCGGGCCGTCCGCGGGAATGTCGACGAGCGGCGCCGGCAGGCTGAACCAGGGATTCGGTTTCACCTGATGTCGTTCGTAGGCGACCCAGATGAGGTGGCGCGAATTCGCGCAGACGTAGCGGCGTCCGAGCGAGTCATAGGTCATGCCATATTGCGCGGTGCCGCTCTCGGTGCGTAGATCGAGCAACTCGGGATCGAAGGAGAAGTCCGAGCCACGCACGTTCACGGGCGCTTCGGTGGGTTTGTCAGGACGGGTGATGATGCCCCCGTTGCCCGCCGTGGCACCCCAGATGCGGTTGTCGGGACCCCACCTCAGGCTGTTGAAGAGGGCCTGCATGTTGAGACGTTCCATCTCGCTACCAAATCCGGTGAAGACCGTCCGCTCTTCGTCGCAGACGCCGTCGCCGTCGGTGTCCTTGAAATAATAGAGGTCCGGCGAGGCTCCGACGAAGACCCCGCCCTTGTAGCAGAGGATCGCGCTGGGCCATTTCAGTTTGTTCTTGAAGACCACGCTTTGGTCGAACTTGCCGTCGCCGTCCACGTCGGTGAGCAGGCGCACCTGGCAGACTTCGTCGTCGCGGCGCTCGGAGTAGCCGACCATCTCGACGACGTAGGCGCGTCCCTTTTCATCGAAGGCCATTGCGATCGGATCGACCACGGCCGGCTCGTGGGCGGCGAGGGTGAGGTCGAAACCCGGTGCCATTTCAAAGGTCGCGAGGGCATCGGCCGGCTCCGTCGGGGCGGCGCGGGGAAACTCGTCCGCCGACACCTCGGGTTCGGCCGGGGTTTGGGCAAGGGCACCCGTGGCCAAGGCAATGAAGACGGCGCAAAGAGGGAGCCTTTTCGTCTCGCGGTTCTGAATTGGATTACGGATCATCTTGCGAAAGTGTGAAGAGCTTATGAACCGGAGACAATTCGCAAAAGTGGCGGGATTAGGGACGTTGGCCGGTCTCGGTGTCTCCATGGCGGCCGATGCGCCCGAGGAAATCATCGACATCCACCAGCACATTAACTTCAACGGACGCCGCAATCCGGAGTTCCTTGCCCACCAGAAGGCGATGGGCGTCTCGAAGACCGTGCTCCTCCCCGCCGGCACGGAAATGGCGCGGGCCTCGACCCACGCCGGGAAATCGAACGGTCTCGCCGCCCGCGTCTTCGGCACGGAGGCGGCGGCGCGCTTCGCGGCGGAGCATCCGGAGTCGTATGTCTATTTCTGCAACGA
The DNA here is from genome assembly GCA_016795385.1 of Verrucomicrobiales bacterium. Taxonomy (GTDB): domain Bacteria; phylum Verrucomicrobiota; class Verrucomicrobiia; order Verrucomicrobiales; family DEV007; genus Arctic95D-9. The sequence continues at coordinate 175,223 of JAEUHI010000064.1, read as the reverse complement.
GGTCCCCGACGCGGACGATGCCGTCGCCGCGATCGAGAAATGGCTCGCCCGCGGAGCCATCGGGATCGGGGAATCGAAATTCTCCCTGCCGGTCGATTCGGATCCGATGATCCGGATCTACGAGGTCGCATCGGCCCACGAGGTGCCCGTGCTGCTGCACTTCCAGGAAGGCATGTACAACCTCGGTTTCGACCGCTTCCACAAGATGCTCGAACGTTTCCCGAAAGTGAACTTCATCGGTCACGCCCAGACTTGGTGGGGGAACATCGATGCCAAACACGAGCAGAGCGTGATGTATCCGAAGGGCCCGGTCACCCCCGGGGGCCTCACCGATCGTTACCTCACCGATTACCCCAACATGTACGGCGATCTCTCTGCCGGCTCAGGGAAGAACGCCTTCGACCGCGATCCCGAACACGCCGCGGCTTTTCTGCTTCGTCATCAGGACAAGCTGATGCTTGGCACTGACTGCTCCGATCCGGTCGGGTCGGGGGAGAAATGCTCGGGCTCGGGCCAGATCGCGAACGTGCGAAAGTATGTGACGGATCCGGCGGTGCGGGCGAAGATCCTTTCCGGGAACGCGAAGCGGATCCTGAAAATTTCCTGACATGCGCCTCGTCTTCATCGCTTCGCTCTTCATGGCCACTCCCGTATTCGCCGAACCCCTCGTCATCGCCCACCGCGGTGCTTCGGCGATCGCGCCGGAAAATACGGCCGCGGCCATCCGTGAAGCTCTGCGTCTCGGCGCGAAGGTGATTGAATTCGACGTGCGCAGTACGAGGGACGGCGAACTCGTGCTTTTCCACGACCAGGAACTCGACCGGCTCGCGGGTCGCTCCGGCACGATCGAATCGCTCGATTGGGCCACGGTCAAAACCCTCGATGTCGGCAAGTGGTTCACGAAGGGTTCATTCGCCGGCGAACCGGTGCCGCGTTTTGAAGAGGCCGTCAGGTTGTGTCTCGAGGGCGGCGCGATCCCGTTGATCGAACACAAGACCGGCGATGCGGCGGCTTACGCCAGGGTGATCCACGCGTTGGAGGCGGCCGACCGGGTCATCGTGCAGAGTTTCGACTGGAAGTTCCTCGCGGCCTTCCGCCGGGAGATGCCGGAGGTGAAAATCGGCGCGCTCGGCAGCAAGGAGCTCGACGCGGCGAAGCACTCGACCCTGTCTGGTCTCCAACCTGACTGGGTCGGGTGGAATCATGCCGACCTCCTCGAAACCGATCTGCCGCGGGTGCGCGCTCTTGGAGCGAGGCTGGCTCTGTGGACGGTAAACGATTCTGACATTGCCACCCTCTGGCTGAAACGCGGTGCCGACGCGATCATCACGGACGTGCCCGATGTGATCGCGGGAGTGGTGAAGGGGGCTGCGGAGGCGGAGTAAGAAACGCTACTGCTTTCGTTCCAAGGCGGCACGGGCTTCCTTTTCGATCCTCCCCTGCGTTTCGGGCGGCAAGCCTGACTTCGGAAGCAGGGCGATGACGCGCTCGGGTTGGCGCAGGAGCGATCGCATGGACTTTTCGACCCACTCCTCGCGCATCACCGGGTGGTTGATGGCCCGGGCCTGGTAGTAGGCCGCTTCAGGGTCACGTGACGAAAGGCGGTCAGCGGCGACGCGGCGTCCCACGTCCGTCTCGAAGCCTGGCCCGAGGGAGTCCAGCCACGCGGTCACGGAAGCGGGGTTTTCCCGGATCCAGTCTTCCACTACGGTCTCGACGGCGTAAGCACGGAACTCACCCGAGGGCATCGACTCGACGTAATGTCGCGCGGCGGGTGGGTCATAATCGTGCCAGACTTCCAAGGCATGTTCCGCGACCGCCGCACTTTCCTCATCGGGCAGGCTTGACGCCCACGTGATCGCTTTAACGGGATCTTTCCTCGCCCAGCCGCCTGCGAGTTCACGGGTGATCGCTGTTCTCTCGAGTTCGGGATGATCGGGCAGGAGAGCGAGTGCCGCGTCGAGTGTTTCGGGGGTCCAATGATCCGCGCCAAGTTCCGGACGATCAGTGGAGATCTTTACCCATGCCAAAGCTTCCTCGGGAGTCTGCGGCGGCCAAGTCGCGGGGAGATGTTTCGATTCGGCCTGCGGCAGAGTGGAGGCCGGTTCGACGGGTGGGGCGAATTCGGGATAGTCCCCTCCCAGAGCTGCGGCGAACTTTGCGTGTTTATCACGATCAATCCGACGCCAATCGAAGGGCGCGACGGCCGCGAGCTTTTCGCGATCCTGCTCCCTCATCCAAGCCAGCGTTTCCTCAGGAGATTGGTTGGCGAGATAACGAAGAAAGGGCCGAACCAGATCACGGCTTTCGCGGCCGCGATCGAGGCTTTTTGAAAAGTAATCGCGAGCGGAGGCTGGATCGCGCTGCATCCACAAGAAGATGGTGTGGGTAATGATCGGTTGGTTTGTCGGACGCGAGGTGTGTCCCAGCGCCCATTCGATGGCGTCCTGAGGCGGAATTTGATCGGTTGAAACGAGGTTGCTGAGAAGTTGAGAGCGGAGACGATGATTGCGGAATCCGCCGAGAACTTTCAAGATGGCCTGCGGAGAGGCATCTCCGGGCGAACGCAGGGAAGCGTTCGCCATGAGTAGGAGGGACAATTCGTCGAGTCGGAATCTTCCTTCAATGTCGAGAGCTTGTTCGGGATTGGTGAGCAGCAGTGATTGGATGGCGGTGGCCACGATTCTGTCGCGTTGGCGTTCTTCGCCCTTCTCCACCTTGAGTGTTTCGACGAACGCGGCGGCCAGGGACGGATGTTGAAGGGTCCATTCCTGGAGCAATTGCCAGCCTTCAAGGCGGTTGCCGAGCGCGAAAACGGCGTGAATGCCGTCCGCGTTGTCCTGCATCGCCCATTCCCTAAGTATGGCACGGCGGAGGGCGGTGTCGTGCTGTTGGTTGGCTTGTTCAAGGAGGTCGAGGTAATCCGATCGGGTGCGCTTGCCATTCCCAGGTGGCTGCGAGAGGAGATCACCAGCGGAGATCTTGCGTTCCGCCGTGCCGAGGAAGGTCACTACCATGTCATGGCTCTTTGAAGCGTCCGGAGCCGGGACGGGAACACTTGATCCAGAGGAGGCAAGCCACCCTGACAAAACACCCGCAAGCAAGGCGGTGAAACCGGCGGCGATCCACTTCATTCCCGTGCGTAGATCCAGGTTTCGAGACGCGCGCGCTCGGTCGGGCTTAGTTGGGTCGCCGACGCGAGCGCGGCGCGGGCGGCCGTGGGATCGCGGCGGGCCCAGTTTTTCAGGGGTCTTTCAAGGGAATCCACCGGAATCCGGTCCAGCCCGGATAAGAGGTGGAAAGCACGCGCCGGATCCGTTTCGGAGAGGTCGGACGCGATACTTCTGACCGCACGGTGGCGCTCCGCCGAATCTTTGATCCGGTTTGTCATGCCGAGGCCGGCCTCGAGATTCTCCCTTGCCGCGGAAACAGCAAGGGATCGAAGCATGGAGTTCTTTTGGCGCGGTGGTCGGGACTCAATCCACGAAAGGGCGGCTTCGGGCGATTCCTCAAAGTAGCGGGAACCGAGGGAGCGTATGACTTGCTCGGGGACGCGATCGAGTTCGCCCTCCCCTGCCCATGAAAGCAGTTCCCCGATGGAGTATTCGGCGTTGTCTGAGTGGTCGTCGAGGGCCTTTCGGAGCATGGCGTCGCGCAGTGCTGGCTTGCCGGAGGCGGCGGCAAAGGCGAGGGCCCGTTCGGGATCGCTTGCGGCGAGACCCAGGTGAAGGCGTTCCTGAAACAAGGTGCGGGCCGCGGGATCGGTGATCGATTCGGAAGCGTTCATGGCCTCGTCGTATTGATCGGCACCGAACGCGTGGGCAAGCATCTTCAAAGCCTCGTCGCGCATCGCGGCAGGTGCTTCGAGCGCCCATCGGACGCCGAGGTCCGCCGGTCTCCGGCTCCACTCTTCGAAAACCATGAGGTGAAACGCATCGCGGACGGTCTCGTTCTGAATTTGTCCAGAGAGTTTCCGAAGGGTTTCGAGGTCGCGGACTTTGGCGGAGAGTGAGGCAAGAGTGATCGGCGCGTCATCCGGATCCTCGTGGCGCTCGACCCATTGCATTGCCTTGGCCAGATCGCGCCCCGCGATGGGATAGACGAGCGAAGAAGCGGTGACCCCGGTTTCGTCGAGGAGTTCTTGCATCCGCTCTTCGCCGGCTTCGAGAGATTGCGCCGTGATCGCGGCGAGGGTGGCGGTGAAGGCGTTCTTCCGTGCCTCCGGGGTCTTCAGCGAGCGCGCGAATGCGATGGCAGCGTCGGGATCGGTTTGTGAAAGCAGAGCGGCGAGCTCGGAGGGTAGGTCGTCAGTGTCGTTCCATGAGGTCGAGCCTGGATCGACTCGAATTCCCTTGATGGACTCTGATAGACCCATGGCTTGGAAAAGCGTAATCGCTCTGGTGGGATCTTCGTCAGCGATGGTAATCAAGGCGGTGGCGATCTCCTTGTCCCATTCCGGAGGTCCTTTTCCCATTCCCTCGGTGTGGGCCAGAAAGGGCTCGGGCGCGGTGAGGGCAAGGTGTTTGCGGACCATGTGTCCATGGTGCCCGTCGAGGCCTTCCATCCACGCGAACAATCCAGATGGGTCGGTTTGGAGCCAGACCCCGGCCAATTCGGACAGGGATTCGCTGGTGTAGAAGGGTTCCGGTGCTCCGGACGTCCAATTGATCTGACCGGGATCTTCAAGGACCCATCGCCGTAGCAGGGTGCGCCTTGCCGTGAGAAGGTCGAGGTTCGCCACTCCCGATGCGGACATCTCCCGATAAAGCGCGGCGAACTCGGAGGGCTTGGCGGACCCGACCCGTGCGAGAAGGTTCTCCAGCGATTCTCCAGGTGTCGTGGGTGCCTTCTCGGAGACAGTGGGCGTCCCGGGTTTCACCGGGGCGATGGCCTCGACTGACGTGAGCCGCGCGCCGACCGCCCATCCTCCCAGAAAGAGCAAGACGAATCCAAGACTCAGAGCGACGCGACGCACCATGCCCGAGAGTAGGGAACCGGCGGGCCGACGGTCAAGAAATGTCTTGGCGGTGATGCCGGAAATGGAGGAGATCCCTCACAACTTCCCGATCGCCTCCAGAATCGCCCCTTGTGTGAGAATCCCGTCGCCGAAGCGGATCGGTTCCTTGCTCGTGTCGGCGGGGTAAAGCAGATAAAAGGGCACTCCGGCGCGACCGAATTCGGCGAGGAGCTTCGTGATGCTCGGATCCTCGTTGGTCCAATCGGCGGTGACGAAGGCGACGTTGTTGTCGCGGAAGGCATTCTGGACCGTCTCGGTGTTGATCGCGACGCGCTTGTTGACCTTGCAGGTGACGCACCATTCCGCGGTGAAATCGACGAAGACGTGTTTGCCCTCGGCGCGGTGTTTGGCGATGACCTCGGCGATGTCGATGGTGTTCGCCGGAGGCCGTTTCGCGGAGGCGTCCCAGGCGACGCCGAGGGCGACGAGGAAGACGAGCAGGGCGGTGAGCCGTCCTTTCATCCTCGCGGTGGTGGAACGGTCGAACCCGCCGAAGCGTCCGTAGATCCATCCTGCCAAAGCCACCAAAAGGACTGCGGCGAGGGCCCATTGGAGTCCGGCGGTGTTGAGCTGCTTCGAGAGCACGCCGGAGAGCCAGACGACGACGGCGAGCATGGGGAATCCCATGAACTGTTTGAAGGTCTCCATCCAGGCGCCGGGGGCGGGGAGAACGTCGAGGAGTTTGGGGAAGATCGCGAAGAGGAAATAGGGCGCGGCGAGTCCGAGTCCGAGAGTGGTGAAGACGAGGAACATCACCGGCGCCGATTGCGAGAGGGCGAAGCCGATCGCCGGAGCCATGAGCGGAGCGGTGCAGGGCGTGGCGAGGAGGACAGCGAGGGCGCCGCTCCAGAAACTGCCGGCGTAGCCCGATTTGTTGGCGAGATCACCGCCGACCGCGGTCATGGAGGCCCCGATCTCGAAGACGCCGAAGAGGCTCATCGCGACGAGGACCATGATGACGATGAGTCCGATGACGACACCGGGAAACTGGAGCTGGGCCCCCCATCCGACCTCGCCGCCGCTCGCCGACTTGATCACGAGCATCATAATCGTGAGCGCCCAGAAGAAGACGAGAATGCCGAGGGCAAAGACGGCGGAGTGGGCGAAGACCTTTTTGCGGTCCTCACCGGCTTGTCCGACAAAGGACATGACCTTCAGCGAGATCACGGGGAAAACGCAGGGCATCACGTTCAGGATGATGCCGCCGAGGAAGGCGGCGAGGAGCACACCGAAGAGGCCTCCGCCGAAGGGGAGTTCTTCGGGGGTGGAGGCTGCTGTCGAGGACGGGTCGGGTGTTTTGTCAGGATCGCCCGCGGGCGTGGCGGGTTCCGTCGTCGCGGGCGCCGCGGTCGTGGTGACGCCGCTCGTGGAAAGTTCGAAGCCGGTCTTTTTCCCCGGTACCTCGACCGCGAGGACTCCGGCAAAGTCGGCGGGCGCCGCGGTGAGGGACTCGTGTTTGGGACCGGAGATCGTGACCGTTTCCCCCGCGACGGTGACGGTGGGATCGGCGAAGGGATCGAGGACCTGGTTTTTGAGGGGATGGAAGGCGAGTTTCGCGCCCTCGGGGATGGATCCCGCCGGAATCGTCGCGGTGAGGACGACATTCGTTCCTTCGAGCGCGGCCTTCATCGGCGCGGCGATGGGGCTGGGGAGCTTGGCGACGGCGGCCTCGATCGCGGTGGCGTCGGGCGAAGGCGCGGCGGCGGCGCCCACCTCGAGAGTGATGGAGAGGTCGGCCTTGCCCGGGACGCAAGTGTTGGGGTCGCACATGAGCCAGCCCGCCTTGCCCGAGAGGGTGACTTTTTGTCCGGGGGGCAGGGTGGCCGGCGGCGTGATCGTCATCGGATGGATCACGGAAGTCTCGTATCCGAAGCCCGCTTCCTTCACTCCGAATCCGTAGTCGGTGATGAATTTTTTCGGCACGGGAAACTGGAGCGGGCCGGCCGTGAATCCTTCGGGGAGGGTGAGATTCAGCGAGGTGGGGATGCCGGTGTCGCCCGGATTCGCCCAGTAGGTGTGCCAGGTGCGGTCGATCGTGAAATGCAGGCCGAGGGTGAAGGGCACGCCCGGCTGGATCGTCGAAACGCTCGCGACGAGACGAGCCTCGACGTTCTTGTCGCGCACGGGCGTCGATTGGGCGAATGCGGACCCGGCGAGGAGTCCGGCGAGGGCGAAGAGGGGAAGACGGAGGGAAGCCATGGGGGTAAGTCGTCGAAAGGCGGAATACCTTAACGTTCCCGTCGGGAAAAGCGATGCTCAAGTGACGCTTGTGCGGCGCGGGGGATCCGGTCATACTCCCGCCATGAAACTCCCCGCCCTGTTTGCCCTGCTCTCTTTTTCCTGCCTGACCGCGCACTCCCAGGACGCGCCCAAGCCAAAGGAGTATCCCTTCGGCCCCGATTCAGAGCGCAAGGAGGGTGTGCCGCAAGGAAAGGTGACGAAGCACGTCTGGAAAAGCACGGTCTTCCCGAAAACGATCCGCGAGTATTTCGTCTACGTGCCCGCCCAGTACGACCCGCAGGGTTCGGAGAAGGCGGCGGTGATGGTCTTCCAGGACGGGCATGCCTACGTCGATGAAAAGGGTCAGGTGCGCGTCCCGGTGGTGCTCGACAATCTCATCGCGGCGAAGGAATTGCCGGTCATGATCGGGATCTTCATCAATCCGGGCTGGTTCGCGGAAGAGCTGAAGGAGCCGCAGAAGTGGAAGGCCCCCCAGGGCGTGGGGAGCAACCGCTCGGTCGAGTATGATTCCCTCGACGCGAAGTATGCGGAGTTTCTCGAGAAGGAAATCCTCGCCGAGGTCGGCAAGACCCTGCGCCTCACCGACGACCCGGAGCAGCGCGCCATCTGCGGGATGAGCTCGGGCGGGATCTGCGCCTTCACCGTGGCGTGGGAGCGGCCCGATCTGTTCCGCAAGGTCCTCAGCCACATCGGCAGCTTCACCAACATCCGCGGCGGACACGTCTATCCCTCGCTCATCCGCAAGACGGAGAAAAAGCCGCTGCGTGTCTTCCTCCAGGACGGCTCGAACGATCTCGACAACGAGCACGGCAACTGGCCTCTCGCCAACCAGGAGATGGCCGCGGCGCTGAAGTTCGCGGGCTACGATTACGAGTTCGTCTTCGGCGAGGGCGCCCACAACGGCAACCACGGCGGCGCGATCTTTCCGGATTCGATGCGGTGGTTGTGGCGGGAGTGAAGGCGGGGCCACGAAGGGGCCTCACCCCTTCACCTGACCGTCGCCCGAGACAAGATATTTGTAGCTGCAGAGCTCCTCGAGGGCCATCGGGCCGCGGGCGTGGAGTTTGTCGGTGCTGATGCCGATCTCGGCGCCGAAGCCGAATTCACCGCCATCGGCGAAACGCGTCGAGCAGTTCCAGAAAACGCAGGCGCTGTCGACCTCGAGCTGGAATTTTGCCGCAGCGGCTTCGTCTCGCGTCACGATCGAGTCGGTGTGATGCGAGCCGTAGCGGTTGATGTGGGCGATGGCGGCGTCGAGATCATCGACGACTTTCGCCGAGAGAATGAAGTCGAGGTATTCCGTGGTCCAGTCGGCTTCGGTCGCCGGGACGACGGCGGCTTCTCCAGCGAAGGCGCGGAAGGCCTCGTCGCCACGCACTTCGACGTTCTTTGCCGCGAGGGCCGCGACGATTTGCGGAACAAAGGTCGCGGCGATGTCACGATGCACGAGGAGGGTCTCGGCGGCGTTGCAGACCGAGGGCTTCTGCGTTTTGGAATTGATCGTGATGGCCTCGGCCATGTCGAAGTCGGCGTCCTGATCGACGTAGACGTGGCAGATGCCGTCGTAGTGTTTGATCACCGGCATGCGGGCCATGCTGACGACCGCTTCGATGAGGCTGGCACCACCGCGTGGAATGATGAGATCGAGCCATTGGTCCATCTCGCAGAGGTGGCGCACGCTCTCGCGATCGGTGAAGGGGATGAGCTGGATGCTGTGATCCGGCAGTCCGGCGGGCGCGCCGCCTTCCTGGAGGGCGGCGGCGATGGCGCGGTTCGAGTGGATGGCCTCCTTGCCGCCGCGGAGGATGGTCGCGTTGCCGGTTTTGAAACAGAGCACCGCGGCATCGGCGGTGACGTTGGGCCGGCTTTCGAAAATGATCCCGATCACCCCGATGGGCGTGCGTTTTTTCTGGAGACGGAGACCATTGGGGCGGGTCCATTCGCGGAGGATTTCGCCGGTCGGATCGTGCAGGGCGGCGACTTCGCGGATGCCGGTGGCCATCGCCGCGATGCGGGCGGAGTCGAGGCGGAGGCGGTCCTGCATCGCGGTGCTGAGCCCGGCTTCGTCCGCGGCGGCGAGATCGAGGGCGTTGGCCGCGAGGATCTCCGGCTCGCGTGCGACGAGGGCATCGGCCATCGCGAGGAGGATGGTATTTTTCTCCGCCGTGGAGAGTTTGGTGAGGGCGTGGGAGGCGGCGCGGGCCTGCTCGCCCATGAGGCGCACTTCGCGTCCGATGTCGTCCGGGGTCATGAAAGGAGGGGAGGTCAGGAGGAAAGGGGATCCGTTTTCGCCTTGGGCCGGAAACGGGTCGCGATGCCGCGTCCTTCGACGAGGTCGGGGAGTTGCTCGGGTTTCAGTCCGCTCGCGATGAGGGTCTCGATGCCCGAGTTCACCGCCGCCTCGACGGCGCGGAGCTTGCTCGCCATGCCGCCGACGGAAAGGGCGCCTTTTTCATCGCGGGCGAAATGCAGCACCGTTTCGACATCCTCGACGTGGGTGATGATGTCGTCCTCCGAGACCGAATCGGGACCGGTGAGGCCGGGCACGCTGGTGAGGAGGATGAGCATGTCGGCCCCGGCGAGGCGGGCGACGATGGAGGAAAGCGTGTCGTTGTCGCCGACCTTCAGTTCGTAGACCGAGACCGAGTCGTTCTCGTTCATGATCGGCACGACGCCGCGGTGCGCGAGGATCGCGTTCAGGGTGGCGAGGACGTTGCCGCTGCGTCGTTCGTCCTGGAGGTCCTCGTGGGTGACGAGGAGCTGGGCGACCTTCAGGCCGTGATGGCCGAATTGGCTTTCGTAGAGGTGCATGAGGCGGGCCTGGCCGGCGGCGGCACAAGCTTGGAGCATCTCGATCTCGGTGGGGCGTTTCTCGAGGCCGAAGGCCGGAATGCCTGCTCCGACCGCGCCGGAGGAGACGACGATCACCTCCTGGCCCGCCGCGTGGATGTCGGCGATGGCCTGGGCGAGACGGGCGATCATGGCGTGGTCGATGCCGCCGCCCGCGTTGCGGGTGAGGACGCCGGTGCCGATCTTGATGACGATGCGTTTGCGGGGAGTCGAGCCCATGGAAAAGCCGCCCTCGGGGGGATTTGCCCCGGTTTTCCGGCGGGCCGGGACGATAGGGCCTCGGCCGGAGGGTGTAAAGGGCCGTTTCCAGACCCGCGTGACCACGAGACGACCTTCGCACTTGCGCGAAGCCCGGGTTGGCCGCATCTTGTCCGCCCTGCGGATGCCCCGGTGCCCTGTGCCCGGACCCGTTGCGACGCACCCATAGTAAAATGGATATTACGTCGGCCTCCGAAGCCGAAGGTTCAGGTTCAATTCCTGATGGGTGTATTTTCCGGGGCGGCGATCGAAGCGGTAACTTCCGTCTTTCCCGTAAATGAAGGATTTGTTTTCCCGCGGCTACGGCTCATACTGGGTCCATGAGGCTGCTCCACTACGTCGAGATTGAAAACTTCAAGCGCTACGGGGAAATCCAGCGCATTGAGTTGGATCATCCCGCCGTCCTCATCGGTCCGAACAACTGCGGAAAAACGAGTGCGCTTCAGGCGATCGCTCTCTGGAGTATCGGCCTTCGCACCTGGAAATTGGAGTCCGAGAACTCCAGAGCCGAGAAACGTTTGGGCAAGGCGCTGAACCGTCTGGGCATCGTGGCGGTGCCGGTGCCGAAAACACGCCACTTTTGGCACGATCTGAAGGCTGGAAACAAACTCCGCATCACCGTGGCGGTGGATGTGAGCGGGCAACCCGTGCCCGTGACGATGTTGTTCACCCACCATTCCAGCGATGAGATCGTTTACTGCCAGCCCACGGAGGAAACGTTGTCCAACGAGGGAGCGGTTGAAGCCGGAGCCAAGCTGGATGTGTCGCTCCTTTATCCAATGTCGGGCACGTCGGCGGATGAGGCGGTGATCCAGCCCAATCGGATCAACTACAATCTTGGCCTCGGACGCACGGCGGAAGTCCTCCGCAATCTCTGCCTGATGGTGCAGCAGGCGAACCCCCATGACTGGCAGGAAGTCACCGATCTCATGCGGCGCCTTTTCCGGGTGCGGCTTTCGGTGCCAGTGGAAAACGAGATCGGTGCCGTGGATCTCGGATATGAGCAGGAAGGTACCACGGGTGTTCTGGATCTGTCACTTTCAGGGCGGGGTTTCCAGCAGATGCTGCTGATTTTTGCGCATCTTTATTCGCACAAGGGCAGCGTTCTCCTGATTGACGAGCCGGACGCGCATCTCGAGATACTCCGTCAACAGCAGGTCTACGTGCTGCTCCGCGACATCGCGCACCGGAATAGATGTCAGGTCGTGATGGTGACGCATTCGGAGGTGGTGCTGCGTGAAGCGCTGGACACGAATCTGACACTGATCCTCGGTGGGCAAGCCGAGAATCTGGCGACGAAGAGCGGAATCACCAACGCCTTGAAGCATTTCGGTGCCGAGCACTATGTGAAAGCGAGGGAGACAGGCCACGTATTCTATGTGGAAGGAAGCACGGACGTGGACATGCTTCGCGCTTTCGCGGACCGGTTGGATCATCCGGTATTGGCCGCCCTGGATGATGGGGCGAGCTTGAACGTTTATTATTTGGAGGATAACTTCCCGGGGCCCGAACGGAGTCAGGATGAGGAACTGGAACGTGTCGAAGGGGGCTACGGCTTGAGCGCCAGAGAACACTTTCATGCCTTGCGTGGCATGCTTCCCGGATTGCGTGGATTGGTGATTCGCGACGGTGATGGAAAACAACCCCGGGAAGGCCTTGAGGCCGGTCTCGAAATCCTGATGTGGAAGCGTTATGAGCCGGAGAACTACTTTGTTACCCCGGAACTCCTGCTGGCGTGGGCAGACCGTGGGGCACCGAACGAAGAGCTTTTCGCGCGCACCCGACGACAGTTGTTGGACGACCTGATCCTCGAAGAGATTTTCGACGGCAATCCGGAGGATTTCACCAATTATCAGAAGCTCGATCCTTCCACCCGGAAGACCCTTTGGCGTGCGCAAACGCAAAACAAAAAGCTGAGCCTTTTTGCCGAGGCATTTTTCCGTCGCCTCGCAAAAGAAACCGGCACCCGGATGTTGGCGAGAAAAGGGAGCCTCCACGAACTGTTGGACCTCTGTGATCCCGCCGATCTGAATGGAGAAGTAAGGGAAAAGCTCGATGCCCTGCAGCGTCTGGTGCGTCAGTGAAGACACGTCACCCGAAAATCTCCATCACCGGCTTGCCCTTGCCATCCTGGGTCACGTAGAAGGGGCGGCCTTCGATCGTGAACTCGGTCTTCGGGCTGACGCCCATTGCGGTCATGATGGTGGCGTGCAGGTCCTCAACGGTGACGGGATTCTCCACCGCCACGAGCGGGCGTTCATCAGCCGTCTTGCCGTAGACGAAACCCTTTTTCACCCCGCCTCCGAATAGCGCCACGCTGGTGCCGCCGGTGAAGTGACGGTGCAGACCGTAGTGTTTCTCCTCCTCGATCGTGTCGCCCTTGTGGGCGGCCTGATCCCTCGCGTTCGAGCCGGGCTTGCCTTCGATGAGGGCGTCGCGGCTGAACTCGGAGGCGATGATGACGAGGGTGCGGTCGAGCAGGCCGCGCTCCTCGAGATCGAGGATGAGTTGGGCGATGGGCCGATCGATTTCGGCATGCAGCCGGGCGACGGTGGCGTGACCATCGGCGTGGGTGTCGAAATGGAGGAAGGGCACGTATTCCGTCGTCACCTCGACAAAGCGGGCGCCGTTCTCGACGAGGCGGCGGGCGAGGAGACAACCGCGCCCGAAGCGCGAGGTGTCGTAGATCTTGCGGACTTCCTCGGACTCCTGGTTGAGGTCAAAGGCGAGGCGTTCCTTCGAGGCGAGGAGACGGTAGGCGTTGTCCATCGAGCGCAGCATCGACTCCTGCTGGTAGTCGCTCGCGTAGTCGCGGTGCGGGCTCTGGTCGACGAGGCGGCGATAGAGTTTGTCGCGGTTCGCGAAGCGTTCGGAGGTCATGCCCTCGGGCGGCTGGACCGACTTGGCGGCTTCCTCCGGGAAGGGGAGGTTCATGGGACCGTATTCGCTGCCGAAGAAGCCGGCGGTGGTGAAGGCCTTGAGCTCCTCCTTTTCGCCGACGCCTTCGAGGCGCTGGCCGATGTTGATGAATGGTGGCATCACCGGATTGTTCGGTCCCAGCACCCGCGCGAACCAGGCCCCGAGGTGCGGGCAGGCGACGGTCTGTGGCGGCACGTAGCCGGTGTGCCAGTGGTATTGGTGGCGCGAGTGGAGGATGCTGCCGAGATCGGGCTGCACCGCGGAGCGGATCAGGGTGCCGCGGTCCATGATCTTCGCGATGTGTTCCATCCCCTGACAGATCTGCAATCCGTCGACCGAGGTGGGGATCGCGGGGAAGGTGGAGAGGACCGACTTCACCTCCATGCCCTTGGTGAAGGGCGCGTAGCGTTTCGGATCGAAGGTCTCGGGTGCGGCCATGCCTCCCGCGAGCCAGAGGAGGATGCAGGCGTCGGCCTTGGCCTCGGGATGGGCGATGTCTTTGCCGCGGACGAGCTGCGGTTCCCCGCTCATCCACGCGGCGACGCCGGCGGCGGAGAGCTGCTTCAGGAAATCGCGCCGGATGATGGGATCGGGGGCGGAGGGATCGAAATCGGCGTCCATGGAGTCGTGGAGTGTTGGAGTCAGGGAGTAGTGGTGACCTCCAGGTCGCCACCAGTGTCGCGGTCGGAGGAGGTGGCGACGTGGACGTCACCACTACGAAAAGGAAGGTTCGTGAGTCAACAGGGTGGGATCGTTGAAGAAAGAGGGTTTGATTCACCTCACCAGCAGATACTCCGGCATCATCCAGAGCGACCAGGTGAGGTCCGCGACGGTCTGGGGTTCGGCTTTTTCACCGAGGACTTCGCGGAGGAGGGATTTTTCTTCGTCCGTTGGCATTCTTGTCAGGGTGGAGAGATAAAGTTCCTCAATGAGACGATCGGGCGTTTTTCCGTGGGACGCGGCGAGTTTTTTGGCTCCGGCCTCGAGGGCCTTGGCGACAGTGGCGTCGTTGGAGAGGTCAATCGCCTCGAGGGTGGTGAGTTCGTTGGGACGCGAGGTCACGATCTGGTCGCGGTTGGGACGTCCGAGGCTGCGCATCAGGAAGTCGCTTTTCACGAGAGCGGCGCGCACCATGAGGGGCGAGGTCACGGAGCAGGAGGCAAGCAAGGTTCCCACCTGCGGATCGACCGCAGTCGACCAGGCATCGAGGGAGACGGGAACAACCTTCTCCCAGGTCAGCTCGGGGATCTTCCATTCGGCCGGTTTGTTGCCGGGAGGCACCTTGTTGGAAACGGTCCAGCTCTCGTCGGTGGCGATGACCTCCTCGGTGCCGTCGGTGTAGACGATGCGGAGCGCGGCGAAGGCACCGGCGAGGTTGGGCGTTTTCAAGCCGTTCTCCGCGACGAGGAGGAGTCGGTTGACGCCCTCGGCTTTGATCGTCACGGGAGCGGACTCGAGTTTCGACCAGTCACCTCCGGCGAGGACCTGCTGGGCGTTGAGGTAGAGGGTGAAGCTGTTGTCGGCCGCAGCGACCACGCCCGCCGACTGCACCGCCTTGGCCGGTTTGAAATCCTTTCGCAGGAGGATCTTCTCGCCGCCCGGCGGAGGACCGGCCGCGGCCGAAGGGCCCCAGATCCAGCTCGAATTCCGGGCGAGCTTCGCGGCGGTTTCGGGATCGCTCTTGCCGCGGATGACGGGCGCGTCGAAGACCCGCGGCGCGGTGCCGGTGAGGCTCCACATCAGGTCGACGAACTGCTCGGCGCTGAGGCGCTTGGCGCGGGGGCCGGCATAGACGTAGGATGCGCCCTCGTCCTCGCCCTTCGTCACCTCGGCGCGGCTGCCGTAGGCAGCGGAGGTGGCGATGAGGCGCAGGGTGTGCTTGAGATCCTGGCCGTGCTCCGCGAAATCGCTCGCGAGCCAGTCGAGGAGGTCGGCGTGCCAGGGCTCCGTCTGCATCGCGTCGAGGGGATGAACGAGCCCGCGGCCCATCAGTTGGCCCCAGAGACGGTTCACGATCGTGCGGGTGACGCGGCCGTTTTCCGGATGGGTCATGAGAGCGGCGAGCTGCTTGAGCCGCTCGGCCTTCGCCGCCGCCGGGTCGACTTGCCCGATCTCGGGGAAAAGCCACGCCGCTTTTGCCGTCTCGCCCGTGGGTTTGTCGCAGCGGTGGATCATCAGAGGCGTTTCCGAATAGATCGCGGCCAGTCCGTAGGCCTCGCCGAGCTTCCATCGGTCGATGAAGCTGTCGTGGCACGAGGCGCACTTCATGTTGATGCCGAGGAAGGACTGCGAGAGGCTCTGGGCGAACTGGATCGGCAGGGTCTGGCCGGCGCTCACGTCGCCGCGCCATTCGATCCCCTTGATGAATCCTTCGCTGTCCGGAGTGGGCGGGGCGATCAGCTCGCGCACCATCGCGTCGAAGGGCCGGTTCTCCTTCAGCGCGTCGTAGAGCCAGCGGCTCACCTGGCTGCGGCCGCCGGTGATGAAACCCGTGCCGGCGTAGTCGTTGCGGAGGAGGTCGTTCCAGAAAGTGAGCCAGTGATCGGCATAGTCGAGGTCTCGGGCGAGGAGGGAGTCAACGAGTTTGGTGCGTTTGTCAGGAGACTTGTCGGCAAGGAAGGCGCGGGTCTCCTCCGGGGTCGGGAGCAGGCCGACGAGGTCGAGGTGGACGCGGCGGAGGAAGGTGGCGTCGTCCGCGGGATCGGGACGGGGGAGTTTCCGCTCAGCGAGGTAGGCGTCGATGAAGCGGTCGACGGGATTTTCGCGGTTTTCGGTGATGGCGGGAACTTCAGGATGGCGCGGCTTCAGCGGCGGTTCGTAGGTGGGTTCGCCGAAGGTGAAACCCGGCTCCCACTTCATGCCCTCGTCGACCCAGGCCTTGAGAAGGGCGACGGCCTCGGCCGGGACGGGATCCTTTTTCTTTTTCGGAGGCGGCATCCGCAGATCGGGATCAGTTTCGGCGATCAACTCGAGGAAATACGATTCCGCCGCCTTGCCCGGGACCGCGGCATCGTCCTCGAGGAAGAGCTCGCGGGTGTTGAGCGAGAAGCCGCCCTTCGCCTCCTTGCCGCCGTGGCATTCGGCGCAATGCTGCTTCAGCACCGGCACGACCTGATGGACGAAATCGATCTCGGCCCGGGCGAGGACGGGGAGGGCGAAGGCAACGAGACCAGTGAAAAAGCGACGCATCATCGACGAGTATACCCCGAAAGGCTGCCGTCGCGTCAGTCCTGCGCTGGACGGGATGACGTGAATAAGACCTCTCTTAACGCAGGGGTCGCCGTGCGCATTCCACTTGTCCGGAGCGCGGTTCCCTGCGAAGCTTCGGCACCGAAGAGATGAACGACAAGGAAGAGTTTTTCGACGTGCCGAAGCCCGGGTCGGGAAGACGATCGCCTCGCAAGCGCTCTGGAAGCGGATTCTTCACCCATTTCCTATGGATGATTCTGCTCGGGGGGCTCGTTCTCGGCGTAGGGCTCGCGGTGGTGAAGTTCACGGGCAACGGACCCGCCTTGAAACGGGCTCTCATCTCGTGGCTGGGGGGCACGACGCGCGGAGGCGATGCTCCGGCCCAGGTCCGTCCGGCCGACGCGCCGGCGAAAGAGCGGATCGTGGAGGTCGAGAAGGTCGTTCAGGTGCCGGTAGAGAAGATCGTGGAAAAGATCGTCGAGGTGAAACCACCGATGCCTTCGGGTTATGTCGAGTGGAAGAAGGTGGATGTCGCGAAACTCTGGAGCGGCATCCCGGTGAAGACGGAAATGATCACGACGCAGGGAGACACCGCGGTGAAAGAGCGCGAGCGCGATCCGAGCTACGAGATCGAGATGAAGGTGAAGCTCACCGTGCCGAAGCCGAACGAATCGGTCGCGGAGCTGGCCTCGATCAACGCGCATCTCCCGAAGATGCTGAAGGATTTCCCCACCTTGGTCGAGGCGGCGGAGGTCTCACCGTTTTACCATCATCTCTACAGCCTGAAGACGGAGCGCATCCAGCAAAACGTGACGCGCATCGACGAACTGCTCTCGCGCCACAATCTCTACGATCTCGAGACGATCCTGCAGGTGAAGCACCCGGGCACGGGCCGCAAGCTCTTGCTCGCCCAAGGAGAGATGGACGTGGTCTCCGATGGATCCGACGGGGATCGCTGGCCCGAACTCGACGACTACATCTCGATGTCGCAGTTTTACCAGCCCTTCACGAGCTACGGCTGGCCGAAACGGACGAATGTGCCGAATCCGCTGCTTTCCCGTTGGGAGACGAAGTTGAAGGAATACGAGAAGGAGTTCGCCATTCCCGGCCTCACCATCGAGCGCAACCGTTACCTCCGCGCCCAGATCGAGGAATACAAACCGCGGGTCGCGGATCTGAAGGCGCGCAGTTATCTCATCGCCGAAGCGGATCCTTTCATCGTGATTCCGCTCTCGCTCCTGGGGCGGCGCGAGGAGAATGAGTTTGGTCCGGCCATCGGCGACTTCGCGGTGGTGATCTACAACGACCAGCTTTTTCCGGCCATCGCGGGCGATGCGGGACCGAGCTGGAAATTCGGCGAAGCCTCCCTCCGCGTCGCGCGGCAGATCAATCCGAAAGCTTCTCCCTACAACCGGCCGGTGAGTGATCTCACCGTCACCTACCTGATCTTCCCCGGCAGCGCCGATGAGAAAAAGGGACCGCCCGATCTGGAGGCGTGGCATCAAAAATGTTCGGCCCTGCTCGCCGACATCGGTGGCGTCGGCGAAGGTTATTCGCTCCACCGTTGGGAGGATTACATCGCCAAGAAAAAGGCCGAGCAGGAAGCCGCCAAGGCTGCGGCGGCGCCGGCCACCTCGACACCTGCTCCCGCCACCCCGGCACCCGCCGCGCCCGCGACGACCCCGGCCGAGGCTCCTGCCGCGCCCGCCCCGTGACCCTTTCCCCATGCCTCTTCTCGAAGTCCGTGATCTGAAAACGAGTTTCCACACGCGCGAAGGCATCGTGCGGGCGGTCGATGGTGTCTCCTTCGATGTCGAGGCGGGACAGACCGTGGGAATCGTGGGCGAGTCGGGTTCGGGCAAATCGGTCGCCTGTTATTCCCTGCTCGGGCTCATCCCGACGCCTCCCGGACGGATCGAAGGCGGGACGGCGCGTTTCGGAGGCGTGGACCTGTTGCAGCTCACGGAGCCGGAACTGAGAAAGATCCGTGGCAGCCGCATCGGGTTCATTTTCCAGGATCCGATGACCTCGCTGAATCCCTACCTGCGCATCTCGACCCAGCTCGTCGAGCCGCTCCTGCTGCAGGGAGGGATCTCGAAAAGCGAGGCGCTTTCGCGGGCGATCGACGAACTTGCCGCGGTGGGCATCCCCGATCCGGCGAGCCGCATTCATTCCTACCCGCATGAGTTTTCCGGCGGGATGCGCCAGCGCGTCATGATCGCGATGGCTTTGATCACGCGCCCCGAGATCCTCATCGCGGACGAGCCGACGACGGCTCTCGATGTGACGATCCAGCGACAGGTGCTCGATCTCATCAAGGCGCGTCAGGAAGAGCTGGGCACCGCCGTGATTTTCATCACCCACGATCTCGCCGTCGTCTCCGAGGTCTGCGACTACGTGAACGTGATGTATGCCGGCCGCTTCGTCGAGCGCGCCCCGGTGGCGGCCTTGTTCGAGAGGCCGCGTCACGCCTACACGCGGGCCCTGCAGCGCTCGATTCCCGCCCTGCAACCCAAGGGAGCGACGCTCTACACGATCCCCGGTCTGCCGCCGAATCTCGCCCGTGGGGTGAGCGGCTGTGCCTTTGCACCCCGTTGCGAAGTCGTCGCTGGCGCACCCGCCCACGCGACGGGGCGCCCCGTGCTCGTCGAGCTTGGTGGCGCCCATTGGGTGCAGGATTGTCCCGGATGTCTCGCCGGGTGATTCACGATCGCTGGCTCAGCGGCGTTGCGCGAGTCGCACGGGCACGCGGACGGTGCCACCACAAGCGATCGACGATCCATCGGTGAACGATTCGTTCTGCGTGATGACGAACGTGACCGCTCCGCGGCGACCGCTCAATCTGCCGGTGACGCGGACATGGGCGTTTTGGAAATCGAGACGGCCCGGATCATCAAGGACGAACGATCCCGTGAAGGTGCCGTTGGCGCGCAGCCGCAATTGGGGCGTCTCGCGGCGCGTGATGTTCGTCGAACGGACCTGGGCCGGCTGCGCTCCCGAGCCGGGGAGCGTTGTCACGCAATAGGCCTGGAGACCGACGATTTCCAGGTTCGAGATGATGCCGCGCGCGCTCGAGTCGAAAGCGGCCAGGGTGGGGAGCACCGGGCCCATCGTGGTGCCGCCGTAGTGACCGACAGCGGAGGGATCGGCTTTGACCAGGCTGGTCGCGAGCCAGGTGGCAAGGAACGAGAGAGTCACAAAGCGGTGTGTTTTCATGGAGTGTGTTTGGTTGTTCCGGGGAGACGCTCAATTTCGAAATATAATTCATAGAATTAATATTTTTTAGAAAAATTCTTCACGACGTGCCTTCCAAAATTGGGGGGGGACCGGCGTCCCGCGAAGGGGTGGTGGACGTTACTTGCAGCCGAGGGACCAAAACTTCGCTTGCGAATTTCAAACGACCGTTTAAAACGTTTGTTCGCTACGCTTCCTTCTTCTCCTTCTCGCTGCTTGTCATGTCCCGGATCGTCCCACCGGCCGCCGATACCCGCGCCCGCATCCTCGATGCGGCGGAGGGGCTCATTGCCGAGAGCGGGTTCCGCGGTCTCTCGTTGCGCGAGGTGACCAAGCGGGCCGGAGCGAATCTGGCGGCGGTGAACTATCATTTCGGCTCGCGCGATGGACTGATCCACGCGGTGCTCGACCGGGTCATCACGCCCATCAATGCGCAGCGTCTTCGTTATCTCGACGAGGCCGAGGCGGCTCATGACGGCGCGGTGCCGATCGAGGAGATCGTTTCGGCGATGGTGAGGCCCCTGATCGAGCGGCTCGAGGAGCAGCCCCACGAGACTCCCGCCTACCTGCGGCTGGCGGGGCGCTGTTTCGCCGAATCGAGCGAACATCCCGATGCGGCCCTTGCCGACCTCTTTCGCGAAGTGGTGGAGCGTTTCATGAAAGCCCTCGCGGCGAGCCTGCCGCAGCTCGATCCGGGCACGCTTTTCTGGCGTCTCCACCTCGCCGCGGGCACGATGATCGTGGCCCTGACCCAGGCCGATCGGGTTCCCACCTTTTCCCGCGGTCTCGTCGCCGCCGTGACGCCGGAGGACACCCTGCGCCGGCTCGTGGAATTCATTTCCGGAGGTCTGCGCGCCGAGGCGGTGGAAAAGCCCGTGCGCAAGCGGTCGACCAAAGTCACCGCCGGCCTCGCGCTGGTCGCCCTGATGGGACTGGCCTCGTGCCGGAGCGTTTCGCCTCCGGACGCGAAGCACCTCGCCACGGTCAAGGCTCCGGCCCACTGGGTCGCGGGTCCGGGCTGGACGCCGACGCTCTCGCCCGATTGGGATTGGGTCGATGAATTCCGGCAGCAGGACCTCTCCGCCTACGTCGACCGTGTCCTCGCGGAAAACCGCGATCTCAAGGCGGCGCGCGGACGCATCGAGGTCGCCCTGGCCAATGCCCAGATCATCGGGGCCGATCTTTATCCGCAGGTGAACGGCGGATTTTCCGCGCAGCGCGATCTGCAGAATTTCATCGGCTTTCCCATCCCCGGCGCTCCCCCCGGCGAGGTGCTCAGCTCGCGCACGAACCGCTTCGGCCTCTCCCTGAACCTGAGCTGGGAGCTCGATCTCTGGGGCCGCATCCGCGCGGCGAAAAAGGCGGCGGTGGCGGACTTCGAGGCCTCGACCTTCGACATGGCCACGGCGGAGCTTTCCCTCGCGGGGCAGGCCGCGAAGACCTGGTTCGCCCTCGCCGAGGCCCGGGATCAGGTCGATCTCGCCCGCAATGCCATCGCGACCTTTTCCGACACCGAAACGACGATCCGCGAGCGTTTCGAGCGCGGCATCCAGGAGGAGGGACAAAACAGCGCCGCGCAGTTGCTGCTCGCGAGCGGCGATGTCTCGACGGCCCGGGATCAGCTCGCCGCCCGCGAGGAGCTGGCCGGGCGCACCGCGCGTCTCCTCGATGTGCTTGCCGGCGAGTATCCCGTCGGGCGCTCTGGCAGCTCGGCCCGCCTCCCGGGATTGCCGTCGAAGCCGCCGACCGGTCTGCCCGCGACCCTGCTCGACCGGCGTCCCGATCTCGCTGCCGCCGAGCGCCGCATCGCCGCCGCCGACCAGCGTTTGCTCGAGGCGAAACGCGCCTTGCTCCCCGCCATCAGCCTGACCGGCAGCTTCGGCAGCGCCAGCGAGGACATCGGCGACATCCTCTCGGGCGACTTCAGCATCTGGAGTGTCGCGGGCAACCTGGCGCAGCCGATCTTCCAAGGCGGGCGCCTCCGCGCCAACATCGACCGCCGCGACTCGGAAATCGGGATTGCCGCCGCCGAATTCGAACAAGCCGCCCTGACCGCTTTTTCGGAGGTCGAAAACGCCCTCGCCGCCGAGGGCCATCTCTCCCGTCGCGTCGAAGCGCTCGAGGAATCATCCCGGCTCGCCCTGGAGGCGTATCGTCGTTCGTTGGAGGAGTTCCGCAACGGCACGGGGGAAATCCTCACGGTGCTCGCGGCCCAGCAGCGTCTCTTCACGAGCCGCTCGCAGGCGATCTCGGTGAGGCGGCAGCGGCTCGACAACCGCGTCGATCTCTACCTCGCCCTCGGCGGCAGCTTCCGTCCCGTCGCTCCTCCCGCGGAGAAATCTCCCGAGTCATGAACTCCAAAGTGAAACGTTTTGCCCGCGTCCTCGTCGGTGGCCTCATCTTCCTCGGGGCGATCGCCCTCTCGGTGCTGCTCTGGATCACGCGGCCCGTCGCCGAGCAAAAGCCCTTTGTCGAGAGTGTGCCGGTCGTCGAGGTGGCGACGGTGAAGCTCGAGGAAGTGCGCCTTTCCCTCCCGACCCAGGGACTGATCGAGGCCGACCGTCGCGCCGATCTGGCCGCCGAGGTCGCGGGCCGGGTCGTCGAGACGAATCCGGAATTTGAAGTCGGGCTCCGCGCGAAGGAAGGCGATTGGCTCGTGCGCATCGATGCCACCGACTACCGCGCCGCGGTCGCGACGGCCGCTTCCACTCTCGCCGAGGCCCGCAGCGCCCTGGTCGAGGAGCAGGCCCGCGCCGAGCAGGCCAAACGCGATTGGGCGAAACTCGGGGGCGGAGGCGCGCCGAACGAACTCGTCAGCCGCGTGCCCCAGCTCCGCGCCGCGACCGCCCGGGTCGAGTCGGCCGAGGCCGCGCTCGCCAAGGCCGAAGCCGACCTCGCCCGCACCGAGATCAAGGCTCCCTTCGACTGCGTCATTGCCTCGAAACGCACCGAGATCGGCAGCTACGTCAATCCCGGGGCCGTCATCGCCGCGGTCTTCGAATCGAGCCCTTATGAAATCCGCCTGCCCATTCCCGTCGACCAGCTTCCCCTGCTCGATCTGAAGAACGGCGTCGGTGAGCCGGGCGGCGTCGAGATCACCAGCCGCATCGGCGACGGCACCCACACCTATCCCGGCCGCATCATCCGCACCGAGGGCGAGATCGACCGCGCGAGCCGCTCCGCCTACCTCGTCGCCGAGGTATCCGATCCGCCCGACGGCACCGGCATGCTCCAGCCCGGGCTTTTTGTCAGAGCCCACGTCCAGGGTCGTGCCCTGCCGGACGTCGCCAAAGTGCCCTTCGCCGCCTTCGTCGATCTCAACCGCGTCGCCCTTGTCTCTCCCGACAACACCCTCCAGTTCCGCGAGGTGAACGTGATCTTCCGCGAGGGTGACACCGTCTACGTCAGCAGCGGCCTGAAAAACGGCGAGCGAATTTGTCTCACCGAGCTGCCCTCGATGATCACCGGACTGAAGGTCGAACCGAAGACCGCGGACCCGGCGTCGCCCGAATCCGGAACCCCACCCGCCCTGTGAGCGAGGAACCCAAAGGCATCATCTATTGGTTCAGCCGCAATCACGTTGCGGGGAATTTCCTCATGCTCCTCGTCCTCGTCATCGGACTGATGACCTGGCCGAAGCTGAAGAAGGAAATCTTTCCCGAGACCTCGATCGACGCGCTCCATATCGCGGTGCCCTATCCGAACGCCACGCCGGAAGAAGTGGAGAAAGGCATCATCGTGCCCATCGAGGAGGCGATCCAGGACATCGATGGCATCGACACGATCCGCTCCGTCGCGAGCCAGGGCGTCGCCTCCATCACCGTCGAGGTGGAGGGCTCCTACGATGTGCGCAACGTCATGGACGATGTGAAGACCCGCGTCGACGCGATCCAGAACCTCGCCGAGGAGGCGGAAAAACCGACGCTCTCCGAGCTCCTCATCAAGGCCCAGGTCATGAGCATCGCCGTGTCCGCCGACACCGACGAGGCCACCTTGCGCGAGATCGCCGAGCGCGTCCGCACCGGCCTGATCACCTTCAAGGGCGGCAAGGTGCCCGTCACCCAGGCCACCCTCGCCGGGGTGCGCGATTACGAGATTTCCATCGAGGTCTCCGAGGACACCCTGCGGCGCTACGGGCTCACCTTCGACCAGGTCGCCGCCGCCGTCCGCCAATCCTCGATCGATCTTCCAGGTGGTTCTGTCAGGACGCGTGGCGGGGAGGTCCTCATCCGCACGGAGGCGCGCCGCTACAACGCCGAGCAGTTCGCCCCCATCACCGTCGTCACCCGCGCGGATGGATCGGTCGTGAAACTCTCCGACATCGCCACGATCCGCGACGGCTTCGAGGAGGACGAGATCGACACCCGCTTCAACGAGCGCCCCGCCATCCTCATCAACGTCTACCGAGTCGGCAACGAGGATACCCTGAAGATCGCCGAGACGGTGAAGACCTACGTCTACGACCACGCCCCGCGCACCCTGCCCGCGGGCGTCACCCTCGAAATCTGGAAGGATGATTCGCGCTACCTCGCCGGCCGCCTCGACCTGCTCGCCCGCAACGGGATTTTCGGTCTCATCCTCGTCACCATCGTCCTCGCCCTCTTCCTGCGTCCGAGTCTTGCTTTCCTCGTGGCGTTGGGAATCCCCATTTCCTTCGCCGGAGCCATCATGGTGATGCCGTATCTCGACATCTCGATCAACATGATCTCCCTCTTCGCCTTCATCCTCGTCCTCGGCATCGTCGTGGACGACGCGATCGTCGTCGGGGAGAATGTCTACAGCCGCATCCGCAAGGGCGAACATCCCCGCGACGCCGCGCCGCGCGGCACCCACGAGGTCGGCGTCGTCGTCATCTTCGGCGTGTTGACCACGATGATGGCCTTCACCCCCATGCTCGGTCTCAGCGGAGTCAGCGGCAAAATCTGGCCCAACATTCCTCTCATCGTCATCCCGACCCTGCTCTTCTCCCTGCTCCAGTCAAAGCTCGTCCTGCCCTCGCACCTCGCCCTGCTCAAGCCCGCCAGCGAGCAAGGCGAACCCGGGCCCATCATCCGCTTCCAACGCATCTTCTCGCGCGGCCTCGAGGACTTTGTGCAGCGTTATTACCGGCCCTTCCTGATGTTCACTCTGGCCCGGCGCTACGTCGTCCTCGTCGCCTTCATCGGCCTGCTCGTCGTCAGCTTCGCCACCGTCAGCTCGGGCTGGATTCGCTTCCAGTTTTTCCCCGATGTGGAAACGGACATCATCGTCGCCAAGGTCAAACTCGCCCAAGGCGTCTCCTACGAAAAGACCGAGGAGGCCGTCCGCCGCATCGAGGCCGAGGGTGCCAGGCTCGACGAACACTTCCGCTCCAAGGACGGCGCCCCCATTGTCCGGAACATGCTCACCAGCATCGGATCGCAGCCCTTCCAGGAGGGCTTCCAGGGGAACGCCGGCAGTCCCCGGGCCACCAATCTCGGCGAGGTTACCATCGAACTCATCTCCGCCGTCGATCGCGAGGTCACCGCCACCGAGATCGTCTCGAAATGGCGCGACCTCGTCGGACCCGTCGCCGGAGCGGTCGAGCTGACCTTTTCCACCGAATCCGCCGCCGGGGGAAACGCCATCGACATCGAGCTGGTCGGCGATGATTTGAAGATGCTCGAGGCCGCCACCGAGGACCTCAAGGAAGCCCTCGGCCAATTCACCGGCGTGATCGACATCGCCGACTCCAGTCTCGAAGGGAAACGCGAGCTGAAACTCGCCATCCTCCCCCGCGGCGAGGCGCTCGGGCTGCGGCTCGAGGATGTCGCCCGGCAGGTGCGCCAGGGATTCTACGGCGACGAAATCCAGCGGCTCCAGCGTGGCAAGAACGAGGTGAAGGTCTTCGTCCGCTATCCGCGCGACGAACGCCAATCCATTGCCAATCTCGAGAGCATCAAAATCCGCACTCCGGACGGCACCGAGGTGCCCTTCGGCGAAGTGGCCCGGGCGGAGTTCGGCCGCGCCTACGCGACGATCCAGCGGACCGACCAGCAGCGCGCCATCCGCGTCACCGCCGACATCGACAAGACCACCGGTGCCAACGCCAACCAGGTCGTCGCCGCGCTCACCGCGGGGGAGGCCGGTCCTTCACAAGGCCAGCAGTGGCGCGCCAACATCGCCGAGCGTTTCGGCGTGCAGCCGCCGCCTCCGGTCGAGCCCGGTGCCCTCACCCGCATCGTCGAGCGTTATCCCGGAGTCACCTATTCCTTCGAAGGCGAGCAGAAGGACCAGGCCCAATCCGTCACCGAGATTCTGCAGAAATTCGTCATCGCCCTCCTCGGCATGTACATCCTCATGGCCGTGCCGCTGAACTCCTACATCCAGCCGATGATCGTGATGGCGGTGATCCCCTTCGGTCTCGTTGGCGCCATCGCCGGGCACATGGTGATGGGATTCGCCCTCAGCATCATGAGCATGTGCGGCATCGTCGCCCTCGCCGGAGTCGTCGTGAACGACAGCCTCGTCCTCGTCGATTACGTGAACCGCCACGTCCGCGAAGGCTACACCGTGCGCGAGTCCGCGACCGAGGCGGGCACGGCGCGCTTCCGACCCATCCTCCTGACCTCGCTCACGACTTTCGCCGGACTGACCCCGATGCTGCTCGAGACCGACATCCAGGCGCGTTTCCTCATCCCCATGGCGGTCTCCCTCAGTTTCGGGATCGTCTTCGCCACGGCCATCACCTTGATCCTCGTGCCCTGTATCTACCTGATTCTCGATGACATCCGGACACGCTGGTTTTCGAAGAGTGAGGTTCGGTGACAATTTCGCTCGCCGACGGAGCGCGGCGCTTCCATCTGACGGAACCAGAGGCAAAGGAAAGGCATCCGATCGATGCGGTGGCTCAGTCGATCATCCGGTCGCGAAAGCGACGATGGAAGATCTTTTCCTGCAGTTTGTCTTCCGAGAGAAAGTATTCAAAATTCGAGAGCTCCGTCTTCGTGAACTTTTGGTAGATCTTCGCCGCGTCGTAGAATTCCCGGGTCACGACGAAGAGATAGTTCTCACGGGTTTCGCGGCCCATGGCGCGAACGATGTAGACGGGCTCGTGATACTTGGTCGTCGGATTGCCGAAGGGGTTCTTGTCGAAATGGTCCGTGTAGAATTCCCTCCGGATCGTGTTCTTCGAGGTGACGGCGAAAAGCTCATCCACGGCAAAGGCCTTGTCCGCGTCCCAATACTGGTTGAATCCGTTCGGCTTTGGCGGGGAGGTGGTCCTGGTCGACATTTGGCCGCCGTTCTCTTCGCTTCGATCGATCGTCAGGCTCTGCTTCGGTACCGTATCCCGGACTTCGCCCTCTGACGAGGGGGATTCCGCCGCCGGCCCGACCGTGGGAGTGAAGACCAAAAAGACGTTCCGCATACCCGGATCACGCATCCAAAGAATCAACACGGCCACCGCGAGGAAGGTCACGACGATGACGAGAGCTCCAGTGAGGCAGCCTTTCATGGATCGGGTCCGAAGTGGGAAATCTTGATGGTATGGTCTTCGACGGCACTACCGTCGAGTCCGATGTTTCGCGAGAAAGTGTCGATCAACCCGGGGAAGTGCGTCAAGTGGAATCGGGGCGTCGTGCGTTGCTCATTTTCGTTCGAGATCAACCCGTTGTTGGAGTGTGCTTTTCCCTTGGGCAAGCGGCCATCCCGTGCTCTCCTTAAACGTCCCATGCCCGCGCTCGATCCCAACCGCCTCGACGGCCCCGCCACCAATGACGCGGTCCTCGATGCCTTTCTTACTTACCTGATCGAATCGGGCATCGAACCCTACGAACACCAGGAAACCGCGATCCTCGAGCTCTACGGCGACCGCAATGTCATCCTCAACACGCCAACGGGCTCCGGGAAAACCCTCGTCGCCCTCGCGGTGCAGTTCCGGGCGGTTTGTCAGGGTCGCCGGAGCTTCTACACCGTACCGGTGAAAGCGCTCGCGAACGAGAAATTCCTCGCCCTGTGTGAAATCTTCGGTCCTGAAAAGGTCGGCATGATCACCGGCGACGCGACGGTGAATCCTGGGGCCCCGGTGATCTGCTGCACCGCCGAGATTCTCGCGAACCACGCCCTCCGCAAAGGCGCGGCCGCCGCGATCGACGATGTGATCATGGACGAGTTCCATTATTACTCGGACAACGAGCGCGGCGTGGCCTGGCAGATCCCGTTGCTGACTCTGCCTAGAGCGCGATTCCTCCTCATGTCCGCCACGCTCGGCGACACGTCCTTTTTCGAGAAAGAACTGACGCGCCTCACCGGAGCGGAAACCGTGCTCGTGAAGTCGGCGCAGCGTCCCGTGCCGCTCGAGTTCGATTACAACGACAAGCTCCCCCTCGAGGAAATGGTCGAGGAACTCGTGAAGCAGGGGCGCGCGCCGATCTACCTCGTCCACTTCACCCAGCTCTCCTGCGCCGAATCGGCGCAGAATCTGATGAGCCGGAACTACTGCACGAAGGAGGAGAAAGAGGCGATCGCGACCGCCCTGATCGGCGCGGATTTCCGCAGTCCCTACGGCAAGGAGATCCAGAAGCTGATCCGGCACGGCATCGGCATCCATCATGCGGGGCTCCTTCCGAAATACCGGGTCCTCGTCGAGAAACTCGCCCAGCGCGGACTGCTGAAAGTGATCTGCGGCACCGACACCCTCGGCGTCGGGGTGAACGTGCCGATCCGCACGGTGCATTTCACCCAGCTCTTCAAGTACAGCGGCGACAAGACGAAGATCCTCGCGGCGCGCGACTTCCACCAGATCGCGGGACGCGCGGGCCGGCGCGGTTTCGACAGCCTCGGCTTTGTCGTGGCCCAAGCTCCCGCCCACGTCATCGCGAACCTGCGAGCCGAGGCCAAGGCCGGGGAGAAGGGCGGCAAGAACCGCCTCGTGAAACAAAAAGCTCCCGAGGGATTCGTGATGTGGGAGGAGAAGACCTTCCGCTCCCTCATCGAAGCCGAGCCCGAGCGTCTCGTCTCGCGTTTTGCGATGCACCACGGGTTGCTGCTCAACATCCTCGCGCGCCGCGACGAGGATGGATGTCTCGCCCTGCGCCAACTTATCCGCGACAGCCACGAGACCGCACCCGCGAAGAAAAAACTGCGCCGCCGCGCCTTTGCCCTCTTCCGGGGATTGATCGAGGGAAAGATCCTGACATTCATCCCCCCATCCGAGCGGCGTGGTCCCGCCAAGGTCGCCCTTCACATCGAACTGCAGGAAGACTTTTCCCTGAACCAGGTCCTCGGCCTTTACCTGCTCGAAGCCATCGCCAAGCTCGACTTCGATGCGCCCGATTATGCGCTGAATGTTCTCTCGATCATCGAATCCATCCTCGAGGATCCCGGCATCATCCTTCGTCGCCAGGTCGAAAAGGCAAAGACCGCGCTGATGGCCGAGATGAAAGCCGAAGGGCTCGAATATGACGAACGGATGGAGCGTCTCGACGAGGTGACCCATCCCCAGCCGGGCAAGGATTTCATCTACGCGACCTACAACGACTTCGTCACCCGCAATCCCTGGGCGAAGGAGGCCGGGGTGCGGCCGAAGTCGATCGCCCGCGAGATGTTCGAGAACTGGCAATCCTTCGAGGACTACGTGAAACACTACAAGATCGAGCGGAGCGAGGCCGTGCTGCTGCGCCATCTCTCCGAGGTCTACAAGGTCCTGGTGCAAACCATCCCGCCGGGTCTCAAGACGATGGAACTCGACGAGGCCGAGACCTTTCTCGGGACGATGCTGCATGGGATTGATTCGACCCTGCTCGACGAGTGGGAGCGGATGAGGAGCGGCGAATTCGCTCTGACGTCGGAGAAGAAGGAGGCCGCCCCGCCGAAGCCGCGCGCCATTACCCGCGATCGGGCCGCTTTCACCCGGCTCGTGCGCGGGGCGGTCTTTGACTTCCTGAAGCGTCTCTGGCAGGGCGATGAAAACGGCGCGTCCGCGATCGTCGCGAAGGCGGAGGAGATGGAGGGATCTCTCTCGGAACGAATCGCCGCGTTCCGAGAGGCACGCGGACAACTCCGTTTCGATCCCGAGGCACGGAACGCGAAACACTTCCATGTGAGGGAAGACGAGGCGAAGCGGATCTGGCGCGTCGAGCAGATCCTTGTTGATGCGGACGAACAGAACGACTGGAGCGCGGTCTTCCTCGTCGATCTCGCGACGAGCGACACGTCGGGCACGCCCGTGTTGTTTTGTCAGGGCATCGGGCCCATCGTTTGAGCGATTCCGGCCGCCTGTGGAATCCGGTTCACGCCTCCGCCACGATGACCTCCACGGGCATGCGGGCGAGGCGGCGATACAGCCTGCCCTGGGAGACGAGCGGCCACCAGAGGTAGAGTGCGATCTCGAGCGGTTTCCACATCGCCACCCAGCCGACGATGAGCAGTCCCTCGCCGGCGATGGCGCGCCAGCCGGTCGTGTCGGCGAGGGCGTTTGCTCCGAAGAGGCAGAGCGCGAGGAAAACGAGCCCGACGAAAAAGGCGGCGCGTCCTTCGCGGAGGAGTCGCTTCAGCTCGTGCCGCGTCATCGTGGCGCGATAGTCGAAGTAATGGCTGATCGCATCGGACACGACGAGGGCGGGGCGGGCGACGTCGGCGGGAGCTTTCGCGAGATGGACGACCAGCTTCAGATCGTGTTGCCGGGGATGCTCCGCGGCCCAGCTCACGATGAATTCCTCGGCATCGCGATCGAGATCGCGATCGTGGAACGGCGAGGGATCCATCGAATTGAAGAGCTGGTTCAGCTCCGAGAGCTTCAACTCGATCAATCCGGTCATGCTGGGGAGCCGGGGGTCACCGTTTCGCGACGTTCGCCTCTGCGGATTGCTGCCAGACGGCCTGATATCGTTTCGTGCCATCGGCATAACGATAGGCTTGGCTTTGCACCAGCACGAAATCTTTCGCACCGAGTTTGGTCAATTCCTCGGCGAAGGAGATCTCCGTCATGTCGAGACGGTATTGCCATTGGATCTCGCCGGGGCGGTTCATCGTGCCCAAGGCGATCCGGTATTCCCGGGTGCCTTCGTGCCAGCGTCCCTCGATCGCACGGATCCAGTTGCCGCGTGCCCAGAAGCTGCCTTTGTAGCCCCGGTTTTTCTGGCGAAAATAGGTCTCGAGGGCGAGCGACGACATCCACGGGGTGTAGTCTTTTTCCGCGACGTCGTCCCGCGTCACGATGGGAGGCTCGCGGTGCTCCCGGGCGGGGGTGGCTGCGGGAAGGGAGACCAGCTCGGCCGAAGCCATCGCGGTGGGAGTGACGGGCTCGGCGACGACCTGTGAGGGAGTCTCGGCCACGGAGCGGCGATCAATCGTAGGGTCCTCCTTGCCCTTGAAATAGAAGACTCCGAGTGCCGCCAGAAGCGCCAGAATCAAAAGCGGCATCACCACGGTCCGCGGGCCGTTCGCGGGACAGTAGGACTCTCGGATGCCGGAAATGGGGACTCTTTCGTACAAGGGATCTGCCTGCGTGTGTGTTTCGGGCCGCGTTCTACCAGATCTACGAATCGCCGACAAGATCGATTCGGAAATATTTTTGAAACCCGGTTCTCAAAGCGTCACGAGCACCCGGGGCCGTGTGAAGAGGAGTTGGCAACGCACTGCCGTGGCGGGTAGCCCGACCATGCGCCGGAGGACCTCCCGGTACGTCTCGAGCTGGGGCCGGTATTTGGCGACGGACGCCGCGATTTCCTCGTCCTTGCCGACGCGGTCGGTTTTGAAATCGAGAATCGTGGCCGCGATGGCGGCTCCGGACAGATCGCGCTCGATGATGACGCGGTCGAAGGTGCCCGAGAGCCATTCGTCGCCGAGGAGGATTTCGAAATTCCGTTCGCGCCAGACTTCCGCGAGCGCTCCGGGACGCGACAGGGCGGCGCGCGATCCGGGCTCCGCGAGGACGCCGCGCACTTGCTCGATTGCATCCGCGAGCGCCCCGGAGCCAGGCCAGCGGGCCTCCCAGGCCGGGATCGCGGCGTCGAGGTCGAAGCCGTCGCTCCATTCGATCTCTTCGAAAAGCGCATGCACGAGCGTGCCGAATTCGCGGGCGACACCACCTTGCCGGCTGAAGAGTTGAGCGGCGCTGACGGTGATCTCCTCCGAGCCGCTCGGGGTACGGCGGCGTGGGCGGAGCCGGGCGAGCGCGGGATCGATCCCGGTCGCGGCGGGTGCCGGCTCCACGACTTCGGCCTCGGGCGGATGAAAGGCCTCATACCACCGCCGGTTCGTGCGCGGCGTGGCGCTTTGATAGAGAACCTGGGCAGGCACCTCGCCGAAGTGGATCTCCACAGGGTCGCCCGCGAGATTGTCCTCGAGCAGCTTCACGAAATTCCGTGAAGTGGCGCTCGATCCGCGCGGCATCGCGATGAGGTAGTTCGCCCGGCTCGCCCGGGTCATCGCGACGTAGAACTTGCAGAGGTTCTCGTAGGCGGCTTCGGCGGCGCGTTCCGCGGCGTAGCCGGCGAGCACGGGATCGGCCTCGACGAATTCCTTCCGCGGCATCTCGAGCACCCATTCGACCTCACGGGTCTCGTCCTTTTTCGCGCCGATCTCGCGGCGGGCAGTGTCGAGGGAGTTGCCGTCGAGTTCGGGGAGGATCACCGCGTCGAAGGTAAGGCCTTTCGACTTGTGGACCGTCATCACCTGCACCACCTCGCCGGCGACCGCCTCGCGGGTGCGGTAAGTTTCGAGAAAGGCGAGGAATTCATCGATGTCCCGGCTGCCCGATTCATCGAAGGTCCGTGCGGCGAGGGCGAATTCCTCGGCCCGGCCCCGGGTGAAAGCGTCGAGGGGCGTGCCGTGGGCGGTCTCGATCGCGAGGGTCCAGGCGCGCGCCACCGATTCGAAATTGCCTTCGAAGAGTTCGGCGAGGAGGCGCGAGGAAAAGGCCAGGGGGGACAGCTCCTGAGACTCTAACATTCCACCCAAAGGTCCCATTTTCAGGTGCTCCCAGGCGAAGGTGTCGCCGGGATGGGCCGCGACCTGGAAGAGGCTCATGAGGGCGCGGTTCAGGGGATTGTCCGAGGCGATGAAAATCTCCGACTCGCTCACCACCGGGATGCGGGTGCGGGCGCGGAGAGCATCGACGAGCTCCTCGCCCGAGCGGTTTTTCTGCACGAGAATGGCGCAGGTGATGCCGCGGCGCACCGGATCGATCTCCTCGAGGATCGCGGCGACGAGGGCGTCGATGTCACCGGGTTCGGGTTTCTCGCCCGAGGGAGCGACGGGATTGAGGAGCAGGGTGATGCCCTCGTAGCTTTCCCCACGGGGTGAGACGAGGTGATCGTGCCATTCCCATTGCTCGATCGCGGGCGCGGGCAGTCCGAGCGCGGCCAAGGCCGCTTTGTCGCCGAAGACCCGGTTCACCGGATCAATCACGTCGTGACCCGAGCGCCACGAGATGTCGAGGTGACGACGTTTCACGCGCTCCTCGTGTTCGTTGTAGCGGGCCGCGATGTCGGTGAAGAGCCGGGTATCGCCGCCCCGCCAGGCGTAGATGGCCTGCTTCAGATCGCCGACCTGGAAGAGCGAACGCGTCCCCGAAGTGTCCTGCACGACCTCGTCGATCAGATTTTCGATGACGCGCCACTGGAGCAGGTTCGTGTCCTGGAACTCGTCGAGCAGCCAGTGATCGTAGCGGGCGTCGAGCCGGTAATCGATGCGGAGACGCTCGTCATCGCCCGGGATCTGGGTGAAGATGGGAGAGTCCTCGGCGTCCCCTTCGCCGCGGCCGGCGAGCAGGAGCTGGACATCCTGAAAGGTGAGCAGGCCGCGCCGCCGCACCTCGCCCGCGTAGGCCGCCTCGTAATGATGGAGCAGCTCGCGCACGCCACGGGTGCGGGCGAGTTTTGCTTTCAACTCGCCGCCGACGATCCACTGGAAAAGGCGTCGCAGCGGCTCGCAGGCGTTGGGTCCGAGCTCGTGGACGGTCTTGTTGAACTTCACCCCG
Organism: Verrucomicrobiales bacterium; assembly: GCA_016795385.1. Lineage (GTDB taxonomy): Bacteria > Verrucomicrobiota > Verrucomicrobiia > Verrucomicrobiales > DEV007 > Arctic95D-9. Next base: position 141,573 of record JAEUHI010000064.1, on the reverse strand, counting down.
GCGCATCCTGACAAAACCTCACGCCACACCGGCAGGACACGTTCGGCGACGTATTTGATGCGGCCGGGAAGGGGCAGCCCGGGCTGGAACGTGGCGATCTCGTCGAGGAACTCGTCCCAGAATTTCCACTCCACCTTTTTGCCGCCCGCCTCGAGCGATTGCAGCGCGGTGTGAAGCCGTCGGCTCTCGACGACCGGGTCAATGCCCTCGACGATCCATTGCGAGCCACCATCCTCCCAGATCGCTGCGGCATTTCCCCAGCGTTCGACCGAGGGAGCGTTCAGGTAGAGATCGTGGAGATCGTCGATGTAGCCGTCGAGTTGTTTCGCGACGCGGTTTTCATCCGAGCCGAGGGTGGCGAGACGGAAGGCTTCGAGGAAGGCGGTCTGGGCGGGGTCGTCGCCTTTTCCTGAAAATGGACGGCGGGTGAAGACGGTCTCGTAGACCCGCGCACGTGCCAGGGCCGACTGGTAATCGTCCATCGTCTCGAAGTCGCCGGTGAGCCCGAACTCCGCGGGAAAGGCGCGGAGCAGGTTCGCGAAAAAGCTGTCGAGCGTGCCGAGGAAGAGCCGCGGCATCCGCGAGATGAAAACGCGGAGGAGGCGGGAGTAATCCTCCGTCGTGAGCGTGGCGAGAACGGCGGCGAGGGGATCGTCGCGGTCGCCGGAGAGGGCCGCGGCTTTCTTCGGATCGGAGGCCGCCTCGGCGAGTTTCACGAGGATGGAATCGAAGAATTCCCCCGCCGCCTTTTTCGTGAACGTCGCCGCGAGGATGCGCTCCGGCGCGACCGCCTGCCCGCTGCGGAGCTGCAACGCCATCAGGGCGATGTAGCGGTTCGTGAGCTGCCACGTCTTCCCCGAACCCGCCGAGGCGAGGATCATTTCGTGGGGGAGTTGGATGGAGGCTGGCATGGAGGTGAAGGTCGGAGGAGGATTTGAAAGCGATCGAGGGGTGCCGCGGTCTCCCGGACACTCGACACGAATCAGATTGGCGGGAGTCCTCGATTCAGGCAAATCCTTTCATGGGGTGAGTCCGCCTGTCCTTGACACCTCCCGCCTTCGCCCGTTTCAATGCGAGACTGGCGAGAGGAGTGCTTCAACAGATTTGTGGATTCTTGACCGGCACCAGTTCGGGGATCTTGCCGCTCTTCGATCCGTCGAAAATCATGAGCGAAGAAATTTCCGTCCTTCTCGAAGTCACCGGCATCCTCGACGCTGCGCGCATCGATTACATGCTCACTGGATCGGTGGCGATGAATTTCTATGCGACGCCCCGTATGACCCGCGACATCGATCTTGTTGCGGTTGTTGCTCTTGCGGATGTCGGGCGAATCACGGATTCATTTCCGTCCGACCGATATTATGTGGCCGCGGAAGCAATCCATGATGCGGTTGTTCATCAATCTTCTTTCAATCTGCTGCACCAAAACTCGATGGTGAAGGTGGATGTGATGGTCCGAAAAGGCAGCGAGTTCCGGCTGCTGGAGTTCCAGCGCCGCCGCCAGATCCGTCTGAGGGACCGGCCCGTGTGGATTGTCAGCCGCGAGGATCTCATCCTTTCAAAACTGGACTGGGCGAGGGATTCACTCTCGGAGCGCCAATTGGACGACGTGCGAAATCTACTCGCCTCGGATTGTGACATGCCCTACATTCTGGAATGGTCCGCGAAACTCCAACTGACCGATATGCTGACACGGGCTTTGGCGTAGCGGACACGTCGCCTGAGGTCAACGCTCTGATGTGGAAAGGGCTGATGGATCTTTCCGGCGAAGAGCGGATGGAGATGGGATCGTCGATGTTCGATTCGGCAAGGGAAATGATCCTTGCGAGCCTGCCGGACGGACTCAGTGAATCCGAACGGAAGCGGGCTCTCTATGAACGCACCTACGGCGAAACTCTGCCGCAAGCCTGCTGGGATTGGTTGAGGAGGATGTGAGGGAAATATGCGGACCGGAATTCGATGCGGTGGGTCAGTGAGGGTAATCGAAACCGGTGGGAAGTCCAAGTCCTTACGCCCCCTCCAACTGGGGCGGCACGATCACATCCAATCCGGCCCATCGGGCGAGGAGGCTCTGGCGGCGGTCGAAGGTGAGAAACCGACATGACGCGATCTGCAAGGCGCAAGCGACGTGGAAAATGTCCATGGTCCGGCATCCCGTGCGGGGAGTTTCGCGGCTGAGACGGTGGAAGGTCCGCATCATCTCCACCCGGTCGATCTCCGGGTAGCAGTAAATCCCTCTCCTCCTCCGGTCCTGGAAATGACCGATTTGCAGGGCAGACTCATCCTCCGTCCATTCGCCCCGGAACACTTTGAGCTGAAGAGCATTCGCGAGTTCGGCCTCCTGCAGTTCCCAGACGGGCAGGGGATCTTCCTGCGAGGAGAGGTGGATTGTGCGAAGGCTGACCCGTCCTCGAGGACGTAGAGCTTCACGAGCGCACTGGTATCGAGCTAGATCACCAACGTCCCTCCCGATCCGCATCCACAGCTTCCTGACCCGTCATACCGTTCGGCGGTAGGGCGGTGGCGAGGTGGTCGTCCCATTTCACGATCCGCCGCGGTGCCGCCGCCACGATGCGGACGACAGGTTTGCCTCGGTTGAGCACCTCGAAAGTTTCGCCCCGGGCGACCTGCTCCTCGATCTCCGCCCATTGGGCTTTCATCTCGGTTACCGAAACGGTCTTCATAGGGAAACGGTCTCTTTTGGATTTCGAATGTCAAAATCGGTTTCGCCCTTTGAGTGCAACTGCCTCAAAAACAACAGGGTCCCATCACCCACCCAACCCTGTCGCATCCACCGCTTCGGCCGCAGTGGGAGAGAGCATGGCGCGGAATTCGTCCCACTCGGGCATTCGTTCGTTGGCGGGCCAGAAGAGGCCTTCGCGGATCGCCTGGACGACGCCGGCGGCGCAGATTTGGGCGGATGTCAGGATGGACTCGTCGAGCCCATGCCACAGGTCGATCCCGACTTCCTCGGCGGTGCGGCCGAGGGTGACGTAGCCGGCGCTGACGCTCTCGCCGGGAAAACGCTGCGACAGGGCGAGGTGGTAGAGCGGCACCTGCAGGTCGATCCAGCGCTGCTCCTTGCCCTTTGCATCGAAGGTGCGCGACCAGGCGGGGAAGGACGCGGGATCCTCGGTGCGCTTCACGTTGACGAGGTGAAAACGATCGACGGTCTTGCGGCGTCCGTTTTCCATGGGGGAGAGGGTCTTGAAATCGAAGACGCGGAGTCCATCAGTGGGATGCCGCTCGATGCGGTCGATTCGCCCGGTCACGGGCATGCCATCGATGAGGAAGGGCCAATCCTCCTTGCCGAGCGCGGCTTCGACTTCGAGGATCTCCCATCCCAGCGCGCGTTGTGCGGCCTCGATGGCGGCCCAGCGGGCGAGGCGGCGGCGGGCGGCCTCGCGCTGGATGAGGAGCGGGGTGGAAAGGCGGGGACCGAACTGCCGGGTGAACCAGCGGTCGATTTCGTCGCCGAAGGCGGCGGCGATGGCGTTGGCGTCGGTGGAGCGGCGGAGGTCGTCGTCGAGTCCATAGGCTTCGAGGGCGGCGTGGATGGCGTTCCCGAAATCCCGAGCGTCGAGCTCGGCCTTGTCGGACTCGACGGCCTCCATGCCGAGCCCGTGTTTGAGATAGAAGCGGAAGGGACAGGTGAGGTAGGTCTTGAATCCGGTGACGCTGAGCCGGGTGAAGACCTTGTGATCGGCGGGCAGCGGCCGCGGTTTCAACTGCCAGGCGAGGGTGCGGGCGGGCGGGACGTGTCCGCTCTCGCTCTCACGGAAGAGGCGCAGGGTGCGCGAGGCGAGTTCGGTATCCTGACATTGAAACAAAAGCCGCGAGGGCCGCAGGGGATCGCCGGTGGCGGAGAAGCGGCCGAAGAGCAGATCGAGTCGTCCCTTTTCGCGTCGCGTTTCGGCGAGCAGGGTGAGAACGAAGGCATCGCGGGCGAAGCGGGCGTCATTGTCGGGCACGCCGAGGAGCTTGCGCGCGGTGTCGGGCAGGAAGGCGTGGCCGACGAGCGACTCGGGCACGGCGTGGTCGTTCATGCCGGTGACGAGGAGGTGCGGGGCGTCCTCCCAGATGAGCTCGAGCCAACCCTGCAGATCGAGATCGCGGGGGCCGCGCTCGAGGTTCACGCGGCACTCGCCGAGGGAGGAGAGGAGCAGGTAGAAACGGTCATCGGCTCCGGGCTTTTTGGGAAAGGCAGGCGCGGCGGCGGCGAGGTCGCTCTCGAGGCCGTGGATCGCGGCGGCGACTTCGGCGAAGACGGCGGTTTCGGGATCGTGCGGAGAAAGGCGCTTTTCGGCAAAGACGCCGGAGAGGAAGGCGCAGAGCTCGTCGGTGAAGTCGCTCTTGCGGAGTCGTTGGAGAAAGGCGCGGGTGCCTTCGAGGACGGCGGCGAGGGTGGTGGCTTTGTCAGGGCGACGGGAGAGGGCGTCGAGGGCGTCCTCGAGACCGCCAGGGAGATGATCGACGGCGAGGGCGTCGGAGTCCTTCAGCAGCCAACCGGGGCGGAGGCTTTCGCGGCGGGATTCGGGCAACATCGCGGCGGCGAAGCCGGGGCAGCGGAGCAATTGGCGGAAGGTCTCGTAACGTTCGCCGGTGAAGAGATCGGCGAGGAGGCGCAGAAGATGGACGATGCCCTCGCGCGCGACGGCGCGTCCGGCGGGATCGTAGGTGGCGATGCCGTGGGCGGCGAAACGATGCTCGAGGGTCGGGGCGAGGGCGGGATCGGGCAGGCCGATCGCGGCGCAGGCGGCGAGATCATCGTAGAGCGCGAGCAACTCGCGACAGCGGTCGGCCTGGGCGAGGGGATGGGCGCAGGGATGGAGGGTGTTCGCGGGATCGGTGAAGGAGATTTCGCGCTCGAGCCAAGCCTCGGGCAAGGGCCGGCCGAAGAGGTCGAAGGCGGAGGCTTCGTTCGCCGGTGCCGGGACGAGCACCGTGACGGGGATCGCCGCGGCGTGATGCGTGAGCGCGGCGATGGCGAGCGGCCGCAGATCGGGCACGCCGGCGACGACGAGATGGCGGATGCCGTCGGGCAGGGTGCCGGCGTGGGCGGCCTCGAGCGAAGCGAGCCCGGGATCGCGGAAGCCGCCTGCATCGATCAGGGTGACGGCGGCGGCTTCGAGGCTGGCGAGTTCCTGCCAGCGGGCGGTCTCGATGTCGGATTCGGCGAGCTTTTCCGCGGCGCGGGCGAAATCGAGTCCGGATTCGATGAGGAGGTCGCGCACGTCGAGGAACTCGCCCGCATGCCGGTCTGCCCAGGCGAGATGGCGCTCGACCGGCTCCACGGGAAAGAGGCGGCGAAAAGCATTCGTGGGCAGGCGCAGAAGGAGGGCACTCCAGAGCAGTCGGGCGGTCCGGGGCGAAGCGACGGGTGGGGTCGTGGCGGCGAGACGGGCCGGGGAGAAAAGATAATTCGGAGTGACAACGAGCGGCGGCAAGACCGCGGCCTCGCGCGAGGCCGCGTGGCGGGCGAGACCTTCGCGCAGGCGGCGGCCGGCCTGGCGGGTGGGGACGACGACGAGATGATCGGAGAGATCGAGCATGCCGCTGCCATCCCAATCACGCGCCAGCCACGCGACCGTCGTGTCGAGCACGGGCGCGCGCCAGTCGAGGAAGATGCGGGGGTCGCGGGTCATGTCGGAGGTCGGAGGTCGGAGGTCGGAGGTCGGAGGTCGGAGGTCGGAGGTCGGAGGTCGGAGGTCGGAGGTCGGAGGTCGGAGGTCAGATGTCAGATGTCAGAAGGGGAATTCGTCATACGTCATTTCCCCCCGTCCTTTCCAGAATGCTTCTTCGAGCAAATCGTGCCGGGCGATCTGGCGGCGGTAGAATTTCAGGGTGAGCTCTTCTTTTTCTGCTTCGGTGAGTTGCCAATCGAGCTGGCTTTCGCGGAGGCGTTCGACGAGACGTGAGAGGGCGAGGGCGAGGGTGACGGAGATGTTGAAGCTTTCGGTAAAGCCATACATGGGCAGTCGCAAGGTCCGCTCGGCGACACCGAAGAGGCGGTCGGTGAGTCCTTTGTGTTCGCTGCCGAAAAGCAGGGCGATGGGTTGATCGATGGGCAGAGTCGCGGGAGTGTCGCCGGCGACGTTGGGCGAGGTCGCGACGAGGCAGTAGCCGCGCGCTTTCAGGGTTTCGAGGGCGGACTCGGGTTGGTGGTAACGATGGATCGTGAGCCATTTGTTGCTGCCGAGGGCCACATCGTTGTCGGGCTCGAAAGGATGCCGTCGCTCGACGACGTGGACGTCCTGCAGGCCGAAGCAGTCACAACTGCGGAGACAGGCGGCGGCGTTGTGGGGTTGGTTGATGTCCTCAAGCAGCACGGTGAGATGGCGCGTCCGCTCGGCGAGGACGGCGCGGATTTTGTCGCGCTTGTGTTCGGTGAGATGGCTCCCGAGATGCTCGATCAATTCCCGCTGGGTCGTCATCGTCAGTTTTCCCACTTCGGCCGTTTCACGCCGACGTAGGCGATGAAAAGTCCGATCGCGACATGCAGTCCAAGCACGGCGAAACACAGCCACATCGGGCCGAGCCAGGTGTCGGTGACCTCCTTGATGTAGCGGTAGTAATCGCGCTCCATCCCGTCCATGATGCCGGCCCAGCTCCAGTAGGCGGAGATGAAAGGCCGCGTCAGCCAACCGGCCCATTCGGGCAGGGCGAGGACGGCGCCCGAGAGCGGGAGCTGGAAGCCGACGAGGTAGATGGAAAGGAGCGAGGCCTGGTCTGCGGTCTTCGCGAGCGAGGAGATGCCGAGGCAGATCGCGGTCATGCCGCCGTTGACGAGGAGCAGCAGGAGGAAATGCGGCAGCATCGTCTGCGAGGGGATCTCGGAGATGCTCTGCACGAAGATCGTCATCCACGCGGACTGCATCAGCACGAGCACGGAGAGGAAGGCGACCTTGCTCGCGACGTAGACGCCGGGACGCACCCCGCCGAGTTTCTCCTTTTCAAAAATGAAGCGTTCCCCGGCGATCTCGCGGGCGGAGTTGTTCGACCCCATCAGCGTCAGCAGGATGACCTGGAACATGACGAGGCCCGAGACGATGCCGCCGAGATTGAGGTTGAAGGTGAGCACTTCGCGCTCGGCGTTGTAGGCCTCGAGGCTATCGGGGCGGGCTTCGGAGAGGCGCTGCACCTGCTCGACCCCTTCCAGCTCGAAGATGACGACGAGCATGGGGAAGATCACGAGGATAGCGAGCTGCAGATAGAGCTGCCCTTTGTCGCGGAAGAAGATCTTCCATCGCCGGAAGAAGAGGGCGAAGAATTGCGTGATGGCTCCGGGGGTGGCGGCGGAGACGGAGGTCTCGGGGGCGCTCACCGCTTTCTGCGGCATGGTCGCGTAGTAGGCCTCGCGGTGCTTCGCCCAGCTCTCGGCCCATTCGCCGGTCTTGCGTTTGGCGATGCGCTGGTAGATGTCCTCGGCTTTATCGACGCTGAAATAATGCTCGAGCGCACGCGGCGGTCCGTGATAGACAATGCGTCCGGCATCGAGGACGAGGACGGAGTCGTAAAGATCGAGATTCGCGAGGCTGTGGGTGACGTTGACGACGAGACGGTGCTCGTTGCGGCTGAGCTGGTGCATCAGCTCGACGATCTCATGTTCGCTCTTCGGATCGAGACCGCTGGTGACCTCGTCGCAGAGGAGAAGGACGGGATCGGTGACGAGTTCGAGGGCGAGGGATAGGCGGCGGCGTTGGCCCCCGGAGAGCACCTTCACGGGACGGTCGCGGAGGGCGGCGAGTCCGGTCGAGGCGAGGACTTGATCGACGAGATCATGAAAGGCCTGCCGGCTCCCGGTGCTGGCGCGGAGGCGCACGGCCGATTCGATGTTTTCCTCCACGGTGAGGGCCTCGTAGGCGATGGAAAACTGTGGCACGTAACCGATCTCGGAAGCTTCCAGATCATCCTCCTCGGAGAGATTGCGGCCGTTCCAGAAAATGCTGCCATCGGTCTCCTGGTTGATCCCGGCGATCAGCTTCAGCAGGGTCGATTTGCCGCAGCCCGAAGGCCCGACGATCGCCATGAAGTGGCCGGTGGGGACGCGGAGGTCGATTTGATCGAGGAGGGCGACCTCGTCGTTGCCCTTTTGGATCGCGAAGCGGATGTCTTTGAGTTCGAGCACGGGGAAGTTTTACGGGAGACGCGGCGGTGGTGCAATCACGGAATACGGGGAGAAGGGCGAGCTTTTCCCTTTACCTCCCCCGGCATCGTGGCGTTTCTTTGCGGCATGTCCGCGAAACCCCGGAAGAAGTCGAAGGGCTCCTTCAATCCCCTCAAGATCGTCCTCATCGGTGGAGGCGTGCTCCTCGCCCTCCTCGTCGTGGGTCTGCTCATCGCCAAGTCGATGCTGAACGGCTGGCTGCGTGGCGAGGGCTTCCGCGATTGGCTCGCGGGACGGGCCGCGGAGGTGCTGCGATCCGAGGTGACGCTCGGCGATCTGGAATGGAGCGGCTCGGAGGTCTACACGAAACGTTTTGAAGCCCGCGGTCGCGAGCGAGCGGGCTTCGCCGAGATGACGCTCGATGGCGTCAGGGCTCGGGCCGGCGGCATCGTGGACCGGGCGGTGCAAGTGCCGGGCGTATCGGTGAACCGCCTCGACCTGAGATTTTCCCCGAAACGTCTGCCGACGGCCCCGGCGGAGACGACTCCCGCTCCTTCCGCCGCTGCGACGGCCGGGCCGGAGATGCCGGAGTGGCTCGCCGATTACCTGCCGAACCGCGTCGAGATCGAGGAGATCGAGATCGCCTCGACCCGCGTCTCGGTGGAAAAAGCGGAAGGAGAAGTCTTCCTCCTCAGCGGGGCGAGGGCGATCCTGCGGCCCGATTTCCAAACCGGATTCTGGTCGATCGAGGGGAAGGGGGGCAAGGTCAGCCTGCCGAACCAGCCCGAGATCGCGCTCAAGGACCTCGCCTTGCGATGGAAGGGGGAGGATCTGTTTGTCGATCGTTGTGCCCTCGGCGTTTTCAAGGAGGGGCATGTCGATGGAAAGGGCGAGATCGGATTCGAGGGCCCGGGGCGCTTTGATCTTGAGCTCGATCTCTCCGCAATCGACGTGGATGAGCTCGTCGAAGGCGAGTGGCGAGACCGGCTCACCGGCACGATCCATGGACCGGTGCGGATCACGGGGGCTCCCGGAGCGCTGGTCTACGAGGGCACGATGAATCTCGGCGAGGGAGTGATCGAGGCGATGCCGGTGCTGAAGCGCATCGCCCAATACACCCGCTCGGAGCGGTTCGAGCGGCTCGTCCTGAATCAGGCGAAGACGGATTTCAAACGCGAGGGCGACCGCCTCGAATTGCGGAACCTCGTGCTGCAATCCGATGGACTCGTGCGCGTCGAGGGTCAGGCCGATCTCGTCGGCGATCAGCTTTCGGGAGATTTCCGGGTCGGGGTCACGCCCGGGACGATGCGCTGGATCCCGGGGGCCGAGCGACTCGTGTTCACCGAGGATCGCGAGGGCTTTCTCTGGGCGCCGATGAAATTGACCGGCACGCTCGCCGAACCCCGCGAGGACCTCAGCGCCCGGCTCATCGCCGCGGCGGGCGAGGCCCTCATCGGGGATTTGCCCTCCGGTGTCCTCGATGCGGCACAGGAATTGCTAAAAGGAGGGCAGACCCCAGCAACGGGAGATGTGATCGATCAGGGGAAAAAAGTGATCGACCTTCTCTCGCCCTTTCTGAAGGCACCTTGAGACGATTCCAGAAACCTTGGTCAATCGGCCGTTGCGGTCGATGACACAAGGCTGGCGGGAGCTTGTGAAATTTTTCACAAATTCGCCTTGCGCGTCCTTCCGCCTTGTTTAGGATGATCGTCTCGCCCGGCGATGATCCGTCTCCGCGGCGATTTTGGTGTGCCCCCACATCCCACCTCGATGGCATTTCCCCTTTCCATGGTCTCCTTCGACTCCGCTCTCCCGATCCTGGCAGCCGGTGGTATTGGTGCGCCGACGCTTCCCGATCTGGGTTGGTTCACGAATTCGATCTTCGTGGCGATCGTGGTGACGGTCGCGATCCTCCTCTTCACCCGCATGGCGACCAAACGCATGGAGCTCATCCCGGGCACCAAGCAAAACTTCGTCGAGTATCTCATCGAATTCCTCTACGGCCAGGTCGAAGGGATCGTCGGTAAGCACGTCGCGCCGCGGGCCTTCCCGCTTCTCGCCACGATCTTCATTTTCGTGCTCGTCTCGAACTGGTTCGGTCTGATCCCCGGGGTCGGAACGATCGGCTTCGGAGAAAAGACGGCGTTCATGTCGGTGGACTCTTCCTTCAAGGATGCCGAGGGCCACTACACGTTCGTCCCGCTCCTGCGCCCCTCGACCGCGGACCTCAACATGACGCTCGCGCTGGCGGTCGTTTTCATGTGCGTGTGGCTTTATCTCTCGATCTCGGAGTTGGGCCTCTGGGGCACGATCGTTCACATCTTCGGTCCCAAGGGTGGTGTCCAGGGCGCGCTGAAGTGGGGCTTGATGATCGTCTTCTTCGTCGTCGGGATCATCGAGGTGGTCTCGATCATGTTCCGGCCGATGTCGTTGTCGCTGCGACTCCTCGGAAACATCTACGCGGGGGAAACCCTGCTCCACACCATGGGTGGACTGGGTGAAGCGCTCGGTTTCCCGGGTTGGCTTGCCAAGATCTCCTCCGTGATCTTCCCGCTGCCCTTCTATTTCATGGAGATTCTCGTCGGTGCCCTCCAGGCGACCGTGTTCTCCCTCCTTTGTGCCGTCTACATCAAGTTGTCCACCACCCACGAGGGAGAGGAGCATCACTGAGGAAGGCTTTTGAATTTGCCGTCGTGACCATGCCGCAGAGTGTGGGCGCCGGTTGTAACACCCCAAATCGAAAACAGCTATGATCAACATCGTCAACACTCTCGCCGCTGCTGTCGAAGGAGCCGCTGCCAGCGCCTTCAACGGAAACTTCGCCCTTGCCATCGCCGGTGCCGGCGCTGCCATCGCGATCGGTCTCATCGGCATGGCCTCCGCCCAAGCCGTCGGCCGCAACCCCGGCGCCTTCGGTAACATCCTCACCATCGGCATCATCGGCATGGCCCTTGCCGAGGCCATCGCGATTTACGCGCTGATCATGGCGCTCCGCTGATTCCCTCTTTCCGATCGGTTCGCGGTCCGGATGGGCCGCGAACCCTTCGAATCAGCTCCTTTCCTTTCCCATTTTTTCCAACCTTCCCTTCCACGACGATGGCTAGCATCCTTGAAACCTTTGGCCTTGATTGGGTGAAGTTCTTTTCGCAAGTGATCATCGTTCTGATCGTTTACGGAATCCTCTCGAAGTTCGCCTTCGGCCCCGTGCTCGCCATGCTGGAGGCCCGCCGCCGCCGCATCGCCGAAGGAGAGTCCAACCTCGAAACGATCAAGGCCGAGATGGGCCGCGCCGAAGAGAAGGTGCGCGAGATGCTCGCCCAAGCCAACGCCGACGCCGAGCGTCTCATCACCGAAGCCCGCGACAGTGCCGAGGCGGTGCGCAGCCAGAAGACGCAAGAGGCCGTCAAGGAAGCCCAACAGATCCTCGAAAAAGCCCGCGAGGCTTCCCGCCTTGAGCATGAGAGTGCGATGAACGAACTGAAGCGCGACTTCGGCCGCCTTGTCATCGACGCCACCTCCAAAGTGACCGGCAAGGTCCTCGACGACAAGGATCAGAAACGCATCAACGACGAAGCGGTCGGCCAAGTGGCTCTTTAATCCGAATTTCGTCACCCAAATTTTCCGCCCCGATGAAATCCCGGAAAGAAGCCCTCCGCATCGCCAAGAAGATCTTCGCCGGCTGCCTCAAGGATGGCCAGCTCGATGAATCCTCGGTGCGCAAGGTGGTGGCCAAGCTTTCCGAAACCAAACCCCGCGGCTATCAGGAGGTCGCCGACGCCTTCTGGCGTCTCGTGCGCCTCGAGGTCGAGCGGAACCGTGCCATCGTACAGAGTGCGGTCGCTCTCGACGAGCCCACCAAGGCGGCCCTCGTCGCCGATCTCAAGAAGAAATACGGGCCGCAGATCAGCCCCGAGTTTTCCGTCGATCCCGCCCTCCTTGGAGGGATGAAAATCCGCGTCGGCAGCGACGTGTGGGACGGCAGCGTGAAAAACCGCCTCGAGCGCCTTTCCGAAAAATTTAACTGACCCCAAACGACTCCAACGATTCACCTGACGCCACGTCATGAGCAACATTCTCCAGGAACTGGAATCCGAAATCTCCGCCCTCAAGACCTCCGTGTCGAAATCGAACGTCGGCATCGTCCGCGAGATCGGTGACGGGGTCGCCAAAGTCGAAGGGCTCTCCGACGTCATGCTCAACGAGATGATCGAGTTCCCCGGTGGACTCTTTGGTCTCGCGCTGAACCTCGAGGAAACCGAAGTGGGTTGTATTCTCCTCGGCGACGGACTCCACGTCAAAGAGGGCGACGAAGTGAAGTCGACCGGACGCCTCCTCTCCGTGCCTGTGGGACGCGAAATGCTCGGTCGTGTCGTCAACGCCCTCGGCCAGCCTGTCGATGGAAAAGGCGAAATCAAGACTTCCGAGTCCTTCCCGGTCGAGAAGATCGCCCCCGGCATCATTCCCCGGCAATCGGTGAGCGTCCCCGTGCAGACCGGCATTCTCGCCGTTGATGCGATGATCCCGATTGGCCGCGGGCAGCGCGAGCTCATCATCGGCGACCGTTCCACCGGCAAGACGACCGTGGCGATCGACACCATCATTTCCCAGGCCCGCCAGAACCGCGCCTCGGAAGAAGGCACGCTGAAGAACCACAAGCCGCTCTACTGCATCTACGTCGCGATCGGCCAGAAGCTCGCCAACGTCGCCCGCACCATCGCCACCCTCGAAGCCGAGGGCGCGATGGACTACACCTGCGTCGTCGTCGCTTCCGCCTCGGATTCCGCCACGAACCAATACATCGCTCCCTATGCCGGTGCCGCCATCGGCGAATGGTTCATGGCCAACGGAATGGATGCCCTCATCGTCTATGATGATCTTTCCAAGCACGCCGTGGCCTATCGCCAGGTGTCGCTCGTTCTGCGCCGCCCCTCGGGCCGTGAAGCGTATCCCGGTGACGTTTTCTACCTCCACAGCCGCCTTCTCGAGCGCGCCGCTCGTCTCAACGAGGCCAACGGCGGCGGATCGCTCACCGCGCTTCCGATCATCGAAACGCAGGCCGGCGACGTGTCCGCCTACATTCCGACGAACGTGATTTCGATCACGGACGGTCAGATCTACCTCGAGACCGACCTCTTCTACCAGGGGATCCGCCCCGCCATCTCGGTGGGTCTCTCCGTCAGCCGCGTCGGATCCGCCGCGCAGACCAAGGCGATCAAGAAGGTCTCCGGCACGACCAAGCTCGACCTCGCCCAGTTCCGCGAGTTGCAGGCCTTCGCCCAGTTCGGTTCGGATCTCGATGACAAGACCAAGGCCCAGATCGAGCGCGGCCAGCGCATCGTGGAGCTCTTCAAGCAGACCCAGTATGCCCCGCTCCCCCTCGAGGTCGAGGTGGCGATCCTCTGGGCCATGCAGAACGGCCACTTCGACAGCGTGCCGGTGAAGAGCATCAAGGATTGCCAGGCCAAGATGCAGGAATTCCTCACCACCCGCAAAGAGACCCTCCTCGGGAAGATTCGGGACGAAAAAGCCCTGACCGACGAAATCGTCGCCGATCTCAAGCAGGCGATCGAAGATTTCAAGTCGACCTACAAGGCCTGATTCCGGTCACGTGAATTGAATCCAGAAACCTGACGCCTTCCTTCAATGGCAAACCTTCGCGACATCCGCCGGCGCATCAAGTCGGTCAAGAACACGGCCCAGATCACCAAGGCCATGCAATTGGTCGCGGCCTCGAAGATGAAGAAGGCGCAGGATCAGGCCACCGCCGGCCGTTCCTACGCGGATCTTCTCAACAAGGTGCTGAACAACCTCAAGGAGCAGACCTCGGCCGAAGATCATCCCCTGCTCCGTGAAAAATCGGAAGGTGGCGATCTCGTCATCCTCATCACGACGGACAAGGGACTTTGCGGTCCGCTCAACACGAACCTGCTTCGTCTCGTCACCGAGAAGGTCTCGAAGGACGCGACGTTTATTACGATCGGCAGCAAGGGACGCCAGGCCATGGCGCGCCTCAAGCGCAACATCCTCGCCGACTTCACGGTGAAAGATCCGGTTTCCTTCGCCGAGACGAAACCCGTCTCCGAGTTCGTGATGGAGCGCTTCCTCGCCGGAGATTACGGCCGGGTGCAGGTGGCTTTCACGAACTTCGTCAACACGATCCGCCAAGAGCCCCACATCGAGACCCTCCTTCCCATCAGCCCGATCGAGCTCGGAAAGAAAAAGGGATTCGAAGGCATGGGAGGGGACGCATCGCACGCCGCGGAAGGCCCTGGATACAGCGGTTATCTTTTCGAGCCGACCACCCGCGAGGTGCTCGACACGGTCGTGCCGCAGTATGTCGGCTACCAGCTCTACCAGATGGTGCTGGAATCCCGCGCCTCCGAGCACAGCGCCCGGATGGTGGCCATGAAGGCCGCGACCGACAACGCGAAGCAGATGATCAAGGACCTCACGCTGGAATACAACAAACAGCGCCAGGCTTCCATCACCGCCGAGCTTCTCGAGATCACCACCGCGATGCGCGCCCTCGAGTGATCGATCCCATCGAATTTTCCATCCTTTAAAACCAGAAAACGCAATCCCTCAACGAGCAGGAGCCATAACAAGATGAGCAACGTAGGAACCATCGTCCAGATTATCGGGCCGGTCGTCGACGCCGACTTCTCGCAAGCCGGCAAGCTTCCCGAAATCTACAACGCCCTCGAAGTGACCTTCGATGTCAACGGAGAGAGCACCAAGCTCGTGCTCGAAGTGCAGCAGCACCTCGGTGATGGCTGGGTCCGCGCCGTCGCCATGTCGACGACGGAAGGTCTCAAGCGTGGCCTCAAGATCACCGACACCGGTCTTCCCATCTCCGTGCCCGTGGGCGAAGGCGTCCTCGGCCGCATCTTCAACGTCACCGGCACTCCGGTGGACGAGCGTGGGCCCGTCAACGCGGTGAAGACCTATCCGATCCACCGTCCCGCGCCGAGCCTCGTCGATCAAGCGACCTCCGCCGAGATCCTCGAGACCGGGATCAAGGTCATCGACCTCATCTGTCCCTTCACCAAGGGTGGCAAGGTGGGTGCCTTCGGTGGTGCCGGCGTCGGCAAGACCGTCGTCATCATGGAACTCATCAACAACATCGCGAAGGAGCACGGAGGTTACTCCATCTTCGCCGGTGTCGGTGAGCGGACCCGTGAGGGGAACGACCTCTACTGGGAAATGAGCGAGGCCGGCGTCATCAACCAGGATGACCTTTCCAAGTCCAAGGTGGCCCTCGTCTACGGCCAGATGAACGAGCCCCCGGGTGCCCGTCTCCGCGTTGCCCTCTCCGCCCTCGCCATGGCCGAGTATTTCCGCGACGAGAAAAACCAGGACGTGCTCCTCTTCGTCGACAACGTTTTCCGTTTCTCGCAGGCCGGTTCGGAAGTGTCCGCCCTCCTCGGACGGACCCCCTCCGCGGTGGGTTACCAGCCGACCCTCGCGTCGGAAATGGCCCAGCTCCAGGAGCGGATCACCTCGACCAAGAAGGGATCCATCACCTCCTTCCAGGCCGTCTACGTGCCCGCGGATGACTTGACCGACCCTGCTCCGGCCAACACCTTCGCCCACCTCGACTCCACCGTCGTTTTGGAGCGTTCCCTCGCCGAGCTCGGCATTTATCCCGCCGTGGATCCGCTGGCTTCGACCTCGACCGCCCTGGCTCCCGACGTCGTCGGCGCCGAGCACTACGAAGTCGCCCGTGGCGTCCAGAACGTGCTCCAGCGTTACAAGGATCTGCAGGACATCATC
This sequence comes from Verrucomicrobiales bacterium, assembly GCA_016795385.1. Taxonomy (GTDB): domain Bacteria; phylum Verrucomicrobiota; class Verrucomicrobiia; order Verrucomicrobiales; family DEV007; genus Arctic95D-9. The sequence goes on along the minus strand of JAEUHI010000064.1, from coordinate 125,693 downwards.
GCGATTCTCGGGATGGATGAACTCAACCCCGAGCAGAAGCTGGTCGTTTTCCGTGCCCGCAAGATCCAGAAGTTCCTCAGCCAGCCCTTCAGCGTGGCGCAGGTCTTCACCGGGATCGAGGGAGTCTACGTGCCCGTGGCGGAAACCGTCCGCGGCTTCAAGGAGATCCTCGAAGGCAAGCACGACGAAGTCCCGGAGAACAACTTCTACATGAAGGGCGGCATCGACTCCGTCGAGAAGTGACCTTCACCTTCCTTGCTGAATCTTTTCCCTCTTTCCTCTCATGCGACTGGATATCGTGACCCCCGAGAAGCTGGCTTTCTCCGACGAGATCGACAGTGTTGTCGTCCCCGGAGGCGAGGGGGAACTCGGCATCCTGCCGTCGCACGCTCCCATCGTCAGTACGCTGGCGCCCGGTGAGTTGCGCTACATGAAGGGCGGGCAGGAGACCTCGCTTGCCATCGGCACGGGGATCGTCGAGGTCTCGCACGACCGCGTCTCGGTGCTCACCGACATGGCCCTCGGTGCCGAGGAGGTGGACGAATCCGCCGTCGAGAAGGCGATCGAGGCGGCGAAAAAAGCAATGACGGAAAAACTCCTTCCGGAAGAGACCGCGGCCGCCCAGCTCGCCTTGCAGAAGTCGCTCGCCCAACTCCATGTGAAGCGGCGCAAGCATCCGCATTGATGGCGGTGGGCGCGTAAGATTTTCGTTTCGGTGCGGGCACTTCCCGCCGATGATGGGAGCCGCTCCGGCGCGCTTTCTTCATGTACGGCCTCGAATCATTTTTTTCGACGAAGGATTGGGCGATCGTGATCGCCTATCTGGCCTGCACCATATCCCTCGACTGGTGGTATTCGCGCCGCGCCCGTGGTAATGGCCTGACGCTTGAATCCGTCCCATGGCCAGTTGTCGCGGCCTCGCTCGCGGTTTCGGAATTGACCGCCTGGCTGGTGCTCGCGTTGCCCGGGGCAATGCTGGCGATTCATGGAGATCTTGCGTTTCTTTCCTGGATTCTCGTCGCCCTCGTCGTACGCCTCATGATCGGCGTGCTTCTCATCCGAAGAGGTTGGTCGCTGCAGCGGGAGCCGCGAGAGACAAGCGAAGATGAGGCGGAACCTCGCGTGCGCCAACTTCTGGGCGGTTTGGGATCTCTGGGAGCGCTTCTTTCCCAAGGCCTGCGCCTCGTCGTGTTGGCTCTGCCGCTGCTGGTGCTGACGGGCTGGAGAATCGAGGTGTGTCTCCTCGTCGTCTGGTTCCTTGCCATGATGCTCCGATTCACCGGTTCATTTCGGGCGGTGGTGCGTGGAGATTGGGTGCACTTTCTGGCGCTTTTCGCCGCCTTGGGAGCGGTTTGCTGTTTCCTCGGCAAGGAAACCGGCGGCACGTGGGAGGCGGCAGTCGATCAGCTGCGGGAGAGTGAAAACTTCGCCGGCGAAGTACGTGACAAGCTCAGGTTCCTCGATTTTCGATTCGATCCGGCAAGGGCCTTCACCCTTTGGACCGCTCTCCTCGCCCTCCCTTTGCTGCAATTCCAATTGCTGACCCTCGATCGGACCCATCTCCAGCGGCTCCGCCTCTGTGCTTCGCCTCGGGCCGCAGGCATGGCCGTGATCGCCAGCGGAATCGCCGTGAGTGCCGCGCTATTGATTCTGCTGATTTCGGGACTGGCCCTGTTCCTCATCTATCGACACGACCCTCCGACCGATCCCGGCATCTTGAAGGCCCTTGCCTGGAGTGCGGGCGAACCGCGACGGGTTGAACTTGCCATTCCCGTCTGGATTCTCACCGAACTTCCCGATGGCTTGCGGGGACTTCTTTTTGCGGGGCTGTTCGCGTCCGGGTTCACCGCGATGCACGCCTCGCTGCTTGTCTCACCGTCCTGCCCTCCTAGGGGCGACGCGATCCTTGGCGCGCGAAGGTCGATCCTGTCGAGCTTCCTTTGGAGACTGGTCCTGTTGTTCCTTGCCCTTGCCATGGGACGGTATCTCGGTGGAAGCGGGGAAGGATTGCTCTCCATTGGCTATGGGATCGCCACCTACACCGTGGGGCCGATGGTGGGTCTGTCGGTGCTCGCTGCGAGAGGCGTCGACGGAGTGAGACCAATCGGTGCCGGCATCGGCGTGGCGGCGTCGTTGTGCCTCGTTTTTCTTCTTCGTGGAGAGCTGATCTGGCTGCTACGGGATGTCGGGTCGATCGGAGAGGGGCTCGAGCAGATTCCTTGGCTCCCGCGGGTCGATGAGGCGACGGGTGAAATCCGACAGAACCTCTCCTACGTCTGGCTTTGGCCGTTCACCGCTCTCCTCACGTGGGTCTGTGGGTGGAAAAAACGGCAAAGTGGATCTTCGGAATCTTAAATTTTTTGAGTGGGTTAAATAATTTTCTCAAAATTCCAGCGATTGGAATCCAAGCGTCAGACTTTTGGCAATCCGGCATGGATGACGCGAAAAAGATGACAGATTCGCCACTTTTAAGGTTGTCTCTCTGAGGCGGGAATGTCACCGTGATCCCCCGGGTTTCGCACCGGGTGACCCGTTCCTGAGCGATCGAGTGGAGAGGATCTCGCACATCTCTTCACGGCTCCGGACGGCCACCCGCAAAAGCCCGGGGGACTGCCCCGTTTGTTCCACCCGAAGGCGCGGTCCGGCTCATGCCAATTCGAATTATAACATGTTTAAAAACAACGAGTTATGTTTGATGGGCGACGGATTCCACACGATCCGGCGAGCCACCCGTGACACCCACAGACCCCGAATCCGCCACCGTTTCCCCGAGAATGCACAACCACGCCCCGTCCGATCCTAACAAACCCACAAACGACCCTCAACTCAACCAACTCTGGAACAACCTTTCGCACGAACTTCGCGGCACGCTCGGCGAGTCCGCCTATGATATCTGGTTCTCCGACTTCCGCCTCGGTTCCGTCACTCCGGAAGAGATCGTGATGATCGCTCCAGGGACGATGTACGCGATCTGGGTGGAGGAGAATTTTAAAACTTCCTTAACTTCCGCTTTCACGAAGTTTCTCGGTTCGTGCGGTCGGATTCGTTTCGAGGTGAATGAGGCCGCCGCCGCCTTCCTGAACGCCGAATCGAATGCCTCGGAATCGGAGGCCGCGAATGAAGCGCCCGCCCGGGTCGTTCCGCGCGTCCTCGTGGAGAAGGTGAGTGAACAGAAGCTGCTTGAGCGCGGACGTGCGGCCGGACTCGTGGAGATCTTCCGTTTCGAGAACTTCGTGCCCGGTGAAAACAGCGAATTGGCCTGGGCGGCGGCACGGGCTGTCGCGGATCAGCCGGGCAAGACTTATCAGCCTCTCTTTTTCCACTCCTCCTGCGGCCTCGGCAAGACCCACCTCCTTCATGCGATCGGCTGGGAGTCACTCCGCCAGCGGCCCAAGTCGAAGATCATTTTCGTCACCGCGGAGCAGTTCGCGAATGATTACATCGACGCGATCCAGAAGAACGCACTCGTTCCCTTCCGCAAGCGTTACCGCGAGGCGGATCTCCTCCTCATCGACGACGTCCAGTTCCTCGGACGCAAGGAGGGGCTGCAACGGGAATTCTTCCACACTTTCAACCGTCTCGCCGACCAGCGGAAGCAGATCGTCCTCGCGAGCGATTGCCCGGCCTCGGAGATCAACGAGCTCGAGGAGCGTCTCGTCTCCCGTTTCCAATGGGGCCTCGGGGTGGAGATCCATCGGCCCGGCCTCGAGACGCGCGCCGCGATCCTCCGCCGCAAGCGCGACGATTGGCGCATGTCGGTGAGCGACGAGGTGATCGACCGGATCGTCGAGCGGGTCCGTGGCAACGTGCGGGCGCTGGAAGGAGCCCTCATCCGCGTCGCCATGGTCGCGACGCTGAGCGACGAGCCTTTTTCGCCGGAGAAGGTCGCCGAGGTCATCGCCGACATCTGTGATGGCGATGAATCGCGGCAGGTCGGTGCGGAGGAAATCAAACGCGCCGTCGCCGAGCACTACGACATTGATGTGAACATCATCAACGGCAAAAAGCGCACCGCCCGCATCGCCGAGGCGCGGCAGGTCGCGATGTTCCTGGTGCGGAGTCTCACCGATCTATCCCTGGTCGAGGTCGCCTCGGCCTTCGGCAAGGATCATGGCACCGTGATCTACGCGGTGAAGAAGATGAAAAAGCGTTGTGAGGACTCGGCGGCATTCAAGAGCTCCGTCGAACTGATCAAGCGTCGTCTCGTCCGGGGCGGTTCGCCGATGGAGTCGCCGCGCGCGGGCCGGAATTCGTCGAAAGCGAATCCCCGGCTCGGCTATGGCGCCAAGCCGGTCGATTTCGAGGTGGAGTGAGGCCCGGCCTACCTTTTCCGGGCGGGCGAATCCGCAAAAGATTGGCGTAGACAGGACGGAGTGACCGGTCCAAACTTGGCACCGCGAAAGTGATGAAATTTCAGATCGAAAAAGACGTTTTCCAGGACGCCCTCAATCAGGTGCAGCACGTCGTGAGCAACCGCACGACCTTGCCGATCCTCTCCAACGTCCTGATCCGGGCCGATGAACTCGGCCTCGAGCTGTCGACGACCGATCTGGATGTGACGATCACGAAGCGCGTCTCCGCGAAGGTTTCCTCCACCGGGGCGACGACGCTGCCGGCGCGCCGACTTGCGAGCATCGTCCGCGAACTGCCCGCCAGCGAAATCGATTTCGAAGTGAATGCCGACAACGCCGCCGCGGTGCGGAGTGGGCCGAGCTTTTTCAAGATCCTCGGACTCCCGGCCTCCGAATTCCCCGTCATCGGCGAATTCGGCGAAGCCCGCGAGTTCACGATCGATCAGAAGCTGCTGCGCGACGCGCTGCGGAAGACTTCCTACGCCATTTCCACGGATGAGACCCGCTATGTCCTCAACGGGGTCAACTGCATCATTGGAGAGGGTATGCTCACGCTGGTGGCGACCGACGGCCGCCGCCTCGCCATGGTCGAGCAGGATCTCGAATTTCCCGCCGGCAACGAGACGGGTGTGATCATCCCCACCAAGGCCGTGAACGAACTGCAGCGACTCCTCGATGTCTCGGGTGAGCTGAAGGTCGCGATCTCGGACAATCAGGCCAGCTTCGAGCTCAACGGAAGCCTTCTCATCACCAAGCTGATCGAGGGCAACTATCCCAATTTCCGCCAGGTCATTCCCGCCCAGGCGAACTACCGCGTCACCGTCGAGCGCGAGGTCCTCCTTGCCGCGGTCCGCCGCGTGAGCCTCCTCGCCAACGAGAAGACGAATTCGATCAAGTTCGCCTTCGAGGACAACCGTCTCGCCATCTCGGCGAATTCGCCCGAGATCGGTGAAGCCGAGGAAGTCATCGATGTCCGTTACACGGGCCCCCGCCTCGTGGTCGCTTTCAATCCCGAGTTTGTCATGGCGCCTCTCCGCAACCTCGATCAGGACGAGGTCTTCATCGACCTGATCGATGAAAGCAGTCCGGGCGTCATCAAGATCGACGAACCCTTCCTCTACGTCATTATGCCGATGCGTGTGGCGGGTTGAAGAAAGTAGATGCGGCGTCCCGCTGCTTTCTCTCTTCGCCCGGAGCGGCGGTCGGATCACCGGCTCAGGAAATTCCCCATCAAGCGCAGGCCTGCTTCCTGGCTTCGCTCCGGGTGGAATTGCCCGGCGAAGGTATTGCCGCTGGCGATGCTTGAGGCGAACGCGTCCCCGTACTCCGTGGTCGAGGCGATGATGCGATCGTCGGACGGACGCGGATAAAAGGAGTGCACGAAATAAAGATAGAGCGGGTCCGGGGCTCCCTCCCAGATGGGGAAATCCGGATCGACGGGTTCCACGCGATTCCAGCCCATGTGGGGCACCTTGAGGCCCCGATCCAGAGGAAACTGCACCACCTCTCCCTCGAAGACGCCGAGGCCCTTCACCTCCGGGCACTCCGAGGAGCGCTCGAAGAGCACCTGGTAGCCGAGGCAGATGCCGAAATAGGGGCGGTCGGCCCGGATCCACTCCACAATCGGCTCGCGCAGACCGCGCCGGTCGAGTTCGCCCGCGCAGTCGCCGAAGGCGCCCACGCCCGGAAAGACGAGGCGATCGATCCCGGCGAAATCGTCCGGACCCGAGACGAGGCTGCCCTCGTGGCCGAGATACTTCAGCACGTTGAGGACATTCCGGAGATTGCCGCCTCCGTAGTCGATGACGCCGACGCGTGTGGTCATGTCAGGGTTTGGGGTCATCGCCGCGTGTCAGAGCACTTCCTTGGTGCTGGGGACGACGCCTGCGATGCGCTCATCGACCCGCGTGCCTTCGTCGAGGCAGCGGGCGAGCCCTTTGAAGATTGCTTCCGCCATGTGGTGCGGGTCGCGCCCGTAGACGATCTCCACGTGGAGGTTGATCAGGGCGTTGAACGCGAAGGCGCGGAGAAACTCCTCCACGAGCGTGAAGTTGAATTTCTCGCCCACGTGCGGCACGTGCTCCGGAGCGCGATAGTCGAGAAAGGGGCGTCCGCTCACATCGAGGGCGACGCGCACGAGCGTCTCGTCCATCGGGAAGTGGCCCGACCCGTAACGGAAGATCCCCCGCTTTTCCCCGAGGGCCGCGTGAAAGGCCTGGCCGAGAACGATGCCGGTATCCTCCACGGTGTGGTGGTAATCGATCTCGATATCGCCTTTGGCATCGACGACGAGGTCGAAGCGGCCGTGCTTCGCGAAAAGGGTCAGCATGTGGTCGAAAAACGGGACGCCCGTCGCGATCGACGAGGTGCCGGTACCGTCGACGACGAGGCCGAGGCGGATGTCGGTCTCGCCGGTTTTCCGATGCAGGGAATTTTTTCTGGGTTCCGCCATGGCAGAGTCGCGGTTTGGGAATGACTTCGTGGGCGGAAACATCTACCTTCCCGGCGATGTCCTCAACCGCTTATTGAAGGAATACGGTCGGGATGTCTTGTCCCTTTCATGAGCCAGCCGTCCATTGCCGAGTTCGCCCAATACCGCTTCGTCCGGGATGCCTCGGGCAATGTCGTGTCGCTGCCGTCCCAACTCTCCGACGAAAAGATTCTCCTTGTCCTCGACTGCGAACGATGGGGATTTGCCCGCCTGCACATCTTCGAGGGGGCCGCGGTGCGCGCTGAAAAGCTCGGAGCCTTTGAAGAGGAAATGGGGCGAGTCTCGGCCCTGCGAACACCGCTCGTGAGCCGGATCATTTCCTGGGGACGTGACGGCGAGGAATTGTTCTACGCTGATGAGATGCGCGACGGGGAGCCGCTCCCCGCTTATCTGGCAAGGGCCGGCAAAGTGCCCATGGCCATGGCCTCGTCCTGGATCCTGGAGTTCATCGATCTCTTCACCTCGATCGAACCTCTCCCTGCTTCGATGGAGCGGCTCACGACCCTGAATTTCGAAGTGGTCCGCGACCGAAACGGGGGCGTCAGGCCGGTGTTTTCAGAGTTCACCGGATGGACGAAGCCTGGGGCGCACGTCCGCGAGCATCGTCTCGAGTGGAGTCTTGCCCAGATCTTTTGCAGTCTCATCGCCGGTGTCCCGATCCGGAATTTCCATCGCGATTCCCTGCCGCGGAATTTTGAGGAACTGCCGCCACGTACTCGGGAGGTCATTCTCGATGTCTTTTCCGAGGACGGTCGCGATCTCCTCGCGACCTTCCGTGAAGTGATGCGCCAGGGGGCCGGCGATCCGGCTTCATCCGTCGAGGGCGAGGCCGCCCAGCCGTTGATGCCTCTGCGCGAATGGCTTCGGCGTGAACTGGATGCAGCGGAAGGGGCGGGTGATGATCAACATCTTTCGGAAACTCTCGCTCCGGGTGACGAGCCTTACGCCATCGTCTCGCGGGTGCGCGGCGCGGCGGCGCATCTCCAGGTCCTGCCCGGGCCGGAAACCTTGCCGCGCGAAGGTTGGCTCAACCAGCACCACGACGTCACGCGGCGTCCGGGGCGGGGGATGGTCCACCAGTTGCAGGTCAACTATCTCGAGGATCTGCCGTCGGTGACCTTGGTAGGGGAGGAGCAGGTCGCCGGACTTGATCTCGCGACCCTTCTCGACCGAGTCGGGCCGCTGTCGTTTGAGCAGGCCGCCGGTATCGGCATGCGGATCAATGCCGCACTCGACGCTCTTGAAAAGCAAACCGGCGCGTGCTCCGTCTGGTGGTTGCCTCCCGGAAACGTGCTCCTCCTCACCGGTACCCGATCACTGTCCTCATCGGTCGCTCTCCTGGAACGAAAGGGTGGGGAGGCATGGCGTGAACTGCCCTTGAAGCTGCGCCTGCATCAGACGGTCACGAGCCTGATGGAGGGAGTCGACCTGCCCGCAGCCGTGCGTGAATGTTCGCGTCTGCCCGGCCGGCAATTCGAGGCCGCGCGTAGGTCGGCGATCGCCCTGCCGTTGCTCTGGCATCTGCTCACCGGGGTGCGCTTCCGCTGGACGACTCCGTCCGAGCATTCCCTCGTGCCTGTCGGAGTTAGCGGGAAGTTCGAGGAATTCCGGCAGCTTCTGCGCGACGATCCCGAATCGATCACGACGAACTTCTTTCATGTTTTCACCCAACTCGATCCTGACGAACCGATCCCGGCACAGACCTCGGTCTCGGCCGCCAGCACGACGATGGATGGGGTGGAAAAAGACTCCGACCCCGTCCCCGGTGTCGTCGAGGAGATGGAAGACCGGCTTTATGAGGGTGAGCTGGAACTGCCTCCGGGCTCCGAGGTCGCCGAAGGCGGTTTCGCTTTCCAGGACGACGGACGCTTCGATGCGGGGGCTGCCGCCGGGTTCGAGTCCGGCCGGGGTGAAGACCGGAGGATGCCTTGGGGTTGGATCGTGGTGACGGCCGTGGTCATGGCCTTGCTTGTTGGATTCTCGCTCTCGGGGTGGGCGCAAAAGCTGGGGCTTTTCGAGGAAACGCAACCGTTGACCTTTGCCTTTCCCGAGTTTCGCGTCGAGACCGCCCAGCGTCTTGAAGAGGCGCGCGGTGCGCTGGGGGAATACCTCATTTCTGAAGGCAGTCCGCAGTCGTTGCGGCTCCTGCCCTTGCTGGATCATCTCGATCCCGACACCTCGCGACGCGAGATCGAGCCTTGGTTGCGGCATCTCGTTGCCAAGGGCGATGTCGCCGCCGCGCGCGTGATGGGCCTCCTGACACTGGCTCTGGGGGAAGCCAACGATACGGCGGCGGTTTGGTTTCTGGAAGGAGCCAGGAAAGGCGACGCCGAGGCCGGCTTTCATTATGCGACGCTCCGGTGGTCCGAGACCGCTCAATCCTTGGAGGATCCGGAAGCCGTGGATTTCCTCCGTCGCGCCGCGGACTCCGGGCATCCGCCGTCGCAGGATTTGCTCGGCCGCTACTTGTATACGGCGAACGACCTTTCCGGCGCCCGCGCCATGTGGGATCGTGCCTCCGCACAAGGGTGGGTCCCGGCGATCTATGCCGTGGGACTGTGTCACGCCACCGGCACCGGCTGCTCCGTCGATTCCGGACTGGCCGTCGCCAGCTTTCGCGCTGCCGCCGAGCAGGGTGATGCGCGGGCCATGTATGATTTCGGGCGATGTCTGAGCGTGGGGTGGGGGGTGTCACCTTCCTTTCCGGAGTCCCTGCGCTGGATCAAACTCGCCTCCGCCCGCGGCCACGGCGGAGCCCTCCGCTGGCTCCTCGATCGAAACATCGATCCCGAAAACTGACCCTTCTAAGCCCGGATATCGAGAGCCCAACTCCCAACGTCGCCGCCCTACATACAAATAGCCCGCCTATTTATTTGCATTGTGGGATTGGTATGATAGATTTTCTGCCATGAAACGAATTTCTGCCGAGCCTTCCGGGGTGGGGTATTATCATTGCGTCTCCCGCGTGGTTGATAAGCGCCTGGTTTTCAGTGGTGCTGAAAAGGAGGTTTTTCGTTCGATCATGCGGAAGCTGGAGACGTTCTGCGATGTGCGGGTCGCCACCTACTGCCTGATGGGGAATCACTTCCATCTCCTCGTCGAGGTGCCGCCGAAGGGGAGTCTTCCACCGTTGACTCCCGCCACCCTGCTGGAGCGACTCGCTCTTCTCTATGATCGAGCCACCGTGGCAACAGTCGCGGAGGAGTTGGAGCGGGCGGACAAGTCGGGCAACGAGGCTTGGAAACGATCCATCTTCGCCCGCTACGAACACCGGCGCGGTGATCTCTCGATCTTCTTGAAGGAGCTGAAACAACGGATCTCCATTTTCATGAACGATCGGTTGGGGCGGGTTGGCACCCTCTGGGAAGGTCGCTTTCGCAGCACGTTGATCGAGGGCGGGGAAAAGGCGCTCATTACCGTGGCGGCCTACATTGATCTGAATCCGGTGCGTGCCGGCCTGGTGGCACGGCCGGAGGATTACCGGTGGAGCGGCTACGGGGAGGCAATGGGTGGCGGGCGCGGCTCGGCGCGGGCGCGGCAAGGGCTCGGCTCGATCCAACGGGAAGGTCTCGAAAATCCCGGAAGCGCATGCCCATGGAAGGAGACGATGGAGCGCTATCGCTGCCTCCTCTACACCGACGGAGCGGAAATCGCAGGGGACGAATCCGCCGGTGCTCCGGGGCGCCGCGGTGTCACTCCGGAGGAAGCCGTCCGTGTGGTGGAATCCGGGGGAAAAGTGTCCTTGCCCGAGTTGCTGCGATGCCGGGTCCGTTACTTCAGCGACGGAGCGGTGTTCGGATCAAGCGCTTTCGTCGAGGAAACGTTCGTGCGTTTGCAAGAGCTGGGCAGGCTCGGTCCAAACCGGGAAACGGGTGCCCGTCGCATGCGCGGCGGCGAATGGGGGGACCTCCGCGTCCTGCGAGATCTTCGCATCAGGGTGGTCGAAAACCCACGTTCGTGACCACGACCTGCTCGCGTGATCAGATCATCGTGAAGACCCGCTCGAGCAACTCCTTCGTCTTGCGGATGCCCTCGACTTCTCCGAGCTGGTCGCCTTCATATTCGATGCCGACGTGTCCGCGGTAGCCGGACTCCTTCACGATACCCATCATCTTCACGAAGTCGGTGTGGACCTCGTTGCCCGCCGCGTCGAAATCGTGGGCCTTCGCGGAGACTCCCTTCGCGTAGGGCATCAGTTCCTTCGTGCCGAGATAACGGTCGTAGCCGAGACCCTTGTCATCCTCGGTGTAGGCAGGGTCCCCCGCGTAGAGAGCCTTCTCTTTTTCATACTGCTCCGCGTTGCCGCGGTTTTTCACCACGTAGAAATTCCCGAAATCGGGCAGGGTGCCGCAGTTCGGCAGCCCCACGTTCTTGATCGCCTGGGCGAGCCAGGCGCCGTTGGAGGAAAGCCCTCCGTGATTCTCGACGATCACGCCGAGCCCCATCGTCGCCGCTTTTTCCGAGAGACGCCGCAGTCCTTCAGTGCAAAGATCGGATTGCATTTCAGGATTGAGGCTCGGATCCGATGCGGCGTTCACCCGGATGCTGTGGCAGCCCAGAAACTTCGCGGCCTCGAGCCAGGCATAATGACCTTCGACGGCGGCGGTGCGCTTCACCGCATCGGGATTGCCGAGATTGCCGACCCGGTCGCACATGATGAGCACGTTCGTCATGCCGAGATCCTCGACGCGCTTTTTCATCTCGGCGAGATAGGCCTGATCCTTCGGCTGATAGCCCAGCGTCTCGTGCTCGACGTAGAAAAACTGGTTCACCCATTCGATCGCGGAGATGCCGAAGTTCTCCTTCGTGAATTTCGGGTAATCGAGGTGATCGAGCTTGCCCTCCTTCAGCGCTCGGTGCAGCGACCATTGCGCCAAGGAGATCTCGAAACGCGTTCCCTCCTCCGCCGATCCTCCCGCTTCCGGTTCCGCCTTTTCCGAGCAGGCGGTGAAGGCTCCGCCGGTGGCGGCGGCGGCGAGCGTGGCGGTGGAGCGGGCGAGGAAACGGCGGCGATCGATCTTCATGGAGCCGATCCTAACCCGGTCGGGTCTCTGACTCAACCCTCTTCGTTCCCCTCCTTCATTGCGTCGCTGCCTTTCCCGCCGACACGGAGCCGTTGCGCGAGACCGGAGTGGCGTCGCAATCCCTCGCGGTTCCGCACCGCGATCTCGAGAGCCCGCTGCTCACCGACGACGACGACAAAGCGCTTTCCGCGGGTGATCGCGGTGTAGAGCAGGTTCCGTTGCAACATCGGAAAATGCTGCGTCGAGAGCGGGATGACGACCGCGGGGAATTCACTGCCCTGCGACTTGTGGATCGTCACCGCATAGGCGAGGGCGAGTTCATCGAGCTCTCCCGGCTCGTAATGGACGCGGGGGTGCCCCTCGAAACTGACGTAGATCGACGACGGCTCAGTCGTGATCTCGGCGATGTGGCCGATGTCGCCGTTGAAGATCTCCTTGTCGTAGTTGTTGCGGATCTGGATCACCTTGTCGCCGGTGCGATAGGTCGTGCCAAAGCGCTCGATCTCCAGCTTCGATCCGCCGGGAGGATTCAGCTTCTTTTGAAGCCTGGCATTGAGCTCGCGCGTGCCGAGGCTGTGGCGGTTCATTGGTGTCAGCACTTGGATGCCGTCGCGCGGATGCCATCCATAGCGGGCGGGGATGCGCTCGGCAATGAGGTGCTCGAGCGTCTCCGTGATCGCCTCGGCCCCTTGTCGTGGCAGAAAGAAAAAGTCTCCATCCGGCGCGTTGTCGAGCGGTGGAAGGTGACCCTCGTTCACCTCGTGCGCCGCTTTAATGATGCGGCTCTCCGCCGCCTGGCGATAGATGTGGGTGAGACGCGACACCGGCACCACCTCGCTCGCGATCAGATCGGCGAGGACATTGCCCGGCCCCACCGAGGGGAGCTGGTCCGCGTCGCCGACGAGGAGGACGTGGCCATGCGGGGGCACCGCTTCGAGAAACGTCGCCATCAGGCGCAGGTCGATCATCGAGGCCTCGTCCACGATGAAAAGATCCCCCGCGAGGGGCCGGTGGCGGTTGCGCGCGAATCCCGCGGCAGGCTGATACTCCAGTGCCCGGTGCAGGGTGAAAGCCTCGCGCCCCGTGCTCTCCGAGAGCCGCCGCGCCGCCCGACCCGTTGGAGCGCAGAGCACCGGATTCACCTTCTTCGCCGCGAGGATTTCGATGAGGGCGCGGAGGATCGTCGTTTTGCCCACCCCCGGTCCGCCCGTCAGCACGAAAAAGCGTTCCTTCGCCGCGCGCAGCACCGCCTCCGCCTGCTCCGGCGAGAGTTTCAAGGAATGATGCCGTTCGAACCAGCCGATCGACGTCTCCGGATCGAGCGGCGGCAGCGAGGATGGCCGATCGAGCAAGGTCCGGATCGATTGGGCTACCGCCTCCTCCGCGGCATGGAGATCGGCCGAAAACACGAGCACCTCCGTGCCGCTGCTTTCCACCACCACCCGGCTTTCGAGGATCAGTTGATTCAAAGGCATCTCCAGCGCGCCCGCCTCCGTCTCCAGGAGACGCCCCGCTTCTTCGAGCAAGGCCGGTCGTGGCAGCGCGCAGTGCCCTTGGCGTTCCGCCTGCTCCAGGGCGTGGAGGATCCCCGCGGCGAGGCGTCGGGGCGACTCCGCGGCCTGACCCATCTGACGGGCGATTTCATCCGCCGTCTTGAAGCCCACTCCGGGAATATCGCGGGCGAGCCGGTAGGGATCGGCGCGGAGGATGTTCACCGCCTCCTGACCGTAGGTCTTGAAAAGCCGCAGCGCCCGCGCTGTCGAGAGACCATGGAGGTGGAGGAAAATCATGATGTCGCGCACCGACTTCTGCCGTTTCCACGATTCCTTGATCCGCAGCCGCCGCGATTTCCCGATGCCCGGCACCTCCTCGAGCCGTTGTGATTCTTCCTCGATCACCCGGAACGTGTCCTTGCCGAAAGCCTCCACGATGCGCTCGGCGTAGGCCGGGCCGATCCCATCGATGAGGCCGCTCGCGAGAAATCGGATCATTCCCTTTGGACTTTTGGGCGGCTCCGCCGTGATGCGGGAGGCTTCGAATTGGCGTCCGAAACGACGGTCGCTCTTCCACGCGCCGACGGCCTTGATCCGCTCGCCCGCCACCGCCGCCGGGAGTTTTCCCCTCACCGTGATCGGGCCCGAGCGGTCATCCTGCACCTGCATGATCGTGTAGCCGTTCTCTTCATTATGGAAAACGACCGATTGGACAGTGCCTCGGATCTCGGCGGAGTCGCTGGAGGAATCGCTCATGGGAGGAGTATCGGGCCGTCGTTCGCGCGGAATACTGGCCCTTTACAAGCCTTGACCTGTGTCGCATATTCGCCGCCCCATGGCAATTTTATCCATTTTGTTAACGGTGATCATCATCGCGGTCAGCATCCTGATGGTGCTCATCGTCCTGATCCAGCGTCCCAAGCAGGAAGGTCTCGGCGCAGCCTTTGGCGGCGGTGCCCTCGATTCCGCCCTCGGCGCCCACACCACCGACGTGCTTCAGAAATTCACGACTTGGCTCGGCATCCTCTTCTTCGTGTCCGCCATCGGTCTGGCCATGGTGAAGACCCGCGAGTTCCGTGCCTCCGCCGCGAACGACGTCCTCGACGGTATCGAGGCGAAAAAGCCCGAGCTGCCCGGTCTTCCGCCCGAGATCTCGAATATCCCGGGTCTTGAGAACATCTCTGTCGAGCCCGCTACCCCGGCCGCCCCCGCTGCCCCCGCGACCGAGACCCCCGCTCCGGCACCTGCGCCTGCGGCCACCGAAACGCCTGCTCCGGCAGCTCCTGCCACACCGGCAACTCCTGCCACACCGGCAGCTCCGGCGCCTGCTCCCGCCGCCGAGACCAAGCCCGCCACCGAGGCTCCCAAGGCTGCGACGCCCGCTCCCACCACTCCCGCTCCGGCACCCGCTCCCGCGGCCGAGACTCCGAAACCCGCCGCGACGCCCGCACCCGCTGCGCCGGCTCCGGCACCCGCCCCGGCTCCGGCCGACGGCAAGGCCAAGGAGCAGTGAGATCCCCTTTTTCTCCCGCTCTCACGATAGATTTCCACCGGCAAGCCGCCGGATCCTTTGAGCCATGACCTCCGCCGGAGACCCATCGAACGCGGACCGATCCCCTTGGCTCACCCCGACGCGCTGGATCGTTCGCTCGCCGAATCCCCTCGGGGATGCCTGCATGGCCATGCCCGCCGTCCGCGCCCTGAAACGCGCCCGGCCCGGGGTCCATCTCACCATGGTCTGCCGCGAAAATCTCGCCCCGCTCTGGCAGGCCTGCGATGTCGTCGATGCCGTCATTCCCTTCGCCAAAGGCCTCTCGCCCTTTGCCGTGGGGCGCATCATCCGTGGCCACGGATCGTTTGACGCGGGCCTCCTCCTGCCGAATTCCTTCCGCTCCGCGCTCGAGCTGCGCCTCGGCGGCGTGCGCCGCCTCGCCGGATTCGCCGGGCATCAGCGGAGCCTCCTCCTGCGGCTCGCCGTGCCCGAGATCGCCCCCGCCGCGCCGCGTCACGATGCCTATCGCTACCTCGATCTCGTCCGCGCCCTCGGTCTGCCCATGGGCGGCGATGACGAGCTCCTCGCCATCCCCCCGGCTCCCACCTCGATCCCGGCCGACCCGGGCGAAATCCACCTCGGCCTCTGTCCCGGGGCCGAGTATGGCAATGCGAAACGTTACCCCGTCGATCGTTACGCAGAAGCCGTGCGTCTCCTCCGCGAGCGGCGGCCGGGGGTGACCGTGCGTGTCTCCATCTACGGCAGCCCCGCCGAGCGCGGCATCGGCGATGATCTCGCCGCCCTCCTGGCAGAACCGCGCGTCAACCGGGCCGGCCAGACCACCATCGCCGGCCTCGTCGACGAGCTCCGCACCTGCCACCTCGTCGCCACGAACGACACCGGCACCATGCACCTCGCTGCCGCCCTTGGCGTGCCCACCGTCGCCATTTTCGGCTCCACCGATCCCGATTTGACCGCCCCGCTGGGCGAGGGGCACCGCGTCGTGCGGGAAAAAGCCGATTGCAGCCCCTGCTTCCTCCGCGAATGCCCCGTCGATTACCGCTGCATGCTGCGGATCGAGCCCTCGCGCGTCACCCAGGCCATCGAGTCCATCCTCGAGGCCGCCGCCACCACCGCCCCACCGGCCCCGCACGCTTGAAAGGAGCGACCATGAAAGCCATCCTCACCCATCCCGGCAGCGCCCACAAAGACGACTTCCTCGCCTGTTGCCTCCTCATCGCCCGATATGCCTTGCCCGTGTGGCGGCGCGATCCCGAGCCCGCCGATTTGGACGATCCCGGCATCCTCGTCGTCGATGTCGGGGGCGAGCACGAGCCCGCCCGGGGCAATTTCGACCACCACCAGTTCCCCGCCGAGCACGAGCCCGTCTGCTCCCTCTCCCTCGTCCTCCAGCATCTCGGGCTCTACGAGGACGCCCGCACCTTCTGCGAGTGGCTCGAGCCCACCGAATGGTTCGATTCGCGCGGCCCCTTCGCCACCGCCGATTGGCTCGGCATCGAGCGTTCCGTCGTCAATCGCCTCAATTCCCCCGTCGACATCACCCTGCTGCGCCGCTTCGCCCAAAAACGCGAGCTCGAGCCCGGCGATCCCGTCTGGGAGGTCATGCGCATGGTCGGCGAGGATCTTTTCATGTACCTGCGCACCCTGCGCGAGCGGCTCGATTACGTCGCCGCCCACGCCACCGTCCTCGAAGTCGTGGGGGAGGGGAGCCGCGTGAAAGTCCTCTACATGCCCCGCACCGATCCCATGCCCGATGATCCGTCCTCCGGTCTCGGACGTTACATCGAGCAGACCGGCGAGAAAATCGACGGTCTCATTTATCCCGATCGTCGCGGGGCAGGCTTCGGGCTTTCCCGACACGACGACAGCGACCGCCTCGATTTCACCCGCATCGCCGATGAGGCCGACGTCCATTTCGCCCACGCCCGCGGTTTCGTCGCGAAGACCTCCGCCACCGACCTCGCCCGCCTCACCGAGCTCGTCGCCCGAGCCCTCGTTTGATCCGCCAAAAAACTCCGCAAATCCCATCTGCTGGCCTCCCTGAATCTGCCGGACACATCCGCACCCGACCTCGTCCGAGCGCCCTTGCGTCCCGCCAAATCCTTGCAAAGCCGCCTCCGCGCCTTAGGTTTACCGCCCTCCGCGTTTCCCGCGGCCTCCGATGGACGATCTCTACCTCATCCTCGCCACCCTTGCCTTCCTCGGCGGATTCGTCCTCGCCGCGGTCTCGTGGCGTCGTGAGAGCGACCGTCCCCACGGGTTGAACATCCCCATCGCCATCACCGGGCTCGTTTTCCAGAGCCTCTTCCTCCAGGTCCGCGGCGAGATGCACGGGCGCTGCCCCATCACCAACGGCGCCGAGGTCCTCGTCTTCGTCAGTTGGAGCATCGTCATTCTCTACCTCGCCCTCGGGCGCGCCTTCCGCCTTTCCCTTCTCGGCGTCTTCTCGATGCCCATCGTCTTCCTCTTCCAGCTCTTCGCCATCCTCTACCTCGCCATCGGCGACCCCGGCGCGCAGCCTCCTGAGCGTCTCGATCCCTGGCTCGAGCTCCACGCCGCCATGTCCCTGCTCGCCTACGGCGCTTTCGGCCTCGCCGGCATCGCCGGCGTCATGTACCTCGTGCAGGATCGCCAGCTCAAAAGCCACAAGCCCGGCCGACTTTTCTACTCCCTCCCGCCCATCCGCTACCTCGCCATCGCCCTCGTCCGCCTCGTCGCCATCGGCACCGCCATGCTCACCATCGGCATCGTTGCCGCCTTCTTCATGCAGGTGAAACCCACCGCCCTCCACCTCATCGTCTCCGGCGCCGTCTGGCTCGCCTACACCCTCATCCTCATCGTCCACGCCTGGCGCAGGCTCCCGCCCAAGCACCTCTCCCTCTCCGCCATCGCCGCCTTCGGTTTCGCCCTCGCCACCCTCTCGGCGCTCTGATCCTGACAAAACTCCCACTCCTCCCCGATCCGGTGTCCATTTTCTGTCTCGGCGTCAATCACAAGACTGCCCCGGTTGAGATCCGGGAGCGTCTCGCCATATCCGAGCACAGCGTCCCCGATCACCTCGGCGAGATCTGCCGCGTCGAGGGCATCGACGAGGCCGTCGTCCTTTCCACCTGCAACCGCGTCGAGATCTACGGAGGCGCCGCCGATCCCGCCGCAGCCCTCGATCGCCTCGTCGCTTACCTCGAGAGCCACTTCGCCGTCGCCAGCGGAGAAGTCGAATTCTACCGCCACGCCGGGGAGGCCGCCGCCCATCACCTCTTCGAAGTCGCCAGCGGCCTCGATTCCATGGTCCTCGGCGAGACCGAGATCTTCGGGCAGGTCAAAAAAGCCTACGCCCTCGCCCAGGAGACCGGCACCACCGCGCGCCGGATGAACAAACTCTTCCAGCAATCCTTCTCCGTCGGCAAACTCGTCCGCTCCGGCACCAGCATCCAGCAGGGCTCCACCTCCGTCGGCTCCGCCGCCGTCGATCTCGCCGAGAAGATCTTCGGCAAGCTCGATCACTGCCGCGTCATGATCATCGGCGCCGGTGAGATGAGCCGCACCACCGCCCAGAGCCTCCTCTCGCGCGGAGCGCGCAGCATCATCGTCTCCAACCGCAGCTACGACAAAGCCGTCGAGCTCGCCTCCGAGCTGAAGGGCGAAGCCGTCCGCTTCGACGATTGGGAGACCAAGCTCGACCACGTCGACATCATCGTCTCCTCCACCGCCGCGCCCCACGCCGTCGTCCATGCCAGCGCCATCCGCCGCGTCATGGAGCGCCGCCGCGGCCATTCCCTCTTCCTCATCGACATCGCCGTGCCGCGCGACATCGAGGAAGAGGTGAACGAGATCGACAACGTCTACCTTTACAACATCGACCAGCTCCAGCAGATCGCCAACGAGGGCAAATCCCGCCGCGAGCGCCAGATCGCCGTCTGCCGCGATCTCATCGCCGCCTTCCTCCGCGAAAAAGGCATCGAGGCCCTCGCCCCCGTGCCCGAGGGCCACCACCGCGCCGAGGCCGGCGGAAAGCGCAACGACACCCCCGGCCGCCCCCTTCCCCAATCATGAGCCAGCCCTTCCTCCTCGGCACGCGCGGCAGCGAGCTCGCCCTCGCCCAGGCCACCCTGACGCGCGACGCCCTCGCCGCCGCCGGCATCACCTGCGAGGTGAAAATCATCCAGACCATCGGCGACAAACGGCCCGATCTGAAGCTCAGCGAATTCAGCCAGGGCGAAAACGCCGTCGTCGACAAAGGCATCTTCACCAAAGAGCTCGAGGAAGCCCTCCTGCGGAAGGAGATCGACTTCGCCGTCCACAGCCTGAAGGACGTGCCCACCGAGCTCGCCCCCGAGTTCGAGATCTGCTGCACCCTCCCTCGCGCCGAGACCCCCGACATCCTCCTCACCATCGAAGAGGGTTGGGTGCCCGATCTGACCCTCTTGCACGGCCGCACCATCGCCACCAGCTCCGTGCGCCGGGCCCGCCAGCTTTCGTGGCTTTGTCAGGACGTGAATGTGGTCGACATCCGCGGCAACGTGCCCACCCGCATCCGCAAGCTCATCGATCACGCCGCCCGCGGCGAATGGCACGGCATCCTCCTCGCCCGCGCCGGACTCGAGCGCCTCGGCATCTACACCCCCGGCCAGAGCACCTTCGAGTTCGAGGGCACCACCGTCCATGCCCGCGAGCTCGATGAGGAGCAATTCCTGCCCGCCGCCGGCCAGGGCGCCGTCGGCATCGAGATCCTGAGGGAAAACACCGCCGTGCGCGAGGCCCTCGCCCGGATCAACCACGCCCCCACCTTCACCCGCGTCACCGCCGAGCGCGCCTGGCTCGCCGCCTTGAAAGCCGGCTGCCAGACCCCCGTCGGCGCCCGCACCTGGTTCGAGGACGACGGCGCCACCCTCGCCATGGCCGTGCGCGTCTTCGACGAGACCGATCCCTCCGGCGAGCCCTTCGTCGCCGAAGTCAGCGGCCCCGCCGCGGATCCCGCCGCCCTCGCCGATCGCCTGATGGCCTTGAAACTTTCCCGAAATTCCTGACATGAGCAAAAAAAGCGGAACCGGCATCTGTTACCTCGTCGGCGCGGGCCCGGGCGATCCCGGCCTCATGACCCTGCGCGGCAAGGAGTGCATCGAGATGGCCGACGTCATCGTCTACGATTACCTCTCCAACGCCGAATTCCTCCTCTGGGCCAAGCCCGGGGCCGAGAAGATCTACGCCGGCAAAAAATCGAAAGACCACGCCATCCCCCAGGGCGGCATCAACCAGCTCCTCATCGACAAAGCGAAGGAAGGCAAGATCGTCACCCGGCTGAAGGGCGGCGATCCCCTCATCTTCGGACGCGGCGGCGAGGAGGCCGAAGAGCTCCGCGACGCCGGCATCCCCTTCGAGATCGTGCCCGGCATCAGTTCCTCCATCGCCGGACCCGCCTACGCCGGCATCCCCGTCACCCACCGCAGCCACTGCACCCAGCTCACCATTTTCACCGGCCACGAGGATCCCACCAAGGAGGAATCCTCCCTCGACTACGCCCAGATCGCGAAGGCCCCCGGCACCAAGGTCATGCTCATGGGTGTCGAGCGCCTTCCCATCATCACCGCCGCGATTTTGAAGGAAGGCGGTGATCCCGAGTTGCCCGTCGCCCTCGTCCGCTGGGCCACCACCGGGCAGCAGCGCACCATCACCGGTACCCTCGCCACCATCGCCGAGATCGCCCGGCGCGAGAATTTCCAGGCCCCCGCCGTCGCCGTCTTCGGCACCGTCGTGAACTGCCGTGAAAAGCTCAATTGGTTCGAAGAGCGGCCCCTCCGCGGCAAGCGCGTCGTCGTCACCCGCACCCGCACCCAGGCCAGCGCCCTCAGCCGCCGTCTCCGCGATCTCGGTGCCGACGTCCTCGAGATGGCCACCATCCGCACCGAGCCCTCCCAGGGCGAGGAGGCGCGCGAGTTCGCCCGCATGGTCGTCGATGCCCACACCTACGAGTGGCTCATCTTCACCAGCCCCAATGCCGTCGAGTACTTCTTCGACGCCTTCTACAAGATCCGCCACGACGCCCGCGAGATCGGCGGAGCCCGCATCGCCGCCGTCGGACCCGGCACCGCCGCGAAGTTGAAGGAATACCACCTCGCCGTCGACCTCATGCCCAAAAAGCACGTCGCCGAGGCCCTCGCCCAGGCCTTCCTCGATGACTACGGGTCCATCGAAAACACCACCATGCTCTGGGTCCGCGCCAAGGGCGCTCGCGACGTCATTTCCCAGACCCTCGGCAAGGCCGGCGTCATCCTCGATGAAGCCATCGCCTACCAGACCGTGCCCGAGACCGAAGACCCCACCGGGGCCGTGAAGCGCTTCAAGGAAGAAGGCGCCGACATCATCACCTTCACCAGCGCGTCGACCGTCGAGTGTTTCCTCGATCTCGGATTGTCCATTCCCGAAGGCTGCAAGATCGCCAGCATCGGCCCCGTCACCAGCGAAGCCGTCGAGGAGAACGGCTACACCGTCGACCTCGAGGCAAAGGATCACGACATCCCCGGCTTGGTCGAGGCGGTGTTGAAGTTGGGGAAGGGGTGACGACGGAGCGCGGACATTCCTGTCCGCCGGATCGGGTGCTTTCAGCTTCGCGTTTTCGTTCGGCCCGGGGGTTCCAATCTTGGGGGTGTGGATCATCCGTAGCTATGAGCGGGAGCGAATGGGGTGGCGCGGGTGGCGGAGCGACGACTGGGCTAAGTGCCTGAAAGCGGCACCGCGCCCACCCAGGCACTTTCGGCTTGATCCCCGAGGCGTGGGCGGGCAAACTCGGATTCGCCAACAAGAATTTGTGGCTAAACAACGTTCGCTAGAGAAACAATGAAGCGCGCATGGAAAATCTTTAAGGGATTCCTCCTCGTCTGGGGGGCGGTCACCTTTATTGCGTTCGTAGTTATCGGTGGAAATATTCTTTACCGAACCGGAACTGATTATCAACCGACCAACAAGCCCGCAAGCAAGGATGATGTAAAATTTGTGCTCCATTTCTGCAATTTGGCCGACGACAAAATCGACGCCCGAATCGAAGAGGTGGTTCACAGTTACGCATCCCCGAGGTCCAGTACCGGAAACCACTTGGTAGGTCACGCGATCCGCGTCTCGCAACTTGACGCATCCGAATTGGTTTTGAACGAGGTAAGAGGTTTTGGGCAGTGGTATCGCGGCGACGCATTAGACGGAGTCGCCAAACCTGCTATTGACTTTGTCGAGAGTTGCCTAGGGTCTTCAGAGATGCCATGGTTCCCAACCATCAACGATATACGGAGTCCCAATATGCTTGTTTATGTTTGGCGCTTTGAGAACAGTGCAGGCCGACCATTCGCAGCACAGGTAGTCCTCGCCAGCCCCAGCGACAAGATGATCTATTACATTGATGTGAAGCGATAAAAAGCAATGAAGCGAACAGGTCGCGACAGGGAAGGGCTTGCAGCCCTCCCCTGCGCTCTACGTTCTACCAAAAAATGAAACAACTCATCACTGCGCTTGTGATCATACCATGGTTGGCGTTCAGTAACGATGAAGGCAAATGGCGTGAAATTCACGAAGATGAGATCGAAGGGATTCGAAAATTCGAAATACTCTACGACTCGCCAATTCAGCTAGAGATGAGCGCGAAAACCACGGGGCACTCACAATCACACACATTTACTTCCTCAGAAGCCGGTTACACGTTGACGGTGATCGCCCCGGAAGTCAGAGGACAAGACGTTAATTTGACCATTAAGCTCATGGGCCACACAACCCGTAAGACGTATTCAATGTCATTCTTCAACGAACAGACGAATCTACACGATTGTAAACCGGAGTTGTCCGATGAGTTTCTCCTCACCGTAGGAAAGTATCAGATCATCGTATCTCATTATTTGAATCGAACTGAGGTGAAAAACTAAGGTAGAACTCCAAAGATAGCATGTGAGCTTGCCTCACTGCTATCCGTTGTTGGACGGGCCCGCGGTGGAGTCAGGGGCGTTGGAACGTCGGCTCTTGCGGATTCGATTTTCCGTTGAGCCTCAACCCGTTGGCGTGACGGGCGGGTTCCGGGCAGCCTTTCGAGGTGCTTTGCGGGAGCCCTGAGCTTGGCGCCGCTGGCGCGAAGCTCAGGTGTCGGAGAATTCACGGGGACAGGTCAGTTTTCCCCAAATTTCCCCTTGCTAAAGACTGTTCACCTGTCCAATATTGGGAGACTCCATGAGACAAGCACGCATCCGGGGTGAGGGCCTCAGCTACTACCATTGTCTGTCGCGCGTCGTCGACCGCCGCTTCATCTTCGGCGACGAGGAACGGGAATTTATCGTCGCGCTCATGCGTATGCTCGAGGCCTTCCTCGGGCTGCGCGTCGTCACCTACGCGGTGATGTCCAACCACTTTCATCTCCTCATCGAGGAACCCGACCGGGACCAACTCCCGCCTCTGGACCGCGCCACCTTGCTCCGCCGCCTTGGTTTCCTCTACGATTCTTTCACGGTGGAGTCCGTCCGCCAGGAGCTCGACCGAGCCGTCGCCAGCGGCAACAGCGCATGGGAAGCGGAGATCCTCGCCCGCTACGAGCGCCGCATGGGCGATGTCTCGATCTTCATGAAGGAGCTCAAGCAACGCTTCACGCAGTGGTATAACCGGCGCATGGGTCGCAAGGGCACGCTCTGGGAGGAGCGCTTCAAGAGCCTCCTGGTAGAGGCCGATGAAAAAGCGCTCATGACCGTTGCCGCATACATCGATCTCAACGCCGTCCGTGCCGGGATGGTGGACCGGGTCGAGGATTATCGTTGGTGCGGCTACGCCTCGGCCGTCGCGGGCAATCGCTGGGCGAGAGAGGGCCTCGGCCGAATTTTGCGTCATTCGCCCCGGGTCAGCGGGGAGGACTGGGAACGGGACTGGGAGGCAACCGCGCCGGTTTACCGTCTCTGGCTCTACGACCAGGGGAGAATTCACGGGGACAGGTCAATTTTCGATAAATTCCCGCTTGGTTTTGGCCTCGGTCCTGGGAGCCACCGGAATTCACGGGGACCGGAATTCACGGGGACAGGTCAATTTTCGATAAATTCCCGCTTGCCAAATACTGTTCACGCGTGCATTAATGGGCGGCACCATGAGAAATGCACGCATCCGGGGTGAGGGCCTCAGCTACTACCATTGTCTGTCGCGGGTCGTCGACCGGCGTTTCATCTTCGGCGACGAGGAGCGGGAGTTTCTGGTCATCCTCATGCGCAAGCTGGAAGCTTTCCTCGGGCTACGCGTCGTCACCTACGTGGTGATGTCCAACCACTTCCATCTCCTTGTCGAGGAACCCGACCGGGAACAGCTCCCGCCCTTGGACCGCGACACCCTCCTTCGTCGCCTCGGCTTCCTTTACGATCGCTTCACCGTGGAGGCCGTTCGCGAAGAACTCGACCGCGCCGCTGGCACTGGCAACGGAGCTTGGGAGGCGCAAATCCTCGCCCGCTACGAGCGCCGCATGGGCGATGTCTCGATCTTCATGAAGGAGCTCAAACAGCGTTTCACGCAGTGGTATAACCGCCGCAAGGGTCGCAAGGGCACGCTCTGGGAAGAGCGCTTTAAGAGTGTCCTGGTGGAGGGCGAGGAAAAAGCGCTCATGACCGTGGCCGCCTACATCGATCTCAATCCCGTCCGCGCCGGGATGGTGGAGCGGGTTGAGGACTATCGCTGGTGCGGCTACGCTTCGGCTGTCGCCGGCAATCGTTGGGCGAGAGAGGGTCTCGGACGCATTCTGAGCCATTCGTCCCGCGTTAGCGGAGATGATTGGGAAAAGAACTGGGAGGCAACCGCGCCACTCTACCGGCTCTGGCTCTACGACCAGGGAGAGGCCCCTGCGGTGGAGGACGATGAAGGTGTGGTCCGCGCGTTGCGCAAGGGCTTCAGCGCCGAGGAAGTGGAAGCCGAGCAGGTGCGCGGAGGCAAGTTGCCCTTGCGGCAGGTCATCCGGCTGCGGGTGCGCTATTTTACGGACGGCGCCGTGCTGGGAGGAGCTGCTTTTGTTGAAGGCGTCTTCGCCCGCCATCGCGAGCGATTCGGCTTGAAGCGCAGGACTGGAGCGAGGCCGATGGAGGAGGCGGATTGGGAGGGGCTCTGCGTGCTGCGGGACTTGAAACGCGACCGGATCGGGTAGAGAGCGGGGGAAAGGCGACCAAGGAAAGCGGAGAGTGCACCGCGCTGCCCCGGCAGGTCTCAAAGCGTGGACGATTAGGGTGGAAACGAGCGCCTTCGTGTTCGCATTTCACGAACAAAGGCGGATTGATTCCGGGTCGGCGATCCCGCGTTGTTCGAATGGAGGCCTCGGATCCGGGTTGCGCCGCGGAAAGGGGGGAAGGCCAGCCTAAGGGATGAATCCAGTTGGGAACCGGGTTTGCTCAGGAACCGCCAAGTAACCTGTCCCTGCCAAGTTGCCAAGTAACCTGTCCCTGCCAAGTTTCCCTTGCCAAGTTGCCAAGTAACCTGTCCCTGCCAAGTTTCCCTTGAGCTTTCCCGATTACTTACGCGGACATCTGCGGACCGCGTTTACCCCGACGCGGATTCCACCACAGAGTTCACGGAGAATCACAGGACATAAAAGGAACTCTCTGTACCCGTCCGTGCCCTCTGTGGTGACTCCTAGTTCGCCGCTCTCCCTTATTTCCCTCGGTCTACAAAACAGGCCTTGAATTGTAGCTGTCAACGGAGGCTGTGGTATTAGGTTCGCGTGGCCATGAGCGAATCCAAATCCTCCACCCCCTTGTTTCAGATCTTTGGCTTGGCGTTGCTGGTTCTCGCCCTCACCGTCGGTTTTCTTTATTTCCTTTCCGGAAAAACCCCGGTCTCGAACGTCCCCATCCCCGCGGATCACGCGGAGATTCGCGTCACCTTCAAAGAACTCTCGACCGGCAACTACAATGATCTCGTTGCTTTCGTCCGAACCCTCGCGGAGGACCACACGGACCGCCTCGTGGAGGATTTCAACGCCTTCCATGGAATCTGGAACGAAGGCTTCGTGGCCCGCCGATATCGGCCGAACCACCCGATCCCGAGTCCCGAGGTGGAGAAGTCCATGGCGGCCCGGCTCGATTCGTTCCTCAAGGGGAAGGGCATTGATGGCCGTCGCGTGAAGCTTGAGCTGCGTTATGGTCCTTGAGAACTGACCGACCCTGACCGGCTTCCCCCTGTGAAACGTGCGAGATCACGGCAGTCGCATTGTTTGCCGAAGCATTGTCCCGATCGGGCTGAGAGTCCGCCTTTCAGGTTCTTCCGTCCGGGAAAATTCACGGGGACAGGTCAATTTTCGATAAATTCCCGCTTGGCTTTGGCCTCGGTTCTGGGAGCCACCGAGTTCTGCACGTTTGATGCCAGGCAGGCCAAGATGGCGGCGGCGGCCGGATTCGCGATCTTGCCTTGAGCTCCCCCGATTCCGTGCTCCGGACTCCTGCCGCGTCATCAGCACGCCATGTCGTAGGCGAACGGAGGTTTTCGGCTGCTTTGGAGGGATGAGTCACGAAATGGGCCCTTGGTTGGGGCCCGAAGATTCCCCACCGATTCTGCACCCGGACGAGGTGCAATCATTCGTTCTCTACTTCTCGCCCTTCATGGCGGCTCGGATTTCCGCTTTCTCCTCTTCGCTAAGCCCCTTCTTCTCAGGATCGATTGCTTCCCGCATCTCTGTTCGCCTCCGATCAAACTGCGCCATCCTCTGCTTGATCTCAGTTGCTTTGCCTTCGGCAAAGTCGTGCTTAAACCAGAGGTCTCGATACGTAATAATGATTTCGTGGCAGCCGTTGCAGATCATCACCCGGACCGGAGATCCTTCGAAATCCCATTCGACCATATAATCGGCACTGAATCCCCCGCACGCTTTGTCGCCTCGAAAATCTTTTAAAAAGTGCTCCGTGCCCAACAGATCACTCACTTGGATAATTCCATCGGCTTTGATTTGATGTTTCGGCAGAATGAAAGCTTGCCCCTCGTAGGAAAGGGATTCGTAGTCGAAGTCACGGACGTCCCACGCTCTTAGATAGCCCTCGTAAACGAATATCCGATCGGCCGAATGAATGGTGCTGCGAAGTGGTTGAGATCGGACCATCTGGTATTCAGGCGGTGTCGCAATTGCCCCGCGTTCGACCATCAATTCCAATTCAGCCGCGGTGGGAAGCCGTTCCCACAGATAGATTCGCTCAAATGCGTCGTATAGCGCGTTGAGATTGCTTGCGGAAAGCTCTGCATGCAACAGATCTGAAACTTTTTCGCTCTCATTGTCATGGTAACGATTGCGGTAGTCGTCGATTGCGAAACGAATTTGAAAGATGGCTTCGAAGTACTCGAGGGAATTGGGTTCCGCCTCAGTAAACTTCCTCAGGTGCTGGCTCACTCGGTTCAGCAGCAAATCTGCGGTGGGCGGAATTTCCTCAGGCTCCGGCGAACAGGAACAAAGCGAGAAAAAGATGGCGAACAATAAGACTTTCCTCATCGAAGTGAGATGGTAACACGGGCTGCCAGAGCCGTGTAGGAAATTCACTCCATTCGTCGATCCATTTGGGGTAGCCGACCGGTTATCGCAACGATTCTGGCAGTAATCCCAATCGACACCAAAAATCCTTGAAACTTCCCGCCGGATCTGAGGGAATCCAAGACTTGGGCGGCATGGACCCCTGGAAAATTCACGGCAAAATTCACGGGGACCGGTCAATTTTCGATAAATTCCCGCTTGGCTTTGGCCTCGGTCCTGGGAGCCACCGAGTTCTGCACGTTCGACGCCAGGCAGGCCAAGATGGCGGCGGCGGCCGGATTCGCGATCTTGCCTTGAGTGTTCCCGCGTCCGTACGCGGACGTCTGTGGACCGCGCTTACCCCGACGGATTGCACCACAGAGGGCACGGAGAATCACAGAGCCGGAAAGCAGACGGTCTCGAAACCCTCCGTGGCCCTCGGTGCCCTCTGTGGTAGTCCTCCGTCCATGATCGTTGTTTTCGGCTTGATGCCTCCGCCGGGAATCTTCATGATTTCGCCCGGCTGCCTCCACCGGGGACAGCCGGGAGATGTATGAGCCGCATGGAGAATCCACCCACCGCACCCACGATGAAGATCCTGAGTCTCGCCT
Organism: Verrucomicrobiales bacterium; assembly: GCA_016795385.1. Taxonomy (GTDB): domain Bacteria; phylum Verrucomicrobiota; class Verrucomicrobiia; order Verrucomicrobiales; family DEV007; genus Arctic95D-9. The sequence continues at coordinate 97,728 of JAEUHI010000064.1, read as the reverse complement.
TGGTCATGTCCGCTGCCCTGATCGGGCTGGGGCTTCACAGTCTCGGGCGCGGGATCGCGGAGTCGGGCCGAAACCGCGACTTCACGGTGGATCACAGGATTCTCTTCGAGACAAACGATCCCTTTCCGAAACAGCTCTACGTGAACCTGGGTATCAAGGGCGAGGGGAGTCCGGCGCTCCATATCCGGGTGGATCAATGATCGGGCAGCACGAACCAAAGGAATTCAGAACGCGGTGCAAGTAACCTGTCCCTGCTAATCCGCGCCGGGGTTCAATCGTTGCCCAAAATCAATGAGCTTCAACGAAGTGATCCTCTTTGCTGTCTTGAGTACAATCGGGGGCGTCTCGGGCGTCCTCTTCGGATATCGCGCGGCAACCCGAGGGTGGGGACTCGCAAAAGGACTTGGTTGGGCGGTTTCCTCTGGGATTTTGGTTCCCCTTTTGATCTTTTTCCTCCTTGCCAACCCCGACGTGTCACCGCGATCGGGCGGAGTCGGAGGCACTATTTTGGCTGCTTTTGGTGTGACCGTGTTTTATGGAATCGGAATCGCCATGGTGGCCGGGCCATCGGCACTTCTCGCCTGCTGGATCACTTTCAACGCGACGCACGACTGAGGAGGCGGATCTGCACCGAACCAAACGTGGATAGACACGCCGCTGCACCACTCAAATCGGAATGATCCCCGTAATCCCGACTCTCAAATCCTTAGTGGCGTGGCACCCCCCGGGTCGTGGGTCGTAGAGCTCATGGTGCACGATGAAATCACCCCTCAGATCCGGCCGGTTGATTGGCGGTTTGGTTTTCTTCCCTTGTTTTGCGGCGGGGCTTGGCAGCCTCTACTTTGGGGCCGAGAGCGGCCCTTTTCTTTTTGCCGCCACGATCTTCGCGGCGGGAATGGGTGTGGGCGCACATCTGATCTTCAAGCCACCCGTTCTGGTCGGCGTGAAGGACGGCATGCTGGAGCTCTACGCGGGAAGCCTTGGCTCAAACAAGAAGCAGATCGAAATTCCCTTGGACGAAATTGAGGGATTCGAGGTAAGGCGCGTGAGTACTGGAGATGGATTTTGCTGGTTACTCTCGCTGGAACTCCGAACGCCTCAGAAAATCCCCGAACAGGCACAGCGCTGGATTGACTCGTGTGTGCCGGAGGAGCTTATGATTAAAACCGGTAAAACGACCATCCATTGGGGCCTGTCGTGGCCCGCCGGAGGTGTGGCGGGTGCCAAGGAAAAATTACGGCAACTGACAGGTCTCGAATGATCGGGTGCCCGGTGCGCCGCGCCGGAATGATCCTCCACCCGAGTCCGCGCGCGCCATTCAGCCCAAGAAACATGAAAATCCGCTCCTTCCCCGCAGCCATGGCCCTCTTCTGTATCGGTTTGGTGGCGGGATATTTTCTCGGTGAAATACGTTCCCGTGAATACCCCACTTTGGCCCATTTCCGATCGACCCGCTCCTTTGCGCACACGTTTCGAATCCCGACGAGCGATTTCGAGAATGTCGCCTTGGAGGATGCGGTCGATTACTTGCGTAGTCTCACGCGGACCCCGGTCGAAGTCGAGGGAGGGCCGACTTACAGGAGACTCAATTTTGTGGTGCTGGATCCGGAGGAGACTGCCCGGCCTCTGAACTTGCGCCTTGGTGACGTTCCCCTTGATCGCCTTTGCGAGTTGATCGCGGAGAACTCGGGCCTTGAAGTGGAATTTGAGAGAGAGGCGATCGTGTTTTCCGCCCGGAAGCCAGCGGCGATGAAAAGCGGGGGATCAGGGGCGGATCGGTGACCGATGATGGACGCGCTTCTCGCGCCCCGCCGGGGCGCTTCCTGTTGACGGGAATGAACCCGGGGGTTCCCCTCGCGGGGCTCGGTCCACCCCCGGCTTCCTTCTGGCGTCCCTCCGGGACGCTTGGCTTCGATGACGGCCGGGGGAGTAGGAGTAGGAGTAGGAGTAGGAGTAGGAGTAGGAGTAGGAGTAGGAGTAGGAGTAGGAGGACGCCACCACCTCAAACCCCGCTCAACTCCGCCCGGGTCAAATGGAGGCACTCGCTGACTTTGGCTTCGATCTCGGCGAGGCGGTCTTTGCCGGTGATTTTGGTCTCGGTCTGGGAATCGACGAGGTAGAAGCGGTCGATGGCGGCGCCGGCCTGTGTGCTGATGCGGGCGTTGAGGACTTCGGCGTCGAGATTGCCGAGGAGGGTGAAAAGATCGTAGAGCAGACCAATGCGATCCTGGGCCTGGATCTCGAGGACGGTGGTGGTCTCGTGATCGTCGTTGGAAAGGTAAACGCGCTGGGGGATGTCAAAATTCGGCGGCTCTTCGCGGAGGATGGAGGGGGAGACGCGGTTCTCGATGAGGGAACGGAAGTCGGCGCCTTTTTCGCCGACGCCGAATTCCTGCTCGAGGAGTTTTTCAATGCGCTCGATCTCGCGGGGGGAGGTGACGGGATTGAAGGTGGCGGTGCAGACGCGGAAGATGTCGAGGACGAGATCGTCGCTGCGGGTGTAGAGGTCGGCGGAGAGGATGTTCAGGTTCCGCGCGGCGAGGGCTCCGGCGACTTTGGCGAGGAGGTGGTGGCGATTCCACCCGGCGACTTCGAGGAGGCTGTAGCCTTCGTTGGGCCGCGCCTCCCAGCCGAGGACGGGGACGAGGCTGTCGTTGCCGGTCCGGCCTATCTTTTCGAAGAAGCGGTGAAAGAGCTCGACGTGGCGCACGATGCTGGAGACGCCGCGGTGGCGGAAGTAGCGGTCGGGCAGGGTGGTGAAATGGGCCTCGACTTCATCGCTCCAGGCGGCGGGGACTTTTTCGAGGACTTCGCGTTTGGTCTCGGCGAGGGGGCGGGTGAACTCCTGCCGGTATTTGCCGCGATCCTGGAAGTAGGCGGCGGTGCGGCGGTGGAGCTGCATCATGAGGGAGGCTTTCCAATCATTCCACGCCTCGTCGTTGGTGCCGTTGGAGTCGACGTAGGTGAAGAGGTGGAGGGCCTCCATCCAGTGGGTGCTCTTCATCGCGGTGGCGAAATCGGCGATGGTCTGGAGATCGCTGATGTCCATCGTCGTCGAGGTCTTCCAGAAGGTGAGGTGGTGGTCGACGAGGAACATGATGAGCCGCAGCCGGTCGCCGCGGTAGCCGAGGCGGCGGCAGACCTGCTCGGCGAGGATGGCGCTCGCGTCCTCGTGATGGCGCACGTTCTCGGCGCGGCCGGTGTCGTGCATGAGGAGGGCGACGTAGAGGGCGACGGGATCCTCCATGTCCTGGAAGATGCGTTTGAAGAGCTGTTTCTTCGGATCTTCGGTGAGGATGAGGGAATCGAGGATCTCGATGCAGCGGAGGGTGTGCTCGTCGGCGGAGTAGCGGTGGAAGAACTCGTGCTGGACGAGGTCGGTGAGCTGGCCGAACTCGGGCAGGTAGCGGCCGAGGAAGCCGACGCGGTGCATGCGGCGGAAGATGTGGGCGACCTGGCCGCGGGCCTGGAGGATCTCCTCGAAGGTGTCGCGGATGGCGCGGCTGCGGCGGAATTCGTCGTCGATGCGATCCCAGTTCAGCTTGAAGAGTTTCCGGATCTCGGGGCTGGTGCGGAGGTTGCGGCGCTGGGAGTGGAGGAAGAAGCGCATCATGCGCGAGGGATCCTCCTCGAAGATGCGCTCGCTCTCGGGATAGATGAGGCCGTTTTTGGAATAGAATCCGTCGAAGGCTTCCTCGACGGCGGCCTGGCGGGCGAGGAAATTGAAGACGGGGATGCGGCGGGTGTCATCGCCGACGACTTCGAGCTCGAAGGCCTGCATGAGGGAGGTGCCGTGCTGGAAGAGATTGCGCGTGTGCCGGTAGTAATCGCGCATGAAGTTCTCGCTGCGCCGCAGGATGTTGGTGCCGGGCACTTCGAGATTGGTGGCGACGACGCCCTGGAGGCGCAGGGTGAGGATGTCGCCGGGTTTTCCCTGCTGGCTGTAGTGGAGCTCGTTGCGGACGCGCATGAGGAACTCGAAGGCTTCCTCGATCTCGTCGTAGGCGATGCCGGTGAGTTTGCCTTCGCGGACGAGGGCCTGGAGGTCGCGCGATTTGCGCAGGACCCAGAGCACCCAGATGAGATTGTGGTGATCGCGCAGGCCGCCGCAGCCTTCTTTCACATTGGGCTCCTGGAGGTGGGGGGTGCGGCCGTATTTCTGGTGGCGCGAGCGGATGTCGCGGCTGCGCTCGGCGAGGTAGCTTTTCTCATGGCCGCGGATGCAGGTCTCGAAGAAGGAATCCTCGAACTGGGTGAACAGGGCGGCATCGCCGCTGACGAAGCGGGCGTCGAGGAGAGTGGTCTTGGTCTGGTGATCCTTGTTGGCGAATTTGCACGCCTCTTTCACGGAGCGCACGGGATAGCTGACCTCGAGCCCGAGATCGAAGAGCATCATGGAGACTTTCTGCACGAGCTCTTCGACGACGGGAGGCAGCTTGTGGGTGGAGCCGGGGACGAGGAACTGGAGATCGATGTCGCTCGCGGGATTGAGGTGGCCGCGACCGTAACCGCCGCTGGCCATGATGGTGACGGGGTGGGGATGGCCGGTCTTTTCGGCGGCACCGGTCTCGGCGAGGAAATGGCGGAAGAGATCGCCGAGGAGGACGTCCATCAATCCGGAGCGCCGTGCGGCGATCTCGATGCCGCCGCCGCCGGCCTCATGGGCGGTGCGGATCTCCTTGCGGCCGGTCTTGAGAAACTCTTTGTAAATGGTGAGCGGGGTCCGCTTTTCTCCCGAAGCGGCTTTCACCGCGTCGAGCACGCTCTGCGCCTGGGCGCGGGCAGATACCAGGAGATCGGAGTGGGACATGGGCTGCCGAATAAACGGGAAAACGAACCGATTGCGAAAAGTATTTGCGCGGCGCAAGGATCGCGGACTGGTTCGCGCTCATGAAGCGAGGAGAGGAAGATTCAAGAGGGTCGGGTCCGGCACGAAAGAGGGTCGGATGGAGGGTGCTTTATGCGTCCTTGCTGACGGTCCTGCCCCTGTCGGCGGCGGAGCCGGTGACGAGGATCGCGCTGGGCTCATGCGCGGATCAGGACAAACCGCAGCCGATCTGGGAGGCGATCGTGGCGCAGCAGCCGCAGTTGTTCCTCTTTCTCGGCGACAATGTCTATGCGGACACGGAGGACATGGCGGTGATGCGGGCCACCTATGCGAAGCTGGCGGCGATCCCGGGCTATCAAAAGCTGAAGGCGACTTGTCCGGTGCTGGCGATCTGGGATGATCACGACTACGGGGTGAACGACGGCGGGGCGGAGTTTCCGAAGCGGGCGGAGGCGAAGAAGGTCTTTGAGGAGTTTTTCGAGATTCCGGCGGACTCGCCCTCGCGGTCGCGGGAGGGGATCTACGACAGCCGCCTCTACGATGGGGGTGAGGGAAAACGTCTGCAGATCCTGATGCTCGATACGCGCTCTTTCCGCGGGCCGCTCCTCGCCCTGCCGCAGCGCACGGAGGATGGTCCCTACGATCGCAACACGGATGCGGCGGCGACGATGCTGGGCGAGGCACAATGGACGTGGCTGGCGGGGGAGCTGGCGAAGCCGGCGGATCTGCGCCTGATCCTGACAAGTGTGCAATTCCTCCCGCAGGATCATCGCTGGGAATGCTGGGAGAATTTCCCCCGGGAACGGGCCCGTCTTTTGAAGATGCTCGGAGAGGCGAAGACGGGTCCGGTGATCTTCCTCAGCGGCGACCGGCACATGGGGGAAATCATGGAATTGAAAACGGGGGATGCGCTGAGCCCGGGCTTCCCGGTCTACGAGCTGACCTCGAGCGGTCTCACGAATGCGGGCGGAGGCAAGGTGGGCGAGCCGAACCGGCATCGCATCGGCACGGAGAATGTGCGCGAGCGGAATTTCGGCATGGTGCGGATCGATTGGGATCGCCGGGAGGCGACGATGGAGCTCTACGACGTCGCGGGCCGGCGGGTGCAGCATCACCCGGTGGCTTTTGGGAGCGCGGCGGCGGCTCAGTAGCGCGGCAGGGGCTGCACCTGGCGGGCGCGCTGTTGTCTCGTCAAGGGCACTTGCGGTGCTTGCGGGGGCATCGGTGGCGCGACGCGCTCGTCGACGGCGGGAGAAGGATAGGAATAGGGCGACGAAGCGGAGAGGGGCTGGAGCACGGGCGGCTGGTAGGTCATGGTGGCGGCCGCGGGGCGCGGGGCCGGAGCGCTCGAGGTGGTGGCAGGAGCGGGAGCCGGGGCCTGGGCGGCGGGTGTCACGGGCTGGGCGACGGGAGGCGCGGGGTTACGTTCCTTGGTGCGCTCGCGCGGAGCGGGGGAGGAGCCACCGGTGCGCCGGTCGATGGGGGCGTCGTGCCTTTTTAAATTGGGGTGATAGGCAAGGGCATCCTGGTAATTCAGCCACATGGCCTGCTTGGTGGTGAGAAGGGCGAGGAGGAGGGTGGCGGCGGCGAGCCCGAGTCCGATGCGATTCCGATGGACGCCGATCATGAGGGTGGCGAAGGCGACGACGACGAGCAGCTTGAACTGCCATGAGGCCGCCTGCCACTGGAGCGAGTTTTTCGCAAAACCCTCGACGCGGGATTTGGCATCGATTTTGTAAACCTGCTCCATCCGCGGCTGGGCGGCGGTGCGGGCGTCTTTGTAGGGGAAATAGGTGAGGGCGGCCACGCCGATGACGACGAGGGCGGCGACCTCGAGCCGCGGCGCTTTCGCGAAATAGCCGACGAGCACGAGGATCACTCCGGTGAGGAGACCGTAGGTGATGAGGGGCTCCAGGGCGAGGTAGCGGTATTCCGGATCGGAAAGGGCGCTGAGAAGGCTCTCGATTTGCAGGATGAACTCGCTCATGGCGGGCGGGTCGGGTGAAGGGGCGCGGTGGCGTGGTCTTTAAAACAAGCTGGGCTGGTCGCCTCCGGCTCCGGCGGGCGGAGTGAGGCCGAGTTTCAGATAGGCGATGGGCAGGGCGGTGCGCCCGCGCGGGGTTCGTTTCAGGTAACCCTTGAGAATGAGGTAGGGCTCGTAGACCTCGTTGATGGTGGCCTCGTCCTCTCCCACGGCGACGGCGATGGAATTGATCCCGACAGGGCCGCCGTGGTATTTGTGCACGACGGCTTCGAGGATGCGTTTGTCCATCTCGTCGAGGCCGTCTTCGTCGATGTCGAGCATGGCGAGGGCGGCCCGGGCGACGTCGCGGGTGATGACGTTGTCGGCGCGGACCTGGGCGTAGTCGCGCACCCAGCGGAGGAGGCCGTTGGCGATCCGCGGGGTGCCGCGGCTGCGGGCTCCGATCTCGAGGGCACCGGCTTCTTCGATCGGCACGCCGAGGAGCGAGGCGGAGCGCCGGATGATGACGACGAGCTCCTCGGGCGAATAGTAGTCGAGCCGGTTCGTGATCCCGAAGCGCGAAAGGAGCGGCCGGGTAAGCATCCCGGCCTTGGTGGTGGCCCCGACGAGGGTGAATTTGGGCAGGGAGAGCGAGATCGACCGCGCCGAGGGGCCGGAATCGATGATGATGTCGAGCTTGTAGTCCTCCATCGCCGGATAGAGATACTCCTCGATGGCGGGGTGGAGCCGGTGGATTTCGTCGATGAAGAGGAAATCGCCGTGTTGCAAATTCGTCAGAATCCCCGCGAGGTCGCCCGCTTTTTCGATCTGGGGACCGCTCGTGAGGTGGATCTCGGTGCCGAACGCGCGCGCGAGGATGTGGGCGAGGGTGGTCTTGCCGAGACCGGGCGGCCCACAGAGGAGGACGTGATCGAGGGCGTCGCCCCGGCCTTTTGCCGCCTCGACCATGAGCATGAGCCGCTCTTTGACCTTCGCCTGACCGCAGAATTCCTCGAAGTCCGGCGGACGCAGGCTTTGCTCGAAATCCCGCGCCGGCTGGCTGGACGGGTCGCTGGAAGGGGTGGGAGGCACGGAGGTCGATCGGGTGGGGTGGATTCTGGCAGGGCGGCCGCGAGATGCGAAGGAAATCTAAATTGTATGGACTTCCAGAAAATAAAGATAACCTAAAAATTATAAAAGTCGATAGGTTTCGCTTGCGTGACCTGTGATTTACGATAATCGATTGCAGGAACAGGGAATCGGTCGTTTAGTTGGCTCGATTCTTGCCTTTCCGCTTAGGTGCCAGAGGAAATTCCAGCTTGACGTAGAGCCGCGAGGTTCTATCTAAGTGGGTTTCTCTCAGGGCCTCCGCAGGCTCGCCAAACACCCGCACAACTGCACGGACACTTTTCACCGCCGATGAATTTACCGAGATTCGACCGAAACCGATTTCTGAAACGCGCTGTCGCGACTCTGGCCTGTGGGCTGGTGCTCGCTGTGGCGGGATTCTCCCAAGCCCAAGAGGGGGGAATCGTGAAATCCATCGATGTCCAATATGTCGGCAATCAGACCGTCGCTCCCGAGCGACTGCTCTCGCACATGTCCACCCGTGTGGGCGACAAGCTCACGATGGCGCAGGTCGATGAAGACGTGAAGAGCCTCTATGCGAGCGGTGATGTGGAGAATGTCCGCATCCTCGCCGAGAAGGTGAGCGGCGGTGTCGCCGTCATCGTCGTGGCCCAGACCCGTGCCGTCTACGGCGGTGTCGAATTTGTCGGCAACACGCTCATCGAGACTTCGAAGCTCGCCGGCAAGGTCGATCTCAACGTGAACAAGCCGATCGACGAATCCGTCCTCCAGACGGCCCGTGAAGAGATCCAGGAGATGTATCGCAAGAAGGGCTTCTCCGAGGCGACCGTCACCTACTCGATCGGAGCTCCCACCGCGGAAGGTTATTCCAAGGTCCTCTTCACGATCGACGAAGGCACCCAGGGGGTCCTGCGCAACATCGAATTCGTCGGCAACTCGGCTTTCACCGCCTCGACCCTGAAAGACCAGATGTCGCAGAAGGAAAAGAGCATCACGACGATGTTCGGCAAGGGCGGTTCCACCGATCCCGAGACCCTCGCCCAGGACGTCCGTGCGATCGAGGACTACTACCGTGACAACGGTTACCTCAACGCCCGGGTCGTGAACGTCTCCCGCATGCGTGTCGACGCGAAGTATGTCGACGTGATCTTCACGATCGAAGAGGGCCAGACCTACCAGGTCGACTCCATCGGCATCACCGGTATCACCGTGCTCGACATGCAGAACGACGTGCTGCCTTATCTCAAGACGGAAGCGGGCCAGTCCTTCGCGGGCAACAAGCTCAAGGATGACATCAAGGTCATCACCGACCAGTACGGCCGCCGCGGTTACGCCGAGGCCCGGGTCACTCCCCGTCTCGACGATGCCGGCAACGGCAGCGTGCGTGTCGTCCTCGACGTCACGGAAGGCCGCGCCTACAAGGTCGGCCAGGTCCACATCGAAGGAAACGACAAGACCAAGGATCACGTCATCCGCCGCGAGCTCCCCCTCGAGCCTGGTCAGATGTATGACACCACCAAGACCGACGTGACCCAGCGCCGTCTCGAGAACATGAATTACTTCTCGAACGTCGAGATCATGCCGATCGACACGAGCTACATCGACGAGAAGGATCTCCTCATCCGCGTCGTCGAGAAGCCCACCGGAACGGTGAACTTCGGGGCCGGCTTCAGCTCGATCGACAACCTCACCGGATTCTTCGAGGTGACGCAGTCCAACTTCGACCTCTTCGATTGGCCGAGCTTCTCGGGTGCGGGTCAGCGTTTCCGCTTCAGCGTCCGCGCCGGTTCCGAGCGCACCGATGCGAGCGTCTCGATCACCGAGCCCTGGCTCTTCGGTCAGCGCCTCGCCTTCACGACCGAGCTCTACTACCGCGACCTGCTCTTCCTCAGCGATCAGTTCGACCAAACCAACTACGGTGCTGCCCTCTCGCTGCGCAAGTCGATCGGCGAGTTCACCTACATCGTGGGTGACTACCGCGCTGAGCAGGTGCAGATCGACGCCGAGCCCAATGCCTCCCCTGCCTTCGTGGCGGAAGAAGGCGACTTCTTCAAGAGCTCGGTCGGTGCCAGCATCGTACGTGATACCCGCGACAATGTCTTCCTGCCCCGCGAAGGGAACAAGGTGTCGGCCGGATTTGAATTCGCCGGTCTCGGTGGCGATGTCGACGACACGATCGCGACGGTCACCGCCGCGCAATACTTCACCCTGCCGCACGATATCATCATCAGCTTGAATGGTGAATTCAACAATTCGACCGAGGGCGACCACATCTTCACCCGCCACTTCCTCGGTGGTGCGAACACCCTGCGTGGTTTCGACTACCGCGACGTGGGTCCGCGTGATCCCGTCAGCGGCGAGGTCCTCGGAGGCAACACTTCCTGGTATGGAACGATCGAAGCATCGATCCCCGTGGTCGAGAAGATCCGTTTCGCCACCTTCTACGATGTGGGTGAAGTGTCCGATGGTCCGGCCGGATCGATCGAGGGCGGTGTGAACTCCGACTGGGGTATCGGTCTCCGTCTCTTCGTGCTCGGCAGTGCGCCGGTGCGTCTCGACTACGCCTTCCCGCTTCAGACCGACACCTTCAACGACGACGACGGTGGTCGCTTCCAGTTCACGATGGGTGCCACCTTCTGATTTCGCTTTTGTGCGGGCCGTGGAGTTTTTCTAAGAAACCCCGGCTCCGCCGCGTTTGAACAAGGGCCGGGCGGCAACGAAAATGCTCCGGCCCTTTTCGTCCGACCGAAAGACCTTTCCGAACCCAACCCATGAAACGCCACCTGCCCATCCTCCTCGCCGCCCTTGTCCTGCCGTTCGCGGGCGTCTCCGTCTCCGCCCAGGACGCGCCGATCAAGATCGCCGTCGTCGACATGCAAGAGGCGCTGAACAAGTATTACAAGACCGACATCCAGGTGAAGGAGATCAATGATCTCGCCGACGAGAAGCGCAAGAACCTCGACGAGCGCCAGGCCGCCTACCAACAGATGACGAACCAGATGGCCGAGCTCGACGCCGTCTACAAGGACACTTCCCTCGCCGAGTCGAAGCGGAAGGAAGCCCTCGAAAAACTCCAGGCTCTCTTCCAGGAGCGCAACGCCAAGGGCAAGGAAATCGCCGATGCGCAGCGAAAGGCTTCCGCCGAGGTCATGACGGCGCGTCAGGAAATGGAGGCCACCCTCGTGGATGAGATCAAGAAGACCGTCGACGGCATCGTGCAGGCCCAAGGGCTCGACCTCGTTTTCGACAAGTCCTTCCTTCCCAAGGCGAACAAGGCGATCCTTTACACCTCGGCCAACGTGAAGGATCTCACCGCCGACGTGATTGCCGCCCTCAACGCAGGGGCTCCGGCGACGACTTCCACGAACTGAAAGCCATTCGCCCGATTTGAGGAAAGAGGTTCTTGGTCTGGCACCGGAACCTCTTTTTCTTTTCTGAAATCATCCAGATGAAAACCACGGTCGGGGCCATCGCGGCAATGGTGGAAGGGCGTCTCCTGCGCGGAGACGAGGCACACGAACTGACGAATTTCGCGGCGCTCGATCAGGCTGATGCCTCGTGTGTCAGCTTTTTCGGAAACGCAAAGTACCGCGAGCAGCTCGAAAGGACGCGCGCGGGTTTGGTTCTGGTGCCGGCTGAGGTCGAGGTGAAGGCGGATCACGCCGGAGCCCTCGTCGCGGTGGCGAATCCGATCCTCGCCTTCGACCAGATCGTGAGGGCCTACGGCACCCTGCCGCCGCCCTTTGTCGTGGGGATTTCCGCGGCGGCCTATGTCGATCCGGAGGCGACGGTGGATCCGGAGGTTTCGATCGGACCGAATGCCTCGGTGCTGCGCGGCGCACGGATTGGAAAAGGGACCCGCATCGGAGCGGGAGCCGTCGTCGGAGAGGGAGCCGTGATCGGGCAGGACTGCGCGATCGGACCGAACGTCACGATTTGTCAGGGCTGTCTTGTCGGCGACCGTGTCATCCTACATCCCGGTGTCGTCGTCGGGGCGGATGGCTTTGGTTTCGAATTCGTCGAGGGGCGGCATCGCAAGATCGAGCAACTCGGGATCGTCCGCATTGGCGACGACGTGGAGATCGGCGCCTCGACCACGATCGACCGGGCGCGTTTCGGCGAGACCGTGATCGGCGAGGGTACGAAGATCGACAACCAGGTCCAGATCGGCCACAACTGCCTCATCGGGAAACACTGCATCATCGTCGCGCAAACGGGCATCTCCGGCAGCACGCGGATCGGAGATTACGTGGTGCTCGCGGCCCAGTGCGGTGTGGCCGGCCATCTCACGATCGCGGACCGCGTCACCTTCGGCGGACGCAGTGGTGTGATCTCCTCGATCGACGAGCCGGGGGGAACCTATTTCGGCTATCCGGCGCGGACCTTGAAGGAGGATCGACGCGACGCGATGCGGGTGAAACAGCTCGGGAACCTGCTGAAACGGGTCAAAGACCTCGAGTCGCGGCTCGGTCACGCCGAGGAGTGACCCGATCCGCGGCGCTTTCGTGGGCTCGCAGACTCACGCGGTCGCGCGGATGCCTTCTTCGAGGATCCACTGGGCGTTGCAGCCGTGCTCCGCGTCGCAGAGCGGATGGATGGTCAGGGACGGATCTTCGATCGCGGCGAGGAAGTGGAGGCTCGCGTTTCGCAGATGGTCGGGCTGAGGGGGCACGGTCAGGGTGATCCCGTCGGGATGCTCGGCGGTGGCGTGGAGGATGCGGCCTTCGTGACCGGGCTCGATGTGCACCGTGCCGGTGCTGCCGTAGATCGTCGTGCTGTAGCTGGTGAGATGGCCGATCTGGGTCCAGCTCGCCTCGGTCGTGGCGAGAGCATGGGGATACTTCAGGACGAGGATGGCATTATCTTCGAGGGAAAGGGCGGGCTTCAATCCGGTGCGGACCCGCAGACCGGTGACGGATTCGGGTCGCCCTAACAAAACATCCGCGAGCACCGCGCCGTAGCAGCAGTAATCCATCAGGGCGCCGGCGCCGTTCAGTTCGGCATCGTAGAGCCATTCGCAGAACTGCCGCGAGCAACCGAGTTCGACCGGGCCCTGATGGGCGGCGCGGTATCGCACCTGCCAGACCTGGCCGAGTTCCCCGGCCTGGGCCATGTAGATGCCGTGGCGGAGTTGCGGCCACCAGGTGAAGGGCCAATTGATCATGAGGCGGACTCCGTTCGCCCGGGCCGCGGCGAGCATGCGCTCGGCCCCCGCCAGTGTCGCGGCCATGGGCTTTTCGACGAGACAGTGGAGACCGCGCTCGCAGGCCTGCACGGTGAGATCCTCGCTGAGTTTGTTGCTGCCGAAGATGTAGGCGGCGGTGAGCCCGTCGCGGGAAAGCAGCTCGTCGTAGGAGGTGGTGGCTTCTCCGTCAAAGCGGTCGCGGTATTTGGCGAGCAATTCCGCATCGGCGTCGGCGGCTCCGACGAGTTCGGCGCGGCCGGTCGCGGCGAGTTCTTCGAGGTTGCTCCAGACGTGGTCGTGGTGGAGTCCGAGGGTGATGATGCGGTGCATGACAGGAGTAAAAGGTGAAAGGTAAAAAGTAAAAAGTCCCGATCACCCGGGCTCAGGGATCGAGGCCGAAGCGTTGATCGATGGGTATTTGATAGGATCGCAGGGTGCCGGATTCGATGTCGCTAATGTTCACTTCGCGTCCGGCCTTCGCCGATTCGACGATGGCGTAGGCGCAGGCGAGATCGCGGAGGCCTTCGGCTCCGCTGCATTCGGGCTGGACGCCGCGCTCGATGGCTCGGAGCCAGTCGAGCTGGGCGAGGGCGAAATCGTTCTCCAGCCCGAGGGGGAAATGCCGCTCCTGCAGATCGGCGGGAGCGTCGCGCCGGTAAAGCTCGGAGAGGGATCGCGGCGCCTCGCCATCGAGGGTGAGGGTGTCGCCGGTGACCTTGCCTTTCGTGCCGTGGAAGACGATGCCGTCGCCCACGACGGTGTTGCCGCCGTGGCCGCCCCAGCTCCCGAACATCGAGCCCGCGGCTCCGGAGGCGAGGGAAAAATGGGCGTGAAAGGTGTCGTCGGCGTCGCAGGTGATGGGATCGAACTTCTTCCCGTTGCGCACGATCCAGCGGGTCGGCTCGACGACCTGGGTCCGGGCGCTGACGGAGACGACTTCGCTGCCGGAGACGTGGCGGATCAGGTCGAAGAAATGCGGCCCGAGATCGAGGGCCATGCCGCCGCCTTCGATGAGGGCATGGCGCCACGGGGTCTCGGCGACGATGAGATCGGGCGCCCACCAGGTGCCGATGTTGCCCATCACCGCCATCTGCACCACTCCGGCCGGACCGCTTTCGGAAAAAGCCCAGTGATGGTGGCGCACCCAGGGGACGAAGCGCAGGTTTTCGAAGACACCGAAGGTCACACCGGCCCGCTCCGCGCCTTCGCACATGCGCCGGGCTCCTTCCATCGAGACCGCGAGCGGCTTCTGGGAGAGGAGGGGCTTGCCGTGGGCGAAGGCGACTTCCGCGATCTGGTGATGCAGGCTGTGGATCGTGAAATCGTTCACCGCATCGACCCGCCCCGAGGCGATCATCTCGCGGTAGTCGGTGAAGACCTCCACCTGCGTGTCCGGCTGGAAGTCGGAGAGATACTGATCCCCAACGGCGAGGGGATCGCCGGGAATGCTCGAGACGGCACGCCGCTGCGGAGGCCCTTCGCCGCGGCGCACGTAGCCGAGGGCATCCTCCGACTTGCGGGCGCAGAGCGCGGTGATCTCGAAGTCGATCCCGGCTTCACGAAGGAGGCGGTAGCCCTCGAGGTGCGCGGCGAGGATGCGGCCGCAGCCGACGATGCCGATGCGTATCATCCCCCGACCTTAGAGAGACCGCGGACGATGCCAAGCGAAAAGGACGGCACGAAAACGCGTCCGTCATTCGCGGGAGGCCGGACGCACCGATCACGGATGATCGGCGTCGCCGTAGCCTTCCTCGATCGGCAGCACGGGCTCGCCCGCCATGTTCCGCTGGATCACCTTGAATTGATCAAGGAGGAAGAGCGGTTTGGCGGCCTCTTTCGCGAGGGCGTTGAGACGATTCTGCATTTCCACGACTTTCTCGGGATGCTCCGCGGCAAGGTTTTTCTCCTCGGAGGGATCTTCGGCCAAGTGATAGAGATCGACGCTCGAGGGCAGCATGGTGCGCCAGATCAGCTTCCAGTCGCCCTGACGCACCGCGCCGCGGAAGGGTTCGATGTTGTAGACGATCTCTTCGCGGGGCGAGTCGGCACCGGTCGCAACGGTCGACCAGACATCGACTCCATCGAGGGGCTTGCAGCCCTCGGTCGAGGCTCCGGCGAGCCCGGCGAAGGTGGTGAAGAGATCGACTCCGTGGATGAGACCGTCGACTTCTCCCGCCTGGATTTTCCCGGGCCAGTTCGCGAGGGCGCAAACGCGCGTGCCGCCTTCGAAGAGGGAGGCCTTGCCATCGCGATAGGGACCGTTGTCGCAGGGAATCTTGATCTTCGAAACATCGGCCATGACTCCGGCGAACATCGCGTTTTTCGTGCCTCCGTTGTCGCTGTGGAAAACGATGAGGGTGTTTTCGCGCATGCCCTTCTTGTCGAGCGCGGCGACGACGCGGCCGATTTCGTCATCGAGACACGAGACCATCGCGGCATAGGTGCGCCGGGTCGGTTCCTCGATGGAGGCGTAGCGATCGAGGTACTCCTGCGGCGCTTGGTAGGGCGTGTGGGGCGCGTTGAAGGCGAGGTAAAGGTAGAGCGGTGTGCCCGTATCGTGCGATTCGATCATCTTCACGGCATCATTCCCGAGGAGCTGGGTGGTGTAGCCTTCCTCCTTCACCGGCTCGTTCTCGCGATACCAGTCGAGCACGCCGTGCTCCTCGTGGGTGAAATAATCGAGTTCGCCGATCATCGCACCGTAGTGGTAGTCGAAGCCCCGCTGGCGCGGCCACCACTTCTTGTCGGCATGTCCGAGGTGCCATTTGCCGATGAGGGCGGTTTTGTATCCCGCGGCTTTGAGGACCTCCGGCATCAGTTTTTCCTCCGTGTCGAGACCGTAGGCCGAGACGGAGGGGATCACCGCGGTCTGCAAACCGTAGCGGAAGGGATAACGGCCGGTCATGAGCGCGGCACGGGTCTGGGTGCACATCGATTGGACGTAGAACTGCGTGAACTTCGCGCCACCGGCCGCGAGCTGATCGAGATTCGGCGTTTGGATGTCCTTGCAGCCATTGAAGCCGACGTCCTTCCAGCCGAGGTCATCGGCCACGATGTGGAGGATGTGCGGTTTGGCAGGTTGGTCCTGGGCCGTCGCCATTCCCGAAAGGACGGCGAGGGTGGAGAGGGCGATCGAAAGACAGGCGGGGAATGGTCTCATGGGAGGCGTCTAAAACGGTTGTTACCTTCCCTCATTGCGGGCAAAGTTGCTATCCATTTCACGCACGGACTGTTTGAGCGCTCCCCCTCCAGATTCTCCGCCCGTGGCGGGTTACCGGCACCTTGTCCACCGCATGTGCGATCCGGATGAGTTCGCGGTGGCCGTGTCAGGCGCGAGCCTGAAAGCCGATTTCCTCGGGCGGCAAAAATCTCCGACGACCGTCGAGCAATTCCAGACGCGGCAATGGACCCTCGATTTTCAGCAGGCCGAGGTGCGTGCCCGTATCCTCGGGTATCCTCCGCTGGATTGGGCCTCTGTCGCTCTCATGCGTGGAGGAGGCGAATCCTCCTGGTACGGCAGTCCGGCGAGCCGCGGATTTCTCGTCTGCACCCCTCCCGGGGAGGCCATCGATGGTTGGATCGGCCCGGGATTCCAATGCTCGTCCGTGGGAGTGCCGGCTTCGGTCTGGGAACAGTGCCGCCTTGCCGCGGGACACGAGCGGGGCTCGCTCGACGCGGCGGTCCTGCCCCTGCCTCCGGCCCGGTTCACGGCGATCGAGCAATGCCTGCTGAGGCTGCGACATTCGCTCCGCGAGAGCAGAGCGAGGAATCCCGCAACCGTTTCGCTCGAGGTCTCGGAGTTCCTGCATTGCCTCCTCACCCAGGTCTGGGAGCTCGCCATCGATGCCCCCGCGCCGCGGGAGTCCGCCCGCAACCGCGCCCGCCTCGCCCGTCGCGCGGAGGATTGGCTGCGGGCCCATCACGACGTCGCGGTCGGCGTGAGCGGACTGCCCCTCGCCATGGGCACGAGCCGACGCGAGCTCGAGTATGCCTTTCGCGAGACCTTTGCGATGAGTCCGCGTGCTTATCTCGAAAAGATCCGCCTCAATGCGATCCGTCGGGAGCTGGTGTCGGTCGCGGACCGTACCGGTGGCACGACGGAGGCCCGGGGAATGGTCACGCGCATCGCGCTGGATCACGGCATCTCGCATCTCGGGCGATTCCCCTCGCTTTATCGGGGGCTTTTCGGGGAACTCCCGAGCGACACGCTCGTTCGTCATGCCGGACCGCGTCAGGGGAGAAAGTAGCGGGTGGCCATTTTCCACCTTCCCCCGCGACGGATCGCGTCTACAATCCCCGCCATGGAGAAATTCGACGAAAAGGAAGCGTTTGCCCGCACCCGGAAGAGTCTCATCGAGCGGCTCGCCGACTGGGAGGATCAGCGCACCTGGGACGAATTCTACCAGACCTATTGGCGTCTCATCTACAGCGTCTCGGTGAAGGCCGGGCTGAGCCGCGAGGAGGCCTTCGACGTGGTGCAGGAGACCGTGCTCGCCGTCGCGAAACAGTGGAAAAAGGGACAGGTCTACGACCCCGAAAAGGGATCCTTCAAGACCTGGCTGATGAACATCACGCGCTGGCGCATTTCCGACCAGTTCCGCCTGAAACAGCGCAATCCGGCGGCGATGAACCAGGCCGGTGGCACGCCCGGAGCGGATGGAGACGACCGCCGCACCGGCACGATCGAGCGGCTCGAGGGCGAGAACGGGGCCGAGGTCCTCGACCAGGTCTGGGAGCGCGAGTGGATGTCGAATCTCACCGACGTCGCCCTGCAGCGGGTGAAGAAACTCGTCTCGCCGAACCAGTATCAGATCTTCCACGCCTACGTCGTGAAGGAATGGGATGTGGCCAAGGTCGTGAAGGAACTCGGCGTGAGCCAGTCGCAGGTCTACCTCGCGAAGCATCGCATCAGTGCGCTGCTGAAGGACGAGATCGAGAAACTGAAAAAGGATTTCCAGTGAGCGGCCGCCGGCCCGCGGGAGCAAAGCCCTCCTCGATCAATCCTTCGAACTTTTCGGATCGAGCGCGTCGCGGAGGCCGTCGCCGAGGAAGTTGAGGCAGAAGAGCGTCAGCCCGAAGACGACCGCCGGATAAATCAGGAGACCGGGATCGCTCGCCATGAGATCGGCCCCTTCCTTGATGAGCGAACCCCAGCTCGCATCGGGCGGCTGCACCCCGAGCCCGAGGAAACTCAGGATGGCCTCGAGCCGCATCACCGCCGGCACCGTGAGGGTCGTGTAGACGATCACGGGGCCGAGCGTGTTCGGGATGAGGTGTCGGAAAATGATCCGGCTTTGCGAGAGACCGAGGCTGCGGGCCGCGTCGATGAATTCCTGTCCTTTCAGAGACCGCACCTGGCCGCGCACGATCCGCGCCATCGTCAGCCATTCGACCGCGCCGATGCAGAGGAAGAGGAGCCAGAGCGAGTTGCCGAAGAGTTCGTTGAGGAAGCGCACCGGTTTCCAATCCCCCATCTCCGCGACGTAGGTCGAGAGGATGATGACGATGATCATGAAGGGGAGGGCGTAGAGGATATCGACGATGCGCATCATCACCGCATCGATCCGCCCGCCGAGGTAGCCCGAGACCGCACCGTAGATGACGCCGATCGTCAGGGAGACGAAGGTGGCGAGGAATCCGACTGAGAGAGAGACGCGGCCGCCGTAGAGGATGCGTGAAAAAACATCGCGGCCGAGCGGGTCGCTGCCGAGCAGGTAGTAGACCTCCTTCCCGTCCATCGAGGTGGCCGAGGAAAAGGCCGGCATCGATTGCAGGTCGGGATGGGTCGTGTTCGGATCGGGAATGCCCGGCACGAGGGGCAGGAGGAAGCTGACGAGGATGATCAGGATCGTGAACCAGAGGCTCGCCATCGCGAGGTGGTTTTTCTTCAGCCGCAGCCACGCATCGCGCCCGAGGGAGCTGCCCTTTTCGATCGTCGTGGATTTCGCTGGAGCGGGGGAAAGCATGGGACTCAGCGGTTCGCGCGGGTTCTCGGATCGAGCCAGGCCTGGAGCACGTCGACGAGGAAATTCATCGTCAGGATGAGCACGGCGAAAACGGTGACCGTGCCATTGATGAGCCAATAATCGCGGTTCGTCGCCGCCTTGATGAAATGTTGTCCGAGCCCCGGCAGGCCGAAGACCGATTCGACGACGAACGAGCCCCCGATCAATCCGGCGATGGCGGGCCCGAGGAAGGCGACGACCGGGGTGATGCCGCCGCGGAAGGCGTGCTTGAAAAGGATCGCGAGCGGAGGCACGCCCTTGGCTTTCGCCGTGCGGATGAAATCCTGGCTCAGCACCTCGATCATGCTGCCGCGGGTGAGGCGGGCGATGTAGGTCGAGTAATAAAGACCGAGCGTGACCGATCCGAGGATCCAGGCCGAGCTGTTCTCCCAGAGGGCGACGTCGAACCATCCCAGCTTCAACGCAAACATCTCGCCGAGGAGCGGACCGACGACAAAGGTCGGCACGCAGATCCCGAGCGTGACGAGCGACATCAGCGCGTAATCGACGATCGTGTTTCGCCGCGCCGCCGCGAAGACCCCGATGGGAATCCCCAGAGCCAGGGCGAGGAAGAGTCCACAAGCTCCGAGCATGGCGGAGACCGGAAAACTCTCGGCGATGACCTCGTACACGGTGAAGCCCTTGTTGCCGAAAGACGGGCCTAGATCGCCCTTCACGAGGCGGCCGAGGTACATCGCGTATTGCACCGGGAGCGGCTTGTCGAAGCCGTAGTTCCGCTTCATCTGCTCGACGAGGTGCTCGGGGATCTTCTTCTCATCGAGGAAGGGACCGCCCGGAGCGAGACGGGCGAGGAAGAAAGTGAGCGTGATGATGCAGAACAGCGCCAGGAGCGACTGCGCGAAACGCGAGAGGAGAAAACGCGCCGTTTCCATCAGCGGGGTCCTCCTTTCTCCGAAGGTACGAGATCGACGTGTTTGTAAGGGCGATGGTCGAGCAGGGTCGGATGCCAGTTCTTCACGTCCGGATGCAGCAGGTAGACCCGCGTGTACCAGTAGATCGGCAGAATGGGCACCTCGTCGAGGAGGATGGCCTCGGCCTCGCGCATTTTCGCGAGACGCGCCGCGGGATCACTGAGGAGAGCGCTTTCCCGGAGGAGGCGGTCGTAGTCCGGATTCGCCCATCCGGTGTAGTTGTTCGAGTCGCCCGTGCGCCAGATGCTGAGGAAGGTGTAGGGATCGACGTAGTCGCCGATCCATCCGGCACGCGAGACGTCGTAGCGGAGGTCCTGCGTCGTCTGTTGGAAGACCTTCCATTCCTGGTTCTCGATCTTCACCTTCTCGATGCCGAGATGTTTTTTCCACATGTCCTGGATCGCGACGGCGATGTTGCGGTGCGACTCGAGGGTGTTGAAAAAGACGGTGAACTCCGGCACGTCCTTCCCGCTCGCGTAGCCGGCCTTGCGGAGATGCTCGCGCGCCTTCTCCGGATCAAAGCCGATCATGCGCGGCGGATCGTAGCCGCCCTCGGCCGGCGGGGTGAAGCCGTAGGCCGGCACCTGTCCGGCCCGCGTCACATACTTCACGATCGTCTCCTGATCGATCGCGCAGGAGAGGGCGCGCCGGAATTCGACGTTGTCGGTCGGAGCACGCGTCACGTTGCAGCGGTAGAAGTAGGAGCCATTGTAGGTCTCGGCACGGAGCGGGGAATCGGGCATCGCCCGGTACTTCGCGATCAAGCTCTCCGGAAAGGCGTAGGAGAGGTGGATGAGCCCGTTGCGGAAGGCTTTCTCCTCCGTGAAGGGACTCTCGATCGGGTAGAAGTCGATGCCGTTCGGCTTCACGTTCGCCGCATCCCAGTAGTGCGGATTGCGCCGCACCTTGACGTGCGCGTTGATGCGCCATTCGGTCAATTGGAAGGCTCCGTTGCTGACATGGTTTCCGGGCTTCTGCCAGGCGGTGTAGCTGTCCGTCATCGAGCCGAATTTCTCGATCGTGGGCTGGTGCACCGGCAGCCAGGTGGTGTGTTTGACGACGTCCGGGAAATAGGGGGCGGGGGCCTCGAGGGTGCAGACGAGCTCGTGATCGCCCACGGCTTTCACGCCGACTTCTCCGAAGTCCGCGATCTTTCCCGTGCTGAATGCCTCGCCGTTCTTCAGGAAAAACAACATCGAGGCATAGGGCGAGGCCGTCTTCGGATGAAGGGCGCGATGGTAGGAATAGACGAAATCGTGGGCCGTGACGGGATCGCCGTTCGACCATTTCGCATCCTTGCGGAGAAAGAAGCGCCATTCGGAAAAGTCGGCGTTCGGCTCCCATCGCTCCGCGACGCCGGGCTCGTGGATCGCGTCGTTCGACGGGTGGTTGATGACGAGTCCCTCGAAAAGCGCGCGGAGGATGTTCGCATCGCCCACGGAAGAGACGATGTGCGGATCGAGCGCCTTCGGCTCGGCCCCGTTGCCGAGGAGGAGGATCTTTTCCCGGGTGGCCCGCTCGACGCGGGTTTCCTGGCGGCAGGAAATCGCCAAGGCCGAGGCGGCCAAACATGCCAGACCGAGGAGGGTCAGGTCTGGCAGCCAACCCTGTCGGGTCGGCTTTGGGCGGGTCGGTCTCATGGGTCGGGAAGTCTTGGCCGGAAACGAGGCCGTTTCAATCGCAAAGCGTGTCAATCGATCACTCGGTGATGGTGGACGCCGGCAGGGATGCCGTCGATCCCGGGAGGGGGTGCCGCGGAGAGACGTGACAGATGGAAAATAATGATTAACTTGGTGGCATGACGGATGTCTTGGAAATCGAACGCGCCATCGAAAGGCTTCCTCCCGAAGATTATGGCAAACTGCGCGACTGGATCGAGAATTTCGATTTGGAAAGAGACGCTACCGCAGCGTCTGCAACGATCGCGGACCTGCTCGACGAAGAAGACGGGGGTGAAGATCAGCTGATCGACGGATGAGGCGCGGAGAGATTTGGATGGCGGACATGGGTGCCTTGGGAAAGGTGCGTCCGGTCCTCATCCTCAGCGTGCCGTATGAAGCGGACGAGCGCACCATTGTGAGTTTTGTCCCGAGGACGACGAGTGTTTGGGGTGATGGCCGTTTTGACGTTCTTCACACGGCCCGCGGAATGAAGGATGGCGCCTTCGCTGTCCAGCTCATCGGTTCGCTACCCAAGGTGAAGTTCATCCGAAAGTTGGGAACCGTGAGCGGCGAAACACTTGCCGAGGTCGAGGCTGCGTTGAAATTGTGGCTGGGGCTCGAGGGGTCCTAAGGAGATCATTTGGGCTAGAAAGGGAGGCGATCGGAGAATCCCGCGCCGGCCACGGAGATCCCTCGACACCGCCTTGACCGCCAGCCCCTCAGACTCGTAGACTCTGCGCCATCCATGCTCTTCCTCCGCCAACTGGGTTGGGAACTTTTCCGCCTCTTCGCCCGCCGCCGCACCTACATCGGCTTCGGGGTCTTTCTGGCGGTGGAGATCCTCTTCTATTGGCTCTGGACGCGGGAACGCTCGCAGGAGGGCATGGAGCGTTTCATCGAGCGGATCGCGGGCGGCTTTGACGAATATTTTTCGGCGCTCACCCTCGGATTCCTCATCGTCACCTTCACGATGCTGCTGCTCGGGGTCGTTTTTGTCTCGCTGATCTCGGGGGACATCCTTGCGAAAGAAACGGAGGATGGAAACCTGCGCCTCCTCCTCGCGCGACCGGTCTCGCGGCTCCGGCTGCTGATGGTGAAATTCCTTTCCTGCCAGATCTACACGACGGTGCTCTTCCTCTTTGTCGGTGTCACCGCCTTTCTCGTCGGCGTGCTCGAGCGGGGCTGGGGCGGCGGCATGCTGGTGTGGACGCCGGACCTTCCAAGGGTTTCGCTCTTTGAATGGAATGAGGGGCTCTGGCGTTACTTCTTTTCGATCTTCGCCTTCTCCCTCATCTACCTGCCCGTCATCGGCATGGCGTTCATGTTAGGGTGTTTCAAGATCAAGCCGGCCGCGGCGACGATCCTGACCGTCGCGATCTGTGTGGCCGACCGCGTCCTTTCCTCGATCCCTCTGCCCGCCTTCGATCCCTACCGGGAATATTTCATCACGTCGCGGATGTCGGCGTGGCTCCTCCTCCTCCACCAGGAAATCCCCTGGGCGCGCTTCGCTGAAGCCTCCGTCTGGCTCGTCGGATTCGGCTTGACGGGATTTCTCGTCGGCTGGATCGCGTTCGAACGGCGGGACGTGAAGTCGTGACGACAGGCCGCAGCGGCGCGCCCTGTTTCCAGATCTGCATGGAGCGCTGCTCGAGGGTGATCGTCGAGGGCGGGGCTGCATGATCGCCGGCGCGCCCGGGGTCGGTCGTGTCGGCGACGAGGGTCCAGTGGCAGCGAGGCGTGTGGGGAAAGTGGAATTCGCGCGACTGGTGGCGGGAGTTGAAGAGGAAAAGGAGCGAGGGGCTCGACTCTCCTCCATTGATGAGGACGGAAAACGAGCCCGGCTTGTCGGCCTCCCAATCGATCGATTCCTTGGGCTTTCCATCGGGGCGCAGCCAGCAGATGTCGGGGATGCCATTGCTCGCGAGCGGTTTGCCGTCGAAAAAGGCGTTCCTCCGCAGGATGGGGAATTCCCGGCGCAGGGCGAGGAGCCGTTTCACGAATTCCCGCAGGGCGACGGCCTCGGGGGCATCGTTCCATGGGATCCAGCTGATCTCGTTGTCCTGGCAATAGCCGTTGTTGTTGCCGCGCTGGGTGCGGAGCCGCTCGTCGCCGGAGAGCAGGAAGGGCACACCCTGCGAGCAGATGAGGGTGGCGAGGAAATTCCGCGCCTGGCGCTGCCGCAGGGCGAGGATGGCGGGATCATCCGTGACTCCCTCGACGCCGTGATTGAAGGAGATGTTGTGCGAGTCGCCGTCGGCGTTCTTTTCGCCGTTGGCGA
Source organism: Verrucomicrobiales bacterium (assembly GCA_016795385.1). Classification (GTDB taxonomy): domain Bacteria; phylum Verrucomicrobiota; class Verrucomicrobiia; order Verrucomicrobiales; family DEV007; genus Arctic95D-9. The sequence continues at coordinate 73,787 of JAEUHI010000064.1, read as the reverse complement.
GGTTGTGTTTCTGGTTGTAGCTGACGAGGTCGTGCAGGGTGAAGCCGTCGTGCGAGGTGATGAAATTCACGCTGGCGGAGGGAGTGCGGCGGTTGTGGGAGAAAAGGTCCTCGCTGCCCGTGATGCGGGCGGCGAACTCGCCCGAGACGCCCGGGTCGCCCCGCCAGAAACGGCGCACGCCGTCGCGGAATTTGCCGTTCAGCTCGGCCCAGTCGATCGGGAAATTGCCGATTTGATAGCCTCCGTAGCCGAGATCCCAGGGCTCGGCGATGAGCTTCACCCCTGAGAGGACGGGATCCTGGTGCAGGGCCTGGAAGAAAGTGGCGCGCCGGCTGTAGCTCTGGGCATCACGACCGAGTTCCACGGCGAGATCGAAGCGGAAGCCATCCACATGCATTTCCTCGACCCAGTAGCGGAGGCTGTCCATCACGAGCCGGAGCGACCGCGGATGCGAGACGTCGACGGAGTTGCCGCAACCGGTGAAGTCGAGGTAATGCCCCGGGCGCGCCGGATCGATGTGGTAGTAGGATCGGTTGTCGAAGCCGCGGAGAAGGCAGGTCGGGCCATCAGGTCCGGCTTCGCAGGTGTGGTTGTAGACGACATCGAGGATCACCTCGAGCCCGGCGCGGTGCAGGGCCTTCACCATGTCGCGGAATTCCGTGACGGGATCGCCCGAGGCGGCATAGCGGGCCTCGGGAGCGAAAAAGCCGAGGGTGTTGTAGCCCCAGTAGTTCACGAGGCCGCGCTCGAGGAGGAATCCGTCGTCGAGGTGCTGGTGCACGGGCAGAAGTTGCACCGCGGTGATGCCGAGATCGCGGAGATAACCGGTCGAGGCAGGGTGGGCGAGTCCGGCGTAAGTGCCCCGGAGCGGCTCGGGCACGTCGGGATTGAGCTTGGAGAAACCCTTCACATGCATCTCGCAGATGACGGTCTCGGGCATGGGGGTCTGGAGCCGCGTGTCGCCCTCCCAGTCATAGAGATCGGGCGTCGGCACATAGGCCCGCGGGGCGTGGGCGGCGCTGTCGGTGCGCTCGCGATCGCCGCTCTCATCGCGCGAGCGCAGGGAAGGATGGTGGCGCGAAGGACCGACGAGGCGGCGGGCGTAAGGATCGAGGAGGAGTTTGTGCGGATTGAAGAGAAGCCCGGCGAGGGGATCCCACGGACCGTCGACGCGGTAGCCATAGGCGCTGCCGGCCGGGATGCCGCCCACGGCGAGTTGGAGGGTGTCGCCGTGCCGTTCCGTGACGGGGAGGCGCAGGGTTTCCTTGTTCGGCCGCTCCGGGTCGAGGAAAAGGCAGAGTTCCACCGAGGTCGCCTGAGGGGCGTTGACCGCGAAATTCACCGTCCCGTCGGCCAGCGGCGTCGCTCCGAGCGGATGCGGGCGACCGGCAGAGACGTGGATCGGGATCTGGGAGGGAGTTCCGTGAATCGGCATGGTTCCCGGCGGGGGCGGATTTTCGGGGGAGGGCAACATAATCGGGTCGGCCGGCTCTGCCAGTCTTCCTTGTGTCTTTTCTGGGGCGGGCAAAACGCAGGTTTCCTGCCAGAACGGGCCAGGTTCCCCGGAAAATCCCGATTTCAGGAGCGATTCCGGGCCGATCCGGAGGTAAAATCGGCTTGTCACAGGGGCTTGGCCTTGCGACAACTCCCCCCGACAGCATGCGTGTAAATCCCCTTCTCCTTTTTTCCGTCGTGGCGACGGGATCGATCCCTTCGGCCCGTGCCGTGCCCCCGGTGGCGGCGACAGAGGTCAAAGCCTATGCCCCGAACCAGAGCCGGGTTCATTTGTCGTGGAAGGACAATGCCACGGACGAGACCTCTTACTACATCGATCGATGGAATCCGACGACGATGGCGTGGGACGGAATCGGAGGGGTTCCCGCAGATTCGGAGGTCTTCCGGCTCGCCGCTCCATCGACCGCCGAACAGGAGGTGAGGTACCGTGTTGCGCCTTTCAAAACCGGGGAAAACGAGGCAAATCTGAACTGGGTGGAAGCGACCGTGCAAAAGCCTTCCGGAGCTTTGGACCTTTACCTCGACCCAAACGATCCTGAGGATCCGGACGACAGCGTCGAAGTGCCAGAAGGTTGGGAAGCGCAGGTCGGCGTTTCCTTTTCCCATCAGATCGAGGTCTTCAACGGCACGCCGGACACGTTCACCGCGACGGGTTATCAAACCATCCCGGCGAGCGTTCCGATCCAGTTCAACAGCAACACGGGCGTTCTCACCGGCACGGTTTCCCAGCCGGGAGTCTACCGGATCTTCATCGGAGTGACTTTTGACGGTGGCAAGGCCTTCGAACAGGTCCGGTTTCTGCGCGTGCTTCCCGATGCTTCCACGCCCGAGGTGAATACACCCGCTTATACCCTCCCGTCGCAGAACATCGGAGTCGAGGGTTTCGTGGACATCCGCTCGATGTTCAAAGATCCGAAGAGGCCCAAGGGAGCGATTTTCGATACTTCGCAGGGCTACTTCACCCTCGCTCTCTTCGACAGCGCCACTCCGAAAACCGTGAAGAACTTTCTCGGCTACGTGAACCGTGGCGACTACAACGCGACCTACGTTCACCGCGTCGCGCAAAACTTCGTGGTTCAGGGCGGGGGCGGAGGCCCGGCCTCTTCGACCGCCGCGCCGACGCTGTGGCGGCCGGTGGCGAAACAAGCGCCGGTACCAAACGAGCCGGGCATCTCCAATACCCGCGGAACCATCGCGATGGCGAAGCTGGGAAGCAATCCCGACAGTGCGACCAACGAGTGGTTCCTGAGTTTGAGCCTGGGAGTACCGGATTCCAATGTTCCTCCGGTGATTCGATACAACCCCGAGATCCTCGACCGCCAGAACGGCGGCTTCACCGCCTTCGGGCGCCTCGTTGGATCGAGCAGCCAATCCGTCGTCGACTCATTCAACTCCCTGCAGCGCGCCAACTACTCGGCTCTCATCACCGGCGTGACGAACATGTCCCTGACCGAAGTCCCGGTAAATGACGCCACCGCCCCCGCGACGCCCGGGGCGAACAGTCTCGTCCGCGTCTATTCGGTGAATGAATGTCCGCCGGTGGTGATCAGCCTGCTGGGCAACAGCAATCCGAGCGTGGTCACGGCCGGAATGGCCGGCATGTTGCTCTACGTGAAGTCGCTGGGTCCGACCGGAACCGCGAACCTCACCCTCCGCGCGACCAACCTCGATGGCAACTCGGTGAATTACATCCTACCGATCACGATCGAGGACCTCGCCGGACCGGGCGTTTCTCTCACGAAGCTTCGTGGTGCCCGCCCCCTTGGATCTCTCCTCGTCAAGGGGCGCGCCTCGGACAATGTCGGGCTCGGTCGCTGGCGTTACCGCGTGAACCGCGGCAAGTGGAAGAATGGCGGAGTGCTTTCCGGGACCTCCGCGGTGATCAAGAAGAAGATGAGCGGCTTCCGCAGCGGCAAGAACGCGATTGAGATCGAAGTCTACGACAAGAAGGGCAACAGCTCGGGCATCCTGAAGCAGACCTTCACGTTGGGGTGAGCGCAGCGGTCCTCACGACACCCATTTTCCGGGGCGTTTTGTCTCGGTTGAACATGGGCCCCGCGAAGTTGACACGTTTTCATGGGGTTGGTAAATTGCCATCATGGTAAAAACGCAGATTCAAATCCCGGATCACCTCTTCAAGGAGGCGAAACAGCTGGCTGCAGAGAGCGAAATGAGTTTCGCGCAAGTCGTCAGACTGGGGCTTGAAATGGTCCTCAAAGCCCGGCCTCTCGGACGGCAGCCAGGCCACCAATGGAGAGTGCCGAAGGGCAAAAACATGGGGCCGCCGCTCGTGTCGGAGGAACATTGGACGGAACTGTCCCATGAAGACTAGCTTCGACACCAATATCGCCGTGTATGCCTGTAATGACGGGTGCTCCGAGCAGGGCGCTGCGATCCGTTTTTTGGAGTCGCTGGCTCTGCGGCAGGATGTCGTCCTCTCGGAGTTCATGCTGGTTGAGCTTTATTTGAAGCTGCGGAATACCAAAATTTTTGCAGATCCCATGACAGCTCCTGAAGCGGCTGCGGTGTGCCAGGGGTTCCGCTCGAATACGAATTGGGAGATCGTCAGTGACTGCACGGTGATGGACGAAGTCTGGCGACGGGCGGCGGCCAAGGACTTTGCCATCCGACGTATTGTGGATCTGAGACTGGGCCTCTCCCTGGTACGATGCGGGGTGTCGGAATTTGCGACCACGAACACGAAGGATTTTCAGCAAATTGGCTTTAGCAGGGTATGGAATCCCCTTGACTGAGCCCCACTCCCTCACCCCCGCAAATGCCGTGCGAACCAATCCCGCGTCTTCTCCCACATGGCCGGTGAGAGGACGTGGCCGACGCGAGGTTCGATGAAGGATCCGAATTGATCGGGCACTCCGGCAGCCTTGTACGCCGCCGCGATGCGTGCGACGCCGGCGCGGGCCTCCTCGATCGGGCTCCCGTGGTCGTTCTCGCCGAGATTCAGGTGCAGGGCGCGCGGCGCGGTGAGGGCGGCGATTTCGGGAGTATCGCCATACGCCATCCAGCCGGGCACGAAATTCGGGAAACAATGGAGCATGCCGTGGCGATGGATCGCGGCATAGGTGGGCAGGCAGCAATTCCCGACGAGGGCCCGCAGCCTCGGTTCGAAAGGCCCGACGAGCCAGGTGTGGGTCGAGCCCATCGAGTGCCCGTAGCAGCCGATCCGGTCGGACTTCACCTCGGGTCGCGAGGCGAGAAAATCGATCGCGCGCCGCATGTCGAGGATGTTTTTCCAGGCCATGCATTTGCCCTGCACGAGGTAACGGAGAAACTCGAAGCGCTCGTAGCCGGCGCCTTTTTGATGTCCGTCAGGATCCTGGCGTTCCTCGAAGCATTGCGCATCCGGACAAAGCACCACGTAACCTTCCTTCACGAGGGCGACTCCGGTGTGCTGCGAGGGATCGCCCGCGAGGCCGGCGGGTTCGCTTTTTCCGAGATGCCATTCCCCGTTGTGCTGATGCCAGACCGCGATGGCCGGTGCGGGATGCGCGGCATCGACGCCATCGGGGATGAGGAGAAGGGCGGGGATCTTTTCAACGATGCCGTCGCCGAGTCCGCTCGGGGCCTCGTAGGTGATTGATTCGATGCGGTAGCCCTCTTTGTGCATCGTTTCCCGAAGGATGGGCTGGAGCGGGCCAGCCTCGGGCCAAGGGCCGCCGAGGCATTCGAGGAGGCGGGCGCGGAGATCTTCGGGAGTCATGGGTGAGGGGAGTGCGGGAGAGTCCATCGGGGCGAGTCCTGCCAAAGCAAGGCCCGCCGTCGTGGTTTTCAGAAAGGTGCGCCGGTCGGGCTCGATCATCGGAGGTTCGCGCCATCCTATCGACTGGGAAAAAATCCGGCAAGATGACAATTCTGTCATCCGGGCGTTCCAACGTCTGTCATGCAGGAAAGGTAATGGTAGGTGTATGGAAACCTCCCGTTTGTCCCGACTCCTCCTGATCGTCGCTTCTTTCATCGCCAGCCACACTGTCCGGACGGTGATCGCGCAAGGGCCGCCTCCTCCGCTCCAGCCGCTCGCCGCGCCGGTTGCTCCGGCGGGAAATCCCATCACCGTGGACAAGACGCAACTCGGCAAGGCGCTCTTCTGGGACGAGCAACTTTCCTCCACCCGAACCGTCGCCTGCGGCACCTGCCACCAGCCGGTGGCTGGAGGTTCGGACCCGCGCTCGAGCGCCACCACCCTGCATCCCGGGCCCAACGGCACGTTCGGAAACGGCGACGACATCGTGGGATCACCCGGCGTCATCTCGACCACCGCAGCGGGACAACAACAACTGGCGGACTTCTTCGCGATGACGGAGCAGATCACGGGGCGCTACTCTCCTACCGTCATCAACTCCGCGTATCCCTCGGCACTGTTCTGGGATGGTCGCGCCACCGGCACGTTCACTGATCCGGTGAGCGGTCAGGTCGTGCTGGCGACAGGCGCGGCGCTCGAGAGCCAGGCGGCGGGACCGCCGACGAGCGATGTGGAGATGGCTCATGCCGGTCGGGACTGGGCGGCGGTGGCCACCCGTCTCGAGCACGCCGTGCCACTCGCGCTCTCTCCCTCGGTCCCTGCCGACCTCACCACTTGGATCGCCGGTCGCAATTATGCCCAGCTTTTCCAGGCGGCCTTTGGCAGCGCGGGTGTGACGCCGACGCGCATCATCATGGCGATCGCCACCTACGAGCGTTCGCTCGTGTCGAATCAGGCGCCGATCGATGCGTTCATCGCCGGCACTCCCGGAGCGCTCACGGCACAGGAGCAGCAGGGGCAGAATCTTTTTCGTACCCATGGCTGCGCGGGCTGCCACGCCGGCAACCGCTTCACCGACGACGCCTTTCATTACATCGGGGTGCGTCCGCAGGGCGAGGATCTCGGGCGTTTCAATGTGACCGGAGTCAACGGCAACCGTGGCCAATTCAAGACGCCGACCCTGCGCAACGTCGCGCTGCGCGGTGAATTCATGCACAATGGCCGCCTCGGCTCGCTCGAGGAGGTCGTCGAATTCTACAATCGAGGCGGGGACTTCGATGCTCCTAACAAACCACCCGTGATCCAGCCGCTCGGTCTGACGGATACGGAGAAAGCCGCCCTGGTCGCTTTCCTCGGACGGCCTCTCACCGATCCCCGCGTCGCTGCCGAGACAGGACCATTCTCCCGTCCCGCACTCTCGGCGGGATCGAGCCGTACTCCGGCGATCAGTGGATCCGTGGTCGCGGATGAAGTCGGCAATCTGCCTCTCATCACGGCGGTCGAGCCTCCTCTGGCGGGCAGCGCGAATTTCACCGTCGGTCTCTCCCGCGTGCCAGTGGGGCGTCAGGTCTGGCTCGTGATCGATGACGCGCCCATCCCCTTCGGTGGTGGTGTGCCTGCGGAGGGTGCCGTGAAATACCGCTACCGTCTGAACGCGTCCGGTGGGACGAGCTGGGACGCCGCTCTCGGCACGGATCGCTCCGGCTTCGCCAGTGTCGCGGTGGCGATACCGGGTGGCGATGCCATGGAAGGCGTCACCTTCCATGGTCGCTGGTTCGTCGATGGCGTGGCGTGGCTCGGTGAGTCGGCTTCGTTCGAAGCCACCGTCTTCGGAGAGACGGCGGGTCTCCTGCCGGCACCCGCGGGGCTGGTCGCGGAACGCGATCTTTTCAATGAATCCGTCAGTCTGAGCTGGGATCCGGTGGCGGGTGCGGCACGCTACGATGTCTATCGATCCGCCACCGCGGATTTCGGCGATGCGGTCCTCGTGACGAGCCGGAGTCTCACCACCTACACCGACGACGAAGGGGATCTGGTATCCGGCGATTTCTACTGGGTCGTCGCGGTCAATGCCGACGAAGCGAGTTCGCCGAGTGCATCGGCAAGAGCGACGGGATTGACCTACGATGGCTTCACCATCCATGCCGGCGATGGTGATTCCTATGAGGGGGTCGCCCTCTCATGGACTCAGGAAATTCCGTCCGCGACCTTCCGCGTCCGTCGCGGCATCACCGATGATCCCGCCGCAATGACCACGCTCGCGGAGACCGGCGCGACCACCCTCAACGACACCAGCGCGACCCCGCTCCGGGTCTACTATTATCAGGTCGAACTCCTCGATGGAGAAGGTGTGGTGTTGGGCAGCAGTGGCATCGAGTCCGGCTACCGGGAACTCGCCGCTCCCGGCGGGCTCTCGGCATCGGATTCCGTTTTCGATAATCGCATCGCGCTCTCATGGAATGCGGTGAGCGGGGCGGAGAGCTACCGCATCCATCGCCGGATCGGTGGGGCGGATTTTACGATCTGGAAGACGATCACGGAGACCTTCGTGGATGACACCGAAGCCCCGGCCGGAGCGATCGTCCAATACCAGGTGCAGTCGCTCAACAGCCACGGAGCCGGTGAGGTGAGTTCCATCGAGTCAGGTCGCCGCCGTGTCGTGAATCCGGATGGCTTGAGCGTTTCCCTCGGTGTGGTCCTCGGTGAACTCGTCTTGACATGGAACGCCGCCGAAGGTGCCGACAGCTATGTCATTTATCGAGGGACCACCAGCGATTCGGACGATGCCGTCGCCATCGGCACGAGCGACTCCACCACCTTCCACGACGCCACCACCGAGGCCGGCGTGACCTATCACTACTGGATCGCGGCCGTTGATGAGGGCGACGAGAACGACCTCGGCGGAGCGTCGTCCGAGGCCACCGCCGGCAATGCCATGACCGATCTGCTCATCGAGGCGACGAATGGCACCTTCCTCGGGGACGGCGTGATCAATCTTTCCGCGAGCGGACAAACCCGCACAGTGAAGATCGGACGATGGGCCCGATTCACCGCGCGGATGCGATCGGAGAACGATGGCACCCTTGCCGACTCGATGACTTACGCAGGCATCGGGAAAAACCGCAGCGTCCGGCTCACCTGCCTGCGCACCTCGCCGACCTCGGAAAACCTCACCGCCGCCCTGATCGTGGGCCTGGCCAAGAGCGGCGACCTCGCCCCCGGGGCGAGCGAGAGTCTCGAGATCCGTCTGCAGCCCGAGCGCACGGCGGCGGCGAAGAAGAAAAAGAGCTACCGCCTCTCCTATCATCTCCGGTCCCTTTCCGGCCTCAGCGCGGGCGCGGCCGATGTGGTGAAACTCGACGTCACCGCCAAATGATTCCCATGAACGGCACCCCGGACCTGATTTACCTTGATACCCGCCGCAGCTCCGGCCATGCTGACCTCCTTTTCGCCCACGACATGAGAGTGCTGGTAGTGGAAGACCAGGAGCGCATCGCCTCCTTCATCGGCAAAGGCCTCAAAGAGCAGGGCTTTGTCGTCGATGTCGTGCGCGATGGCGACGAGGGTTACGCGCTCGCCCTGACAGAACCCTACGACGCCCTCGTCCTCGACGTGATGTTGCCAGGGCGCGACGGGCTCAGCATCCTCAAGAATCTACGGAAAAAGGGCAACGCCGTCCCCATCATCCTCCTCACGGCGCGAAGCGAACTCGACGAACGGCTTGAGGGGCTCAACCTCGGGGCCGATGATTACATGACGAAGCCCTTCTACATCGAGGAACTCGTCGCCCGTCTCCACACCGTCGTGCGTCGCACCGCGGGCATCGCGAGCCATCTCCTCCGCATCGGCGATCTCTCGATGAATCTCGTCACGCGCGTCGTGACCCGCGGCGACGAGGAGGTGCCGCTCTCGGTCCGGGAGTTTTCCCTGCTGGAATACCTGATGCGCTCGCCGGGCCGGGTCCTCAGCCGCACCCAGATCTGCGAGCATGTGTGGAATTACAGCTTCGATCCCGATACGAATCTCGTCGATGTCTACATCCAGCGGCTCCGGAAGAAAGTCGACCGGGATCATCCTGACAAACTCATCGAGACGGTGCGGGGCGTCGGCTACCGCATCGGCAAACCCGCCTGATCCTCCGCCATGTTTCGCTCGCTCCGCGTCAGGCTCGCCCTCATCTCCATGTTCGTTTCGGGTCTGGCCATTGCCGGGCTCGGCATCGTCTCGTGGCAGCTCATGATGCGGGCGGTGCGCGAATCGACCGACGTCCGGCTCGAAGGGATCGCGGGCCGCCTCATCCGCGACGTGAATCCCTGGTCTGATGCGGCCACGATGGAGGAGCTCTTTGATGCGATGCACCGCGAAGAAATCGCCGGAGGCCGGCTCGCGCTCAGTGCCTGGGATTTCCATGAGGAAAAAGAAAAGATCGGTTCGTCCGGTTGGAACGAAACGATGGAAGCGGATCTGCCCGCGGCGTTTCCCGTGCCTGATCCGGATCCGGTGCGACGCCCCGACCCACGTCGAGGCGGGCCTCCGGGCAGACCGCGTCCCGATGGACGCGGGCCTGAGGGACGCGGTCCGGACGGGCCCGGCCCCGGACCGGGACGACCGGAGCCGCAGCGTCTCGAAGATCTTTTTGAACCGCCTCCCGGCGAAACCGAACCACTCGACGAGCCACCGCCGGAGGGGCCGGGAGCGGTCGGGACGGCACCTCATGGCAAGCGGCTCATTGAATACACCGACGCCGTCATTGAAGGCGAAACGTGGCGGTTCATCGCCGTGCAGGAGCGTGGCTTCGGCATCCTCGCGGGACTGCATTTCGCGAAGGCCAACCCGGGGCTCGCCGAACTGCGGAACGGCTTCCTTCTCGGCGCGCCTCTCGGGATTCTCCTCGTCGGCTTCGGCGGATGGCTCGTGGCCGAGCGCGCGATGCGGCCTTTGCGTCGCATCTCCGAATCCGCCCGCCGCATCTCCGCCGAGGCGCTCGATGCCCGCATGCCCCACGATCCGCATTCCGATCCCGAGATCGAAAAACTCACCGCCGTGCTCAATGCGATGATGGGCCGGCTCGAGGCCGCCTTTGCCCATGCGAACCGCTTCAGCGCCGACGTCTCCCACGAATTGAAAACCCCCGTCGCCGTGATGCAGGCTGAGATCGAGACCGCCCTGCGCGAGTGCGAGGCGGGGGGACGCGAGGAGTCCGCCCTGCTCGTGCTGCGGGGAGAGCTGGGCCGGCTCAAATCCATCATCGCCAGCCTCCTCCTCCTCTCGCGAGCGGATGTGGGGCACCTCATCCAGAAGCGCGATCCCATCGCCCTGAGTGAGGAACTCGAAGCCATCGCCGAAGACGCCGGGATCCTCTGCGATCAGGCCGGTGTTTCTTTCTCGTCTCTCATCGTGCCTGATCTCCAGGTCTCCGGTGATGCCGTGTTGCTGCGGCAGGCTTTGCTGAATCTGCTGGGCAACGGGGTCAAGTTCAACACCGAAGAGGGTTATGTCAGGATGATCGCGAACCGCGCCGGGGACCACGTCCGCATCGCGGTGGAAAACTCCGGCACCGGCATCGCCGAGGAGGATCGGGAAAAAATCTTCGACCGCTTCTTCCGCGGCGATCGTTCCCGCTCGCGGGAGGTGGACGGCTTCGGCCTCGGCCTCAGCCTCGCCAAGGTCATCATCGAGGGCCACGGAGGGAGTCTCGCACTGGAGGCGGGGACGCCGGAAATGACTCGTTTTGTCGTGCTGCTGCCCTTTGGCTGAACGACCTCAGTTCTTGGTGAGCGTCCCGCCGAAACTCATGAACTGCAGGGTGTCGCCTCCGACCTGAAGCCGCTCGAAGAAGGAGTCTACATACTGGATGATCCAGCGGGGGCGTTGCAGGGTGCCTTTCCGTACCATGATGACTCCTTGTCCGCCCGAGGCGACCGTCGTGTTCCCGAACTCGCTGTTGAAGGAACTCCCCGAGTAGAGGGCTGCGATTTTCACGCGGCGTTTGCCCCCCGAGGCGGATGCGAGCATCGTGAACTGGTTTCCCGAAGGACCGGTGAATTTGGTGCGACGTGAGTAGGGGACAGTCACCCGGACCGTCGTGCTGATCTGCGATTGGATGTAGTTGATGTTTTCGGCACCCATGTAGGGGACGCCATCCCATTTGAAGGCGGTCCCGGTGGCCGTGCCCCGGTAAACACCGGTCACCCCCATCTGCTGGAGATCGGAGCTCGAGAGTGGCTTGGCCGATGCGTGGGACACGAGGCACAGCACGGCCGCGGCGAGAGACGATTGAAAAAGGCGGGTCGTGGACATGTTGGGAATGAGTTGGGTTGTTTCGCGCCGGGCGGCGCAGCGCCACCGCGAGGATCGAGGCGAAGATGACGGACCCTTCGACGCAAGTCGATAAAAATCGCGTTTGGCACCATTGGCCCGAGGCGAAGCCATGCCTCGGTGAACGCCTTTCCCGTTGGAAATGAAAACCTTGGCCTCGAATCGACCGCCGGAGACGGGATGAACCGCAATCGCGGTTTTTTCAGGAGATCATCCTTCTGGACGGCGGGGCGAAGATTCGACTGAAGTCGAAACCACATTGACCTCAGCCCGCGAGCGCCTGCTTCGGCAGCGCCGGGAGATGCTTCAGCGCTTTCGCCACCGCGTTTTCCACGGTCAGGCCGTGCTTCGCGCGGAGGATGTCGGGGCGGCCGTGTTCGACAAATTCATCCGGCCATCCGATCCGCTCCACGGGGCAGACGATGCCGGCGTCGTTGAGATGCTCGATGATCGCGGCACCGAAACCGTTCATGAGGGTGTGATCCTCGAAGGTGAGCACAAGACCGCATTGACGGGCGAATTTCCCGATGCAGGCCGTATCGAGCGGCTTGATCCAGCGCGGATTGATGAGGGCGACGGAGTAGCCCATCGCCACGAGTTGATCGCGGGTCTTTTCCGCCATCTCGAACATGCTGCCGAGTCCGAAAAGGGCGATGTCGGTGCCGTCGGCGACGACTTCCGCCTTGCCGATCTCGAGGAGCTGCGGCTCGGCCTTCGGCTTGGCTCCGGTGCCGGCACCACGGGGATAGCGGATCGCGGAGGGGCCGTCGTTGTAATTCGCCATCGTCCAGAGCATGTCGACGAATTCATCCTCGTCCTTCGCCTGCATGAAGATCCAGTTCGGGATGTGGCGCATGTAGCCGATGTCGAAGAGGCCGTGGTGGGTCGGTCCGTCGTCGCCGCTCAGTCCGGCGCGGTCCATGCAGAGGCGCACCGGCAGATTCTGGATGCCGATGTCGTGCACGGCCATGTCGTAGGCGCGCTGGAAGAAGGTCGAGTAGATCGTGAGGAAGGGCTTCAGCCCCTGCACCGCCTGGCCGCAGGCAAAGAGGGCGGCGTGCTCCTCGGCGATGCCGACGTCGTAATAACGCTCGGGCACGACTTTCTGGAATTCGACGAGGCCCGTCCCGCTCGGCATCGCGGCGGTGACGGCGACGATCTTGTCGTCCTGCTGCGCGAATTTGCCGAGGTGGCTGCCGTAGAGATAGGAATAGGTCGGATCGCCGCCGGGAGGCGTCTCGCCGGTCTCGGTCTTGTAGGGTCCGAGGCCGTGGAATTTCATCGGATTCGCCTTCGCCGGCTCATAGCCACGACCCTTTTCGGTAATGACGTGGAGGACGACGGGCTGCTCCTGATCCTTGAGGAACTCGAAGGTCTTGATGAGGAGATCGATGTCGTGACCATCGATCGGGCCGTAGTAGTGCATCCCGAATTTCTCGAAGAGCACGTTGGGGAAAAGCAGGTTTTTCGCACCGCGCTCCACCTTCGAAGCGATGTTGCGGATCGACTTCCCGGCGATGCGCTCGACGAATTCGGCCGCCTTCTCGTGGATGTGGGCGTAGGTCGAGCTCGTCTGGAGGGCGTGGAAATATTTCGCGATGGCGCCGACATTGCGGTCGATCGACCACTCGTTGTCGTTCAGCACGAGGATGAAGCGTTTCGTTGATTCCGCGATGTTGTTGAGCGCCTCGAAGGTCGGGCCGCAGGTGAAAGCCGCGTCACCCGCGACGGCGACGACGTGCTCCTTTTTCCCGAGGAGGTCGCGGGCCGAGGCCATGCCGAGGGCGGCGGAGACGGCCGTGCCGGCGTGTCCCGCCCCATAGCAGTCGTGCTCGCTCTCGGTGCGGAGGAGGAAGCCGTTCAGCCCCTCGTAGGTGCGGATCGTGTGGATCTGGTCCCAGCGGCCCGTCAGCATCTTGTGGACGTAGCCCTGGTGGCTCACGTCGAAGACGAATTTGTCCTCCGGTGTCGAGAAGACCCGGTGCAGGGCGATCGAGAGCTCGACCACGCCGAGATTCGGACCGAGGTGGCCGCCCGTGTTCGCGAGCGAACGGATCAGGGTGCGGCGGATGTTCTCCGCGAGCTTCGGCAGGTCCTCGAGGGGGAGCTTCTTCAGGTCGGCGCCATTGTCGACCTTCGGGAGTTGCTCCGACGGGATTTCGGGGAATTCAAAACAGTTCTCCATCTTGCGAGGGGGCGCCGGATTCGGGGTTGGCGCCGGATTCCGTCCCGTCGCCGAAGCTCTCCCATACGGTTTCGCCGTTGCGCTTCTTTCTCAAAATTTCAATACGTCCGCGGGCTTCGTCGAGCCGTTGCTCGCAGACCTGGTAGAGCCGGGTGCCCTGCTCGTACTTGCGGATGAGGTCCTCCAGGGGCACTTCGTCGGATTCCATTTCCTCCACCAGCTCCTCAAGCTGCGCGAGAGCCTCCTCGAAGGCGGGCGCGGACGCGGCGGCGTCCTCTTTCTTGGCAGGTCTGGGCATGGGATGGCAAATGGCGCTGACGGCACGGGCGACCCGCGCAAGGGCTACCTTTTCCCCCGGAACGGGCTCAGTTCAAGCCTTTTTGGTGGGGGATGAAACCCCGCGACGGACTGAAAATCCAGTTCAGGCCTCCCTGGAGCTTGATGGCCCTCCTTTCCAACGTAGAATCTTTCCATGCATGCGAAGATGGTGGCAGTCGGTTTTCTTGTCGTCCTGTTCGCGAATCCCGTGGCCAAGGCCAATTCCTACGGTTTCACGCCCCTGGGAAAAGCCGATATCCCGGCATCCATCCACACGCTTGCGGTCTGGAGTCATTTCCATTCCCATCCGGTCGCCTACACCGTTTCAAAGGAGAGCCTGGAACGATTTTTCTCCAAAGGGACCTACAGTTATGAGGATCCTTATTTCTCGGAAAGACAGGTCTACGACTCCGAGGGACGCTCCATCAACTTCATCGAACTGTTGAAAACCCCCGTCGCGGAATTGACCGCCGAGGGTCGCGAGGCGCTGGCGACCTACAAAAAGTACCGCTGGCTAAGCGAATTGAGCGTCGAAGAGAACCAATGGCAAAGGTCGATCGACGGTGCCTTCACCGATGCGAATGGCAGGATCTTCCAGTTCCGGATCCAATCGAATCGCCATATCGAGATCATTTCGGGAGGGATCTGTCATTTCACCCTCGCGGAAGAGGATGCGATCCCTCTGGAAAAGCGGGGAAGCCCGACCCTTCTCGACTCGTTGCCCGCGCTCCCAACGAAGAAGCTGGACATCGTGGGCGGACGGCTTCCGGGAACCGGTTTATTTGACGTCATGTCCGAAAAACTGCTCCGGTCCTTCTTCGAGGACGGGATCATTACCGGCATGACGCCGAAGGAGCGCTTTCGTCATCGGAGCACCTTGATCACGACTTTCTGGATGGCGGAATCAAGATTGGTTAAAAAGCCTCTCATCGAGATCCGGCAATTCGACAAGGCGGGGCATGGTGTATTGGACGCGACGGTGAACGGAGTTTTCCGTTTCGATGACGATTCCTTGTGGTCTTGTGCGTTGTTTTCCGATGCGCTGCTGTTCGTTGACGACGGAAAAGGCGGATATGCCGTGATCGAACATCCTGCGGCGATGGCTGCCGGGGCGGGGTTTGCGGGAGACACGGTCAGCTTTTGAATGAGCCTGCTCCCCGGGAACTCCGGTCTAAGCAGGCTGCGGCGATCGAGGTCGATTGGGTCAAGCTTCGGATTGCGAAGCGACGCGCTTTCGCTCAGGATTCTTGATTCCACGGAATCCTGCGCCCCCATGAAACTCCCCGTCCTCGCCTGCCTCCTCCCGCTCCTCGCCACCTTTGCCTTTGCCGATCCGGCGAAACCGGCCCCCAAGCCCGCCCCGCAGCTCCCCGCCGGCATCCGCATGGAGCGCGACATCGCTTACATCGCGGACGGCGACCCGGCCCAGCGGCTCGATCTTTATCTGCCGGAGGCGACGCCGGAGAAACCGCTCCCGCTCATCGTGCACATTCACGGCGGTGGCTGGATGGGGGGCAACAAGTTTCCTTGTCCGGTCGCGGGCATGGTCCTGAAAGGCTACGTCGTGGCCAGTGTCGAGTATCGCTTCAGCCAGGTCGCGAAGTTCCCCGCCCAGATCCAGGATTGCCAGGCCGCGATTCGCTGGCTGCGGGCGAACGCGGCGAAATACCACTTCGATCCCGAAAAAGTCGGCGTCGTCGGTGGCTCGGCCGGCGGCCATCTCTCCGCCCTCGTCGGCACGGCGGGAGGCACCGGCACCTTTCCTGCGATCGGGGGGAACGAGGATCAGTCGGACCGCGTCCAGGCCGTCTGCGACATCTACGGTCCGGCCGATTTCACGACGGTGGTGAAACAGGCCGCCGAGGACCCGAACGTGAAAAACATCTTCGAATTCAATTCGCCGAAGGATCCCTATTCGCAGCTCATCGGCGTGCCGCTGGAGACGGAGGAGAAAAGCCGGGCCGTCAGTCCCGTCACCTACATCAGCGACGACGATCCGCCGGTGCTCATCCTCCACGGCACCCACGATGCGCTCGTGCCCTACGCGCAGAGTGTCCAGTTCGCCGAGGCGCTCAAGGCCAAAGGCGTCCCCGTCTGGCTCCAGACCCTGCCCGGAGCCGGACACGGCGGACCGCTTTTCGGGAAGCCGGCCGTGATTGAACTGATGCAGCGCTTTTTCGACAAACATCTGCAAGGCGCCGCGGTCGAGATCGAGTTGGTGCCGGAGGCGGAGTTGACCATCGAGCCCGCGAAGGCAAAGGATTAAGCCGATGAAGAGGTTTTGCGCCGCTTTTGCCCTCTTGCTGGCCTCGTGCGAAGAGGCCCCCCGGGAGCAAGTGGCGAGCGGGCTGCCTGAGGTTGCTTATGCGAGTTTCCAGGAGCGGGTTGAGAAGGTAATTCTGCCAAAAGTCGAGTTCAACGAGACGCCGATTAAAAACGTGCTCGTTGTGATCCAAGAGCTGAGCCAGATTCACGCGGACGACCAGATGGGGATCAGTATACTTGCTGACACCGCTCCTCAAACGACCTTCGACATGGCGATCACGCTGCGAATGGAGCGGGCGTCCCTGAAGGAGGTGCTGGAAGCGGTTGCCAGGGAGGCGGGGCTCAAGGTGATATTCCGTGAAGAACTGGGAAGGGCCGAGTTTCGTTCCATGTCGTACGAATTGCCGGTCCTTTTGACAAAGGTATATGAGGTTTCTCCGCTGTTTTTGGAAACCCTGAAGATACACGGGTTGAGGCAAGCGGAATCCGAATCGGACCCGGGGGGCAGGGATCCTAAGAGAAATTCGGCGATTTCTTATCTGGAGAGCTGCGGCGTTTCATTCGGAGTTTCGACTTCCGCCACTCTTGACGTCGAAAACCGCAAGATGACCGTCGTCAACGAAGGGGAGGAAATCGCGCTCGTCGACCCACTGGTGAAACACATCGACGGAGTTTACGCGGCTCTGATGGATACTCCTGAGATCCGTAGAATCGAGAAGTTCCGTAAGAACCTCGATGAGACCATTCTCCCGAAGGTGACGTTCCACGAGACGCCGTTGTCAGATGCCCTTTCCACCCTGCACTGGGACAATCAAACAAAGCTCCCTTCGATGATCTTTGACTTTGGAGCTGGGTTCGATCTCCAGGGATTGGCTGAGAAGAACGCCCCGGTCGACAAAGGGCCGGTCACCGTGGATTTGGAGAATGTCTCGTTACGGGATGCCTTCGGTGCAATCCTCGACCAAGCGAATGCCAAGCTTGTGGTCGAGCCGTTTGCGATCAAAATGGTTCCGAAGTGGTTGCCGGATCCGGTCTATCTCCTGCGATGTTTTGATGCTCCGCCCGAGATTTTTGACGTTTCGCTGCCGAAGCAACGCGATCCCTTTGGTGATGCACCGGAATCGCCCGAATCCTTGGACTCACCAAGCGTGAAAGCGGTCCTCGAGTCGGTGGGTATAACGTTCCCCGGAGAATCGAATGCGGTCTACGATGTCGTGAATCGCCAGCTGGTAGTCCGCACGACCGAAGACCAACTACCGTTGATCAAACGCTTCATTGAATTCAAGCCTCCAGCGAATTAATCAATGATGCCGGTCGTAAAAACGAAAGCCCTCCTCGCCACCGGTCTCGTCCTCCTCACCGGCACGCCGGTCGTGGCCCAGCTCCGCACGGCCCTGGAGGTGCGTTCTCTCTCACCCGAGACGGCCGAGAGTGGCCGGCCGGTCGATCTGCGGGGCATCGTCGTCTTTTCCGATCCGCCTTCGACCATCTTTCTCCAGGACGACACCGCCGGCACCTTCTTCCGTCTCGATGGACGCGTCCCTCCCGCGCCCGGCTCCGAGGTCCGCGTCACGGGCACCACCATGCCCGGTCTTTATCTGCCCGGGATCCACGAGGCCACCTTCGAGATCCTCGGGCAGCCCGGTCTGCCTGCGGCGATTCCGGCCACGCTCGATGATCTGCTCTCGGGCCGCTACCACTACCAGCGCGTCAGCGTGGAGGGCATTGTCAGGAAAATCTCCTCGAACGAGGAAAACACCGCCATCGTCCGTCTCGATCTCGGATCGCGCGTCATCGCCGTGCAGGTCGAGACCGTTGCCGAGGGCGGAAAGGATCTTGTCGATGCCCGCGTCCGCGTCTCCGGGCTCGCCGCCGGCGAAGTGAACCACCGCCGCCAGCTCGTCGAGCCCTACCTGCGCTGTCACGACTGGAGCGATCTCGCCGTCGTTGCCCCGGCCCGACCGGTGGATGAGATCGGCGAAGTTTCTCCCGGCGAGATCCTCACCTTCGCCGTCGGCGGATCGATGCGCCACCGCGTGCGCCTCGCCGGATCCGTGCTCGCCGCCTTCGGGGAAGGGGAGATCTTCCTCCGCAGCGACGAGTCGGGCCTCGCCGTGCAACTCGTCGAGACCGAACGCCGTCCCGAGATCGGCGATAGCATCGTTGTCGTGGGATTTCCCGAGATGGACCGATTCAGCGCCCGACTCGCCGATGCCTCCATCCTTTCGCGACGCGCCGAGGGCGACGTGCCCGCACCGCTGCCCGTCGAGGTCGGCGATCTCCTTGAGGGACTCCACGACAACGATCTCGTTTCGATCGAAGCCGACCTCGTCGAGCTCTATCGCAGCGAACGCGGCGCCGTTCTCCTCCTGCGCGAGGGAGCCGAAAGCCTGCGCATCGAGTCCCCCTCGGTGCCGGACGATCTTGCCGCCGGTGCCCGGATCCGCGCGACCGGCATCGCCGTGGTCGAGTCCGCGAGGCGATCCGGCGAATACCGCGCCGAGCCCGATCGCGTCGTCCTGCGCCAGCGTGGTCCCGCCGATCTCGCCGTGCTTCGTGCGCCCTCGTGGTGGACTTCCGGCCGCCTCGCCGCCGGGCTCGTCATCTTTCTCGTCGCCACCGTGCTCGCCGGCCTCTGGATCGTGATGCTGCGCCGCCAGGTCACCCGGCAGACCGCCGCCTTGCGCCACCGCATCGAGCACGAAGCCGTCCTCGAAGAGCGCCAGCGCCTCGCCCGCGAGTTCCACGACACCCTCGAGCAGCAGCTCGCTGGACTCACCCTTCGGCTCGACGCCGCCGTGGCCAAAGGTGGTGATGAAAAACTGCGCGGCTTTCTCGAAGGATCGCGCAGCCTCGTCTCGAGGATCCAGAGCGAGACACGCAACCTCGTCTCGGACCTGCGGCAGGATCCCGGCGAAGCCACCGATCTCGTCGGCGCGCTCGGCGAATTGCTCGATCAGGGAAACGCCGGAGCCGGTCCCGCGCTCTCGATGATCTCTCCCGTCGGTGGTCTGCCCGCGCTGCCTTCGCGCACCGTGCATCACCTCCGCATGATCGCGCAGGAGTCCGTCACCAACGCGATCAAACACGCCGGTGCGGCCACCATTGTCCTTTCCCTCGCGATGGACGAAGGTGGCCTGCGCATGACCATCAAGGACGACGGCCACGGATTCGACACCATCACCGGCACCTCCGGTAAATCCGGCCATTTCGGCTGCATGGGCATGCGCGAGCGTTGCCGCAAGATTGGCGCGGAGATCGCGTGGCATAGCAGCCCGGGCGAGGGCACCGAAGTCGTCGTGACCCTGCCAAACCCACCCAACGGGGAGGTCGCACGATGAATGTGATGATCGTCGATGATCACTTCGTCGTCCGCAGCGGGCTCGTCGCCTCGCTCGAACTCGAGGACGATATCACTGTCGTCGCCGAGGCGGAGCGCGGCGAGGAGGCGCCCGCTCTTCTGGCGTCGGCCCAGCCCGAGGTGATCCTCATGGACCTGCAATTGCCGGGATGGAACGGTATCGAGACGACCGAGCGGCTCCTCGAACTCGATCCCGCCGCGCGGGTCCTCGTTTTTTCCACCTTCGCCCGCGACGACGAAATCCAGTCCTCCCTCGATGCCGGGGCCCTCGGTTTTCTCCAAAAGACCGCGAGCCGCGACGACCTCATCGCCGCCCTGCGCCGCGTCGCCGCCGGCGAGCGTTATCTTGCCCCCGAGATCGCGACCCGTCTCGCCGGGTTGAAACTCGGTCCCGCCATCACCCTGCGCGAGCGCGAGATCCTTTCCCTCATCGCCAAAGGCCGCGCCAACAAGGAAATCGCCGCCGCCCTCGGCATCGCCGAAGACACCGTGAAACGCCACATCAGCAACGTCCTCCAGAAGCTCGACGTCAGCGACCGCGCCCAGGCCACCGCCGAAGCGATCCGGCGCGGGATCATCCGGGTGGAATCATGAAAACGATCCTTCTCCTCGCGCTCCTGGGTGGTTTTGTCAGGCTCGCCGCGGCCGAACCCGTCCTCATCGCCGCCCATCGCGGCGGATATGCGAACGACAAGGCCGACCGCGCTCCCGAAAATTCCGTCGCCAACGTCGCCGTCGCCATCCGCAAAGGTTTCGACCTCTACGAGACCGACATCCAGCGGACCAAGGACGGGGTTTTTGTGGTCGTCCACGATGAAACGCTCGAACGCGAGACGACCGGACAGGGTCGGGCCTCCGACCTGACCCTGTTGGATCTGAAGGCCCTGACAAAACGCTATCGCGACGGTTCGATCTCCGAGGAAAAAGTGGCCACCCTCGAGGAGCTCCTCCTCGCCGGGAAGGGCCGGATCGGTTTCAAGGCCGACTTGAAGCCCGGCCTCGACGCCCATATCGATGAACTTGCCCGCCTCATCCACCGGCTCGGGATGGAGAAAGAGGTTTTCATCCGCTGCAGCCGGAAGGAGGCACTCGAAATCGCAAAGGCCTTCGCCTCCGATACTCCGAAGATCGAGCTGATGGTGAAGGTCGACACCGCGGAGCAAGTCCGCGACATCGCCGCCCGGTTTTCGCCGAAGACGATCCAGATCAACGTGGAGAAAGACGAGGTCCTTTCCCCGGCAAAAATCGAGGCCATCCGGACCGCCGTGAAACTCGGCCTTCTCGTCGAGACCCACAGCTACGGCGATCCAGCCCAGCGAGAGGCCTTGATCGAAGCGGGCGTGAGGATGTTCCACACCGCCATTCCCGACGAGACCTTGGGGTGGCTGAGGGAGAAGGGGTGGCGGTGACGATGGGATCGGACAACAATCGGATCACCGCAAGGATTTGTGCCCATTCGCGTTCCATTCGCAGCCATTCGCGTTGAATTTCCAGCCGTAGCGGAACGTGCAAACGTTCCGACGAAGGTCCGTCCGCGCTCACCCACCCGCTACAACTCACCCGAAGAAACACCCGCTCGCATCCTCATCAATGACGTGGAGCGCTTCGGCGAGGGTGGCGGCTTCGGGATGGGGACGGTAAGCGTGCCACTTCAGGTCGGCCCGCTTCCAGTAGAGCTTCCAAGTCTTTCGGTCGGATACCCACTGGATCCTCGCGATGTCCTCATGGATGATTTGGTCAGGACGGGCGAAGGAGGGGCGGGCGAAGAAAAGCTCGATGTTGAATCCCTCGAGGCGCTGGCCTTCGCGGATCTTGTCGCGCAGATGCAACGGCGGCCGTCGACGCGACCAGAAAAGCTCCTCAATCAAAGCGGTGTGTTCGGCGATTTCGGATTCGGTGAAACGATGACCGAATCAGCTGCCTGTGATGCGGGCGTGAATTCGAGATTCCTCCATCCCCCTCACGCGATCAAGCCCCCCCGAAAGTGGTAGGAGAGGGAAGGTGATTTCCGGTAGAATTCCGGCGTAGACTGTCACCGTGAAAACCGAGCCCCCCCATTCGATCCGGAACGTGGCCCTTGCGGTCGTGCTGTTTGGCCTTGGCTTCGCCGCGCGTGCGGAAGCGGAGGTCGTCCTGCAATGGAAATTCGATGGCGCGAAGGAAGCGGGTGAATGGCAGGGCAAGACCGGCAAAGCGCAGGCGGCGGGCGAACAATCCTTCGATGGACCCCGGGCACCGCGTTATCCTTCGTTCGACGCGAAGAACCGGGCTGGCTTTTTCGAGGACAAAGATTCGTTCCTCGTGGTGAAGGATGTTGAGCGGGGCGGCACGACGAACCTGAAATTCGGTCTCGGCGAGACGATCGCGATCGAGGCCTGGGTGAAGGTGAAGGAACTGGCGAACGGGGAAATGGCGTATGTGTTAGGGAAGGGGCGCCACGGCAAACTCGGGGCGGACCTCGGCGAGAACAACCAGAACTACGCGATCCGTCTCAAGGGCGCGGGCGGTGGTGCGGAGGTGGGTTTTCTCTTCACGAGCGAGGATCCTGCGAACGGCGGCAAGCGCGAATGGCACCGGTGGTGGAGCACGGCGCAGATCCCGGCGACGGGATGGCATCATCTCGCGGTCGTTTACACCTTTGGAAAGAAAGACAGCCTCCGCGTCCTCATCGACGGCAAGGCGACGGACGGGGTCTGGGACATGGGCGGGGCGACGGATCTCGGCCCGGTGACGGATGCGGACGATCTCGTGATTGGCACGGGCAACAAACGCACCACGGGTGAGTCGTTCCGCGGGTGGATTGACGATCTGACGATTCATCGCGGAGCGCCGGAGGCGAAGGAGTTGGAGTCGCGCTATTCCTATCAGCCACCGCCGCCGCCGGTGACGCGCGAGATGGTGCCGGCCGGAAAGGTGTTGGTGCAGATTAGCGAAAAGGGCGTGCCCGAGGCGAACGCCTGGCCGGATGAAGCGGAGGTGACGGAGACGTATCAGGAAGAGGTCTTCGGCTTCTTTGATTGGCCGCAGAAATACATCTCGACGGGGGTGCGCGCGGACCGGGCGATGCCTTCGCACTTCCGGGCGTCGGCGCTGGTGAAGTTGCCGGCCGGGAAACATCGCCTTCTCCTCCGCAGCCGGGGGGCCTCGAAGCTGCACATCGATGGCAGGCTGGTCTTGGAGAATCCTTTCCCGAAATCGGATACGGGCGGCCACGGCTACCTGAAGGAGCAGGATGAATATCTGGACCTCGGACCGGATTTCCGGTTCGTCCCTCCCGGCAACCGCGAGGCGTGGATCGAATTCGAATCCAAGGGCGGCGAACATTTCGTGATCCTCGAGACGATGATCGGAGGGGTCGCGGGCAAGAGCAAACGTCGTCCTGAATTCGGTGAGACGGTCGCCGCGATCTCCCTCGAGGGCGGCGAGAGCTGGTCTCTGATGTCTCCCGGGGATCGCCAGGTCGCCTACAACGACAAGGGCTGGGCGGCGTATGAAGCGGAGCGCCGCGCCTGGTATGCGAAGGTCGACGCCGACGCCCGGGCGGCGAAGCGCGCGGAGCACGCTCCCTATTGGGCGCAGCGTCGCGAGGCCGGAAAAAGCTGGCTGGCGAAGGTGACGCCGGTGGAGGTGCCCGCCTTGCCGGAAGGGTATGCGGCGAACAACCCGATCGATCATTTCATCGCCGACCGCATTGTGAAGGTGAAGGGTGAGCTGGAAGCGGCGCACGCGGCGAAGGTCGATTACTTCAAAGAAGTGAAGCCGCTTCTCGAAGCGAAGTGCTACAGCTGTCACCAAGGCGGCAAGGCGAAGGGCGGCTTGCGGCTCGACATGCATGAAGCGGCCTTGAAGGGGGGCAAATCGGATGGGGCGGCCGTGGCACCCGGCGATGTCGACGGCAGTTCGCTGATCTACCGCATCTCACCGGACGCCGGAGACGACATCATGCCTCCGAAAGGCGAGGGATTTTCCGAGGCGGAGATCGCGGTGCTGACAAAATGGATCGAGGAAGGCGCGCCCTGGCCCCAGTTCGACGTGGATCGTTTCGAACTGACGCCGGCCACGGAGGACCTGACCTTCCTTCGCCGCGTTTATCTCGATACGGTGGGCGTGCCGCCGACCGAAGCGGAGATCGATCTTTTCCTCGCGGATTCCCGGGAGACGCGGCGGGAAAAAGTGATCGATCGTCTCCTCGCGGATGTGCGCTGGGCCGATCATTGGATGGGGTATTGGCAGGATGTGCTCGCGGAGAATCCGAACATCATCAATCCGACGCTGAACAACACGGGCCCCTTCCGCTGGTGGCTGCATGAGTCGCTCGTGGATAACAAGCCGGCCGATCTCTTCGTGACCGAACTCCTCCGCATGGAGGGGAGCGAACGTTTCGGAGGTCCCGCCGGATTCGCGACCGCTTCGCAGAACGACGTGCCGATGGCGGCGAAGGGCATGATCGTGAGCGCGGCGTTTCTCGGTGTGGAGATGAAATGCGCCCGCTGCCACGACGCCCCCGCCCACACCGCGAAGCAGGAGGAACTTTTCCAACTCGCCGCGATGATGCAGGAGTCATCGATCAAGCTGCCCGAGTCGAGCAGCGTGCCGATGGATCGCATCCACCAGACCGGCCGGGCACCGCTGATCGAGGTGACCCTGAAGCCCGGTTCCGAAGTGAAACCGGGCTGGCCCTTCCCCGAGTTCGCGAAGGAAGAGACCGCCGCCCTCCTCGCCGAAGATCCCGACGATCCGCGCGACCGTCTCGCTGCCCTCGTCACCGCGCCGGAGAACCAGCGTTTTGCCCAGGTGATGGTGAACCGGGTGTGGGAGCGGCTCATGGGACGCGGCCTCGTCGAGCACATCGGCGATTGGGAAAAGTCGGATCCTTCCCATCCCGAATTGCTCGCGTGGCTCGGGCATGAACTCGTGCGGCACGACTACAATTTGAAATCGATCGCGCGGCTCATTCTCATGTCGCAGGCCTACCAGCGCGCGGTCGATCCGCTGCTGACCTCTCCCAGCCCGCTCTATATCGCGCCCAGTCCGCGGCGCCTCACCGCCGAGCAGATCGTCGACTCGCTCTTTGCGGCGACGGGCACGCCCTTTGATCTCGAGGAAGTGAGCCTCGATCTGGACAGCGTGCGGGCCTTGAACAACTCCATCACCCTCGGCAAACCGCGCCGGGCCTGGATGCTCGCCTCGACCTCGAACGAGCGCGATCGTCCGAGCCTTTCGCTGCCGCGCATCCAGGCGGTGGCGAGCCTGATGGAAACCTTCGGCTGGCGCGGAGCGCGGCAGGATCCGATCAACGCCCGCGAGATCGAGCCGAACGTGCTCCAGCCCGCGATCCTCGCGAACGGCACGATGGGGCTCTGGCTGACACGCCTGAGTGATCGACATGGGGTGACCGCGCTCTCGATGGAGGCGAAGTCGGCGGAGGAACTCGTCGATCGGCTTTTCCTGCGTCTCCTCACCCGCCAGCCTACCGCGTTGGAGAAGGAGCGCTACGTGGCGCTCCTCAAGGAAGGTTTCGAAAGCCGGGTCATTCCCGAGGCCGAGCGTCCCGTGACCAAGCCCGGCAAGCGCGAGCCGGTGCGCTTCGTGAGTTGGTCGAACCACCTGGATGGAGCGGCCAACACCCTCGCGACCCAGAAAGAAGAGCAGGCCCGCCGCGGCGATCCCCCGACCACCGCCCTGAATGAAGAATGGCGCAAGAGAATGGAAGACGTCCTCTGGGCCATGCTCAACGCACCGGAGTGGATCTATACCCCCTGACCCTCCTACTCATACTCCTACTCAGCCGTCGTGAACCATCGACCGTCTTCCCGCCCAACGTTTTTGAGTATGAGTAGGAGTATGAGGTAAGAGTATGAGCTAGTAGATCGAACGCCCTCTGCCACACCAAGCAACTACCCAGCGCAACGACTCCGCCCAGCAACCTTCTACCTTTTACCTTCCCACCTTTTACTGCGGCCTCTGGCCGCACCCCCGCCATGAATCGACGCCAATTCCTCCAACGTTCCTCCCTCCTCGCCGGTGGCGCTTCTCTTGGAGCCGCCGATCTGCTCGCTTCTCCGACATCCGCGATCCACCTGCCCAAGGGCAAGGCCGAGCATTGCATCTTCATCTGGCTCGGCGGAGGCATGGCGCAGATCGACACCTTTGATCCGAAGGGCAAGGGCAATTCCAAAGCCAATCCGAAAGTCGCGGGCTCGGAATACGATGCGATCGAGACCGCGGTGCCGGGCGTGAAATTCTGCCAGCACCTCGGCCGCACCGCCAAGCTCGCCGAGCGTCTCACCGCGGTGCGCACGGTGAACCACCACCTCATCGACGAACATGCCTTCGCGACGAACTACGTCCACACCGGCCGCCTCATCAGCGGCAGCACCACCTATCCTTCGATCGGCTCCATCGTCGCGCATGAACTCGGCGCGGTGAATCCCGATGTGCCGGCCTACATGCTGATCGGTTATCCAAACGTGAGCCGCGGTCCCGGGTTCCTCGGAGCGAAGGCGGGCTACGTCTACCTGACCGACACCGAGAGCGGACCGGCCGGATTTTCGCGGCCCGCCGATGTCGATCCCGAGCGCGCCGCGCGCCGCGAGGCCTTGCTGCAACCGCTCGCCGGAAAGATCGAATCCGAGTCACTCCCCGCCCAATACCGTGAGGCCCAGACCGAGGCCCTGCGTCTCGCCGGTCCCGACTTCATGCGGCATTTCGAATTGAAGAAAGAGCCCGCCGAGCTGCGCAATCTCTACGGGGGGGAATTCGGGCAGCGTTGCCTCCTTTCCCGTCGTCTCGTCCAGGCCGGAGTGCGTTTTATCGAGGTCTCGCACAACCTCAATTTCATCAACGGCACGGGTTGGGACACCCACAACGAGGGGCAGCAAAACCAACACACCCTCATTCAGGAACTCGATATCGCCCTCGCCGCGCTCATCACCGACCTCGAGGACAAGAAGCTGCTCGACAAGACCCTCATCGCCGTCGGGACCGAGTTCGGACGTCCCGCCGCCTATGATGGGCGCGGGGGACGCGGCCACCAGGGCACCGCCTTCAGCCTCGTCCTCGCGGGCGGCGGTTTGAAGCATCACGGTGCCTATGGCGTGACCGACGAACTCTCGAAAAACATCCTTGAGAATCCGGTCTCCGTGCCCGATTTCCACGCCACGATCCACGCCGCTCTCGGCATCAATCCGCGCAAGGATCTCTATGATGGCTCGCGCCCGGTCCCGCTCACCGATCAAGGCACGCCCATCGCGGCGATGTTCGGGTGAGGGAGAGGGAGGATTTATCGGCCGACCAGATCGCGGGCGCTCCATTGTCCGCCCTGCCGGACGAGGAGAAAGCCATCGAGTCCGGACGGTACTCCGGGCGTCCACGAAGCCGTGGCTTCATTCTCCAGGATCCGGCGGTGGGCCTCTGCCCGATAGCGATACATCAAGGTCGCCTCGATCCCGAGCAGGCGGGCCGCATCTTCCACGGGTTTGGCGCGCGGCCCGACGAGGGTGAGGCCCCGGATTTCGTATGCGACCGGACGTCCCTGTTCGACCGTTTGA
This sequence comes from Verrucomicrobiales bacterium, assembly GCA_016795385.1. Classification (GTDB taxonomy): domain Bacteria; phylum Verrucomicrobiota; class Verrucomicrobiia; order Verrucomicrobiales; family DEV007; genus Arctic95D-9. The sequence goes on along the minus strand of JAEUHI010000064.1, from coordinate 46,518 downwards.
AAGGTGTGGTTTCCCCGGACTGGAGTGAAAAGCGATTTCAGATACCGGTCGCGCGCCGCGAGATGCGCCGGATCGCTCGCGTAAAACGAATCTCCGATCGGATTCTGCGAGACTTGGGCCGTGAAGAGACGCCGTGTCGCACTGGCCACGGCGCCGAACCGCTCTTCCACTCGCGAGATCGGTCCCGCCAGAGACAAGCCCTCCGTGGTCTGTTTCGGCGTGGCGAGGTCGATCACCAACCAAAAAGGCAAGGCACAAAGGAGACTGGCTCCAAGCCATTTCAAGAAAAGCGACATTCAGGCATTGGAAATTATTATGAAAATTATAATATCTGAGGCCGGGCTGTCAACTTTGACCCTCGCCTTCCCGTTGGCCGGGGCGAAACGCTTCAAACGCGTCACGCCTTCGGCTTCCGTGGCAAGTGGAGGCATGATCCCCGCCCATTCTGCCGGCCCCGTTCTGTGTCTCCTCCTTGCCATGGTTTTCCTTCCGGCTCTCCGGGCCGATGCGATCTCGCCGCCGGCACCGGTGAAGCCGGGTCCGGTCATGAAGGTGGGAGATTCATGGAAGTTCGATGACGGGCTCACCATCACCTTTCTTGAAGTCGTTTCGGACACGAGGAGGTATGTCACGGCGGAGACTCCGAAAGGGCGCCCTGACCGAAGGGTTCGCGGCAACGCCGGAGTCCTCCTGCGGATCGAGGCGGGCAACCAGGAGCCCAAGACGATCCGCCTCAACACCATCGCGAATCCGGATTACTTCGTGATCGCGGAAAACGAGTTTCCGGAGGGCGTCGCCGGCATTCCGAAATCGTACAGCATCTCGATCCACAAACTCCTCCCCGAGGCGTCGAAGCGAGGCTCGCTCCGTGCCCAGGGGGCCTATCGCATGCGGCTGTCGGTTTTGGTGGCTTTGTGAGGGTGGCGGGTTCTTGTATCACCGCCATTCGATTCCCCACTCGCCGAGTTCGGCACGCAATTGATCGAGATCGTAGATCACGACGGAACCAATCGCGGTGCGCACTGCGAGACGTCTGCCGTTGGCCGAGAAAGCCATCTGGGCGTTTCCGGTCCATCCCGCTGACTCGGGCACGGGCAGTCGCAGGATCTCGGAAAAATCTTCGGCCCGCAGCAACACGACATCGGCCCCGGCCGTGGTTGCGAGCCGGCTTCCGTCGTGGCTCCAGAAGCTGCACTCGGTGCGTCGGGTCGCGGCGAATCCGGGATCTTGCTCCCCGGTGTGGAGCAGGAAGCGGGCGTTGCCGGATCCGGTGTGCAGGGTCAGCCGTTTGCCATCGGGTGAAAATTGAAGTCCACTGACGATTCCTGGAGCGGGCAATTCCTTGAGAATGGCTCCTTCGGGAAGACTCCACACTCTCGCGGAACGGGTGGCGTAGCTCGAGGTGGCGACCTTGCTTCCGTCGGGACTGATCGCGGAAACGAGGACGGAGGGATGGGGGAGCCGGGTGATCGTGCCTTCGTGCCGGTTTCCGACGAGAAAGGCGCCCTCCGCATTGTTGCTCAAAACGAGGAGATTCCCGTCATGACTGATCTCCTGAAGAAGGCTGCCGGGACCGAAAAGGGGTTCACCGGGAGGACCGATCCCGAACCGGCCCTTTTCATCGCGCGTGATCGCCACGGGGCGGCATCCCTGATCCCATCCGCTCAACCAGAGGATTGCCCCGTCGGGTGAAAAGCGTGTCACCATCCACTCCTTTTCTCCTTTGGGAAAACTGGCCAGGATCTCGCCGCTGGCGACGGACCAGAGGCGGCAGACACCGTCATCGGAGGTGGAAACAAGAGTCCCGTCGGGGCTGATGTCCATGGTCCGCAGATTTTCAGGACCGGGTTCATCGGCAGTCAGGGAAAGCACACGGATGGCGGACGGCCAATGGATGTCAATGTGTCGGACCTGCTTTCCATCCTCGGATCCAAAGTGAAAGGAATCGCCATCGGGCGACCACCAGAGGGGCGGTCCGTTGTTGCTGGCGGTGGTGTCGGAGAGGAGCTCGACACCACGCCCGGCGTGCCAGAGCCGGACGTGTTTGTCGGCTCCGACACTCGCCAGTTCCTGGCCTCCGGGTCGGAAGGAGACGAGCGGCGGGGATTCGTGTCCGATGAAACGGCGATGGAGCACTCCATCCTCTTTCCACAGATAAATGAAACGATTGGCGCAGCCGGTGGCGATGAGATCGAGCGACCAGTCGAGGCTGACGACCGGCTCGGGATGGGCACACCGGAAACGCACGTCGCCTCCCGGTACCTCCAAGACGATCACTTCGGTAGAGTGGGGGGGAACGACGGCGAGGCGGCTCGCGTTTCCGTTCCATTTCAAGAGGGTTCCTTCTCCGTATCCCGGGAGACGGGCGACGAGGTGGTTGCTCGCGACCTCGGTCACGACGATTTCGTTTCCCGCGATGTGGGCGAGGAGACGTCCGTCCGCGGAGAGGCCGGGATCGGGTCGGGTCGCGCCGGAAGCCCTCGCGCCATCACCCGGGCGGGGACGCATTTCGGGATTCGCGAGCGTGGCGATGGCTTCGCGGAGCAATTCGGGAGAATGACGGATGTGCCATGCCGTGGCGAGCCGGCGCATCGCTTGGTCGCGGGTCCACGAGTTCGCTCCCTCGCGGATCGCGCGTGCCTCGGCGAGGAGGGTGGCGCGATGCTCGAGATGCTGCTGCCGGCGGGCGAAGTCGATCGATCCGACGACGATGAGTGCGAGGAGCAGTGAAATCGTGCCGAGCAACGCGGCGGCGAAAGGGCGGCGCCGACACCATCGCCAGGCGATCTCGATGGGACCGGCGGGGCGTGCCAGAACAGGCAGCCCGGCGAGGAAGCGATCGAGATCTTCCACCAAGGCAAGCGGGGAGGGATAACGTCCGGCCTGGGATTTTCGGAGACACTTGAGGCAGATCGTTTCGAGGTCGCGGGGGATCGAGGGCCTGAGGGAAGACGGGGCGGCCGGATCCTCTTCGCGCACCTGCCGCAGGAGGCTCTCGAGGGTCGCTCCCGAATGGGGGGGCTGCCGGTGAGGAGGTAATAAAGGATCGCCCCGAGTCCATAAACATCCGTCCTCACATCGGCGGTTTGACCGAGGACGAGTTCGGGGGCGGCGTAGCCCGGGGATCCGAGCGACTGGCCGGTGCGGGTGAGGGGAGCGGCGGTTTCACCGTCGGGATCGAGGTCGAGGCGTTGGGCGATGCCGAAGTCGGTGACGTGTGGCCGACCTGCCGTATCGAGGAGAATATTCGACGGCTTGAGGTCGCGATGGAGGATCCCGCGCTCGTGCGCGTGCGCCACCGCGAGAGCGATCTCGCGAAGACAAAGGGCGGCCTCCCGACCGGGGAGGGGATGATCCTTCGCCGATGCCTCGAGGCTCGCTCCTTCGACATGGTCCATGCTGAACCACGGGAGGCCGTCCGATTCCCCGATCTCGTGGATGGCGACGATGCCGGGATGTTTCAGCCTCGCGACCGCCTCCGCTTCGCGGCGGAAACGCTCTTTCTGCTGTGTCGAGGCGAAACCCGCATCGAGAAGCACCTTCACCGCGACGGGACGGTTCAAGTCCCGCTGGAGCGCCCGATAGACCACGCCCATGCCACCGCGTCCGATTTCATCGAGCAGATCATAAGCTCCAAGAACGGCCCACGGAGTCCGCCACGAGTCGGGCGCGATCTCATCCTCGTTTCCATCGACCGAGAGAAGGAGGAGACATCGGGGACAGTGACCCGCCAAGGTCCCGGGAGGCAGCGGATCACCGCACGCGGGACAGGGAGTGGAGAGGGTCGGTTCTGACATCGAAGAGGGTTACACCGGGTTGCCGTGTCGGAATTACTCGAAATCTCCCGAGGCGGCCTCACCGGGCGAGGGCTTCGCGCAGGGCGGTCATCTCTTCGTCGATGCGCGAGGGATCGCTGAGACCGGCGGCGACTTCTTCCCGCAGGGCGGTGCGGTATTGCTTTCGCAAGCGATGAACCGAGACGGCGACGGCACCGCGGTCGAGTCCGAGGATCCTTCCGGCCCGCTCGTAGTCTCCCGACCCGGCCTCCCGCGAGAGGTAGGGTGAGAGCGTCTCGAACCAGTGCAGGCGACCGCTCAGCTCGCATTCGCGTCGGAGACGGTCGAGGGCGGCATCGAGCACGGCAAGGGCCCAACGTCGTTCGAAGGTCCTTTCCGGCGATTCCCCGACGCATGGTTCGGCCCCGAACCAGCCCTCGGCTTGGGCGAGTTCGATCGACAGGGGTGCCTTTCCCGAACCGCGTTTTTGGGCCGTGTCGCGGGCGTGTTCATTGATGAGGAAGTTTTTCAGCACGGTGAGAAGGAGGGTGCTGAAGCGCGTCTCGCGCCGCTCCACTCCGGCGAGCCAGTCGTCGCCGATCAGCTTCGCGAAAAAGGCCTGGGTGAGGTCGCGCGCATCTTCGGGCGCGGATCCACGGCGGCGGATGAAAGCATAGACGGGATACCAATAGGCGGTGCAAAACTCCTCCATCGCCGCCTCGCGCCCCGAGGCATCGCTTCCCGCGAGGAGCAGCACGGTCCATTGCGTCGTCATGAACCGGGGCGATGCCTGATACCACCTGTCGGAGTGAAGGGTCATGGAGCGGGAGACGGATCTCAGCGCAGTTTCGCGACGAGTTGGGAACGGTGCGTGACCTCGAGCTTCTTGAAGGCGCCATGCAGCCGCAGTTTCACCGCGGCCACGCTGATGCCGAGCTGGTGCGCGACCTCGGCGTTGCTGAGGCCGCGGGCGACGAGGAGCACGGCCTCGCGTTCCGCCGGAGTCAGCCCCTCCAGCCTGGCACTCCATTGCTCGGACGCGTTGGAATCGGCAGTGAATTCCTCGATGAAACGCACGAGGAATCCCGGATGCGCGAGAACGGAATCCTGTTCCAGCACGAGGCTGATCCCGGCGCTCAACCCGGGACGATCCGGATGGACCACGGTCGTGGACTTCAGCAGGGTCGCCTTCGGATCGCGGCGCAAGGCCTCACGCCAGTCCTGTTTCATTTCCTCGCAGGCGGTGAGCACGGCCGGTGGCAATTCGAGGGTCCTCGGGAGGGATTCATGGCCACGGTTCATCCAGACCGCGGCGAGGCGCCGCGCGGAGGTGCTCTGGTTGGTGATGCGGAGATCCCAGTCGAGCAGGGTCGCGTTGCCGGGGAGGGAATTGAGGAGGGCGGTGATGCGATCGTCGTTCGAACGCGACTTGAGTTGTTTCTTGATCCGCTTCAGCCCGGTGCCGATGTGGGGATGAAGGAGACGGAGGCGGGCGAGATCGTTTTCGTCGAAGTCGGGATCGTCCTCGCTGCGGAAGACGCAGAAGACATTCTGCGGCAGTGGCGGGAAGAATCCCCAGAAAAACAGGGCGACACTGTGACGCCAGTTTTCCGGCCGCATGAACTCGGTGTAGAAGGGCATCGTCCGGAGGATCGGATCCGGTGGCAACGAATCCTTCGTGTGGAGGACGCGCAGTCCCGGGCGTTTCAGCACATATCCGACGGTGGGATTGGCTTTGAAAAAACGCTCCATGTAATCGGGTCCGAACTCCCGCCCGAGCGAGTCGCGCGCGAGGAGCGGCACGCTGTCGAGATTGCGGAGATTGGCGAGCGCAAACCGGCAGGAGACCGTGGCCTCGAGCAGCCGGAAGACGGCCTCGATGAACTCGTCCGCGTCGGTCGCGCCGTGCATGGCGAGGAGCCGACGCTCCCATTCGACGGGAGACACCAGGGGCGATCCGGTTCCTTCGCTGGCGGAGTTCACGGGATGCAGTTGTAACCCGCGGATCGGAAAAAGCGAGTCGGGGAATCGGGAGCGGGTAATCCTAATCGAAAGTTAGGGTTGGAAGATTTTCGGACATTTTTCCCGAAGACGTGTAATTCCGCCGGGGATTCGCGGTGGAAGGGGTTGATGCGAAACCTCTTTTCCTTTTTCGGACGTCTGCCTGGCATCGCAAGCTTCCTGCTCGCCCTGCCGGCGGGAGCCTTCGCGCAATCTTCCACGATCGTCGGGTCGTTCGGGACGGCCGGGGCCGGCAACGGACAGTTCAACGGCCCCACCGGGGTGGCATTCTCGCCCGCTCAGAACTGCGTCTATGTGGTGGAGAACTTCGGTCGTCGTTTGCAGCGTTTCTCGACCAACGGAATCTACCAGAGCCAGACAGGAAGTTCGGGTGCCGGGTCTGGTCAGTTCTTCGGACCCTTCGGCGTGGGGACGGGGAACGGGATGGTCTACGTGGCCGACAGCGGAAACAACCGTATCCAGCAATTCATGGATACTACCGCGATCGCTTTTCAAAGCGCCTGGGGGGGAGTCGCTGCAAGTTCGGCGGCCGGCTTTTTTGCGTCTCCCGAGGGTGTGGCGGCAAACGCCACGAGCGGACAGATCTACGTGGCCGATGCAAACAATTCGCGCATCCAGCGTTTCAGCTCGACTGGCGCTTTTCTCAGCACGTGGGGGACTGCTGGGATCGGCCCGGCCGAATTCGGAAAACCCTCGGGCGTGGCGGTCGATGCCGCGACCGGCCAGGTGTATGTGGCCGACTCCATCCAACACCGCATCAAACGCTTTGATGCGAGCGGGAACTTCCTGTCTCAATGGGGCGGAGAGGGCGCGGCCACGGGTCAATTCCAGAATCCTGCCGGTCTCGCGATCGGTCCCGAGGGCATCGTGGTCGTCGCCGACACGGGCAACCATCGCATCCAGATATTCAACCGCGACGGAGTCTTCCTCATCGCCCTGGGCACGGTCGGTCCGGGACCGGAGCAGTACAACACCCCCACCGGAGTCAGCGTGACTCCGGCAGGGCTTGCCTACGTCGCCGATTCAGGCAACCACCGCATCTCTACCTTCCAATACACCAATGCCGCCCCCACCGTGGCGATCAAGGATGCCCCGCGGGGGCCCGTCGACAAGGCAAGGCTGTCCCTGAAGGGATCGGCGACCGACGACGGAACGGTCGTCCGTGTCGAGGTGAAGGTCGGCAAGGGGGCGTTCCAGACGGCCGTCGGTAGAAACGCGTGGCGGTTTGTCGCGAAGCTCAAGAAGGGGCGCAATCCGATCGAGATCCGATCGATTGATCTCGGCGGCAAGGTCTCCGCCGTCCGCAGACTTTCCGTGATCCGATCGTGAGACCGGGTTGCGGCCAACTCATCGCAGAATCTGAAATCTCCACACCCAGCTCGCTCCATGAAAACTCGAAGCCTTCGTCGTCGATCCTTGCTCTGCTTATCAGTCATTCTCTTTTCCTCACCGACTCTTTTCGCCCAGATCCGGACGGTCTACGCGATCAGGAGCGTCGGCACTCTCGGCGGAAATTTCAGCGACGCACGAAACCTGAATGACAAGGGTGAGGTCGTCGGCGTGGCAAAGACGGCGGGCGGGCAGGACCACGCCTTCGTTTATGTCGATGGTGTCATGACCGATCTGGGGACACTCGGCGGTGACAACAGCATCGCGCTCTCCATCAGCAAAGACGGTGCCATTGTCGGTTCGGCGGAGAAGGCGGGATCACCGAATGATTTCGCCACCCGATTCAGCCGGGTCGCCCCACCTTTCAATTCCGAGATTTCTTTCGCGGGGACGGTTCGCAGTGCGGCCACGGCAGTCAATGACCGGGGAGCGGGCGAGGTGGCGTTCAACATCGATTTCGACATCTTTGCCACCCAGAAACTGCGTGCGCACCGTGTGCCCGGATTCGTGCCTTTGACTCCGGTCATCCTGCCAACGCTCGGGGGCAACGACAACCAGGCCTTCGGTATCAATGACAGCGGGGATATCGTGGGCAGTTCTCTCCTCGCCGGAGATGCGTCCCGCAAAGTGTTCCGCTTCACCGGAGGGAACATGCTCAATCTCGGCGACATGGGCGGCAACAACGCCGAGGCCCGCGACATCAACAACACCAACCAGATCGTCGGCTGGTCGGACACCGCCGGCGGCCAGCGGGCGTTTCTCTATTTCAATGGTGGATTTGTCAACCTCGGCTCGCTCGGAGGCAACAGCATCGCCCATGCCATCAACGACTCGGGTGAGATCGTCGGCACCTCGAAAAACGCAGCCGGTACCGACTTGGCCTTTCTCTACAAGAATGGGACGATGACCGATCTCAACAGCCTCCTGCCGAAGAAATCGGGATGGGTCCTGCATTTCGCCAACGGCATCAATGAGAACGGCCAGATCGTCGGCTACGGGACCTTCAACGGATCCGGGCGGGGTTTCCTCCTGGAGCCGGATCGGAAGGGGCCGGTGGTGAAACCGGCGTCGAAGCGCCTCCTGACCAGCAGTCCGAGCGCCGTGATCAAGGGCACCGCCACCGACGACGGGGGCATCCGGTTCGTGCAGTTCCGGACCGGCAGTGGTTCCTTCCAAAAAGCAAAGGGCACGACGAAATGGAGCTTCAGGGTCCCCTTGGAGCCGGGCAGGAACGTCATCCAAATCCGTGCCCGCGACGAGGCCGGCAATCTCTCGCGCACCCGGCGCGTCGTCGTCACGAGGTCGTGATTGATCAGACGATTCCTCACGGAAACAAAAGCGCGAACATCTCCCGTCATGAAAACGACGCTAATGGTCCTGCTTGCGCTGCTCACGCCGGGCTTTTTGGCGTCCCAATCGTACTTCTTCACCGATCTGGGGACACTCGGTGGCACGGACTCCTATGCGGAGGAAATCAACAACAAAGGCGTGATCGTCGGCACTTCGCGAACCGCGGGCAACCAATACTCGCGGGCGTTCGTGTTTCGGGATGGAGCGATGCGCGAACTCGGGGTCTTCGGAAGCGATGAGAATTCCGCCCATGGGATCAACGATTCGGGCCAGATCGTCGGCGTGGATGCGAACAAGGGCCCTGATGCGGGTTTTCTTTTCGACAGCGATGGACAAGTTTACGCTCTGGGTGCGTTCCTCCCGGAAGGAATCAACAACGCCGGCGTCATTGTCGGAAGGTACGATCCCATGGTCGTGGGAGGGAACGGCTGGCATCAAGGGGGCCGTCTTTTCGGAGGCACCCGCACAGCTCTCGGCTTGCTCCCCGGGACCTACCGATCGGAGGCGTTGGCGATCAACTCGACGGGGGTATGTGTTGGATTCTGCTATTTCCCCGGCGATGCCTTGACCTACGCGTTCCGTTATGGAAGCCAGTTGACTGACATCGGCACGCTCAGTGGCGGATACACCCGGGCTCTCGCGATCAATGACCGGGGCGATGTGGTCGGCACTTCCCAGATCCGGGAGGAAAACGGAAACGGCGTCCGGGTGCGACATGGTTTCTTGTATCGAGACGGAGTCATGATCGACCTCGGCACCCTCGGTGACCGGATCACGAACCACTCGGAGGCCAAGGCGATCAACAACCAGGGGATTGTGGTGGGATGGAGCGGGAACCGCGCCGTCATCTTCAGGAAGGGGGAGGCGAAAGACTTGAATCCGCTGGCGGCGAAGCCGCCGGGATTCCTCTTGCTGGATGCGGTCGACATCAACGACTCGGGCCAGATCATTGGTAACGCGCTGACACCTTCCGGCACGACGCGTGCGTTTCGTCTCGATCCCGACCGGAGTCGCCCCTCGATCGAGGTGAAGGGTCCCGTGAGGCGGGTCTCCGGAGATTCCCGTGTGGCCGTCAAGGGCCGGGCCAAGGACGATCTGGCCGTCGACCGCATCGAATACCGGGTTGGAAACGCCCGATTCCAAGCGGCCAATGGTGGCGCGAAATGGAGTTTCAAGGTCCCTCTCCGCCCCGGTCGGAACACAGTCACTGTCCGCGCCATCGACGGGGCGGGAAACATCTCGCGCGCCACCACTCTCACCGTCATCCGATCATGAAACTTCTGCTCGTGTCCGCCCTCGCATCCACCTCCCTCTTCATCGGGAGTCTCTCCGCCGATCCCTACACCGTGATCCGGACGATCACACATTCGGAGAACGCGCTCTGGAACACCGCGGGCGGAGATCTCAAGCCCATCGTCGCTCTCGATCCGGACTACTTCGTGATCGCCACCAAGGGACGCCGCGTCAGTGGCGGCGCGGCCTATGTCTTCGATGCCTCGGACGGGGCGTTCCTGCGCCGCCTCACCGCCTCGGATGCGGGCGAAGGAATGGAGTTTGGCGCGGCGCTCGCCGTGGACGGAGGGTTCGCCCTGGTCGGAGCGCCCAACAAATTCATCTCCGCGTCGAACCGGGGCAAAGCCTATCTCTACAACCTCGCCACCGGTGCCGAAATCCTGACCTTCAACCAAACCGACGGCTTCCCCAACGATCCGGACTTGTTCGGAACCTCCGTTGCTCTCGACGGCACGGTCGCCGTGGTCGGGGCTCCCCGGGCGGGAGACTCCTCGGCCATCCCCACCCAATACGCACGGGGATTCGTGTATCTCTTCGATACCTCCACCGGAGCGCTCGAACGCACCTTCACCGCCTCCGATCCGGAGGCGGGCGCCCAGGTCGGCGAATCCGTCGCGGTCAAGGGAGACGATGTCCTCGCGGGAGCTCCCTTTGCTACGAACGGCGCGTTCTTTGATGCCGGGAAGGCCTATGTCTTTGATCGGGCCACGGGCGCCGAGCGTTTCATTCTTTTGCCCCCGGATCCGGCCAACGAGGACTACTTCGGTATGAAGGTCTCGATCAGCGACACCTACTTCGTCGTCGCCGCGACCAGCGACGACGATGGTGGAGGCGGCTCGGGCAGCATCTACCTTTTCAACCGCTCCGACGGCGCTTTTGTCAGGAAATTCGGAGGCAATCCGACCGGCAGCGGCGCGGCTTTCGGCTGGAACCATTCCGCTTCCGGAGACGCGATCCTCTCGAACCAAACCTTCGAAGGCACGAGCTTCGGCTTCTATGATCTCGCGACCGGTACCCGCACCGAACTGATCTCCGATTTCCCCACCATCTTCGGCCATTCCGCCTGGCGGGGAAATGCCCTCATCGTCGGACGCGGCACCTCCACCTCCGACGGGTTCACCCTTGCGGATGGAAACTTCACGATCCAGGTGCTTTCAGATGGCTCGGCACCCGTCCCGGCCAAGGCTCCCTCGGTAAAACCTCTTGGCAAACGCAAGATCAACTTGAAACGTCCCAAGCTCACCTTGCGGGGCACGGCCTCCGACCCCGACGGCGATCTTGCCCTCATCGAGGTAAAGGTCGGCAACAAGCCCTTCACGCCCGCGAGCGGCACCGATAACTGGTCGGTCTCGGTGAAGGGATTGAAGCCTGGCAAAAACACCCTTCAGATCCGCTCGAAGGACGCGGCAGGGAACACTTCTGCGGTCGTGAAGCTGACGGTCGTTTTGAAATGATCCGGCCGCTTTCGGGGAACGCGTTGATCACGCCTCGGCCGGATCGGATTCGGATTTTTTCTTCCGCTTCTCCTTCTTCCGGGCCTTTTTGTCCGGTGCGCCGCCGTCCGAAACCCATTTCTTCGCCCCCGCCTTCATCGGTTCGGCCATCTCCGCGAGCCAGGCATCGTGGAGGGCGGCGAGGCGGGTCACCTGATCCGGATGCGTCGCGGAGAGGTCGGTGCTCTCGCCGGGATCTTTCGTGAGATCGAAGAGTTCGATCCGGCCGCGCTCGGCGACGAGTTTCCAATCGCCCGATCGCACCGCCCACCAGCCGCCCTCTTCGGCGGACGACCAGTAGAGCGTCCTCGGCTCCGCCGGCTTTTCCCCACTCAGGACCGGGATGAGGTCGATGCCGTCGGACGGGCGTTCCGCCGGAGCCTCGACTCCGGCAGCGGCGAGGACGGTGGGCAGGACGTCGAGGGAACTCACGACCGCGTCGGAGGTGCCGGGCTTGAGTTTTGCAGGCCACACCACGAGGAAGGGAGTGCGCACGCCGCCTTCGTAGTCGGTGTGTTTGCCGCCCCGCAGCGGCGTATTGTCGGCCGATTGGGCGAGCGGCCCCCCGTTGTCGCTGAAGAAGAAGAGCAGGGTGTTTTCCCAAGTCCCCGTCTCCTTCAGGGCGGCGACGACTTTTCCGACGGCATCGTCGAGACGTTTTCCCATGGCCAGCCGGGTGTCGCGGATCGGATCCCCTGTGTTGAATTTGGCGATCTCGTCCTCCGGTGCCTGCATCGGGGCGTGGACGGCATTGAAGGCGAGGTAGGCAAAGAAGGGCTTGCCCGCGTGTTTCCGCACGAAGGCGGCGGTTTCCTCGCCGAGCCGGTCGGTGAGGTAGCCGCTTTCTTTCACGACCTCGAGACCGCGGTAGATCGGGTCTTCCGGATCATCGAACTTGAAATAGTCGTGGGCGCCACGGCCGAGAAACCCGAAGACTTCATCGAAGCCGCGATGCGCCGGACTCCATTCCAGGGTCGGGCCGAGATGCCATTTGCCGAATTGGCCGGTGGCATATCCGGCGGGCTTGAGATAGCCTGGGAGGATCGTTTCCGAGAGGGGAAGACCCGATCCTGCCTCGCCACCGGTGTAGAGTCCGAGGCGCTGTTGGTAGCGACCGGTCATGAGACCGGCGCGGGTCGGCGAGCAGACCTGTCCGGTCACGTAGTCTTGACGGCAAACCACGCCCGCGGCGGCAACGGAATCGAGGTGGGGCGTGTGGACGTAATCGGCATGCTTCTCCTGGAAGGAAACCTCGGCATATCCGAGATCGTCGGCGACGATGACGACGACGTTGGGTTTTTCGCCGGCGAGACCCGACGGGCAGAGGGTGAAGGAAAGAAGCAGGCCGGAAGCAAGGAGGAATCGCATGGAACGCTCAACCCCGCGCCGGTGACGAAGTTTTGACGACCGGAAGGAGCCGTGGTGAAAACGAAAAAAGGCGGCCCATCCGGACCGCCTTTTCGCGAAGAAGGTTGGAGTTTTCCGCCTTACTGGCAGGCCTCGCATTCACCTCCGTTGAGGAGCGCCTCGAGGGAGCAGGCCTGCTTCTCGGCGTCGGTGTATTCCCGGGTCGTCTCGGTCGCGTAGATCCGCACTTCCTTGTTCACCTTGATCGAGGCCTTCTCGATGTTCGAGGCCTGCTGGGTGCGCAAGTAGTAGGTCGTCTTGAGGCCCTTGTGCCAGGCCGCGCGATACATGTGTGAGAGCGTCTTGAGATCGGGCGTGGCAAGGAAGAGGTTCACCGACTGCGATTGATCGATCCATTTCTGGCGACGGGCCGCGGCTTCGACAAACCACTCGTGGTGGATGGAGAAAGCGGTGGCGTACTTCTCCTTGAGATGGGCCGGGATCTCCTCGATGTCGGCGAGCTCGCCGTCATAGTACTTGAGGCGCTCGACCATCTCCTCGCCCCACAGGCCGAGAGCCTTCAGATCGCGGACGAGGTAGGTGTTGAGGACGATGAAGTCGCCCGAGAGGTTGCCCTTCACGAAGAGATTCTTGAAGGTGGGCTCGATACAGGGCGAGCTGCCCATGATGTTCGAGATCGTCGCGGTCGGGGCGATCGCGAGGACGTTGCTGTTGCGCATGCCCTGGCGCTGGATCTTCTCGCGGAGCGAGTTCCAGTCCATGCGGCCGCCGCGGGGGACGTCGATGGATTCGCCGCGCTCTTCCTCGAGGAGGTCGACGGTATCGGGCGGAAGGAGGCCGCGGCTCCACTTCGATCCCTCGAAGGTCGAGTAGCTGCCCCGCTCGGCTGCGAGATCGCTCGAGGCCTCGTAGGCGAAGTAGGCGATCGCCTCCATGAACTCGTCGTTGAACTCCACCGCGGCATCGCTCGCGAAGGAGATGTCCTTCAGGTAGAGGGCATCCTGCACGCCCATGACACCGAGTCCCACGGGACGGTGGCGGCTGTTGGCGTTTTTCGCCGGCTCGGTCGGGTAGTAGTTGATGTCGATGACGTTGTCGAGGGCGCGCACCGCGACCCGCACCGTTTCACGCAGCTTCTCGAGATCGAGCGTGCCGTCGGCCTTGATGTGGGTGTTGAGGACGATGGAGCCAAGGTTGCACACGGCCGTCTCGTCGGCGGAGGTGTTGAGGGTGATCTCGGTGCAGAGGTTCGAGCTGTGGATCACACCGACGTGATCCTGGGGGCTGCGCACGTTGCAGGGATCCTTGAACGTGATCCACGGGTGGCCCGTCTCGAAGATCATCTTCAGCATCTGTTTCCAGAGCTCGATCGCGGGCACTTCGCGGCCGAAGATCTTGCCGGCCTTGGCATCGGCCTCGTAGGCGAGGTAGCGCTCGGTGAAGGCGCGGCCGTAGAGTTCGTGCAGGTCGGGGACTTCGTTGGAGCGGAAGAGCGTCCAGTTTTCCCGGGCCTCCATGCGCTGCATGAAAAGGTCGGGGATCCAGTTTGCCGTGTTCATGTCGTGCGCACGGCGGCGCTCGTCGCCCGTGTTGCGGCGCAGCTCGAGGAAGTCGGTGATGTCGTTGTGCCACGTCTCGAGGTAGGCGCAGCCGGAGCCGCGGCGCTTGCCGCCCTGGTTCACCGCCACGAGCTGGTCGTTGTGCAGTTTCAGGAAGGGGATGACGCCCTGGCTTTCACCATTGGTGCCCTTGATGTAGCCGCCGGTGCCGCGCACCGCCGTCCACGAGCCACCGAGACCGCCGGCCCACTTCGAGAGGTAGGCGTTCTCGGCGATGCCGCGCTGCATGATCGATTCGATGCTGTCGTCGACCTTGTAGAGATAGCAGGACGAGAGCTGGCTGTGGAGCGTGCCCGAGTTGAAAAGCGTCGGGGTGGAGGAGCAGAAACGACGGCTCGCGTAGAGGCGGTAGAGATCGATCACCTTGGCCTCGCGATCCTCTTTTTCGCCGATCATCAGGCCCATGGCGACGCGCATCCAGAAAAGCTGGGGCGCCTCGATGCGTTTGTGCGTCTCGCCCGTCTTGTCGATGATGAGATAGCGGTCGTAGAGGGTCTGGATGCCGAGGAAGTCGAAGTCGAGATCCGAGGTCGGATTGATCGCATCGGCGAGGCGGTCGAGATTGTATTCGAGCAGCTTCGGCGAGATCCGCTCGATCTCGACGCCGCGGACGAGATTCGCCTTGAAGGCGCGGCGGTGGAATTCGGCGAGACGACCGACGCCGTCGCGGGAGATGCTCCAGTCGAGCACTTCCTCGTAGATATAGGTAAGGAGGATGCGGGCGGAGAAGCGGGCGAAATCGCCGTCGCGCTCGATCAGCGTCTTCGAATTGAGGATGATGGTCTTGCGGAGATCGGCCTCCGTCATCTCATTGAAAAACGCGCGGCGCAGCTCGTGCTCGATCTGGTCGGAGGTGAGGCAGAGGTCGAGACCGGGCAGGGCGAATTCAATACGGCGGCGGAGGTCCGAGCCATCCCACAGATCGCTCGAGCCATCGGCGCGCTTCACCACGATCATCGACTCCTGCGCGGAATCGTCGTAGCGGACCTGGGCCTCTTCCTCCTGGAGGCGGAGCTGGGCGCGGTGGGCGCGATAGAGAATGTAGGATTCCGCCACCTTGTAGTGGCCCTGGCGCATCAGCTCTTCCTGGACGCGGTCCTGGAGATCCTCAATGCGGATGAATTCCTGGCCGCTCCGGGCGATGCGGTCGGTGAGGGCGGTGGAGATCTCCTTCGCGGGGGAGGAGTCCATCCCGAGGGAGAGGAAGGAACTGCGCACCGCGATCTCGATCTTGTTCGAATCCCAGGCGACGACCTCGCCATTGCGGCGGATGACGCGGCAGAGCGGTTTTTCGTTGCTGCTGCCACGGGCGTCACGACGGGCGTTTTCGGTGGTCTTGCGGCGGATGAGGAGGCTCTTGGCGACGTCGTGGGCATTCTGACGCACCAGGGCCATCTCGATGATGGAGGTCAGCTCGCTGGCGGAGAGGACGACAGTGCCGTCGGCCTCCTCCGTGTTCGCCTTGTTCGAGAGCATGTCCGTGACGGTGCGGACGATGTTCGCGACGAGCTGGCGGTTGCTCTCGGTGAAAATGTCATCCTGCTTGCGGGCGAGGGCGAGATCGGTGACGGCGCGGCCGACCGTCTCGGCGATCTTCGCGATGCTGAAGTCGGATTGCTCGTCGCCGACCTGCACGATGATGCGGGAGGCCGGGGCCGGGTGGCTCGAGGCCATGTCGCTCCAGTTGAAGCGGGGCTTCATCTCCTGAGGCGTGGCGGCGGCTCGATGCAGCTCGAGATCTTGTTCAATCAAATGGCGCGTGATCATGGGCGGTGGGAACGGGTGCGGATTGGGGTGGGGGACGGGGAACGGAATCGGGAACGTGAAACGATGCGGGAAAGACGGAGAGACCTGACAGGGTGCGGTGTGCGATCCAACCCTGTCAGGTCCGGAGAATCAGAGATCGTCGTCGTGGACGGCGGAGAGGGCCGAGGCTTTTTGATACTCGGTGACCTTCTGCTCGAAGAAGTTCGCTTCCTTCTTGATGTCCATGGTCTCGGCGAGCCAGGGGAAGGGATTGCGGATGCCGGGATTGAGCGGATTCAGCCCGATGCCCTCGAGGCGGCGGTCGGCGATGTAATCGATGTATTGGCAGAACTCGGCGGCGTTCAGGCCGACGGCGCTGACGGGGAGGCAGTCGTTGATGAATTCCTTCTCCAGGGCGACGGCTTCCTTCATCGTTTCGACGAGCTCTTCCTTGAACTCGGGCGTCCAGATCTCCATGTTCTCGCTGACGAGATCCATGAAGAGGTTGCGGAAGACTTCGATGTGGTTCGACTCGTCGCGCAGGGTGTATTGGAACATCTGGCCGATGCCGGGGAATTTGTTCTGGCGCTTCAGGCTGAGGATCATGCCGAAGAGTCCGTAGAACTGGGTGCCCTCCATGCACTGGCCGAAGACGAAGATGTTCCGGGCGAGCTGCTTTTTGTTTTCGGGATTGGTCAGGTCGATGTCGCGGCGCAGCTCGTGGGAGGTGCGGGTGACGAATTCGTTCTTGCGCTTGATCGTGGGGATCTGCTCGAACATCGCCTCGCACTCGTGCGGGTTGATGCCGAGGCTGCTGATCATGTAAAGGAGGCTGTCGGCATGGATATTCTCCTCATGGGCGTGACGGCCGAGGACGAGTTTCAGCTCGGGCGCGGTGACGAGCTCGCGCACCACGTGGATGATGTTGTCGCCCACGATGCCTTCGGCGGCGGAAAAATAGCCGATCCCCATGCGGATGATCCAGCGCTCGGAATCACTGAGCTCGGCCCCCTGCCACTGCTCGATGTCTTTCTGCATCTGGATGTCCTCGGGCTCCCAGTGGTTCGCCTTCATCGTCCGATAGAGGTCGTAGGCCCACTGATACTTCAGGGGGAGGAGATTGAAGGCCTCCGACTTGCGGCCATTGATGATGCGCTTGGCGGCGTAGGCCTCCTCGGCCTTATCCTGATCGAGGACGAAGGTGCGGTCTCCGATGGTGAATTTCTTTTCCATGATTTGTGCGGGCAGTGGGTAAGAGGGGATGGAATGAACGGAATCTCTAACTTTTGTGAATCTCCTGATTTCTAGGGATTTGTCGGGTCGCTGGGGGGAGCGGGATCTTCAAAAAACCATGAAAACAAGCAATTCGGGTGGTCTTCAAGAGTTTGGAAAAAGCACCATATCTTGTTGGCCGGTTTTCAAGATGCACAAGATATAGTGGTTGTTCAAGGATATTTTGCCAAAAAACCCACGATTTCGTGGAGGGCTTGCGCTGTAAGCGATTCCGTTGCCAGTGTGATCAGAAATCGCTTTGAAAGACCAGATAATTAAGGGAGCCAAGTCACTTTTTGACCGGATTTTCTGGTTTCCGGCGAGAAAAAAGGCGGTCCGGAAAGCGCATCCGGACCGCCTCTGGAAAGGGCTGATCAAGGGGAGATCGGCGACCCGGCTCAGCCGGCGGCGGCGTAGCGCTCGGCCACGGCGTCCCAGTTGACGACGTTCCAGAAGGCTTCGACGTAGTCGGGACGGCGGTTCTGGTAGTTCAGGTAATAGGCGTGCTCCCAGACGTCGAGTCCGAGGATGGGAGTGCTGCCGTCACATCCGGCAGCGGCGCCCATGGTGGGATTATCCTGATTCGGCGTGCTGGTGACGGCGAGGCTGCCGTCGGCCTTCACCACGAGCCAGGCCCAGCCGGAGCCGAAGCGGGTCAGTGAGGCGGTCTTGAAGGCTTCCTTGAAGGCGTCGAGCGAGCCGAAGGCCTTGTCGATGGCGGCGGCGAGTTCTCCGCGCGGAGCACCGCCCGCGTTCGGACCGAGGATGGACCAGAAAAGGGCGTGGTTCGCGTGGCCACCGCCGTTGTTGCGGACAGCGCCGCGGATGTTTTCCGGCACGGCGTCGAGGTCGGCGATGAGTTCGTCGATGGTCTTGCCTTCGAGAGCGGCGTTTCCTTCGATCGCCTTGTTCAGGTTGGCGATGTAGGTGGCGTGGTGTTTGCCGTGGTGGATCTCCATGGTGCGGGCATCGATGTGCGGCTCGAGCGCATCAAGGGCATAGGGCAGGGGGGGGAGTTCGTGGGCCATGGTGGGTGTGGTGGTTGGGTTGGTTCGTCGTTTCGGCGCGAGGCGCGGCAGGCGTGTCGCGCTCTGAAGACGAGAGCGCCGCCACCGCGGCTTGTCAAAAGCCGTTACGACGCAAATCGGGATATTTCTCCGCGTGCCGCGGAAAAAATGCCCTCCCCGGAGGCCTCCCGGTCAGAAAAGAAAGACGACCGGCGGCACCGTCACGTCGAGGCGGGCGTTGGAAAAATCGAGCCCTTCGGATTCCGAGATCGAGGTGACGACATCATTCGAGAAATCGACCGTGATCCGGCCCGACTCGACTTCGAGATATTGCGTGACCGGAACGGCCTGGCCGAAACGATCCACCGACATCACGGTCTGCGGGACGCGTTGGTAGGAGATGAACTCGATCGTGTCGGTGCGGCCCGATTCGTTCACCGTCGACTGCCGTTTGTCCGGAGGACCGATGGAGGAAACGACTTCGGCGAGCGTCATGCCGAGGGCGATCTGTTTGTTCTCGATCAGCTCGGAGACCACGAGATAACGCTCGTGATACTGGCGCAGATTTTCCTCGAAGCCCTCCGGGATGCCGGCGATCGCGGCTTTGCTGACCCAGCCCGCGACCTGTCCCTGCTTCGCCTTGGCACGCACCCGGTAGGCCTTCTCGCTCACGGCGAGGAGCACCGCATTCTGGTCCGGCAGAAGGTTGCCCATCCAGCGTTCCCCCTGAAGATTCGCGTAAACCGACGCTCCGGCCGTGACCCGCACGACGAGCTCTTTCTCCACCATCCCTTCGAGGTAGATGGCGCCTTCTTCTTTCACCAGCTCGCTTTTGGTGCGGTCTTCACGCTCGACCGTGACAATGCCGGGGCGGCGGAGTTGTCCGAGGGCGTCCGGTGCCGGGAGGAAAGTGCAGGCGAGGAGGAGCGGGAGAAAACCGTGGACGAGCGTGCGAGTGTTCATGATCCGGAAGTTGCAAAGATCCAAGGGCCCAAGACCCCGTCGGGTGACGAACGGAGTCGCAGGATCATGCGGCATTTTGCCTCGCGCGATCGCGCGAGGCAAGCCGGAAGAAAACAAAGGCCCCGGAGAGCCGTGACTCACTCGCGAATTTCCTTCTGCGTCTTGGCATCGGCGACGACGACCTGCTCGCGGTGGTAGGAGGCGTCGCTGCGGAAGGTGAGACGGGCGTTGTGACGCCGCTCGAGCTCCACAAAGAGCTCCCCATCGTGGGTGCGGAGTCGCTCCATGACATCGGGATTGACGATGACGAGGAGCTCGCGCCCGGGGGCTTCGCTCTTGCCGAGGATGGAGTTGAGGCGGCGCTGCAGCTCCACGCTCATGGACTCGGCGCTCTTCACCATGCCCCTGCCCTGGCAGTGGTGGCAGGGCTCGTTGACGGTGATGTTGAGGCTTTCGTGGAGGCGCTGGCGCGTCATTTCCATGAGGCCGAGCGGCGAAATCTGCAGGATCTGGGTCTTCGCCTTGTCGTGCTTGAGACGTTCCTTCATCGCCTTGTAGACGGCCATCTGGTCGCGGCGCGACTTCATGTCGATGAAGTCGATGACGAGGAGACCGCCGATGTTGCGGAGGCGGACCTGGCGGGCGACTTCCTCGGCGGCCTCGATGTTGGTCTGCAGGATCATCTTGTCCTGGGTCTTGGCGCGGCCGGTGTTCACGTCGATGGCGATGAGGGCCTCGGTCTCGTCGATGACGAGGTAACCTCCGCTCGGCAGCCAGACCTGGCGGTAGAAGGCGTCATCGATCTGGCGCTGGATGCCGAGCTTTTCGAAGATCGGAGTGGTGGTCTGGAAATACTGGATGCGCTTCCGCGAGCGGCGCGAGATCACGCCGATGAGATCCTTCATGCGCTCGGCGGCGGCCTGGTCGTCGCAGAGGACTTCGTCGATCTCGTCGGTGAGGAAATCGCGCACGGTGCGCTCGATCAGGTCGGGTTCCTTGAACACGCAGGTCGGGGCCTTGTTCGTGGAGGCCTTCTCCTCGATCTCGCGCCATTGGTCGACGAGGATGGCGAGGTCGCGGACGAAGTAGCGCACCTTCTGTCCGGCGGAGACGGTGCGCAGGATCACGCCCATCTTTTCGGGGATGGTGAGCTTGTCGCTCATGATCTTGCGGAGGCGGGTGCGCTCCTTGGGATCCTCGATCTTGCGGGAAATCCCGAGTTGGTCGTTGCGCGGCATCAGCACCATGTAGCGACCGGGCAGGGAGATGTTCGTGGTGACGCGGGGACCCTTCGTGCCGATGGGGCCCTTGGTGACCTGCACGAGGACCTCGGAACCGACGGGGTAGAGATCGGGGATGTCCTTCGACTGGATGCGCTTTTTCCCCTTGCTCTTTCCATCGTCGCCACCGCCGCCCTTCTTGGAGTTGCGCTGGATTTCCTCGAGGCCGGAGTCGAGGGCTTCGGGGATGGCGTCCCAGAAATGGAGGAAGGCGTTTTTCTCGAGCCCGATATCGACGAACATCGCGTTCAGGCCGGGCTCGATGTTGCGGACGACCCCTTTGTAGATCGATCCGACGATGCTTTCGTCGTTCTTCCGTTCGACGGTGTATTCCTCGAGCGAGCCGTTTTCGAGGAGGGCGACGCGGGTTTCGAGTTTCTCACAGTTGACGACGATCTTGATTCCTTCGTTGAGTTTTTTGGATCCGAACAATTTGCGGAGTCTGGCGAACATGGTGGGTAAAAGCGGTGGTTAAAGGGTGGAAAGGGGACGGCACGACGCCGAGAGGGGATGGACACCGGTCGTCGGGACGGGTGCCGGGGAGAGTCATCGTTTCTTTTTCAGCCACTGGAAAGGGCGGAATTTGGGGGCGGGGTTGGAATTGAGTTGCCCCACCCGGCCGCGGGAGTCGGTATTCTCCTTGATCGTGGGTTGGGCGAGACCGCTGAGCGGGCGGAAATTGCGTTCCTGAAGGGAGTCGGGGACGAAAGCGGCCACATCGACGGCGGATTCTTCGGCGGCGGCATCGGCCTGGGCGAAGGTCGCGACATCGCTGCCCTCGAAGGCCACGCTCATGACACGATCCGTGCCGCCAATGGCCTCGGGGAGCGCGGTCACCTCGATTTCCGCGCCCTTCTGCATGGCCATGACGTTGTCGACGATGTTTTTGGCGATGGGCGAAGCGGCCCCGCCTCCGGAATTGCCGTTTTCGACGAAGACGCAGATGGCGAGTTCGGGTTGCTCGTAGGGGGCGAAGGCGATGAACCACGCGTTCGTGGGCTGCTGGGGATTGGCGGTCTGGGCGGTGCCGGTCTTGCCGGAGAGGGTCGTCAGTTCCGACTTGGCGCGCCCCGCGGTGCCGCCGGCTTCGTTCACGACGCGCCACATGCCGCGTTTGACGAGTTCGACGTGCTCGGGTTTCAGCCCCTCACGCGTGAGATCGTGGCGCAAAATGGGTGTGTCGTCTTTCACCACGGTGCCGTCCTTGTCGACGACTTTCCGGACGAGACGAGGCTGGAAGACCTTGCCTCCGCTCGCGACAGACGCGGTGACGGACGCCATCTGCAAGGGGGAAGCCTCGGTGGCACCCTGGCCGATCGAGACGAGGGCGGTGAAGGCATCGCTCCAGAGCAGCCCCTGCATGCGGAGCCACTCGGGATTGGGGATGTTGCCGGGATTTTCACCCGTGATTTCGATCCCGGTGGTGCGGCCGAGACCGAGAAGATTCGTCATCGTCTGGATGTTCCGGATCCCGGTGTGGTTCGCGTAGCGGTAGAAAAAGCCGTTGCAACTGACCTTGATGGCGGCGCTGAGATCGAGGGTGCCGTGGCCGGAGCTCCAGCATTTCATGAACTTGTTCCCGTATTGCGCACCGCCGCCACAGGAGAAACTGCGGTCGCACGAGCCCGAGAGGCATCCGGCGAGGGCCACGGGGATCTTGCCGGTCGAGCCGGGGGAATAGGGATTGATGGCCCGGCTGAACATCGGGCTGGTGGGATCCTCGGTGTAGCGTTTCCAATCGTCGATGCGCACCTCGGGGATGAAGACATTCGGGTTGAAGGATGGCACCGAGGCGATCGCGAGGACGTCGCCATTGCGGGGATCGATCACGACGGCGGCCCCTCGCGGCACTTTTCGCAGGCTCTGCTCGACGACCATCTGGATGCGGGCATCGATCGTGAGATACACGTCCGAACCTGGCTCGGGATCGGTGCGGCTGACCTCGCCGACGAATTTGTTTTTCTCGTCGCGTTCGAGGATCAGCTTGCCCGGCTTGCCCTGCAGGTAGTGATCCATCGTCTTCTCGACGCCCATCACGCCGTAATCATCGCCGACGTAGTAGTTGAATCCCTGCTTCCGCTCCGCCGGCACCTGATCCGGGTCGGCGAGATTCATGTAGCCGAGGATGTGGCAGGCGAGGGAATCGTAGAGGTAGCGGCGCCGTCCCGCCCGGGTCACGGTCACCCCGGGGATGCCGATGTTGTTCTCCGCAAAACGTGCGAATTCCTTGAAGCTGAGATCGCGCCGGAAGGTGAAAGGCACGACCCCGCGGGTGGAGCGGTAATGGACCCGCATCGCGCTGGTGCTGTAGTCGGCGAGGAGTCCTTGCTCCTGCAATCCGGGGAAGACGGTGGCCTCGACCACGGCGATGATGTCGGTCTCGGTCTTGATCTCCTTCTGCCCGTAGCTGTCGAAGCGCTCCCAGGTGTATTCGGGCAGCTTTTTGTGGGTCTTCAGGTAGGCGGCGACGATCTCGCGGAGGTCGAACTGCAATTCGTAGGTCGGCGTGCTGTCGACGAGGGTGAGGCCGTTGCGGTCCTTGATCTCGCCGCGGATGCCGGGGATGCGGACGGATTCGAACTTGCTCCCGGGCACCCGTGCCGCCCAGGTCGTGTATTCCGTGACCTGGATCCGGTACAGCCGGTAGACGAGCAGGGAAAACCCTGCCATCACGAGCACGGCGAGGAAGTAGAGCCGGAACCTATAATGCGTCACCATCGTATGTGTGGCGTCGCTTCAGACCGTCCATGCGGATCCGATACCGCATGCGCTCGGCGACGCGGCTCAACAGTAGCAGCAAAAAGGGCGAAACGAGAGAAGAAAACAGGCACGTCATCAGCAATTTCCACCAGAACTCCGGCGAGACCTCCAGGCCCCCGCGGTGGAAGCTGATGACGAGATACTCAAGCAGGAGGATGATGCCGGTGCAAAGGCCGATCATGAAGACGGGCAGTTCCCACCGCCCGCGGCGGAAAAGAGGGCGCACGCCCTGGATGAGGGCTCCGGTGATGCCGAAGAGGAAAATGGTGAAGCCGAAAGGCACCTCGGACTGGGTGAGGATGCCGAGCGTGGCCTCGTCCGGGTAGATCGGCACATGGTAGCGGGCGTCCCAGAGGAGTCCGGCGGTGAAAGCCATCGTCAGCATCGCGGGAAAAGGCACCGCCACCGCCGCCGCGAGAAACACGGTGTGGACGAGGAGGAGGCGGGATCCGTAGGCCCACTCGAAGACGGGCAGAAACTCCTGCACGATGAAGGAGAACAGCAGCAGGAATCCCAGGAGAATGAAGAATCTCATTGGGCGGACACGGGCTTGGCGGGGAGAGGCTCCGCCGCGGGTTCCGGGGTGGCCGGCGCCGCCGCCTCCGGCGAGGGGGAGGGGAGGATCACAAAAAGATCCGACAGATCATCGAAATTGACGACCGGCTTGACGATCACCTCCGCGTCGATCACCCCGATCGTGAGGCTCACCACTTCGCCCAGGATGAGGCCGGCGGGGAAGAGCTCGCCGGTACCGGAGCTGTGCACCTTCGAGCCCGGTTTTGCTTCGGCCTCTTTGGAAAGGTAGCGTAGCTTCAGGTTCGGCTGGGTGCGGGTGGCGCCTCGTTGCCCGCTGAGGATGCCTTGCTCCTGCGAGTTTTCGAGCTTCGCGGAGACCTGGCACATCTCGTCGGTGAGGAGGAGGACGACGGCCGAATGCGGCCCGAGCACCTCGGAGACCTTGCCGACGAGTCCGGCTTCTTCTCCAAGCGGCACGATGACGGGGCTGTCGACGGCGAGGCCCTCGGCGCTCCCTTTGTCGATGACGAGGGTGTTGTACCACTGCGCCGGTTTGCGGCTGATGACGCGGGCCGCAACGAGCGAGAGCGGCGATTTTTCCCGATACTGCAGGGCACGGCGGAGTTGGTTGTTTTCCTCGAGGATCTCGTCGAGCTGGATCACCTCGAGCTTGAGGCGGTCGCGCTCCTGCTCGGCCTGGGAGAGGCGCTCGCGGAGCTGGGCGGGGCTGAGGGACTCTCCGCCGAGGCCCGCCACGGCCGTGTCGATCTCATTCGACGCTTTCATGAAGGGCCGCGCCGCGATCTGGGCACCCCGCTGGATCGTCGAGACCGCGCCGGGGTTGAACAAGGTCACCCAGATCAGCAGCCCGATGAAAGCGATCAGGAAAATGAGGTTGAGTCGGCTCATGTCATCTCGATCCCCGCGGCGGCGGGGCGGCGGTCACGTCAGTGGCGCGCCGGTTGGGTGACCTTCTTGAGGAAGTCGAGTTCGTCGAGGAGTTTGCCGGTGCCTTCGGCCACGGCGCTGAGCGGATCCTCGGCGATGTGGACGGGCAGCCCGGTCTCTTCGGAAATGAGTTGATCAATGCCCTTCAGGAGAGCGCCTCCGCCGGCGAGGACGATGCCCCGGTCGACGAGGTCGGCGGAAAGCTCGGGGGGGCAGCGCTCCAGCGTCACGCGGATTGAATCGACGATGACGGACAGAGGCTCCATCAGCGCCTCGCGGATCTCCGTCGAGGTGACCTTGATCGTTTTGGGGAGACCAGCGATGAGATCGCGGCCCTTCACCTCCACCGAGGTCTCCTTCGGTTGGGGAAAAGCCGATCCCATCCGGATCTTGATCTCCTCGGCGGTGCGTTCGCCGATCATCAGATTGTAGGCGCGACGCATGTAGTTGATGATCGCCTCGTCCAGCTCATCACCCGCGACGCGGACGCTGCGGCTGTAGACGAGGCCGTAGAGCGAGATGATCGCTACCTCCGTGGTGCCTCCGCCGATGTCGACGATCATGTTGGCGGCGGCCTCCTGCACCGGCAGGCCCACCCCGATCGCGGCGGCCATGGGCTCCTCGATGAGGTGCACTTCGCGCGCACCGGCCGCGGCGGCTGATTCGTTCACGGCGCGCTTCTCGACTTCCGTGATCCCCGAAGGCACCGCGATGACGATGCGCGGGCGGATCCAGCGACGCCGGTTGTGGACCTTGCGGATGAAATGGCGCAGCATCGCCTCGGTCACCTCGTAGTCGGCGATGACCCCGTCGCGCAGCGGACGCACCGCGACGATGTTTCCCGGAGTGCGCCCGAGCATGCGTTTGGCGTCGTCGCCCACCGCGAGGACCAGATTCGTGCCCGACTTCACGGCCACGACCGAGGGTTCCCTCAGGACGATTCCATGATCCCGCACATAGACGAGCGTGTTCGCCGTCCCAAGATCGATGCCGATGTCGCTCGAGAAGGCTCCGATGAGTTTGCCGATCATGAAATCAAAAACAAGAGGTCGCAAAAATCCGGTCCGGGCGAGGAGGACGCCCTCGATTTGCCCGAAACTATTCCAAAAACCGTAAAACTAACACATCGAATCCAGTTTGCCAAGGCGACGGTGCCTTCCGCAACAAAAAGACTCTCCATCGCGATTCATCGAGAAAGGGAGATGCCGCCACGCAAAATCCGCGCCATGCTACCCGCATGAGTCTCCACGACATGGAGGAAGGGATGGAATACGTCTGCCAGCGCTGCGGCAACTGCTGCCGCTGGCCGGGCGAGGTGCCGGTCTCGGATGCCGAGATCGCGCGCATCGCCGGGTATCTCGGGATGGAGGAAAGCGACTTCATCACCCGCTACACCGACGTGCGGCTGAATCGCACCGGACTCACGCTCATCTCGCGGCCCAACCACGAATGCATCTTTCTCGATGGGATCGATTGCCGCATCAACCCGGTCAAACCCATCCAATGCGCCGGTTTCCCGAATCAGTGGAATTTTCCCGGTTGGCGCCAGACCTGCGAAGCCATCGCCGTGCCGAAGAAGGATCGCGACAGTGCCGGCAACGCGGGCGGATCCTGATCCCGCACCGGTCGCCGAAAACAAAAAAGCGCGGCAGGGGGCCTGCCACGCTTTTTGGGTTTTTAAATCGGGTTGATTCCCTACGTCGATCTCAGAGCTTGCCCTTGAGAGCGGACGAAGGCTTGAAGCCGACGGTCTTCGAAGCGGCGATCTTGATGGTGTCGCCGGTCTTGGGGTTGCGGCCGGTACGGGCAGCGCGCTTGCGGACTTCGAAGGTGCCGAAGCCGATCAGTTGGACGTTGCCGTCCTTCTTGATGCCTTTGGCGATGGATTCAAGAACCGCTTTCACGGCTTCTTCGGACGCTTTCTTGGAGGTTTCTCCGCCGAGCGCTTTCTGGACTGCATCAATAAGTTCTCCCTTGTTCATCACAGTGTAGTAGTTTGAGTGAGGAGGCAGTCTAGCCGTTTTTTGCGGTGGAGTCACCTTGAAACCTCCGTAAATCAACGGTTTCCGCCTCTCTTGATCGACCAAATACGAAGAGAAAAATTGTTTGGCAAGCTTAAATTTCAAGGTTTCCCCGCGAATTGTCTCCCGATCCGACCCCGATTTTTCCCCGTCATGACGCCAAATCCGGTCTGCAACCATCTCTCCAAAGACCCTGACATTCATCCAACGGCCTGGGTCGCGCCCGGTGCCATCGTCCTCGGTGACGTCGTCCTCGGACCCTCCGCGAGCGTGTGGTATCAGAGTGTATTGCGTGCTGATATTCAACGGATTGTGATTGGTGAAGGAACCAATCTTCAGGATGGCACGATCGTCCATCTCGCGAGTGATCTCGGCACCACCGTGGGCAGTTTTGTCACCGTCGGGCACCGCGCCCTCCTCCACGCCTGTGAGATCGGAGATGAAGTCCTCGTCGGCATGGGAGCCATCGTCATGGATGGCGCAAAAATCGGCGCCCGCAGCATCATTGCGGCCGGCGCACTCGTGCCGAAAGGGCGCGAAATTCCTCCCGGATCGCTCGTGATGGGGGCTCCGGCCAAGGTCGTGAGGGCTCTCGACCTCTCCGAGCAGGGCTCGATCCGGCACTGGGCCGAAAAATACATCCGCGTCACGGAGGAACATCGCGCCCGTTTCGGGACGGATCGCCCTTGAAAAGGAAGCGGTTGGAATGGTGCATTGCCAAGCGGCGAAATCCTCGCCATAGTGAACCTTTCATTCAAACATGATCGGAAAACCCGTGGTGCAGGTGGAGGTGAAGAACGTTCTCGCGACGAGCGCGGGTTCGGCCATTTTTCTGGGAAATGACGAAAAGGTCTTCGTGATCTACGTCGATCATTCCGTGGGCTCGGCGATCAACATGTTCCTTCACGGCACGCCCAAACCGCGCCCTCAGACGCACGATCTCTTCGCCGACGTCCTCACCGCCCTGGGCGCCCATGTCGATCGTGTCGTCATCAACGACTTCACCGACACCGTCTTCTTCGCCCGCCTCATCATCATCGCCGAGAACGAACTCGATGAGCGCAAGATCGTCGAGATCGACGCGCGCCCGAGCGACAGCATCGCCCTCGCCGTGCAGGCCGGAGCGCCCATCTACGTCGCCCACCACGTGTGGGAGTCGGTCGAGGACATGTCCATCGTTCTCAAGAAGATGCAGGACGCGAACAACGAGGCCGACGAAGGTTTCCCCGGGATGTGATCCCGAAGGCACCCTTCGCCGATGGAACCCTGTCGGATGAGGGAGTGAAGAGGGTCTCGTCCTCCGATCAATCGATCGTGTAGACGAAAAGCCCCGAGCGCAGCTTCGGCTCGAACCAGGTCGACTTCGGCGGCATGATCTCGCCGGCGTCGGCGATGTCGATGAGCTGTTGCACCGTCGTCGGATACATCGAGAAGGCCACCGCCCACTCGCCGCTGTCGACGCGCTTTTCCAGCTCCGCGGTGCCGCGGATGCCGCCAATGAAGTCGATGCGGTTGTCGACGCGCGGGTCGCCGATCGCGAGCATGGGCGTGAGGATGTGATCCTGGAGGAAGGAGACATCGAGCCGGTCGATCGGATTCGAGGCCTGCGGTGCGTCCCACTTCAGGGTGTGCCATTGTCCCTCGAGGTAGATGCAGACCGACTCCGAACCATCCGGCACCTTCTGGCCGTTTGAATCGAGGCGGAATTCACCGGCGAGACGCTTCAGGAATCCATCGGCCGACATGCCGTTGAGATCTTTCACGACGCGGTTGTAGGGGAGGATCTTCAGTTGGCTCGCCGGGAACATCACCGCGAGGAACCAGTTGTAGCCCTCGCTGCCGTCGTGATCGGGATTCGCATCGCGGCGTTCCTTGCCGACGCGGGCGGCGCTGGCGCTGCGGTGGTGGCCGTCGGCGACGTAGGAAAGCGGCACTTCGCCCAGCGCTTCGAGGATCGGGGCGGCCTCCGCCTCGGTGACGCGCCAGACGGTGTGGCCGACATTCACATCATCGACGAAATCGATCACGGGCTCGTGCGTCGTGGTCCAGTCGGCGACGAAGGCATCGATCGCGGCGACGTCCTTGTAGGTGAGGAAGACCGGACCGGTGTTCGCGCTGAGCACGTCGGTGAGACGGGTGCGGTCGTCCTCCTTCACCTTGCGGGTCTTCTCGTGCTTGCGGATGAGGTCGTTCTCGTAATCCTCGATGTGGCAGGCCAGGGTGATGCCGGTCTGGGCGCGGCCATCCATGATCTGGCGGTAGAGGTAGACGCAGGGCACCGGCTCGCGGAGGAAGGTGCCCTCGCGCTGCATCTTCTCGAAGTTGACCTTGGCGTGGGCGTAGACCTCCTCGCTGTAAGGATCGGTCTCGGGCGAGAGCTCCAGCTCGGCCCGCTCGACGCGGAGGAAGCTGTGCGGTTTTCCCTCGGCGAGGGCGCGGGCCTCCTCGGTGTTGATGACGTCGTACGGCACCGAGGCCAGTTCGGCGGCGACGCCGGGCGCGGGAACAAGGGCGGGAAAGGCTTTCACTCTCATGGGATCTGGAAAAGGGGATGGTCTGGAAAGGGGACACTGCTACACGGAAGCCGTCCGATCACAAGCAGGATTGCGGATCATTCCCGCATCGATCGGATTTCCTCACCTGAGGGGATTCCACACTCTCTCGAACCCGAAGTCCTGGAAATCCTTTTCGTTCACCGTGGCGAATTCGGTGACTCCCTGCCGGACCAAGGAGAGCGCCATCCGCCAGTCGAAGGCTCGTCGTCTGGCGAATGAATCGTGACGCAGCCACGGCCAGAAATGGTCGTGGAAGGAGCGGCTGTCGGGCGGAAATCCGATCACCTGCCAGCGGGGGTGTCTGCGAAACGACTCGCAGATGGACGCTGCCTTTTCCGCCGGGAGCGGGCGTGCTAGCACCGCGGGATTTCTCAACAGCCCGTAGAGTTCCAACAGGACGAATTCGGAGACCACGACCTCATCGCGCTCTCTCAACGAGCGAAGAAAGCCCGATGCCTTCGCGTGGTCGGGGTTCGAAGACTCGAGGGCCGGGAACAGGATGTTGGTGTCCACCGAGATCATCGCCGTTCCACCGCCCTCATGGATTCATCGGCTTCCGCAACATCATGCAGATCCTCCAAGGGAACGAGGATGCCACCGCCATCAAAGGTGGGAAGCTCCCAGATCTCTCCCTTCTCGTGGGAAGTCGGAAAGCGATCGAGAAACAATTCGAGACCACGCCGGGTCATTTCAGCCAGAGAGAGTTCCCGTTCCGCCGCGAAGGCCTTGGCACGGTGATAAAGCTCGTCAGGCAGCTGAATCTGTGTCCGAATCATGATGTAGTTTCTACATCATTTTGGGATGATGTCAATTTTGCTGCAGACCTGGTCACGCCAGCAACTCCCGCACCACCGCCGCATCGACTTCCACCAGCGAATCGACGATCCTCGCCGCGCCGCTCTCGAGGAAACTCTCCCGCGGATGGGTCGTGGTGACGGCGAGGGCGCGCATCCCGGCGGCGAGGGCGGCCTCGATCCCGACGTGGGCGTCCTCGACGACGAGGCAGCGTCCCGGCTCCCGATCAATCTTGCGGGCGGCCTCGAGGAAAACATCGGGGGCGGGTTTGCCGCGGGTCACATCCTCGGCTCCGGTGTAGTTCGAGCCGAAAAAGGGCGCAAGGCCCGTCGCGGCGAAACAGACCTCGATGTTCTTCCGCGAGGTCGAGGATCCGAGCGAGACGGGCACACCCGCGGCGGCGAGCGACTCGAGGAGGGCGACGACGCCCGGAAGCGGTTCGATCCCGTCGGCGGCGAGGAGTTCGCGGTAGAGTTCCTCCTTCCGCTCGCCGAGGGCGTGGATCGTCGCATCATCGTCCGCATCGGCCCAGTGGAAGACGTGGGGGATGCACATGACGTTGCGCATGCCGAAGGATTCCTTGAACTGCTCCTTGGTGAGCGGCTTGCCGAGCTCCGTGGCGAGCTGGAACCAGCTCCGCTCGTGTTGGTCGTGCGAATCGATGAGGACACCATCGAGGTCGAAGACGACGCCGATTTCGGAGAAGGAAGGAAGCGCGGACATGGCGCGTGATTATCGCGCGGCGGGGGGAAAGGGCAAGGGGCGTGGGAAACTCACCTCACCTGCACCCGCAGTTTCACCTGGTCCTGCCGAGTCGAATCGGAGGCGGCCTGGGCGCGGATCTGGGCGAGGAAGCGGACCGAGGGACCGAGGTGGCGGGTGCGCAGGAAAAAACGTCCGTCATTGCCGGTGGGGTCGGAAACGGTGAGACCACCGGTGGTGATGGCGGCGGTGACGTTGCCGCCTTTGGCGAGGAGATATCGCAGTTGGAAGTCCCGGGTGCCGGCGGTGCCGGTGAGGAGGAGTTCATCGGAGGCCCCGTCGTTTTCAAGAGCGAGAACGACCTTGCCTCCGCGACGGGGACGCAGGCTCAGGAGGTGTTGCTGGGTTCGGTCGTAAAGATCGGCTCCGGTCAGTTTTGTGGGTGTGGGCCCGATGAGGAGATCGGGTTGTCCGGGCTCGCCCGAGGCGGTGTAGCGGACACCCGTGCCGGGAGCGCTCTCGCCGGAATCATTCACGCCCACGACCCAATAATAGAGGGTCTCGGAGAGGGGAGGATTTTCGTCGCGATATTGTCGTTGGAGCGAGGTGCCGATTTCGACGGCGGAGGCGAAGTCATTCGTCACTCCGCGGAAGATGCGGTAGGAGAGCGTGCCGGGTGCGTCGTTCCATGAGATGAGCAATCCTTCGCCGGCGGAGTCCGATACCGTGAGATCGCGAGGCGTCGCCGGCGGGGTATCGGTCTGTCCGTCGAGCGGCGAGCCGTCGAGCTGGAGGAGGAAGGCTTCAAGCTGCGCCTTCTCCGCCACGTTGAGCCGCGAGGCGCGACGATGCGGCTCGGCGGCGGTCAGTTTGGCGGCGGTGGAGACGGTGATCTCGTCGATCCCGAGAGGGAGCCAGTTCGGCGAAATCGCGGTGATCTGGATGGTGTTGTTGGGACCGGCGTTGAGGTTCACGTTCTCCACTCTGATGCTCTTCCAATTCACGTAGCGCCAGTCGGGGATGTTGCCGGTGAGGGTGACGTTCGCGTTGTGGTTTGTGCCATTGACGCGGATCCGCACGGTGCCGTTGGAGTAGCCGAGGCTGTAGCGCATCGTGATCGCTCCTACGCCGCCGGCCCCACCATCGATTCCCGTGAGGGTAAGGGTGCCGCCATCCCAGGTCTCGGCAAGGGCTTCGCCGCGCACGGTCTCGTCGTTGTTGTAGTAGGTCCACTCCGTGGTGATCTGACCGCCTCCGCTGACGGAGCCGTTTTCGGCAGGCACCTGGTTGCCGCCGGTGGTGTTGAAGACCTCGGCGAGGGTTTTGGCGCTGCCATCGTGGAGGTAGGGTGCGGATTCCCAGAGCCCGCGAAGGGTCGGGGTCTCGATGCCGGGCAGGGGGCCGCCGAGCCGGGAACCAGAAGTCGTGCCGGTGGTGCCGACGTCGTGGAGGAGGCCATCGGTCATCTCCGTGCCGGCATGGCAAGTGGCGCAGCCTTCGCGCAGGAAGATGGCCTGTCCGGCGACCGCGGCGGCGGTGAGCGATCCATCAGCGGCGCGGTGCGGACTTTTCGGAATTCGTTCGTGATCGAGGCTGGCGAGGTAGGCGGCGAGGGCATCGAGATCCGGATCGAGCCCGGCCTTGGGTGGACCGAGCGGAGTCGAAGCCGTTGCGAACTGGGTGTTTGTCAGGAAGCCGGTGCCGCCGAAAGCGTTGCGGATGTCGTGTTCGAAATCCTGGATCTCGTCGAAATTCCCGGTCCAGTGGACGTTGCCCTGCCGCATCCCGGCGCGTCCGTTGAGGGCGGTGGTGTTGCGAAGGCCCTCGCCGCGTCCCGTAAAATCCCAGGTGCGTCCGTCGAAGCCGCCGTCGGCGTGGCAGGTGGCGCAGGAGAGATAACCCTCGCCGCTCATGCGCGGGTCACCGGCGTGGTGGAAAAGTTGTTTGCCGCGCAAGACCGGTTCGGGCAGGACTTCGAAAGTGGTCGTGGCGACGGTCTGGCGCGGGAAGTCGGCGCGTCCTTCGGCGTAGAAGTCCGCGAGTTCGAAGACGGTGAGATCGCGCCCGAGATCGTTTTTCACAAAGAGCCTTCCGGTGATGGGATCGCAGGCGAGACCTCGTGGCGACCGCCCTACCGTTTGGCGCGAGACGAAACCTCCGAGCCCGGCCGAGCGGTCGACCTCGAAGCGATCAAAGACGGAAATCTCGTTGTTTCCCTGGAGGGTCACGAAAAAGTAGTCGCCGAGCGGGCTGAAGGCCGCGGCGCTGGCGCAATCGCTGTTGTCGAGATCGAGCGAATCGATCACTTCGTTCGACGCCGTATCGATCACGGTGAGCAGATTGCGCACGGTGTTGTCCTGGTCGAGGTCGGCGCCGACGAGGAGGCCTTTGTCGCTGTTCATCTTGTTCGAGGCGACGAGGAGACGGGTGCCGTCCTTGCTCACCGCGAGACCGGCGAGGTAGTTCGGCGTGCCCTTGCCTTCGGCGGTGCTGTCGCGGTGTGCGTTGTCGCCGAGCTTGTCGAGCCGGATCGTGCCGGAAAGGGACATCGTGGAAGTATTGACGCGCCAGACTTCGGCGTGATCTTGCGCGGAGAGGAAACGCGAGACGTAGAGCGTGGCCCCATCGGGGGAGAGGGCGAGGGCCCGGGCGGTCGGGCCGAGGGCGAGACGGCCGGTGATGGCTCCGGTGGAGGTATTGAGCCGGATGACCTCCCCTGGGCCTGACAAAGACACAAAAGCGCTCGCTCCGTTCGGCGAAATGACGATGCCGTGCGGTGCGTCGCCGTAGTCGAGGGAGATCGGAGGCAGGGTGGTGCCATCGGTCTGGACCCGGGCGATGCGGTCTCCGCCGCGGCAGGCAACCCAAGCGCGGCCTTGTCCGTCGATCGCGAGGCTGCGCGGGTCGGCGCCCACGCTCGCTTCGAAACGTCGCGCGAGGGTGTCGGCATTCAGGGTGGTGACGGTGCCGTGATCGGGATTCACCGTCCAGACGGTGCGGCGGATTTCATCCACCTCGACTTCGGTGCTGCGCGGCGGCGTGCGTGTGGCGGTTTCGTTCGTGACGGTAACGGTGAGAACGGAGACCGCGGTGAGTCCGGCCGCATCGCGGACGATGGCTTTCGCGAAATAGCGCCCTGTCGTGGCGTAAGCATGGGAGACGTTGGCAGAGGCGCTCCAATCGCTGCGCGGCGTGCCATCTCCGAAATCGAAGCGGTATTCGAGAGATCCGTTCTCGGGATCGCTCGCGGTGGCGGAGAGGGTCACGTTTTGCCCGGGCACGGCAGGGTGGACGGAGCTGGAGAAGGAGGTGACGGCGGGCGGCTGATTCCCCGAGACGGTCGCACCGGTGGAGAAGGTGAAGCGGTATTCCTCGATGCCATTGCCGACCGCGTCCTTGATGCCGCCGCCGGTGAGGACGACCTCGTAGGTGGTGTTGGCCTGGAGGTTCTGGTCGGGCGTGAAGGTGAGGATGTCGTTGAAGGCGAAAACGGCTTTGCCCGTGATCGCCTGACCGCCGAGAGGGCGCACGATCAGGTTCGTACCGGGGCGGATCGTCGTGGAGTCGAGCGTCTCGTGGATGAGCAGGGAGATCGGCGCGCCGCGCGGGTAGTTGGTTTGGCCCGCGCGTGGGATGTGGTAGCCGACGCTGGGGCCGCGCGTGTCCGGTGCCGCCTGATGCGCCCAGATCGCGAGGCCTTGGTTTTCACCGATGCCGCCGGTGGCGAGGAGATTGCCGAGGGGCAGAAGGAATTGGCTCGTGTCGACTTCCTCGCCCTCGGTGTCGAGGCGCAGCACCGAGGTGAAGGTGCGCATATCGACCTTGTGGCTGCCGAGGAAGGCGAATTCATCCTGGAATTGCACATACATCGTCTCGGCTCCGGGCAGGGTGACGTCGGAGACGAGGCGCAGGTTTTCCGGATCGGTGACATCGACGACGCGCATGCCCTGGGTCGGCTCCTGATAGGGGAACACGAGGTAGAGTTTGCCATCACCACCCCAGAGCTCGGGCCAATACCCGCCGGGGCCACCGGTCTTCAGCACATCGAGGAGCCGCGGATTCGCCGGATCGCCGATGTCGTAGACGGCGACTCCGGTGCGGCTCTGGTCGGAGGCGAAAATGAGGAGGTTTCCGAAGATGAAGGGGTGTCCGATCACGCCCGTCTCGCCAATGTGATCCCAGGTGGCGAGGACCTGTCCGTTCTTTTGCAGCACGGCGAGATCGTCGATCTCTTCGGTGTTGTAACTCCAATAAGTGTTGATGTGCCAGGGCTGGAAGAGATCACCCCGATCGTAGGGGCCGTTGAGTCCCGGAGTCGAGGTGCGCTGGTTCACGCCGG
The DNA here is from genome assembly GCA_016795385.1 of Verrucomicrobiales bacterium. GTDB lineage: Bacteria > Verrucomicrobiota > Verrucomicrobiia > Verrucomicrobiales > DEV007 > Arctic95D-9. The sequence continues at coordinate 11,304 of JAEUHI010000064.1, read as the reverse complement.
GGGAAACGGCGCGGAAAGAGAAGGGGCGCTCCGGCGGCCAATTGTCGCCCAGAGCGAGGTAGTCGCCGATCTGAAGGTAGCCGTGGGCCATCACGGGGTGGTTCGTCTCATCGTAGGTCTCGGCCACGGTGACGTTGGAAAGGTTCGCGAGATTCCATCGCCGCACGAGGAAGTCGGAATTCGGCTGGCTCGAGGGCATCTCGGGCACGGTGTAGAGCCAACCGTTGTGATAGGCAATGACGGCGGTGCGGCCCTGCTGCGGCGCGAGCAAAGGCGTGAGCAGACGGCCCGGCGTCTGCGGGACGTTGGGGAATCCTTGACCCGCGAGAGGCAAAGGCAGTCCGGCCAACCCCAGCGCCGTTCCCGCAAAGATTGGCCACGGATTTCTCACAAATATGATTTTTATGTAAAATCAGACAAAAGTCCACTGAAATTGCAAGCTGTATCGAGCGACCAACAGGGGCAAGCGCGGGTGGAGACCCTGTGCGATCGGCCCTTTTTCATATTCTCCTCGGTCACGGTTCCGAATTGGAGGGAGGTGGCTGACTGGCAGCGATTTGGGTCTCCAGGTTTTTCCTGAGCGTAGTTTCGTTTTTCTCAAGTTTGAGCAATGCTGCGTGGATTCTTTTTCCGTCGGGAACGGCGACTTTGCTCATGGTATTGGCCGAAAGACGACAAACCGCGTGGGCGCGGATCAGGTTCGCTTCGTCTTCCGAAATGCCGGAATGGATGAAAGGTTGGTAGAGAGCGGGTCGCACGCTGCGAACGGCGTCTGCGAAGAGGAAATCGTGTCTGGCGACTGGTATCTTTTCCGGTTTTTTTGGTACGGTCAGGTCCTCATGGAGACGCGACATCTGCTGGTAAAGATCCTCCTCGAAATAACGAATCCAATTTTCCCTGAAATTCTCCACCTTCGCGAGTCCCTCCCTAGGCGGTAGGATGGAGTCGAGTTCTCCGATGATGTGGGCCTTGCGCGAGAGATATTCCCGCGCCGCGACGGGATGCAGGCAGGTAAGGTTGAGCGGATAATCGTGGAGATTCGAAAGGAGGTCGGCTGCGGTTCTTTGCCCGCCAAACCCTTCGCTTATGAGGGAGCTGACATGCTGATGAAGTAATCCGCGATTCCCGACGTAACTGAGCACGGACGCGAGACTGTCATCGGATGCCGCGAGCGCATTCATTTGAAGTGCGCGTCTGTGATTTTCTGCGACGCCGGGGAGGTCGTGTGAATGCCACGCTTCCAGAAGACCGACGATGAATAGTCCGGAAGCTAGATCGAGGCGCATGAAATCGCCGTTTTCCGGGCGACGGTATTGCCGAAAACGATCTCCGAGTGAACTGTAGGCTACGATCGCCTCTTGGTTCGCCTCCAACAACATTGAAGCGCGGGCGGCGTTTCGAGAGAAGCCGAAAGGACCATCGACGGCGATTTCTCTCAATTCATCACCGTGCGAGATCGCCGGCAACCCGAGTCGAATCTCCTCGGCGTTCTTTTCTCGGGGAATCTCTGGCAGCAGATGCCGGGTCAATTCCGAAGCGTCGAAGGGCAGGGGAGCAGCGAGTCGTTTCGGCGGTTTTGGAGGCTGGATGACCGCTTGCACGTTCGCAGGGTTCTCCTTGATTTTTTCGTATTCCTCCGGATTGCTCATGCGGAGCAGGCAAAACAACTCTTCGGTATAGTGATCGGCAGCCTCGCTCTTTTTTCCAGATTCAATGGCGAGATCGCCCAAAAGACCATGGATCCGGGCGCGTTCCCGATCCGGGAGATGCGGTGAATCCAGAGACTTTCCCAAGGCGGTGATCTTTTTCCCCACCTTTGCCACGTCATCATGCCAACTGTAGATCTCACACTCAACGAGTTGGATTTCGACGTCTATGCGGGAAACCGTTAGAACGCTTGCCAAAACCACGAGCGCTGCAGCTAGGCCAAGGAAAATGAACCTTAATTTACTTATTTTTCATAATTACTGTACTTGAGGTAGGTGGGCAACCCTTTGTCCTCAAGAGGGGCTAGATAGGTGAGGAACAACGCCAGATCCTTCACCTTTCCAAAGTAAGTTTGGCAAAGCGCGGCCCGCTGCGCTAGGATCCGGGCATGTTCTGGCTGCGCTGGATCTTCTTTTCGTCGCCGCTGTGGCTGGGCTTCGGAGGAGCCTGGCTCTTCAGAACGGTCGCGGAATTCCAGCTCACGCGGGAGAGTGAGGCACTGGTCCATGCGATCGACGGTCCGGTCGGCTACCTGAGCCCGCTCGCACCGGCGGACGGGGTCGAGGGAGAGATCGCGGGGCTGCTGTTCGAGCCCTTGCTGCGTCGCGATGAGAATCTGAAGCTGCGTCCCAACCTGATCGTCGGCTGGACGTCGCGCACGGTCGTGACGATCCGCTGCGAGAGCGAGGAGGCGGCGGGCGAAGCCGAGGCCCGCATCCTCGCGGGAGAAGCGCCGAAGAGCGGATCCCGGCCCATCGCCCTGGATCGCGATGGATCGGTCCTGACGGTGGCGTTCGAGGGCCAAGGAACGGAGATCGAAAAGGCGTTGCTCGAGGCCTTGCCTCCCGAACTCCTCGGCGATTACCTCCTCGTGGAGGTGCGGGCGGATCATTCGGTCGATGACCTGATCGGAGCGTGGCTGGAGACTTCGGTGGAGAAATCCCAGGTCCGGATGCTCGAATTCACCGGCGACCGCGAAGCGCAGATCTTCGTGCGAGGGGAGACGGATCGGGTCTTGAAAGACCTGCGGCTTTATCTGGATTCGAATCCGGCGACCTCACCGCGTCTCGACCTCGTCGGAAAGCGATGCCACACGACCGTGCGTGAAATGTTGATCGATCTGAAAGAGGGGGTGAGCTGGCATGATGGCACGCCCTTTACCGCGGCGGACGTGCGCTTTTCCTACGAGCGTCTCACGCGTCCCGGTTCACCGCTGCCCATGGCCTCGCGATTCGACTACGTTGAGGCAATGGAGGTGCTTTCGCCCGGCCGCTTGCGGGTGATTTGTCGGGACATGCCGGCGACGATCCTGGAAGGGTGGGAGGCGTTGCCGGTCTTGCCCGCGCATCTCCTCGCGACGGAAGGAGAATCGGGAGAGGCCAGGGTCTGGGAGTCGTATTTGCTGCATCCGATCGGGCTGGGGCCCTATCGTTTCGATCGCCGCCGTCACGATGGAGGAGTGGAACTGCGGTCGTTTGCGGAGTATCACCTCGGCGCTCCGCGCGAGCCACTGCTGCGCTACCGGCAATTCTCCTCCCTCGAATCGGTACTGCTGGCCCTGCGAACCGGCACCCTCGATCTGATCGAACCGGACGAGCGGTTCACCGAATGGACACGCCGTCATCCGGGCATGGTCGAGACCCTGCGGGACACGCCGAAATTTCAACATCTCGTCATCTGGAATCTCGATCGCCCGCCTTTTGATCGCGAGCCGGTGCGGCAGGCGCTCGCCCGTGGGATTGATCTCGGGGCCATTCTCCGTGAGACGGATCGTCGCTACGAGACTCCGGTGACGAGCTTGTTTGTTCCGGGTTCACCGCTCGTGGCCGAACCCATGCTGTTGCCCCTGTACGATCCGCGCGGGGCGGAACGCCTCCTCGATGCCGAAGGCTATCGCATCGATGAGGAATCGGGAATGCGTCGTGAGGGGCAGGATCGTCCCCTTGCATTCACGCTCGCGGTGAATGCGGCGAATCCGGAGCATGGCCGGCTCGCCGCGGCTCTCGCCGAGCAGTGGAGCGGCATCGGCGTCGCGGTGAAAGTCGAGCCGGTACCGTGGCAGGGTCTTTATCTGCAACGGCTCCCGCGAAGGGAATTCGACGCGGTGCTGGTGAGCTGGCAGATCCCGCGGGGCCGGGATCTCCGGGAGATCTGGCACTCCGCCTCGGCGGGGCCGGGTGGGGGCAATCTCAGCGGCCTTCGCGATGACGAGGTCGATGGCTTGCTCGAGCAATTGCGGGATGAGTCCGATGAGGCGGAGGTCACGGGCGTGATCGCCTCCCTGCAACGCGCCATCGCCGAACGGCAGCCGTGCTTTTTCATCTGTGATTCGGGCCGCATCCTCACGGTGCGGCGTGACGCCCTCGAAACTCATCCGCCGGGTGTTGAAAAGGCCGCACCCGTGGTGATCGGAAAGGGCGGGCTCGAAGCGGCGAGGCCCTGGTGGGTCCGGAAAAAGACGCCGGCACCCTGAACCCATGATCCGTCATCTCCTCCAGCGTCTCCTCGTCGCGCTGATCCGCTTCATGGCGGTCGGGATCGGACTGCTCGTGCTCATGGAGTTTTCCTACACGGTGCTCGGAGATGCGGAGGATCATGTCTGGACTCCGGGCGTTTTTGACGAGTTGCCTCCGGATCTGGCACCGCGTCCTCTTCCATGGGTTGATTTGTTAGGGAGTCGGGCCGTCGGCACCGCTCGGGTCCTGGTGTTGGTGATCCCCGGGGTGATCCTGATCGGCTACAGCTGGGGTCTGCTGGGCGCCCGCCTCCGCCGCTACCATGCGGCCCGGCTCCTCGCCGCTCCCTTTGCGGCTTTCGCCTGCGTGCCGGGCTTCTGGTTTGTGGTGCTCGTCGCGATCTATTCTTATTTCCACTGGCAGAGACCCGGTTTCGCGAATGATCTCGTCGTCGAGCGTGGGCCCGATCTCCTCGCCTGGTGGCATGCGGCGGTGGTGGCCCTGCCGGCGCTGGCGGCCGGGGCCGCGTGGCAGATCCGCGCGGTCGCGACCGTGGTTGAGCGCGAGACGGCCCGACCATGGGTGAAGGGGCTTTTCGTGGCCGGAGCGAACGACGAGGAAATCTACTACGGCCGTGCCATCCCACGGGCATGGCCGGCGTTGGTGGCGATCAGCGACCGCACCGTGGCGATGACGCTCGGGGGACTGGTCGTGGTGGAATCGGCCTTCCGTTATCCGGGATTGGGCAGCCTCCTCGTCGAGTCGGTGCGGTTGGGCAGCTATCCCGGGATGTATTTTGCATCTCTGCTCCTGGTCGCCCTTGCTCTCGTCGCGACCTTGCTGCGCGAATGGCTCACACCCGCGTCACGATCATGATCAACCGCCGACAATCGCGCTGGCTGCAGTCGCTGCGCCTCCTCGCCATCCGCCTCTGGCAGATGCGGCGGGTCTTGTTGTTGGTGATTCCCTATTTTCTGCTCTTTGGCTGGCTCTTTTCCGGAAATCCTGCGGGCGATGTCAGGCCCGATGAACTTTACGGCATCCGCGAAACGCCCCAGTGGAAAGCGCCGGATGGCGAGCACTGGTTCGGGACGGCGGCCAATGGCGCGGATCTCTTTGATCTGACCCGGCTCGCACTCGCAAGGACGGCCTCGGTCGCGGTGGTCGCGGTGTCGGTTGGCATTGGATTGGCGCTGCTGGTGACGATGCTTTTTGTCTTTGATCCGAGAGAAGATCGGTTCGCCTGGCTCGGTCGTTTCACCCGTGCCTCGGTGTCGCTGCCCGGGATGGTGGTGTTGGTGATTCTCGCGGGAGGCAGCGGTGGCGGGGTGCTGGTGGTCATGTCCGGTCTGGCTCTCCTCGTGGTGCCTTGGCTGTGCCCGGTGTTGTGCCGCTGGTTCGAGGAGGGAGAAGAGGGCTTCGAGATCGTCGCGGCGCGGGTGCTGGGGCTCTCGCGCCGCGAAATCGTGTTGGGAAGAGTCTTGCCATTCGTGCTGCGCCGGCTACCGGGAGTTTTTGCCGTAATCGTACCGGTCGCGATGTTGGTGGAAATGGCGCTCTCTTTTCTGGGTTTCCATGGCGACCGTCTCAACCTCGGGCTGATGATCGAGCGGGGACAAGTCTACCTCATCGAAGCTCCCTGGATGGCGATCTACCCGGGCATGCTCGCGACGGTGGTGGTCGCGGCTTTCTCCTTATTGGGTTGGCGCGTTTTTTCGGCGCTCCGCACCGGGCCGCTGCCGCCGTATCTCTGATCCTGACATGAGCACCAACGAAGCGCCACTTTTCGAAGCGAAGGATCTCACGATCGAGATTCCGGCTGCTCTCGGCGAGCGTCACATCGGACTCCGGCGCGTCACCCTGAGCGTGGCCCCACGCGAGATCGTCGTGCTGGCGGGCGAGTCGGGCAGCGGAAAATCCCTGCTCGCCCGGGTCGCCGCGGGTATCGCCGATCCGAGGATGAAAGTGCTCTCCGGATCGATCGCCTACGACGGCATTCCTCTGGCCCGGAAAGGGCAGCGGCGTCTCCTCGAGATGCGTCGGGGCCCCGTTACGGTGATTGCTCCGCTCGCGTCCGCGCCGCCTGATCCGGATCGCACGGTGCGGCGCTGGCTGCGCGATTGCCGGCGGCTCGCGGGAAAGAACGGCAGACAATGGGGCGATTGTTTTTTCAGTGCGGGATTACACGAGCCCGAACAATTGCTGCCTCGTCGTCTCGGGGAAATGCCGCCTCTCGTGTTGAAGAGGCTCGCGGTGGTGCGTGCCCTGATCCTCGGCTCGCGTCTTCTCATCGTGGAAGATGCCGGTGCTGATCTCGATCCGCCGGGCGAGGCGTCTTTCCACGAGTTGCTCGTGCGCCTGCGCGACGAGTTCGGCATCGCCGCGCTCGTTTCGACCGGATCCCTGCGCGGCATGGAACGCCTCGCCGACCGCCTTGTGATCTTTTTCGAGGGCGGCATCCTCGAGCAAGGCTCGCCGCTCGATCTCCTGACCTCGCCCCGCTTTGCCTATACCCGAGAGCTGCGGGCCTGCGAGGCGCGTCTCGCCGATCTGCCTCGCGATCTCCCCGTGATCAGTCGCGAAGCGGCCCGTGAGGCCGAGGCTCACGTGCATGAGGTCTCGTCGTCGCTTGAGACCCCTTTTGCCGGATGATGCACCGGGTAGTCGAGCAGGGGAGGGGGTAATGGCGGCCGCGGCACCGATTCCGATCGGCCTTCGCGACGTAACAGCGCGGCGAATCCGCCGGCTCCGTGGGAAAGCTGCGGGTAGACCCGATACGCCGGGAAAGGGGCCAAGGCCGAGCGTAGCGAGGCGAGATGGGGCACCTCGACGGGTGAGAATGCCGGCGCCACCTCCAGCAGCTTTTCGATCGCGCCTTCGTTTTCCCGGAGGCTGAAGGTACAAGTCGTGTAAAGCAGAAAGCCGCCGGGGGCGACCGTCTCCGCTGCGGCGGCAAGAATGCGGGCCTGGCGGCGGGCGTTGCCCTTCACCGTCGAGGGATGGAAACATCCGGGATTGTCGATGCCCTTCGCGAGAAGTGATTGCCCGGAACACGGCGCATCGACCAGGACGAGATCGAAAGCGCCGGGCGCGAGACGTGCGATGTCCGAAGGATCGAGACGCTGGGTGTATGCTGCAGGGATGCGACAGCGCGAGAGATTGTGCCGCAGAGGGCCGAGGCGCCGACCCTCCACTTCATTGGAAAGGATCAACGAGGGTTGCAGCAACGCCGAGGCGAGGATCGATTTCCCTCCCGGCGCGGCGCAGAGATCGAGCACGCGGAGATCGTCCGGCAGCGAGTCGCCGGCCGCGAGCATGGCCGACCCGGTGAGAACCGATGAAAAATCGAGCGGATAAATCTCGCCACTCCCATAGGCGTCGCTCAGTCCGACCTTCACCCCCGGAGCGAGTACTTCGATCGAGAGCGGCAGCCAATCGGGCAGATCCGTGCGGGGCAGGGTCTCCAGTTCCCCGGGTCGCGGAGGCACGGTCCAGACCACCGCGCTGCCACGTGGCACGGGCAGGAGGAGGGCACGGAGAAACGACTCCTGCGACGTCATGTCGGGAAACAGCGTCGCCGCCGCTTTTCTCATCAAATTGGTCGCTTCCGCCATTCGCGTGTCTCCGTGCTGGACTTCGAGCCGTAATGGCCTATCGGAAAAGCCCTCATCCACTGCCCATGATCAACGAAGAATCCGTTCGGGAAAAGCTGAAGAAAGTCAACTATCCCGGTTTCAGCCGCGACATTCTTTCCTTTGGACTCGTCAAACGCATCGTCGTCTCCGGAAACGACGTGACCGTGCTCGTCAGCCTCGCAACGCGCGATCCCGCCGTTCCGCGCGCCATCCATCAAGGGATCGAGGACGCGCTCGCCTCTCTCGAAGGGATCGGCAAGGTCGTGATCGATTTCGACCTCAAGGACCCGCCCGAACCCGTCGCCGGCAATCCCGCGGCCGCTCAGACCTCCATCCCCGGAGTGAAAAAAATCATCGCCGTGGCCAGTGGAAAAGGTGGGGTCGGCAAATCGACCGTCTCCACCAATCTCGCGATCGCCCTCAGCCGGACCGGCGCCAGGGTGGGGCTCTGCGATTGCGACCTCTATGGCCCCAGCATCGCCCTGATGCTCGGCGCGACCGACCAGCAACCCATGGCCACGGACCAGAACGAGATCATTCCGATCGAGGCTCAGGGGCTGAAAGCCATTTCGATGGGCTTTCTTCTTTCCGAAGACTCGCCCGTGATCGTGCGGGGGCCGCTCGCGACGCGTTACACGCAACAATTCCTGCGGCAGTGTCTCTGGGGTGAGCTCGATTATCTCGTCCTCGATCTGCCTCCCGGCACCGGCGATATCCAGCTCACCATTGTGCAAACCGTGGCGATCAATGGCAGCGTCATCGTCACGACGCCGCAGGAAGTCGCCCTGATCGACGCGCGCAAAGCCGCCGCGATGTTTCAGAAAGTGCACGTACCCATCACCGGCATTGTCGAAAATATGGCGTGGTTCGAGTGCGAACACGGCACGAAATATCCGATCTTCGGTGAAGGGGGCGGTGCGGCCGAGGCGGAACGTCTCGGAGTGCCCCTGCTCGGACAGATCCCGCTCGACATCGCCACCCGCGACCGCGCCGATCGCGGCGAACCCATCGCCACCCTTGATCCCGCCGACAATTCCATCTCCGCGGCTTTCGCCGAACTGGCGCGGAAGGTGATCGCGGCGGTGGGATGATCCGATCGGCATGCCCTCAGTTGCGACGGGGCAATCTCGCCTTGAGGGTCGTCGCGAAAGTGGTCGTATCAACACCGTCGTTCGACACCAGAATCAGGGACATCTTGCGCTTGTTGCGAAGATCCCGCGCCACCGCTTTGCCGGTCAGCGTGATCCCTTCACCATTTGTCGCATCGATCTTCAGCGTTCGCTTTCGCTGCAGCCAGTCGCCGCTGCCCGGTTTGGCGTTGTTGGTTCCGGCGATGCCGACGAGCAGATCGGTCACGTCGAGACGGTTTTTGGATTTCAGCGTCATGGCGGTTGGCAGGAGGTTCGTTCCTCCCATGCCGTCCGGCATCGCCGCCACGTAGCTGACTTTGGCCGAGGTGCCGCTGCGAGGGACCTTGAAACCCACCGTGGCCCTGCCGCTGGCGGTATTCCCCATGGAGGGGCCGGTCTGTAAGACCGTGCCTTTGTAGTTTCCTTTGAAGGCGGTGAGATTGAGAGCCCCCTGTCCCTTCACGGGTTGGGAGAGAATCAGGCCCGCGCCCGCGAGTCCTAGAACGATGGTTTTGGTCGAGTTCATGCGTGTTTCCGTTTTGGGTTTGATGCGTTTCATCAGGCACCTTCCTGAAAAGGGGAGCAGCGGTGCCGCCTCCACTTCCCTTGATGAGACATTTCCGGGTCCCTGATCGGACCAAATACAAAAGGAATAGCGAAGTCCGCCCTGTTCACAGGGCGGTCTGGGTTGGCTCGGCAATGCGCCGACGGACCGGGCCGCGGACCCGGAGCAGGCGATCAGACTAACTTCGGATAATCGTAACGCGCGCAGGCTTCGAAATGACGTCATTGCCTCCCGTGGCTCTGATAGTCACTTTGTTCACGCCAGGGCTGACCGGCACTTTGGCCGTCCAGCGCGTCTTGCCTTTCGCTTTTTTGGCTTTCGACTTACCCACCCGGAAATCGACGCGCTTGATGCCGGCGGCGGATTTTGCCTTGCCCTTGATCGTGACCAAAGCCGCGGAGGTGTTGATCACTTTGGACCCTTTGGCGCGGATCGTCACCGCAAGCTTCGGCGGGAACGAAGCCGGGGCGATGGTGATGGCACGAATCGAGGGATTGCCGTTGATCGCACCAATGAGTGTGGCCGCCCCGGTGCTGCGATTGAGGGAATAAAGATTGGCAACGCCGACGGTGGCCGCAAAGAGCGTGGTGCCACCTGCGATATCGAGTCCTGATCCAATCGAAAAGCTGAGGCCCGTATCGCCCACCACCGAGTAATTGCCGCTCGATATGTTCGTGGCACTGTGGAGACTGTCGTTGGGAGCCTGTTCGATCAGAAAGAGCCGGGGATTTTGTCCGAATGACGCCGTTTCAAACGCCGATCCGTTGGGATTCGGAAAATTGATCAGGTCGCTTTGCTGGACGAAAGTGAGCGTGTTCGGATTGAGTTCATAGTTGTTGACGAAGTTCATCAACCGAAACCGATCCGTGCCGGGATTGTGCCCGAAGAACCAGCCATTGTCCCCGCTGCCCGAACCGTCGATTCCGGTGAGCACCGGGCCCACCGGGGTTGCCACCGCTGTCGTCGGATTGATCACGAAGAGCCTTGTGTTGGCTCCATCCACCCCGAGAGCCCAGAGCGATCCCACCCCGGGATTGGCGGGAGAGTTTGTCTGCGTCGTCGTGCGGACATCGATCCCGACGAGATCGAAGCTGCCGAGCCCGGTTACCGCGACTGCCGCCGAAGCACCTCCCGGGTTCGCTGAATCCATCGTCACTAGGGAGTTGTTCTGAGTCAGCAGGTAAACCGGAACCGCGCGCGCGAAGGGGGTGATGAGGGCAAGCGCGGTGACGACAGCGAAAGAGCGGGCAAGCGGATACATGGTGTGAGGAAGTCAAACATGGCCCTCCCCATGCAAGAAAAATCCTCAGATTTAAATCCTAACATTCATACCATTTGCAACCTCTCGGATGTCTCCTCATTGCAATCTCTTGTTCAATGGAGCCTGCGGTCTGCGCATTTTCACTGCCGCACGGTCATCCTCCCGAAAGTGGCATCAGATGCAATTTAAGGGCGTAAACGGATGGACGCGTTTCCACTTGGGTCTGCATTCTGGAATCACAAGCGAGCGAGGTTTAAACAGAAAGCGACCGGTCGTTTATCATTTCCGGCCCGGCTCCGGTACGTCTACGCGAATTTTAACACGGAGTTTTTTTGCCGGTCAAAAATGCAAAACAAAGGGACGGGTCTACTATCAGTTTCTGCTTGCGTGCGGCATATAAAGGGACGGATCTACTATCAGTTTCTGCTTGCGTGCGGGAATTCCCGTGCGATCGGTGGCTTTGCTCTGTGAATTTCATCGGGATCAGTTTTTGAAATGAGAATGGCGAGATTGCTGGGTGAGGGACGTGCTTTTTATCATGTCATGTCGC
>JAEUHI010000062.1 GCA_016795385.1 Verrucomicrobiales bacterium | reverse complement strand
CCTTTGTATTCGAGCCGGGCCTGGACGCTGCGGATGCCGCGTTCCCAGCCGGATTTGACGGAGATGTAGCCGGGCACTTTGTCGCGCTTCACGCCGCGGATGACGAACTCAGTGGATTGGACAGGGTTGTTCCAGTCGACGTCGGAGTTGGCCGGGGCAGGTGGGGAACCCGGGGTGGCGCCGGGTGTGGAACCGGCTTTGTAACGCTCCCGCGCATAGGCGATGTCGCCGGCGCTGAGCCTGGCGATGGGGAGATTCACGTCGCGCCCGTCCTCGAGCTTGAGGATGACAGTATCGGCATCGTGAAACCCGGAGAGCTGAGCCCGAATCTTGCGTCCATCGGTGGAGGTCCATTCACGCAGGGCGTCCTGGGCGTCGACGGACGCGATGTCTCCGGACAGGAGGAGGAAAAGCAGGGCGGCAAAATGAAGGACTCCCGTTTTCATGGCATCGACCATAGGGAATCGGGGTGGGCGGTGGCAATGGAAATCGGGAAAAAGATCGCTCCGGTGCCCCCCGAATACCGCCGGACGATCGAAGGAATCGAAAACAAGCGCGGTCGACGGGATTCCCCCGGCCCCCTGATAAATCCTTGCTCCCCCGTCTCCCTGTGCCAAAATGCCCGCTTCCCCGCGATGTCCGAGCATTTTCGAGCCTTCTCCTTTGTTGACCGCATCCTGGCCGACGACACCGGAAAATCCATTTCCGGGCGGTATGCCATTCCCGCGGGGATTGAGGATTTCCCGCTCTCCCTCGTCTCGGAGGCGATCGGGCAGCTCGCGGCCTGGTCCTCGATGGCGGCGACGGGATTCGAGGTCCGGCCGGTCGCGGGGATCGCGGGGCGGGTCGAGTTTCCCGGCACGGTGAAGCCCGGCGATATCCTCGAGCTCGAGGCCACCCTCGTGAAGGCCGACCGCGAGGCGGTGGGCTACGACGGCCTCGCCAAGGTCAACGGCGAGACGGTGGTGCGTCTCCTCGACACCCTCGGACCGATGGTGCCGATGGTCGATTTCGATGATCCCGCGGCGATGCGGGCGCGCTACGAGCTGCTGACCACGACGGGAGCCGAGCCGTTCGCCTTCGGCGGCGTTCCGGCGATGGGGACGGAAAAAACCGGCGGCACTCCGGGTGAAAGCGCCGAGGGCCTTCTCCGCGTGCCGGAAAACGCGGCCTTTTTCGGCGACCATTTCCCGAGGAACCCGGTCTTCCCCGGGACCCTCCTGATGAATCTGAAACTCGGCTTCGCCCTCGATTTCGCGAAGGAAGTCGAGCCGGGCGCGGATTGGAAAGTTTCCGCCGCCTGCGACGTCAAACTGCGCAGCTTCATGCCTCCGGGCGAGGTCCTCGACCTGAAAGCCGAGGTGGAATCGCGTGACGGCGACCTCCTCCGTGTTATCGTGACGACCCGCAAAGGCAAGCGCCTCAACAGCAGCGCGAAATTTGAACTCGTGCGGGTTCCCTGATTTGCCATGGCCTCTTCCCCCAAACGCCGCATCGCCGTGACCGGACTCGGTCTCGTCACTCCCGTCGGCAACGACGTGGACACGACCTGGTCGGCCCTGCTCGCCGGAAAAAGCGGCGCGGCGCCGATCACGAATTTCGACGCGAGCGGCTTTTCCACCACCTTCGGGGCCGAGGTGAAGGGTTTCGACCCCGAGACCGCGATCCCGAACCGGAAGCTGCTGAAATACGCCTCGAAGTCGCACCGTTTCGCCCTCGCCGCCGCCTCGCAGGCCCTCGCCGATGCGGGCATTGCCCCGACCGAGGCTGACTCGCACCGTTGGGGCCTCGCGGTCGGAGCGGGGATGCTCTCGGTCGATTACGAGGACCTCAAGGTGGTGCACCGCCACGCCGCGGCCGATGGAAATTTCAACGCCGACGGACTCATGGATCCCGAGTTTCCGGGCAATCCGCTCGCCTTCTGCCGCTGGCAGGCGAACGCGGGACAGGCGCTCCTGACCAAACAATTCGGCATCCGCGGCTACGCGAGTTCGGTGCACACCGCCTGCGCCTCGGGCGGCCAGGCCATCGGCACGGCCCTGAAGGTGATGCGGCGCGGGCAGTGCGATTTCATGCTCGCGGGAGGTTTCGATTCGATGCTGAATCCTCTTGGCATCTCCGGATTCTGCCTCCTCGGGGCGCTTTCGACGGACAACGACAATCCCTCCGGAGCGAGCCGTCCCTTCGACCTGACCCGGAATGGGTTTGTGTTAGGGGAAGGTTCCGGGTTTCTCGTGCTCGAGGACTGGGACCGGGCCGTCGCGCGCGGAGCGAAGATCTACGCGGAGCTTGCCGGCGACGGCAATTCGCTCAGCGCCTATCGCATCACCGATTCGCCGCCCGACGGGAATGGCCCGATCCAGGCGATTCACCAGGCGCTCGGCGACGCGGGCATCACGACGGGCGAGGTCGACTACGTGAACGCCCACGGCACCTCCACGCAGATGAACGACCGCAGCGAGTGCGCCGCCTTGAAAGCCGTCTTCGCCGATCGCATCAGCGAAGTGCGGGTGAGCTCGACGAAGAGCTCGATGGGCCACCTCATCGCCGCCGCCGGAGCGGTCGAGGCAGCGGTCTGCTGTCTCGCGATCCGCGACGGCATCGCCCCGGTCAACGCGAACTACGGCACGCCCGATCCGGATTGTGATGTGAATCTCGTCATCGGAGCGCCCGTGAAGATGAAAATCCGCGCGGCCCTTTCCAATTCCCTCGGCTTCGGCGGGTCGAACAGTTCGCTGGTTTTCAGAAATCCCGAGGAGGTGCAGGCATGAGCGATTCGCGCGACCCCATCGTGTTCACCGGCAGCGGCATCGTCTGCGGAGCGGGCGGCTCCGTCGCCGAGGTCTGGGAAAAACTGTCCTCGGGCGAGACCGCGGTCCGGACCTTCACGCAGTTTGACCCGGCGAAGTGGCCTGTGCAGGTCGCGTCGGAGGTCCTCCTCTCCGACCGCGAACTCGTCAGCGACCGCAAGCTTCACAAGACGATCTCACGCACCGACATGTTCGGTATCTACGCCGCCGAGCAGGCCCTCGCCGATTCCGGCCTGCCCGCTCATCGCGATGCCTTGCCGGAAGCCGAGCAAGCGACCTGGAACGACCGCACCGGCCTCGTCGTCGGGACCGGCGGCGGCAATTACAAGAGCAACTACGACTATCTCCCGCTCATGACCGAGGCGGAGGCCTCGTCCGACGGAGCGCTCCATCATTTCGGCAAGGAACTCGGCAACCAGGTCACGCCGATGTGGCTGCTCAAGAATCTGCCGAACAACGTCCTCTGCCACGTCGGCATCCGGGGACAATACAAGGGCACGAACGCCTGCATCACGAACCAGTGCTCCAGCGGCATCCTTGCCGTGGCCGAGGCCGCCTACCTGATCGAAAACGGCGAGGCCGAGCGCATGGCCGCGGCGGGTCACGACTCGCCCTTCGAGCCCGAGATGGTGTATTACTACCACAAGCTCGGGCTCATGTCCGGCGAGGCCCCGCGCCCCTTCGATGCTTCGCGCGACGGCACTGTCTTCGGTGAAGGCTCCGCCGCACTCGTGCTCGAAAAGGAAAGCGAAGCGACCGCTCGTGGCGCGAAGGTGATCGGTGAGTTTCTCGGATTCGGCTGCTGCAACGAGGCGACCGGCATCGTCGATCTCGCCGACGACGGCAACGGCGTTAGCCGTGCCATCGAGGAAGCCCTCGCGAACGCGGGAATCACGAAGGACGAAGTCGGCCTGATCTGCGCCCACGGCAACGGCAACCAGGCCTCGGACCGGACCGAAGCGATGGGCATCCAGCGTGTCTTCGGTGACCAGATCCCGCCGGTGACCGCGTTCAAGTGGTGCTACGGACACCTCATCGCCGCCTCCGGCATCGCCGACATCGTCATGACGCTCGAGGCCTTGCGGCAAGGGATCGCTCCGGGCGTCGCCACCTGGAAGGAAGTCGATCCCGCGATCGGTGCCTTCCCGGTTTCCTCCGCGAACGTAGCGCCGAAAAGCAAGATCGCCCTCGTCATTTGCCGCGGCTTTGGCGGCATGAACGTCGTCGTCGCGGTGCGGGCGAGGGATTGAGATCCGGCCCCATGCGCAACGGCATCGACACCGTCGAAATTTCCCGCATCGAGAAGCTCCTCGCCGATCTCGATCACGAGGGACTGCGCCGCTTCTTCTCCGAGGAGGAACTCGCGGATGCCGGAGGCGGTGGCGGACGCGCCCAGAAGCTCGCGGCGCGATTCGCGGCGAAGGAGGCCTGCTGCAAACTGTTTCCGAAGGAGATTTGCCTGGGCACGATCGAGCCCCACGACTTCGCCCTCTCCCGCGACGGCTACGGTCAGCCGCACGTCGTGCCGAGCGAGCGCGCCCGCGCCGTGATGAACCGCCACCGCGTCGCCGCGATCTCCGTCTCGACGACCCACACCGAAACGAACGCCACCGCGGTCGCCACGATCGAACCCGCGACCATGGCGGTGCCTTGGTATGGCAAACTCATCTACCATGTCCTCCCCCTGCGCCGTCGCGTCGTGCTGGAGAATCTGCGCCGCGTCTACGGCGATACCCTCACCGACCGCCGCATCGCCGAGATCGCACAGGCCTTCTACGCCCACCTCGTGAAGTTTTTGGGTGAGTTTGTCAGGCTCGCCTTCATGAGCGACGAGAAGAAGGCGAAGTATGTCCGCATTGAGGGCATCGAGCACCTCGCCGCCGCCCGCGAAAAGGGAAAAGGAGTGCTTCTTCTCGCCGGTCATTTCGGCAACTGGGAGGTCTCGACCGTGGCCGGGATGTCGCAGTTCAAGCAATACCGCGGCCATCTCCATTTCATCCGCCGTCCCTTGAAGCCGCAGTGGTTCAACGACCTCGTGATGCGGCGTTTCCAGAAGGCGGGTTTCGGCACTCTGGAGAAAACCGGCTCGCTCGATGACATCCTCGCCCTGCTCGAGGACAACCGCATCATCGTCTCCATCTTCGACCAGTTCACGGTGCGGAAGTACGGGATCCAATCCGAGTTTTTCGGTCACCCCGCCCACACCTTCAAGAGTCTCGCCGTGCTCGCGCAGTTCACGGGGGCGCCGGTGATCCCCTCGTCGAGCTGGCGCGAGCCCGACGGCACCCACGTGCTTCTCTTCGAGCCGCCGGTCGAGGTGCTGACCGAAGGCCGCACGAAGGAGATCCTCTCGAAAAACACGAAGCGTTTCAACGAGGCTCTCGAGCGCATCATCCTCCGCCATCCCGAGCAGTGGATCTGGATGCACAAGCGCTGGAAGCAGGTGCGCGAAGAGCGCTGAGGCGCACGGACGAACGGGCGAACGGGCGAACGGGCGAACGGGCGAACGGGCGAACGGGCGAACGGGGGTGCGGGACAGAATTGTCAGGCTACGCCGGATACCCGATGAATCTTGGGGAGTTAAGAATGTCTGGTCCCATCGACTGCAAATCTTGAAGCAGAATCGTCCCAGCGGGACGAAAGACGGTAGCCGGTGGTGGAGCGCAGCGGAACCATCGGTCAACCACACGAGGAAACCGTTGCGCCCTGGAGGGGCGCGAGAAGGCACCGGAGTATCTTCGGCGCACCCCCTTAGCGCGAGCATACTTCACCATCGGACGCAAACCTTTCAAGAGCAGGATCTGGAGTTGTGATGCGCGGCGGGGTAAAGTTCGAAGAAATACGGCTCTCGACCGCGGGTCCGCTTCTTCCGCCCCTCCGGGGCGGGGTTCTCTTTTCCGGGGTGGTGGTCCGGTGGTTCCGCTGCACTCCACCACCGGCTACCTTCTCCGGCCCCTCCGGGGCCAATACTCGTTCCCTCCGGGGCCACTACTCGTTCCCTCCGGGGCCTATAGTTGTTCGTTCCGGGGCCAATACTCGTTCCCTCCGTCGATGACGGTTGTCTCCCCAGCCGGGCTGGACGGCTTTGGCCTGACTTTTTTGTCCTGTACATTGCGAACGAAAGTGGCGGAAAAAGAACTCGCCCTTGGTTCCAGCGGAAACTATTCTCCGCGTATCATCCCCAACCCCAATTTTTTATGGACGCCATCAAAATGCTCGGAAGTCTCCTCAACGAAAATGCCCTCGGTTCCAAAGCCGGCGGCGATATCCTCGGTTCGCTCCTCGGCGGATCGACCGGATCCAAGGCGGGTGCCGGGAATGCCGGAGACATCCTCGGAACGCTGCTCGGCGGCAAAAAAGGCTCGAGCAAAGGCGGTTGGGCCGCCCTCGCCGCCATCGCCGCCGCAGCCCTGGCTTCGCAACAAGGCAAAGGCAAGTCCAAAGGCGCGGGAGGCTCGGACCTCCTCGGCTCGCTCGTGAAAGAACTCGGGGGTTCCTCCGGAAATGGCGGCGGACTCGGCGAACTCGTCGGAGGGCTCCTCGGTGGTGGTGGCAAGGGGTCAGCGTCCGGAGGTGGTCTCGGAGATCTCGTGGGAGGTCTTCTGGGCGGGGGGCAGGGTGGATCCGGCTCGCCTTTGGGGGGAGTGTTAGGCTCGCTTCTCGGCGCCGGGGCCGGTGGGGCGCTGGGTCTCAGCGCGGGAGAAACGCCTCCGCCCATCGATGCCGACGAGGCCGACGCGGGAGCCCGTCTCCTCATCGAGGCGATGTGCCTCGCCGCCAAGAGTGATGGACGCGTCGACGAAGCCGAGCGCGAAGCCATCGTCGGCAAGCTCGGTGATCTCGAAGAGGACGAAGCCGCCTTCCTCCGTCAGAAACTTTCCGGCAAGGCCGATCTCGATGAGTTTGTCGCGCGGGTGCCATCCGAAATGGCCTCGCAGGTCTACGCCTTTTCCCTCATGGCGGTGAAGCTCGACACCCGCGAGGAAGCCGGCTATTTCGCCCAACTCGCCCAAGGCCTCGGACTCAGCGGCGAAGAGGCCAACGAAATCCATCAAGGGCTTGGACAACCGGAGATTTTCGCCTGATCGTTGCGGTTCGATTACCGCCATGGCCAAACCCCGTCGTTTCAAAGCTCCCGGCAACCGCCCCCGCGAGGCGCGCGCCAACTCCCACTCCAGCTCCTCCACCGGCATCGCCCGGCTCACGGAGGAGGGCCTTTTCGAGCGTCTCGAAGAGGTCGAGGAGGCGGGCGAGGCTCCGCTCCTTCTTATTCTCGACGGCGTACAGGATCCCCACAATCTCGGGGCCTGTCTCCGCACCGCGGAGGGTGCCGGCGTCCTCGCCGTGATCGTCCCGCGCCACCACGCCTCACCCGTGACCGAGACGGTCGTGCGCATCGCCTGTGGCGGGGCCGAGTTCGTGCCGGTCGTGTCCGTGGGCAACATGGCGCGATTCCTCGAAAAGATCCGCGACGAACACGGAATCCGCGTCGTCGGCACGGCCGATGAAGCCACCTGCGAACTCTACGAATGCGATCTCACCGGCCCGCTCGCCGTCGTCCTCGGGGCGGAAGGGGAGGGGATGCGGCGGCTCACCAAAGAAAACTGCGATGTCCTCATCCGCATCCCCATGCTCGGCCAGGTGCCGTGTTTGAACGTCTCCAATGCCACCGCGGTCTGCCTCTACGAAGCCCTCCGGCAACGGGAATTCGGCGTCGAAGCCTGATTCGTCCTTGCCCTGCCGGTTGATTTTCCCTTACCCTGATCCCCACCATGAACTCCGCCTACGGTAATCCCTACACGGTCGCCGCCGCCGCTCCCAACGAGCGCGCCGCCTTCATCCGCCAGACCTACCTCCACCTTGGCTTCGCCATCCTCGCTTTCATCGGCGTCGAGTGGTTTTTGCTGAACCACAGCATCGGCGAGACGCTCATCGGGCTGATGCTGGGTACGAAATACAGCTGGCTCGTCGTGCTCGGTTTGTTCATGGGAGTCTCGATGCTGGCCGACCGGCTCGCCAATTCCGATGTGTCGCGCGGGGTGCAGTATGCCGGGCTCGGCCTGTTTGTGGTGGCCGAGGCCATCGTCTTCCTGCCCTTGCTTTACCTGGCCGCCTTCCATTCAGGCGATCCCCAGGTGATCCTCAAGGCCGGCGTCACGACGGGCTTCGTTTTCGGTGGTCTCACCTTCGCGGCTTTCGCCACGGGCAAGGATTTCTCCTTTCTTCGCGGTTTCCTCATGGTGGGTGGATTCATCGCCCTCGGCATCATCATCGTCTCGATGATCTTCGGCTTCAATCTCGGCACCTTCTTTGCCGGAGCGATGGCGCTCTTCGCCGCGGTCTCGATCCTCTACAACACCTCGAACATCATCCACCACTACCGCACCGACCAATACGTCTCGGCGTCGCTGTCCTTGTTCGCGAGTGTGGCGCTGCTCTTCTGGTACATTCTCCGGATCTTCATGAACCGGGATTGACCGGCGACCGGAAATCGACCCGTTCGTAGACCTCCCGCAAGGGCAGGGTCACCCCGAGGCAGGAGATCGCGATCTCCGCCTCGATCCCGCGCGCCTCCGTGTATCGCCACGATCCGTGGACCTTATCGCGGATCGGGCGTTTTGTCATCTTTGGCCGTGCCATGCCGACCTGACAGGGTCGATCGCGGCACTCTACCCTCTTCACCCATCTCCCGTGCCAGCCCGCCGCCGCAACCGCGGGAATTCTTCGGGATTGCCCTCGGGCCGGGATTTTCGTATTTTCCGGCTCTTCATCATGAACACCCCGACCCAACCCACCACGATCGATCGCCGCAAAGTCCTCAAGTATGGAGCAGGATTCGGTCTCGCCCTCGCCTGGCCCAACTCCCGCGTCCTCGGCGCCAATGACGACATCCGCGTCGGTGTCATCGGGGTGAATGGCCGCGGCCAGTCCCACATCAGCGCCTTCTCCGGCATGAAGGGCGTGCGTCTCACCGCCCTCTGCGACATCGATCCCGCCGTGCTCGATGCCCGCGTCACCGCTGCCGCGAACAAGCAGAAGATCGAGGTGAAAGGTTATGCCGACATGCGCGAGATGTTCGAGAAGGGCGACATCGACGTGATGTCCACCGCCACGCCGAACCACTGGCACACTCTCGCCGGCGTCTGGGCGATCCAGGCGGGCAAGGATGCCTACGTCGAAAAGCCCATCTCCCACAACGTGTGGGAAGGACGCCAGCTCGTGAAGCTCGCCCGCAAGGAAGGAAAGATTTGTCAGGGTGGCACCCAGAGCCGCTCGCTCGGCTCGATCCAGGCGGCCGTGAAGTTCGTCCAGGACGGCAAGCTCGGGAAGATCAAGTATGTGAAGGGCATGTGTTACAAGGCCCGCAAGTCCATCGGTCAGGGCGGCAATGGCGAAATCCCCGAGGGAGTGAACTATGATCTCTGGTGTGGTCCCGCCGAGCTCGAGACGCCGCTGCGTCGCAAGAAGTTCCACTACGACTGGCACTGGTTCTACGCCTACGGCAACGGCGACATGGGCAACCAGGGCATCCACCAGATGGACGTCGCCCGCTGGTATCTCGGTGAAGACACGATCGCCCCCCGCACCATGAGCATCGGTGGTCGCCTCGGCTACGAGGATGACGGCGAGACGCCGAACACCCAGGTCGTCTATCACGATTACGATGCCGCTCCCCTCATTTTCGAAACCCGCGGCCTGCCCAAGAGCAAGGAAGCGCAGAAGGAGTGGACCATGGAATCGCCCGAGGAATTCGAAGGCCTGAGCGGTGTCTCCGTCGTCGTCGCCTGCGAAGGCGGTTTCGTTTTCACCGATGCCGGCGGCAAGGTGAAAATCAAGGATCTCGAAGGCAAGGAAATGCCCGCGCCCGAGCCCTTCAAGACCGAGGACATCTTCGCGAACTTCATCACCGCGGTGAAGAGTCGCAAGGTCGAGGAGCAATACGCCGACTGCGAAGAGACGCACCTTTCCAGCGCTCTTTGCCATACCGGGCTCATCTCGCACCGTCTCGGCGCGGCCCTGAAGAAGGAAGAGATCCTCGAGAAGATCAAAGACGACGCCCTTCTCACCGAGCGATTCGGCTCGATGGCCGATCACCTCGCCCGCAACGGCGTGGATCTCGCGAAGGAAAGCATCGTCCTCGGACCCATGCTGAAGTTCAATCCGCAGACGGAGTGGGCCGAAGGCAATGGTGAGCTCGACGCGCCCGCGAACAAACTCGCCACCCGCGAGTATCGCGCGCCCTACACCGTGCCCGAGGTGCTCTGATCCCTCTTGCCGGAATACGGCGATTTCTGCTACGCTCGGACCCGATGAAGATCGGGCTCCGGGCGTCGTGGTTTTTGGCAACCCTTGCAAGCGGGTGGATCGTCTCCGCGTCGGCGCAACTCACCGTGCCGCCGAATCCGGGCCAGTCGGGCAAACGCAATCTCGGCGAGAACGGTGGCGCAGGCTCGGCCACGGGAGTGACGGGCGTCACGCCGACCGCTCGCCCCGTGGTGGTCCAATACATCGCGGTCACTCCCGTCGAGGCCTGGGCGAATCTGGCGGGCAAAACGATGATGGCCCGCCTCCTCGCCTTTTCCGCTCCCGCCGAGGGCGAGACGGGTCCGGTCGAGATCATCCGGGAAGGAAAGGTCCGCTTTCTCGTCGAGGGCCGGAAAGAGCCCGTCGATTATCCGCTCGATCAGCTCGGGGAAACGGAGCGGACCAAGATCCAGGCCATCGCCAAGGCGGCCGCCCAAGGTCCGCCAAAATAGGGCGGCGTTTCCCGCCTTTTACTCGGAGTCCGGCTCGCCGCCCAGGGCAAGCCTCGCCGATTCGGTGACTCCGTAGCAGGTCTCCTCCATCGTCAGATGATCGGTCGTGATGGAGAGATCGGCGCAGGCGTCGTAGAGCGGCTTCCTGATCTCGAGGAGATCGCGGATCGTCTGCAGCGGGTCGGCGGTTTTCAACAAAGGGCGGTTCCGGTTGCGACGCACCCGTTCGTAGATGATCTCGGGCGCGGTCTTCAGCCAGATCACATAGCCCGCCGCTTTCAGCAGCTCGTGATTCTCCGGACGGGTCACAATGCCGCCGCCGGTGGAGATCACCTGGTTCTCTCCGGTCCCACACTCTCTCAGCACTGCCGTCTCGAGACTCCGGAAAAAGTCCTCGCCTGATTCCTCGAAGATTTTCGGGATCGGTTTGCCGGTCTGTTTCACGATCAATTTGTCCGTATCCACGAAGCGGAAACCGAGACTGCGGGCGACGCGCTGGCCCACGGTGGTCTTGCCCGTGCCCATGAAGCCGATCAAAATGAGATTGCGAGCGCGTTTTCCTGACGTATTCACTGGTCGCAGCATAGCGCGAACCGTGCCGCTGCCAAAGCAGAATCCCCCTCTCTTTTCATGCAGACCGAAATCGCCCTCACCGACAACGAGTTGAACACGCGCGAGACCGTCAATCGTGCCGTGGCCTTGTTGCGTGGAGGCGATGTCGTAGCCCTGCCGACCGAGACGGTCTACGGACTCGCCGCCGATGCCCTCAATCCCACCGCGGTCGCGAAGATCTTCGAAGCGAAAGAGCGTCCTCATTTCGATCCCCTCATCGTCCACCTGCCGAACAAAACGATGCTGCGGGACGTCGCCGAAGTGCCCGCGGAAATCGCCAAGACCGTGATCCAGCTCGTCGAGACCTTCTGGCCGGGGCCGCTCACGCTCCTCCTGCCGAAGAAGCCGGTCATCCCCGATCTCGTCACCGCCGGGCTGCCCACCGTCGCGGTGCGGCAATGCGAGCACCCGATCTTCCACCGCATCCTCAAGCACTTCGGAGGTCCCGTCGCCGCGCCCAGCGCGAATCGTTTCGGCGCGCTCAGTCCCACTTCGGCCGCGCTCGTCTTCGACCAACTCGATGGCCGTATCCCCCTCATCGTCGATGGCGGCGCCTGTGCCCGCGGGCTCGAGTCGACCATCGTGAGGATCCTTCCAGGCACCCCGAAACCCATCATCGAAGTGCTCCGACCCGGGCCTATCACCGAGGATGACCTCAAGAAATTCGGCAAGGTCGTCTTCGTGAAACGGAACGAAGCCGTCGAGAGCGCCGCCCCCGAGGCACCCGGCATGCTCGCAAAACATTATGCCCCGCGCACACCGCTGCGCCTCCTCGAGAGCCCGCGCGATTTCTCCCCCGATCCCGGCAAACGCTACGCGCTGCTGAGTTATCGAGGTGAGGAAAAGGACGGCTTCCTCGATTTGCATGATTGGGCCGAGGTCGCGGTGATGAGCCCCGGATCGGGCCGTGTCGCCGAAGCCGGGATCCGTCTTTTCCATCTCATCGGCCAGCTCGACAAGGGCGGCTTCGACGAGATCATCGCCGAACCCGTGCCCGATCGCGGTGTGGGGAAGGCGATTCTCGACAAGCTGCGCAAGGCTTCGGTGTAGGTTGCGGAGTGAAGTCGCGTCGTTCAGAATCGCCGTATCTTGACATTCATCGCCCGAAAGGTTCCGATAGCGCGATGAATTCCCGCATCGTTTTCCTTCTTTTTGGCGCTATTGCCCTGGCACAATCGACGATCGCCGCGGACCGGCCGAACTTCGTGGTGTTCCTCATCGATGACATGGGCATCATGGATACCTCGGTGCCTTTCCTCACCGGCGAGGACGGCAAACCGAAGCGTTACCCTTTGAACGATTTCTATCGCACGCCCTCGATGGAGCGGCTCGCGGGGCAGGGGATCCGTTTCAATCAATTCTATGCGATGAGCGTCTGCTCGCCGACCCGCGTGTCGGTCATGACCGGGCAGAACGCCGCCCGGCACGGCGTCACCAACTGGATCAATCCTGATCAGAACAATGCGGGGCCGCAAGGCGCTCCCGATTGGGATTGGGAGGGTCTCGCTCCCGGCGACATCACCCTGCCCGGGCTGCTCGCGGCAGGAGGCTACCGCACCCTCCACGTCGGCAAGGGACACTTCGCACCCCGTGCGTTGCCCGGGGCAGATCCCTCGAAGATCGGTTTCGACCGCAACATCGCGGGCGCCTCCTTCGGTGCGCCGGGTAGCTACTTTGGGGAGAAAAACTATGGAGGGCTCGGAAAGCGTACCCATCACGCCGTGCCAGGACTGGAAAAATACCATGGCACCGACACCTTCCTGACCGAGGCGCTCACGATCGAGGCCAACGCGGCCCTCAAGGAAGTGGTGGGTACGGGCGATCCGTTTTTCCTCTACTTCGCCCACTACGCCGTCCATGCACCCTTCGATTCCGATCCACGGTTTGCGGCCAATTACAAGGACTCGGGCAAACCGGAGCAGGCCCAGGCCTTTGCCACCCTCGTCGAAGGCATGGACCAATCGCTTGGTGATGTCCTCGACCAGCTTGAGGCGATCGGCGAGGCCGAGGACACGCTCGTGATCTTCCTTGGCGACAACGGATCCGACGCTCCCCTCGGCAACCAGCACGAGGTCGCCTGCGCCGCGCCGCTCCGCGGAAAGAAGGGTGCCCATTACGAGGGTGGCATGCGCGTGCCTTTCATCGCCGCTTGGGCGAAGGTGAATCCTGACAATCCTCTGCAAAAGGCTCTGCCCATCCCGGCAGGAGCGATCCAATCGCAAGTCGCGAATGTCACCGACCTTTTTCCGACCGTGTTGCAACTCGCGGGAGTCGCCACGCCGGCAGAGCATGTGGTCGATGGGCGTCCGCTCCAGACGCTGCTCACTGGCAAGACCGACGATTCCCATCCCCGGCAATTCCTGATGCATTACCCGCACGGGCCGCATCGCAGCAACTACTTCACGGTCTGGCGCGACGGTGATTGGAAGGTGATCTACCACTACCTGCCTGATGTGCCGACCCACGGGGAGCTGATCCAGTCCGGCGGGGCTCGCTACCAGCTCTTCAATCTCGCCGAAGATCCCTTCGAGCAGAACGATCTCGCCAAGGCAAGGCCGGAGGAACTGCGGCGCATGATGGAGGGGCTCATTGCCCAGACGGAGGCCCATGGTGCCCGTTTTCCGGTGCAAATGGATCATGCCACCCGGCTGACGCCCGTGCTGCCATGATCCGCCGCCGCCTTTTCGTGGTCTTGTCGGTCCTCGCGGTCTCGTGTTTCCCGTGGAGCGAGGTTGCCGCCCGGCCTAATCTCATCCTCATCATGGCCGACGATTTTGGCTATGAATGTGTCGGGGCGAACGGTGGAGAATCCTATCAAACACCCCATCTCGACCGGCTCGCCGCCACAGGCGTGAGGTTTGAGAACGCGCATTCCTACCCGCTCTGCACGCCGACCCGGGTCGCCTTGATGACGGGGAAACACAATGTGCGGAACTACCTCAATTTCGGCACCCTGCCGCGAAACGAGATCACCTTCGCCCATCTCCTGAAACAGGTCGGCTACGCCACCGGCGTCTGCGGCAAGTGGCAGCTCGGCAAGGAGACCGATTCGCCGCAACACTTCGGCTTCGATGATGCGCTGCTCTGGCAACAGACCCGCCGCCCGCCGCGATATGCGAATCCCGGCCTCGAACGCAACGGGGTCGAGGAGGAGTATCCCGAGGGCAGCTACGGGCCCGCTCTCATCAACGACTTCGCCCTCGATTTCGTGACGCGGCACCGGGACCGGCCTTTCTTCCTCTATTATCCGATGATCCTCACCCACGATCCCTTCCAGCCGACGCCGGACAGTGGTGATTGGGACCCGAAAGCCATTGGCGAGAAGGTTCATCGCGATGTGAAACATTTCGCCGACATGACCGCTTTCATGGACAAGATGATCGGACGTCTCGATGCGAAGCTTGAAGAACTCGGCATTCGTGAAAACACGCTGCTGCTCTTTCTCGGCGACAACGGCACTCATTCCACGGTGACGAGCCGTTTCCAAGGAACCGACTACCAAGGCGGCAAGGGCACGACCACCTCCCGCGGCACCCATGTGCCGCTGATCGCGAGCTGGCCGGCGGTGATGAAGAAGGGGCGGGTTTGTCAGGATCTCATCGGCGCGGTCGATTTCCTGCCGACGCTTTGCGACGCGGCCGGAGTTCCCGTGCCCGACGGCAGCGACGGCGTCAGTTTTCTGCCACAATTGAAAGGTGAAGCGGGAACGCCGCGCGACGCGCTCTACCTCTGGTATTCGCCCCGGCAACAGGCCGATCTGAAGGTGAAAGAGTACGCCTTCGATCACGCCTTCAAGCTCTACCGTGGCGGTCAGATGTTCGACCTCTCCGCCGATCCCTTCGAGGAGGGCGCCCCGCTCGCTCCCGATGCCGCGCCGGAGGCGCGGGTGAAGCTCCAGGCCATCCTCGATCGCTACGTGGATGCCCGCCCCACTGAACTCGATCGCGCCTTTCTCACGGCAAATCCCGGCGCAACTTCGCCCAAAGAGCAGGGTAAAAAGAAGCGTCCCGCCAATTCTGCCAATTGACCTGAAGCTCCTTGATGAAACACCCGACCCTCTTCACTCTCGCCCTTTCCCTCTGTCTCACCGCAGCATCGGCGGCGGAGAAAAAGCCGAACATCCTCTTCCTCTTCGCCGACGACTGGGGCCGTTACGCCTCCCTTCTCCGCGAGACCGAGGGACCGGGCACGATCAACGATGTCGTCGAGACCCCGAACTTCGACAAGATCGCGAAGGAAGGCGTCTTCTTCCGCAACGCCCACGTCAGCGCTCCGTCTTGCACTCCCTGCCGCAGCGCCCTCCTGACAGGACAACATTTCTGGCGCACCAACACCGGTGCGATCCTGCGCGGCGCGGTCTGGGATGCCACGATTCCGAGTTACCCGCTGCTGCTCCAGGAGGCCGGCTATTTCATCGGCTACACCCATAAAGTCTGGGGCCCCGGCACGCCGGCAAACTCGCCTTTCACCAAGGAGCAGGCCTTCGCGAAGCGCGGCGGCCGATTCAACCAGTTCTCCCAGAACGCGAAAAAGGCCGTCGCCGAAGGCACCCCCTTCGAGACGATCAAGGCCGAGCTTCTGGAGGAATCGCGCGGCAACTTCGCGGACTTTCTCGATGCGAAGGAGGGTGATGGCCCCTGGTGTTATTGGTTCGGGCCCACCAACGTGCACCGCAAGTGGATCAAGGGCAGCGGCAAGGCGCTCTGGGGCATCGATCCCGACACGCTCAAGGGCAAGATGCCACCGTTCCTGCCCGACGTGCCCGAGGTGCGCGAGGACCTCGCGGATTATTTCGGGGAAATCAAAGCGTGGGACGCCGGCATCGGTGCCCTGCTCGATGAGCTCGGGAAACGTGGGGAGAAGGAGAACACCCTCATCGTGATCAGCGGCGATCACGGGGCTCCCGGATTCCCTCACGGCAAATGCAACCTCTACGGCTTCGGCACGAACGTTTGCCTTTCCATCACCGGTCCGGGCGTGAAAGGCGGGCGCATCGTCGATGACTTCGCCTCGCTCACCGACCTGGCTCCGACCTTCCTCGAGGCCGCGGGCTTGAAGGCACCGGAGGTGATGACTGGCCGCAGCCTTTGGCCGACTCTGCGCTCGGAAAAGAGCGGCCTCGTCGACGAGAGCCGCACCCGTGTTTTCACGGGACGCGAGCGCCACGTCGAGATCGCGCGATCGGACTACACGCCTTATCCCCAGCGCGCCATCCGCACGGCCGATCACGTGCTGATCATCAATTTCCGTCCCGATCGTTATCCCATGGGCGATCCCTATCTGCTCGACAGCAGCGGCACGCCCTCGGTCGAAGACCTCGAGAACGAGACCCGCGTCACCTTGCCCGACGAAGACTCAGGCCCGACGAAAGCCTGGCTCGTCGGTGTTCGCGACACGCCCGAGTGGCGGGATCACTATCAGTGGGTCTACGGGAAGCGGCCGAAGTATGAACTCTACGATCTGAAAAAGGATCCTCACGAAACCACCAACCTCGCCGAGGATCCGGCGTATGCGGAGGTGAAGGAGGCCTTGGAGAAAGAGTTGCTCGACGTGCTGAAGGGCACGGGTGATCCGCGGATGATTGATGACGGGAAGTTTTTCGAGACACCACCCATGGCCGGTCCGCTGCCGGATGCGGAGGAGTTCTGGAAAGAGAAGGGACCGAAAGGGAAAGGGAAAGCGGGCAAAACCAAAGGGGACGCCAAGGCGAAGTAAGTTCCTTTCACAACTTGTTCTGCGTCAAAAAGTCGAGACTTTGTTGGCGCCATCCTTGATGCTGTGTTAGCCTTCGGGCAAGCACGCGCGACCCTTTGTGCAGGCAGTATCGCCACGGTCGCGCTCCACGGCGCGAGAGGATGAGGTTTCTGGATTCACCGCAATGGCTGCTCGTCACGGATGTGGACGACACCCTCGCCGGTGACTGCTGCTCGCTCCGGGAATTTTCCGAAGTTTCTGATTCGCTGCTGGTCGTGCTGAATTCCAGCAGACCGCGCACGAGCCTGGCCGCCACCTTGAGCGCGTTTCCACCCTCGTTGAGGATCGATGGGATCGTCTCGGCACTCGGAACCGAGATCGAGGTTGGCGGGATACCTTGTTGCGAATGGAGCGATCGCTTCGCGGCTTGGGATCGCTCCGTGGTGGATGGAATCATGGCCAGGGCGGGTTGTGCTCCCCATCCTCCCGAGATGCAGACGAAGCACAAGGCGAGCTTCTCGGTCCCGAAGTCGTTGTGGCCGAAGTTGAGGGAATCGATCCGACGCGACGCTCCCGGTTCGCGTGTCATCACTTCGGGGGTGAGTGATTTCGACGTGATCCCCGCCGCTGCCGGCAAAGGAGCGGCCGCCCTGGAAGTGGTGCGTCTGTTAGGGATGAGCCGGGATCGGATGATCGTGGCGGGCGACTCAGGGAACGACCTGGCGATGTTTCACGTGGCCGATCGGGCCATCGCGGTGGGAAACGCCCGCTGCGAGCTGATCGCCGGCGCGGATCCGTCGCGCACTTATTTCGCCCGCGCACCGCGCGCCGCGGGAATTCTCGAGGGCCTGCTCCACTGGGGAGCGTTGCGCCCCGCCCCATACACTTATGGCTGAAAAAAACCAAACCCACGGAAGACTCCTCCTCCTGTCCATCCACGGCTACGTCGCCGCCGAACCCGAACTGGGCAAGCCCGACACCGGTGGCCAGGTCGTCTTTGTCCTCGAGCTGGCGAAACGATTCGCCCGGCTCGGCTACAAGGTCGATCTGGTGACGCGTCGGTTCGGCAAGCAGCCAGAGTTCGACCGGATCAATCCGAACCTGAAGGTCTGGCGCATCCCTTTCGGCGGCAGGGACTTCATCCGCAAGGAGGACATGCACGGGCTTCTCCGGGACTTTGTCACCAATTTCCTCGCCGAAGTGAACCGGCGGGGCCTCCGCTATGATGTGGTCAACAGCCACTATTGGGACGCGGGTTGGGCCGGTCAGCGTATCGCCGAGGAGTTGCGGATCCCGCATGTCCACACGCCGCATTCACTCGGATCCTGGAAGCGGAAGGACATGAAGGGGGCGGGACGCGACGGGGAAAAGATCTACCGCTTTTCAGAACGCATCGAAAAGGAGTTTCTCATCTACCGCAATTGCGATCACATCATCGCGACGACCGAACAACAGGTGGATCTCATCCGTTCGGACTATGGGATCCCGGTCTCCCACGTCACCATGATCCCTCCGGGAATCGATGAGCAGCGCTTCACTCCCGCGCCCCCCGAACGGATTGCCGAGGTGCGGGGGCGTCTCGGTTTCGCCGCCACGGATGTCTACTGCGTGGGGCGCGCGGCGATGAACAAGGGGATCGATCTTCTCATCGCCTCCCTCCCGGCGCTGCGGCGTCTCGTGCCGAAGGCCCGCCTGCAGCTTGCGGTGGGCGCGGGGTCTGACCGCGATCGTGAACGCGTCGAGGAATGGAAAAAACTCGGGTCGGGTCTCGGTCTCTCCAGGCAGATTCGATGGATGGGGTATGTCGCCGATGCCGAGATGGCGGACCACTACCGCGCCGCCGGGGTCTTCGCCCTATCTTCCCGCTACGAGCCCTTCGGCATGACGGCGATCGAGGCGATGGCCTGCGGGACACCGACGGTCGTGACGGTGCACGGAGGTCTTCATGACGCGATCGACTTCGGTCAACACGCGCTTTTCGCCGATCCGAAGCGTCCGGAGGAATACGCCGCGATGCTCGCTCTCCCGATGCGCTACCCCCGGCTCCGGGAGCGGCTCTCGGTGGAAGGAGCCCGCTTCGCGCGCCGCCAGTTCGGTTGGACGGGGATCGCCCGGCGCACCCTGGCGCTCTTCGAACGTTTCCGCGGAGCTTATGCCGATCTCGACGAATTGGCGGAGACCACTTCCTGAAATGTCCTGACATCACCACCACCTCACTCATGTCCCGGATCCTTTTCCGCCCCGAAGAATATCGAGCCCTCAACCAGGAAGAACGCGAATTGCTGGCGGAGGGATATCTGCGGGCCATCGAAGCCCTGCGGAAGAATGTGACGCCGATGGGCTTCAGTGCGTGTTCGTTGGCTGACAATTCGGTCTATGGAACCGACGCGAACTATCGCTCGGTCTGGGCGCGCGACGGTGCCATCACCGCCTTGTGGACCCTGGATCTCGAGGACGAGGATATCCGGCGCGCCCAGGTCGCGACGTTTGAGACGCTCCTGACGAAGCAGAGCCCCACCGGCCAGATTCCGGCCAACGTCCGTCTCGAGACAGGAGAGCCGGACTACGCCGGGGTCGGTGGCATCGCGAGCATCGACAGCGTCATGTGGATCATCATCGGTCTGGTGCACTTTTGCGAGGTGCGGGGCGATTGGAGCCTGGCACGGCGTCACGCCGACCGGCTCCAGCGGGCCATGGACTGGCTGGGGGCCCACGACTCGAATGGATGCGGGCTCCTGGAGATCCCCGAGGCGAGCGACTGGGCCGATTTGTTCGGATTCAGCTATCACGTGCTCTACGACGAGGTGCTCTGGTACCGCACCCTCGATTGCTACGTGCGTCTTGCCGATAATCTCGGTGACAAGGGAAAGGCGGAGGGGTATCGGAAACATGCGGCGTTTGTCAGGAAAAAGTTCCTCAAGACCTTCTGGCCGACCACGGCCATGGGAAAAGACGGCGATCCGAACAGCTTCACCGACACGCAGTATTCCCTCGGAGACGCGCGTTATCTCGTGGCCCAGGTCTCGCCCTTCAGTTTCAGCTGGCGGTGTGATGTCTGCGGGAATCTGCTCGCTTATCTGACCGGTCTCCTCGACCGCGAACGAGCTCTCATGACCTTCCGCTTCCTGTGGGGATGCGGGGTGAACGATCCCGGTCCGGTGAAAAATCTCTATCCTCCCGTGCAGGCCGGGGATCCCGAATGGCGTACCTATTACACCGTGAATCTTCTCAATCTGCCCAACCACTATCACAACGGAGGATTGTGGCCGTTCATCGGCTCGATGTGGGTACGGTTCATCCACCGCCTGGGCATGCCGGAACTGGCGCAGCGCGAGCTCGTCAAGCTGGCGGAACTCTGCAAACTCGGACAAACTCAGACCTGGGAATTCAATGAGTGGCACCACGGTGTCACCGGACGCCCCATGGGGAAACACTACCAGGCGTGGAGCGCCGCGGGGTTTGTGAGAGCGTGCCACGATCTCGAAGCGGTGCCCTCCGAGATTTCACATGCGATCTGATCGCCCGCCACGCTGGACGGTCAGGGAAGGATCCGGATGCAGGAGGGCATCGTGATCTCGAGCGGCTTGCCCGCGGAGGTCAATCTGCCGCTTTCCCCGTCGATACGGAAGACGGCAAGGTTGTTTCCCGGCATGTTCGCGCAGAGGAGCCATCTGCCGTCGGGTGTGACGAGAAGATTTTGGGGTCCTTTGCCAAGGCTGGGGACAACGCCGACGCGGGAGATGACGCCGTCCTCCCCCGCCCGGAAGATGGCAAGGCTGTCGTGGCCGCGGTTGGTGCCGTAGAGGAAACGTCCGTCGGGGGTGAACTTGAGATCCGCGCAGTAGCTGCTGCCGGTGAAATCATCGGGAAGTGTGGAAAAGCTTTCTTGTTTCGTCAGGGCGCCCGGGGCTGCGCCGTGGGAATACCGGGTGATGGTGTTGGAGAGCTCGTCGATGGCGTAGAGGTTTTTACCGTCGGGTGCGAAGCGGAGGTGGCGTGGCCCGGCTCCGGGAGGTGAGGCGACAAAGGCGGGCGAAGCGGATTCGAGCTTCGCGGTCGCGGGATCGAGCCGGTAGGCGAGGATCTGGTCGAGTCCCAGATCGGCGG
Organism: Verrucomicrobiales bacterium; assembly: GCA_016795385.1. Taxonomy (GTDB): domain Bacteria; phylum Verrucomicrobiota; class Verrucomicrobiia; order Verrucomicrobiales; family DEV007; genus Arctic95D-9. Next base: position 109,391 of record JAEUHI010000062.1, on the reverse strand, counting down.
CGTAGGCGAAGCGGTTGTCCGGGCTGACGATGATACTATGGGCGTAGGGTCCGTCCTGTCGTTTCGGATCGACCTTCGAGCCGCCTTGGTGCTGGATGAACGAGGCGGCTTCGCCCAGTGAACCGTCTTCCCGGATCGGCAGGGCGGCGACGCTGCCGCTCGAATAGTTGGCGAGGAGGAGCGTTTTTCCTGTGGCATCGACCTCGAGATAACAGGTCGCGGTGCCTTTGGCGGACTGGCGGTTGAGCAAAGTGAGCTTGCCCGTTGCCTTGTCGATCGCATAGGCAGCGACCTCTTCGTCTTCCTTTCCTCCGAAGGCCTTCGCATGCACCGCGTAGAGAAAACGCTGATCCGGCGAGACGGCGATGAAGAAGGGATTCTCGATGCCGCCGGTCCGTTCCAATTGCGTGAGCGAACCATCCTCGAGCGAGAGACGAAAGGCGGTGATCCCACCCTTTTCGCCGCCGGCGAAGGAGGAGACGAAGACGAGCGGATCGTCGGCGGCAGAGGCAGGGGCGGGACAGAAAAGGGCACAGGTTATAGCCAGAAGGCTGGGCAATCGGAGAGGCGGCAGGGTCATGGACCAGCCCTATCGAAAAGGCGTCTCCGAAACCAGCGAAATCCGGTCCGCGATCGGGTAGGGTGAGTTACAGTTTTCCCGCCGCACGGTGCGCTGTCTCTTGGAGAAATTCGGCGTACCCGACCTCAAGGCCCTCCGGCACGTAGTCATTGCCGACCACGCTCTGACCAAAGAGCACCTCGTACCACACACAGGCCCCGAGATACTCGCCCGCGAGATTCGCGTGGTGGCCGTCCATCTGGAGCTTTGCCTCGCCGCCTTCCTTCGGTTTCACCCAGCGCCAGCCGACGTGGAGGGAGTAGGTCTGGGCGGGCAATGCGGGCGACTTCGCAAGTTTGGAATCGAAGTTCGCGTCGGGTTTGAATCCCCAGTTTACGTCGGTGTCGGCGAGGAAAAAGGCGTCGCCGACCGGCAAGATGCCGGCTCCGAGTCTCCCGGCGAGGGACCGATAGGCATTTGTCAGGCCCCGATACATTTCCTCCTGCGTCTTCGGTTCTCCGGGTTTGTCCGAGGGTTTGGTAAAGCGCGGATCATCGACCCGGTAGGCCCAGGTCTGGTGGATCAGGAGCTTTGCGGTCGGGGCGTGTTTCGCGATGTAGGCGGCGAGCCAGTCCGCGTAGGGCTGGTAGGTAGCCGGGTCGTGGCTCTTGATGCTGGCTTGTTGGATCGTGACGTAGTCCCACCGCTCCGCGAGGAGCTCGTCCTTGAGGCTGCGTCCGTTCGAGTAGAGCCCGGCTTTGTCCGCGGGATCCGCCTCATGCTTCTGCGCCCGCGTCGCGTGCAGTTCGAGAGAGGCCCCGCCAACGACGATGGGGCGATGGATCAAGGTGTGCCCGCCCGCCTTGGCCAGATCGTCGAGATGGTTCGTCGCGTTGCGCGAGAAGCTGTTGCCGATCGTGAGAATTCGAACGGTGCCGCCCTCGACGGAGGCGGTCAGGAAGATCAGGACCAGGGTGGTGAGAATCAATCGGATCATCTGGGATTCAGGGGGAGACTTGCGAAGCCCGACGGAATCCGCTCACGGCTCCCTCGAGGTCGTTTTCGGAAAGCGCGCGATTTGCCTCCAGTGCGGCCGCATCCATCTGCCGGAGGCGTTCCTGGCGCCGGAGAATTTCGCGCTGGGCTATTTCGGAGACGGGGTTGTCGGGGGCGACGGTGGGGGATGGGACGGGAGCTGCCGTCGTCGATTTTTTCGGGCCCGCGCAGGAAGTGACCACGAGGGCAAGGAGAGTCGCGGCGATGAAGCGTTTCATGATTCGTTGATGGCTTCTCTGGACCCAAGGAGGGGTGACATTCCTGTCGCCCGTCAAGCGAGGCTCCTCCAGCCGCGCGACAGGAATGTCGCGCCTCCTTGGTCTCACACTCCCTCGACCACAAAAGGCGCACGATACTCCCGCTTCAGCAGGGCATCGGCCTCGGGATCGTCGAGGAACTTCTCCTTGTCTCCATCGAGACGGAGGTGGCGGCCGAGGGTCATCGGCGTCTTGGCGAGATCGACACCGGCTTCGGCGAGGTAATGGCGGGTGCGTTCGAGGTCTTCGCGGGCTTCGTCGTTGGTTTCAACTTCACCGAGCTTCGTGCCAATCTCCTCGACGCTCGCCTTCGTGCCGAGACGATAGGAAATGTTGGCGAGGTGACAAAGCGCGGAGGACTGGTGGCCTTCGAGAATCTCCGCCTTGAGGTCCTCGCGTTTCCGGGTGCGGACGGCGTCGAGGAAGTTGGCGAAATGGTTTGCCGATTGGCCTTCGAAGGCCTGGATCAGTTTGCCCTCGGGATCATAGAGCCCGGTCTCGGCGATGATGCCTTCGCTGCCGTAGAAGAACCACATCGCCTTGATCGACGGATGGAAGGGGGCGGTCTTCAGTCCGCGGGTCTCCGAGACGATGGTCTTGTCGCCGAACTGGAAAATGCCCACCTGCGAATTCGGCGTGTCGCCGACGTCGGTGTAGCCGAGGCGACCGCCGTAGCTGATGGCGCTGTCGCCGAGTCCGGTGACGCCGAGTCCCCAGCGGCAGATGTCGATGGAGTGGACGTTGCTGTTGCCGATGTCACCGTTGCCGGTGTCCCACATCCAGTGCCAGTCATAGTGGAAGCGGGCGCGGGTCAGCTTCGTCATCGGGGCCGGACCCGCCCAAAGGTTGTAGTCGCAGCGCGGCGGGATTGGCGTCTCGACGGGGCCTCCGATGGAACCACGGCCCCCGTAGATGATGCTGCGGGCGAGTTTCACCTCGCCGAGTTTGCCTTCGTGGATGTATTGCATTGCTGCGGCAAGCGGACCGCGGGAACGGTTCTGCGTGCCGGTCTGGCAGATGCGTCCGAGCTCGCGGGCGACCTCGACGAGGCGGCGTCCCTCGGCGACATTCTGGCTGACCGGTTTCTCGACGTAGGCGTCCTTGCCCGCCTGCATCGCCCAGATCCCGCCGAGGGAATGCCAGTGGTTCGGGGTGGCGATGAAAACGGCGTCGACCGACTTGTCATCGCAGATGATACGGAGGTCCTGCACTTTCTTCGGCATGGGCCGTTTCAACTCGCCGGTGAGGAGCGCGGCAACCTCGTCGGCGCGGTCGAGATCGGGATCGCAGACGTAGGCGATGTCGCAATCGGGGAGGCGGGCAAGCTCCCGGGCATGGGCCTTGCCACGGATGCCGCAGCCGATGATGGCGACGGTGAGTTTTTCGTTCGCGCTCACGGACGGCGCCTTTTCCTGCGCGAGCAGTTGGGCTGGCAGGGCGGCCGCGGCGGCGGTCATGACGGATTCCTCGAAGAAACGGCGGCGGCTGAGGTCTTTCATGGGTTGGTCAGGGTCAGGTCGGTGAGGTAAATGGCGGTGATGGTTTTGCCGGCTTGATCCTTTTCGTGGCTGGAATACCAAGAGACGAGGGCGCGGTCGGGCGCGAGGGTGACGAAACCGGGATAGGAATTGTCCCCACCGCTCGGGAGCTCGGTGAATTCGTGAAGGGCTCCATCGACCAGCCAGCAGAGGGAGGTTTTCGGGCCATGTTCCTTCGTGGTCTTGCGACCACCGACGAGGACCTGCTCTCCCCACTTCGCGACGAGCGGGCCGCCGACGGGGCGGTCGAGATGCTCGCGCGACCACTCTTGATAGGGCGGATGGGAGCGCAACAGGAAGGCATTTTTGCCTCCGCCATGACGGCCGATCCCGAGGAGACTGCCATCGGGCTCGAAGAGGAAGGCGGTTTCGTCTCCGGCTTGTTCGTTGAAAAAGGCGCGCTTTTTCCAGATCAGTCCGTCGTCGCTCTCAAGGAGGAGGGACTGGACTTTTTCTCCCTCGCCGCGCGGACCGATCTCGAAGCCGGGTTTGCGTCGTCCGCAAAGGTAGGCCTTGCCATCGTGCGTGGCGGCGCGCCAGATGTAGTGGCCGAAAGTGCCTTCGAGCATCTCCGGCTCGCTCCAGTTCGTGCCATCGCCGCTGTGGACGGCGTAGCCGAGGTGTTTGTTCATGTCATACTCGGCCACGGGGATCGTGGTCGGGCCGCTCCACCAGGTGCCGGTGTAAACGAAGAGCCGGTCGCGGAAGACGAGGAAATGCGGATCGCGCGTGTCGCGGTCCTTCACCGAAAAACGATGGACCGGCGCCCAGGTTTTTCCCTCGTCTGCGCTGCGTAGGACGATGATCGATGCGGTCGGGTGAACCATGTGGCCGTCGGGACAACTGCGGAAGGTCAGGTAAAGCTGGCCGCGGAAACGGCAGAGATCGGTGAAAGCGTTGTGCTCGCCATTGTGGAAGATGCGGCGGACTTCGCCGACTTTCACGGTGGGAGGCGTTTCGGCCGAAACGAAAGCCGGGAACGCAAGGATGAGCAGAAGCAGCAGACGCATGACGAATGATTAGTCGATCAACTTCGCCGCTTCTTCCTTCGCTTTCGCGAAGACCTCGCTGAGGGCGACGGCCTTCCCTCCCTGGCGCACGCTCTCGTCGGCGGCTTCCATGAAGGTGAGCAGTTCGAGCGTCTCTTCCTCGCTGACGGGGGCGACACCTGTGCGGAAAAATTTGCCGATGGCCCGGCAAAGGTGCCCGTAGTTCGGCGACTCGGCGATCTGGAGGATGCTCTTGCTGCCATAGACGGTGGCGCCGAAATCGGCCTTGCCCTTGACGATGCCGCGGTAGACGCCGAGACGGCCGCCACTCCAAGTGCCGGTGACCTGGTCATGCACCGGGCCTTTCACCCGCGAGACCGTTTCGCAGCCGGTGCCCATGATCGTGTAGAGGGCCTCGACTCCGTGGATCGCGTAGAAGAAAAGATCGGGTGTGCCGGGTTGGTAGGAGCAGGGTCCCCAGGTCGTCGCGCCGAGGAGGTCGCCGAGTTCCGCGTTGCCTTCGACCGCCGAGAGTCCGACGCCGAAGCGGGTCGACGAGCTCGAGAAGACGGGGACCTTGTGTTTCTTCGCGAGTTCGAAGATGGCGATGGACTCGGGCAGGTTGCCGCCGAGCGGTTTGTCGATGAAGACCGGCTTTCCGGAGGGGAAGATCTGCTTCGCCTCCTCGAGGTGGATGCGGCCGTCGACGCTCTCGAGCAGAACCACGTCGACCTTCTCGAGCAATTGCGGGATCGTCTCGACAATCTCGACGCCCATGCCCTTGACCTGCTCGGTGAACTTCGCGACACGGTCCTTGCTCGCCGGCATGTCGGTGCCGCCCGGATAGCCCGCCACGACCTTGATGCCCGCGAGATCGCCGTCTGCCTTCGGATCGTTGAAGAGTTTGGTGAAAGCCGGGACGTGGGAAGTGTCGAGTCCGACGATGCCCGCGCGGAGCAGGGGAGGGGCGGACTCCTGGGCGAGGGTGGCGGAACCGGCGGCCAAGGTGAGGAGAAGAGCGAGCGGAGCGGATTTCATCGGTCTCGATCCTATCCCGGAGCGGGAGGACTTGGCGATGCCGCGATGACGCCGGAGGACGGGTGGATTCGCGTGAACCGATGCTTTTCCCGATGCCCATTCACCTTTCCTCAAAATCCGGATGAAAGGAGGCGACTACCGATCTATCCTTCGGCGCTGCCGCAATCCGTCGTCGGGAACTTCGCGCAAGACATGAGATCGATTCTTCCTTCATCCGTCTCCAGGCCGCTTCTCTTCGCGATGGCGATCTTCGTTACCATCGGCCCCACCGCCGAGGCCGGACTCTTCGACAAGCTCAAGGCGAAGAAGAAGGCGAAGAACGCTCCGGCAGAGGTCGAAAAACCCAAGCCACGCCCGGTCCACCGCTCGCACTACCGCGACGCCCACGGCGACGCCTACATCAATGAGGCTCTTCTGAAGTCAGCCGATGGAAAAAGGCGAAAGGTCATCGTCGACATCGGTCGGCAACGGGCTTTCCTCGTCATCGACGATCTCGTGGCGATCGACACGGCGATCTCGTCGGCGCGGCGCGGAAAACACACCCCACGGGGATCCTATCAGATCACTGAAAAAGTCGCCTCCGGGAAAGTCTCGACCCTTTATCATGTGTTCATGCCCTACTGGATGCGGCTCGGTCACACCACCGTCGGCATGCATGTGGGTGACGTGCCCGGCTACCCGGCCTCGGCGGGATGCATCCGCCTGCCCCAGCAGGTCGCCCCAATTCTTTTCGAGCATGTCACCCATGGCACCCGTGTTGAGGTGGTCGATTCGTGGGATGAGTCGGACCTGCGGCTGCCCTACACGGTGAGGAAACCGGTAGCTTATGTGGACACCTGATCCGCCGATCGCGTCTCTTGACCGACCCGGGTGGGGTTTCGTAGCGTGGGACTGATGCGAATCCGTTTTCAGTTCCTGGTCCTCTCCGCGCTTGTCGCCCTTTGCGGCGAAGTCCGCGCCGCCGCACCGAATTTTCTCGTCATCTTCACCGACGATCACGGCTACGGCGACGTCTCCACCTACGGGGCCAAGGACGTGCAGACACCGAACATCGACCGGATCGGGGAGGAAGGCATGGTCTTCACGGCGATGCGGGCGAACTGCACCGTCTGCTCACCCTCGCGTGCCGCGCTCCTCACGGGACGTTATCCCGACCGCGTCGGGGTGCCTGGCGTGATCCGTACCCAGCCGGAAAATTCGTGGGGCTGGTTCGCGCCCGGGGTCCCCACGATCGCCGACGAACTGGGCGAGGCCGGATACCACACCGGCATCATCGGGAAATGGCATCTCGGTCTCGAATCCCCGAACACCCCGAACGAACGCGGCTTCGACTTCTTCCACGGCTTCCTCGGCGACATGATGGACAGCTACACGACCCACCTGCGCCACGGGAACAACTACCTCCGGCGCAACGACGAGGTCATCGAAGCCGAAGGTCACGCCACCGATCTCTTCACCGACTGGTCCATCGCCTACCTGAAAGAGCGCGCCGCGAAACCCGACCAGCCCTTCTACCTCTATCTCGCTTACAACGCCCCGCACTTTCCGATCGAGCCACCCGCGGAATGGCTCGCGAAGGTGAAAGAGCGCCATCCTGATCTGGACGAAAAACGTGCCGCCAACGTCGCCTTCGTCGAACATCTCGACCACGGCATCGGGCGCGTCCTCACTTCGCTCGATGAACTGGGTCTCACGGAAAACACCGTCGTCGTCTTCAGTGCCGACAACGGCGGTTCGCTGCCGCACGGACAAAACAACGACCCCTGGCGCGACGGCAAGCAGAGCCACTACGATGGCGGCCTGCGCGTGCCTTTCCTGATGCGCTGGCCCGCGAAGATCGCCGCGGGATCGAAGAGCGACTACGCGGGATTGAATTTCGATCTGGTTCCCACCTTTCTCGAACTCGCCGGAGCGAAGTCCGGCGCCCCGGAGCAGCTCGACGCCGTCAGCCTCGTGCCTTTGCTCGAAGGCAAGCCCATGCCGGAGGGGCGCGAGCTCTATTTCGTCCGCCGCGAGGGCGGCAAAGCCTACGGCGGCAAGGACTACCACGCCCTCATTCGCGGCGAGTGGAAGCTGCTGCAGAACGATCCCTACAGCCCGCTTGAACTTTACCACCTGAAAAACGACCCTCGCGAAACCACCAACGTCGCGGCGAAGGCGCCGAAGATTTTCAACGAACTCTCCACCGCCCTCTCGCGCCACATCCAGCGCGGCGGCTCCACACCCTGGCAAAAACCCTAACCTGAATTCATGAATCGCCTCCTTTTTCTCCTCTCCGTGTCGCTCGGTATCCTCGGTGGTGAAGCCCGGGCCGCCGACACCCGTCCCAATCTCATCTGGATCATGGCCGACGATCTCGGCTGGGGCGATCTCGGCAGCTACGGACAAAAGGTCATCAAAACCCCGCGCCTCGATCGCATGGCCGCGGAGGGGATGCGTTTCACCCATTTCTATGCCGGTGCCACCGTCTGTGCCCCCTCGCGCAGCGTGCTCATGACCGGCCAGCACCACGGCCGCACCCGTGTCCGTGGCAACGCCGGGAAGGACAACCCCGCCGCCCAGGCCCTGAAGACGGGTGATGTGACGGTGGCCGCGGCGCTGCAAAAGGCCGGCTACCGCACCGCCCTCATCGGCAAGTGGGGGCTCGGGGATGTCGGTGCGGCCGAGACGGGCCTGCCGCTCAAGCAGGGCTTTGATGAATTCTTCGGCTACCTCAACCAACACCACGCCCACAACCATTTTCCCGACTACCTCTGGCGGAACGAAGCCAAGGTCGCCTTGCCGAACTACATCACTCCCGTCGGCGAGCATGGCGGCGGCTATTCGGAGGACCCCATCCTGTTCTCGGACGACCTCCTCACCGACGAGGCCCTCAAGTTTGTTTCGAAAAACCAGGACAAACCCTTCTTCCTCTACTGGAGCCTCGTCATTCCTCATGCCAACAACGAGCGGGCCAAGGAGATCGGCGACGGCGCCCACGTGCCCGATTACGGTCCCTATGCCAAAATGGACTGGCCCGATCAGGACAAGGGGCAGGCCGCGATGATCACGCGGATGGATGGCTACGTCGGCCGGATGCTGGACCAGCTCGAATTGCTCGGCCTCGCTGAAAACACCCTCGTCATTTTCACGAGCGACAACGGGCCGCACAACGAGAGCAAACACAACCTCGATCGCTTCGATCCGAACGGACCCTACACCGGGATCAAGCGCAGCCTCACCGATGGTGGCATCCGCGTGCCCTTTCTCGCTTGGTGGCCCGGCACGGTGAAGCCCGCGGTCTCGGACCACACCGGTTACTTCCCCGACTGGTTCCCCACCGCAACCGAACTGGCGAAGGCGGAGACACCCGCGAATCTCGACGGCATCAGCCTCGTCCCGCTCCTCACCGGCAAGCCGGACCAACAGAAGGAGCACGAGTTCCTCTATTGGGAGTTTCACGAGGGCGGCTTCAAGCAGGCCGCGCTGTATCAGGGCCGCTGGAAAGGCATCCGCCAGGGCGGGCCTGACGCGCCGGTGAAGTTGTACGATCAGCAGAACGATGTGGCCGAGGAGAATGATGTGGCAGCCCGGCATCCTGACATTGCCACCAAGATCGGCGAATTTCTCAAGGCGGCCCGGACCCCGTTGCCGGAATGGGAGCCTCGCTGGAAGGCCGCGGGAAAGGCGAAATGATTTTTCGACTCCGGACCGCGAAACTGGCTCGAGATCGTCGCAACGACCGGGTTCATGCGAGGGGATTCACTCGCTTTACGCCCGCGAAACGGTCGAAGTCGCGATCATTGCTGTAGATCGTCGCAGAGTGCTCCAGCGCGTGCAGCGCGATCAAGGCATCGGTGGAAAGGTTCCCGCCCGTGCCGGCCTCCTCCAGCAAGTCGAAAAATCGGTCCAGCGCGTTCTCCGAAAGATGGATGAGGCGGACGTGCGGGTAGCTCATCCAATCTCCCACCATGGCACGGACCTGCGCCGGGGTGAGCGGATTTTCGCAGATAATGGGATGCGTCAGCAGGCGGGTAACGGCCAGCACGACCACCCAGGCGATGCCCACGGGCTCGCCACCGTAGAGCGTTCCCTCCCACCATGTGCGCGCCCGTTCATGCCATGGAGACGCTTCATCGTGGGCGTAGATCAGGAGGTTCGCGTCGGGAATGATCATCGCTTCCCGGCATCCTCCGCCTCGATCTGATCATAGAGCTGATTCAAGCTGAGTCCCTGATAGGCTGGCTTGACACCCACCCGGTGCGTCTTGATGCGCACCGGCTTGCTCTCCATTGAAGGCGCGGTGGCACCGAGGCCCTTCTGGAGCGTCTCCTCCACGATCTCGCGAAAGGGACGCCGTCGTTTCCGGGCGATCTCGCGCAGCTCACTTAGGATGCCATCACTGATGTTGATCGTCGTCCTCATGATGGCATCATGATGCCAAATGATGGAAGTGTCAACGACGACGAGAAGGTAGGACGGCAGCGACCCTGTCCCGAAACTCTATTCTTCCCATGGAGTTTCAATCCGCTCTATCCTTCAGGTCCGCCCCAACCCCCTTCACCCATGCATCGAACCCTCTTCACTCTCGCGTTCGTTCTCTTCACCGGCCTCACTCAGGCCGCGGAAAAGCCGAACGTGCTGTTCCTGATCTCCGACGATCTCAACAATTACCTCGGTTGCTACGGCGACGAGAAGGCGAAGACGCCGCACATCGACGCGCTGGCGGCCCGCGGGGTGAAATTCGAGAAAGCCTACTGCTCCTTCCCGCTCTGCGGCCCGAGCCGGAACTCGATGCTGACGGGACTGTATCCGAACAGCACGGGCATCCTGACAAACTCACTCATCTTCCGCCAGACGATCCCCTCGCACCTGAGTCTGCCGCAGGCCTTCCGGCTCGACGGCTATTTCGCGGGACGGATCGGGAAACTCTATCATTACAACGTGCCCAATTCGATCGGGACGAACGGCCACGATGATCCGGGCTCGTGGGAGCTGGAACTCAATCCCGCGGGTGTCGATCGCACCGATGAGGGCCCCATCGTGACGCTGACGCCCGGTCAGTACGGCGGCACGCTGAGCTGGTATGCCTCGCCGAAGAGCGACGAGTTTCACACCGACGCGATGTTGGCGAAGGACGCGGAATGGGTGCTCGAGCGTTGCGCGAAGGAGAAAGACCGCCCCTTCTTCCTCGCGGTCGGATTTTATCGTCCCCACACGCCCTACGTCGCGCCGGAGAAGCCCTATTTCGATTACTACCCGACGGAGGCGATGCGCCCTTATCAGAAAGTCACCGATAATCCGGAAGACGTGCCTGCCGCCGCGCTCGGCAGCTACAAGAAGGAGCAGGACCAACTCACCGACGAACTTCATCGCCAGGCGGCGCAGGCCTACTATGCGAGCATCAGCTTCCTCGATACCCAGGTGGGACGGGTTGTCGCGGCCCTCGACCGGCTCGGCCTCGCGGAGAACACCATCATCGTTTTCACGAGCGATCACGGTTACCACATGGGGGAGCACGGGCTCTATCAGAAACAGAGTCTCTTCGAAGGCAGCGCCCGCGTGCCGCTGCTGATCGTCGCCCCGGGCAAGACGAAGGGCGGGGTCGTGAACGAGCCCGTCAGCCAGGTCGATCTTTATCCCACCCTGACGGAACTGGCCGGAGTGAAGGCTCCGGAGAATCTGCAGGGCCAGTCCCTCGTGCCGATGTTGGCCGATCCTTCGGCAAAAGGCCGCGGCTGGGCGCTGACCCAGGTCGTGCGCGGTAACATCGGGAAACCGAAGGGCGGCGCGGCAAAAGGCGCGGGTGGGAAACGTTTCTTCGGCTACAGCCTGCGCACCGATCGCTGGCGCTACACGGAATGGGATGAAGGCAGCCAGGGCGCGGAACTCTACGACCACGAGAACGACCCCGGCGAGCTCGTGAACCTTGCCAAAAAGCCCGAACACGCCGCCACCGTCGCCGAGCTGAGCAAGACCCTGCAGGAGGCCGCCAAGCAGACCTTTCCCGCTGATGGCGTGACGCCTCCCGTCAGCGAAGGCCCGATGTGGGCACCGAATTTGTACAAACCCTGAACGGATGGCCGTATTCAAAGAATTCTCATCTGCGAACATCTGCGGAAATCCGCGACCATCCGCGTTCAAAAGAATCAAAAACGCAGATGAACGCAGAGACGCTTCGCTCCCGCAGATGACCGCGGATTCGTCAGAAAGATTTCGACGCAAATGGACACGAATTTCCGCGAATTTCCGCAAATGAGTCAGCGTTCGAATCGCGATTTGATGAGAGTCTCTTCAGACATCCCCGTATCATGAATCCCCGCCTTCTCTCCGTCTTCCTCAGTGCCCTCTGTGGTTTCTTCGCCGCATCCGTCAATGCCGCCGACAAGCCCAACGTCATCGTCATCCTCGCCGACGACCTCGGCTATGGCGACGTCAGCTGCAACAATCCCGACTCGAAGATCCCGACCCCACACATCGACCGCATCGCGGCCGAGGGGATGCGCTTCACCGACGGCCACACCTCGTCAGGCGTCTGCACGCCGACGCGATACTCGCTCCTGACCGGCCGCTATCACTGGCGGACGAAACTCCAGAGCGGTGTCCTCGGAGGCTTTTCGCTGCCTTTGATTTCCGAAGGGCGCACGACGCTGGCGAGCTACCTCCGCGAGCAGGGTTACCACACCGCCTGCATCGGCAAATGGCACCTCGGGATGGAATGGCCGCTGAAGGGTGGTGCGGTCGCCGATGACGGGGGCGATTTCGGCAAACCTTTCAAGGACATCAGCCTCGTCGATTACACCGCGCCGATCCAGAACGGTCCGGTCGACCGCGGCTTCGACCACTACTATGGCATCAGTGCCTCGCTCGACATGTTCCCCTTCGTCTGGATCCGCGACCGGCTCCCCACCGAGGAGGCGACCGCGGAAAAAACCTGGCTGCGCACGGGGCCGGCCGGTCCGAAGTTCGAAGCCGTCGATGTGCAGCCGGGGATCACCCAGCGGCTCATCGAATACATTGGCGAACGCGCCGCCGACGCGAAGGCGGGCAAGCCCTTCTTCGCCTATGTGCCGCTCGCCTCGCCGCACACGCCCATCGTGCCGACGCCGGAGTTCCAGGGCAAGAGCGGCATCAATGCCTACGCGGATTTCACCCTGCAGGTCGATGCCGACATGGGCAAGATCCTCGCGGCGCTGGAGGCGCAGGGAGTGGCGGAAAACACCCTCCTCGTTTTCACTTCGGACAACGGTTGCTCGCCGCAGGCGAAGTTCGAGGAACTGCTCGCCGCGGGTCATAACCCCAGCCACATTTATCGCGGTCACAAGGCCGATGTCTACGAGGGCGGCCACCGGGTTCCCTTCCTCGTGCGCTGGCCGGCAAAGGTGAAGGCGGGCTCGGTCGCCGATGCGTTGGTGGGACAGATCGATCTGCTCGCGACGATGGCGGATGTGTTAGGCCAGCCGCTGCCCGCGGCTGCCGGTGAGGACAGCTTCAGTTTCCTGCCGGTCCTCCTGGGCGAAGGTCCGGGGCCGCGGAGCAGCATCGTGAGCCAGTCGATCAACGGCAGTTTCGCGATCCGCGACGGGCAGTGGAAGCTGTTGCTCTGTCCGGGTTCGGGCGGATGGAGTTTCCCGAGGCCGGGTGCGGATGACACCGCGGGGATGCCGGAATTCCAGCTCTACGATCTCGCGACCGACCCGGGGGAAAAGACCAACCTCGTCGGGCAGCATCCCGACCGCGTCGCGAAAATGAAGGCGATGATGGAGGAAGCGATCGCGCGCGGACGGACCACGCCGGGAGACGCGTTGAAAAATGACGTCGAGATCACGATGATCAAACCGCTGCCGAAACCCAAAGCCAAGGGCAAAGGCAAGGCGAAAGCTCCTTGAGCCAAAAGGAAGACGGGGCTCGCAGGGAGCCCCGCTCTCTCAGAGTTCGAGCGAGTCGTCGTCGTCGCGGAAGAAATCGTCGTCGGGATCTTCGCCGCCCTTGCGGAGCGGACGCGGACCCGGGTCTTCCTTCTTCTGGAGGGCGCGGCGGAGTTTCTTCAGGGCGATGTTCTGCAACTGGCGGATGCGCTCGCGGGTGACACCGAATTCCTGGCCCACTTCCTCGAGGGTCTTGGGCTTTTGTCCGGCGAGACCGAAACGGGCGTCGATGATCTTGCGCTCGCGCTCGTCGAGGACCTCGAGGAGGTCGTCGAGCTGCATGTGCATGTTCTTGTGGCTCAGCAGTTCGAGCGGCGTTTGGGCCTTTTCGTCGCCGATGATCTCACCGAATTCGGTGGTGTCGTCATCGCTGATGGGCGCGTCGAGCGAGGCGGGGCGCAGGGCCGCGCTCTTCAGGTGCGAAAGCTTGGCGCGGTCGATCCCGATTTCCTCGGCGAGTTCCTCGTCAGTGGGTTCGCGGCCGAGTTCTTCGCTCAGCACCATGGCGACGCGGCGCATCTTCGAGATTTTGTCCACCATGTGGACGGGCAGGCGGATCGTCTTGCTCTGGTTGGCGAGGGCGCGCTTGATCGACTGCTTGATCCACCAGGCGGCGTAGGTCGAGAGCTTGCCGCCCTTGTTGGGGTCGAAACGTTCGACGGCCTTCATCAGACCGATGTTGCCCTCGGAGATGAGATCGAGGAGGGGGAGGCCGTAGTTCGCGTAATCCTGCGCGATTTTCACGACGAGGCGGAGGTTCGCCTTGATCATGTGGGCGCGGGCTTCCTTGTCGCCTTTCTTGATGCGATCGGCGAGTTCGACTTCCTCTTCGCGGGTGAGCAGCGGCGTTTTCCCGATCTCCCGAAGGTAGATCTTGATCCCGCCATCCATTTCCAAATTGGCCATAATAAAAATATCGAGTGTTGAGGGGTGGTGCCGCCGTGAAGGGTTGACGCACGTCAAAAAGGAAAGGAGCAGAATTTATTCCGCCTTTCCTAAGTTTTCGGGGTCAAGTCTCGCAGCGGTCAGGTGTCGGGTTGGGATTGGGGCCGGCATTCGCGGATCCCGGAGCCGTGCGGAACGGCAGGGTCCGATCTGTTGTTTTAGCATCTAAGCCGGATTTGTGTCGCCTCCTAATCTCAATCAACACGTGGCACGTTTGAGTGATCGGGTTGTAAGATGTGTTCAAAAAAAAATCAACAGAAAAGAAGCGGATTTGGGGCGATGCTTAAGATTTATTGAAAATCAAGCAGCCCCGCAAGCGTTTTGACGCGTCGGCGCGATTTTTCTTCCGGCCGCCGGTTTCCGGACCCGGTTCCGCCTTCAGTAGCCGAGGCCCCAATCTTTTTGATAGGGCTCGCTCGGGAGGGCTTTCCCGGCGCTGGGATCGGTGATGGGTCCCATGGTGAGACGCTGGCCGATCTTGAGCAGGCGGAAACGCTGCCCGAGCCGCTCGCAGCACGAGGAGAATTCTTCCGTTGTCGGATTGTCGCGCTCGAAAAGGTCGTAGTGGCAGGGCACGACCAGGCTGGCGCTGACGGCCTTGGCAAAAGCCGCGGCCTCGAAGCCGTTCATGCTCGCCCGGTTCGGGGTGTTCCCATCGACGCCGTTGATGGGGAGAAAGGCGAGATTCACCGACCAGCGTCGCACTTCCTTGACGAGATGGGTGTGCCAGACGGTCTCGCCGCTGTGGAAGATCGCGAAGGGTCCGAAGAGGATGACAAAACCGAGGTCCTTCGAGTTGCCCCGTTCGTCGTGGCGGATTTTGGGATTGGCGGCGTTGATGCCGTGAAAATCGAAGGGTCCGCACTTCACGTAGGTGCCGGCATTCACGGGGACGATGGGCGGAGCGGCCGCTCCGAGGATGGCATCGGCCTCGGCGGCGGCCCCGGCCGGCACGACGAGCTTCAGCGTCGGATTGGCGGCGCGGAGAGGGAGGATCGTCTCGGGATCGAGACGGTCGGGATCGGTGTTGCTGCAGACGACGAGATCCACCCCGGCGAGCAGGAGGGGATCCACGACGCGCTCCGAGATGCGCTTCAGTTCGCCCTCGGTGCCTTCCGTCTTGCGGCTGAGGGAGTCGGAAAGGTAGGGATCGATGAGCACGCCATGGCCGGCCCATTTGAGGAGAAAACCACTTTGCCCGAGCCACCAGACGTGGATGGCACCGCTCACCTTGTCCGCCTCCCGGAAATCGGTGAGGAAGTCGTCGTCTTTCTGGACGGGTGTGATCATGCTGGGCGGGACTCGCGTGGATCAGGTGAATCCACGATCGCGAATGATGGAGCCGATTCTTGCTCCCGACAAGCTCGGGGGGCGGAAATGCGGTCCTGAAGGGGGTTTTTACACAAGTTTTCCGGAAATTCAAACGCTGTAAACCGCCGGAGGGCCGAAAAGGGGAATTTTCCCGAGGCCAAATCGATCATTTCTCCGCGCTGGCCGGAGCCGGGTCGGTGGGCGCATCGACCGGTACGACGGCTCGGGGAAGCGGCGGTTTCGGCAGGGCGAGGAGGTGCATCTGATTGGGCGCAAGAGAGTCGAACGACTTGATGACTTCTGTCCCGGTCGGGGGAAGGACCTCGATCTTCTCCACGGATTCGCCACCGGCGAGGCCTACGGTCAGGGTGGGCTCCGGCCCGAGGCGCCGCGTCTGGGTGTGGGCGACCCAGTCGCGATCGCGCGTCGTGATGACGAGGCGGGTGCCCGCGCGCTGTCCCGGCAGGGCGAGTCGCAGCCAGGGCTCCGAAGAGCCGGTCGCCTCGAGCCAGCGGACGCGGCCATCGCTTTTCACCGCGAGGCAGTCGGCGGTGCCGTTGCCACCGAGATCGGAGGTGAGAAGTGCGACGGTCTCATCGAGGTAACCACCCTGCACCGCAACGGTGATGGGGCGAAAACCGAGACCGCCCTGATTCGCGAAAACGCGGTTCAGGGAAAGCGCGGGGGTGCCGAGAAAAAGATCCTCGTAGCCATCGAGATCGAGGTCGGCGACGGCGAGCGAGAGGACCGGTTCGCCGCGGGTGAGTCCGGCGGCTTCCGTGATGTCGGCGTAGGTGCCGTGTTCATCGGCCTGGAGGAGACGCAGCGAGCTGGCGTCGGGACCTGTCTTCGCCGACGCGAGGAGCAGCTCGGGGCGCGTGTCCAGATCGACATCCCAGAAGAGCGCCGCGGAGACGGTGGCGTCACCGGGGAACTCGAAGGGCCCCTCCGCGGCGATGAAACGCCAATCACTCCAAAGATCGGCCGGTTCGGAGAGGAGGAGACGGTTTTTCCCCGAGTCCCGGGCGAGGAAGAGGTCGGGATAGCCGTCGCCATTCACGTCATCGACGGCGAGATGGGTGACTCCGCGCGGCACCCACAGCTTCAGATCCCAGGCGATCGCCTGAAAGGTGCCGGCGCTGGTCTGGTGATAGAGTTCGAGAGGCTGGTCGAGACTGCCGACGAGGAGATCGAGGCGTCCGTCCTGGTCGTAGTCGATCCATGCGGCGGCGGTGGTGTCGCGGAAGGCGAGCAACCCGAGGGCGACGGTTTCGTCTGTAAATGCGCCATTTCCATCGTTGCGGAGGAGCGAATCGGGCAGGCGATGACGGCGCGATACATAAAGATCGAGATCGCCGTCGCCATCGAAGTCGCCGGGGTGAAGGCCGTCTCCCGGCTCTTGGCCCTGCAGCCCATCGAGGCCGACGAGGGTGCCACCTTCGCCCACTTGAAAAAGGGCACTGCCGCCTGCGGCAACGATCTCGGGGAGATGATCACCATCGAAATCGCCGAGGGCGAGGGGGCCGGCAAGTTCCTGTTGCCGTGGCGAGAGCCGCACGGGATAGGTGTCGCTTTCGGGCGTGGGACGGGTCTGGAGCCGGATCGCTTCGGGGATGTCTTCCGGCTTCACGCCGAGGGCGGCGAGGGCGAGATTGAATTGCCAACGCTCCCCGGGTGTGGACGGCGCGGTCTCAGTGCCGGGCTTCATCGAGGTGACAAAGGCCTTCAAACCGGCCTCGTCCGTCGGAGCGGCGTCGGCGGGAAAGGGGAGAGGGGCGTCAGGCAGCATCGCGAGCAGAGCGGGTGGCGCGACAGCCACGGGCGCGAGCGAAGGATCTTTCGCCAAGGCCGCTTCGTGGGCGGCACGCATCGCGGCGATGGCCTCGCCGATGGGTTTGCCGGCGTGTTGTTCCAGGAGCCGTCGATCGAGTCGAGGCGGCCGCTTTGCGGGGATCTCCTCGGTGAAGACCGGATCGCCGAAAGGCCGCCATTCCGGAATGGCGAGCATCAGGGCGCCCCCGACGAGGAACGGCAGGAGAAAGGCGCCGAGGGCGATGAAGATGAGAGTCCGCTTCGACATGGGGGATCAGGCAAATTGTTTCCAGCGCTCGAGGACATCACGTGCGGCCCCTGAGTCGATCGCCTCGGCGGCACGGAGCAGTCCGGTGGCAAGGTCGGGGGCCAGGCCGGTGATGACGAGTCCGGCGGCGGCATTGAGCAGCACGATGTCGCGCTTCGGGCCGCGTTCGCGCCCTTCGAGGAGGGCGATGAGAAGGGCCGCGTTCTCCGCCGCGTCGCCGCCTTGCAGATCCGCGACTGAGGCGGGAGCGAGACCGAGTGAAGAGGGTTCGATGAGAGACTCGACAGGGTCTGGTGACCCCGTTGTCCAAAGGCGGGTGGGGCCGACCGAGGAAAGCTCATCCATCCCCGCACCGGTCTCGGTCGAGCCATGGACGACCCAGGCGCTTTCGCGACCGAGTGAGGGAAGGATGCGGGCGAAGACCGGAGCAATCGCCGGATCAAAGACGCCGATCAGTTGGAATTCCGGGCGCGCTGGATTGAGGAGCGGGCCGAGGAGATTGAACATGGTCCGTTTGCCCTGCTCGCCGAGTAGCTTGCGGGCGGGGGCCACGGCTTTGAAGGCCGGGTGATAGAGCGGCGCGAAGAGGAATCCGGCACCCACCTCCGCGAGGCAGCGTCCGAAGTCTTCGGGCGGGAGATCGATGCGGATGCCGAGGGCTTCGAGGGCATCGGCTCCGCCGCTCTTGGAGGTGATGCCGCGATTGCCGTGCTTCACGACGGCGACGCCGCAAGCAGCGAGGGGAAAGACGGCCGTGGTCGAGACATTGAAGAGATTCAGTTTGTCGCCGCCCGTGCCGCAGACATCGAGAAGGGGCTTTCCAATGGTGGTCCGATCGATGGCGGGAACAACGGCCCGGCCGAGGAAGGCATCAGCAAACGCACCGATTTCTCCGGGCGTCTCGCCGCGATCCGCGAGGGCCGAGAGAAACGCGGCTTTTTCCCCAGCGGCGACCGACTCGTCGAGAAGGGTGGCGGCGGCGACGGAGATGAGATCGGTCGGGAGTTCTCCCTGATCGAGGGCGGCGATGAGATCCTGCATGGAAGGTGAGAGTGAACACCCTTGCTTCACGGTTGCCAACGCGCAACTTTTGCCCGAAGCTCATTTCACGAAAGTGTCGGGCGAGCGTTCCGGCTCTCGAATGGGAAACGACGGTCCAGCGGCAAAATCTCTCAAGGGCAGCCTGATTCTGGCCGACCCGAGCCTACGGGAGCCAACCTTTTTCCGCAGCGTGCTCCTGCTCACGGAGCACAGTTTGGAAAGCGGGGCTTTCGGTTACATCCTCAACCGGCCTCTCGGGAAAAAAGTGGGGGAACTCCTCAGTGCCGATGTGCTGCCGGGCGAGGTTCGTAAACGTCTCGCTGACATTCCCGTCTTCATGGGCGGACCGGTGAGCACGGAACACCTCACGTTTTCAGCGCTCGGCTGGTCCGAGGAGGATGGGAAGCTGCAGTACGCGACCCACCTCTCGGCTCAGGAAGCCGTGATGCACCAGATGGAGGGTTTCCAGATCCGCGCGTTCGTCGGGTATTCGGGCTGGTCGGAAGGGCAACTCGAGGACGAATTCGAACACAAGGCTTGGATCGTGCACCGGCCTGAACGTTCCGTCATCGATCCTGGAGCGACCGACCATCTCTGGAAGAACTTGCTCCGGGAGCTGAGCCCCTGGTACAAGCTCGTCGCGGACGAGCCGGACAATCTTTGGCTCAATTGAGGCCGATATGAAGGCCGTCAAAAAACTTCGAGAATGAAGATCTCGGGATCGTGAAGGATCGAGCCGGAGACCTGCCCGATCAGCTTTGAGGCGAGTGGCGAGGCGGGCCCCAGCACGGTGACGGGGCATCCGTCATGGCTTTCAAGGACGATGCCGCCACCGGCTGGCGCGAGCAGGTAATGGCGGAGTTCGTCATTCTGCTCGGTCTCGACGAGGGCCCCGATGGCGATGGGATCTTCGAGATCAAAATCCGGGAAATCGAACTGTTCCACGAGATGAAGGGCCCGGCTGAGATCATCCGCCTGTTCCGCCTGGCCTGCCGCCAGATAAGAGGCCTCGAGCCCGCGGGTGTCGTACTTGTTTTCCGCTTTCGTGTCGGCTCCGGTCGCGGCTTCACGGGCTCCCGAGAGAGCGGAGACGGCACGGTCGTAGCGAAGGCGGAGTTCGTTGATGAGTGCTGCGACGAGCATCGATTTATCCATGTCCAGAGAGAGCGGCTTGAGGTAGGGAGAGGGGAGAGTTTACGGAACCTCTCGGCGAGGTCCAGCGCTTCCCATCACCTCCTTCTGCAGATCTCGCAGCACGCGCAAGCCGCCCCAATCCGCCCCACGCATCGGCCTGGCTCCCGTGCGCCTTTTCTCTCCGAAACGTCCCCGCAGGGATTGCTCCCGCTCAAAGATCGCTTCCACGAACTCCGCCGAGCCGAGCACCGCCCCGTCGCAGAAATACCGCACCCGGTGCCGCAACGCTTCCGCCAGCGACATCCGCCCTCCTTGAGTCGCGACCGCCTCGACCTCCGCCTCTGTCATGCCGGGACGACTCGTTTCCCCCCGCCCGGGATCTCCCGTCACTTCCCGTCCTTCCTCAAACAGGAACATCCGGTAGCGCGCCGCGGTTTCAGACCAATCGTGTTCCAACTCAGGAGCTTGCAAGGCCGTGCTCAGGATCGTTCCCAAGCCTTCCCGCGCCCGCCCGGCTCGCTTTCCGCCGGCCATCGCTTCCGCATAGCCGCACCATCGGTAGTCTTCCGGACGAGATACCATTCCGGCGCGCACCGGATTCAGATCAATGTAGGCGGCTACGGTCATCAGAGCCTGCTCGCCGCCTTCCACCAAGACACTTTTGTAGCGTCCTTCCCAGAGCGTGCCGACCCGGTCGAGGCGCTTGTTCATGTAGAAGGTGAGGCGCAATTTCAGTTCCTTGACGAAGCGCGCGAGGTCGCCGCGTCGGCGTTCATAGCGGTCGAGAATCTCCCGGTGCCAGGAGGCGTTGCCTGAGAGGCGGGCGCGTTCCAATTCTTGCTTCACTCCTTCCACGACCTCGTCGTCATAAAGCAAGGGCAGCACCGCGAGGAGTCCCTCCTCGTCGAGGGGAGCCAGCGTTTCCCGGTCCGGCACCTCCAGAAGGAGATGAAAATGGTTCGACATCAGGCAGTAAGTAACCACCCTCACCCCCGAAAAAGCCTCCTGATTGCGCAGAATCTTGCGAAAGACCTCCTTCTCCCGCGGCCCAAAGACCCTCTGCTTGTCGACCACCCGCGATACAACATGATAATGACAACGGCCAATTCCCAATATTCTAGATGTGTTCATATTTTCGATAGTATCGGATAAGAAGCGGAGACGGAGACAAAATAAATAAAAGATCAAACCTTTGATAAATGATGCTCGATCTTGCGGCTGGGTCCAGCGGAAGGTGGGTATAGGAGCGCTTTTGGATGGCTTCACCTTTGACGGCAGGGTGTGGAAAAATTCCGGGACAGGGAGGGCGGAAGGGGCGAGGATGAAGGGTGCTCTGATGCGATGGTTCTTCTGTGTGTTTTTGCTGGGTGCTGCCTCCGTGAACTGCGCGGATGACGTTCCGGCTTTGGATGAGAGCGAATGGCAGCAATTGGCAGCCGGAGAATGCGTCATCTTGGACCGAAGGCCGGATGATGCGGAAAAACCGGACGGGCGTTTTGTGACGGCGGCCCGCCACATGGAAGGAACGAGGGAAACGATCTGGGAAGTGATCCACGACAAGGAACGCGCCGCGGAATTTCTCGAGGGAGTGCTGGAATCGAAGCTCTTGGAAAAGGAAGGAAACCGCCTCCTTGTGGAGCAACGGACGCATGTGGGTGGTCCGAAGGGCTCTTATGTTTACCGGCTCCGGCACGAGCTGACCCCCATGTCGAAGGCGACCTTCACCTATGCCGGAGGAGAACTGAAGGATGTGGTCGGTGCCTGGTGGATTTTCGATGGTCCCAGTCCGGAGATCTGCCTGGTGGTCTACTCCCTGCATATCGATGCCGGCTTTTTCGCCCCCCAAGCCATTGTGAAGGCGGGAATGAAAAAGACGATGCCAAAAACGTTGGCATCGATCGCCCGGGAAGTCGCGAAACGGCAGTCGAATCGCTGAGTTTCAGGCCCCGCTCTCCGTCGGGGGCCATTCTGGCTAGGGCCTATTCCGTATTCGGCGTGCAGAGAAGATCGCTTCTCAAAACTGGAGAAGTTTGATTTGAAATTATAAAAATTATGAATAATGTAATCAGCGTTTGAGCCGCCCTAATGAATCAAGCAAACTTGTCTCAGTTGGAAGATCCGCCGGAATGCGCTCCGCTACCGGAGCGTGGGTTTGCGCGTTGGAAGGCTGATTTCGTGAAGTTGTTTCAGAAGAATCCTGACAAGCGGTGGGGAGCCCCTCTCATGCGGATCGCGAGCGACATGATCCTCGTCTGCAACGAGTCGCTGGAGATCTGCCATCATAACCGGGCCTTTCTCAAAGCGATCGGATATCATTCGGGATCTTACCGAGGGGTGGGCCTCGACGCGTTTTTTCCGGGCAAGGAGAGGGAAAGCTTTCTCCAAGTGTTTCAAGAATGGCGCAAAGGACATGCCGCAGGAATGCGGGTGCAGGCACCTCTGCTGACTCTCCGGGGAGCACGTCCGTTCGAGATCCGGGTGGTGCGGTGTCGCGACAAGAAGGGTGCCTACTATTATTACATGATCGGCCGGGAAGCCTCGGAGGCTCGACGTGCCTCGCGCCTGGAGGAAGAGGCGCAGGATCCATTTTTCCAAGGGTTGCCGGTCGCGGTGTGGCGGACGGATGCGGGGTTGAGGATCACGAAAGTCTACGGCAGTCTCTGGCCGGATCTCGGCGCGGCGAGCGAAGATCTCATCGGTGAAGTGTTCGGCCGTCGTCATGACACGCTCTTGCCGGAAGTGTTGAGGGGGATCGATTGCACGGACACCCTTGCCGGGATGAGCCTGCAAACGGAGTTGGTCAGCGGCGCGGATTGCTTCAACGTGACGGTCGAGCCTGTGATCGATGCGGCTGGAAGTGTCGTTGGAACGATCGGTCTGCTGCGACGTGCCTTGCCTGGCGGGGCCATTCCGGAAACGGGGACCACGGGATTGAGACCGCGCCATCATCAACCACCGGCAGCACCCGGAGGCATCAGCATTGTCACGGGACGGGTTCCGCGATTCTTTGAAGCGGAAGAAACCGGTACGGAGACTCGACCGATTGATCCGCTGATCATCACACGGCGTCTGCAACCGTCGAAATCGTGACGGACATCGCCCGGGCTTGCATCGGATCCCTTTCCGGATTATTCCGGTGTTCGCATGTCCGAACCGGCGTCTCCTGAACATGGTCAGTCGCTCCAACGTGAGCTGAAGACCCCGCCGGAGCCGGCGCTTCGTGCTCCGCTTTCCGAGACCCTGCGTTTCCTTTATCTGGTCTTCCTGCCGATCGCGGGCTGCTCCGCGGTGATCGCGGGCGGGGGCAGGATCGGGCATGGCTGGGGGTTTGGGATCGCGATCGGTCTTTTCCTCTACCATTATCTGAACTGGGCTTTGTATGAGACCGACCGGGTCGGAAACTTCGGGCCGTCTGAAAAATCCCTTTGGCAGCGCTGGTGCTGGGTCCTGCCGCCACTGCTGGTTCTCGCGACTCTTGGTGGCGATCCTGTCGGCTGGTTGATCGAGCAAACACTTCTCGAAGCCGGGGCGTTTGTCGCAGCGATGGGTTTGCTGGCGATGATGAAATGCAAGGAAGAAGGGAAAGAGGCACCGTGGTTCCTCGCCATCGTGGTGTTCGTGCTCCCATCGATCGCCCTCCTGTTCAAACTAGGAGCGATATGGCTGGGCCGGCGCGGAGGATCCGTGGGTGGGGGGGAGGTGGCCTTTGCGGGAGCCTGGCTGTTCTCCCTCGTCGCCCAATACCGGCGGTTGCGTCCTTATGTCACCGGCCGGGATCAACTCGTGGAGCCGCTTTCGACTCCGGGAAGGCTCGCGCTCACGGTCGTTTGGCTCTTGGGTCTGCTCATCGGAGGCATCGTGATCGGTGGATGACTCGGGAGAATTCAAAAGTGGTGAGAAAGGGAGACGTCATCTTGCTTTTGAGCGGCGTCCTTTTGCTCGTTTGCGGGCTCCTGCTGCTGGTCTATGCCTGGGCGATCCGATTCACCGCGATCGAGTTTCTTGAGAAAGGATGCAAAGCCGAGCCTACGATCCGTTCCATCGAGCGCCGCGGAGTCCGTCATGGTGGACGGCGTATCACTGTGGGATTCTGGGAGAAACGCGATGGCTCCCTGCTCGGAGAGCTGCACTTCGCCGAACTGACCGATCTGGTGCCTCTTCAGGATTTCAAAATGGACGAAGGCGGCCAGATGGAGATCCGCTGGTTCGAGGAAAAGGGACGTCTGCGTGTCGCTCCGGAGGGCGCGCTTCATCCGGAGACGCGTCCTCCGGAGATGCGGTTCGACTTCGGCATCGCTGTTGCCGCGATGGGTGGGATTCTGCTGGGACTTTTCGGGATGCGCGAGGCGAGGCGGCGTGAGCGACCCGGCGAGATGACGTGATGGGCGGTATCCACCCGCGTGTCACGTGGTGCAACAAGGGCAGGGCTGCACCCAGTGCCCGGGTGAAACTTCCTGCAAGCGCAGATCCATGGCGACGCTCTCCTGCCACTTCGGGTGCCGCATGCGATGTCCGAAGGCGCATCCCGCGGGAGGATTGATGGGGCTGGGCACGTCGCCCTTGAGCAATTTGCGTTCACGCTTCCGCGAAAGATCGACCTGGGGAATCGATTCGAGGAGGGCCTTGGTATAGGCATGACGGGGATTGCGATAGAGCTCCGTGGCCGTCGCGATCTCGACGATTTTGCCCAGATACATCACGGCGACGCGGTCGCTCATGTGTTGCACGACGCTCAGATCGTGGGCGATGAAAAGGTAGGCGAGGCGATCCTGCTGCTGGAGTTCGAGGAGCAGGTTGAGGACCTGTGCCTGAACGGAAACGTCGAGAGCGGAAACGGGTTCGTCGCAGACGATGAGGCGCGGCTTCAGGGCGAGGGCGCGGGCGATGCCGATGCGCTGGCGCTGGCCGCCGGAGAATTCGAAGGGATAACGGCCGAGGGCGTCGACGGGCAACCCGACGCGGCGCAGCAGTTCGGCAGCCCATTCGGAACGTTCACCGCGGGTGCCGATCTTCTGGATGACGAAGGGCTCTTCCAGGATCTGACCGATGGTGTGACGTGGGTTGAGCGATTCGGCGGGATCCTGGAAGACCATCTGCATTTCCCTTCGGAAGCCACGGAGTTCGGCCGGGCCGGAACGGGTGATGTCGTTGCCTTCGAAGACGATACGGCCGGAGGTGGGTTTCAGTAGCCGCACGACGGATTTGGCAACGGTGGATTTACCACAGCCGCTCTCGCCGACGAGACCGAGGGTCTCTCCGGGTTCGAGGGAAAAGCCCACTCCATCGACCGCCTTGCACACGGCCCGGGTCCGGCGGAACACGCCTCCCCGCACCGGGTAGTACATCTTCAGATCTTCGACGGTGAGGAGAGCCATGGGAAATCAGAGCGTGGAAGCGAAACAGGCGCAGGCCTCGACCCCGTGGCCGCCGGAGCATTCCCGCCAGGGTTGCCGCTCGGAGAGGACGGAATCGTCATGGGCATTCGGACAACGGGCGGCGAAGCGGCATCCGCGCGGCATGTCGCGCAGGCTCGGCACCATCCCCGGGATGATGGGCAGCATGGTCTTGGGCGGATGATCGAGCTTGGGAAGGCAGTCCATCAATCCCTTGGTGTAGGGATGGAGAGGGCTTTGGAAAATGGATTCGACCGGACCTCTCTCGACGAGTCGTCCGGCATACATGACGGCGAGTTCATCACAAGTCTCGGCGACCACGGCGAGGTCGTGGGTGATGAGAATCACGGCCATACCGGTTTCGTTCTGGAGCCGTTTGATCAGATCGAGGATCTGTGCCTGGACGGTGACGTCGAGGGCGGTGGTGGGTTCGTCGGCAATGAGGATCTTCGGATTGCAGGAGAGCGCCATCGCAATCATGACCCGTTGCCGCATCCCGCCGCTGAGCTGGTGGGGATAGTCGTGGATACGCTGATCCGGGGCGGGGATGCCGACCCATTCCATCAATTCGACGGCCCGCTTCAGCGCCGCGGCCGGGGTGAGGTCTTCATGAAGGAGAAGGTTTTCAACGATCTGCCTGCCGACCCGGTGCACGGGATTGAGCGCGGTCATGGGCTCCTGGAAAATCATCGCGATCTCCTTGCCACGGACTTTGCGCATGGCCTCGAGCGGCAAGGGGAGGAGGTCACGTCCCTCGAGACGCACTTCGCCACCGAGAACCTGCCCCGAGGGTTGCTCAAGGAGACGCATGATGGCCCTGGCGGTGACGCTCTTTCCACATCCGGATTCGCCGACGAGGCCGAGCATCTTGCCGCGTTCCAGGGTGAGATCGACGTCATCGACGGCGACGAGGAGTCCATGATCGGTCTGAAAACCGACACGCAGATCGCGGATTTCGAGGAGGGGTTCGTTCATCACCGGGCACCTCCGTTTTGGGAAAGGGATTTCAGATTCTGGTCGTAGACCTCGTCGATCTCGGGAAAGGTCTTGCCGGAGCGCATCGCCTCGAGCGTTTCGGCGCGGGCTGCCTCGTCGATCCAGAGGACATGGTTCTGATAGGGATCCTGGCTGATCGCCACATTGAATCCCGGAGGCCACTTCACCCAACGCCAGTAGGCGACCCAATAGAAGTTCTGGTCGAAACTGGGGATCCAGATGGCTTCGTCGTGCACGATCTGGTCGGCCTCGAAGACGGTGCGTTTGTATTCCTCGACGGTGGTGGCTTTCCGTTGCGCCTCGCAGAGCGCGTCCATGCGGGGATCGGCGAAGCTGGTGAGATTGTTCGTGTTCGGACGCGGCGTCTTGCCGTCCTCGAGATAGGCGTCCTTGCTGTGGAAGTGCTGGTAGTGGTCGGGAAAGGGCGGGGTCGTGCCGAAGGCGACCTGCACCACCTGATGCTGTTTCTGGCTGGCTTTTTGGAAGGCGGCCGATCCGTCCATGCTCTCGAGGCGGAGTTCGAGACCGCATTTCAGGGCCTCTTCGCGGAGTCTCGCCATGTATTTGTCGATCACGGGGGACTTCCGGTGGGTGATGGTGATGACAAGACGCTCCCCTTTGTCGTTCACGAGCACCCCGTCGGGACCTGCCTTGGAGAAACCGGCGGTTGCGAAAGCAGCGCGCGCTTTTTCCGGAGAAAATTCGCGGGCGGTGATGGGGGGATTGCCGAGAAGGGGATACCCCTCGGAGAAAGCGTTGAGCCGCCGGTAATCCCCCCGCAGGTCAAAGTCGATCACCTTCTGGTAGTTCATGGCGTGGCTCAGACCGATGCGGACATCGCGGTTGTTGAGCGGGGCGACGGCGGTGTTGAGGTAGAGGCCGGCGGAGGAGCTGGGCCAGACGTTGTAGAACTTGGCTTTGTGCAGGTAACCGTTGTGCAGGGCGGGGATCTCGAGCCGCTCATACCAGTGGGTCGGATCGCCCACGAGAAAGGTGTCGAGACTGCCCTGGAAAAACAACTCGAGCGCTTTTTCGGGAAGGCGGACGACGCGGTAAACGAGCCGGTCTGGATTGTAGCGATAGCGGTTGAAAGGCTTGTCACGCGCCCACCAGTCCTTCACGCGCGTGAGGGTGACGCTGCGACCGAATTTCACATCGCCTTCGAGGATGGCGTAGGCGCCGGTGGTGGGGCGGGGGCGCCACTGGTAACGGCTCTCGAAGTCGGGCCCGAACTCTTTGTAGAAATGGCGGGGCATCGGCACGAGACTCGTCCAATAAGGTGCGAGCGCCTTCGCTTCGGCAAGGGTGACGGAGAGGGTATGGGAATCGTAGCGCGTGATGTTGGTGTACTGGGTCGCGTACCATTCGTTGCCGAAAGGATTCTGCGGGTACTCCGACAGCTGCATGTAGAAGGTGTTGAACCAATCATCCGCCTCGACAGGCACGCCATCCGAGTAACGAGCGTCGGGATCGATGCGGAAATAGACGGTGCGGCTGTCGGGGGAAATGGCCCATTCCTTGGCGAGTCCGGGGATGACGGCACCGGTCTCGGGATGGAGACCTACGAAGCTCAATTCGATGTCATCGTAATGATAACCGCGGAAGGCGTTGTTCGAGTTCTCGCCGAGCGTGCGGATGGTGGGCGGGAAAGAGGGGATGTAGCTGTTGAAGGTGCCGCCCTTTTTTGCCTGCGGATCGCCGATCTCGGGTTCGGAGAGTCCGTTTTCCCACACGAGATCTCCGGGGAGGTCCGCGGGGGTGGCAAAGGTGAAGAATTGGGGTTTTGTGAGGCGGGTCCTCACGTGGTCGAGCTCGGACTGGAGCGCTCCCTTGGCTCCGGCGTCGGTGGTTTTGGCCAGCTCGTCGGCGAGTTGCTTCTCCTGTGTCTGCAATTGCTCGAGGACACGCTTGTTGTGGAACTCCCAGAAGGCATCGCGCTCGGCGGTGCCGTCGTAGGGCGGGAAATCGGCCGCGTGGAGCGATGCCGCGTCGATGAGGGCGAGGCAGGCGAGGAGGGGGATGGAGAAAACCGGCTTCACTGGTAGGTGGTGAATTTCTTGGGATCGAAGGCCTCGCGCAGGGCTTCACCGACGAAGGTGACGAGGAGGAGGATGATCACCATGATGGCAAACATGGAGATGGTGATCCATCCGGCGGAGAGGTGGTTGAGGCCGTCGTCGAAGAGCACGCCCCACTGCGCGTAGGTTTCGGGCAGGCCGAAACCGACGAAGGCGAGGGCGGTGAGCGAGGTGATGATGCCGACAACGCTGAAGGGAATGATCGTGACGAGAGTCGCGAGGACGTTCGGCACGAGGTAGCGGGTGATGATGCGGAAGGTGCCGGCTCCCTGAAGACGGGCGGCGGCGATGTAGTCGCGCTCCTTCTCCTTGTAGGCGAGGGCGCGCATCGAGTAGGTGAGGCCCGTCCACGAAAAGACGCAGATCACTCCGAGGAGGAGGGGCAGATTCATGTTCGCGACGCCGACCACCCCCACGACGATCATCACGATGTAGAGGAAGGGAAGGTTCTCGAG
Organism: Verrucomicrobiales bacterium; assembly: GCA_016795385.1. GTDB lineage: Bacteria > Verrucomicrobiota > Verrucomicrobiia > Verrucomicrobiales > DEV007 > Arctic95D-9. Next base: position 80,614 of record JAEUHI010000062.1, on the reverse strand, counting down.
GATTTCAATGATCCGTTGGAAGAGCAGGTCGAAAAGTCCTCCCCAGAAGCCCATGAGGGTGCCGATGAGCACGCCCACTCCGTAGGTGAGCGCCAGATAAATGAGGATGGCTTTCAGATTCAGCTGCCATCCGCCATACATCTGGGCGAGGACGTCCCAGCCGCGGCTGTCGGTGCCGAGGTAATGTTGTGCCTTCCACATGGGAGGGATGGCGGGATAAATGACGACGATCCAGTCTGTCGTCGAGGCCGCGACGAAATCCTGTTCACTCATTTCGCCTGTGAACTCTTCCCGCTGCTTTTCGCCGGCGCGATAGGAAGCACGCAGGGCGAGACCGCCGTTGGGAGCGTAGCCGAGCCATTCCCCGTCGGGCAGGCCACGGCGGATGCGGGCGTCGGTGTGCTTTTGCGTCGGATGGTCCGAATAATATTTCAAAGCCCGGCCCGAGTAGGGGCGTTCTTCGCCCGGACGGTAGAGGAGACCTTCGCGCAGCTCGAGATTCACGGTTTGCCGGTCATCCGAGTCGAGCACGGGATCCCATGGGACGGGTGGCATGATGACGAAACCTTCCGCGCCTTCCTTGGCGAGCCTTTCCCTCAACTGGCGGTAGTCCGTCTCCGCCTCCCCTTCGCCGGAGAAGGTTTTTTCCGGGTATCGTTGTTTCACGAAAGCGGGAAAATACCAGGTGTCGCCGTGTTTCACGACAAGAGCGCGCTTGCCGACGAGGGCTTGATCAAGCAAGGCGAGACCGACGAGACCGCCCAGGATGAGAAGCGACCACCAGCCCCGCCGGATCGAGCGGAAGCGTCGGAGCCGTTGCAGGGTCACCGGCGTCCAGTTGACCCGGGCTGGCAGGAAGAGGAGGGCGGCGATCCCTCCAAGGAGGAGGATCAAGGAGCTGATCCACCCGAAGGCCGGACCCATTTCGAAAAACCACGAGATCGAGGGCAGATCGAGCGCGAGCCATTCTCCGAGGAGGGAGAGCGAACCGACAACGAGGCTGGCAATGGCGAGACGGCGGATCATTCGAAGCGGATGCGGGGATCGAGACGCGCGGTGATGAGGTCGGAGAGCACATTGCCGAGCATGAGGAGCAGCCCGCCGACCGTGACGGTGCCCATGATGATGGCCGAGTCACGCTCGAGCAGGGCGTTGAATCCCATCAGACCGAAACCGTCGATGTCGAAGATGCGTTCGATGAGGAAGCTGCCACCGACGATGAGGGTCAGGCTCTGGCCCATCGTGGCGGCCACGGGGATGAAGGCATTGCGCAAGGCATGGCCGAACACGGCGCGTTTGAAGTCGAGCCCCTTCGCCACGGCGGTCCTAACATAGTCGGCCGCGAGCTGGTCCATGAGGTTGTTTTTCACCAGCATCGTGAGGCTGGCGAAGCTGCCGACCATGTAACAGACGAGCGGGAGAAAGGCATGGTGGGCGAGATCCTTCACTTTTCCCCAGAGCGAGAGATCGGCGAAATTCGCGCTCACGAATCCTTCAAGCGGAAACCAACCGAGGCGTGCCGCGAAGACGACCACGAGGAAGACCCCGAGCACGAAGCCGGGAATGGCGTAGCCGGTGAAAATGAGGATGGAAGTGACGTTGTCGAGCACGGTGCGGTGCCGGATCGCCTTGAGCACCCCGAGCGGGATGCAGACGAGGTAGGTGAGAATGAGTGAAACAACTCCGAAGAAAATCGAGATGGGGAAGCGGCGCTTCATCATCTCCCAGACAGGCTCGGAATATCGGGTGGAATCCCCGAGATTCCCCTGAAGGAGTCCACTGAACTTCGGCTGAAAAAGAATGGCGAGGTAGGGCAGGGGGGCATCGAGCTCCTGACCGGGGTTCCGCTTTTGCCAACGCTCGCGTTGCTCCTCCGGAGTGACGATGCGGGCACGCCAGGGGCCGGTCTCGATCCCATCCTTTGCCGCGATCTCCGCCCTGTCATCCGGGAGCCGTCTCACCGTGACGACTTCGGCTGTGCCCGGGATCTTCACATCCGTCTCGGTGGCGTCCGCCGCAAACTCCGCGCGGGAGCGGTTCGTCTCGCGCGGGACGGCGCCGAGCCAGGAGAGGTAGGCGATGTGAAACGGCTTGTCGTGGCCGAATTGCTCTTCGAGCTTCAGGATCTGTCCGGGAGTAAGGCCGGAAGACTGGAGATTGGTGGAGCGGCCACCCTCTTTCATGCGAGCCTCCATCAAGGCCATCTCGAGGCGGCCTCCGGGGGTGAACTGGATCAGCGCGAAGACCGCCAGTGTCATCCCGATCAGCGTCGGGGGGATGAGGAGCAGTCGTCGGATGAAATAGGCGGCCATGCGGGATCGGAGTCCGGAAGTTTCCACGAAACGCCGCGTTCGCACAAGCGCTTGTGCGTTTTTTCCACCCGGCGTCTATGTGCCCTGCGGGGATGTTGCCAAAGCCCGGTCAAACGGGCCACTCTGGCGAAAATGCCTCCTTGCTGGAATTAATTAAGGAATCTAAGATTCCGCCGATGACTTTCGATACGTTTTTCGCCTCGATCCAGCCCGGTGGCTCCCCTCCATCCGGTCTCTCGCGGGAGTTGGAGGCACTCTGGCACACTCAGGCGGGAAACTGGGAAAAGGCGCACGACATCGCGCAGGAGATCCCGTCGGCCACAGGGTCATGGATCCACGGCCTGCTCCACGCCATCGAGGGTGATTTCGGAAATTCCGGCTACTGGTATCACCGCGCGAACCAGCCTCCGATCCGCCGCGAGCAGATCCCGGGCGAATGGGAGAGGATCGTCAGGCAGCTCCTTTCGAAGTGATCGAATTCCTCAAGCAATCGTTAAGAAATCTCCGGAATGTCCGTATAGAAAGCAACAGATGCGGTTTCCCGATCTACCAGGATATCGATATGAGGGGCTCCTCGGAGAAGATCCCTTCGGGTGGTCCTTTGTCGCGGTGCACGAAAGCGGCAAACGCCGGGCCGTGCGGGTTTTCAAGGCCGAGGCCACGAGCGATCGATTCTTGCAGCCCTATTTCAAGGCCTTTTCCGATCCGGCTTCCTCGATCCCCGGAGTCGCGAGGATCAGTGACTATGTGCTCCAGAGTCCTCTGACGCTCACCGCCTGCGCGACTCCCTTTTACGGGTGGAAAGGTGGGGAGGGCGAAGCCTGGCAAGTCAGCTCCCTCGAAAGGCTCGGGGCCGTGCTGACCTCCGAGCAGTCCATCGAAGTCATCGCCGATCTCGCCGCGATCCTCGGGGATCTGCATGAGAGAGGCTGGTTTCACGGCGGGGTCAGGCCCTCGGGGATTTTTCTCACCGGCAAATCGGGAGGAGGGCAGAATGTGCATCTCTCCGGAATGGGCCAGGTCTTCATGGGCGGTCTGCAATATCTCGAGGCCGGGGAACACCTTTTCTTCGCGGCACCCGAGCAGCTTTCCAACGGCGACTTCAATGACGGGCGCGGAAAGCAGTGGGATGTGTATGCGTTTGGCGTCATCGCCTTCCAATTGTTGACGAGACATCTCCCACGTCTCGATCAACTCTGGCAATATTCCCATGAGCATCCGGATTGGCTGGATGCCGTTGCCGCGATCACCTTTGGAGAACTTTCCGAAACCACGGAGACGTTTTTGGGCCATCTCGATGCCGAGCGCACCGTGGAATGGCCGGCGGCGGCCCAGAGTGAGCGGGAGGCCTCGATCCGCGAATGGATCGCCCGCTGCCTCCATTTCGATCCCGGGACCCGGCCCGCGAGCATGACGGAAGTGCTAGAGGGGCTGCGTGCCGCACTACAGCCCAAGGCAGAAGGAAAGGCGGCCCTTGTCGCAGTGACTCCTCCCGTGGAGGCGGCAGCAAAGGTGCAGTCGACTCCGCAACGGGATCTGGCGCCGATCACGATTGCCGCCGGCCCGCCGGATCATGATCGAGCCGATCTGATGCTGGTCGGCGAGACGGACTTTGCCCGCGAATTGCCACCACCACGGACTCCCGTGAGATTCATCGAAGCCCTGCGCACCAGCGCGGTGTTGCGATGGCAGGTCGTGGCCATCACCGCGCTGGTCGCCATTCTTCCTCTCACCTTCTTCTCGCTGTTTTACTATCTCGATGCCCGCCAAGCGAAGAAACAGGTCGTCGAGGAAGCGGCCGAGTTTCAGGCCGAACTCCAAGCGAAGGTCAATCGCCAAGCGGACGCCTTCCGCCGGGATTTGACCAAGGAGAAGGAAAAGAAAGAGGAACTCGAATCCGTCCTTCACGATATCGAGGGTTCCCAAAACAACCTCCTCGGCCAGGCGAAGCTCGCCCGTCAGATTCTGCGGCAGACCCAGGACAACGGGGATCGTTTTTTCCGGCTCGTCCTCGAGAACCGCGACACGGATGTGCCGGAATTCCGTGAGGCGCGTGCCGCCGCCCTCATCGAAGGACGCAAACATTACGAGCGGCTCGTCGAGGCCTATGGTGATGCCCCCGACTTCATCGTATCGACGGCGAACGCACTCTTCTATCTCGGCCAGATCTACCACGAGATGGGGGAGTTCGGGATGTCACTCGCCGCCTTTGGTGAGGCCGAGCGCCGCTATTCCGCCCTCCTTGAGGACGCCAGCACTTCGGACGTCGAGTTTGTGAAAAACATCGCCGCCTCCAAGACCGCGCTGGGATCGCTCTCGATCCGTTCGGGGCAGTATTCCGCGGCGCGGCACTATTTCACCGAATCCTCCCGCTTCTGGACGGAGGCCCGCACCCGCGAGCCCGCCATCGCGGAGGAGGCGGCTCTCCACATCCACGAAAACTCCCTCGCCATCGTCGAGTGCGAGTTCGCGATGGATCGTCTCGATGCCGCCGGCGATGCGGCGATGTCCGTCGGGGTGAAGCTCACCGAGATGCAAAAAGCCGATCCGGAAAATCCGCGGGTCGTCGGAGCTTTGGCAAAATCCTTCACCCTCGTCGGCCGCGTCCTCGAGGCCCGTCGCGATCTGGAGATGGCGCGCAAGGCCTACCAGCAGTCCAGCGATCTTTTCGCCCGCGCCGTGGAACTCGATTCCGCCGTCGACGAGTATCAGCTCGGCCTCGGCAACAGCCTCGCCCGGGTCGGTTTGCTCGCCAACGATACCAGCAAACTCGAGGGAGCCGCCGAAGTGCTGGGCCGGGTCGTCGCGTCGAATCCTTATGAATCCACCTATCTGAAAACCCTCGCCGATATTTACGGGGCACTTGCAGCCGGTCAGCGCGACGGTGGCAAGGTGAAGAATGCGATCGCGCTCGAGCAAAAAGCCATCGCCGTGCTGCAGCCGATCATCGAGGGGAATCGGTCCGTCGCCCCGGATGTGAAATTCTCCTACTCGCAGCGCCTTGCCCATCTCGCCGAGTTGCTGGGAGACTCCGGCAAATTCGACGAGTCGAGGGTGCCCTTGAAGGAAGCCATCGCCGTGCTGGAGGAAATTTCGGAAGGGGAAGGTGCCGTCTCCGAGTATCACCGGACCCTCGCCCGCACCCGGGGCATGGCGGGATTCGCCTGCATGAAGAGCGGGGACAAGGGAGAGGCCAAAGAGCATCTCCAGCTCGCCAAAACCGAATGGCAGAACTACATGGCGAGCAATCCCGATGACAACGATGCCGCCCAAGCGGTGAAGTGGACGGCCGAGCAGTTGGCCAAACTTCCGTGAGCGGGGGGAGGTGGAGACTCTGTCGGAAAGACGAAGGTTGACAAGGCTTGGCAAGGGCGTTCCATGCCCGCATCATGCTGGATACCATCAACCTCGAGGAAGTGAAGAAGATCGCCCGTGCCGCCGGTGATGCCATTCTGGAAGTCTACGGCACCGAATTTGCCGTCGATGCGAAGGCGGATGATTCGCCCCTGACCGAAGCCGACCGCCGGTCCAATGCCGTCATTCTCGAAGGACTTGCCCGCCTCACCCCCGGGATTCCCGTCATCTCCGAAGAGACCCGGACCTTGCCCTACGAGGAACGCAAGGACTGGGAGTATTTCTGGCTCGTCGATCCGCTCGATGGCACCAAGGAATTCATCAAACGCAACGGCGAGTTCACCGTGAACATCGCCCTCGTGCGTGGCCAGACGCCCGTGCTTGGCGTCGTTTTCCAACCGGTCGGCGACCAACTCTACTGGTCCTCCGAGATCATCGGTGCGTGGAAATCCTCGGAGGGAGGCGAGGCGGTCCGTCTCTCCGGAGGTGAACATTATTCGGCGAAGGGCGAGGTCACCGTGGTGGCGAGCCGGTCGCACCTCACTGATGAGGTCCGCGATTTCATCGCGGCGCTCGAGGCGGAAGGAAAGAAGGTTGAATTCCATTCCGCCGGCAGTTCCCTGAAGCTCTGCCTCGTCGCCGAGGGAGCCGCCGACGTCTATCCCCGGCTGGGCCCGACGATGGAATGGGATACTGCCGCCGCCCACGCCATTGCTCTGGGATCGGGGCGTCAGGTCAATGAGCATGGCACGGGAGAGGCGCTCCGCTACAACAAGGAGAACCTTCTCAATCCGTATTTCATCGTCGAGTGACGCCGAACGAGTGACGCCAAAAAAAACGCGGCCCCCGGGAGAGGGACGCGTTTTTGAAAAGAAGGCGGCACCTCCTGGGTATCACCATGTTTTGATGTTGTCCTGCGAGGTGGTCTCATCCTGGTCTTTCCCGGCACTCCAGACCAGAATCGATTCGGGAAGCACCTGCGCGTCGTTCGCTTCGTCCCAGCTCGGTTTTTCGACCCGGTTGTTGTAGTCCAGATCCATCCGCACGTAGTAGTAGTCGCCATAGGGATCCCAAAGTTCACCACCTCCGTCAGCTTCGAGGCGCACGCCTTTCCGGTATTTCCCGTCTCCAGCGGGTTTCGCGGCTTTGTCGGTGTAAAAGGCAACCCCCCGGGGATTTAGACCACCCGACTCTTTCTGGCTATCGGCGCCGAGGAGCACGTCCATTAAATCACTGTTCGTGCGGATTACAGCGGTGTCATTGGTGTTCGATGGATCGACGGGATACTTCCGATACTCCGTAAAATAGGCCGAAATCGCGTTTTTCAGGTTGTATGCGGTATTCTCCGCGTGGGTTCTTTCCGCCCGACGAAGGGCTCCCGTAGTGGCGGGATACATGAGGCCGGCGAGCACTCCGATGATGGCGATGACGACGAGCAACTCCAGCAGGGTGAAGGCTCGGGGGCGGGAGATAGAGGGTGACATTTTCATCATTCGGGGCATCTTGGGGGTGGAGGATCGTGGGGACGAGATTTTATTCCTTCTCTCGTCGGTTTTCTTTACGTGATCATGTAACCACAAGCCGACCCTCCAAGTCCATCTTTTTCGTCATTTTCCGGGCCTTCTTTTGAAGAATTCATTCATCCCCCGCATCCGGGAGCTCCTTTCCTCCTCGAAATACGAGCCGCTCAACAAATCCGAGCTGGCCAAGGCCCTCCGCGTCCGCATGAAGGAGCGCTCCGCCTTCCGCGACGCCCTCGCCGAACTCCAAAACTTGGGGGAGATCGAGTGCGGGCGGAAATCGCGCTACCGGCTCGTCGCCAAGGCGGTGCGCTCGAAGGTGCCCTCTCTGATCGGCACGATCCAGTTCTCGCGCGACCGGAAACGCCAGAGTGCCACCTTCCTGCCGGATGAGGGATCGGTCGTGCCCGGATTTCCCCCGGGGGAAAGGCCGAAAATCTTCGTGCCGGGGCGCCTCACGGGCACCTCACTCGATGGCGACCGGGTCGAGGTGCATCTGGTTTCGCCCGAGCCTCCCCGCGGGCAGCGGCATGCCTCGCGCCATCGCGGGGCTCCCGCCCGGAGCGCCGCCGGACCGGCGGCGAAAGGGAAGGCATTTTCGAGTGAGGGGCTTGAGCCACATGCCAAGGTCGTGCGTGTGCTCGAGCGATCCCGCACCCGCATCGTCGGACGATTTTACAGCAAGGGCACCCGCGCCACGATCGTGCCCGAGGATGGCCGTCTTCCCACGTCCTTCCGACTTCTCAAGTTTCTCCCCGAGGCCAAGCAGGGCGACATCGTCGTGGCCGAGTTCACCGGATGGGATAGCCCGACCAGTCTCCCCACCGCCGAGATGCGGGAGGTCCTCGGCCGCGAGGACGATCCGGGCGTGGATATTCTCTCCATCATCCACCGCTACGGACTGCCGACGACCTTTCCCGAGTCCGTCCTGCGGGAAGCCGAGGCCATCCCCGAGACGATCGACGAGGCCGAGATCTCCCGCCGCGAGGACTGGCGCGAGCGCGAGGTCTTCACGATCGATCCCGAGGATGCGAAGGATTTCGACGACGCCATCTGCGTCACCGAGCGTCCCGACGGCTCCTGGGAACTCGCCGTGCACATCGCCGACGTCTCCCATTACGTGAAGCCCGGCACCGCCCTCGACCGCGAGGCGCGGAAGCGAGGGAACAGCGTCTACCTCGCCGACCGCGTCCTGCCCATGTTGCCGGAGAAGCTCAGCAACGGCGTCTGTTCCCTGAAGCCGGGCGTCGAGCGCCTCACCCACGCGGCGATCATGGATTTCGATGTGAAGGGCAAGATGAAAGCGGCCCGCTTCGTCTCGGCCGTGATCCGCAGCCACCGCCGTTACAGCTACGAGGAGGCCTTCGAGCGCATGAGGCTCGACGCCGCCGGGATCGCCGCGATCGACGACGCGAAAGAGCGTGGACTCGTCGAGCACCTGCACCGGGCCTGGAAGCTCGCCGCGATGCTGCGGAAAAAACGTTTTGCCAACGGTGCCCTCGATCTCGAGTTCGCCGAGGTGCGCGTCGTGATCGACGAACGTGGCCGCGCCGTCGGAGTGAAACGCAGCGAATACGACGAGAGCCACCAGCTCATCGAAGAGTTCATGCTCGCGGCGAACGAGGCCGTTGCCTACGAGACGAAAAACGCGCCCGTGCCCTCGGTCTATCGCATCCATGAGGATCCCGATCCGGCGAAGCTGCAGGAATTCGCGGAGAAAGCCCGGGCCTTTGGTCATCGCGTCGGCGATGTCTCGAACCGGACCGAGCTCCAGAAATTGCTCGCCGGGATCCGCGGTAAACTCGAGGAGCACAGCCTGAAGATCGCCTTGCTCAAGAGCTTGAAGCGGGCCGCGTATTCCAAGGATCCGATCGGCCATTACGGGCTCGCGAAGGTGAACTACACCCATTTCACCAGCCCGATCCGCCGTTACGCCGATCTGCTCGTGCATCGTGCCTTGCGTCGGCTGCTTTCGCGGCGTCATGCCCCGACCGCGCCGGAAAAGGCCGACCCGACTCCGAACGAGGGCGAGATCGGGCAAATCGCCGAGCACATTTCCCGCACCGAACGCATCGCCGCCGATGCCGAGATGGATTCGCAGCGTTTCAAGCTCATCGAATACCTTGAGAACGTCGCCATGTCCGACGAGTCGGCCGAGTTCGAGGCGACGGTCTTCGAGGTGAAGGCGATCGGAGCCTTTGCCGAACTCGACGGGCTTTTCGTGAAGGGTCTCATCCGCAAGGATACCCTGCCGCCGTGGCAGGAGTATTTCTTCGACCGCGGCCGCGAGGAATTCCGCAGCCGCACCGGAGCCCCCGTCATCGGCGTGGGCCAGCGGCTGAAAGTGCGTCTCTACCGCGTCGATCGCAGCCGGGGATTCATCGACTTCGTGCCCGTCACCGAAGGTGGCCGTCAGCGCAAAAAGACGCGGCGCGATCGCGAGCGGGAAGCAGGCGATTCGACCGGAGAGGGTTGAGTGTCAGGGGCAACCCTGTCGGGTCGGGGTTCACTTCCGCCCATCCAATCGCCCCGCCGCATACGCTCCGAAGACCCGCGAGATCTCGTCGCGCACGCGCCGGAAGACGGCGAGCTGTTCCTCCTCCGTGCCGGTGGCGTGGGCGGGATCGTCGAAGGGCCAGTGATGGCGGTTCGCCTGACCAGGAAAGACCGGGCAGGCCTGGTCGGCGTTGCCGCAGACCGTGATCACCGTCTCCACCTCGCGATCGAGGAACTCATCGAGGTGCTTGGAATGGTGTCCCGCCAGATCGATCCCGATCTCCTCCATCGCGCGGATCGCGAGGGGGTGGACGTAACCCGCGGGATTCGATCCGGCGCTGGCGACTTCGAAGCCGTCGCCGAGCGCGGCGCGGAGGAGACCTTCGGCGAGATGGGAGCGGCACGAGTTGCCGGTGCAGAGGACGAGGATGAGCGGTTTCATGGACATGGGGAAGAAAGGGGATCGGTTGAGGCGTCCGGCTTCCTGACAAACCCACCACGGGTTCGCTGGCAGACACGGACGAGGAAGAGCATCAGGGGCACCTCGATGAGCACCCCGACCACCGTGGCGAGGGCCGCGCCGGAACCGAGACCGAAGAGCATCACCGCCGTGGCGATGGCGACCTCGAAGTGGTTGGAGGCGCCGATGAGGGCGGAAGGGGCGGCGTCCTCGTAGGAGAATTTCAGCCACTTCGCCGCGAGGTAGGTGATCCCGAAGATCAGCAGCGTCTGGATCGTCAGGGGGATCGCGATCCAGAGGATCGTCAGGGGATTGGCGAGGATCGTTTCACCCTTGAAGCTGAAGAGCAGCACCAGCGTCGCGAGCAGGGCCGTGATTGACACGGGCGTGAGCCAATGGAGGAATTTTTCGCGGAACCACTCCGCGCCCTTCGCCCGCAGAATCCATTTCCGCGAGAAATAGCCCGCCACGAGCGGCAGGGCCACGTAGACGCCGACCGAGAGCAGCAGCGCCTCCCACGGCACCGGCATCTGGTTCACTCCGAGGAGCCACGCGCCGAGCACTCCGTAGAGAAGGAGCATCGTCAGGGAATTGACCGCCACCATCACCAGGGTCAGGCCGGCGTTGCCGCGGGCGAGGTGACCCCAGACCAGCACCATTGCGGTGCAGGGGGCGATGCCGAGGAGGATCGCACCGGCGATGTAGGAACGATAGAGCTCGACCGTGCTGCCGTCCTTCACGACCTCGGTGCCGGGCAGCAGATCCTTGAACCAGACCCCGAGGAAAAGCGTCGCGATCGCCAGCATCGTGAAAGGTTTCACCGCCCAGTTCACGAAGAGGGTCAGCAGCACCGGCCGGGGATTGCGTCCCGCCGCGACGACCTCGCCGAAGTCGATTTTCACCATGATGGGATACATCATGAAAAAGAGGCAGATCGCGATCGGGATCGAGACGACGGGCGCTCCGTTCACCATCAGGGCCATGCCGTCGAGCGAGGCCGCGAGCCCCGGGGCGAGCTTTCCAAGAGCGATCCCGGCGACGATGCAGAGACCGACCCAGAGGGTGAGATGGCGCTCGAAGAAAGCCATGGATTGGGAATTGGTGCTCATGGCAGGGGATGGGAAAGATTTGGGACAGGGGAATGGGGACAGGGGAATGGGGACAGGGGAATGTTAGGATGGGTCTGGATCTGGATTGGAATTCCTTTGTCCCCATTCCCTTGTCAGGATCCGGTTCAGCCTTCGACTCCGTGGAATTCGTCGAGGCAGCAGAAGAGGTTGAGGAGGCAGGGTTTGCGCAGCGAATAAAAGACCTGCGTACCGCGGCGTTCGTCCTTGAGGATGCCGACGTTGCGGAGGACGGCAAGATGGTTCGAGACGGTGGACATATCGAGTCCGACGAGGGCGGTGAGGTCGGCGACGCAGCGTTCCCCCGAGCCGAGCGCATCAACGATGAGGAGCCGGTTCGGATTCGAGAGCGCCTTGAAGACCGCCGAAGCCGCCCGGAAATCGGCCGGAGTTTTGGGAGGGGTGCAGCAGGCGGAGGTGCTCATGGTTTTGTATTTTGAAAATTGGCAAAGTTTCAAGGTTTGGCAAGTGGCAATAGGGAGACAAATCTTATCGCGAATCGACCCGCCTGGGATTTCGGCCAGTGCGGGTGCGGTGAACGATTGGAAAATGGCGGTGTGAGCCCGATCGGGCGGTTCTTGCGCCGCCTTCTCACTCAAACCCGGCCCAGCTCCGACCCCTCCACCGCGCGCGGTTCGGCGGTGTGGATGGGCTTGCGCTCGTAGCGCTCTTCCAGCACCGACGAGGGTGTTGATTCGGCGACGCGGGCGAGGAGGTTGCGGGTCTCGTCGAGGAACCGCTCGGTGGAGAACCGCTCGGCATTCCGTCGGATGCGGCGGGGATCCCATTCGCGGGACTCGAGTTCACGCACGGCTCTGGCGAGGGAATCGGCGTCGGCGTGATCGAAGAAAACACCGGTCTTGCCCTCGACGACGGTTTCGAGGGCGCCCCCATCGCGGAAGGCGATGACAGGTTTGCCACAGGCCTGGGCTTCGACCGGGACGATCCCGAAGTCCTCGCTGCCGGGGAAGACGTAGGCCCGGCACGTCGCCATCTTTTCGGTGACGACCTCATCCGCGGCCCGGCCGAGGAACTCGATGGTTGGTCCGGCCATGGCCTCGAGGCGGGCGCGGTCGGGTCCATCGCCGATGATGACGAGGCGCTTGCCGAGGGCGGTGAAGGCCTGCACCGCGAGATCGATGCGCTTGTAGGCGACGAGGCGCGAGACAATGAGATAAAAATCATCGCTCCGCTCGCCGACCTGGAAACGCTCGACGTCGACGGGAGGATAAACGACGACGCTGTTGCGTCCGTAGCACTCGCGGATGCGGCGGCGCACGTTTTGCGAGTTCGCGATGAAGAGGTCGATCTTGCGGCTCTGGCGGAGATCACTCCATCGGAAGAGCGGCATCAACATCCTGACAAAACGACGAAGGTGGGGATTGGCGATCTCGTTCTCGAGGTATTCGTCGGGATTCCAGAAATAGCGCGGAGGCGTGTGGCAGTAGCAGACGAACCTCGCGCCGCGGGGCTTCGGCAGCCATTTCGAGAAGCTGCTGCTGCTGATCCAGGCGAGCTTGCCGGCCGGAGCGCGGAGGGTGCGGAAGGCGAGGGGATAAAGGAAGAAGAGCTTCTTGTGGAGCTTCTGCATGCCGGGGAGGCGCTGCATCCAGGTATTCACGACACGGTTCGAGCGGAAGGCGGGGAAGAGATTCGGTCCCATCGTCGCGCTGGTGTAGATGGGTGCCGCGGGATAGGCCTCGGCCATGACCTCGACGACTTTTTCGGCTCCACCCATCTGGATGAGGAAGTCGTGGACGAGGACGAGATCCGAGGGATCGGCGAGAGTGGCGGTGGCGTTCATGGGTAAAAAAAGGCGAGGGTGGGAGAGTGACCGGAGGCAGGGGGTCAGCGGGCGGAGCGGGGAGGGAAGACGACCTGGAGGGCGGTGTCGCAGAGGATGCAGACGTCCATCAGCGGGGACCAATGGCGCAGATAGAAATGGTCGAGACGGACGCGGTGCCGGACCTTCATCGGCGTATCGGTTTCGCCACGGCAGCCCTTCACCTGGGCGAGGCCGGTGATGCCGGGCTTGGTGAAATGCCGCACCCAGTAGTCGTCGACGAGGTCGGCGAACTGGTGATCGTGATCGACGAAGTGCGGACGCGGGCCGACCACGCTCATTTGACCCATGAGCACGTTCCAGAATTGGGGCATCTCATCGAGACTGCTCTTGCGGAGGAAGGCGCCGCCGGGGTAGATGCGCGAGTCGCCGACGACGGCCTGTTTTCCTGGCGTGTCATTCACGTGCATGGTGCGGAATTTCAGCACTTCGAAGACCTCGCCGTCGCGTCCGGTGCGCTTCTGTTTGTAGAAGAGCGGTCCGGGCGAGTGGATCAGTTGCAGCGTTTTGGCAAAGACGCAGAGAGCGGGCAGCACGGTGATGGTGACCAATCCCGAGATGAGAAGGTCGCCGGTGCGTTTGATGACCCGGTTCATGGGATCTTCGAGTGGTTCACGCCAATTGGTGAGGATCAGGCGCGATCCGGAGCGGCGCGCGTCGAGATTGCCGTCGAAGTGCTCTTCTTTGTCGTCCACCCAGATGAGGCGCATCCCCAGCGAATCGCAGAGGGCCTGGAGCGAACGGATCAGATCGGGCTGATCCTCGAGTCCGAGGGCGAGAAGGAGACGCGCGTGGCAGGCGCGGCAGATGTCGCGGAGGTTCGCGAAATCCCCGAGCACGGGAAAGGCAGGCATCGTCGCCACGGCGCCTCCGCCGTAGGTGACATAACCAAGCACTTCGGCACCCGGCACATCACTCGTCATGTGCAGTGCGGTATCGCGTTCGATCTCGCGGGGAGTGGCGAGCACCACGGTGTTGGCGTGATCTCTCTTCATACTTCCGTCGGCCCGACGCGGTTTCGCGTAGAGCGTGCGGTGAAGGAGGCGGTAACCGACGAAATTCATCCAGGTGACCCAGATCGCGTAGCCAGCGATGAAAAGTCCCAGGCAGGTGCGGGAGAGGCGGTCGTCCTTGCTCATCACGATCACCCCGAAGATGGCGACGAGGGCGAAGAGGATCTCGCGCTGGGTGATCCCCCAGACCTGCGGCCGGGAAAGCCCTCCGAGGGAGCGATGCCGATCCTCCCGGGCGAGGAATTCGATCATGGCCGCGGCCGGGACGATGATCGAGACCCACGCATAGTTCCGCGGCTGAAGTTCGCTCCCGTAGACGACGAGGTGCAGGACCCACACGATTCCCCAAAAGAGGAAGAGGCTGCCCAGCATCTTGAGCAGGTAGTGCAGGCGGATCAAACCATAATATCGGTTAGAGATCATAATTGCTTCAGTATCAAATTTTCAAAATTAAGTATCAAAGTTGCGATTCTTCTCATATTTTGATTGCTTTTGTGATTCCTTCAAGTAAATTTCAAAAAATTTTTCTTTTTCTGGAAATTATCCGACCGTTCCCCTGCACCGATGACCTCGCACGCTCTCAGCACCCGTCCCCGTCCCGCCACCCGCGCCGAAATGCCGGCCAAGGGCGATTGGGATCTCATCGAAGTGACGCCCCTCCTCGATCTCGACGACCTGGTGGGGATCCTGAAACGCCGGCTGCCTTGGCTGATCCTCCTCCCGGCGGCCTGCATCGCCGTTGCGCTCGCCTACGTGTATTTGGTCGCGACGCCGCTTTTCCAGAGCAAGGCCCTTGTTTTTGTCGACCCGATGTTCGACCGGGCGCTCCAGATCCAGCCGACCGGTCCCAGCATGTCGGATCTCGATTCGCTGAACTCGCTGGAAAAAGCGATCATCTCCGACTCGATGGTGCTGCGGGTGATCGACAAATTGAAGCTCCGTGAAGAGCGTGGATTCCTCCCGCCGGCGCTGCAGAAGATGAAAGACGCGGGTGAAGAAGTGCCCGATTCACGCCTCCTCAAGGATCTGCGAAAGGAGCGGTTCTCCGCCAGCCTCATCCGTCCCACCCGGCTCATCGAACTCTCCGTGCTCGATCCCGATCCGATGCGCGCCCAACGCATCGCCGCGACTTTTGTCGAGGAATTTGAAACCTTCCTCGGTGATCAGAAACGCAAAGAAGCCGGACATTCCACCGACGATCTCCGCGTCCGGGCCGAACAAGCCTACCAGACCGCACTCAACGCGGAAAAAGAGCTCGAAAATTTCCGCCGCGAGAATCCCGCTCTCACCGTCGAGCAGGATCACCAGCTCTTTGCCGAAAGGCTCACCAAGATGGGTGAGGAGTTGAATGCCGTCTCCAGCAAGGTCTTCAACCTCCGCAGCCGTGTCGAGACCTTGCGCGACGTGGATCCGGCGACGGACCCGCTGAAAGTCATCAACCTCGGCGGATTCTCGGAAGCGGAGCACGTCTCCGAGCTCCTCAACCAGCGCAATGGAGCGCACGCCGCCCTCGCCTCCATCCGCGGCCAATATACCGAGACCCATCCTCGCTATCGCGAGGCCCAGAGCCGTGTCGACGAGATCGATGCCCAACTCAAGACGCTCGCGACCGATCTCAAACAATCGCTCGAGGCCGATTACGCGGCTTCCGTCACGAATGAAAAGCTGCTCACCGACCGCGTCGCCGAGCTCCAGACGCAGCTCACCGGGGTGAAGACGGCGAGTTCCCAGTTCCGCGCCATCCAGCAGCGCGTCGAGACGGAGTGGCAGATCCACCAATCGCTCCGCGAGCGCATCGGGCAGACCTCGCTCGAGTCGGAGAAATCCACCAACGTCACCCGTCTCATGTCCGAGCCCATCGTCGCGCACAAGCCATCGAAGCCGAGCAAGCCCATCGCCGGACTCGTGGGGCTCGTCATGGGCGGGCTTCTCTGCACCGGCCTCGTCGGCCTCGATCTGGTGCGTTCGAAGCCCTTCGCCAACCGCCGCCAAGTCGAGCAAACCCTCGCCGCCAAGGTCGTCGCCGAAATTGCCACGCCCGCGCGCGGTGGCACCGACCGGCAGTTGATGGATGCCATGACCCGCGTCCTCCTCTCGCCCGAGCACCGCGGTGCCGGCATTCTCCATCTCTCTTCATTGAGGGAAAATGATGAAGGCCTGCGGGTCGCCGCCTGTCTTGCCTCGGCTTCCGCCTTCCATGCCTGCCCGACCTTGCTCGTTTCGATCGTGCCCGGCGGCGATCCCTACCTGCCCGTCAATCTCGTGCCGATGGCCTCACAAACCGAGAATCTCCACACCCTGCGTCTGCCCTCGAGCTTCCTCATCGCCCCGCAGGAGACCTGGCAATTGCTCAGCCCCCACCGCCACCGCTTCCACCGCATCATCATCGAATCGACCGCCTTCACCCAGGAAAGCCAGATCCCCGCCGCCGTCGCGCCGATGGCCGATGCGAATCTCGTCCTTGTCGACCGCCATTACGGCACCCGGCGCGATATTGAGGAGAGCGTCTCCCATCTCGCCCGCGGCACCCATGGTCCGCTCTCCGTCATCCTGCAGTCCTGATCCGCGAAGCGAGACATGGTATCCACTGACACCGCCGTCGAGGGAGAGCTGGATCCGTCCGACACCGGGCCGGTCCCGGGGAGGATTTTCCTGGAGAAGGTCCTTCACACCCTCATGCCCTCGGTGGTGCGCATGGGAGGTGCCGGTTTCCAGTTTCTCAGCACCGTCATGGTCGCCCGTAGTCTCGGCGATGGTCCGAGCGCTCTTTTCTTCTTTTGGACATCCGTGTTGATGACCTCGGGACCGATCGCCAGCTATGGCCTCGAACAAATCGCCCTTCGCAACGTGCCCCGGCTCGAAGGAACGGGACCGGGGGCCGTCGCCGCTTTTGTGGCCAATCTGCGGGCCTTGTCGCTCGCCGTTTCCTTCCTCCTCGGGATCGGGTGGATGATTTTCGCCGTCGTGACGGACAAGACGGGCGCGGGTTTCCAGCTCTGGCATCTCCTGCCGCTGTTTGCCCAAGGCGCCATCGCCCTCGCCTTGATCAACGGCGAGGCCTTGAAAGGGCTCTCCCATCCCGTCCTCGGCAGCATCTTCGGCCACGTTCTGCCGGCGGGGTTGTTTTGCATCGCCGTCGCCTTGACCCTGATCGTACCGGTCGCCTTCGACGCGACGGAGATCCTCGCCCTCTACACCGGCAGCTTCGTGCTCGGGGCCGTGCTCGCCCGTTTCGCACCGGGCGGTGCGTTCCGGGATCGTTTCGTCCTCTGGCCGGAAAAGTCGCGGTTCCAGACCTTGCTCCGCGAAGGTTTTCCGATCTGCTGCGTCAGCCTCTTCGGTGCCCTCGGTTTCATCATCCCGCTCTCGATCTGTGACGTGATGTTGCCCGCGGCCGAGGTCTCGCACCTCACCGCCGCCTTCCGCGTTTCGATCCTTTTTGTCGTCCTCTCCGGGGCGATTCACAGCGTCTTCGCCCCCGCGCTTTCGCGGACCGCCGAATTGAAACGTCCCCTCGTCCCCGTGATGAAGGTGTATGGCAAGTCCATCGCCATTGCCTTGCTCGTGCTCGGGTTGCCCATCGGCGTGGGCATGATCTTCCCCGGGACGGTCATGTCGGTGTTTGGCGATGAGTTCCTCGATGGGGCCGGCGCCCTGCGGCTCCTGCTGCTCGTCCAGTTGATCTCGCTGATGATGGGGCCGGTGCCTTACCTCCTGCTCATGACCGGACACACCACCTTCCTCGCCCGGCTCGGCGTGCTGAAGCTCGTCCTCGTCGTGGGGCTATCTTTCATTCTCATTCCCAAAATGGGCGGAGTCGGCATGGTCGTCGCCATGGGGATCGCCTTCCTCGGCGAAGGGATCCTCGGTGTCGCCTACGCGGTGGCGAAAATGAAAGAACAGGAGCGGAGAGCGGTGGAATCCGCGGAGGGATGAACAGGCTGCGCGGCAAATCCTATCATGCTCCCCAAAAGACGGCCGTCTCGCCGGTCGGCGGCTGGCTGCCCTGGTGGACCCGGCCCTCGCTGATGCTGCTGGGCGCTTCGATCCCGGCACTGGTCATCTTTTCCTTTTCGGATTCCTCCGTCACCCTCTCGCGTGCCCAGCATTTCTACGGCGTGCGCGATTTTGTGGTCGCGTTTTTCGCCATCGTCGCGCTGTTCCTCGGGGCGCGCATCGCGGAGTCGGGTTTGCTCGGCCAGTTGTGGACGAGAATGCGCGGGCAGCGTCCCCGCGTCCTGACCGATCCCCGGCAGCTCTCCGGCTCCCGGCTCGGCGAGACGCTCCTGAGCGAGCGTTTCGATTATTTCCTGATGGCAGTCTTCGTCATCTCGCACCTCATTTTCTTCCGGAATTTCTTCCTCAATCCCGGGCTCGTCACCGCCGTGCTCGGAGGGAATCTGGAGCTGAAACACACCTTCAAGACCATCCCCGGCGTCACCACCTGGACCCAGGTCTCGCTCGTCCTCGGCGCGATCCGCGGGATGCGGTGGTCGGGTCTCTTGCCGGGAAAAATCAAGCTCATCTCGCTCTTCCACATCGTCTTCTTCGGCGTGCTTTTTGTCCGCGCCCTGCTCTGGTCCGAGCGTCTCGCGCTCATTGAAGGTTTCGTGCCCTTCTTCCTTTGTGCGCTGCCCCGCGTCACCGCCGCGGCGGGACCGCTGGGGCGCACCCTCCTGCGGTTTCTCCCGCTCCTGCTTCCTGTCGCCGTCCTCCTGCTTTTCATCTCCTTCGAATTCCTGCGTTCGTGGCAGTATTATTCCGGGCAACACTCGAGCATCTTCGAGTTCGGCTGGCGACGGCTCTACACCTATTACTTCGAGGCGATGAACACGGGCGCGGCGATCCTGCAGGTGGGCGGATTTTACGATGGCATCGCCGGCCCGCTCTCCTTCAAAGCGCACGAAGCGGTCTACGAAGGGCTTTATCTCGGCACCCTCGACGTCGAGTACAACAACCCCGGCGGCATCCACTACGTCGCCTCGCGTCTCGGCAATGTCCTCCTCTGGCCTTTCCTCGCACTCGTGGGAATGTGGTTCGGGCTGACTTGGCGCGCTTACGTCGAAGGGCGTCTCTTCGCTCTCTTTTATCCCATCACCTTTCTCGGATTGATGGAGATCCTGCGCATTCCCTATTGGTTCGGGCTGAACCGCGTCCTCCCGACGAGCGTTGTCATCGCGCTCATCCTCATCTGGGCGGCCACGTTGAAACGCCGCGTGCGCGTGCATCGTCCTGTCGTGATCGAGGATTGGGACGAGCCCGAATCGTGGACCCCTCCCGCCGCGCTCCCTGCGGAACCCTTCCAGCGACGATGACGAAGATTCGCCTCAACGCCCGCTTTCGTGGCCGGCCACTCACCGGTGTCGAGCGATTCGCCACCGAGGTGAGCGAACGTCTCGCGCGTCGCGATGAGGTCTTCCTCGCCGAGGCCGCACCCGCCGCACCGCTCGCGGGGATGAAAGGACACGCCTGGGAACAGTTCGTGCTGCCACGGAAAATCGGGCGCGACGAGATCCTTTTTTCTCCCTGCAACACCGGTCCGATCTCCGTGAGGAAGCAGCTCGTCGTGATCCACGATGCCGCGGTGTGGGATGGACCCGAGGGATTCAGCCGATCTTTCCGCACCGTCTATCAACAGCTCCTCCCGCGTCTTGCCAAAAAGGCCGCCGTCGTCGCGACGGTCTCGGAATTTTCGCGAGCCCGTCTCGCTCCCGTTCTCGGCGTCCCGGAGGAGCGCATCCTCGTGCTCGGCAATGCCGTCAGCGGAGCCTTCTCGCCTACCGGGAGTGAAGAGGGTCGGGTCGGTGGCTTGACCCTCTTGTGTGTCGGATCGATGGACCCACGCAAGAATCTCGGCCGACTCCTGCGTGCCTGGGTGTCCCTGCAGGAAGCGGGGAAACTCCCCGAAGGCGCGACACTACAGCTCATCGGTGGTGCGAACCCGCGCAACTTCGCGGGCATGGAAACGATCGAGGGATCCGGCATCGAGTGGCTCGGCCGGGTCGACGACGCGGAGTTGGTGCGTCGCTACCGCGAGGCCGATGCCTTTGTCTATCCGAGTCTCTACGAGGGCTTCGGACTGCCGCCGCTGGAGGCGATGGCCTGCGGTTGTCCGGTGTTGCTCTCGGGCGCGGCGAGCCTGCCCGAGGTGGGAGGGCCCGAGTCGGAGGGCGCGGTGCGTTATTTCGATCCCGAGAGCGAGGCGGAAATCGCCGCGGCGATCGAACGTTTTCTCGCCCTCGACGCAAGCGAACGCGCCGCGATGCGGCAGCGCGCCCTCGACCGGGCGGCGCGATTTTCGTGGGAGATGATCGCGGAAAAAGCGGCCGCGGCGATGGCGGCGATCTGATCCTCACAGACCCACCACGATCTTGCCGAAGTGACCGGCTCCCTCGAGCGCGGCATAGGCGGCGGGAGCGTCTTCGAAGGAGAATCGTCCGTCGATCACCGGCTTGATCGAGTGCTGTTCGAAGAACGCGATCATCCTGACAAACATCTCACGATTTCCCACGTAGATGCCGTCGAGGGAGGCGTTCTTTTTCACGAGGGTGAAGAGCGTGGCCGGAGCCGGCTCGAATCCGGTGAGCACGCCGATGAGGGAGACCACCCCGCCGGCGGCGACGGAGTTCAGGGAGCGTTCAATCGTGCCGGGGCCGCCGACCTCGACGACGCGGTCGGCGCCGCGCTGCCCGGTGAGCCGCCACACCTCGCGGTCCCACTCCGGCGTTTCGAGGTAGTGGATCGTCTCGTCCGCGCCCATCGTCCGGGCGCGCGCGAGTTTTTCGTGCGAGCTGCTCGTGATGATGACTTTGGCACCCGCCGCTTTCGCGATCTGCAGGGCGAAGATCGAGACGCCGCCGGTGCCGAGGCACAGCACGGTTTCGCCGGCGGTGAGGGGGCGCCCCCGTTCCATCAGGGCGTGCCAGGCGGTGAGCGCGGCGCAGGGCAGGGTGGCCGCCTCGGCGAAATCCATCGTCGAAGGAATCGCGACGAGACTGTGGGCGGGAGCGGTGACGATCTCCGAGAGCACTCCGTCGCACGAGCCGCCGCGAGCGGCGCTATGCCAGGCCATCTGGAAGGGTCCCGAAATCCAGTCGCGGAAAAAAGTGAGAGCGACCCGGTCGCCGATTTTCCAATCCGTGACGCCATCTCCGAGAGCGATGATTTCGCCCGCACCATCCGAGAGCGGCACCACCGGATCCGATCCGCCGGACGCGGATTTGCCGGCCCGCACGAGGAGATCGCGGTAGTTGAGAGAGGCTGCGTGGATCTTCACGAGCACTTCTCCCGGTGCCGGGGAAGGATCGGGTAGTTCGCGCGGAACGAGGTCGAAGGGGCCGCCGGTGCGGGGCTCGAGGAGGTATTGGTGCATGTGTCAGGTGATGGGTTTCAAGCCGAGCCATGCTTCGATGGCGGCGAGGTCGAGGGTATTGATGACATCTTCGCGGCGGAGCCAGCCTTTGCGGGCGAGGCGCACGCCGAAGGCGAGGTATTCGAGTTGGCTCGTGCGGTGGGCGTCGGGATTGATGGCACATTTCACGCCCTTGGCGACGGCGTGTTTCCACCAGCGCCAATCCATGTCGAGACGCCAGGGACTGCAATTCAACTCGATCACGGTGCCGTGTTCCGCACAGGCCTCGATCACCGCGGGGATGTCGACGGCGTAGGGATCGCGTTCGAGGAGGAGGCGTCCGGTGAGATGCCCCAGCATGGTCACGCGGGGATGGCTCACCGCCTTGATGAGGCGTTCGGTCATGGCCGCTTCGGACAGCGACATCGCGTTGTGGACGCTCGCGACGACGTAGTCGAGTTCGCCGAGGAGGTCGTCGTCGAAATCGAGGCTGCCGTCCTTCAGAATATCGACCTCGTTGCCGGCGAAGAGTCGGAATTTCAACCCTTCGTCGCGGTAGCGCGCGTTGAGCGCCCGGATCTCCGCGATCTGGGCGCGGAGGCGCGTCTCATCGAGCCCGTTCGCCTGGAAGGAACTCTTCGAGTGATCCGCGATACCGAGGTATTGGAGGCCGTGTTCGATGGCGGCTGCGGCCATTTCCTCGAGCGTGTTTCTCCCATCGCTCGCCACGGAGTGGTTGTGAAAGGTGCCGCGCAAATTTTCCAATTCGATGAGGCGGGGCAGGTCGCCCTCCTCCGCCGCCTCGATCTCGCCGGTGTTCTCACGCAACTCCGGCGCGATGTAATCGAGCCCGAGGAAGCGGTGCAGCTGGGCTTCGTTTTCAAAGACGGGAGCCTCGGCTGCTTCGGATCCCTCTTTCACGGCGAGGCGGTATTCATTGAGCGTGTATCCCCGCTCGAGAGCGCGTCCGCGCATCGCGACGTTGTGCTCTTTGCTCCCCGTGAAGTAGGCGAGAGCACAGGCGAACTCCGCGTTGCTTACCGCCCGGAGATCACATTGGAGCCCGTTCGCGAGATTGATGCTCGCTTTCGTCGGTCCCTTCGCAATGACACGCGAGACCCAGGGTTGGGAAACGAAATGCTCGATCACTTCCTCGGGACGGCTGGTCGCGACGAGGAAATCGACGTCGTGCACGGTCTCTTTCGACCGCCGGTAGCTGCCCGCCGCCTCCACACGGAGAGCCTCGGGGTGGTCGCGCAGGCATTCGAGGATCTCCTCGACCGGACCCGCGACATCGCCGAGGCGGAAACGATCGGCGTTCGATTCGCGGAAAGCGATCGATTCGAGGATCTTCGCCGCGGTCTTCGCTCCGAAGCCGGGGAGTTTTGCCACCTCGCCGGATTCGCAGAGGGATTTCAGCTTGGCCACGGAATCGACACCCAGGGTCTCATGCAGTGCCTTGATCTTCTTCGGCCCGAGACCCTGTAGGTCGAAAAGTTCAAAAAGACCCGGGGGAAACTCCGCCTTCAGTTTCTCGTAAAAGCCAAGTGATCCAGTGGAGGCGAGTTCGTGGAGCTTCTGTTGGAGAGCGTCGCCGATGCCCTTGATGCCGCTCAGTTTGCCCTCGCGGGCGAGGGCGACGATGTCGCCGGGGAACTGGGCGACGGTCTCCGCTCCGGTCCGGTATGCGCGGATTTTGAAGGGATTTTCGCCCTTCAATTCCAGCAGCAGGGCGATCTCTTCTAGGGTGTCGGCGAGGGTTTCGCGGGTCATGGAAGGGGAGGGGAAAGTGGCCGGAAGGTGCCACCAGACCGTCCCAAGTGCCAAAGGAGATACACCTTGGGAAGAAAAAGAAATTTTCTAAAGGTGAAATTTTCCTCTAGAATCGCTATATTCCCCACTCCCGCCCATTCGGGGCTGCCTCAGAATCCGAGACCTTATGAGCAAACGCTATGAAATCCGCGATCAGATCGGCAAAGGCGGACTGGGCGCGGTCTACAAGGCCCTCGATACCCAACTCCAGCGGGAGGTTGCCATCAAGCGGGTGCTCTCCACGACGAACGCGACCGAGGAAGAGGTCAAGGAAGCGGCCAACAAGCTGATCGCCGAGGCCCAGACGCTCTCCAGCCTGAACCACCCCAACATCGTCACGGTCTTCGACGTGGGGCAGGATGAACAGGGCGGGTTTGTCGTGATGGAACTGCTGAAAGGCGAGACGCTCGACGAGACCGTCGCCCGCGGTGTCCTGACGCAGGAGGACTTCACCGAGGTCGTTTACCAGACCCTCGAGGCGCTCATCGCGGCGCAGGCCAACAACGTCATCCACCGCGACATCAAGCCGACCAACATCATGGTGATTTGGCAAGCTTCGGGGAAATTCCAGCTCAAGATCCTCGATTTCGGTCTCGCGAAGTTCTCCAAGTCGCCCTCCGTCCAGACGATGGATCAGGAGGAGTCGGTGATGGGATCAATCTTCTTCATGGCGCCCGAGCAGTTCGAGCGCGGCGAGCTCGACGCCCGCACCGATCTCTACCAGATGGGCTGCGTCTACTACAACGCCCTCACCGGCCAGTATCCCTTCAATGGCGAGACCGCGCCGCAGGTGATGAACGCGCACCTGCAGCACCGCGTCGTCCCGCTCGACCAGGTGCGCCCCGACCTTTCCCCCTCCATCTGCCAGTGGGTGATGTGGATGATCAACCGCGACATCGCCCACCGGCCGAAGGACGCGCGCGATGCCCTGAAGCACTGGCCGCGCAATCCCGAGCCTCCCGGAGTGAAGCCCGTCGAGGTGCTTCCGGTCGAGGCGACTCCGGAGATCAAGACCGGCACCGTCACCGTGGTGCGCGCGGCCCGTGGTGCCTCCGCCCCCCCGGCGCTCGTGGTGGTCTCGGACAAGACGGGAAGCGCGCCGGTCGCGACCGGCTCGACCACGAACCGGCTCAGGACGGGCGCGATCCCCGGAAAAAACACGGGATCGTTGAAGACCGGATCCACGACCGGTCGACTCGGCGGGGCGACGGGCAAAAACGCCACCGGCCGCACCGGATCTCTGGGCACCCTCGGAGCCGGCAAGCCGAACCAGCGCAAGCCCGAGCCCGAGAACGGAAAGAAATGGCTCAAGTGGGTCGCGGTCGGCAGTGTCGCCTCGGCCATCGTCCTTTTCGCGATCTTCACCTCGATTGGAAAAGCGAATGCGACGAAACGAAAGGATCGCATCATCGAGCTGTCTTCGGCCGAGGTCCCGACCGGCGACGTTTCGGACGTGGCCCTCGCGGTAGGTTTCCTCGAGGATCCCAATTCCTCCCTCTCCATCAAGGGCGACGCCCGCAAAGTGCTGGAGCGTCTCGAGGGGAACGGGATCAGCGAAAACATCCATTCCCATCTGAAAAGTGCGGAGACCCTCGAGGCAAGGCTGCGTCTTTCCCAGGCTCTCGCGGAGCGCAACTACGCGCCTGCCGTGCCCGACATGATCGAGGTTTTCAAATCCGCCACCACCGATGATCAACGCGTTTCCATCCTCAATGCCGTGCGCATCGTCGCGACGCTCAAGGATGTGAACACGCTCCTCGGCGCGCTCCATGGCGAGCACACCCTGCCGGTGCGGAAAGTGTTCGAGGATACCGTGCTCGCCGTGTTGCGCAAAGGCGGCGAGACCGATCCCGTGATCGAGACGATCCTCACCAAGGTCTCCAACACGAGCGGAAATGAACGAAAAAGTCTCTTCCGCATTCTCGGCGTGCTCGGTGGCGACAAGGTGCGCACCCGCCTCACCACGATCTACAACCAGAAATCCGACGCCTCGTATCAGGCGGATGCGATTCTCGCCTACCTGAGCTGGCCGGATCGCTCCGTGCTCTCCGACGTGGAGCAGATCATTTCCAACACTTCCGATCCCGCGTTGCGCGCCGCCGCCGAGCGCGCCTACGTGCGGCTCACGACCCTGCCCGGACCGGAATCCGCGGCGGAGCTGGTGCCGCTCTGGAAAAAGGCCTTCGAGATCACCAAGAATCCGAACGACATCCGCCGCCTCTTTGGTGCCCTCGTCGAGTATCCCGCCCCGGAGACACTGGCCTTGATGAAGGAGTGGGAAAAACATCCCACCCATGGTCCTCTCGCCAAGAACTACTCGTCGACCCTCGAGAAATCGATCCAAGGCATCGCCGAGATCAAGCCCGGTGAAGAGATCAAAGGGAACAAGGCGCGGGTCCGGGGCGATGGCGGGGCGGCGATCAATTCCTTCCTTTCCTCCCTCACCGGCTGGCTTTCGCCGGAGACCTACTTCTCGTGGTATTTCAAGGTCGCCGAGGGCGGGGAATATGCCGTGGAAGTGGATCAGGCGACCCTGCGGGATCAGCCGAGCGATTTTGTCGTGTATGTTGGCGGTGCCACCCTCAAAGGGCAGTCCAAAACGACCCCGACGCTGGAAGAATTCTCCACCGTGCGCCTCGACGGCACCGTGACCCTCCAGCCCGGTCAGATCTACGCCCTCACGCTGGCGGCCGGGCAGACGATCCAGCCCCGCATGATGGACATCGGGGCGATCCGTCTCGTCAAACCCTGACAAGGCCACACGGAGGGCAGCCCCGCCTTCAGCGCCGGTCACCACGGTCGCGCCGCTCACCGCCATCGCGGTTTTCCGATCGTCCCTCGCGGTTGCCCGTGGAGTTCTGGGAGGGCTGTCCCTGCGGGTTGCCACCCTGGGGCGCCTGACCGCCGGGTGGCCCTTGCGGGATCTCGATATCGCGGCCATCGGTGAGCCGCATCATCGCCCCGCGAATGAGATTGCCACGCTCTTCGCGCGACATGTCCGGGTAATTCTTCATGACCGCGCCAATGTACTCGCGCAGCTTGGCCTGCTTTTCCTCGGGCAGGGCTTTGTAGCGTTCGATATCCTGAGGAGAAGGCCCGCGGCGTTCGCCCTCCGGCGGCTTTCCTCCGGGTGGGGTGGGGGCGCCCGGCATGGCTTTCGGCTCGGGGTAAAGTTGGGTCGTTTCGTACTTCAGCTCCGCCTCATCACCGGCAAAGGAAATCTTGGCGGTCACTTCGTCGAGCTTCGGTGCCCGGGAGACACCGACCAGAGCGATGCCGGTCTCGTTGTTGCCGTCGGGCGTCACCACCACCGTTTTTTTCGTCTCGCGGTTGTAGAGCGTCGCCACCTGTTCGCCGTTGATCCGGGCGACCCCTCGCAAGGCGTAGGTCTCCGAAAGACTGAGGACCCGGGTGAACGGGCTCGTCTTGCGGAGGGCCTCGAAATCGGACTCGGACGGGGCCTCCGGGTGATCGGCGGCTTCGGGCAGCGGCTCCTGGGCGACCAGGGGGATTCCCAACGCGAGCCACACGATGAGGGAAGGGAAAAAGGGTTTCATGGTCGCCGATCTCGGATCGTCCGCTACCGGGATCATGCGCTCCGCAGCCGCCGACTTCCAGCATTACTTTCCAGCTTCAACCCGGAATCGCTCCAACGGTTTCATCAAATCCTTCCACGGGAAAACCTTCTGAGATAATTTGATTTATTTTGGTATTTATTAGTATTATCGTGCTGCTCTTCCATCGTCCGGTTCCGCTTCCGGGCGCGTTGGCAAGGAGTGTCCTTCCCTCATGTCGATCCGGAAACCGAACTTTTTTGTCGTGGGCGCGCCCAAATGTGGCACGACCGCGCTTTACCATGCCCTCCTCGGGCACCCCGAAGTCTACCTGCCGCACTCCACTGTCACGGGCAGCTACTGGATCACGAAAGAGCCCCATTACTTCTCGGATGATCTCGGGATCGAGGATTGGATCCGGGTGAGCCGGGCGGAAGATTACGAGCAGATGTTTGCGGCGGCGAGCGATCAGCCTCGGGTCGGGGAGGTCTCGGCACTTTACCTCCTCTCGTCGTCGGCTCCCCGGCGCATCCGCGAAACCTGTGGTGAAGATGTCCGGATCATCATCCTGCTCCGTCCCCCGGTCGAGTGGATGCGATCCTGGCATCATGATTGCCTCCGCTACGCCCATGAGAATATCGGTGACTTCCGCGCCGCTCTTGCGGCGGGACCCGATCGACGTCTGGGTAGAAAAATTCCCGGGCATTGCGGCTACAAGGGTTGTCTCGATTATCGCGGTGCCGCGCGCTTCTCCGAGTCGGTCGAACGATACCTCTCCGTCTTCGGTGAGGAACGTGTCAAGGTCCTCCTCATGGAAGATCTCAACCGCGATCCGATCGCCTGCCTCCGCGAGGTCGCGGCCTTTCTGGGAGTCTCGGCCGATCCGCTTCCGGGCATGGAACGGCAGAATGATTCAGGCATTCTTTCGGGCACCTATCTCTGGGAATACCGGATCCGGCGCGCCCTGCGGAACCGCGCCATCGGAAACCGGCTCCTCGATGCGATCCCGCGGGGACCGTTGCGCCTTTATCGAAGGCTCGTCGCGGGCCTGATCCCGCCACTGTCCGACAAATCGATCGATCCCGCGCTGCGAGCGGAACTCGAGGAGGAATTCCGACCGGAGATCGAGCGACTCGGCAAATTGATCGGTCGCGATCTTTCCCACTGGGCCGGTGCCTCCACCACCGGAGACGGCCCCACCTTTTCGCGGCACGCTCAGGTTCCGGGATTGGACGGAGTGGAGGGCCCCTCCACCGGGATGGCTTCACCCGTGTCCGGCTGATACCAGCGGGCGATCGTGATCTCGCACTCCGCCTGCGGCTCCAGCTCGCGCGAGCGGTTGTCGAGCTCCAGTTCGAGCGATTTGATGATTTGAAACTTGTCAGGACCCTGCAGGGTCGTGAGCCAGTCGATCACCGCCTTCTCCTCTCCTTCGACCTCCAGCCGTACCGCTACCTCCGTGTAGAAGGTCTCGTTCACGATCTCCTGCAGGCTTTGCTGGTCGATGCGGAGCTTCCGGTTGAAAAGATCATCCTGCAGCGACTGGATGAGATCCCCCTGCAGCTTGCCGAGGGTGGTGCCGGCCATCTTCGGCATGTTCGCCGCCAGCCATTGTTCGCGGGCCTCCGCCTTCGGGGCTTCGTCGAGCCACATTTCGTTGTCGGCGAGCGTGTTTTTCAAGGTCTGGATCTTCGTGTCGCTGCCGCGCAGCACTTTCAACACGGATCGGGCCGCGAAGCCGTTCGCCACCACGAAGATCACGCCGAAACAGAGGCCGAGCAGCCATTTCTCCCTAGTTGTCAGTGCCCTCATGCTTCAATTTTCCCTGGATCTCAAAGGTGGCCGTGTTGTTGCGTTCGACGCGCGGGTTGGGCATGCTCCACTCGTAGCGTTCGAAGCCATCCATGCCCTGCAGGTCCTCGAGAAGGCGGTTCGCGAGCTGCACGTCGCGCGCCTGCCCGCGGATGCGGATGTCGCGTCCCGTCGTCCGGTATTCCCGCACCACCACCCCGCTGCCTGGCAGGGCGGAAGTGATGCGGCTGAGCTGCACGATGGGAAACAGATTCTTTTCAAAGGCCGGCTCCAGGCTGCGCCAGCGCTCCTCCACGAGCTGGACGCGCTCCACGTCCGGCTGAATGATGGCGAGGCGGCGCTCCAACGATTCGATCTCGCGCTCGGTCACTTTCGCATCCTTCCAAACCCACACGCCCACCACCGTATAAACGATCAGACCCACCGCCAACAACGCGAGATTGCGGACCCCGCTACGGCGGCGACGGCGGTGATTCACCACGTCCGCGGGGAGGAGCCTCTCCCTCGCGTCGGCTTTGGGCGGAAAACGGGGCCTTTCCGAGCGCACCGGAATCGATAGAACCGAACGGAGTTCAATGAGCCCCTTTTCCTCCACGTTTTCCAAGGCGAGCACCAGTTCGCGCGGGGCGGAGGTTTCAAACACGCTCTCTCCTTTCAGTCCGAGGAGGATCAGGTTCACCTCCGTCGCGAGGGCCTTGCCCAGCTCCGGCTTGCCACTGAGGATCTGCACGTGGGCCGGGATGCCGTTGAGAAAGACGCCAAGCACGAGACGGCCCTGCTCGCGCCAGAGAATCGCGCCGGCCTGGGGCAGCGTGGCTCCCACGACGGCCGCCGACGTCTGGTAGCCGCCCGCGGTGGGAAGAATCACTTCCGCGGGCGGATCCGCGACGACCCGCACCGCGAAGGTTTCACCCCGCTCGTGACGGTCGACCCGCTCGTAGTCGATCAAGGCCGACCCTTTTCCGGCGAGTCCGCGTTTGTCGACCTGCGCGCGGATCATCGATTCGTGGAGCGCTTCCTCGACGGGGGGCAGTTCCACGACGAAAGTCGAGACACAGGCCGCGGGATACGCGACGAGGACATCGCCCCGGTTTCCCACGAGATCCCGCAGGTGCGCGTCGCGCCCCGTCTCCGTGCCGCCGGAGGCGAGGATCCAGCCCCGGTCGGGAGCCGGGAGGGCCATGTGATGATGAGACATCGGTAAAAGGGCAGAAGATAGGCGGTGGGGCGCAACCAATACGAGCTTAAAACCCGCCCGTCCCCCGAAAGTTTCCCGAAAAGGGCTGGCCGATTCAAGGCGGTTTTGAAGGGGGAGCGGCCTGATCAAGTCATCACCTCGTGGATGGGGGCCTCGCGCGCCCGCCCCGCAAATCCGCCAAGTTTCCGGTTGCGTGGCTCCGTGGCTTTGGCTACAAGGCCCCGATGAAACGAAGCCCCTTGTTCCTGACGATTCTCGTCTCCGCTCTGATGGTGTCCGGTCTGGAGGCCGGGCTGAAACTTCCGGCCTTGGTCGGAAATCACATGGTCCTGCAACGCGATCTCGCGAACCCGATCTGGGGATGGGCCGACCCGTGGGCGGATGTGGCGGTGACGATCGCCGGCCAGTCACAGACGGCAAAGGCGGACGACGCCGGCAAATGGAAGGTGACGCTGAACCCGATGGCGGGATCGAACCACGCGCTGCGCATGACGATCGCGTCGAAGGGAGAGTCGATCATCCTTTCGAATATCGTGGTGGGCGAAGTGTGGATCTGCTCGGGCCAGTCGAACATGCAGTGGTCGGTGAGCCAGTCGAACGACCCGGATCTGGAAATCGCCACGGCGAACTATCCGAACATCCGCTTCATCTCGGTACCCCAGGTGGGCACGCAGGAAAAGCAGGACGACTTCAAAGGCCAATGGGATATCTGCACGCCCGAGACGGTGGGCGATTTCTCGGGGGTCGGTTACTTCTTCGGGCGGCAGCTCCACCAGACCCTCGGAGTCCCGATCGGTCTGATCGACAACGCATGGGGTGGCTCGGCGGCGGAGGCCTGGATCTCGCGCGAGGTGATGGATGCGGACACCCGTTTCCAGAATGTCGCGGATCAGTGGAAAAACACGGAGGCGACCTACGATCACGAAAAGGTGATGGCCGACTGGAAGGTGAAGGCGGATGAAGCGAAGGCGGCGGGCAAACCCGCGCCCCGCGTGCCCTCGAACCAACTGACCGGCAACCAGCGTCCCGGCAATATCTGGGCGGGTGTGCTGCACCCCACGATCGGTTACGGGATCCGCGGCACGATCTGGTATCAAGGGGAATCGAACGCGGGTCGCGCCTATCAATATGACGAACTCTTCGCGCTGATGATCAGCGAATGGCGCAAGGCCTGGGGGATCGGAGATTTCCCCTTCTACTGGGTGCAGTTGGCGGACTTTATGGCCGAGAAGCCGGAGCCGGGTGAGTCCTCTTGGGCGGAACTGCGCGAGGCGCAGACCAAAACGCTGTCCTTGCCGAACACGGGGCAGGCCGTGATCTACGACATCGGGGAAGGGCGTGATATCCACCCCCGCGACAAGCAGAACGTGGCCAAGCGCCTCGCCCGCATCGCCCTGGCCCGCGACTACGGCAAGTCGATCGAATACCAGAGCCCCACCTACAAGACGATGGAAGTGAAGGACGGCAAAGCGACGCTGACGTTCGAAAATACGGGCGCAGCGGGTCTCTACACCTTTGACACGCAGGAGGCGGTGGGCTTCGCGGTGGCGGGAGAGGACAAGGTCTGGCATTGGGGCGTTGGCAAAATCATCGCGCCTGACAAGGTGGAGGTGAGTTCTCCCGAGGTGGCGAATCCGGTGGCGGTCCGCTACGCGTGGGCGGACAATCCGGTGGCGAATCTCTACAGCCGCAACGGACTCCCCGTGGTGCCCTTCCGCACCGACGACTGGCCCTTGACGACGGATCCGGCCAATGCGCCGAAGGCGCAGTAGTCAGTTTTCAGTTTTCAGGAATTGGCGTGCGATCATCCGGGGCACCTTTTACCTTTTACCTTTTACCTTCCCACTTTTTACCGGGGCGAAAGCCCCATCACACATGTCCGCCGATCCTTACGCCGCCGACCGCTCCCTGGTGCAGGATCCTCCGACCGGCTTGGCGGGGATGTTGCGATATCTGGGGCCGGGTTTCATTCTTTCGGCTTCGATCGTGGGATCGGGAGAATTGATCGCGACGACCACGCTCGGCGCGAAGGCGGGCTTCGTGGCGCTCTGGGTGATCATCGTAAGCTGTCTCGTGAAGGTCTTCGTGCAGCTCGAATTCGGGAAACACGCGATCCATTCGGGCGAGACGACCTTTGAGGCGCTCAATCAGTTGCCGGGACCGAAAATCGGAAAGGGCAATTGGTCGATCTGGCTGTGGCTGCTGATGATGTTGATCAAACCCCTGCAGGTCGGGGGCGTGATGGGCGGTGCGGCGATGGTGCTTCACATGGTGTTTCCCTCGGTGCCGACCTGGGTCTGGATCTGCCTGTGCGCGGTCTCGGTGGCTCTGATGATTTTCCGAGGCCGCTACTCGATGATCGAAAAGGTCTCGTTGGCGATGATCGGGGCGTTCGCGCTTTTCACGTTCGCCTGTCTCGCAGGGGTGCAATACACGGACTTCGCGATCCAGCCGTCGCAGGTCATCGAGGGGCTTTCGTTCTGGAATGGGGTGCCGATCGCGGTGATGGGTGTGGCGATCGCGGCGTTCGGGATCACCGGGGTCGGGGGCGACGAGGTGATGGCCTACAATTACTGGTTGTTGGAAAAGGGCTACGCGGCGCGAACGGGTCCCCGGGAGGAGACGCCCGAATGGAACCGCCGCGCGAAGGGGTGGATCCGGGTGATGTACTGGGATGCCTTTCTCTCGATGCTGGTCTACACCTTCATGACGGTGGCCTTTTATCTGCTGGGAGCGGCCATCCTGCATGCGCAGGGCTTGGTGCCGAAATCCACGGAGATGGTGGCGACGCTCTCGCGGATGTACACGGATTCCCTCGGGAAATGGGCGGAGGTCAGCTTTTTGATCGGGGCGTTTTTCGTGCTCTATTCGACGCTTTTTTCGGCTTTGGCAGGATGGAGCCGCCTGTTCTCGGACGCCTTCGGGGTGCTGGGCTGGTTGAACTATCACGATGAGAAATCGCGGGGGCGGGCGATCGCTTTTTTTGCCTTCTTTTTCCCGGCGCTCTGGGCGGTGCTGGCGCTGATCTTCTGGGATCCGGTCTGGATGGTGCTGGCGGGGGGGGCGGTCACGGCCGCGATCCTCCTCGTGGTGCTCGTGGGAGCCTTTCACTTCCGATACCGGCGCCTGCCGCGGGATCTCCGTCCCACGCCGCTTTATGATCTCGGCTTCTGGGTGAGCGCGATCTCGATCGTGCTTCTCGCGGTGTATGCGGTGTGGTCGGCGGTGGAGAAATTCCAAACCATGTGAGAGTCGCCGCGCGATCGCTCCGGCCCGAATGAGCGTCTATGCGCCCCCGATTTGCCGATTGAACTCGCGGCCCTTTGCCCCATATTAACGGGCGTTTGTCATCCTACCACACGACACCTATGCGAAAAACCATCCTCATGGCCGCGGTTTGCGGTCTTTTCCTCCCGGTCCTGAGCTCCGCCCAGGATAAGATCAATTTCGAAAAGCAGATCTACCCCTTCATCAAGTCGGGGTGTGTGAAGTGCCACCGTCCGGAGCATGAGAATCCCGATCGCCCCGGCCGCAAGATCAAGCCGAAAGGCGGCTACGTCCTGACGAACAAGGAAGGCATCCTGGCGGCCGAGGGTGAAGACGGCAAGAAGTTCGTCGTCCCCGGCAAGCCGGAGGAGAGTCTCATGCTGATCGTCACGAAGCTGCCGCTCGACGACGAAAACCACTACCCGCCGGAAGGTGATGCGCCGCAGTGGACGGAAGCGGAGAAGGAACTCTTCGCCAAGTGGATCACGGAAGGGGCCGATTTCGGTGCCTGGACGACCGATCCCGATCCGCTGACCCTCCCCGAGTGGGACGGGAAGGAAAAAGAGCCGGGCACTACGGAAACGGCCAAGTGAGATCCTGACCGATTCACAACATTTCAGGAAAAGCCGGAGCGCGAGCTCCGGCTTTTTTTGTGGCATTGTGAGGTGCCGGCAATCGTCAGGACGCGAGTTTGCGCGCAAAAGCGACGTACTCTTTCACGAGGTCGCCGATCTTTTTCGCCCACTTCGCGTCGGTGACGACTCCATCGGTGATCACTTCATGGGCGGAGCGCACCGCGAGCATCTCGGGATGGACGGTGACGCGGAGATTCTGGAGGAGTTCACGCAAGGCGAAAAGACCGCGCAGCCCGCCGAGGGCACCAGGCGAGGCGGCGAGGAGCACGGCGGACTTTCCGGCGAAGGCGGAGAGGGGCGGTTCGTCGTCGTTCTCGGTCCGGCTGCACCAATCGATCGTGTTTTTGAGCAGGGCGGAATAGCTGCTGTTGTGCTCCGGGCTCGCGAGGATGAAGCCATCGGAGGCGCGGAAAAGGGTCTTCAGCTTCCTCGCGGCGTCCGGGAGTCCTTCGGCATCCTCGAGGTCCTGGTTGAAAACGGGTAACTCGTAATCATTGAGATCGACGAGGGTGATCTCGGCCCCGGTGGAGGAGGCGGCGATGGCGGCGGTGGAGAGCACGGCGCGATTCAAGGAACCGCGGCGGGCACTCCCGGAGAGCGCGATCAGTTTCGGAGAGGGCATGCGGGGCGGGATGAGGGACGGTTTGATGAAGAACGGAAACGATCACTTCAGAGGCGAATAATCGGTGGCCTGGAGGAGCGTGGAAACAACCCCTTGGTCGACGAGGATCTTTCCGGGCTGCTCGGAGGCATCGCGTGCGGCGATCCAGGCGGGATCGGCCCGGAAGGCGTCGAAGCTGGCCTTTTGTGCCTCGGCGGAGTCGTGGGCGAGGAAATAGAGGAGGGTGTTTTCCGCACCGGGTTGACCCTCATCGAGGTGAAAGTAGGGCAGGTTTGTCATGCCATGTTTGGCGAAGAGGTCGAGGGTATGCTCGCGAAACCGTTGATCGAGCGTGGTGAGTTTGCCGGGCCGGGTGGTATAGACGCGCATTTCGAAGACGCGCGGTCCCTTGCCCGCGGCGATGGGGAGCGCGGGCGAGTAATCGGTGCGATGGAGGAAGAGGCTCTCGACCTTGGCGACGAGCTTGCCCTCTTTTTCCGACTCCGCTTTGGCGGCCTGCCAAACCGGATCGGCGAGAAAGGCTTTCCAGGAAGCCTCGCGGGCAGCGCGATCGGGATAGGCAAGGAGATAGACGAGGGTCTGGCCGCTGTTTTCGATCGGAGTCCAATAAGCGACATTGGTCATCCCGTGCTTTTCAAAGAGCGCCACGGTGTGATCGCGGAAGCGGGCCTCCAGCGCATCGAGTTTGCCTTCGGCGGCATGATAGGTCCGGAGTTCGAAGCATCCCGGTTCGGCGGCGGAAAGGGCGGGTAGGAAAAACAAAACGAGGGCGAAGAACAGGCGCATGGGATTTCAGGGAGGGTGAAAATGGAAGTGGTTCAGGATTGGGCCGAAGCCTTGTGAAAGATCCAGCGTCCCCAGCCGATGAGGAAGGAGGCCCCGCCGAGGGGAGTGATCGCACCGAGCTTCGTGATGCCGGTAACGGCGAGAAGGTAGAGGCTGCCGGAGAACAGGAGGATACCGGCAAGGAACCACCCGAAGCCCAGCGGGCGGGCACCGGACAGGGCGATGGCAAAGAGGGCGACGCCGTGGACGAGGAGGTAGATTGTCGCCGTTTCCCAGTTGTCGGCCCGGCCCGTCTCGGCGAGGCGGTCGGCGAGGCCATGGGCCCCGAAGGCTCCGAGCGAGATGCCGAGAAAGAGTACGAGCGCGGCGATGCGGAGGCGGGTAGGAGAGGTCATGGCGTGGGCTGCTGTGTGTTTTCTATCACCTCCCGGGGGCTTCGGCAAGGTCGTGAAAGGGGTGGAAAGCGACGGACCCACCGATCCGGGGCGGGCCTGACGCTTGACTTTACGCGGTCTGAGGCGAGAAATAGAGGCTTTGTGATCGAGATTCTCGTCATCTTTTCTCTACTGCTGCTGAACGGAGTCTTCGCCATGGCGGAGATTGCTTTGATTTCCGCACGCCGCAGCCGCCTCACCCTGATGGCCGATTCCGGCAAAAAGGGAGCCAAACTCGCGCTCAAGTTGGGCGAAAATCCCGAGCGATTTCTCAGCACGGTGCAGGTGGGGATCACGCTCGTGGGAGTGCTCGCAGGCGCCTACGGTGGTTCGACACTCTCTCCCTACGTGGTGCCGTGGATCCAGGAGATCCCGGCTCTGGCCCCCCATGCGGAGCGCATTGCCTTTGTTCTGGTTGTCGTCCTGATCACTTATTTCTCTCTGGTGATCGGAGAGCTGGTGCCGAAGGGGCTCGCTCTTCGTTTCCCCGAAGCGATCGCTTCGGCGATGGCACGGCCGATGGATCTCCTTTCCCGGGCGACAAAACCGCTTGTCTCGTTTCTTGAATTGAGCACGAAGTTGGTCTTGAAGCTTTTCGGGAAACGACCCGAGGGTGATGAAGGGGCCTCGGTCGCCGATGTGGAGGTGATCCTGCGCGAAGGCATCGTCACCGGCACGGTGCATCAGGAGGAATCGGAGATGGTCGAGGGCGTTTTTGATCTCCGCGAGGTCCTGGCGGAGGAGGTGATGCAGCCGCGCCCGCGGATTCTCTTCCTTCCTCACAACGCGGTTCCCGAGACCTATTGGCCGCAGGTCGCGGCGACGAACCAGACCGTCTTCCCGGTCTATGAAGACAACCGGGATTCGGTGAGTGGATTGATCTCGCTCCGAATGCTCTTCGCGAATCTCGCCAGCCCCCGCCCGCGGCCCCTCGGTGAAATCTGCGTGGAGCCGCTTTTTGTCTCGGAGACGCAATCGGCGCTCTCGCTGCTGGATACCTTGCGCCATTCGCGTCTCGGGGCGGCGCTGGTGGCCGATGAGTTTGGCACGGTGCGTGGATTGATCACCCTCGAGGATCTCGTGGAAGAAGTGGTCGGCGAACTGCGTCCGGGGGACTTCCAGAAAGATCGTCCCGGTATCCGCGTGATGGAGGAAAACTTCTGGCTCGCCGACGGTCTCCTCGAGATCGATACGGTCGAGGAGGAGATTCCCGGTTTCTCGGTGCTGACCGAGGCGGAGAAAGAGCCGTTCCAGACCCTGGCCGGTTACATCGTGCACCGTCTCGACCGCCTCCCGAACGAAGGGGAATCCTTCTCCGCGGGCGAGTTCGAATTCGAAATCGTCGACATGGACCGCCAGCGCATCGACAAGGTCGCGATCCGGCGGATCGTGCCGGGCGAGGAGGATGAGGAAGAGGCTGAAGAAGTGGTGGAGAAAGAGGAGGCGTGACCGATCCGGGCGGAGTCACGCGCTTGACGGTTTCCCCCGCGTGGCGGTAATCTCCCGGCCACATGAAAAAGCTCCTTCTCGTCGCCCTCGCGGCAATCTCCCTGGTATCGGCTGCTGTAGCCGAGGAATATGTCCCGCTCTTTGATGGCAAAACCTTCTCCGGTTGGGCCGGGCCGGCCGGAGAAAAGCCGGGCGAAGGCTGGAGCATCGCGGATGGCGAGCTGCGTCTCGACGGCAAGGGCGGCAATCTCTTCTCGGAGAAGGAGTACGTGAATTTCGATCTCGAGTGGGAATGGAAACTCGCCGAAGGCGGGAACAATGGCCTCAAGTATTGGGTGACGAAGGTCGGTGGCAAGGAATGGCTCGGCATCGAATACCAGATGCTCGATGATCAGAAGCATCCCGATTCCAAGAACGGAGCCAAGCGGCTCACGGCATCCTTCTACGACATCCAGGCACCGACCGCGAAAACGAAGGTGAAGCCCTCGGGCGAATGGAACCACAGCCGCATCGTCGTGAAGGATGGCAAGCTCCAGCATTGGCTGAATGGCGAGCTCGTCGGCGAGGCGGACACGAATTCTCCCGAGTGGAAGGCGAACGTCGCCGCCAGCAAGTTCAAAGACAAGGCCGGGTTCGCCCCCGGCAAGGGACGCATCATGATCACGGATCACTCCGACAAGACCTGGTATCGGAACATCCGGATCAAGGAGCTTTGATCGACGAGGATCGGGCAACCATCAACGCGTGCGGAGGACGGGATCGGCGTAGCGCTCGACGGGCGCGGTCTCGACACTGAAGCCGTTCGCCGAGAGCACGAGTTGGTCGCCCGGAGCAAAGCGGGCGAGTTCGCCACGCTCCGTTTCGACCCGGCGCACGCCGGTGAGGACGAGCTGCCCGGAGAGCGGATCAAAACGGAGCGAGTCCGCCTCGGCGATGCAGTCGATCCCTGGCTGCACGACCCGCACGCCGCGGGCTTGCAGTGGGGCGGCCTCCCGCGGGGCGGCCTCACGGGGAGTTCCTCCGGGTGCGGGGACGCGGACCGAGGCGGCCTCGATCCGGAAGAGCGCGTGCTCCACGACAACATCGCCTTCGTAGGTGATCGCATCGTCGGCGGAGATCCCGCGATCCGCAGTGATGCGGAGCGTTTCATCGCGCACCGTTTGGCGGGGCAGACTCGCAAAGGTGGGGCCGAACTCGGTGACCAGTTCCAGGCTTTCGTTGGCGGGAACGGTGAGAGTGGAGGAAGAGGAGACTCCGGGGGCGGTCACCTCGACCGGACCGGCGTGGGGCACGGCTGCCACCCGTGGATTGCTCGGAGCCGCCGCGGCGGTTGCTCCGGTCGCCGGCTCGACGACCCGCACGACAAAGCGGAGTTCATCCGAGCGACGAAGAGGAGTATCGACCGGGAAACTCGAGAGGGCGACGAGCAGCAGAGCCACCAATGCCGCCACGGCGACCGAGGCAGCGGCGAAGGTGCGCCATTCCCGGGGGCGGACTGCCGCCGCGGTCCGGGCGGGGCGATGGACGGTCTCTTGCAAAATGCGCAGGATCAACTCCTCGTCGGCACCTTCATTGCCGAGACGGGCGTGTTCGGAGAGCGCGGCATCGATCCATCGCTCATCGGCGGAGACGGGGAGGTAGTCGGTGGAGGCGGGTTCGGACTTCATGATTCGTCGGAAAGGGAAAGGGAAGGGGAGCCTTGCTTGGTCTCGAGGCATTGTTTCAGGAGGGTGCGGGCGCGTTGCAGGCGTTTCCGCACGGCCGCGGGAGCGACCTCCAGACGGGTCGCCACTTCGTCACCGGTGCGACCCTCGTAATAATAGGCATGGATCGTCTCGCGAAGCGGATCGGGGAGCCGGGCGAGGCAGGACTCGAGGGCGTCGAAAAGCGGCACCTCATTGCGTGCGCGGCTCGATTGCCAGGCCGCGATATCGGCGTCCATCCGGGCGAGTTCGTGGTCGCCGAGGTCGTAGCGGCGGTTCTTGCGGAGCCATTCGCGCCATTTGTTCCGCACGATTCCGCGCATCCAGGTCGCAAAATCCCGCGTCACATCAAAGACTTCGCGCTTTTCATAGGCGACGATGAAAGCATCCTGGACGATGTCGCGGGCGGTGGCGGTATCACGGGTCAGGGCCGTCGCGTAGACGAGCAGCTCGCGGTGATGCGCGCGCACAAGGTCGGAGAAATCCCCCGCTCGGGGATCTCCTGCGCCGTCACCGGTAGTTTCGGGGGAATGGTTCACGAGATGCATCGACGAGAGGATTGCACTTTCGCTCCAGAATTGTGACATGAATCGCCCAGGATGGCGAGGCGCAAGCGGATGAGATTAGAAGAACTAATGCACTTATTCGGAAAATCGATGAAATCGGACAGGTTTGGAGTTGGGGGATGGTTCACGATTAGTTTTGCTAATTTACGCGATTAATGCGCAAAATCCTTTTGCACGCCTCCGGGCGTTCCTTATTTTCCGTTCCGTTCTTTTGCAGGACCGACCCCCTTATGAAACGTCTCACTCGTCTCTGTCTCGCGCTCTTCGCTTTCACTCCGTTTCTCTCGGCTCAAGAGGCCGACATCGACCAGGGAAACTGGTACAACTGGCGGGGCCCCCTGCAGACGGGTGTCAGCCTTGAGAGCTATGAGGGGTATGAGTTCAATGAGACGCCGGTCTGGACCGATGCCATCGCCGGCCGCGGTACTCCCGTGATTTTCAAAGGCCGCATTTATTCTTGGGGCTATCGCGGGTCCGGTGCCGAGGTGATGGAGGTGCTCCAGGCACGCGACGAGAAAACCGGAAAGGTCCTCTGGGAAGTCGAGACACAGGATTTCATGTCCGACACGGCTTACAGCCGCTACACGATCGGATCGCCCACGGTGGATCCGGCGACCGGAAATATCTTCCTGATGAACACCTACGGGGAAGTCTATTGCTTCGATCCCGATGGCAAGACGATCTGGTATCACTCCCTCGTGGAGCGTTTCGGCCGTCTTACTTTCCCGAACGGTCGCGCCGGGGCGGTGGTGATCGATGGAGACATCGCGATTGTCCGGGGGGTGACGAGCTACTGGGGTGCCGATGGTCCGGCCCGCGACCGCTTCTTCGGAATCGACAAGAATACCGGTGAACTGCTCTGGTCGTCCACTCCGGGAGTCGGCCCGCCATACCTGAAGGACAGCTCCTTCAGCACGCCCTTCCTCGCCACGGTCGATGGTCGTCGTGTTTTCTATGCCGGCACGGGTTGCGGCAACATCGTCTGCGTCAATGTCGGCGACGGCACGCCGCTGTGGCGCTTTCAGGTGTCCAAGGGTGGGGTGAATGCATCGCCGGTGGTCTACAAGGATCGCGTCATCGGCATCCACGGCGCCGAGAACATGGACACCACCGAGACGGGCCGCCTCTATGCGATCCGTTTCCCTACCGAGCTCGATGAAAAACTCGGCGAGGTCGAGGAAGGCCAGGGTGGAGCCCCGAAGCTCGGACCTGATGCGGAAGTGTGGCGCTACACCTTCGAGCAGTTCAACTGCTCGCCGCTCGTGCACGACGGCAAGGTTTACCAAATGGACAAGACCGGCAAGATGGTCTGCGTCGATGCCGAGAACGGCAAGGTGCTCTGGGAGCTGAAGCTCGCGAACGAACAGCTCTTCGCCTCACCCGTCTACGCCGATGGCAAACTCTATGTCACGACTTCGCCCGGTGAGCTGGAGATCATCGATGTGACAGGTGCCGAGCCCAAGATGCTGCACCGCTTGCAGCTCGAAGGAAACTGCTACGGCTCCGCCATGATCTGCAATGGTCGCGTCTACGTGCACACCTCCGAGAAGCTCTACGCCTTTGAAATCAAAAACACCGGCATCAAATGGGCAAAAGCCCCCGTGGTCGAGCGTCCCACGCCCGGTGCCCCCGCGAAGCTGCTTCCCGTGCCTTCCGATGTGCTCATCTTCCCCGGTACGTCCCAGACCATCAAGCTGCGCACACTCGATGCCGCCGGGAACCACGTCGGCACCGTCGAGACGGCGGAATGGGCCACCTTCATCCCGCCGACGGCGCGCGTGAAGTCGACGATGGATGCCGCTTTCGAGGGCAACACGATCTCCGCCGCCGATACCGCCAAGGAATCGGCCGGTGCGTGGAAAGCGACTTCCGGAGAGCTCAGTGGCATCCTCCGCGGGCGCGTCGCGAAAAAGCTGCCCTACTCGCAGGATTTCGAAGGCTTCGAGCTCCCCGAAGAACATCCCCTCGATAAAGTGAAATTCGGCCACCCGCCGCTGCCTTGGATCGGAGCCCGCCTCAAGTGGGACATCCGCGAAGTCGACGGCAACAAGGTGCTCGCCAAGACCCTCGATTCCGTTCTCTTCCAGCGCGGCCTCACCTTCATCGGCAACCCCGAGTCGAAGAACTACACCGTGCAGGCCGATGTGATGACGGATGGCAATCGCCGTATCAAGTCGGTCGTGGGCCTTATCAACCAGCGCTACATTATCGCCCTCGTCGGCAATTCGAACGTGCTCGAGGTGAGCTCGAACCACGAGCACTTCCACAAGACCGCGCCCTTCCCGATCTCGGCGAACCAGTGGTACACCCTGAAGACCCGCGTCGATGTCGCCGCCGATGGCTCCGGTGTCGTCCGGGCGAAGGCTTGGAAGAAAGGCGATCCCGAGCCCGAGGCTTGGACGCTCGAGGCCGAGCACAAGAATGCCTACCCGATGGGCGCTCCCGGCGTCTATGGATTCGCACCCCAGGCACAGAAAATGGTCTTCATCGACAACCTGACGATCACGCCAAACGAATAATCTTCGATCCAAGGACTCCGCCAACCGAACCCCTGCATCCTCTCACAGCCATGAAATCCACCGACACGCTCATCGCCCTCACCGCGGCCGGAGCCCTCTTCGCGGTCTCCTGCGAGCGCTCCGCCGAACCCGCACCGGAGGCCCCCGCGGCTCCTGAAGCGCCCGCCGCACCCGCTGCTCCGGCGCCTGCCGAAGCTCCCAAAGAGGGTGCCTCCGTCACACCTCAAGACGCCAAGGTCGAGGGCAAGGTCTACGCCGCCGAGGATGATCCGAGTGGTGGCGAGT
Source organism: Verrucomicrobiales bacterium (assembly GCA_016795385.1). Classification (GTDB taxonomy): domain Bacteria; phylum Verrucomicrobiota; class Verrucomicrobiia; order Verrucomicrobiales; family DEV007; genus Arctic95D-9. The sequence goes on along the minus strand of JAEUHI010000062.1, from coordinate 38,496 downwards.
GGCTCCAGTGGGGCCGTGATGGCAGCAAGAACATGTTCTCGCCTGCGAAGAACATCTCGATCGACATCACCTCCGGTGAGGTCGACGACAAGGGTGAGATCGTCGGAGCGAAAGGTGCCAAGTGGGTCGCCAAGCTCGGCTCCCAGGCCTACGGCACCCCGACCATTTACCAAGGTCAGGTCTTCGTGGGGACGAACAACGAGGAGCCCCGCATCGAGACGGTGAAGGGCGACTACGGCATCGTCATGGCCTTCGATGAGAAGACCGGCGGGCTCAACTGGCAGTTCTCCGTGCCGAAGCTCGAGGCCGGCAAGGTCTCCGACTGGGAATACCTCGGGATTTGTTCCTCCATCCTCCTCGATGGAAAACACGGCTACGTCGTGACCAACCGCGGTGAAATCATCTGCCTCGACACCTACGGGATGAGCGATGGCAACGACGGCCCCTTCCAGGACGAGAAAAAATACTGGGTCGGCGGCCTGGAGAAACTTGATTCCGCGGAACCCGTCGAAAAGGGTGAGAAGGGTGCCGACATCGTCTGGGGATACGACATCCGCTCCGAGCTCGGCGTCTTCCCGCACAACATCACCTCGAGCTCCGTCGTCCTCGCCGGTGACAAGATTTTCGCCAGCACCTCGAACGGCGTCGACTGGTCGCACATCAACATCCCCGCGCCGACCGCTCCGGCTCTGATCGCCCTCGACAAGGAGACCGGCAAGCTCGTCGGCGAAGAAGCCAGCGGCATCGGCGAGCGCATCATGCACTGCAACTGGTCCTCGCCCGCCTACGCCGAGATCAACGGCGTGCCCACCGTCATCTTCGGTGCCGGCGACGGCTACACCTACGGTTTCCACGCCAATGAATTCGACGTGGAGAAAGACGGCGACGAGGAATTCCACCTCATGAAAGAGCTCTGGAAGGTGAACTGCTGCCCGAACGAGTATCGTTTCGATGACAAGGGCGAGCCGATCAAATATGCGACCTATCCGGGTCCCTCCGAGATCATCTCCTCGCCCGTGGTCTACAACAACAAGATCTATTCGGTAATCGGCCAGGATCCCGAGCACGGGGAAGGCGTTGGAGCCATCACCTGCATCGATCCTTCCAAGGGCAACGGCGACGACGCCATCGTCTGGCAGTTCAAGGAGCTCGGTCGCTCCATCTCCACCCCCTCGATCGCGGATGGCCTCGTTTATATCGCCGACTACTCCGGCCGCCTTTTCTGCCTCGATGCCGAGACCGGCGAGAAGTACTGGGAACACGACACCCTTTCCCACATCTGGAGCTCGACCCTCGTCGTCGATGGCAAGGTCTTCCTCGGCAACGAAGATGGCGAGCTCGTCGTGTTGAAGGCCGGCAAGGAGTATGAGGAGATCTCCACGATCAGCTACCCCGCGCCGATTTACTCGACCTGCGTCGTGGCCAACGGCACGCTCTACGTGATGACGCAGACCCATCTCTACGCCTACGGCCAGCCCTGAGCGTCGTAAGCCAGACAAGCACCGGGCGGCGCGCAACCCGCGCCCGCCGGACCCTCCACGCGACATCCTGACATGAACACCAAAATTGCGATCGCGGTCTTCGTGGTTCTCGCCATCCTTCATCAGGACGACTGGAACTGGGACAATAAGACGCTTTGGCTCGGTTTCATGCCCGCGGGCCTCGGGTATCACGCGCTCTTCTCCATCACCGTCTCCATTTTCTGGGCCGCGGTGAATCGTTTCGCCTGGCCGCACCGGATCGAGGCCTGGGCGGACGAGGGGGAGGGGAAGTGACGACCACGCCGCATCGCTCCCTCTTTCCCTCTTTGAAATGACGACCTTCTACATCCTCGTCGGATATCTCGCCCTCCTCATCGGGCTGGGCCTTTTGAGCAGCCGCTTTTTCAAGGGCACCAGCTCCGATTATTTCGTGGTGAGCCGGTCGGTGGGATCCTTCCTTCTGCTCATGTCGATCTTCGGCACGACGATGACGGGTTTCGCCATCGTCGGCTCCACCGCCAAGGCCTACACCACCGGTGTCGGCGTTTACGGATTGATGGCCTCTTGGTCGGGCTTGATCCATTCGGCGGTCTTTTTCGCCGTCGGCATCCGTCTTTGGGCGATCGGGAAGCGCCATGGTTACCTCACGCAGTGCGAGTTCTTCCGCGACCGTTTCGAGTCGCAGGGCCTCGGCTACCTGCTGTTCCCGATCCTCGTCCTGCTTGTCATTCCCTACCTGCTCGTCGGTGTCATCGCCGCCGGGAAATTCATCCAACCGACCACGGCCGGTCTCTTTCCCGATGCCTTCCCGATGCCGCCCTTGCCGAATGGCCAGCCGCATCCTTTGAATGGAGGGATTCCGCCGTGGCTCGGCAGCGCCGTGGTCTGTTTCATCGTGCTGTTCTACGTCTTTTTCGGCGGCCTCCGCGGCGCGGTCTGGGCCAATACGTTTCAGACCATTGTTTTCATGGTCACGGGGGTGATCGCCTTCTACATGATCTCGAAGAACCTCGGTGGGCTCAAGGCCGCGAGCGAGAGCGTGTTGGCGAGTGATTTCGCCTCGGCCCGGGCTTCGCGCGAGGGCATGATCGGGAAGCTGGAGTTCCTCAGTTATTGTTTCGTGCCACTGTCCGTCGGGATGTTCCCTCACCTGTTCCAGCACTGGCTCACCGCGAAGAGTGCCAAGAGCTTCAAGCTCACCGTCGTCGCCCACCCGGTCTTCATCATGATCGTCTGGCTGCCATGCATCCTCATCGGGATCTGGGCCGCCGCCTACCTCGGTCCCCTCGGGGAAGGCCAATCGCCGAATTCCGTCCTCGGTCGCATGGTCGGGCAGCTCGTCCATTCGCCGGTGCTTTCGGGGCTCGTCGGCGCGGGGGTGCTCGCGGCGATCATGTCCTCGCTCGATTCCCAGTTCATGTGTCTCGGCACCATGTTCACGAACGACATTGTCGTGAGAAAATTCGGGGCGGACCGCTTCAGCGACTCGCAGAAGATCCTCATCGCGCGTGGATTCATCCTCCTCGTCGTGGGGATCACCTACCTGCTTTCGCTCTGGCTCATGAACAGCGCCCACGTCTTCGATCTCGGGGTGTGGTGCTTCAGCGGATTCGCGGGTCTCTTCCCCCTGATTGTCGGTGCACTCTACTGGAAGGGCACGACCGCGGCCGGTGCTTTCGCCAGCGTTATCTCCGTCGTGGTCGTTTGGTGTGTCCTCTTTTATCGCGACATCATCGCCGTGAAACCGGCGGGAGGTGCCAGCGACGAACTCCTGATCTTCGGCATGATGCCCGTCGCGATCATCGTCGCCGTTTCCACTCTTTCCCTGGTCGTGGTTTCCCTCTTCACGAGGAAACCGAGCGATGAGACCATTCGTAAGTTTTTCGTGTGATCTTCCGGCCCGGACCTGACCCTGTCCGGTGCGGCACCCAACCCTCTTGAACCTCCCCTCGGAACCGCTTTTTAAAAAAGACCTATGACCGCTGACGAAGCCAAAGCACAACTCGACGAACGTGTCCGCGAAATGATGGCGTGGCACTTCAGTGAAGAAACCGGATGCCCCTTCTGGCTCGACTGGAAGAAGAGCGCCGGCTGGGATCCCCGGGAAGAGGTGAAGACCTACGAGGACATCGTGAAGTTCCCCCATTTCCAGGACGAGTGGCTGCGCGACGAGAAGAACGAGCGCTTCGTGCCGAACGCGTTCAAGGGACGCCCCTTCAATGTCTTCGAGACCGGGGGCACCACGGGTCTGCCGAAGCAGCGTGTCGGATGGGATGATTACAAACACGACTACGAGCAATTTTCCCATCAGCTCAGCGACGAGTTTTTCCCCAAGGGTGGCAACTGGATCATGGTCGGCCCGACCGGCCCGCGCCGTCTCCGTCTCGCCGTCGAGCACCTCGCGAATTTCCGCGGCGGCAGCTGTTACCATGTCGACTGCGATCCCCGCTGGGTGAAGAAGGTCATCGCCCGCAAGGCTTTCGAAGAGGCCGAGCGTTACCAGGCCCACGTCATGGAGCAGGCCGTGGAGATCATCAAGCACCGCGACATCCAATGTATCTTCACGACTCCGCGCCTCCTCGCCTCCATCGGTGAGCGCATCTCGATCGCGGGCCATGGCATCAAGGGCTGCTTCTGCGGTGGCACTTCGATGACTCCCGAGTATGTCCGTTTCCTGCAGGAGGAAGTGCTCGAGGACAAGGCCCAGTTCGTGCCCACCTACGGCAACACCCTCATGGGGCTGGCCGTCTCCATTCCGGAGGAACTCAAAGCGAACAACTACAGCGTCACCTACTACGCTCCGCAGCCGCGCGCCGTCCTCCGTATCGTTGATCCGGAGAAGACCGAGATCACGAAGGAATACGGCGAATACGGCCGGGTCGAGCTGACCACCCTGACGCACGAGTTCTTCATGCCCCGCTTCCTCGAACGCGACGAGGCGATCCGCCGCAAGCCTCATGCCAAATACGCATGGGACGGGGTCGGCGATGTGCGTCCCTTCGGAGCATTGACCGGCAAGGTGATCGAGGGTGTTTATTGATTCGTATCCATCGGAAGTCATGAGCGCTCCCCATATCCCCATCCTCCGCCAAGGCCGCGTCCACAAGTCTCTCGACGTGCAGACGGTGCCGAAGCTCGGCACGGACGAACCGGCCGCCGAAATCAGTTTCGCCTGCGCGGACATGATCAAATACGATCTCCACAAGATGGGATCGGCCCGGGCGGCTCTGAAGAAGTTCTCCTGCCAGGAACTCGTCGACATCACGAAGCGGGCGGGGGAGATCTTCCTGAACGACGCTCTCCCCGTCGGCACCGAGGGCGCGATGCAGACGCCCGAGGATTACGTGCTCTCGCTCGCCTCGACGAGCGGGCTGCCCCATGCGCTCATCCGCATGAACATGAAGCGTCTCGGCGGGATCTTCGCGGACATCGACACGATCTTCCGCGGTCTCACCCGGGGGCTCGACTGGGCCGTGCTCGACAAGGGGTACGGGGAACAGGGCGGGGCACCCGTGAGCTTTTCGGCCACGACCAACGAACTCGCCGTGATCCTCCCGAGCAACTCGCCCGCGGTCAACGCTCTTTGGATTCCCGCCATCGCGATGAAAGTGCCGGTGCTGCTCAAGCCCGGACGCGAGGAGCCCTGGACGCCCTGGCGCATCATCCAGGCGTTCATCAAGGCCGGCGCTCCGGCCGAGGCCTTCAGCCTGTATCCGACGCAGCATGATGGCTCGGGTACGATCATCCGCCGGGCCGGACGGGTCATGCTCTTCGGCGACGACTCGACCGTCAAGCAATACGAGCACGATCCCCGCATCGAGGTGCACGGCACCGGCTACTCGAAATTCCTCATCGGTGAGGACGAGATCGACCAGTGGGAGAAATACATCGACACCATCGTCGAGTCGGTTTCCGCGAACTCGGGGCGCAGTTGTATCTGCACGTCGACCATTGTCGTGCCGCGTCATGGCGACGCCATCGCCACCGCCGTGGCGAAGCGGCTCGCCGAGATCAAGCCGCTCGCCCAGGACGACCCGAATGCCAAACTTTCCGGCTTCGCGAACCCCATGTTCGCCGAGTGGATCAACGATGCGGTCGAGAAGGGCCTGAAATCGGGCGGCGCGGTCGATGTGACGGCGCAGTTCCGCGAGGGAGAGCGATTCCAGCAGCGCGACGGGATGAACTATCTCCAGCCCACCCTCATCCGGGTCGATTCCTTCGACCAGGAGCTGGCGATCCGCGAATTCCTCTTCCCCTTCGCCAGCGTGGTGGAATGCCCGCAGGCGGAGATGCTCGACAAGATCGGTTATTCCCTCGTCGTCACCGCGGTGACGAAGGACATCGAGTGGATCAACCGCCTCTTCGATTGTCCCCACATCGACCGTCTCAACATCGGCAACGTGCCGACGAACCGGATCAAATGGGATCAGCCGCACGAGGGCAACTTGTTTGAGTTCCTGTATACGCGCCGTTCTTTCCAGATTGCGGAGATTGCGTGACACGTTAGGGTCTCCCCGATGCCGGCCGACCCCCTTTCGATTGAGTCCCTCTGCGCGGGAATGAACCTGCCCGAATGGGTGGTGGACTTTCGTCACAGCGCCGGGGGACGCGTCGTTTTCGGCCCCGGCAAAATCGACACGCTCGGCGCCGAGGTGCGTCGCCTCGGGGCGATGAAGGCACTCATTGTCACCGACCCGGGACTCGCCCGCACCGGCTTTGTCGAGCGGGCGCTTTCGGCTCTCGGCAGCCAAGGGGTGGAAGGTGCGGTCTTCGCCGAAGTCCACGAAAATCCCACGACCGAGGATGTCGATCGCTGTGTCGCCTTCGCGGAGGAGGAAGCGATCGAGGTGATCATCGGTCTCGGCGGTGGCTCGAGCCTCGACACCGCGAAGGGCTGCAATTTCATCCTCAGCAACGGCGGACGGATGCAGGACTACTGGGGTGTCGGCAAAGCGACGAAACCCATGCTGCCCTTCATCGCCGTGCCGACGACCTCCGGGACGGGCAGCGAATGCCAGAGCTTCGCGCTTATTGCCGATGCGGAGACCCACGCCAAGATGGCCTGCGGTGATCCGAAGTGCGCCGCCGTCGTCGCCATTCTCGATCCGGAACTGACCGTGACGATGCCCGTTGCGGTGACCGCGCACACCGGCATCGATGCGATCGCGCACGCCCTCGAGACCGCGGTCTGCAACAAGCGCAACGAAGTCTCCGCTGCTTACGCCCGGGCCGCGTGGCGTTTGCTCGACGCGGGCCTTTCCCGAGTTCTGGACGATCCCCGCGATCTCGAAGCCCGCGCCCGCATGTTGCTGGGAGCGGCTTTCGCCGGGACCGCGATCGAAAACTCCATGCTCGGCATCGCCCACTCCTGCGCGAACCCCCTGACCGCTCATTTCGGCACGGTCCATGGGCAAGCGGTGGGGACGATGCTGCCCCACGTCATTGCTTTCAATCGCCGCGATGCCGAAGCCGCGGCGATCTACGATTCGCTCCACGAGGGAGATCTCGCCGACCGTGTTCGCGCCCACCTCGCGGCGTGCTCGATGGACCTGTCGCTGCACGATCTCGGCGTCGACGAGACCTTGATCCCCCGGCTCGCCGAAGAGGCCGCGGGTCAGTGGACGGCGCGGTTCAATCCGGTGCCGGTCGATGCCGCCTTGCTCGAGGGGGTGTATCGGGAGGCTTGGTGAAGCCGGTAGTCGGTCAGGATCGCGCGGATCTTGCCATCTTCCATGCACCGGAATTGACACCAGGAGGTTGCTCCTAAAGGATTGGCATCCAATCTGCTAAGCACAACCCGGTGAAAGAACAGTTCGAGCAATACGAGGTGGAGGGTTTCTTTGATGAGACCTTCGCGAGGGAGGATCAGTCGATCCGTGGCATGTACCGGGAGACGGCCGAGTATTTCGGCAATCTCTCGGATGATCGCATGAAGTCGAGCCTGCGGTCGCTGGAGCGCACCTTCCTCAAGCAGGGGGTGACCTTCACGGTGTATTCGGACGGGCAGGGGACGGAGCGGATCTTTCCCTTCGATCCTTTCCCGCGCATCATCCCCGCCGATGAATGGGCGACGATCGATCAGGGACTCCGCCAGCGCATCCAGGCCCTGAATCTCTTTTTGAAAGACATCTATTCCGACCGTCGCATCCTCAAGGAAGGGATCGTGCCGGAAGAACTGATCAAGACCTCGAAACACAACCGCGCCGAATTCGCGGGAGTGAAGCTGCCGCACGACACCTACATCCACATCTGTGGTACCGATCTCATCCGCGACAACGACGGCCGCTACTGCGTGCTGGAGGACAACGGCCGCTGCCCCTCGGGCGTTTCCTACATGCTCGAGAACCGCCTCGCCATGAAGCGGACCTTCCCCGACCTTTATCGGAAGCTCAACGTCGAGCGCGTCGCCGATTACCCGACCGAATTGCTCAAGACGCTGCGCTCCGTCTCGCCGCGCCAGCAGGACACGCCGGTCTGCGTGCTCCTCACTCCGGGGCAATACAACAGCGCCTATTTCGAGCACACATTCCTCGCCCAGCAGATGGGCATCGAGATCGTGGAAGGCCGCGACCTGCTCGTGGAAAACGATCGCGTCTACATGCACACGACGCGCGGGCTCGTGCAGGTCGACGTGATCTACCGCCGCATCGACGACGACTTCCTCGATCCGCGTTTCTTCCGCCGCGATTCCATCCTCGGCGTGCCGGATCTGATGCGGGCTTACCGGGCCGGGAATGTCACCCTCGTCAACGCGGTCGGCACCGGCGTCGCGGACGACAAGGCGACGTATGCCTATGTGCCCGACATGATCCGCTTTTACCTCTCGGAGGAGCCCGTCCTTCCCAACATCGAGACCTATCTAGGAAGCCGGCCCGAGGAGCTGACCTACATGATCGAGAACATGGACAACCTCGTCGTGAAGGCGGTCGACGAGGCCGGCGGCTACGGCATGCTCATCGGTCCCGCCGCGACGAAGGAGCAGGTCGCCGAATTCCGCGACAAGGTGCGGGCCAATCCGCGCGGCTACATCGCCCAGCCCGTGATCTCGCTGTCGCGCCATCCCACCTTCTGCGATGGAAAGCTGGAGGGGCGGCACATCGACCTGCGCCCCTTCGTTCTCACCGGCAAGGAGACCGTCGTCATCCCTGGTGGTCTCACCCGCGTCGCCCTGCGCAAGGGCTCACTCGTCGTGAATTCCTCCCAGGGAGGTGGCAGCAAGGACACGTGGGTCTTGCGCGCCACGCCGCCCGTCGAGACGGATCGATGAGGAAACGGTAATCGGTAATCAGTATTCAGTATTCAGTATTCAGTTTTCAACGAGCCGCTGCAAAGAACCGACCACCGCTTACCGACCACCGACCACCGACCACCGACCACCGATTACCGACCACCGATTACCGATCACCGATCACCGATCACCGATTACCGATTACCGATTACCGATTACCGACCACCGATTACCGATTACCGACCACCGATTACCGATTACCGATTACCGACCACCGTTTACCGACCACCGATTACCGAAAATGCTCTCCCGCGTTGCCGAAAACCTCTATTGGATGAGCCGCTACATCGAGCGCGCCGACAACCTTGCGCGTCTCGTCACCGCACATCAGAATGAATTGCTCGATGCCACCTCGGCTTTGACCGGCGAGCACGAATGGCACCCCTTGCTCGAGGTGACCTCGATGGGGGATGAAAGCTCGGGCGAAGACGTCGTCACCTACATGGTGAGTTCGAAGGACAACCCGGACAGTGTTCTCAATTGCGTCTTCCAGGCCCGCGAGAACGCCCGTGCCGTGCGCGACCAGATCTCCGAGGAAATGTGGGTGGAGTTGAACGCGCTCTGGCTCGATCTGAAGCAGATCCCCGAGGCCGACCCTGATCGGCACAGCCGGATCTGCGAGGCGACGGTGCGATCCTCGCTCCTCTTCCGCGGCATCGTCAATACCTCGCTGCCGCGCACCGATGTCTGGGCCTTCGTGCAGCTCGGGGAGTTCATCGAGCGGGCCGACAAGACGAGCCGCATCGTCGATCTGCCGCACTTTCTCCCCGTCCACGAAGCGGCACCGGCGTGGAACACGATGCTGCGGGCCTGCAGCGCCACCGCCGAATACCGGCATCGCTTCGGCGGGGAGGTGGATGCGGCGAATGCCTCGATGCTGCTGCTCTTTTCGACGACCTTCCCGAGATCGGTGCGCTTCTGCGTGCGGAAGATGGATGAACTCCTCCATCAGATCTCCGACACCGACGAGGGCGAATACCTCAACGAGGCCGAGCGCGCCACCGGTGCCTTGCTCGCCCGTCTGAATTTCTCCGGCGTCGAGGAGATCGGTCAGCTCGGGCTGCACGAGTATGTCGACTCCGTGCAGGTTGATCTGAACCGGATCGGCTACGAGATCTCGCAGCGTTATTTCCTCCTCCGTCGCGACGCGCCGCCCGCAAGTGCCGAGGACTACGTCAACAGCCGCATGCAGGCGCAGGTCAGCATGCAGCAATAGCGCCGCTCGCGGCGCGGTAAAAGGTGGGAAGGTAAAAGGTAAAAAGTCCGGGAGCTCCGCCGCTGAAAACTCAAAACTGAACATTCAAAAACTTTCATGTCCATCCAAGCGGCGCTCTACCACCGAACATCCTATACCTTCGACAAGGAGATCTCGGTGTTTCCGCACATCGTCAGGCTGAAGCCGGCGCCCCATTGCCGGACGCCGATTCTCTCCTACTCGCTCCGCATCGAGCCGGGGGATCATTTCATCAACTGGCAACAGGACCCGTTCGGAAACTACCTCGCCCGCCTCGTCTTCCCGGAGAAAACGAAGAAGCTCGAGATCGTCGTCGACCTGGTCGCGGACATGACGTCGGTCAATCCCTTCGACTTCTTCCTCGAGGAGGCGGCGGAGCATTTTCCCTTCACCTACGAGCCGTGGCTCCTCGCGGAACTCGCGCCCTACCTCGTGCGCAGCGACATGGCCCCGGGGCTCGACACGCTCGCGCGGGAGCTCATGCCTGCGAAGGAGACACGGACGATCGACTTCCTCGTGGCCGTGAACCAGCGGGTGCAAGGCCTCGTCGGATACCAGATCCGCATGGAGCCGGGGGTGCAGACCTGCGACGAGACCTTGGCCTTGAAGTCCGGATCCTGTCGCGACTCCGCCTTTCTCCTCGTACAGCTCTTCCGCACGATGGGGCTCGCGGCCCGGTTTGTGTCCGGATACCTGGTGCAACTCGTGCCGGATGAAAAGCCACTCGAAGGGCCGGAGGGGCCCTCCGCCGATTTCACCGACTTGCATGCCTGGACGGAGGTCTATCTCCCCGGCGCCGGCTGGGTGGGGCTGGATCCCACCTCGGGCCTCTTCGCGGGCGAGGGACACATTCCGCTCGCCTGCACCCCCGAGCCCTCCAGCGCCGCGCCGGTGACGGGGGCGGTCGAGCCCTGCGAGACGGAATTTGATTTCGCCAATACCGTGACCCGCCTCCATGAGGAGCCGCGCGTGACGAAACCCTATACCGAAGACGAATGGCGGACGATCGAAGCGCTCGGCCATGCCGTCGACGCGCGTCTCGTGAAGGGCGATGTGCGTCTCACCATGGGGGGCGAGCCGACCTTTGTCTCAGTCGATGACATGGATGGAGACGAGTGGAATACCTCGGCCGACGGCGAGATGAAGCGCACCCGCGCGATCGATCTGACCTGGCGTCTCCGCGATGCCTTCGCTCCCGGTGGCATGATCTGGTTCGGGGAAGGGAAGTGGTATCCCGGCGAGCCGGTGCCGCGCTGGGCCTACGGTATCTTTTGGAGAAAAGACGGCTACCCGATGTGGCGATCGATCGCGACCCTCGCCGATCCTTCGAAACCGGGTCGCTACGGTTACGAGGAGCCGGGCATTCTCACCCGTGGGATCGCCGATGTCCTCGGGATCCCGCAGGACTGCGTGATGCCCGCGCTCGAAGACGTCGAATATTATCGCTGGCGCGCCTCGACGCTGCCCCACTTTGAGAACGAACTCGAGGCCTCCGCCGATGACTCGCTGGAGCGCCGCACTTTGGCCGCCCTCGGCAAACGCGGGCTCGAGGTGCCGAGCGGATACGTGCTGCCGGTTTATCATCATAAGACCTCCCGTCGATGGACGGGGGCGCGCTGGCAGTTGAAGCGGGGCGATCTCTACCTCATCCCCGGATCTTCGGCGATGGGATTCCGTCTGCCCCTCGACTCGATCCGCAAGGCGACAAAAGAGGACATCCTCAAGGAGCGGATGCCGCTGAAGGACGTTTTCCCCGATCTCGCTCCCGATCCACTCAGCCTCTACGATGCGCCCGCGCCGATGATGGACGACGGCTGGATCCCGCGCACCGCCTTGTCGGTTGAGACGCGCGAAGGCCGCCTCCACGTCTTTTTCCCGCCGACCGCCACGCTCGAAGCCTATCTCGAGCTCCTCGCCGCGGTGGAGATGGCGGCGACGAAGGCGAATCTCACCGTCGTCATCGAAGGCTACGAGCCGCCCCACGATCCCCGCATCGAGCGGCTGAAGGTGACACCCGATCCCGGCGTGATCGAGGTGAACATCCATCCTTCGGCCACCTGGGATGAGCTCGTCTCGCGCACCACCACGTTGTATGAGCAGGCCCGGCTCGCACGGCTGGGTGCCGAGAAGTTCATGCTCGATGGCAAACACAGCGGCACGGGCGGGGGGAACCACGTCGTGATCGGTGGGAAAACGCCGAAGGACAGTCCCTTCCTCCGCCGTCCCGATCTGCTCGCCAGTCTCGTGGCCTATTGGCAGAATCATCCGGGTCTGTCGTATCTCTTTTCGGGCCTGTTCATCGGACCGACGAGCCAGGCTCCGCGGGTTGATGAGACGCGCGATGATCGGTTGTTCGAGCTCGACATCGCCCTCGCCGCGCTCCGTCGCGGAGTCGATCCTCCCTGGATGGTCGATCGCATCATGCGGCACCTCCTCACCGATCTGACGGGCAACACGCACCGCGCCGAGTTCTGCATCGACAAGCTCGCGTCACCCGATTCGGCGAGCGGATCGTTGGGCCTTGTCGAGCTGCGGGCTTTCGAAATGCCGCCGCATCTCCGCATGGCTCTCGTGCAGAGTTTGCTCGTGCGATCGCTCATCCTCCTCTTCTGGGAGAAACCCTATCGCCATTCCTCGGTGCGTTGGGGCACCGGCCTGCACGATCGTTTCATGCTGCCCCATTATGTGTGGGAGGACATCGAGGATGTCTGCGAGGATCTCCGCGCCGGGGGCATCGCTTTCGAGACGGAATGGCTGCGTCCCTTCCTCGAATTCCGTTTTCCAAAGTTCGGCGCGGTGCACCATCATGGCATCGATCTCGAGCTGCGCGGTGCGCTCGAGCCCTGGCACGTCCTCGGCGAGGAATCGACCAGCCAGGGGACGGCCCGCTTCGTTGATTCGTCTCTCGAGCGGCTCCAGGTGCGCGTCAGTGGTCTCACCGAGGGGCGTCACATCATTCTTTGCAACGGGCATCGCGTGCCGTTGAATCCCTCTGGACGAAACGGCGAGTGGGTCGGAGGCGTGCGCTTCAAGGCGTGGGCTCCGCCTTCGGCCCTGCATCCCATGATCGGCACGCAGACCCCGTTGGTGTTCGACATCGTCGATACCTTCAACCGGAGATCTCTCGGTGGCTGCGTCTACCACGTCAGCCATCCGGGCGGACGCAGCTACGACACCTTCCCCGTGAATGCGCGCGAGGCCGAGTCGCGCCGGGTCGCGCGATTCTGGAATGAAGGTCACAGCGCCGGTGTCATCGAGACGGCGGCGGTGAGCCGCGGGCGTGGGGGACCAGGCTACTCTCCGGCCCATCATTTCGAGGACAACGCCGGGGGTGCCGAGATCCTCGTCGTGCCGCCGGAGACCATCAGCTACGAATTCCCAAAAACCTTGGATTTGCGTCGCCCTTCCTATTTGCAAGTCGATGAAATGGACTAGCTTGGCGGATGAATGGGATCGCGACGCCCCGCGGGGGGCTTATCGACGTGAACGTGCCTCCTGAGCTCTACCGGCCCGGGGAGGGGGTCCGCGACGAGGCCTTGCGCCCCGATGGCGTTCCCGTGCATGGGTGGGGGGAATTTTTCGAATCCTATCAGCGGCACGGCGCCGCCGGCTTGGCCGAATGGCGTGAAGTCGCTTTGCGGATCTCGCGCGACCGCGGGCTCGCCTACCGACCCGATCGCGGGGAGGGACCGCATTGGTCGCTCGATCCCATTCCGTGGATTTTTTCCCCTGAGGAGTGGAAAGGAATCGAAAACGGCGTCGCGCAGATGCTCCGGCTTTCCTCCGCGATCCTGGCCGACCTTTACGGACCGCAGACCCTGCTCGATCGCGGCCTGATCCCGGCTTCGATCATCCTCGGACACCGCGGATTTTTGCGCGCCCTTCACGATTGTCCTCCCGGTGAAAGGATCATCGGTCTGGGACTCACCGCTTTCGACCTCGCCCGAGGTCCGGGGGGCAGCACCTACATTCTCAATGGTCGCTTCGATTGTCCCTACGGTCTCGGGGTCGCGCTGGAGAATCGCACCGTCATCAACCGCGTCCTCCCGAATCTCTTCCGTCGCTGCCAGGTGAGGAGGATCGGCTATTTCTTCAACGAGTGGTTCGATTACCTCGCCGAACGTTCACCGCGCGGCGCGGAGAATTCGCGCATCGTCATTCTCGATTCCGACAACGGCAGCGAGAGTTCCGAGATCGGATTCCTCGCGAACTATTGCGGGATCACCCGGGTGCTTCCCTCGGATCTGACCGTCCGCAACAGCAGCGTCTGGCTGAAGGCGCTGAGCGGGCTCATGCCGGTGGATGTGATCTGGAAGGTCACGCACGGTCGCGATCTCGATCCCCTCGAGGCGAATTGGCGTCTCACTGCCGAGGGGGTACCCGGCATGTTCGAGGCGATCCGCCGCGGCACCGTGGCGGTGGCGAGCCATCCCGGCGCCGAGGTCCTCCAAAGTCCCGGACTCTTTCCTTTCCTCGCGAAGCTCTGCCGCGAATTGCTCGGCGAAGATCTCGCCCTCACCCCCGCGGAGACGTGGTGGTGTGGTGATCCCGCTTCGAAAAAGCACGTCCTCGCGAATCTTTCCGGCATGGTCATCAAGTCGGTCGGGCACCATCGCGATTTCCGCACCCGCTACGGACAACGTCTCTCCGGATACGAGCTGGCGGAGTTGCGCGCCCGGATCGAGGCGGATCCCGAGCGCTACGTGGGGCAGGAGGAATTGCAGATTTCCACCGTGCCGACTTCGCGGGACGGTGGACTCGTGCCGCGGGGCGCGGTGATGCGGAGCTTTGCCTTCCTCGATGCGAAGGGTGATCCCCGGGTGATGCCCGGCGGTCTCGGCCGGGTCAGCACGGCCGAGGGCGTGATCATTTCCACCCGCGAATCGGGCGAGTCGAAGGATATCTGGGTCCGCTCGCTGTCGCCCGACGCGCCCATCAGCATCGAACGGCGGCTCGAGCAATCAAGGGTCATCAGTCCCGAGGTCGTGCCGAGCCGACGAGGGGAAAATCTTTATTGGGCCGGACGCTACGGCGAGCGCACCGATTCGATCGCGCGCTTCGCGAACCGGCTCGTGATCGGGCGCACCGCGGGATTCTCCTACGGACGGAACCTCGAGGCGAAACACGAGAAGACCCTCGTCGAGGCGCTCTTCCGCGTCTTCGAGGCCGATCTCTGGATCGCCAAGGTCACCGATCCTGACAAACGCCTCTCGTTGATCCTCGCCGATCCGAATTGTCCCGCCGGGGTGGGACCGAACGTGAGCAGCTTCTACCGGGCGTGCATGGCGGCGCGGGAGGAATGGTCGCTCACCTCCATCCTCGCGATCGAATCCGCGCGGAACCGTTGGTTCGCCGGCACCGCGGGCGAGTTCGAGTCGCCCTATCGTTACGAGAATGAATTGCAGAATCTCGCCCTGCACCTCGCCGCTTTCCATGGGCTGAATCTCGATTCCATGACCCGTGACGAAGCCTGGGGATTGCTCGACGCCGGAGCCCGGATGGAGCGTATGTCCATTCTCGTCAGCTTGCTCGCCTACATCCTCGAAGTCGACGAGCCGGCACCGATGGGCACGCTCTTGAATGAGTCCGTCCTTTTCGTCTCGGACAGCCTTGGCACCTATCAGAGCAAGTTCCACTCCGTGCCGACGACGGATTACGCGCTGCGTTTGTTGCTCGGTGAGGAGGATTATCCGCGCTCGATGCATTATCTCCTCGAGCGTCTCGAGAATGTCCTCCAGAAGCTGAAGGCGCCGGCGCGCAGTGCACCGCCGCACGAGCGGGTCGCTCCGATGCGGGCGGATCTCGACGCCTTCCTCGCGAGGCTGGAGGATGAGGAGGAATTCGGTGCGGCCAAGCGGCGCGAAGCCCTCGCCTTCCTCCACTCGATGCGCGACCGGCTCAACGAGCTGCACGATTACCTCACCATCAGTTACTTCAGCCATGTCGGCTACCACGGTTGATTCCGGAGAGACGCGATGAACATGGTCCGCTACCGCATCCGCCACCGCACCGCCTACAGCTATTCGGGCCGGATTGATCTCTATCACAGCCTCGCCCACCTGCGTCCGCGCGAGGACGAGGGGCAGGAGACGCTCGCCCACTGCATCGAGGTGCTGCCCGAGCCGAAGGTGCGCGCCGAGAGGAAGGACAGCTTTGGCAACATCACCAACTACTTCTCGATCGAGCAATCGCACGATTTTCTGGAAGTGATCGCCACCACCACCGTGCTGCGTCCGGAAGTGACGGTGCGGCTGCCCGATTCGGGCGTCGCGTGGGATGATCTCGTGGTCGCTCCGGGTGAAAAGGATGCCTCGGGCGTGAGGCTTGGCAATTACCTGCTCCCGACTCCGGCCTTTCCTTCGTTTGCTTCTGTCACCGAGTTTCTTGCGCCTTCGCTGATTCCCGGACGCGAGACGATGGATCTGGTGAACGAGGTGATGAAGCGGATCTTCACGGAGTTCAAATACAAACCCGGCGCGACCGATACCGGCACGCCGCTCGAGACCGTGATGCAACAGCGTGAAGGGGTTTGTCAGGATTTCTCGCACGTCATGATCGCCGCGCTCCGTTCCATCGGAATCCCGGTGCGTTACGTCAGCGGCTACCTCGAGACCCTGCCGCCTCCGGGACAGGCCAAGCTGCAGGGAGCCGACGCCAGCCACGCGTGGGTCGAGGCGTGGACGCCAGCGACCGGGTGGGTCGGCTTTGATCCGACGAACAATCTTCTCCCCGGATCCAGGCACGTGAAGATCTGCCACGGACGCGATTATTTCGACGTGCAGCCGCTGAAGGGCATCTTCCTCGGCACGGGGATGCAGACACTCCTCGTCGAGGTGGATGTGGAGAGGATGTAGCGGCGTGATCCGGCTGCGTCCGGACGCCATCGCGGTGCTTCCGAGCCTTGTCCGGCGTCGGTGACATTGTGCATGATCGGTTTCGCCCCATGAAACGATCTCTTCTCGCGCTACTTTTCGTAACGACTCTCCCCGCTGCCGATCACGTCGCCTATTGGAAAGAGGTAAAGGAGCCGGTCGCCGTTCCCGCCGGCGATCTCTTTGCCTTTGAGCGGGGAGACTTTTCCCTCGCGCTCTGGCTCAAGGCCGATGCGGGACCGGGAGGCGATCTGGTGAGCCGCTATGATCCCGCCAAACGCCGCGGTTTTCATCTGACCTTGAAAAGCAACCCTGGCGTCACTTCGAATCAGGCGAATTGGCGTCATCTTCAGTTCGGAATCGACGATCACCGTGACTCCGTCTGGACCGCCTGCGGCCGGCCTGGAAAGGCGCTTTTTGCCTTCGCTCTTGCCGTGCACGAGGGAGCACTCTATGCCGGCACCTGCGAGCCGGGCAAGGACGAGCGAGGCCGTGTCTACCGATATGACGGCGACGATCGTTGGATCGATTGCGGAGCCCCCGATGGCTCGAACAGCGTCACCGCGCTCGCCGTGTTTGAGGGAGCGCTTTACGCCGGCACGGGAAAATATCGTGTCGCCGGATCTTCCCTGCCCGAGTCGGAGAACATCACTCCAGGTGGAAAGATTTTCCGATACGGGGGAGGGGATCGGTGGATCGAATGCGGGCAACTCCCCGAAACCGAGGCCGTGGGAGGGATCGTCGTGCACGAGGGAAGACTCCATGCTTCGTCGCTCTACAAACCGGCGGGTTTCTTCCGCTACGAGGGCGGCACCCAATGGACGAATCTACCCGTTCCCAGCGGTCCTGACACGACCACACGTGAAACCGTCTCGAAGCGCGTCGTGCCGCTCACGGTGCATGGTGGATCCGTTTATGCGGGCAGCTACGATGGCGGCCACGTTTACCGCTATGATGGCACGGGATGGACCAACTGCGGCCGGCTCGGCGAGAACACCCAGACCTATTCCTTCGCCTCCATCGGGGGAGCCCTCACGGTCGGCACCTGGCCGAGCGGACGCGTCTACCGCTTCGATGGGATCGACCAGTGGACCGATCTCGGTCGCCTCGGTGAAGAGCTTGAGGTGATGGGCATGCTCGTTCACAACGGACGGTTTCTTGCCGGCACCCTGCCGCTCGCCGAAGTCCACGAGCATGAAGGTGGCACCTCCTGGAAACGACTCGCGCGTCTCGACCTGACTCCGGATGTGAAATACCGCCGTGCTTGGACCATGGCCGAGCACGAGGGACGCGTCTACGTCAGCACCTTGCCCTCCGGCGTGATCCATTCCTTCGCCGCCGGCACGCAGGTGCAGTGGGGGCATTCGCTTTCCGATGGATGGCACCATGTCGCGGCGGTGAAGACCGGACAGGCGTTAGTGCTTTATCTCGATGGGAAAGAGGTCGCCCGCCGCGAAGCGGATCTGTCCGACTACGATCTTTCCGGCGATCTACCCTTGCAGGTGGGAGCGGGAAGAAACGGCCCTTTGCGCGGGACGCTCCGCGAGGTGCGGATCTACCGGGAAGCCTTGACCGAAGCGGAGGTCGCGGAGCTGGCCGGGACCCTTCCTGATTGAGCTCCGCTAAGATTCCCTGCCGAACCGCAGCTTCCCGTATTTCGCGCGATCATCGCCCAGACCCATCCGTATGAAACTCCCTGTTTTCCTCATCGGCTTCCTTCTGCCAGCCCTCGTTCCTGCCGCCGATCCGGCGAAGCCAGGCTTCAGGGCCGGTGCCGCGACGAGCGATGTCACCGCCCCGCTCGGCACCTCGATGAACGGAGGCTTCCACGACCGCGAGGCCACCTACATCCACGATCCCCAGCTCGTCCGCTGCCTCGCGCTCGATGACGGGGAAACGCGGATCGCCCTCGTGCTCGTGGACAGTTGCGTGATCGGCCGGGACGTCTTCGATGAGGCCAAGGAGATGATCGAAAAGGCGACCGGCCTGCCGAAATCCCACCAGCTGATGTCGGCGACGCATGCGCATTCCTGCGGCACGATGCAGGCGGTCGGACAAAGTGATCCCGATCCGCTCTACCAGCGCTTCGTGGCCCGGCGCATCGCCGACGCGGTGCGTTGTGCGATCCAGAATCTCGAGCCCGCGAAGATCGCGTGGGGTGTAGGCAAAGTGCCGCAGCACGTCTTCAACCGTCGTTATGAAATGAAGGAAGGCGGCATCCCGCCAACGCCACTCGGGGTTACCACCGATCGTGTCCGCACCAATCCCGGCGTGGGCAATCCACTCGTCGTGAAACCCGCCGGTCCCACCGATCCCGCGGTCCCCTTTCTCTCCGTGCGCAGCCTTGAGGGACGTCCCATCGCCCTCTACGCGAACTACGCCCTGCATTATGTCGGAGGCACGGGGCCCGGACACGTCTCGGCGGACTATTTTGGTGCGTTTGCCAGGATCATCGCGGATCGACTTGGAGTGGATGACACCTCGCCGCGCTTCGTCGGCATGATCTCGAACGGAGCGAGCGGCGACATCAACAACGTCGACGTCCTCGGCAAGCAGGAGAAACAGCCGCCCTACGGACAGATCGAACTCGTCGCCACCGATGTCGCCGATGAGGTGGCGCGCGTCCATTCGGGTCTCGAGTGGCACGACCACGTTTCCCTCGCCGCCGCGCAGCGAGAACTCACCCTCGGGGTCCGCAAGGGAAGCGCGGAGGAAGTCGCGAAAGCGCGCGAAGTGATGGCCGGTTCGAAACTCGCCCCGCGCATGGAGACGATCGAGCAGGTCTATGCCCGCGAGACGGTGCTCCTCGCGGACTTTCCCGACACCGTCTCCGCTCCCCTGCAGGTCGTGAAGATCGGGGATTTCAAACTTGCCGCCATGCCCGCCGAGGTCTTCGTCGAGATCGGTTTGGAGTTGAAAGAAAAACATCCTGGTTCCACCGTCGTCTCTCTCTCCAACGCCTACCACGGATACCTCCCGACCCCGGAGCATCATGCTCTCGGCGGTTACGAAACGTGGCGCGCCCGCTCCAGCTACCTCGAGGTGGACGCCTCCACCAAGATGGTGCAAGTCCTCGACGAAATGCTCCAAACCATCTCCCAGTGAATCTTCCCGTGACCCGTGACTCATGACCCCTGACTCCCTCCTCCGCATCGGCCTCATCGGGATGGACACCTCGCATGTCCCGGCCTTCACGAAGCTGTTTCATGATCCCGCCGCCACCGGTGACCTCGCCGGATTCCGCGTCGTCGCCGGCCTCCCGGATGGCAGCGACACCCCGATGAGCCGCGACCGCATCGAGGGATTCACGAACGAAGCGCGCGAACTCGGCGTCGAGATCGTCGATTCGGTCGAGGCACTGATCGAGCGCAGCGACCGGCTCATGATCCTGAGCGTCGACGGGCGCATCCATCGGCGTCAGGCCGAGGCGCTTTTTGCTGCCGGGAAACCCGTCTTCGTCGACAAACCGGTCGCGGGGAATTTGAGCGACTGCATCGCCATCTACGAGACCGCGGAATCCCTGAGCATACCCTGTTTCTCCGCCTCTTCGACCCGGTTCGGTCCGCGCATCACCGATCCCGCCTGGCGTGAAGAATTAGGCAAAGTGTCAGGCTCCACGAGTTGGGGACCTCTCGCTTATCAAGCCGGACAGCCCGAGCTCTTCTTTTACGGTGTTCATGGGATCGAGGCGCTGTTTACCGCGATGGGTCCGGGATGTGAATCGGTCACGCGGGTGAAGACGCCCGTGCATGATCTCGTCACCGGCGTGTGGAACGACGGACGCGTCGGCGTCTATCGTGGGCTTCTCGAGGGCGATCGATCCTACGGGCTCACCATCCATGGCGAAAAGGCGATTGTGAATCTCGTCGAGGAGCCCTCCTACGAGGCGCTCTGCCGCGAGATTGGCCGCTTTTTCAAAACCGGAATTCCCCCCGTGTCACCCGCCGAGACCCTCGAGATCTACGCCTTCATGGAGGCGGCCGACGAGAGCCTGAGAAGGGGAGGGGTGTCCGTGCCGCTGGCCGAGGTGATGGCGTCGGCGAGGGTGTGATCCCAACCAGCGCATTTTCGCGGTGCTCCTCCGTTCCCTCGGTGTTGAAACCCGCCAGCCAAGGCGCAAAACCGCAGGAATGCAGGCTTTCCCCGTTTCCGCTTTTCGGCTACGATCCGCCCGGTCCCACATGAAAATACCCACGTCCTCCCTTCTCGGATTTGCCGGATTGATCTCCCTTTCAACCCTCTCCGCCGCCAATTGGCCGCAATGGCGCGGACCCGATGGCACGAGCCTGGCCTTGCCGGGAGACTACCCGACGAAGTTCTCGCCCTCCGAGAATGTCCTCTGGAAGGTGAAACTCCCCGGCGTCGGCAGCAGCACTCCGGCCGTCTGGGGCGAGCGCATCTTCGTCACCTGTGGGATCGACGGAGAAGACGGCATCATCGCCTTCGACTGGAACGGTGCCGAGATCTGGCGTGAAACCCTCGGACCCGAGCGCGCCGGCAAACACAAGAACGGCAGCGGATCGAATCCGTCGCCCATCACCGATGGGAAAAATCTCGTCGTCTATTACAAGAGCGGCACGGTCGCTTCGCTGACGCACGAGGGGAAGGTGAATTGGAAAACGAATCTGCAGGAGCAGTTCGGCGAGGATACCCTCTGGTGGGATCTCGGCACGTCGCCCGTCTTCGCCGGTGGAAACATCGTCATCGCCGTGATGCAGGAGGGCGAATCCTACGTCGTCGCCTTGAATCCCGCCGATGGAAAGGTCGCCTGGAAAGTCGACCGCACCTTTCCCGTGCAGAAGGAATCCGGCCAGTCCTATACGACGCCCTACCTGACGACGATCGACGGAGTCGAGACGCTCGTCATCTGGGGTGCCGACCGTCTTACCGGACACGATCCGAAGACCGGCGAGACGCTCTGGACCTGCGGCGGTTTCAATCCCGAAGACAAGGCGATGTGGCGTGTCATCGCCTCGCCCGGATTTGTCGACGGCATCGCCGTGGTGCCCTACGGACGCACCAAATACACCGCCGGGGTGAAGCTCGGTGGCAGCGGCGACATCACCGCGACGGCCCGGCTCTGGGAGCGCGATGATCTCGGTGCCGATTGTCCCACGCCGGTGGGCCGCGATGGCAAGGTCTACCTGCTCTCCGATCGTGGCGAGATCCATTGCCTCGATGCCAAGACCGGCAAGGTTCTCTGGAAAGGCGCGATTCCGCGGGCCTCGTCGAACTATTATTCCTCTCCCATCCTCGCGGGAGATCTCCTTTACGCCGCCCGTGAGGACGGCATGGTCGCGGTGGTGCGGGTGAGTGATTCCGGGATGGAACTCGTCTCCCAGAACGAAATGGGCGAGCGCATCGCCGCCTCGCCCGTGCCGGTGAGCAACAAACTCCTCGTCCGCGGCGTCGATCATCTCTACTGCCTCGGCACGAAGTGATCCACCCATGGGCTTCCTCTCCCCATTACAGAGGGGCGACATTGACTCGCTCCGCTCACCCTACGGGCAGCCTACGGCTTTCTATCTCCGCTTCGCTTCGATTCCTGTCGCCCGGCAAGCCCGGCGCGGTTCAGTTCGGTCGCTTGCCTTTCTCCTCGTCGCGCTCTC
Source organism: Verrucomicrobiales bacterium (assembly GCA_016795385.1). Taxonomy (GTDB): domain Bacteria; phylum Verrucomicrobiota; class Verrucomicrobiia; order Verrucomicrobiales; family DEV007; genus Arctic95D-9. The sequence goes on along the minus strand of JAEUHI010000062.1, from coordinate 16,012 downwards.
GTTTTCGAACGCGGCGCCGGGCGATGAATTGAAGATCGAGCCGCGCGAAGACCGGCTCGTCATCATCGACGGGACCGCTCCGGTGGCCGAGTATGTCTTCAAGGATGAAAAAATCCTCCGTCCTTATCTCGCCAACGTCCACGCACCGGGCGGCACGCCGGTGACGCGCACCCATCCGCCGATTCCTGACCAAGACGCCACCGATCATGCCGACATGCATCCGGGGATCTGGTTCGGTTTTGGTGATGTGTCAGGACATGACTTCTGGCGCAACAAGGGCCGCATCGTCCACGAACGTTTCGTGCTCGAGCCCGCCGCCGCCGGCGACCGCGTCTCGGTGACGAGCGTCGCCTCGATGCAGACGGAGTCGGGGGAAAAGATCGCCAAGGTCCTGAGCGCCCTGCTCGTCTCGCGCCTGCCCGAAGGCTGGCGGCTCGATTGGAGGCTCCGCTTCACCCCGCAGGTCGATGGCTTCGCCTTCGGTGATCAGGAGGAGATGGGCTTCGGTGTCCGGCTCGCGACTCCGCTCACGGAGAAGAATGGCGGCCTCATCACCAACAGCGGCCATCTCGCCTCCGCCGCCGCGACCTGGGGCCAGCCGGCCGAATGGTGCGACTACTCGAAGGTGATCGATGACCGCCGTGTCGGCGTCCTCCTCGTGCCCGATCCCGCCAATCCCCATCGGAGCTGGTGGCACAACCGCGACTATGGACTCATGGTCGCCAATCCTTTCGGACGCCAAGCCATGAAGCAGGGCGGGGCGAGCCGCATCGAGGTGAAGAAGGGCGAATCTTATTCCTTCAATCATTCGGTCTATCTCTACGCCATCGACCGCGAGGGCAAATTGGCCTGGGAACGTTATCTCCGCTGACCTCATGAATGTCCGTCTCCTGTTTCTGCTCCTCGCCTTCCTTCTTCCGCCCGCGGTGAAGGCCGAAGTCCCCGCCGCTCCGCTCGCGCAGGCGGGAGAGCTGCTCTTCGCCGATGATTTCACCAGCGCCGGCGACGAGTGGAAGGCGGTGATCCCGTCTTTCGAAATCAAGGAGGGCGTCCTGCGCGTCTGGCAGACCCGTGCAGATCACGGCGCGGTCTGTCGGGTGTATCGGCCGATGAAGGACGTCATCGTCTCGTTCCGCTTCAAGCTCGATGGCTCGACCGGATTCAACGCCGTCTTCGACGACAAGAATCACAAGGGCTCCCACGCGGGCCATATCTGCCGGGTCGCCTTCGCGCCGAAACAGGTGCGTCTCGGCGATGACAAGGAAGGCATCATGCGCAACGACCTTTTCGAGATGCGCAAGGATCCCGCCCGCAAGGCGGAAGCCGATGCCTTGCTGAAGGGCCGCGGTTCGGTCGCCGCCTTCGCGATCACCCCCGGCGAATGGCACGAGGCCGTCATCGAGATCGTGGGCGATCGCATGCGTGTCGTCATCGACGGGCAGCCGGTCGGCTTCCTCCAGTCGCCCGGGATCGCCCACGAGACCAAGGAGAGTTTCCATTTCACCGTGAACGGGGAAGGTGTCCTCTTCGACGAAGTGAAGATCTCCCGTGCCGTGCCATGAGACTCTTCCTCCTTTCCGCTGTGGCGATTCTGGTGATGTCAGGGTCGCAGGCGGCTCCGGCCTCACTCTCCGTCGCCGATCATCCCTCGATCCAGGCCGCGCTCGATGCGAATCCCGGGAAGCTCGTCCATCTGCCGCCCGGCGATTACGAGATCTCCGCGAAGATCCGCCTGCGGGGGCAGGGCGGCGGCCTCGCCGGTCCCGGCCGCATCATCCAGACGAATCCCGATCAGCCGCATCTCGAGATCGAGGATGCCGCCGCCGTCGAGGTGCGCGATCTGACGCTCACCCGTCCGGAGGGAAAGACCGAGACGCGGGTCGAGGCCATCCTCGCGATCCGTTGTCGCGATCTCGTCATCGAGAATGTCCGCGTCCTCGACAACTGGTCGAACGCCGGCACGATCTCGCTGCGCGATTGCCGCGATGCGCGGATCAGCCGTTGTCTCGTGCGGAATTACATGCGCATCAGCATCGACGACCGCACCCGCAGCGAGGATTGGGGTTACGCCTTCCGCTGCTCGGATGGCACCGCGATCAGTCTCGATCGCAGCAGCGGTTGTCTTATCGAGGGAAACCGTCTTATCGAGGAGCGGCTCGTGCCCACCCGCGAAGTGCGTGATCAATACGGACTCGGCGATTTCGTGAAGAAGAATCCCGTGAAGGGAAAGATCGTCAACGACGTGATGTGGAATGCGGACTACACCGACGCCTGGCAGCAGGGCTCGGCCATCGTCGTCAACGCGCCGAAAGACAGCACCATGACCCGCGTCCTCGGCAACCACATCGAGAATGCCGCCCAGGGCATCGACATCCACAGCGATCAGGTCATCGTCGCCAACAACATCGTCGCCAATGCCTTCATCGGGATGAAGGCGATGCACGGATCGCGCAACGTCCTCATCACCGGCAACCAGTTTCTCCGGAACAGCCTCTGGGCGATCGGGCTCATGCCCGGCACGGGTGCGGATGCGGAGAATTCCGACGGTGGATCGATCGTCGCGAACAACCTGATCTCCGGGTTCGGTCACGGCGACGCCGCCTGGATCTGGGGCACCGAGAGATCGCCCTTCAAGTTCGACAACGGGCAGGAGGCCGATGATCCGCCGCTGCGGGACGTCCTCGTGCAGGGCAACGTCGTCGATTGCATCGGCGAGCCGCGCTACCGCTACGCCGTCATCATCGCGGGCGGCCAAGACGGACCGCAGGGGCTGCGTTTCGCGGGCAATCTTTTTTCTCCCGGCACCGGGGGCGTCGCCAACGTCGCCTTGCCCGAGTGAAGAGGGTCGGATCGAGCATTCAAGAGGGTTGCTTCCCCGGGAAACGGCCCGTCCGCGGGGAGATGTTCGAAAAAATCGGGCATCCCGCTTGCGGATTCTGTTCGTTTGAAATACTGTTCTTAAAAACAGTTTTTGAACCATGCCCGATCCCTCCGACAAACTGGCCGCTCTCGCGGCGCTGCGCCGCGAACTCGGGGGCAAGGTGCGATCCGGCACCGAGTTTCTCGAGGAATGCACGCGTCGCGATCCCGGGGAGGCGACCACACTGGCCGGGCTCGACGCCCTCCTCGGCGGTGGTTTCAAACGCGGCCGTCTCACCGAGATCCACGTGCCGGGACCGTCGCGGGGTGGGGGGCTCATCCTCGCCAGCCTCCTCGCCCGGGCGCGGCAGGCTGGGCAATACGCGATCCTCTTTGACGTCGGGAGCGGTTTCTCCATCGAGAGTTTTCCCGATCGCGATCTCGAGTCGCTCCTCTGGGTCGGTTGCGATTCGGCGGCCCAGGCCGTCGCCGTCTGGGATGTCGCGGCGCGCGACGAGAACTACCGCTGGTTTTTCCTCGATGGCCGCGATTGCACGCCGGAGGATTGGCGCGCGGTGCGTCCCGCCCAGTGGCAGCGCCTCGTCGGGCAGATGCGCGAACGCGAGGCGGTGGGGGTGATCTTCGCCCGCGGACCCGTCACGGCCGTGGCGAAAGACCGGCTCGAGCTCGTCTCCACGCTTGGCCTCGATTCGCTCCATCAGGATCGCGAGACGATCGTGGCTTCACTGGCATTCCGGCGGGTCGAAGGCGGGGGACGGGAAAAGGCCGGACGTCGCGAAGGCGGAGAACGGCGCATGGCGGGGTGAGGGAGCAGGGATGAACTTGGAAACGAGGAGGGGGCGCCTACGGAATACGCGGAAAACACAGAAAAGGAGGGATAGGAAGGATAGGAGGATCGTGCAGGGTGCATCACAGGCCCCTTCCAAAAAGTCTTTGTTTCCGTGTTTTCCGTAGGCCGCCTCTTCTTCGCTCAAGAACACCACTTCCGGATTTAGGATGAAAGAGCCACCAAGAAGAAGGAGCGCTGCCAAAGCCGGGACAGGTTATGCGGTCATCTGGTGCCGGGATTTCCGCCTGCAGTCGCTGAAGCGGCGCGGCGCACGCGATTTTCCCATCGCCCTCGTCGATGACACGCAGCGGCAGTCGATCGTGCTCTGTGCCAATGCCCTCGCCGCCCGCCACGGCGTCGCTCCGGGCATGCCCACGGTGCAGGCCTTGGCGCGGTGTCCGGGCTTGCGGGTGGAGCGTCCTTCCGAGGCCTCCGAGCTCGCCGCCTCGCGCCTCTTGCTCGAGACCGCCCTCGGCTGGGTGCCGGGGATCGAGGAGACCGCTCCCGGGATTCTCACCCTCGATCTTTCCACCCAGCCTCTGGATCAGTGGATCGAGAGCGCCTGGCATCTCCGCGACCGGCTCGCCCGCGCCGGACTGGAGGTCGCCGTCGGTCTCGGCGAGACGCCCGCGCTCGCCCGTATCGCTGCCCAGGCCGCCCTCCACGAAGGGGTCGAAGTCTGGCATCTCGCCCCCGGCGATCGTCTCGCCCGGCTCGATCGGCTGCCCTTTCTCGTCGCCGAATGCGGGGCGAAGCTGCGGGAGAAATTCCAGCTCTGGGGGCTCGCCACCCTCGGATCCTTCGCTCGGCTCCGGCGCGAGGAGGTGGCGGCGCGACTCGGCGACGAGGGGGTGGAGCTGTGGCTGCGCCTCACGGGGCGTCTGCGGCGTCCCCTCGCGCTCGCGAAGCTGGAGGAGCTCTTCGAGGAGCACCACGATTTCGACTACGAGGTCCACGAGAGCGAGCCGCTCTTTTTCCTGCTGAGGCGTTTTCTCGGCTCGCTCGCCGGGCGTGTCGCGGCGACGGGACGCAGCGTGGCGGCGGTGCATTGGCTCGTCTCCTTCGCCGATGGCACCTTCCAGGGGCGGCGTCTCGCCCTGCCCGAGCCCAGTCTCGACGAGGAGGTGCTCTTCCGTCTCACGAGCGTTTCCCTCGAGGGATTGGAAATGAAGGCCGCGATCCGGGGCCTGCGCCTGCGTTTCGAGCCCTCCGATCCCGTCGCGACGCAGCGCCCGCTCTTCGGCAAGGGCCTCCGCAACCGCCACCTCCATGGCGAGACCCTGACAAGGATGCGAAAAATCGTCGGGGCCGACCGCATCGGATCACCGCGCCGGATCGACAGCCACCGCCCCGGGGCCTGCGAGCGGCTCCCGCTCGCCGCGGAGTTGGGCGAAACGGAGGGACCTCCACCGGGACCACCTGTCACGGGACCGACCCTGCGCCGTTATCCGCTCGCCTGCCGCACGAGCGTGCAGGTGCGCGAAGGCAAACCGCTCCGCGTCGAGTCGGCCCGGCTCACCGGAGTCGTCATCGAGGCGCACGGGCCGTGGAAGAGCGGCGGCGATTGGTGGCATCGCGGCCAGTCGTGGGAGCGACGCGAGTGGGACGTCGCCCTGCTCAACCACGGGATCTTCCGCCTCGTCGAAACGCCGCAGGGCTGGAGTCTGGAGGGGTATTATGATTGATCCCTCCGACTATCGCGAACTCCACCTGCGCAGCGCCTTCAGCTTTCTGCGCGGTGCGTCCTCTCCGGAATCGCTCGCGGACCGGGCCGGGGAATGCGGCCTCGCCGAAGCCGCTCTCTGCGACCGCGATGGATTTTATGGTTCGGTCAGGTTCCACCAGCGGGCGAAGGAGAACGGCTTCCGCGCCATCGTCGGCACCGAACTGACGATGGAGGATGGATCCGTCGTGCCCCTGCTCGTGAAATCGCGCGAGGGTTACCAGGCCGTCTCACGCCTGCTCACCCGCGCCCAGCTGCGGGCCGCGAAGGGCACCGCCCGCATTCGTTGGAGCGAGCTGGAGGAGATCGCGGAGGCGGCCGCCTTTCTCACCGGTGACGCCGAGGGACCGCTCGAGCGAGGTTGGCGCGCCGACGGCCGGCGCGGGATGGAGGAGGCCTTGGTGAAAATGAAGACTCATCTCCCGGAGCGGCACCTCCATGTCGAGCTCCAGCGCCACGCGATCCGCGGTGAGGAAGCGCTCGTGCGGGCCAAGGTCGATCTCGCCTCCGCGCACCGGCTGCCCTTGCTCGCGACGAACGGCGTCTGCTATGCCCATGCCGAAAACCGCCAGGTGCAGGATGTCTTCACCTGCCTCCGCGAGCACACCACCCTCGACGCCGCGGGTCGTCTCCTCGCGGTGAATGGCGAACGCCATGTGAAGACCGGCGCGGAGATGGCGGCCCTTTTTTACGATCATCCCGGGGCCATCCTCGGGACGAGGCGTCTCGCCGAAGAGATCGATTTTTCGCTCGAGAATCTCGGCTACGAATTCCCCCGCTACGAAGTGCCGCCGGGGCATTCGATGGAAAGTTTCCTCGCCGAGCGGACCTGGCAGGGGGCGAAGGAGCGTTATGGAAAGCCGACGCGCGAGGTGAAGGATCAGATCACGCGCGAGCTCGACCTCATCGGGCGGCTCGGCTTCAGCGGCTATTTCCTCATCGTCTGGAGCCTCGTGAAGTATTGCCGGGAGAATGACATCCTCGTCCAGGGCCGGGGCAGCGCGGCGAACAGCGCGGTCTGTTATTGCCTCGGCATCACTCCCGTCGATCCGGTCGGGGCGAAGCTGCTCTTCGAGCGTTTCCTCAGCGAGGGACGCCGCTCGTGGCCCGACATCGATCTCGACCTGCCCAGCGGCGACCGGCGCGAGCAGGTCATCCAGGAAGTCTACCGGCGCTACGGCCGCCACTGTGCGGCGATGACGGCGAACGTGATTACCTACCGCGGACGCAGCGCGGTGCGCGAGATCGGGAAGGTCCTCGAATTCCCCGAGGAAATGCTGGCGCGCTTTTCCGATCTCTACGCGAGCGGCGACTACCCGCACACCCTCGCCTTCAGCGAGCAGGTCGCGCAATCGGGCATCACTGCCGAACATCCGCGCGCCGCGGCCCTCGCCATGCTCTACGGCCAGGTCTACGGACTGCCCCGCCACCTCGGGCAACATTCCGGCGGGATGGTGATCTGTCAGGGCACCCTCGATGCCGTCGTGCCCATCGAGAATGCGAGCATGCCCGGCCGCACCGTCGTCCAGTGGGACAAGAACGATTGCGAGGACATGGGCATCATCAAGGTGGATTTGTTAGGGCTCGGCATGATGGCCGTGTTGCAGGATACCCTGCGCCTCGCGGGGGAAAGGGGACGCCCCGTCGATCTCGCGCAAATTCCGAAGGACGACACGCCCACCTACGACCTGATGTGTTCGGCCGATACCATCGGCGTCTTCCAGATCGAGAGCCGCGCCCAGATGAATACCCTGCGGCGCATGCAGCCGCGCTGTTTCTACGACGTCGTCATCGAGGTGGCGATCGTGCGGCCCGGTCCCATCGCGGGAGGCCTCGCCCATCCCTACCTCGAGCGGCGCGCCGGACGCGAGCCCGTTGATTACATCGATCCGAAACTCCAGGCCACGCTCGAGCGCACCCTCGGCGTGCCCATGTTCCAGGAACAGGTCTTGAAAATGGCCATGGTCATGGCCGACTTCAGCGGCAGCGAAGCCGAGGAACTGCGGCGCGCCCTCAGCTTCCACCGCTCGCACGAACGCATGCGCCGGGTCGAGGCGAAACTGCGGCGGGCCCTCGAGGATCGCGGGGTCGAGGTCGCGGCGGTGGAGAAAATCGTGAGGGTGATCGGATCCTTCGCCCTCTACGGATTCCCCGAGTCGCATGCGATCAGCTTCGGTCTTCTCGCCTACGCGAGCAGCTACCTGAAGGTGCATCGTGCCGCCGAGTTCTATACCGGACTCCTCAACAACCAGCCGATGGGATTCTATTCACCCGCCACCCTCGTGCAGGAGGGCAAGCGGCGCGGGTTGCGTTTTCTCCCGCCCTGTGTCGTCGCGTCGGACTGGCTCTGCGAGGTCATTGACGACACCACGATCCGGCTTGGGCTCATCAATGTCCTCGGTCTCGGTGAGGCGAATGTCAGGGCGATGGTGCGGGAGCGCTCGAGGCGTGCTTTCGTGTCGCTCGAGGATTTCCGGCAGCGGACCGGCTTCGACCAATCGGAAATGCGTCGCCTCGCCTCGGTCGGGGCGCTCGCGGAACTCGCGCCCACGCGGCGTCGGGCGCTCTGGGCGGTCGAGGCCCGCCCGCTCGAGCAGGGGGATCTCTTTGCCACGAGCGCGGGATCGACGACCGCGGTGAAGGTGGCGGAATCCCCCCTGCCCGAGATGTCCTATCACGAGCGACTCCGTGCCGATTTCTCCGGGATGGGGCTCACCACCGGACGGCACCCCATGGCGCTCGCACGGCCCGATTTGCCGGCCGGGATCCTCTCCGCCGCCGGACTGGCGACCTGCCCCGACGGCACCCCCGCCACCACCGCCGGAGCCGTCATTTGCCGCCAGCGCCCCGGTACGGCGAAGGGCGTCGTGTTCATCACCCTCGAGGACGAAACCGGTCTCGCCAATGCGATCGTTTACAGCGACACCTTCGAGAAATACCGGCTCGTCATCACCACCGAACCCTTCCTCCTCATCCACGGCCGCGTCCAGCGCGACGGCGAAGGCACGACCCATCTCATGGCCACGTGCATCGAGGCGCTCACCATCGGCGAAGCCCTGCCCGCCGGCGCCTCGCATGATTTTCATTGAGGGATGGGCCAGTCACAGGCGGCTTTCGGCTTGATCCTGAGGGTGCAAATGTTCAAGATCCGACTTCTCCACAAGAATGATGACACCCAACGACCATGGCAAGCTTGCGGCCAAGACGATTGGAGTTCTGTTCACGGTGTTTGGATTAGTGACGCTCATCGATTTTACAATCCACCTTCAGGACGCGAAGGAGACACTGAGTGAGATCGGTTGGACGAATTATGGATCGCACGAAGAGGATGCGGATCAGAGCGTATCCTCGACATTCGTCCATGACACTTACTACGTGGCTACCCCGTCCGTTTCGCCATTTGGATCAGCAGTATTCACACTGGTTGGCTTGGCTTTCCTCTCCTTCTCGAATCTCTTTGGTCGCATGATCGGTAGCGCTCCATCCAAGCAAGACAAAAGCGGTAACCAAAGATAGCAGGTGAGCTCGCTTCACCACTGTCGTTGTTTGATGGGCTAAGCGCCTGATCCTTGGGGGCAAGGACGTTCCGATACGAACGTGGCTGGCGACTCTCAAAACCTCCCGATGAGATGGCTCGCGACGGCGAGATAACGGTCGTGCCATTCGAGGTTGGCCGGACGCAGGGTCGGCACGCCGGGGGCGAGCACTTGGAGGAAGGGGCGGCCATCGAGCCACTCGCCCGCATCCTCGCTCCCCTTCAGCGCCCGGAAGGAGCGACCGTTGGCTTCGCGATGCAGGTAGAGGGTGGTCCGGCGTCCCTGCCAAGGATCGATCACCTCCAGCTCCGACCCGATCTCGCCTGGCTCGCCCCGGATCGTGGTGATGAGCACGAAATGGCTTCTCGCCGTTTCCCAGACCGGCTGATCTCCGTTCTCTTCCCGGACTTTCACGAGGTAGGTGCGGAGATTCAAGACCGGAGGCGTCCCGGCATCGAGGGAACGCCGAATCAGATCGACGACGCGGGCGAGATGGTCGCGATCATTTTCCTCCGGCTCGCGATCGAGATAGGTGGAGCTGAGAGGGGCGATCCGGTGATCGGCGAGCAGTTCGTTCATCCCGACCGCGAGATCGCGGGCGTCGATCCCGTGCACCCCCCAGCGCATCCGCGAGGCGTCGATCGTGGAGGGACGATGGCGGAAGTAACGATCGACGACGAAACGCATTTTCACTCCATCGTCCGAGCCGACGATCCCGTCGAGGGCGGGGGCGTAGACGGCGTCGCCGAAACGCAGGAGATTCAGCATCGTCGCCGGGGCGCAGCCGTTCGGAGAATCGGGATAAGCGCGCTGATCGACGGGAAGCGGCTCGGCCGCGAGCGTGCGGATACCCGCTGCGAGAACCAGGCAGCGAAACCACGGGTGCGAGCGAGGCGGGAGCATCACCGCTATTCTACGGCAAAGCCGGCCGCGAGATCACGCGGAAAATCACAGGATCCCATGACGTGGGCGGATGGCCTCAATGCGAACCGGTCGCGACGCCATCGAGCGCCTTCCGGAACGCCGCCGCGATCGCCTCGATGTTCTCTTTGTGGAAAACGCTGACGTGGTTGCCGGGGATGTCGATGATCTCGAGCTCGTCGACGAGATCGATCCAGCCGTAGTCCTCGCCGAGTTCGAACTTGTCGCCTCCGACCATGGCGCGGAAGAGCGTGAGTTTCGTCTCGATCGGGGCCGGCTGGAACACCTCCATGGCTCTCTCGTGCGCCTTGCGGAGCTGCACCTGGCGCAGCCATCCCGCGCCTTTCGCCTGGGGCAGGGTGCGGGCGACGGCGTCCTCGGCTTCGAAGAAGAGGCGGTAGGCGAGTCCGGTCCCGATGCGCATCCCGATGTGGCCGACCTTTTCGATGGCGCCCTTCTCGGCGAGGGTGCGTTTGTTCCAGTTCACCGCGATGCGTTCGGAGAGGCTCAGCTTGCGCGCTTCGATGGCGGGATTTTCGGTGTCGACGAGTCCGAGGAAATCGACGATCTCACCGGCTTCGAGGAGTTGTCGCGCCATGTCGTAGGCCACGACGCCGCCAAAGGAATATCCGCAGAGGTAGTAGGGACCCGAGGGCTGCACCTTGCGCAGTTCACTGAGGTAGTGGGCGGCCGTTTCCTCCACCGATTCCTCCGGAATGGGAGAGGTCGCAGTGAGGGCCGGGGCCTCGAAGGCGTAGAAGGGGCGCTCCTCGCCAAGCCGCTCCGCGAGATTTCCGTAAAAGAGGATGCCGCCGTCGCCGCCGTGTACCGCGAAGAGCGGAGGCAGGTCGCCTTTCGGCTGGATCGCGACCGTGGTCTCAGCGAGGGCACCGGGCGCGGGATCGGGGGAGAGATGGAAACCTCCTTTGCGCGACGTGGCGGAGGCCTCGACCGCAGCCTCGACCATCGCTTCGGAAGTTTTCAAGCGTTGATCGATCAAGGCCGCGAGCTGCCGCACCGTGGGGGCGCGGAAGAGCACGGCGAGGGGTAGGGAAACGTCGAACCTCTTCTGCAACCGCGAGAACATTTTCATGCCCAACAGCGAATGCCCGCCGAGACAGAAGAAGTCGTCGTCGAGCCCGACTTCGGTGGTCTTCAGCAGATCGCGCCAGATCGCGGTGAGGCCGTTTTCGGTGTCGGTGAGGGGACGATCGAGATCCTCCTCCACGTTCGCGGTGCCGGCTGCGGCAAGCGCGCGGGCATCGATCTTGCCGTTCGCGTTCAGCGGCATCGAATCGAGTACGCTGATGGATGCGGGCACGAGGTAATCGGGCAACTTCGCGCGCAGGTAGCCGATCAGCTCGGCGGCGGCCGGCTTCACTCCGTTGAGCGGGGTGACGTAGGCGGCGAGCGACTTGTCGGCGGCGTTCTCACCGCGCACCAGCACCTTGCACTGGCCGACGAGCGGGTGTCGCCCGAGGCAGGATTCGATCTCGCCGAGTTCGACGCGGAACCCACGGATTTTCACCTGGTGATCGATGCGGCCGAGGAAGACGATCGCTCCATCGCCACGCTGGCGGCAAAGGTCGCCAGTGCGGTAAAGGCGCTTCCCATCGATGGTGATGAATTTCTCCGCGGTCAGTTCGGGCCGGTTCAGATACCCGAGGGCCAGACCATCACCGCCGGTGCAGAGTTCGCCGGGAACGCCGGGTTGCACGGGACGGAGATTGGAGTCTAGCAAAACCACCGTCGTGTTGGCGATGGGATGGCCCACCGGGATGCTCGCGGCGTGGAGATCGTTGGTCGTGACGCGATGCGTCGTGGTGAAGGTTGTGTTTTCGGTCGGACCGTAACCATTGACGAGGCGCAGGTCCGGATATATCGCGAGCACCTTCGCGGCATGAGCCGGCGACATCACGTCACCGCCGGTGATCAGTTGGCGGAGTCCCGCGAAAGCTTCGGGACATTCCTCGACCATGATCTGGAAGAGTCCGGCGGTGAGCCACAGGGTCGTGACCTGGTGTTTGGTGAGGGCGTCGGTGATCGCGTCGAGGGTCAGTTGGCCGGAGGCGGGTAGTGCGAGAACCCCGCCGTTGAGCAGGGCTCCGTGGATCTCGAGAATGGACGCGTCGAAGCAGGGGCTCGCCGCAAAGAGGAAGGTCTCATCTTCCCCGAAGTGGATGAAGTCCGAGTTCCGCACGAGGCGGACCATGGCGCGGTGGGGGATCAGCGCGCCCTTCGGCGTGCCGGTCGAACCCGAGGTGTAAAGGATGCTCGCAGCGGCTTCGGCGTTGACCGCGGCGCAGGCGAAAGCACCGCGTCCCTCTCCATCTCGGGCGAGACGGTCGGGCGTGAAGGCGGCGAGGCCTTTCGGCAAGCGGTCCGTCCACGCACCTTCGCAGATCGCGAGCGAGGCTCCGCTATCGGTGACGAGGAAATGAAGGCGATCGAGCGGATACTCGGGATCGAGCGGCACGCAGGTCGCGCCACATTTCATCACCGCGTAGAGCGAGGCGATGGCTTCGGGGGAACGCTCGAGGAACAGGGCGACGCGATCACCGGGTTTCGCGCCGGCCGCGACGAGTCCGTGGGCGATGCGGTCGATGCGCGAGGCGAGTTCGGCGTAGCTCATTTCACCCGCGTGGGAACGCAGCGCGGTGGCGGTGCCGCGGACGGCGGCGACTTCGTCGAAGAGAGCGGGCACGGTCTTTTCGCGCGGGTAGTCGACCGAAGTCTCGTTCCAGCGGCGCAATTGATCAGCCTGGGCCGGAGAGAGCGAGGCCGCCACTTCAGCGACGCTCATGTCGGCGCGGGCGGTGAGCCCTTCGAGGATGGCGCGGTAGGTGGCGAGCCATTGCCCGATGCTCTCCTCGGAGAAAAGGCTGTTTTGATAGTCGAAGCGGATCTCGAGACCGGCCTCATATTCGCGGGCTTTCAGGAAGAGGGGATTGGCGGTGTAGCCGCGTTCGATCTCGGCGACCCCGGTGGTGAGCCCGGGCATGGCGAGACCGTCATCGACGCGTTCGAGATTGAAGATCGCCTCGATGCGCGGGCGCTCGTCGGCGCTGAACTTCTTGATGAGGCGTCCGTAGGTGAACTCCTGGTGTTCGAGGGCATCGAGGAGACGTTTTTGCGTCGCCTTGAGGAAATCGCCGATGCGGGCCTGGGGATCGATCTGCGCGACGAAGGGGAGGAAGTTCACACAATGGCCGACGAGGCCTTCCGCGCCTGATCCGTTCTGACCGGCGGCGGGGAAGCCGACGACAAAACGATCCTGGCGGCAGAGGCGGTGCAGCAGGATTTGATAAGCTCCCATGAGCAGGCCGAAGAGCGTCGCTCCCGACTTGCCCGCGACCTTGCGGAGGGCGCGGACCTGCTCCGGCGTGAAGTGATCGGCGATGGTGCCGCAAAGGAAGTCGGGCTCGGCCGGTGCGACAAAGTCGGCGGGCAGGTTCAGCGGATGGACCGGCTCGGCGAATTCTCCCATCCAATGTGCCTCGGCCGGAGTCGCGGTGATGAGGGCTTCGCGGGCGGCGGTGCGTTCGCAGTGATCGGCGAAACTCGGCGCGATCGAGAGCTGTGGCGCGCGTCCTTCGCGGCGGCCGCCGTAGAGCTCGGCGAGCTCGGCGAGGAGGACGTTGTAGGACCATCCATCGCAGATGAGGTGATGGGCATTGAGAATGAGGAGATGCTCGGCCTCGGAGAGACGCAGGAGCGATCCGCGGAAGAGCGGGCCATTCTCCAAATCGAAAGGCGTGTCGCGTTCCGCATCCTGGGCCGCGGTCATCGCAGCCTTCCGATCCGCTTCGGAAAGATCGCGCAGATCGGACAGGGTCAGGTCGAGGACCAAAGAGGGTTGGATCACGAACCCTTCACCACCCGCGGGGAAGACGGCGCGGAGGGCGTCGTGCCTGGCAACGAGATCGTTGAGCGAGTCGTTGAGTGCTTTGGTATCGAGCTCGCCGCGGAGCGTGACGAGATTGATTTCGTTGAAACAGAGCGAGGAATTCTCACTGATCTGCGACGCCAGCCAGACTTCGGCCAGCGGCTCGGTCATGGGGTGCAGACGGGGAGACTGCGGGCTCCGGATTTCTGTTCCCGGACTTTTTTTTTTCTCCTCTGTTTCGGTCCCGGCGGTGAGGATCTTCGGCGGACCGCTGAGGCGCGATCCGTTCAGGTGGGGCACGGTGATGCCGGCGGGCACGTCGAAGAAGCCGCCCTCCTGCAGCTCGGCGATGGATTCGCGGAAGGCGCTGATGCAGTAGTCGATGTCCTCGTCGGTGTGGGCCGCGGTCATGTAGGTCGGGAAGCCTTCGAGGAGGAAGACGCCCTTGTTCCGCAGGTGGAAGAAGAGGAGGTTCGCATACTTGTGATCCTCGGCCGCGCGGATGAACATCTGCGAGCCGAAGTTCGGCATGCGGAAGGGCGCGTTGTTCTCGATGAACATCCGGTCGACGGTCGTGGCGAGGCGGGTGGCGCGGTCTTTCACGCCCTGCCAGAATTCGGGGCCCTTGCCCTTGAGGTGGAGGAGGACCTCCTTCACCGCGGCCATCGCGAGGGGGTGCCTGACAAAGGTACCGGCGAAGAAGGTGACGCCTTTCTCGGGGAAGGAGTCGTCGCCATACTGCCACATGCCGCCGTCGAAGGTGTCCATGTATTCGGCCTTGCCGGCGACGACGCCGAGCGGCATGCCGCCGCCGACAACCTTGCCGTAGGTGGCGATGTCGGCCTCGACGCCGTAGTATTCCTGGGCGCCGCGGGGGCCGGTGCGGAATCCGGTGATGACCTCGTCGAAGACGAAGACGCTGCCCGACTGACGCGTGATCTCGCGCACCTCGCGGATGAATTCGCGGGGTTGGAACTCGGGACGACGGCTCTGGATCGGTTCGACGATAACCGCGGCGACCTCATGGGCGCGGGCGCGGATGATCTCGAGGGCCTCGTCGGTGCCGTAAGGCAGCACGATCATGTCATCGACGGCGCGGCGCGGGATGCCGGGCGCGATGGGCAGGGAGCGGATTGCGTCTCCTGATCCGACGCCCTTCACGAGCACTTCGTCGAAGTTGCCATGATAGTCCTTCGTGAAGATGACGATCTTGTCGCGGCCGGTGACGGTGCGGGCGAGGCGCATCGCGGCCTGGACGGCCTCGGAGCCGGTGTTGACGAAGCTGGCGCGCTCGTTTCCGGTGATTTCGCAGAAGAGCTGGGCGGCTTCCATCGCGTTGACGCATTGGGGACCGACCTCGACGCCGCGGTCGAGCTGGGCTTTGAGGGCTTCGGTGACGAAGTCGGGCGAGTGGCCGAGGAAATTCGGTCCGAAGCCGTTGAGAAGATCGATGTATTCGTTGCCGTCGACGTCGACGAGGCGCGAGCCCTTCGACTTTTTCACCGCGATCTGGTAGATCATTTCTTTCCAGCGGCGATTGAAGCCCGAGACGGTGCGCGGGTCGGCATGCCACTGGCGGTATTTTGCGGTCAGCTCCTTCGAGGTGCGGGTCTTGGCGATGTACTTCGAAACGAGTTCGTCAAGGTGACGCTGTTGGCGATCGGTCAGGGTGTCGTCGAGGCTGCGGTTGATCGAGGTCGTCGGCGCGGAGACGTTGGAGGAAGAGGTGGGAGCTTCCGCGGGTTTGGCCGGGGCGGGAGTCGCGACCGGGGCCACGGCGGCGGGAGCGGGAACCGGAGCGGCCGCTTGAGCCGGAGCAGGGGCAGGTGTCTGCGGAAGAACGACGCCACCTTGAAGCAGCGAAATCTGCTGACGCATCAGGTCGAGCTGTTGGGCGACGAGGCCTTCAAGACCGCTCGCATTGACGGGAGCCATCGGAGCATACGCCACGACCGGAGCGGGAGCCTGGACCATCACCGGAGCAGGGGCGGCCACCGCAACGGGTGCACTGATTACCGGCGCCGCAGGCGCACTGGTTACCGAAACCACTGGCGCTGCAGGCGCGACCGGAGCGGCGACCATCGCGGGGCGATATCTGTCGGACGGCAGGTTCGCGTCGAGATGGGCGACGAGCGAATCGATGTCGGCGAGATTGCCCATCAGATCGCGCAGCGTCAGGTCGATGCCGAATTCGTTCGCGAGCGCTTTGCTGACCTGGGTGAGCAGCAGCGAATCAA
>JAEUHI010000017.1 GCA_016795385.1 Verrucomicrobiales bacterium | reverse complement strand
GCGAAGGGCTCGGGCGCATGCTCGGCGAGGCGCTCAGCGATCCCGACTTTCGGGACGACTGGAGATTGACCTCGGCCCGCTACCGGGTGCTGCTCTACACCGAGGGCGAGGAGGTGAAAGGTGATGAAAGCCTCGGCATCGCGTCCCGACGCGGCTTTGCGGAGTCGGAAGTCGAGGCGGTGGTGGAGGCCAAGGGAGCGATGCCTCTGGCCGAGGTGCTGCGCCACCGGGTGCGATATCTCTGCGACGGGGCGGTGCTGGGGTCGGAGGCGTTTGTGAACGAGGTCTTCGAGCGGGAGCAGGCCCTGCGGCAGCGGTTCGGGGAAAAACGCAAGAGCGGAGCCCGTCGCCTGCGCGGAGCGGATTGGGGGGAACTGCGGGTGCTGCGCGATTTGCGCAAGGATGTGATCGGGGATTGACGCGTTTCCAGCGACGAGCCCGAGAAATCTCCCTTGCAATCGGCACGCGGCTTGGTTTGTATTCCCCACGCGCAAAGCCTTGAACCGATGCCGCCCCTGAAGACCGACCTGCTCTGTTTCTGGCTCGTTTGCACGATGCCGGCCTGGGGGATTGGACAGGAGGCGGCCACACCGAAATCTTCCTCATCGGCACCGGGATCATCGGTGCGGTCGGAGGAAGAGATTCGCGTGGAGATGCTGGAGAAGCTCGCCGACCAACTCTCGCATCGCATGCGCAGCCTGAAGGAGCGCGAGGCGGCGCTATCGGCCCGGGAAGATGCTCTCGCGGAGCGTGAAAAGGCGACGCGGAAACGCGAGGAGATGATCAGCTCGATGGAAGAGCTGATGAGGCTCCGCGAGGAGGTGGTGAAACGCCGTGAGAAGTTGCCTCCGCCGCAGACGTGGAACGGTCCGCCGCCTCCGAACGTGTATGGCCAATATGCGGCGGTGCTCGATGGAGCGACGATGCAGTTCTACCACAAAAAGCAGGCCGAGACCAAGGTGCCGGTGGCAAGCACTCAGAAACTGGTAACGGCTTTGGTGATTTGTCAGGATGGAAATCTCGACGGTCTCGCCGAGATCCCGAAGGAGGTGCTCAATGTCGAGCCGACGGTGGTCGGGGTGAAACCTGGTGAAAAGTACACGAGGCGGCAACTGCTCACCGCTCTCCTTGTGAAGAGCGGAAATGACATCGCCGCCACCCTGGCGATCGACAACGCGGGCAGCATCGAGGCGTTCGCGCAGAAGATGAATACCTATGCTCGCTTCATCGGGATGACGGATTCGCACTTCGTGAATCCCCACGGGTTGCCCGCCGAGGGGCAATACTCGACGGCAAGGGACATCGCCATCGCCGCCTTCGAGGCTTATCAGATCCCGGATATCCGCGAAATGGTCTCGATGCGCAGCTTCGATTTTGTCTTCAATGACGGCCGGGTCTACACGATCTACAACACGAACCGCGTCCTCACGGACATGGAGGGCTGCAACGGGATGAAGACGGGATTCACCTACGCGGCGGGCAACTGTCTCGTCTGCAGCGCGAGTGTGGATGGAAAAGACCGCATCTCCGTGGTGTTGAAGAGCGCGCGGCCGCAGGTGCAGGAGGACAGCAAGGCCTTGTTGAATTGGTCGCT
The DNA here is from genome assembly GCA_016795385.1 of Verrucomicrobiales bacterium. Taxonomy (GTDB): domain Bacteria; phylum Verrucomicrobiota; class Verrucomicrobiia; order Verrucomicrobiales; family DEV007; genus Arctic95D-9. Next base: position 79,253 of record JAEUHI010000017.1, on the reverse strand, counting down.
CGGGTTGCAGTTCACGGGGCCGATGCAACCGTGATTGATTCAAACTCCCGCCAGCTTGGGCCCTTGTTTCCGGGCGCTTTCGCAAGCCTCCGAGATCGCATTCCGGACGTCGGCGAGGGAGATCGGTTTGGCGACGAATCCATTCATGCCGCCGGCGATACAAGAGTCGCGCACTCCGGCGAGGGCGTGGCCGGTCATGGCGATGATGACGGGCTGGCGTGGGAGGTTGAAATTCTGCCGGATCGCCTCGGTCGCTTCCATTCCTCCCATCACGGGCATCTGGAGATCCATGAAAACGAGATCGATGTCGCCCTGGTTGACACGCTCGACGCCCTTCCGTCCGTTGTTGGCGAATTCGATGCCGGTGTATCCCAGCTTCTCGAGGACCATTCCGGCGATCTTCTGATTCATCATCACGTCTTCGACGATGAGGATTTTGGCCGGAAACATTTTGGCGAATTCGCCGCCCCGGGGAGCGTTGGCCTCCGCCTCGGTGGTAAAGGCTTTTTCGGAAATTTCGATACCGGCCTTGCGTTGGACCATCGAAAGGGTGTCGCGCAACAGCTTCAGCTCGGAGACGGGCTTGTAGAGGGTGCGGATGAGCGGGAAGCGTGCCTCATCGATGCGGATGCTCGCTTCGCCGATGGATGAGAGGAAGATCGCGGGGATCTGGTGCTGGATGAGCTGGTCGGCGAACTCGCGCATCCTGGACTCGTGTCCCATGGCGAGAGGGTCGACGATGACGATGTCGGGACGGAACTGCACGATCTTCGCGGTGACGTGATCGTCGAGGCTGGGGGCGAGATGCGTCTTCATCTGCCAGCTCTCGCAGTATGTCTGGATCAGCGAGCTGAGGGAGAAATTCCGGGTAAGGATGACGCAGTTCTTCCCATGGAGAGGCCGCTGGTTTTCGATGAGGTGCTGGGGTTTTACGGCACCTTGCTGCGGGACCTCGCGGAAGGGGAGGTCGAAGAAGAATTCGGAACCTTTCCCGAGTTCGCTTTGAACGGCGAGATTGCCCCCGAAGGCATGGCAGAGCTTGCGGCTGATGGCGAGTCCGAGACCGGTGCCTCCGAATTTCCGGGTGGTCGAGGCGTCCGCCTGGGTGAAGGCCTCGAAGATGCGTTCGTGATGCTCGGGGGCGATGCCGATGCCGGTGTCCTTCACGCTGAAGCGGATCACGGATTCGCTGCCGGTCTTGGTCTGGCGGGTGGCGAGGCGCAGGGTGATGACGATCTCGCCGCGGTTGGTGAATTTGAGGGCATTGCCGACGAGGTTCACGAGGACCTGCTTGAGGCGTTCACGATCGCCGTAGATGAGATTCGGAATGCGGCGGTCGATGAAATAGATGAGCTCGAGCTGGCTCTCCGCCGCGTAGTAGGCGAACATCTCGATGGTTTCCTCGATGAGAGAGGTCACGTCGAGTGGCTCGGCCTCGAACTCCATCTTGTCGGACTCGAGCTTGGAGAAATCGAGCACGTCGTTGATGAGGTGGACGAGCGACTGGCCGCTCGTGCGCATGATCTGGACGAGCTCTTTTTGTTCGCTTGTCAGGGGCGTCTCCATGAGCAGGCTTGTCGTCCCGATGATGCCGTTCATCGGAGTGCGGATTTCATGGCTCATGTTGGCGAGGAAGTCGGATTTTGCGTGCTGCGCGACTTCGGCCTGTTGTTTGGCGATCTGGATTTCCTTGATGGACTGGTGGAATTGATCGGTCGTCTTGCGCAGGCTCTCCGCCATCGCGTTGAAGCTGGCATGGACCTTTTCGATTTCGGGCGGACCCGCCTCGCGGAGACGGTAATCGTAGCGGCCTTCCGTGACCGTGTTCATCCCCTGGGCGAGGCCCTGGAGGCGGCGGGTGAACCAGGATCCCATGAAGATAAGGGAGGCAAAGAGCGGGGCGATGCCGAGAAGCGGAAGGAAGTGCCGCAATTCCATCACCCGGGTGAAGGAAAGGAGGGCGGGGTGAACGCGCGATTGGATGACGAGGAAAAACGTTTCTCCTTCGATCACGGTCGGAAAGGCGGCACCGAGCGTGTGGGGCGTGCCGGTGCCGAGGAGGGATCGCATCCCGGTGGAGGCACCGGAGAGTGTCGTGCCATCTCCGGGGAAACCCTCGATGACCGCATAGTTCCGCGAGAGGACCTCGGTGGTGAGGTGATTGAGGTATGCCTCCTCTTCCTCCGAATCGGAGAAACCTTTGGAAAAATCCGCGGTGCGCTCGAGTGGCGGCTCTCCTCCGGTGCGGTGAAACACGGTGAGGCGGGCCTGGGGCTCGTCACCCAGGGTGTAGTTGAGCTGGTGGAGGAGCGTGTTCACTTCCTCCGGGATCGACACCGCGCCTTCCTCCTCCGTCTCCGCGGGTTGCGGGGCGAGTGACAGCGCGGCCATCATCTCCGGCGTGACTCGCTGGCTGAAGGTCGCCGTCTTGGTCGAAAAGTCGGAAACGATCTCGCGTCTCTTCAACTGCGTTACCTGGAGGTATGAGATTCCCAGACCCAGGGCGGCACCGATTCCAGCAGTCAAGAGACTGCCGGAAAGGAGCATGAAACCCAGGGATGGTTTGACGGAAAACATCGGTGGCACTATCGCGTGCTCTTAAGTCCAAATCAATTAAAAACCATAAAAAAAAGAAATTTCTATAATCTGAACTTTTCCTGTTGAAGTTCTTCACGAAGTGCTTGCCTGATCTGGGCGAGGGGAGTAGATTCCCGGCCCGCATTCCCGCTCGGTTAGCTCAGGGGTAGAGCACCTGCTTCACACGCAGGGGGTCGCTGGTTCGAACCCAGCATCGAGCACCATTCCCCGCCCACGGTTCTTGGGTGGAGAGAGCCCGGCGAAAGCCGCCGGGCCCGCCAAGACTCCCGCAAAAAGGTGTTTTCACGTTTTCCCTTGTGCCGGGCTCGTTCGGTGATAACATTTAACCAAATGGTTGAATATTCCTCCGACCCTCTCGACCGCACCTTCGCGGCACTTTCCGATCCCACGCGGCGGGAAATCCTCGCGCAGTTGGCCCGAGGCGAGGCGTGCGTCACCGATCTCGCCAAACCCCATGCGATGTCGCTCGCGGCAGTCTCGAAACATCTCGGTGTGTTGGAAAAGGCCGGGCTGATCCGGCGCCGACGGGACGGAAGGATCCATTCCCTCGCGATCGAGGCCGGTCCTTTGCGACAGGCCCAATCCTGGATCGATCGCTATCAACGATTCTGGGAGGGGAATCTCGACCGCTTTGAACAATACCTGGAGCAGATCCAATCCGAAAACCCACAAACCCACAGAGACGATGAATGAAGTCACCAAACCCGATTCCGAAACCTTGGTCATCCGCCGCCGCCTCAAGGCGCCACAGGCCCTCGCTTTTGCCGCCTGGACGACGCCCGAACACATCGCGCGATGGATGGAGCCCGAGCCGGGGATGAAGATTCCTTCCGCTTTCGTCGATCTCCGGGTTGGCGGAAAATTCCGCATCCAGATGTTGAATCCGGAAGGGGAGTATTTCACCGCCGCCGGGATCTACGAGGAGGTCGAAGTGCCTTCGCGTCTCGTCTACACCTGGGATTGGGAGGTGGACGGCAGCGGTCTGGAGTTCGGTGAACTCGAGGGAAGTCCGTCGCTGATCACGATCGATTTCATCGCGTGCGGCGACGAGACCGAATTCGTGCTCACCCACACGCGCTTCGCCACCACCGAGAGCCGCGACAATCATGCGCGCGGCTGGGGCCGGGCGGTCGATACGCTGGCGGATTACCTTGCGGCTGCAGCGCTTGCCGCGGTTTGAGCGGCTACCAATGCCACGTCACCCCGGTGCGGACCGAGAGAGGTTCCATCGGGTGATAATGGGTGTCGGCGATACCCGCGAGCGGCTCTCCCGGGAGTCTGGATTCGTAATAGTATTCGATATCGTTCGCGTCGGTGTTGAGGAGGTTCAGCAATTCGATGTAGACGTCCCATTTCTCCTTCCGGTATCCGGCGCGGGCGTTCACGACAAACGAATCTCGTGACATCACGCTCTCGTCAGCGGTGAGCGGTCGGGGGCTGAAGTAACGGGCGCGGAGGGCTCCGTAGGGTCCGGTGGCGTGTCCGGCGGTGATCCCGGCGGACCAAGCGACGGGCACGGCGTTCTCGACATATCGATCGACCGGTTCGTTGCGGAAGCGGGCCTCCGAAACGGCGAGTTCGCTATCGATCTGGATCCAGTCGGTCGGGTGCCAATAGACCGCCCACTCGACGCCGTAACGCTCCGTGGCGGGACCGGGTTCGTTGGTGCCTGCATCACCGACATAAAGCAACTCTGATTCGCTTTGGAGATGCCAGAGCGAGATGGATGAAGTGACCCCCTCCACGACCTGGGTGCGGGCGCCGACCTCGGTGCCCCACTGACGCACGAGCGGATCCACCGCCGGTGCGGGCAGACCGGTGACAGGATCGACCTGCAGGGTGACGCCGCGGGCGTCATTGCTGTGGAAACCTCCGCCCCAGTTGAAGAAGAGCTCCGTCTCATTCCAAGGACCGAAGACGGCCCCGAATTTCGGATTCACCATCGCGGCGGTGTCGTTGCCCGAGTTCGCCGGCACGCCGGAGAGCGAGGTGACATCGAAGTGATAGAGGTCGGCGCGGACGCCGGTGTTGATCTTCAGCCAATCGTTCAAGATGAGTTCCTGGTTCGCGAAGGTCGAGACATTCATCTCGTAGACCTCGTCGGATCGCACCGTGCCGAGCCGCTGGCGGGCGGCGGTGTTGTGCAGGCCGACTTCATCAATGAAATCGTGGTGGGATTGGAGCCCGATCGTGAAATCGCCCTCGCGCCCGAAGAGGTCGTTGTCGCGGGTATCGGTGATGCGTAGCCCGGCGAAGACGCGGTCGTCGACTTGGTTGAATTGATCGCCATTCACCGGATCGGAGAGGAAGTAGGTGAAATTCGAATAAAGATCGAGGGCGTAACTGCCGACGTAGGCGTTCACCTCGGTGGTGGAGACGTCGCCCTCGTGGATCCAGTCGAAAGAGAGGCTGTAGCGCTGCGAGTCGCCGCCCACGGTAGGATCGACGAAGCCGAGGCGATCGATGATGCCTCCGCTGACGAGGCGCGAGGGCACCTGATCCGTCGCGTCCCACTGGCCTTGGTAAGCCATGCCGGTGATGGAATAGCGGTTCACGCCCGCCTCCCAGTAGTATTTCACGAAGCCGTTGAATTTCTCGAAGTTGTCCTCGAGCACCCAGGGGCCGTCGTAGTAGTTGTATTCGAAGGCCGTGGTGAGCATGCCGTCGCCGGCGGCCACGCTGTCCATGAAGAGAAAGCGGAAGTAATCATCCTCGCCCGCGCTGATCGAGGCCGTGCCTTCCGGAAGGATGTCGTAAAATCCGAATTTCGCCGATCCGGCCGTCGAAAAATCCCCGAGGTCCGCGAAGTAGGGACCCTTCGTGTAATCGAGTGTCTCGATCAGCTCGGGGATCACGAAATTGATGTCGGCGTAACCCTGGCCATGACCGTGGCTGCGGTTGTTCACCGGCATGGCGTCGGCGAAGATCGCGAAGTCCGTGCCGTGATCGAGATTGAAGCCGCGCACGAAATACTGGTTCGCCTTTCCGCCTCCGCTGTGCTGCGTGATGATCATGCCGGGCACGACCTCGAGGAGCTCGCCGCGGCGCAGGTAGGGACGGGCCATCAGCTCTTCCGCGCTGGCGCGCCCCATCGAGGCGGAGCCGGCGATGCCGAGCAGACTCTGGTCTTTGCCCGGGTCGACAATGGTCTCGTAGACGACGGCGGTGTTTTCGATGCGGACCGGAGTCGGGACGCGATCGTTGATCACCGGCGCGGGAGCGGATTCGACGACGACGGCAGGCAACTCTCCGAGATCGGTGGCGGCGGGGGCTTCGGTGGCAGGCACCGTCTCCTGCGCGCGGAGCGACAGGGGAAAGACGAGCCCGAGAGCGAGGGCGGGGAAAAAGCGGTTCATGAGTGGTCATGGGGGAGAACGCGATTTTCCCCCGCACCCCATGAACTTTTTCCGACGCTACGCGATGGCGTTACCAAGGAGGGCGGCCAATTCCTGCCTCGCCCGATAGAGGCGGCCTTCGACAGCGCGGCGGCTGCATCCGAGGAGCTCGGCGCATTCCTCCTGGCTGAGCCCTTCGACGCCGCAGAGCACGAGGACCTCGCGGAGCCGCTCGGGCAGCGAGGCGATGGCCTGGCGCAGCTTGGCGAGCGCTTCGCTGTCCGCCGCCGTCTCATCGGGGCTCAATCCGGGGGCGGTGAAGCCGACGACGCCCGAAGATTCCAGCGGACGATTCATCGAGGCATCACGCCGGGCCCGGCTGCGATGATGGTCATGGCAACGGTTCCGGGCGATCCGGAAAAGCCAGGCCGCGAAATGCTGTTCTCCCTGATACCGGGGAAGCGCGGAGTAGGCCCGCACGAAGACATCCTGACAGAGCTCCTCGGCATCCTGCGCGTTTCCCGTCCAGCCGAGGCAGAATCGATAAATCCGGTCGCGGTGCCTGCCGATCAGCTCGGCATAAGCATCGTGGCAGCCCTCGCGGGAGCGGGCCACGAGCAAGGCGATGCGGTCCACCTCTGCCGTCCGGGGACAGGGGAGGGCATCGGGGAACCAGGCGAGGCCCGGAGAGATCGCTTCAGGGCCGGTGTTCATGAGTGATGCTTTCGCGTGTCCAACGGAGGAGCTTGGCGGCTTGTTCGGGCGAGAGGGCCTCCTTCATCTCGAGGAAATGGCCGATCGTCACCTCTTGCAGCTCGCCTTGGGCTTCGTGAATGTTTCCGAGGGCGGCGTCGACCGCCGGCCGGTTCACCGGCGCCTTTTCGAGGGCCGCGGCGAGTTCATGACCTGCCGCCTCGATGCGCCCGAGGAGGGCTCCCCGCTTCTCGGCATAACTTTGCTCGATCGGGGCGAGTTGCTCCTCCTGCTCCGCGGTGATCCCGAGCTGGGAGTGAAGCCATTCGTGGAAGGCGTCTCCGGATGCGTCACGCGGATGGTCGTGGACGTGGTCGTCGTGATGATGCGCCGTCTGCCGCGCCACGACATAGGCCGTGACACCGGCGAGGACCACGGCGGCCGCGGTCCAGAAAAACGGCTTCTGCGAGGGGTTCACAGCGACAAAAGAGGGTTGGTCGCCCCACTCAACAGGGTCAATTGCGGTGGAGCGGGACGCGCCGGCTCCTTGTTGACGCTCGATCCGATGAGGAAAGCGAGCCCCATCGCGGCGGCGCAGGAGATCGCACCCGAGATGAGGACGAGGCGCACCTGACGCGCGGAATCTCCCAAGCGCGCGAGAACGGAAGATGTCAGATCCATGGACGGTGTCGGGTGGGACTCGCGAAGTTGGCGCAGGAGCGGGTCGAGATCCGGGGCATTCATGATCGGGCGACGGGTGGGAGTGTCACAGATCGTAAACATCCGGGAGCGCTTGCCAAGTCGAAAGAAGGCCAGGCACGAAAAGATTGCCGCCACCTTTGCTCCTTGACTCGCGCCTCCTTTTTGGCGAAAGGAAAGGTGGCCACCGTCCCCGCCGCACCGCCCATGGAAAGAGTTCAATTCGACGTCGCAGTGAAAGCCATCCTCAAGCAGGATCGGCGCTATGAGACGGACGGTTACCATTTTCTCCGCGATGCCCTCGATCACACCATCAAGGCCCTGCGAAAGGAAGAACTGATCGAGCACCGGCACGTCAGCGGTCCTGAGCTGCTCGAAGGCCTCGTCGCCCATGCGGTGGAGAAGTTCGGCCCCATGGCCGTCGCCGTGCTCGAGTCCTGGGGCATCCGTGAAGGCGAAGACGTCGGCACGATGGTCTTCAACCTCATCGACGCGGGAGCCTTCGGGAAGTCCGAGGAGGATTCCCCGTCCGATTTCCGTGGCGTCATGAATTTGCAGGAGGCGCTCCTCGCCCCATTCCGCCCCACGCGGGAAGTCCTCGCCAAGCGTGGCGGGGAGGTCGAGTTGGATCCGCCCGCCCGTGGCAACCAACCCGCGAAGTCGAGCGAGCTTTGAGCGCGGAATCCGAGGCGTTGCATTTCCCGTCCTTCGAGGTCCGGGTGGAGACGCTCCCGAACGGCCTCGAAATCCTCGTGCGTGAGGATCCGTCCGCTCCCGTCGTGAGCCTGCAGGGCTGGTGCCGGTCCGGCAGCATCCACGAGGGCGACTGGCTCGGCGCGGGTGTCTCGCATTTCCTCGAGCACATGCTCTTCAAGGGCGCGGGCGGACGCGATGCGAACGAGATCGCGCAAACGGTGCAGGCCCAGGGCGGCTACATCAACGCCTACACTTCCTTCGACCGCACCGTTTACTGGATCGACGCGCCGTCCTCGGGTGCGATGACCTGCCTCGATGTGCTCTGCGACGTCGTTGGTGATGCCACCATTCCGGAGGATGAATTCGAGAATGAAAGCGACGTGATCCGGCGCGAGATCGCGATGGGGGAGGACAATCCCGATCAGGTGCTGAGCAAACTCTTTTTCCGCACCGCCTACATCGAACATCCCTGCCGTTATCCGGTGATCGGGTACCTCGATCTTTTCAACCAGCTCCGTCGGGACGATCTCTACGCCTACTACCGCCAACGTTATTCGCCCGACAACCTTTTCTTTGTCGTCGTCGGCGATGTGAATGCCGATGAAGTCATCGCGAAGATCGGGGAAAGGCTCGGAGGGCTCGCGCGCCGCCGCCGTTCTCCCCTGATCCTGCCTTCCGAGCCGCCCCAACGCGGTCCACGGCACGAGGAGGTCGCTTTTCCCACCGAACTGCATCGCGAGCGCCTCGCCTGGCAGATTCCCGATGGACTCGATCCCGCCGTACCGGCGATCGATCTGCTCGCAGGCATTCTCGGAGACGGTCGCAGTTCGAGGTTGTTCCAGGCGGTGCGGGAAAAACAGCAGCTCGCCCATTCGATCGGAGCCTGGGCCTACACGCCCTCCTTCACCGGACAATTCGGCATCAGCTTCGACACCGAGCCCGACAAAGCCGACGCCGCGCGCGAGGCAGCCCTGCGTGAAGTCACCCGCATCCGCGAGGATGGCGTGAGCGAGCGCGAGATTGAAAAAGCCCGGCGTCAGATCCTGAGCGCCCAGTTTTCCACCTTCACCGACATGCGCGGCCAGGCCTCCGACATCGGGTCGAACTGGCTGCTCTCGCGCCATCCGGATCTGACCCGCGATTACGTCGAGGCAGTACAGCGGGTCGGGTGCGAAGCGGTGCGCGAGGTAGCCGCGGCCTGGTTGCATCCGGATCGCATGACCTCCGTCGCACTCTTGCCGAAGATCGCGGCGAAGGCTGCGCGATCCGGTGCGGCGAAGCGTTCCGAGGACATCCGCAAGATCGAACTCGCGAACGGACTCACCGTCCTGATCCTGCCCGACCACCGCGTGCCCTTCGTGCAGGCGAGCGGGGTCTTCCGTGGCGGCCTTCTTGCCGAATCCGCGGCCACCGCCGGGATGACGCGCCTGATGTCGCGGCTCCTCACCAAGGATACCTTGAAGCGCAGCGCCGAGGAACTCGCCCTCGAGATCGAATCCGTCGGCGGCGGCATCGGCGCGAACACGGGAAACAATTCCTTCGGCGTCTCCGTCCACGCCCTGCGCCCCGATCTCGAGCGCGTGGTGGATTTGTTAGGGGAAACCCTGCTCGAGCCCGCCTTCCTCGAAGAGACGGTCGACCGGGAAAAGACCTTCCAGCTTTCGCAGATCAAGGCCGAGGCCGATCGGCCCTTTTCCGTGGCGATGAAGGCTTTGCGGAAGCGCCTCTACGGCGACCATCCCTACGGACTCGAGGCGAGCGGCACGGTCGAGTCGATCGGTGGTCTCGATCGCGAATCGCTCGTGGCCATGCATCGTCGTCTCTTGGTCGGAGGCAACGGGGTCGTCGGAGTCTTCGGTGATCTCGATCCCGTGAAGGCCGAGGCGATGATCCGTTCGCGCTTCGAGCATGCCATCGAGACCGGCGCTCGTGTTTGTGCGGAGGGATCGTTCGTGCTGCCGGTGGATTTCGCCGGCACCGTCGAACTTTCGCACGAGAAGGAGCAGGCCGTGCTCCTCATCGGCTATCGTACCGTCGATCTGACCCATCCGGACAATCCTGCCCTCGAGATGATCGACGAGGCCTGCAGTGACATGGCCTCGCGGCTTTTCATCCGCATCCGGGAGGAGCTGGGACTCGCCTACTCGGTCGGCGCGAGCCGGCTCGTCGGACTCGAGCCGGGATTCATCGTGTTTTACGCCTCGACCGCGCCGGAGAAGCTCGATCTCGTGCAGCAGGAGATGCTCGCCGAGATCGATCTGATCGTGCGCGAGGGACTCGAGGAGGAGGAGTTTGAACGGGCCAAAGCCTCGTGGCTCGGGCGCGAAGCCATCCATCTTCAAGGGGTGCGTGAGCTCGCCTCGACCGCGACCGTGGACGAATTGGTCGGGCTGGGGTGGGATCACTATCGAAAGACTCCGGGCACCGTCGCCTCGCTCACGCGTGAGGGCGTCAGGGCCGCCGCGGAGCGTCACCTGCGCGAAGACAACCGGGTGATCGTGCGTCTGACGAGGTGACGGGTGTCGAGGGACGTCCGGCTTCGGAACGTTGGCACGTTCCGCTACGTGCGCTGCGATGAACGCGTCAGCGGTAGCGGAAGCGGCGACGCTTCCGACGAGGGTCGGAGGGACGTCCGGCTTCGGAACGTTTGCACGTTCCGCTACCATGAGAAGGTTTGTCAACGGAACGTCAAAAATTCATTTTTGCTTGCTCGGTGATGGGGTTGGGGTCGAAGAGCGGGAACGACGAAATCCTGCTTCCATACGCACTCTGATTGTGAGGCTCATTCATGGCCTTCGGTGCACGAGGGATTCCGTGTTGGGTCGCTTTCTAATGAAAGGGGACCAAGATGCTGCAATCTACAGGACGCACTCCTTGCGGGTGCCGCGGAACGTCAGCAGTCATCTTGGAAAATCGAATTCGTCGTTGGTCCATGTTGGAAAGGATTGGCGGTGTCAGGCTACAGGAAGCCCTCCCCGGAACGGTTCGTAGGTTCCCTCCTGCTTCCAGAGCGCAAGCATGAGCACGGAGAGTTTGCGCGCCATGGCGATGATCGCGCGCTTCTTCGCGGCTTTGCCACCTCGTGCCGCGATCCGGTGGCCGTATCGCTTCAGATCACAGTCAGGGCCGAAGTGACCGAGGATGTATTGCGCGCTCTGCACCAGGAGCCTGCGGAGGTAGCGGTTGCCGGCCTTGCTGATTGGCATCTGTTTGTCGCTGTCGCCGGATTGGTCCCGTCGAGGCACGAGACCAAGCCAGGCACCGACATCGCGGCTGTCGGAGAAACGATCGGCGTTTTCGATCATGAGGACGAAGCTCAGCGAGGTGATCGGTCCCACGCCCGGGATCTCGCGCAGCCGCGCCGCCGCAGGGTATCGCTCGGCGGCGGTTTCCTCGATGATCTTGTCGTAGGCGACGATTTGCTTGCTCAAGCATTCAATGCTGAGCAGGATCGGCTCGGCGATGGGCAAGAGATCGTGCCGCCCCTCCGCGCCAAGCATTGCCCGTGCCTGCTTGGGAAAGGAGGCACTGCTGCAGGATGGCAAGCGCATTCCGAGGGACTTCATCGAGCCCCGAAGCGACGTGATCGACGCAGTGCGCTGCCTCACCAGCGTGTCACGCATCTTGACGGGAAGCAGGTCGCGCTGGGCCTGCTCGGAGTTGTGCTCGATGGGATGCAGCAGCTCGGGATCGAGCCTGCCAAGCCGCGCGAGAATCACCGCATCGAGACGGTCGCTTTTGCGAGTATTGGCATAGATCGCCTTGACCTTGCGCGCGTTGGCCACCAGCACGGTGAGCCCGCAATCCTTGAGAAGTCGGCTGATCCAAGGGCTGTGTGTTCCCACTTCGATGACGGCGAGAGCGGCGGGAAACTCTCCGCCGAGGCGCTTCAACGAGGCGGCGTTGTTGGGAATGCTGGTCTCGCGCAGGATTTTTCCTGCTTGATTCATCACGCATACTGCGTGTTTCTTATCCCCGAGGTCGATGCCGATTACGGTCTGCGGTGTGGTCTGGTCTTTTTTCATAGGAAGGCGAGGATAGCATCGAGTCCGCTGGCACGGCCTCACCTTCTCATTCTATCTACGTGCGCTGCAATGGACGCGCCAGCGGTAGCGGAAGCGGCGACGCTTCCGAAATCGGACGTCCAGCGACGCTCAGGTCGGAACGTTGGCACGTTCCGCTACGTGCGCTGCGATGGACGCGTCAGCGGTAGCGGAAGCGGCGACGCTTCCGATTGGACGTCGGAGGGACGCCCGGGTCGGAACGTTTGCACGTTCCACTACGTCAAAACTTCCACTCCGCTCCAAAGATGAAGTTCCGCTCCGGACCGTTGATGCCGGAGCCATGGACGCGATAAGCCTCGTCGGTGAAATTCTCCAGCGCCGCGGTGAGACTGAGGCCATTGCCGAGATCGTAGCCGCCGCGCACCGTGCCGATCACATAGCCGGGCGTGCCTCCGGGCGGGATGCGCTCGGTATCGAGCGTGTCGCGGGTCGGCAGCAGGTCCTGCTCCGCCGCACCGTAGGCGAGCAGCTCGACCCAGACATCGTCGGTCGGCGTCCAGCGGATCCCGGCTTCGGCGGTGAAGGGCATGAGACGGCTCACCGGTTCGCGGACGCCGTCGGCCTCGAGGTCGCCATCCTGCCACGACCACCAACCAAAGAGGGTCAGGTTCTCCGTCAGACCCTGTTCGATCTCCATCTCGACACCGCTGACGTAGCCGTTGCCACCGTTGATTTTGGTGACTTCGTTAGACCCGTCGACGATGCGGCCGGTGCGGGTGCCGACAATGTAATCCTCGATGTCGGTGTAGAACCACGAAGCCGAGGCGCGGGTGCGCTCTTCCTCACGACGAACGCCGATTTCGAAGGAGGTGAACTTCTCGGGATCGAGTCCGGGCGAAGGCGTTTCGATCTCACCCGAGCGGGCGAGGTCGAGACGGGAAAGGTCGGAGAGGTTCGGAGCACGGAAACCCTGTGAGACGCCACCGAAAAGGGAGTAGACTTTCTCGTCGTCGAGCTGCTGCACGAAGCGCGCGCTGCCGACGGTGCTCGTCCATTCATCCTCGAACGAGGAGACATTGCCCGAGACCGGATCTTCCGCGCGGCCGATGTTCGCCTGGGCGAGAGTGGCACGGGCACCAAGCCAGACGTCGAGTCCGTCGTTGATCGTGATCCGGTCCTGGATGAAGAGATCGGCGAGTTCGTAGGTGGAATCATCCGGCACGGGACCTTGGATGTCGCGGTCGTCGAAGCTGCCGTCGTTGTTGAAGTTTTCACGATAGGAATCGACGCGGTCGATGTAGTAGCTCGCGCCGTAGGTGAGGTAACCGATTTGGGTGTCGGAGGAGAACTGGGCCATCGCACCGTAGGTATCGCCGTCGAACCCGCTCACGTTGATGCGGCCATCTCCGATCGCCCGCACGCGGTATTGCTCCTCGGCCTGACGCTGGTGGCTGATGCTGACGAGGTAGTGATCGATCGTTCCACCGGGATTGCCTTCGAGCTGGAGGTAGGTGAGGTGGCGGTCCTGATCAAGGGAGCGGCGCTGGTCGGAACCGATCGTGGTGCCTCGGTAGGGGATGCCATAGATCGTGCTGTGGGTGCGCCACGCGTCGTTCTGGTGGACCTGCTGGTGGAGGAAGGTGAGGCGGGTGTCGGGATTCAGGAAGAACTCGGCCTTCAGGTCCATGTCCCACTCCTCGTAGCCGCTGTTCGGGTTTTCGCCCTGACCGGCGGTGCGAAGATCGCCGTAGTCTTTTCCGGTGAAACCGAAGAGAAAGCCGTAGGAATCGGCTTCCGAGGCATAACCCTCGACGCGACCCGTGTAGCTCTGCTCGGCGGAAGACCAGCGACCGAAGGTGCGGCCTCCGGTGAGGAATCCGCTCTCGGCGTAGACGGGGCGGGCGGTGAGGGCATTCAGGGTGCCGCCAATGGCATCGCTGCCGTGGAGGACGGAGCCCTGGCCTTTCACGAGCTCGATGGAGCGCAGGGAGTAGGGATCGATCGTGTTCCAATATTGGTTCGGACCATCCCGGAAAGTCGAGTTGTTCAGGCGGATGCCGTCGATGAGGGCGAGATTCCGGTAGCCGGTGAAACCGCGGATGAAGGGCGAGCCCTGGCCGTGGGCGGTCTTTTGCACCATCACGGACGGGGTTTCATTGAGCAGCTCGGGCAGGCTGCGTCCGAGCCGGTCGACGATGTCATCCTCGCTGATGGTGGCGATGGCATAGGGCGAAGCCGTCACCGGCACGATCTCGCGGGTCGGCGTGACGACGAGGGGCACGTCGAGATTGCTTTCCGCATCGGCGAGGAAGACGGGTGCCGGCGTCGGCACAGGCGCGGCTCCGGTGATGACGATGGGATCGAGGGTGCTCTCGACGGGGGCTTCGTCCTGGGCCTGGATCGGTGCGCAGACGGTAACGGTTAGGATGAGAAGAGGCGTGAAACCGGGGAAGCGAAGAGACATGCGCTCCTTAGACTCGATCCGCTGCGATGCGGCAAGTGCCTCGAAGAGGAAATGCAAAAGTGGGTAATTTTTGACCAGCGATTGGGCAAGGTTCGTTCAGTCGCTGCCTTGCGTCCCCTTGAGCCGCTTCCGCAAGGTCGCGCGATTCGCCTGCAACTCGGATGCGAGCCTTGCAAGACGACCTCCATAACGCGGAAGTAGCTCTCGGATCAGTCCCGTTTCGAGGGTTTCCGAAAGCTCCCGGTAGGTGGGCGCGGATTCTTGTCGAAAACGCGCTTCGATCCAGTCGCGCAGACTGCGAACGAGTGGCTCGGGCAAGCGTGCGGGATCGAACTCTTCGCCCGGTACCGCGGGAGGCTCCACCAGATAAGCCGGAAGATGGCGTCGTTCGATCACGGGTGCCCCCGCCGCCGCGGTGAGGGCGAAGGAGAGCACATTCCGCAACTCTCGGAGATTCCCCGGCCACGGATGCGCGAGGAGACGGGAGATTGCTTCTTCGTGGATCTCAATCCGTCTTCCCGGAACGAGCTGGGCCGCGAAAAAATCGGCGAGGGCGGGGAGGTCGTCGAGTCGCTCGCGCAGGGGCGGCAAGCTCACCTCGAGCACCTGGAGCCGGTAGTAGAGATCGCTGCGGAAGGCTCCGGCGGAGACGGCCATGGCGAGATCCTGCGAGACGGTGCCGACGAGCCGGGGAAAGGCATCATCGGCCGCTTCGATGCCGCGGAGGAGGAGGGCCTGATCGGAAGGAGAAAGGGCCGCGAGGTCCTCGACGACGAGGACACCGCCTTGGGCGTTTGTCAGGGCCTCGGCAAGCGGAGCGGTGCCGGCGGAGTGCAGGATGAATGGGCCGTCCTTTCCCCGTGAATGTTCGCCGATGAGCCGGGCGACGCGGGTTTTGCCCGAGCCCGTTTCGCCCCGGAGGAGCACGGGCTCATCGCTGGCGCAGGCGTGGGCGATCTGGCGGAAGACCGGGCGCATCGCGGGTGCCGCGCCGAGGAAGGCGGAGTCGGTCTCCGTCGCAGGGGCGGCACGATGGGCGACGGGGCGCAAGATCGCGGCGAGGGCGCCGGTGAAGGTCGCGAAATCGAGGGGCTTCGTGAAAAACTCGCGCACCCCGAGCTTGCGGGCGGCGATGGTGTTGTCGATCTCGCCGTGGGCGGTAACGACAAGGGTGGGAAGGCGCTCCGCCTCGGGCAGGCCCGCGAGAAAGGCGAGACCGTTTTCATCGGGCAGGCCGATGTCGAGGATGATGGCGTCGAAGGGAGGCGACTCGTGGAGGAGCCGACGCGCTTGGGCCGCGGTGGCGGCGAGCTCGCTCGCGGCACCCGCTTGACGCACTGCCGCCGAGAAGGCGATCGCGAGAGCGCGCTCGTCTTCGACGATGAGGACGCGGGGAATGGTGTGCATGTCAGGATGAACGGGAGGGTGTCAGGGCTAGCCGGCAGCGCACGCGCGCGCCGCCGTCGGGATCGTTCGCGACCTCAATCGATCCGCCGTGGCCGCGCATCACTTCATCAGCGAGGGTCAGTCCGAGGCCCATTCCGCCCTCGCGTTCCGAAAAGAAAGGCTCGTTCCAACGACGCAGGGCTTCCTCGCTGAAGCCTCCGCCTTGGTCGGCGATTTCGAGGAGGGCAGCCTCGTCCTGTATCGTGACGGCCACGTCGATCGTGCCGCCTTCGGGCATCGCCTGCATGGCGTTGAGGAGGAGATTCCGCACGACCTGTTCGAGGCGTGGTCCATCGGCGTCCACCGTGGCCGCCTCGGCTCCCGAGAGCGTCGCGGTGACGCGGGCGTGGTCGAACTGCGGGGCGAGACGCGCGAGGACACGCCGGGTCAGGGCGATGAGATCGTGGGGCGTCGTCCGCGGCGGCGTGCCGCGTGCCACGAAGAGCAACTGATTGACGAGATCGGTGATGCGGTCGACTTCGTCGCGGATGAGGTTGAGGGAGTCTTCCGACCCGGGGCCGGCTTCTTGCGAGAGCAGGTCGGCGTGGAGGCGGATCGCGGCCGCGGGATTCCGGATCTCATGGGCGAGGCTCGTGGCGATGCGACCGAGGGCGGCGAGGCGCTCGGACTGGCGGCGCCGCTCCGTTTCTTCACGGAGGCGGCGATGGCTTTCCTCAAGCGAGCGGGCGAGGGCTCCGATCTCGTCGTGACGGCCGGTGACGCTCGCCGGAAGCGGCTCGGGAGATTCGCGGTCGAGATTGGGAAGCCAGCGGCTCAGCGCGCCGAGCGGCAGCACGATGCGGCGGGCGACCAGGGCCGCGAGTCCGCCGCCGAGGGTGGTGATGATGAGGGCTGGTAACAGCCAGGTCGCAGGATCGGGAGCCAGGGGAGCCGTCTCGCGCAGCAGCACGAGGTGCACCGGCTCTCCCGCGATCGGGGCGATCGCGAGGTCCCAACGGCCCGATCGGGTCGAGTCAGGTTTGGCATCCGCGAGACGAGGGACGATCGTCGCGAGCTCCGAAGGCAATCCCGCGACCGCTTCTCCAGTGCGGAAGAAGCCCACTCCGACCCCGAGCACTTCGGAGAGATTTTTGGCCAGCTCGGGGGAGCGGGGCAGGCGGAGCCGCTCGACGAAACGCGCATTCTCCCGGGCCGTTTCCTCGAATTCCCGCAACGACCGATCCCGGTTCATGACCTGTAGCCAGGCCACGAGGGACAAGCTCGCGCCGAGAATGAAGAGCGAGAAGGGGAGGGCAAGGCGGCGGAACAATCCGCCCTCGCCCCAGCCGTGGGAGGCGGGATGCATGGTCAAGAATTGACCAGAAATGCGATTTTTGTGAAAGAATCTAAGCTAATGGACAAATTTTATCTCAGGAAAGGGTTCCGGGACCCACGGAATGATCCCGGACTCATCGGAACCGACCGGCGGTCAATAGCGTTGCGCCCGTCTGATGACTCATCCACGCCAGCAAACGATCCAGCGCGGGGCGCCATTCGCTGACGGGGCTTCGGTTCCAGAGGGCTCTGGCGAGGAAGGAAATCGAGGCCCGTGGCCCGAGCCAGGTGACCGGGAGGCGGTGCTGTTTTGAAAAGTGGAAAACGATGTCGGCGAATTCTCGATGTCGCGGGGCGCCGTGGCGGAGGTGGGAGAAGGGCAGGGCGAGGCGGCGGCAGACCTCACCACGCTGGAGGCGGTCGATGGCCCAGGCATAATCCTCGGAGGTGGTGATGGATTCCTCGAAAGGGGTCTCCTCCCACGAGGCGCGGCGGATCATCCCGAGGCTGTTCGTGTAGATGGAACCGAAGCGGAGTCCTTTCACCTGCAATTCCTCCCAGGTGACGGCGTCGGTGTAATAGGGATCGTCATCCCATTTCACGCTGGCGGCGCAGACCCGGGGATCGGTGAAGGCGGCGGCGAGCTCGGCGAGGACGGTGGGGGAACCGAGCACGGTGTGGGAGCTGAGGACGAGGACCAGATCGGCGCGGAGATGGCGCAGGCCGTGGTTGAGGACGCGCGAGTGATGATAGGGAACGGTCCACTCGATGACCCGCGCGCCGGCCGCCGTCAGGATCTGGCGCGAGCGGTCGCTGGAGGCGGAAGCGACGCCGAGGATTTCATCGGGTGGCAAGGTCTGGGAGCGCAGGGCTTCCAGCACCTGAGGCAGAGTGCCGGCGGAGTTGGCGAAGCGGATGAGCACACCGATGGTGGGACGCGATGAGGGAAGACGGGAATCCATGACGCAAGAGGATCGTCCCGTTCTTCCATCCAACCAAGACCCCCAGATGTGGGGGAGGAAGAGGGGCGGCGAAGGACCGATGGTGCGGAGGATCGATCATGGATTTCGTCAAAATCGCGGTGGCCCTTTGCCTCTACGCGGGCCTCGCTCCTCTCTTGGGGATGTGGCTCGCGGGTGCGCGCGTGCGTCAGCGCGCGACCTTCGCGGCGATGCTGGCGATGACGGCGCTGCGTCCGGGGAATTTTACCTTCATGATCGGCAGCATCGAGACCTACCGCGGTCATGCGAAGGGATTCGAAGTGTCGCTGCTGGAGGTGCTCTCACTGGCCTTGATCGTGGCGGTGATCCTCGAGGCTCGACGCGCCGCGACGAGGCCCTTGGAAAAACGCCGCGTGCCGGGGCTGGGGCTTTATTGGCTGTGGTGCACGATCGCGATGCTCTCGGCGCTCGGCAGCCTCGAGCCCTCTTACGCGATGATGGCGGCGGTGCGCTTTTTCAAAGGCGGCCTGCTCTACGCGGCGGCGGCGCTCTACCTGCGTGATGAAGATGATCTGCGCTGGGCCTTGGTTGGAATGGCGGCGGCGCTGGCGCACCACGGACTCCTCGCGATGAAGCTGCGAATGCTCGATGGTGCCTTCCAGGTGAAGGGATGGTTCGAGCATCAGAACCCGATGGCGATGTGGTGTTATCTCGGGGCGTTGCCGGTGTTCGCGGTGGTGCTGCATCCGGAGACGCGCGGCCGGTTTCTGGCGCTGTGTCTCGCCGGCGTCGGTGGGGCCGGGTTGGCGATCCTTGCCTCGGTCTCGCGCGCGGCTCTGGCGGCTTTCGCGGTGGGAGCCGCGGCCTTGTTGCTGCTCGCCCTGTTGCGCCGGCCGGGACGACGGGTTTTTGCGATGGGAGTGGTGGCGATGATCGGCGCGGTGGTCGTCGCGGCGGTGGGGCTTGATTCCTTCAAGGCACGGCTGAATGAGGTGAAAAGCAGTGCGGAGGTGGTGGAGGAAGACCTGCGCGATATCCTGAACAAGCAGAGCGCGGCGATGCTGGCCGACCACCCGCTGCTCGGCGTGGGGTGGAATCATTTCGGCATCCTCAACAGCCGCCCCCGCGGCGACCGCTACAGCGAGATCCTCGAGGATTGGGACCGCGAGCGCGGGTTCACGATCTATGATGAGAACTACTGGGCGAATCCGTTGACGGAGAGTCTCTACTGGCTCTGGCTGGCGGAGACGGGTTGGCTCGGCTTCGCGGGCTTCTGCCTTTTTCTTCTCGCCACGCTGCTGGCGGTGATGCGCGCCTCGTGGCGGCAGCGCCGGACTTGGGCGGGTGCCTTCGCCCTGGGACTGCTCGTGGCCTTGTCGATCTGTTACCTGCACGGCACGGTGGAACGAATCCTGACACAGCCAAAAAATCTTTCGCAATGGCTCCTCCTCGCCGGACTCGGCGCGGGACTGGCGCGGATGAAAACGCCTTTGCGACGGGGCCTTTCTTGAAGTGCTCTCGCGGACCGTCAGGGAGCGGCGGCATCTCAAGGCCAGACGCCTGCGGGCCAGCCGAGGGGATCGCCCCAATCGGGACGAGGTGAGCCGGGCTCGAGGATCCAGCGATAGATCGCGACGATTTGTCGTGCCTTGGCTTCCCAGGTGAGATAGGTGCGGATGTGATCTTGGGCGGCCACGCCCATGGCGGCGAGGGGGGAGGGATCGGCGACGTAGGTGCGGAAGAGATCGTCGAGGCGACGCACGATGCCCGCGCGGTCCTCCATCGGCAGGATGATGCCGGTGCCGGGCGGGACGAGTTCGGGAGGACCACCATGATGGAGGACGACGGGTGGCACGCCGAGCGCCATGGCTTCCAGCACGGCACCGCCTCCGAATTCCCGGACGCTGGGAAAGACGAAGAGATCGGCCTCGCGGAGGCGATCGGGCAGGACGGCGTGATCGACCCATCCGGGAAGGAGCGGAGCGGGATCGAGTCCCGCGGCACGGATGCGCTCCTCGAGCGCGGGCCGCGCGGGGCCATCGCCGATGAGGTCGAGCGAGAGCGTGCCGGCTTTGATGAAGGGCAGGGCCGCCTCGATGAGCATGTCGACGCCCTTGAGCGCGACGAGTCGTCCCACGAACGCGACTCGGAGCGGTCCGGGCTTTCTTGGGGGCCGGGGATCGAGGGGGAAGCGCGAGGGATCGATCGCGTTTTCCGGCATGGGAAAGACGCGGTCGAGCAGGTCGGTGGGGATCTCGCGGGACGTCGAGCGGGATCCGGCGAGGATGGCGGCGGCATTCCGGCGCGTGGCATGGATGCCGGGGAGGAGTTGATAGAGAGGACGCAGGAGGCCTCCGCGATCTTTTTCCTCGCGGCGCAAGTGATCAAAGCCCGCGGGCCAGGGCACGCCGCCATTGAGCGGACCCAGCACGAAAGGCACGCCGATCTTTTTCAGTCTGGCCGCGAGCGGGCTTGTCGTGGTGGGGGAGAGTGGCAGGATGCGATGGACGAGATCGAACTCGCCCGCGCGGAGGCGGCTTTCGAAACGGCCCCAAAGGGCGCGTTCGAAGACGGGATAGACGAGATTGGAAAAGGCGGAGTAAAGACTCCAACTGAAGGTGCCGCGCGGGCTCAGTGATTTTGTGATTCTCCAGGCGAGGTGTTGGGTTCGACGCGTGTCGATGGCGGTGAAGTCGCGGTCTTCGACGAGTCCGGCGGCGAGAAAGTCGTCGCGGTTCCGCCAATGGGTGACGAGATGGGCATCGGTCTCCTTTGCGATGGCGGTGGCGCACGACCAACCGACGAGCGCGGCGCTGGTCAACTTCGGATTGGCCGCCTCGACGATGAGGAGGGGGCGGATCCGGCGGGAAGAGGGAGGGCTCATGGTGTGGTGACTCCGATGGGAACATTGACGTTGACGGGATCGCCTCCGCCTCCCGCGCCGAGGCTGCTGCCCTCATTGGCGGCGACGACCTTCACAAAGGTATCGACGGCCTCGCGGGCGAGCTGCTTCGGCGAGATGCCGCCCTCGCCGGGGATGTAGACGATGTCGCCGGGCTGGAGCCGTACATTCGGCGCGGCCCCTTTGAGGATGGCCGCCGCGTCGACGATGGCGATGTGCGGATCGGTGAAGGATCCACGCACGATGGAGACGCGGTCGAGCCGGGCGGTGCGCTGCAGGCCGAGGCTGTGGCCGAGGGCGGCGGTCAAGGTCATCTCTCCCATGAAACCGACCGGACGCGGCGCGGAGACGGCACCCAGCACGTAGACCTCGTTCGTCAGCGAGGAAGGCAGGTAGACGAAATCGCCGTCGCGGAGGTAGATGTTTTGCGAGAGATCGCCATCGCGGATCAGGGCCGCGAAATCGACCGGCAGGGCGCGGCCTTCGCGGATGACGAAGCTGTGGTCGAGGTCGGCGAGCTCCTCGGTCGAGCCGGCGAATCGTGAGGCGAAAAGACCGCCACCCATCGCAATGGCCTCGAGAAGACGAGTCGGCTTTTTCAAGGGATAGCTCCCCGGGGCGTTGACGCGGCCGAGGAGATTGAAACGCTGGCTCTCGGCCTCGACGAGGGTGACGCTGACCCGTGGGTCGCGATAGAAACGGGCGAGCTTTTCCTCGAGGGCGGCTTTCAATTCGGGGGCCGTCTTGCCGCGGGCTTCGACGGCGTCGATGAGGTCGAAATAGACCATGCCATCGGGCGTGACGAAGGTCTCGGCGCGGGTGTCGGGTTCGTCGAGGATCTCGAGATCGAGCTTGTCGCCGGGACCGAGGCGGTAGTCGCCGGGCGGCGGCTGGAGGAGATCGGCCGGGGGAGATTGACGGGCTCCGGCGGGGACGAACTCCGGAGAGACCAGTTCGCCGGACTCGCTACCGTCCTTCGCCTCGCCGAGGGCTGCACCGGGGCCGGGATTGAATTTGGGTCCCGTGGACTGGAGGCAGGCGCTCTGGAAAAGGCCGAGGAGCAGGGCGAGCGGGAGGCCGATTCCACGCACGCCGCGATCCCGGCTTCGTGCGTTTGTCAGGGTGCTGTCGGCCGGGAACGTCATGGGTGGATCGATGTCCCGCGACCCGCCGTGGATCCGGACCTGCGGAGGTGCCGCATTATTCCCCGTTGAACTGGAGATACTTGATGACCGCCTCGGTGCGCGAACGGACGTGCAGCTTGCTGTAAACGGATTTGAGGTAGTCGCGCACGGTCTCGTAGCTGAGATGGAGTTGATGACCCACCTCTTTCGGCACCATTCCCTGTGCGAGCAGCTCGAGGATCTGTGATTCCCGCGGGGTGAGGCCGGGGATTTCCTTTCGCTCGGGGTGGACGGGTTCTTTGAAGGAATGGATGAGGAGCCGGGCGATGTCAGGGCTGAGCGGTGCCCCGCCGGCGGCGGCTTGGGCGATGCCATCGACGACCTCGGCGGGGCTCGCGCCCTTCAGGAGGTATCCGCTCGCTCCCGCGCGGAGGGCGGCGAAGACGCGGTCGGGCTCGTCGTGGACGGTGAAGACGACGAAGGCGGTGTTGAGGAGGTGGGGCGAGATCTCGCGGATCCACTCGACCCCCGAGGCCCCGGGCAGCTCGAGATCGACGACGACCACATCGGGCTTTTCCTCGAGGACGGGCTGCACCGCCTCCTCGGCCGAGCCCCAGGCTCCGATAAGGGTGAATTGCTCTCCTCTCCCCTCGATCAGCTTCGATAGGAAAAGCCGCAGCGTGGGATCGTCTTCGATGACCCCGACGCGGAGTTGACGGACCGGAGGTGTGCTGTCGGACGGACTCATGAAGGTGGTATTGTCAGGGTGATGGGGGAGGTGCTCAATCCCCGCTGAACGATCCGATGTTGGCTCCGGCCCAGGCCGAGACGGCACCTTGGCTGAAGGTGTTCAACGCGATCTCGATCAGCTCTTCGGCACGCGACCACGGATGGTCGGCGACGTAGACGATGTCTTTCGGCTCCAGGGCGAAGGCGTAGTCGCGGGCGGAAAGGAGGGCCTCCATGTCGACGACAAAGGTCTCGGGATGCTCCAGCGATCCACGCACGACGAGGATCCTGCGTTTGTAGGCCCTCTCGCTGAAGCCGCCGGCCTGGGCGATGGCGCTGTGGACGCTGGTGTGGGCGAGGAGGCCCTGGGAACCCTGGCTCTTCACATTGCCGAAGACGTGGATCTCGTTTGAATTCGCCGAAGGGAAATAGAGGTAGTCGCCGGGCATGACGTAGGCGTTGTGGCGCGTGTCGCCCTTCAGAAAGAGCGCTTCGAAATCGAGCGGGACCCGTTCGCCGCCGCGTGCGAGGAAGCTGCGCCGCAGGTCGGCGAGCTCGACGGTATTCTGCTGGAAGAGCCCGGTCTCGAGCCCGCCCGCCGCGGCCACGACGTCGAGGATGCGCATGGGACGGTCGAGCGGCACGACGCCCTTGCGCACGATCTTGCCGAGCACGTAGACCCGCTGCGTGTTGAAGAGATTCGGCGTCACGGAGATGCGGGGATCCTGATAGTAGCGCGCCAATTCCTGGTTGAGCGTGGCCCGGAGTCCGTCGAGCCCGAGCCCGGCGACGGGCAGGGACTGGAGGTGCAGGTAGGTGAGGGTGCCATCGGGTGCGACCGTGACACCCTCGCGCGAAAGTTCGGGAGCGCCGGCGAAGCGGATGTTCACCTTGTCGCCGGGACCGAGGAGGAGAGGTCCGGCGGCAACCGCATGGCTTTGGAGGGAAAAATAGAGGGCGGCGGCGACGATCGCCTTCGCCACACCGAGGAGCGGCTCGAGATGTCTCAGCGGCTTGAGCCGATAACCGGGAGCGGCTTCGAGGACGGCCCCGGAGAGGGCACAACCCGCGGCGCGGTAGAGACGCACGGTCTCGGAGAGGGGCGCGCCTTCCTCGTGGCCTTTGGCGAGCCAGATCAGATTGGGAAGGGCCTCGGCAAAGAGCAGGGTGGCGGGCAGGGCCGGGTCGGGCAGCTCGACGAGCACGACGAGACGCGGATCATTTTCCCAGTTCGCGATGGCTCCGAGAAGGGTGGCCCTCAAGCCGGGATCGGCGAGCCATTTGCCGGGAAGGTGGATCTGCAGAAGGGACTCGGGGCGCTGGCGGAGCCGATCGAGGATGGCCTTGCCCTTCCCAAGCGATTCGTCGAGTTCGATCGCGTCGTTTTGATCCGCCTCCTCGCGTCCCCCTGACAAAAGCAGAACGGAGGCACCGCGACGGGCGGCGGCCGCGGCGAGAAGTGGAGCGAGCGAGCCGTGTCCGGCCGCGAGCAGACCACAGACCACACCGCTCTCGCGATCCCGGCGCCGGAGTTTCGGGACGAGGCGGGTCCAGGTGGTGAAAGCCCATTCCTCGCGGCGGCCCGTGTCCGAGAGCGTGGCGGCATCGATCTGGCCGAGGATGGGGAGGTCGCTGAATCGCTTCAGATCACCGGCGCTGCCGATGCGGCGGTCGAACAGCACGAAGATCGCCGCGAGGAAGGCGACGAGGCCCGCACCGCCGAAAAAGCCGCCGGCAGAGGCGATGACGACTTTTTGTTTCGGAGTCGAGACCGCGACCTCGTCGGGTTTTTGCATCGAGAGGATGCGGAAGGCGCCGTCGGCGCGCTCCTCGACGAGCCGGGCTTCGCGGAGGCGGGCGGCGAGGAGATCGCGCGAGGTCTCGGCGGCCTGCTTCTGGGCACGGATGTTCGCGAGTTCGAGCGACTTGCGCGGCAGGGTGCCGACCTGGGCTTCGAGTTGTTCGCGGATTTGATCGAGTTTGGTGAGCTGCTCCGCGAGCGCGCTTTTCTCCCCGCGAAGTTTCACAAGATCGAGATAGAGGCTGCCGGAGATGGCGCTCTCACCCGGGCGAGGGGGGCCGCTAGGGCGGGATTCGCCCGATTCACGCTTGACCTCGGCCTCGAGCGCTTCGACCGCCGCAAGAGTGTTCCGCATCGCGGGATGTTCGTCGGTGTAGCGCAGCCGCATCGCCGCGAGCTCGTCGCGTGCCTGCTGCAGCTTCGCGGCGGCGGGACTGACTTTCGCCAGCTCCGACTCGATCTCCGCGATCCGCAGATCGAGGGTTTCGTGGTCGAGGCGGATGGTCTGGTAGCGGAGGTTGTGGTTCGCGATCTCGCCGAGAAGGGCGTCGGTCTGTTTGTCAGGATCGACGACACCCTCGCGGG
This sequence comes from Verrucomicrobiales bacterium, assembly GCA_016795385.1. GTDB lineage: Bacteria > Verrucomicrobiota > Verrucomicrobiia > Verrucomicrobiales > DEV007 > Arctic95D-9. Next base: position 53,961 of record JAEUHI010000017.1, on the reverse strand, counting down.
TCGCGTAGTCGAGCAGCTGTTTGTCGAAATCCGCGATCTCCGCCTCCGCTTTGGCGATGCGCTCGGTCAGGAGGGTCGCCATCGAGGCGGCGTCGAACTGCTGGAGAGTGCGGGTGAAATGAAGGGACTCCTCGAGGTAGGCACTGAGCGCGGCGTGGGCGGTCTCGCGATCCAGGTCGGAATTCATCGACACGTGGATGATGTCGGTATTCCGCTCGGGCTGCACGATGAGTCCGGCGCGGAGGGCCCTCGCGTCCATGCGCCCCTCGAGCCGGCGCGCGGCTCCCTCGATGACCGGGCCGCTCCACATGATCGCGATCATGTTCGGCAGGGTGACCTCATGGGGCGTGTAGGGATCGCCGCCTTCACTCTGTCGCAGCGAGTTTTGCGGGGCGAGCTTGATGAGCTGGGCGCTCGCGACGTGCCGCGTCGTCAGCTTCAGAGAGACGAAGACGCCAAGGGCGGCGGCACAAATCACCCCGGCCCCGAGGGCGTGCCAGCGGTAGCGATAGACGCCATCGACGACACGCAGAGGATCAAAGGGCAGCTTGAGACCGGTAGCCGTCGACGCCGCAGGCGCCACCGCGGGATCGAGCCTGGCCGCCACGGGAGCGGCGGGCTCGTGATGGTGGTGTGCGACAGTGGAAGTGGCCATAAAAGGAGCCCGGCTACAAAATTTCCTTAACATTCCTTAAATAGAGGGGCTCCTCAAGTCTGATTTTTTTAGAATTTATGCAAAATTTGCGATAAATCTGGAGAGTTAAAACTGCCGTTTCGTCCCAATCGAAGCTTCTGGCGCGCTCCAAACCGCTCTCGACGAGGCTTTTCCGCAACTCCGGAGAAGCCGCGACGTGGGTGAGGGCCGCCTCGATCGAGGGGACCGAGGTCGGATCGATCAGCAGCGCCGCGTCGCCCACGACTTCCGGCAACGAACCTTGATCCGAGGAAATCACCGGGCAGCCGCAGGCCATCGCCTCGACCGGCGGCAGGCCGAAGCCCTCGAAGAGCGAGGGATAGACAAACGCCCCGGCGCGGCGGTAGAGATCGGGCAGGGCCTCGTCGGAGACAAAGCCGGGAAACTCGATCGCTTCGGCATGACGCGCCTTCGCGGCGGCGGCGCGGATCACCTCGGCCCCGTGCCAGTCGCTGCCGCCGAGGACGAGCCGCCAGTCCGATCCGGTCGCGGTCTTGAAGCGGTCGAAGGCCTCGATGAGGCGGACGTGGTTCTTGGCGGGATGCTCGAGGCGCGAGACGTAGAGGAAAAACGGGGTTTCCTCCGGTGAGGTGGTTTTGTCAGGATGGAAACGGCGGTGATCGATGCCGTTGCCGGTGACGTGGATCCGCTCGCGCGGGATGCCGAAGAAATGGTCGATGTCGCCGGCGGTGAATTCGCTGACGGTCAGGATCGCCTCCTGCCGCGCGGCGAGACGCCTCGCAATGTGGCGGCCGTAGAACATGCGGAGCTTGTCGTATTTTTCCGCGAGGCGGAAGGGCGCGAGATCGTGGATCGTCGCCACCATCGGACAAGGCGCCTTCCAGACCATGCGGCGGTAACTGGGGATGTGGAGCAGGTCAACGCCGTCGCGGCGGAGCAGGCGCGGCAGCACGAACTGGTGCCAGAAGACGTTCTTCACGGGCGAACGCCACTTCTCCGGCACGCTCACCAACTCAACCCTGTCAGCTACGCCATCAAAGAGGGTCAGGTCTTCCTCGAGCACGTAGAGGAGCAGGCGGTGATCGCCGGGCTGTCGGAGCAGGGCGGCGACGAGCTCGAAGACGTAGCGGGCCACGCCCGACTTGCCGCGCTGGATGACGCTGGTGGAAATGGCGATTTTCATCAGGGACGCAGCGTGCCGCGCTGTTGGCGGATTTCCTGGAGGGCCGCGCCGGAGAAGACGCGGAGATCGGTGGCGTAGCGCTGGAAGAGGCGGCGCGGCTCCTGGAGGAGGCGGAAGACCCACTCCAGCCCGGCGAAGCGCATCCAGCGCGGAGCGCGGCGGACGTGTCCGGCGAGGAAATCGATCGTCGCACCGAGGCCGATCCCGACAGGGACGCCGGTCGCGGCGAGGTGGCGGGCGAGCCACTTTTCCTGTTTCGGACAACCGAAGCAGACAAAGAGCAAATCGGGATTCGCCTCGCGGATGCGGGAGACGAGGTCGTCGTGGTCCATCTCCTCGAGCGGGGCGAACTCGGGCGAATGCCAGCCGGCGATGCGGAGACGATGGTGTTTCCGCCGCACGTTTTTCACCGCATCGACGAGCACCTCGCTTTTGCCGCCGAGGAAGTAGATGCTCCAATCGCGGCGTTCGGCGAGGGAGAGGAGCGGAGCGGCGAGGTCGGACCCGGCGACGCGTTCGGGCAGGGCCTGGCCGATCCAACGCGAGAGCCAGACGAGGGGGGGGCCGTCGCAGAGGACGAGATCGGAGTCCTCGAGGATTTCGCGCAGCTCGGGGTCCTTCCCGGACTGGACGAGGAAATCGACGTTGGCGGTGGCGATCTGGCGCGGACGACGCTCCTCGACCATCTCGGCGACGCGGGCGAGGGCGCCCTTCATCGAGACGCGGTCGAAGGGCACGCCTAACAAACGCACCTGTTCGCGGTCGCGCGGCGCGGCGGAGCCGTAGCTGTCGGAGAGGCGGCGGCCGATGCTCTCCCAGGTGAACTCGGCCAGGGCCTTGGCGATGCCGCGTTCGCGGAGACGGTTGCGGAGGAGATCGGAGGAAAGACCATCGACGATTTGGGTGGCGAAGTCTTCCGCCGTGTCGGCGAGGAGGGCGTCGGAGCCGTGGGTGAGACCGAGCCCCTGGGCACCGATCGTGGTGGAGACGACGGGCACGCCGATGGCGAGGCTCTCGAGGATTTTCAGGCGGGTGCCCCCGCCGATGCGCAGCGGCACAATCTGCAGCCAAGAGCGCCGGTAGTAGGGCCGCACATCCGGCACGCCGCCGGTGACGGTGACGCCCTCGATTTTGCCATAGGCTTCGATCTCGGGTCCGGCTCCGCGGCCCACGATCAGCACCTTCACCCGCGGAACGGCGGCGGCGACGCGGTGATGGATTTCGGAGAAATACCAGCGCAGCGCGTCGACGTTCGGGGTGTAGTCCATCGCCCCGCAGAAGACGATGGTGGGGGCCTCGTCGGTGACGGCGGCGGGATCGTGGGGGAAATAGCCGGGATCGACGCCGTTGGGGATCACCTTCAGCGGCACGTTGCGGCTGATGTGTTTCCTGACAAACACCTCATCATCGGGACCACAGAGAATCTGGCGGCGGCAGCGGCGGGCGACACGGCGCTCGTAGAACCAGAGTTTGGCCATGTTTTCCCAAGCGAGGAGTTTTTCCTTCAGCGAACCGCCGGCGAAGCGGCACTGCTGGGACTGGAACTGGAGATCGACGCGGCTGCGATCGACGACGAGCGGGATGTCGCGGTGCTCGCGGAGGAAGTATTGGGCGAGGACGATGTCGCAGACGTGGACGGCGTCGTAGGACTGCCGGGCCATCTGCTCGCGGATGACGCGGCCGAGTTCCTTGCAGCGCCAGTGGCGGATCGTCGAGGGCGTGGGGCTGAGGAGGCGTTTGGGAAAGAGTTTGTCCCACTGCGGATGCGAGAAGGGCACGAAGCGCACCTCGCGGCAGAACTCCTCGAAGACCGGCGCGTGCTCGAGGCGCTCGCCGTTTTCGCTGAGGGCGATGAGGTCGACGGTGTGCCGGGCGGCGAGTCCGCGCAGGAGATGGAAGGTGCGCTGGTAGGTGCCGCGGTCGAGCGGATACGGGATGTAGGGATAAACGACGAGCAAGTTCATGTCTGCGGTGTGGTGATGACAAGAAAGCCGGTCATCCTTGCTTCCGCAGCCCTCGCAAATGAGGGGAAAAACGCTCAGCCGTGGCGACGCCAGAGTCCTTCGAATCGGTCCATGCCGGCCTGCGGATCGGGGCGGTCTTCGCTCCAGAGGACTTCGCCGATCTGGTCGAGCAGCAGCTCGCGCGGGTGACGCGTTTCGGCGAGTCCACGGAGGCCGCGGTCGCGGAAATGGACGAGACGGTTCCGCAAGGTGGAGGCCCCGGGGAATTTCGGATGATACGCGCGGTAGGCGGCAACATCGGCGAACGCGACACCGTGCCGCAGCGACTCGATCCGCAGAAAGACCTCGCGCATTTCCGCGGAGACGTCGGCATGGAGCGCGGCGAGTTCCTCCCGCGAGTGGCGCGAGCGCGAGGGATGCAGTTTGAAGGCGACGCCCTTGCGATGGTGCGCGAGCACTTCTTGAGTCGTGACGAAGTCGCGGAGCCGCTCGTGGCGCACGAGACAGCTCCAGTGATAAAGTCCCGCCGAGGTGAGCAGGGCATCGCCCATGGCGAGTCTGGCCTTGGCGATGTTGCGAAAGACGAAGTCGGCATCGTCCCGGGTGAAGTCGGCGCGGGCGAGCCGCGCGGCGGCGAAGACGAGGCCGGAGGCGCGGTTCATGAGGAGGCGGGTCGCTTCCTCGGCGGGGAGATGTTTCGCTTCGGCATGATGCGCCGCGTCCGCGAGGAGCGTGTCGTGCCCGAGTACCCAGCGGTGACCGTGATACAGATCGTAGTAGAACATCGAGGCCCTCGCCCTTCGCAGCTCGCCGCTGCCGAGGAGTCGCATTTCCACCTCGATGCCGTGGCGTTTTGTCAGGATATGGCCGAGGTCATCGACCTGCTTCGCCCAGAGACGTCGCACGAGTTGGCCGGGGCCGCGGGTGAAGACGAAGAACTCGACGTCATTGTAGGGTTGATCGCCCGCGATCGTTTCATCGCGCAGGACGCCGCCTTCCCCTCGACCGTAGCCGCCGCCTAGGGCGATGCCGCGGAGCATGACGGCCGGGAGCAAGTCGATGAGCCCGGCTTTGACCTCTTCGCAGATCGTGGCGATCCGGGCTTCGAGGTTCGTGTCGCCGTCGCGGGTGTAGAGGCGTCTCATGCGGCGAGGTAATCGGGCAGATGCGAAGGCAGCCAATCCTCGACCGTCTCGAGCAGGTATTCCTCGATCTGGTCGACGATCACCGGCAGCGGGAAACGGGCGCGGACCTCCGCCTGGCCGGTCATGGCGAGGGCCGAGGCGAGCACGGGATCTCCGGTGAGCCGGCGGATCCTCGCGGCGAGCGCGCTGCTGTCGCCGGCCTCGTAGGTCAGCGCGTTTTCACCGTCGCGGAAGAGTTCGGCGCTGCCGCCGGTGGTGGTGCCGATCACGGGCAGACCGCAGGCCATCGCCTCGAGCGGCGTGAGGGCGAAGGGCTCTTCCCATTCCGAAGTGAAGACGAGGGCATCGTGGCTGCGGTAGACCGAGGGCATGTCCTCGGCACGGGCGCGCTGGAAGGATACGGGCAAGCGGTTCCGCTCGGCGAACTCGCGCAGGCTGCGGACGTAGTCGGGCGCTCCCGATCCGTAGACGTCGAGGTGGACGCCCTCGAGATCGCGCACCTGGCACATCGCCTTCAGCGCGGTGAAGATGCCTTTGTCAGGATCGAGGCGACCGACGTAGAGCAGCTTCGAGACCGGCTGATCGGCGGTGCGTGGCTCGCCCTGGAAGCGGCTCGTGTCGACCGGGCAGTGGATCACCTCGCCGTGCGCGACATCGTAGCCGGCGTCGGCGGTGATGCGGCGCAGCTTGCGGCTGCAGAAGTAAAGGCGTTGGAAATCGATGTGCTGGAGCGGATTGGTCGGGGCCTGGTCCTGCCAGCGACGGCGCGTGCCATCGAGCTGCCAGAGGCCGCGCTGGACGCGGGCGGGCAGCGAGGTCTCGCGGCGGTTCCACCAATCAAGCCAGACGTCGCCCTTCAGGCTGCGCGCGATCCAGTGGTCGGACACGTCGAAGACATGCGGGATGTCGAGCGATTGCAGGGTGAGAATGAGCGATTTCGAAATGCCCCCGAGATTCCAGACATGGACGACATCGGGCTGGAAGCGGTCGATGGCGCGGCGCAGGGTGGCGTTGTTCGCTTCCTCGAGGCTGGTGAGATCGCGGATGCCGAGCCAGGGATGGCCGAAGAAGCCATGGACGCGCAGGCTGCGCTCGACGCGGTAGCGGGTCGAGGATTCGTCGCCGGCGCCCTCCACCTCGTGGTCGGAGGTGAGGACCGCGACCTGGTGGCCGCGCTCGAGGAGCGATTCGGTGACATCGCGGCAACGCAGTTCGTAGCCACCGATGTGATGGGGCGGATAGAGGTTTGTCAGGACCAGGATTCTCATGCTGGGAAGAGCATCGCCGCGAAGGTCGGCTCCGTCATTCCCCCCAAGCGGGTGGAATCTTCAGCCTTTTCCCAATCCCGCGCGGGTGCCGTCGTGAAGGCCGCGGCGCTGCTGCCAGCGGATCCGGGCGGCGTGAAGGAATTCGCCGAGACGGCCGGTGCGATGGCAGTAGCCGAGATCGCGGCGTGCGTCGTTGGCCCAGCCGATCACGACCTGGCGGAGAAATCCGGGAGGCTGGTGATGCGGTCGCGCCTGAGCCAGGGTCGCCTGAGCGAGAGCCTTGCCGTCGCCGAAGGCGCGGCGGTAGGCCTGGGCCGGCGTGTAGTTGTGGCTGTGCATCACGATGGACCCGGGCACGTAGGTGATCCGGTAGCCTTCGGACCGGCACCAGCGGGTGAACTCGTCGTCCTCGGCGTATTGGAGATCCTCGCGGAAGCCGCGTTGGCTCCACACCGATTTGCGGATGCCGCTGCTGACGAGGCTGAAGAAATGATCCCACGAGGCGGACTCGCGGTTCTCTCCAAAACAACGCTCGTAGTCGAAAGCAAAGACTGCCTCGCAATCGGGACGCGGGATTTGCCGTCCGAAGACCGCGGCGACGCCCGGCTCGTTCAGCGCCGCGACGAGCGCACCGAGCCAGCGCGGGTCCTGCGGAGTGGCATCGGCGTTGAGAAAGACGCAGAGTTCCGTGTCGGCGAGGGCCATGCCCTGGTTGAGGACTTTTCCCGGCACGTAGGTGCCGAGGGGAATCTCGATGAAATGATCGGGACCAAAGGAGCGGATCAGATCCTGCGAACCGTCGCTGCTGCCGCTGTCGATGACGATGAGCCGCCAGTTTCGGTGCTCCTGCGTGCGTAACGCGGTGAGGGTATCGTGCAGCGCCCACGCTTCGTTGAAGCTGCGCAGGATGATCGTCACGGGTTCCTGATGCGGGGTTTCCTTCATGAGATTTTCGCGAGTCGGGGAAAACGGTGTCCGAGGGTGCCGCGGAGCTGGTCGCGCTCCGCCGGACGCATCCCGTAGCGCCAGATCCCGGCGCAGGCGCAGAGACCGGCGATCGAGCCTGACAAAAGCACATACAACAACGCCGATCCGCCACCGAGGTAGGGCGCGAGACCCTGCATCAGGAAGAGCACGACCAAGGCCGGGAGCGCGGCAAGCCAGGCGGGCAGGAGCGTTTCCACGAAGAGGCCGATGGCACCGTGACCCGTGTCCTTCGCCATCCAGCGCCAGTAATGACGCCACCCATACCAGAGCGTGGGCAGCAGCGATCCGAGCGCGACCCCGGCGACGCTGCGCGTCCACCAGACGAGGACGATGCTCAGGACGATGTTCGCGAGCGCCTCGGAGACGCCGAGACGGGTGAGCAGTTTTTCGTGCCCGGTCATCATGAAGACCCGGCGCGAAACGCTGTGGGTGAGGATGGACGAGTAATACCAGAAGAGCAGGATCTGTCCCGTCACCCAGGTCTCGTCGGCGAGCGAGGCGTCGCCGGTCAGCAAGGTGATGAGCCCCTCGAGATGCACGGCACAGAGGATGTAGAGCGGGGTCGAGAGCAGGGCGCTCCAGCGCGTGCCGTCGAGGATGAGCCGTCGCAACTGGCCCGCATCGCCACCGGCATGGAGCGCCGCCGCCGCCGGTGAGAGGGCCTCCTGCAACTGCCGGGTGAAATCGCGGAACATCTCGCCGATCTTCGCCCCGGCCTGATAAAGCACGATCGCGCCGACCCCGAGCCCGCCCGAGATCACGACCTGGTCGGTGCGCGACATCACCATCGTGATGACCGATCCGAAGTAGGCGTGCAGGGAAAAGCGCGAGATCTCGCGGAGTTCGCGCATCGAAAAGAGGCGGGGCGAGATCCGCACTTCCTTCATCGAGCGGAAGGCGAAGAATCCCGCGCAGAGGTCGGGACCCAGTGTCGTCGCCAGGGCGATGAGGAGCAGGGTGGTGAAGCTCCAGTCGAACATCACCGCCGCGCCGACGAGGACGACGCGCAGGGAGACGAAGAAGATGACGAGCCAGTTCACGACGTGGAGCCGCTGCTGTCCGCGGAGGATTTCCGAAAAGATGCCAAGGGGAAAGGAGAGACTCACACCCGCGAAGAAAAGGCCGAGGGCAAGTCGGAACTCGGCCTCGCGTCCCGGCGGGATGCCGATCCAGCCGATCCAGAAATGCGAGCTCGCCGTGATCAGCAGCGGCAGGACGATGGCGAGGGCCGCGTAGAACACGAGGATGCTCGAGAGGATGCGGCCGAGAGCGTCCCAGGAGCGGTGCACGGTCAGCTCGGCGACGCGTTTTTGCGCGGCGAAGCCGAAGCCGAAGTCGAAGATCACGCCGATGCCGTAGAGGCTCCAGAGCAGCGCCCAGAAACCGAACTCCTCCTTGTCGAAGTGGCCGTAGAGCATCCGGAAGGTGACCAGCCCCGCCACCAGCGCGATGGTGGTGCGCAGGTAGTTCGAGACCGTGTTGCGGACGATCGTCTTGGAAAAGGTGTTCTCAGACATGGCGGGCGGGGATGGGAGAGGTCGGGGAATTCTTCCGGGCGATGCGGGCTTCGGCCGTCGCATAGAGCGCCTCGAGGCGATCGTGGATGACGGACCAGTCGTAGCGAAGGCGCGCTTCCTCACGGCCGGCGCGGCCCAGTTCGCGGGCGAAGGCGGGCGAGTCGTAGATGTTGCCGAGGTGGCGCGCGAGATCGCCGGGCGCACGGCAGAGGAGCCCGCTGCGGCCATCGTCGATCAGTCCCGCGAGACCGCCGACGGCGGAGGCGACGACCGCCTTGCCGGCGCTCCACGCTTCGAGCGCGGCGATGCCGAAAGGCTCGTGTGCCGAGGGCATCGCAAAGACGTCGCAGGCCTCGTAGGCGTCCGGCAGGTCGGCGGACTCGGGCGCCAGACCGGGGAGCAGGAGGATGCGATCGCCGAGACCGGAGGACGCGATGCGCTCGCGGAGACGTCGCGCGTAGTCCGCCTGGGTCTCGGGACCGATCAGGGCGAGACGCGACTGTTGCCGACCGCTCGCGTAGAGCTGGAGAAAGGCCTCGACGAGACCGAGTTGATTCTTCTGCGCGTCGATGCGGGCGATGTTCAGTACGAGGAAGTCGGTCTCCGGGATGCCGTGTTTCTTGCGGAAGGCGAAGCCGTTGCCACCGGAGAAACGCTGGCAATCGACGCCGTTCGGGAGGTGGGCGATGCGGTCGTGACCGAGGCGGAGACGTGCCGCCCGCGCCTCGTTTTCCCCCACGCAGAGGACGAGGTCGGCGCGTTCGAGGAGGGTGCGGGATCCTAACAAAGCTCCAAATGGACGGCCCCAGTCGAACTTTCCGGCGACGGGAAGCTGCATCGCCTCCATCTCCTCCGCCGGGACTTCGAAGACACCGCCGTGGATGGAAACGACGAACGGCTTGCCGAGGATCCGGGCCGCCGCGGCGACCGTGCCGCCGAGCCGGTTGAGGGCGTGGGCATGGAAGAGGCGCGCGCCTTTTTCGCGGAGGAGGGAGCGGAAAAGACCGAAGGAGAGGAGATTGCCTCCCTTCTTGTCGAGCGCGAGACGTTGGTCAGGCCGGAGGCCGAAATAGGAATAGAAGTGCGCGTGACGCTCCACCGGGATGCCTCCGATGAGCTCCCGGGGATGCTTCGCCAACGCCATCGAGGTGACGATTTTCGGATCCCATCCGGCGGCCTGCTGGCGGCGGGAGATCTCCTGAATGACCGTCTCGGTGCCGCCCCACTCTTCGCGGACGTAGCGGCGGGGGACGTGAATGATGGTGGTGTCCATGCGGGGAAGCTAGCCCCGGAGCACCGCTTCGGGCCATCCCCGCAGGTGGGGGTGATGGGGTGGGGGACCACCCCCAAACGGGGGGAGGATGACCAGTTGCGATTATGGAAATTAGAGTGACCTTTTCCTTAACGCAACCAAAACACCTCGCTCTCCATTATGTACGGACTCGTCAACAAAGCGGTCGAAGACCTCGTGGTCACCCATTTCGGCACGGAAAAATGGGATGCCATCAAGGCGAAAGCCGGCGTCGATGTCGACAGCTTCATCAGCAATGAGAGCTACCCCGATTCGGTCACTTATGATCTCGTGGGAGCGGCCGCCGAGGTCTTGGGGATGTCGACGAAGGATGTCCTCATCGCCTTCGGGGAGCACTGGGTCTTGAAAACCGCGGCGAAGAGTTATGGCGCGATGCTGAAGGCCGGAGGACGCGACCTCCGCGAGTTTCTCGTCAACCTGCCGAATTTCCACACGCGCGTGATGATGATTTTCCAAAACCTCAAGCCGCCGCGCTTCGAATGCGCCGAGGTGGGGGAGGAGAGCCTGCTTCTACGATACTACACCCACCGTCACGGGCTCGCCGACTTCGTCGTCGGTCTCGTGCAAGGCCTTGGCAAATATTACGAAACACCCGCCGTCTGCGAGTTGATCGAATCCCGCGAGGCGAACGGCGAGTGTGATGTCTTCCGTGTCACCTGGACCCAGTCTTGAAACCGCATCCTCCAGCACCGGACCCCCCGGGGCTTTCTCCCGGAGAATTCCAAAAAGTCTTCCCGTTTTATTTCGAGTGGGATGCCTCCCTGCATCTCCGCGGCTGGGGGCCTTCGCTCGCCAAAGTCTGCACCGATCTCCGCCCGGGCGACCATGTCGAGCAACGTTTTGGCATGATCCGACCAGAGGGTGTTTTCGGCGCGGAACTGTTCGTCGATGCCGAGAAGAGTCTCTATTTCTTCGAGCACCGGCAGTCGGGCACCAAGTTCCGCGGGCAAGTTCTCGTCGATAAAGCGAAACAGCGGTGGGTGATGCTCTGCTCGCCCTGGGTGGAGTGCAGCGACGAGCTCGACCGTCTCGCCATCACCTTCGCCGACTTCGCCATCCACGATCCCTCGCTCGACCTGCTCCAGCTGCTGCAGACCCAGCGGATGGCGAACGACGACCTGCGTCAGCTCGCGGACCGGCTCGCCTTGCAGCGCGCCGAGTTGAAAGGGAAGGAGAGCGAGGCGCGCAAGCTCGCCCTCGTCGTCTCGCGCACGGAGAATGCCGTCGTCCTCGCGGATGCCGAAGGCAGGATCGAGTGGGTGAATGAAGGTTTTGAGCGTATCACCGGTTGGACGCTCGGCGAAGTCGCCGGAAAGAAGCCCGGCAGTTTCCTCCAGGGAAAAGGCACCGATCCCGCGACGATCGCCTACATGCGGAGGCATCTCGCCGAGGGGAAGGGATTCGTCACCGAAGTGCTCAATTACCACCGCAGCGGCCGACCCTATTGGATCTCGCTCGAGGTCCAGCCGATCAAGTCGGACGATGGTACCATCACGTCGTTCATGGCGATCCAGACCGACATCACGGAACGTCGGCGCGACAGCCTCCGTCGCGAGCTGCAGCTCGATGTCTCGCGTGTGCTCAATGAAGATCTCGCCCCTGCCGATGCCGTCCGCCGCATCCTCACGATGGTCGCGGGTCGTCTCGGCTGGCGCGTCGGTTGTGCCTGGAGACACGAGGAGGACGGCAGTCTGAAAGTCTCCACGATCTGGTATGACGCCCGCCATCGGCAGGCTTCGCGCTTCGGGGATTTCGCCGAGACCAACCGCAATTACCAGTTTACCGCAGGCGAGGGTCTGCCAGGCAAAGTCCTGCAGGCCGTCGATACGATTCTCGTCCACGATCTCACCGCCGCCATGGGATGCCCCCGTGCCGAGGCCGCGCTCGACGCCGGACTCTCCGGCGCGGTCGCCTTTCCCGTCTTCCAGGGCGAACATCTTTTTGGCGTGCTCGAGTTTTTTTGCGAGACCAGCGAGCTGCTCGATGAATCCTATGGCCGCGTCCTGAAGGGCATCGGCAACCAGGTCGGACAGTTCCTCGCCCGGAAAAAATCCGAGGCCGAGGTGCTCGCCGCGAAAGAGCAGGCCGAGTTCGCGAACCGCGCCAAGAGCGATTTCCTCGCCATCATGAGCCACGAGATCCGCACGCCCATGAATGGCATCATCGGGATGGCGTCGCTTCTCAAGGATGCCGGGATGGACGCGACCCACCGCGAGATGGTGGAATCCATCCTCGCCAGCGGCGAGGCCCTCGTGACCATCATCGATGACATCCTCGATTTCTCCAAGATCGAGGCGCGCCGCATGGAGCTCGTGAACGAGCCCTTCGCCCTTGATGCCGTCATCGATGGCGTCGTCGACCTCCTTTATCACAAGGTCCGCGAAAAAGGGCTCGAGATGAACATTCTCATCGAACCCGAGGTGCCCGAGACCATCCACGGCGACCCTGGCCGGCTCCGCCAGATCCTCCTCAACCTCGTCGGCAACGCGATCAAATTCACCGACGAGGGCGAGGTGAACATCCTCGTCCGCCAGGCCGCCACCAGCACCTCGAAGAAAAAACGCATCGAGATCATCGTCGAGGACAGCGGCATCGGCATGAACGCGACCCAGCTCGCTCGCCTCTTCCAGCCCTTCACCCAGGTCGATGGCTCCACCACCCGCCGCTACGGAGGCACCGGACTCGGGCTCGCCATTTCCAAACGTCTCGCCGGGATGATGGGCGGCCGCATCGATGTGCGCAGCGCGCCGCGCGAGGGCACTTCTTTCCTCGTCGATCTGCCGGTCGGATCGCCCGCCGGCGGCTCCGCGCGCCGCCATGCCACCCATGCCCACGGGCCCAGCGTCCTCGTCGCCGATGATGTCCTCAAATCCCGGCGTGCCGCCATGCTCGCCCTCGCCGGTCTCTCCGCCATGCCCGGTGTCGCCACCACCAGCGCCGAAGTTCTTGTCGCCCTCGGTGATCCCTTCGCCGGGTGGGAGGTGCTCCTCATTCACTCGCGACTTTATACTCCGGAAGTGAAGGTCATGATCGAGCGGCTCGCCCTCCAGGGCCGCCGTCCGCGTGTCATTGTGTTAGGGCACTCCGCCGATGCCAAACACGTGCGTGACGAGCTGCAGGGCGGAGACGTCTTCCTTCTCAAACCCCTCCGGCGCATGCCTCTGCGCGAGGCCATCCTCGGCAAACGCGATCCTCACGCCGATGTCCTCCCCGGCGATGCTCCCGCCGTGCCGCGGCATGAAGGGGAAAAACCCCACCTCCTCATCGTCGAGGACAACGACGTCAATGCCCGCGTCGCCATCCTCCATCTCGAAAAGCTCGGCTACACCCACGAGCACGCCCCCGACGGTGCCGAGGCCGTCGAGCGTTTCCGCTCCGGCGCCTACGACGGCATTCTCATGGATTGCCACATGCCCGGCATGGACGGCTACGAGGCGACCCAACAAATCCGCGCGATCGAGTCTTCCATCGCCTGGCAGCGTCCTCCCGTGCGGATCATTGCCATGACCGCCAACGCCATGGACGGCGAACGCGAACGCTGCCTCGCCGCCGGCATGGACGACTACCTCTCCAAGCCCCTCCGCGCCGATCTCCTCGTCGCCGCCCTTGCACAGGTGCGGAAGGCAAACGCCGCTCCTGCCGCCGAGACACCGGCCGCCGGCCCGCCCGTCGACGAAAAGACCGTCGGGGAAGCCGTCGGACGTCTTTCCACCGAGCTCGACCCCGGCTCCGCCGCCATGCTCATCGATCGCTGGCTCGAGGATACCCCCGCGCGCCTCCTTGAAATCGATCGACTCGCCGGTGGCGAGCAGCAGGAAGAACTCCGCCGCGTCGCCCATTCCCTCAAAGGCAGCAGCTCTCTCTTCGGACTGCGCTCCTTTCTTGAACTCTGCCGCGACCTCGAAGACCGCGCCGCCAGCAAACGCATCGACGATCAGCCCATCCTTGCCGCCTCGCTCCAGCGATCCTTTCACGAAGCCCGCGCCCTCCTCCACAAGGAGCGCGAAGACCTCATCCTGCCCTCATGAAAATCCTCTACGTCCACGAACGATTCGGCGCCCTCGCCGGAGCCGAGGCCAATGCCTACATCACCGCCGAGCAGCTCGGCCTGCGGGGGCACGAGATCGGCATCCTCCACGGACCCGGCACCGGGAAAAACGAGGAGGGCTGGCACCGCGTCTTCCCCTCCAGTTTTGCGCTCGGTGATTCCCCCGCCGCCGCCACGCGGCAGGCCCTCGCCGACTTCCGGCCCGATGTCGTCTACGTCCACAAGATGGCCGATCTCGACGTGATCGAGACCCTCGTCGCCAGCGGCACGCCCCTCGTCCGCATGGTGCACGACCACGACATCTACTGCATGCGCAGTTACAAATACAACGTCTTCACCCGCGAGATCTGCACCCGCGCCGCTTCGCTTTACTGCGCCACCGCGTGCGGCGCCTGCGTCGTCCGCAACCGTGACGGCGGGTTCCCCCTGAAGTGGGTCAGTTACGGCGACAAAAAGCGCGAGATCGCCCTGAACCGGCGCTTCGACCGCATGGTCGTCGTCACCACCTACATGCGCGACGAACTCCTCAACAACGGCTTCGACGGCGACCGCATCGAGATCCACGCCCCCGTCCCCCGCATGGGCGAAGAAGGGCTGCGCAGCGGCTTCAGCGATCGCAACCTCATCCTCTACGCCGGCCAGATCATCCGCGGCAAAGGCGTTGATGTCCTCCTCGAGGCCCTCGCCAAAGTCGAGTCGCCCTTCGAGTGCATCATCCTCGGCGACGGCAACCATCGCGAACATTGCCAGCAGCTCAGCGAACGGCTCGGTCTCTCCGACCGCGTCCACTTCCGCGGTTTCATTCCGCAGGAGGAGTTGAAAGCCTACTACCGCGACTGCAGCGTCGTCGCCCTCAGCAGCGTCTGGCCCGAGCCCATCGCCACGATCGGACTCGAGGTGATGCGCTACGCCCTGCCCGTCGTCGCCTTCGACGCCGGCGGGATCAAGGATTGGCTCATCGACGGCCACAACGGCTACCTCGTCCCCTGGATGGACCGCACCGCCTACGCCCGCCGCATCGACGAACTCCTCCGCGACAAGGAAAAGGCCCGGCAACTGGGGCGGAACGGTTTCGAGCTGGTGAGCGAGCGTTATGACTTCGACGGCTACATCGGCGATCTCGAGGGGATGTTTGGACGGGTCGTGGCAGGGAGAGGGCACCATGCGGTGCCGGAGGTGAGGGAGGTGCGGGAGCGGGTGAGGGTTTGAGGGGTTAGAAATTTGAGATCACCGATGAGCTTCCGGTGATTTGCGGTCAATCGTTGTCATTCGCGGCCATTCGCGTTGGTCTACCGGGCAATGAGAGATGTAGGTAGGGACGGATTGGGGAGGCGTCAGCCACCTCTTTGTCACAACATCCCGCGCAGCGCCGCCATCGCTTCCGCAACGATCTTGCCCTGCTCCTCAATGCTCTGAATGACCTCTTCCGGAGTTCGGGTATCGACCTTGATCACGACATTTGGATTGACGGCCTTCAGGTCATAGATCGCTGCCTCGATGGCGTCCGCCTTTGCTTGGGATTCTCGCGCTGCCTTTTCCGTGGCAACGATCGTTTCCTCCAGCTCCTTGATCTTGTCCGCTTTCGATTGGCTCGATCTCATGGCCTTCAGCTCCTCCTTGAGCGTCACAACTTCGACCTTAAGTCGGGTCGCTTCGTCCTTGTGGGGCTGCGCTTCATCGCGGGCCTGGCGCCGGCGAGCGGCGAAATCCACTGTCCACGAGTAACGGCTTTCCGCTTCCGTAGTTCCCCGAAGTGGGAGCAACCGCGCGTAGCTTGGAAAGTCTCCCGTGCTTGTCTCGTCCTCTTTCCAAGCCTCGGTAAGAGCGGACGGTAGATCCAGATCGTCGAGCACCTCACCATTTCGGCCGAAGCCAAAGTGCGCCAGGGTGATCGGAGATTTCTTTCCGACTTTTACATGGGTAAGGTCGTAATACCAAATCTTCTCCGTTTTCTTCCCCTTGGTGAAAAACAGCAGATTCGTCTTCACTGCCGCACCCGCACCGACAAAGACTCCGCCGGGCAGGCTGACCACCGCCCAGAGGGCGCATTCATCCAACATCTTGCGTTTCGTGTTTACGAAGGCGTCCTCGTCCTTTCGGAAGAGGAACCCGTCGTCGAGAACGATGGCGCAGGTGCCGCCCTCGGCCAGTTCGCCGAGGATGTCTTGAACGAAGAGTACCTGGGTGCTGCCGGTTTTAAAGGCATAATGCTTCTGCGCGGCGACGCCTTCTTTGCCGCCAAAGGGCGGGTTAGTCAGAATGAAATCGAAGACCTTCGGAGCCGTCGCGTAGAGTTCAGCGTAGCTTGCGAGCTTTGTGAGCGTGTTGCCGTGCCAAAGATTCGGCTGATCGATGCCATGCAACACCAGATTCGCCAGCGCGATGGGAAAGGCGATGTTGTCCTTTTCCCGGCCGAAGAAGGTTTCGTGCTTCAGCCGGTCGAGGTCAGTGCTGGCGGGTGAACGGCCCATCTCGCGGGCAATGTGTTCGTAGGCCACGGCAAGGAATCCGCCCGTGCCACAACAGGGATCGTAAACGGTCTTTCCGAGTTCCGGCCGGGCTGTGTGGACCATCGCCCGGATCACCTCGCGCGGGGTGAAGAACTGTCCGCCATCCGAGTTCTTCTCGCCCATTTTCAGCAGGAGATCCTCGTAGACTTGCGAGAGGGTGAAAAAGTGGGTGTCGTCCACGTGGTCGATGCGGATTTCGTCGACCTTGTCGAGCACGTCCCGGAAATTCGTTTCGTTGTCCACCCGCACCCGTTCCACAGCGGTCATGATGCGCCCGATCACACGTTGCTTTGGCGTTGCCTCCGGATTGGGTTGTTTCGTTCCTGGGAGTTTGTCGAGACCATGCAGGTAGGGCAGCAGCTCCGTGTTGATGAAGTCGAAAAGGCGGCCATCGCCAGCGGCGAAAAGTTCCTGCCGCTTCCAACCACAGGGTTTTCTATCGTCAGTGCGGGGATGGATGTCCAGAGCGTCTTCGTCCTTGGCGTAGGGAGCCGCCCAGTCCTGCCAGCGGTAAGGGCTTTTGAGGGCTGGTTCGAACTTTCCGCCCACGGCTTCGGCCCTCGCTTTCTCCTTCCGTTCCTGTTCATCTAGGATCCGGAGAAATAGGATCCAAGTCAGTTCGGGCACGTATTGCAGGGCGCTCGCACAGTTTGAGCGCCGCAGGATGTCACAGATGGATTTTACGAAGGACGATAGCGAACGTGTGTTCGAAATTGCCTTGGGAACCTTTGTCTTCCGGGTCTTCTTCACTGGAGGCGGCGTGGCGGGAACTTTTTTCGAGCGGGGCATGACGGCGAAATCACCGGCGGGTCAGCCCCCGACGCGGGTGCTGCTTCTGGTGTTTGATGACGAGGATGCGGGGCAGACCCTGGTTCATCCGGAAAAGGATGACATGCGGAAAGCCTGGGAGGAAGGCGCGTTGATGGCGCGGGCTCGGCGGATAGGGCGAGAATTGTTCCGGATGTTCGGCGATCCGCGCCAGTTGGATCAGCAGGTCGGTGTAGAATCGATCCGCCAGCGCCGCGCTGGCCTCCCGCATGTAGTAGGCCATGATCTCGTTCACATCGCGCTGAACGGCGGGGTGGAACTCGAGGTTCATCTGCCTTCGGCGGGACGCCGCAGCCCGGCGATGAATTGATCGTAGTTCATTGCCTCGACCGCGCCCGACTCCAATTCGGCATCCCGCTCGTCCGCGAGGGCGGAAAGTGCATCGTCAGACCAGGCCTCGTCACCGAGGCTGTCGATCAGTTCCACCGCCAGTTGGGCCCGGGCGGCGACAGGCAGTTCCTGAAGGACGGCCGAAAGTTCGTGGGGAGTGATCATGGGGTGAATCGTAGCAGAAGGCCGCAGAAGTGGCAAGACGGCACGTGGTTCAGACGTCGAAGGCTTGGGCGAGGAGTTTTTGTGGGAGAAGTTCGAGGTCTTTGAGTTGGCTCTGGAGGGCCTTCCGCATCGATCTCACCTGTGCCAAAGCACCCGATATCTTCAGTTGAGTGTCGTAGTCGGGGAGTTCAATTTCTCCCTCAGCCAGACGGTTGAAAAGCATGCGTTCTCGAACCGCGCCCCGCGCCAACAGTTGAATACATTTCTCCCCATCGGGAGAACGAAGCCAGTAATAAAACCACCGAGAATCCACTTCGCCCGGATTACCTTTCAGAACGACATAGTCTGGACTTGTGATTCCTGGCTCGTCATCGTCGTCCACGAAAGCAATCGAACCAATCAGGATACGCATGGGATTATAAAAGACCGTTCCTGGAACAACTGGTTTGTATCTTTCTGCATACTTCCCTGGACGCTCTTTAGCTGGCGCGAGTCCATCTCTTGTTGCACCGAGCACAGGATGATTACGCCAATCGGCACCAATGCCTTCTTTAACTTCCGTCAAAACGTCGCCGAGCCTTACTAGTCGCTTCATGCCGCAAAAAGCCGTTGTTTCGCCTCTGTCACCACCTGCACAGGCTCGCCAACCTTCGCCAAGGCATCCAATCCTCCTGCGGAGCGAATCTCCGGCACATCCCACAAGGTCGGTGTCTCCAGGGCGTGCGTGCCATCGAGCGCGAACTGCCGACCGATGCCCCTCAACACGGCCGCCGCATCCGACGCCAGCGATTCAAACCAGGCCTTGTTGTCCATGAGATAGAGGCCACCCCGCTCAGGCCGCTTCAAGGCGCGGGCCTTGTAGCCGTGGTGGGCGAAGAAATCGTAAAGGTCGTAATCGTTCATCTGTTCGAGGTCACGCAGCACTTCGGGTTCCAGTTGGTCCCCGACCAAATGGTCGATCAGCCGCCTACGCTTTTGCGATTCGATCCAGAGCTGCCGGAACTCATCCAGCGAGTGCGCCTCGCTGACGACCCGAGCGATCATCTCGCGCCTATATTCGTCGATGGGAATGCGCACGTCCTGTCCCTCGCGCCGCCCGAGGATGTAGTTCCCGTCCGAAATTACGGCGGTCTGCCCGGGAATCTCGCCGACACGAGGCGGCACTGGACCATCTCCACCGTAGAGGCCGCCCTCGCCTCCACCTTCGCCGCCTCCGTTGGGTCGAGGGTGCGGCGGGTCGCTGATGAAGTCGGTGCCGAAGAGGTCGGTGACGCCGGTGTAGTCGTAGAGCCAGAACTTGTATTTCTTGGTCTCCTCGTGGATGCGGGTGCCTCGCCCGACCATCTGGTAGAATTTGATGGAGGACTGGAGGTAGCGGAAAAACACGACGGAGTTCAGCCGCTCAATGTCCACCCCCGCCTCGAGCAAATCGACGGTGCAGGCGATGAAGGCGCGCTCGCCGGATCCCCGCATCACCTCGATCTTGTCGGCGCCCTTGTTCGGCCCACCCATGCACTTGAATGCGTAGTCGTCCTTCCGCTCCCGACCGTGTTCGGCGCACCAGGTCGCGTAGAGGTTGTTCATGTACATCGCGACTCGGTCGGCATGGAATTCGCGGGTGCAGAAGATGATCACTTTTTGCTCGGGTCCTCCATTTTCGCAGAGCAACTGGAACAGGTCGGAGCACATCGCCGGGGTGCGCATGTCGATGAAGAGTTCCTTGTCGAAGTCTTTGCAGGTGTAGGTCTCCTTGGTCAAGTCCGCCTCTGTGAGCGCTTGGCCGGTCTTGATGTTCACCGGATGCGCCGCGAGAACCTCGGCCTTCGTAAAGACGCGGGCGTCGATGGTGGCTTTGCGCTTCACGATCTCGCAGGCGGCGAGATAACCGTCGTGCTGCGCCTCGACGAGGGTGTACTCGTAGACGGCCTTCCCGAAATACCTTTCGTTGTGCGCGGTGATCTCAGCATCGTCGTCGGTGATCTGCGCCGGAGACCGTCTGGGCGCCTCAAAGGCTCCACGTATCTCATCTGGCTCGGGTGCCTTACGCTTGACGTTTCGGCTCTCGCGCAAGGAACGCGGGGTGGCGGTGAGGCCGATCTGGATAGCATTCGGGTTGCGCTTCAATACCACGGACCAACGACCCCAGGCGGAGCGGTGGCACTCGTCGATGATAATCACGCTGAAGGCGTCGTTACCATAGTGTTCGGTGAGAAAACTGGCGAAGTCCTGGCTGTCGTCGTCCAACCCTAGCGTCTGGTACGTAGCGATGTGAATGCGGGCGTTTCGCGCCGCGTTCTCACCGCGCTCCGTTTTTACAATGCGGGCATTGTCGCCGAAGACCGCGCTCAACTTCTGATACGCCTGCTCGCGCAACTCGTCGCGATCACAGAGGAACAGCACCGGTTTCGGCAGGCGGCCGGCCTCGTGGAGACGCCAGAGGAGGTTGGCCGCAATGATGGTCTTTCCCGCGCCGGTGGCGAGGGAAAGCAGTGCTCGGGGCGGCTTTCCCTCTTTCTCGCATTCGAGGATCTTCTCGAAGACGGCGCGGATCGCGGCATCCTGGTAATAACGGGTGTCCGGGTAGGCCGTGCTGTCGGTCTGGAAAAGCAGAGAAGTAGAGGGAGCCTCCAGATTGATTCCGGTGTGCCGGTGGTAGCAGTCCGTGAGCCGCTGGTGATCGGGAAACTCCGCCAGAGGAAACGGACCGGTCTGCTGCCCGTCGAAGGCGTTGAACTTGGCGTAGCGATGTCCGTTGGTCGAAAAGATATACTTCGCGTCGAATCGCTCGCACTCCGCGTAACCCTTCGCCTGCTGCATGCCCTCCAGCGGATCTCTGGACTCGGCCTTGGCCTCGAGGATCGCGATCGGGAGCGGCGCTTTGCCGCCCGGAACGTCGACGCACAGCAAATAATCAACCCGCCCGGGCCCGGATTTCCGCCGTCCCTTGAAACCAACCGGTTCGACCGGAGCCTTCGTTTCAAGCCGGAGATACGGACGGGTGTATCCCTTCGCCCGGAGGGCGGGGTCAATCAACTCATAGCGCGTCTCTGCCTCGTTCATCGACATGGCGATAGCCTTATAGCGCCTAGCGATCTCGCTCGCAATGCCGGAGCGAGGGAGATCTTTACTTTTTCCATCGCTCCCGCCGCCTCATAGATACGTTTCAGTCCGTTTTTCCATTATCCGTTCGGCCACTCGCCACAATTAATCCACGCGAAATCCACGCGACCCGGCGGGGTGTTCCGTCGAATGCCGCCTTCCCCCCCCAACGCTCGACAAAGCCCCTGCAACAGGGTCAAGTATCACACCCGACCCTGTCGGGTGTTCTCCCATGGACCTGACCGAAATCCCCTTCAACCGTTTCATCGGACTCGAGCGATCTCCGCGGGAGGGCTTTCTTTTCCAACTGCCCGCGGCCGACCACTATCAAAACCACCTCGGCACCCTGCATGCCGGTGCGCTGATGGCCCTGGCGGAAGCGAGCAGCGGCGAGGTGATGCTGGAAGCCATCGGGCACCTGGGAGACACGATCATTCCGGTGGTGCGGCGCTTCGAGTCGAAATTCCGCCGACCGGCCACGGGATGTGTGGCGACCCGGGCGTCCCTGACCGCCCGGGAACGCGAACGCCTGCTCTCGGACCTCTCCGGGAAAGGACGGGGCAGCGTCGCGATCGCGGTGGAGGTGGTCGATGAGCAGGACTTGGTCTGCGTGACGGCGACGGTGGAATGGTTCGTCTCGCGCCGGTCGTAAGGCGGGCAGGCGATTTGACCGCTCTTTCCTGTGGGCTGTCTCCATGCTATTCTTTCCTTATGATCACGAGCTACGAAGACGTCCGCGACGCCGTCCTCCATCTACCCAAGGCCGACCAGGCCCGGCTCCTCTCCGTGGTGGCGCAAGAGGTGACCGACGCCTATCCCGGTATCGAGTTTCAGCCTGACGTTTGCGGAGGCTCGGCCCGACTCATCCGAACCCGCCTTCCGGTCTGGCTGCTCGAATCGCTGCGCCGCCAGGGCGCGAGCGATGCCACCCTCCTGGCCGCTTATCCAACGATCAACGCCGAGGATCTTGCCAATGCCTGGGCGTATGCCCGTGCACATCGCGAGGAAATGGACCGCGAGATCGCGGCCAACGGCGACGAGTCATGATCGCTGCCGGGCCGTCCTCACCCACAATCGGAGTGACTTCATCCGGCTTCATCACGAGAATCCAGCACGAGGGCATCATCGTTTGCACCGACAATCCGAACTTCGAGGAACTCGCCCGCAAGGTGAATGCTGCGCTTGAAGGGATGGATTCCTTGAGAGGGAAGTTGGTCAGGGTCAATCGAGGGAGCTGAGACGCGCTGCGTCCGGATCGATCCCGCGAAGGGGCTCTGAACCTCCCATTTCCCCCCTGTTGAGGGGGATTACAGCCCGCGGGGGCGGCGGTAGTTTGGGGCGTCGCATGAATCCCGCCACTCACTCCAGCCACCGGCACCTCCGCCGCCTCCGCCTTTCCTCCTCCCCGGCGGGTCGGCTGATCCTCGGCATCTCCTTCGCGATGCGCCGGCTCTCGTGGTGGTCGCTCCGGCACGGCGGTCTCGTCGTGAAACGCCTCTTCGACCTGGTCGCGGCGAGCGCGGTGCTGGTGCTGAATGCGCCGCTGTTCCTGATCGTGGCCCTGCTGATCAAGCGCGACGGCGGTCCGGTCTTTTTCCGCCAGCGGCGCATCGGCCTCCATGGACGCGAGTTCATGATGTGGAAATTCCGTTCCATGTGCATCGACGCGGAGGCCAAGCTGGCCGAGCTGATCGCGAAGAACGAGAAGGCCGGCGGCATCACCTTCAAGATGGCGGATGATCCGCGCATCACCCGCATCGGACGCTTCATCCGTCGCACCTCGATCGACGAACTGCCGCAACTGATCAACGTGCTGCGTGGCGAGATGTCGATCGTGGGTCCGCGTCCCCCGGTGCCCCGCGAGGTGGCGCTCTACAAGGCGGAGGACCGCCGCCGTTTCCTCGCGAAGCCGGGTCTGACCTGTCTCTGGCAGATCGGCGAACGCCAGGGCGGACTCTTCGAGGTGTCGGACCGCAACGCGATCGATTTCGAGGAACAGGTCGAGCTGGATGTGAACTACATCGAACGCCAGAACCTCTGGCACGACCTGCGCATCGTCATCAAGACGCCTCCGGCGATGCTGCTCGGCAAGTGATTCCTTCCTTCTCCATCCTGACATGAACACCCTTCTCCTCTGCGATCGGACTCCCGGCGAAACGGGCTGCTTTTCGTCGCGGACACCGCTCGCGCTGGTGCCGGTGTGCGGACGCACGCTGCTCGACCGCGCGCTGGAGCAGATCTCCCGCGAGGGAGGTGACGAGGTGCTGGTGCTGGCGGCGGATCGTCCCCACCTCGTCCGCACCGCGCTGGAGCACGGCTCGCACTGGGGGATGAAGGTGCGTTTTCATTCGCTGGATCGTCCGCTCGAAGCGGAGGTGGCGCGGCTCCGCTTTTTGGCGGAATTCCATCACAAGGGTGAGCCGGTGGTGCGCCGCCTCGCCGCATCGGGCTGGCTGCTGCCGACGACGATGGAGACCGCTTCTTTCCCCGGGAAGGGGGCGATCGCGAAACTGCTGCGCGACCACGAGGTGCCGTCGATGGTGACGATGCGCGAAGTGACGCCGGGCGTCCGGGTGAGCACCCGCGCCTCGGTGCATCCCTCGGCGATGATCACGGCTCCTGCCTGGATCGGACCCAGCGCGAAGATCGCGGCCGGTGCGATGATCGGTCCGGATGCGATTGTGGAGACGGGTGCCTTCATCGATCAGGGCGCGCACGTGGCCTCGGCCTGGATCGGTCCCGACACCTACGTGGGACGCGGTGCGGAGTTCACGGGCAAGATGGCCTGGGGCACGCTGGTGGAATCGGAGAAGACGGGTGCCTCGGTGGAGGTCGATGATGCTTTCATCCTCGCCGATCTCCGGAAGAATCCGATCGCTTCTCCCTTCGGAATTCTGTCGCGGATCGGCGCCCTCGCGCTGCTGATCACGACGACGCCGCTCGCGCTGATCTGGCTCGCGGGCCGGGCGCTGCGTGGCCTGCCCCTTTTTGAAACACGCGGGGTGAATCTGCCCCGGCCGCAATCGCCGGCGCGTTCCCGCGAAACGGTGAGGCTGCGCTCGCTCGCCGGTGTCACGGGCCTGGCCTCGCGATGGCCGGAGTTGTTTGTCGTCCTCCGCGGCCACATGCGCCTCGTCGGCAATCGTCCCGTCGCCGCGGCATCGCTCACACCACTGGGAGCGACCCAGCGGCAGCTCTGGACCGAGGCGCCGGCGGGTCTCTTTTCGCTGGCCGATGCGGAAGGCCTCGAGGGCGATCGCGTCGAGGTGGCCCGCATCCACGCGGCATGGTTCGCCGCGCATCCGTCGTGGGGGCTGCGTCTCTCGATCCTCGGCCGCTGCCTGCGACGCCTTGCCTTTGCTTCTCCAACGTTTTCCGAAACCCGAATCAACCACCCACAGACGACCCGCCCATGATCCTGCCCACGCTCCACGCACCCGCCTCGCTGAACCGCCAATCGTCCGCCGCCTGGCTGGCCGAATGCGAACGCACCTTCGCCGGACGCACCGGCCAGGTCGAAATCGATTTCGCCACGACCCGCCGGATCGATGCCAGCGGGATCGCCGCCCTCCTCGAGCTGCGCCGATTTGAAAGCGCACCGGGAGGCCGTATCCGGCTCGTGAACGTGAGTCCGGCGATCATGCAGACGCTCGAGATCATGGGCCTGCACCGCGAGTTCCAGTTCGCGACGCGGCCATCCGACGCACGCTCGGCGAGCCGTCCGCCCATCCTCATCGTGGAGGATGAAAGCATCATCCGCAGCGTCACGAGCATGGTGCTGACGCCGCTGGGTCATCCCATCGTGATGGCGGAAGACGGAGCCGAGGCCCTCGCCATCGCGGAGGACGAGCGACCGGGCTTGATCATTCTCGATTACCTCCTGCCGGTGATTGATGGCGCGGAGGTGCTGCGAAGGCTGAAGGATTCGGAAGTGACACGTGACATCCCGGTGATCGTCGTCAGTGCCGACGCCCGCGCCACCTCCGGTGACGCGGCTTTCGCCGACGCCGACTTTGTCTTTGCGAAGCCTTTCAGCACGGAGCCCTTCCGCAGCCGTGCCGCCCGCCTCCTCGCCGAGCACGCCCTCCGCCAACCGCAACTCGCCTGCGCATGAAACCGAAACGCCTGTCGCTCTTTCTCATGATCGACGCCTGCGGGTGGGAGATCGTGCGCAACGACCCCTTTCTGCAAAAGGTCGCCCCGCACCGCCACCGGCTCCGCAGCGTCTTCGGCTACAGCTCGGCCTGCGTGCCCAGCATCCTCAGCGGCCGCTGGCCCGACGAGCACGGCAACTGGTGTTACTTCGTCCACGATCCTGACAATACCCCCTTCCGTGGACTGAGCTGGTTGCGGTGGTTTCCGAAAGCGCTCACAGGCCGCCGCATCGTGCGCCGCCTCCTCACGAAACTCGTGAAGAATCAGCTCGGCTTCGAGGGCTATTTCGACCTCTACAACATCCCGTTCCAGCACATCCACCGCTACGACTTCACCGAGAAAAAGAGCCCGCTGCGTCCCGGCGGAATGAACCGCGGTGAGAATATCTTCGACACCCTGACCCAGCGCCAGGTGCCTCACTTCACGAGCGATCCCACGAAGAGCGAGGAGGAAAACCGCGATGAACTCCTCGCCCAGATCGGAGAAGGGAAGATCGAATTCGCCTTCGTCTACTGGGCGGGCCTCGATGGACTGCTCCATCGCGTCGGCAACGAATCGCCCGAAATTCCGGCGCGACTGCGCGTCTACGAGCAGTGGATCGAGCAGGTCGAGCGCCTCGCCGGCGAATGCTACGAGGGTGTCGATCTTTACGTCTTCAGCGATCACGGCATGGCGAACTGCGACGTGCACCTCGATCTCGCGAAGGTGATCGAGGCCCTGCCGCTGCGTTTCGGCACCGACTACACCGTCGTCTACGACAGCACCATGGCCCGCTTCTGGTTCGCCCACGACGAGGCCCGTCGTCTCGTCGAGGAAGCGCTCGCGACCGTGTCGCAGGGGCGCATCGTGCCGGAGACCGAGTTGCGCGAACTGCGTGCCCCGGTCGACGACCGCCGCTTCGGCGAACTCTTTTTCCTCGTCGACGAGGGTGTCCTCATCGTACCGAGCCACATGGGCGAGCGTCCCATCCGCGCGATGCACGGCTACCATCCCGATGCGCCGCAGAGCTACGCGACCCTTTTCACCAACCGCGCCGAACTGCCCTGCGAAGTCACCGACATTCCCCACATCCACCGGCTCATGCTCGAGTCGATCCAACCCCAATCCAACAACAGCCCTTCCCAACATGAACCGCACCATCGCCCTGAATACGCCGCCTTCGTCCGACGTTTCCTCGTCACAGCCTGACAAAGCCACCCTCGCGTCCCTCTGGTCGCGGAAATGGCACGATCTCGTCGTGCGCCTGCGTTTCCGATTCTACCTCCCGGCCGTCAAAAGCGCCTCCCTCGAAGGCGTGCGTCTCGACCTGCGCGGGCTTTCCCCGATGATGAAAAACATCATCCTGACAAAACGCTACGAGGCGCAGGAACGCCGTCTTTGCGCGAAGTCGCTCGGCGCCGGTGATGTGGTGCTCGAGCTGGGTGGGGCGATCGGATTCGTCGGACTCTATTGCCGCAAGGCGCTCGGGGTGAAACGCGTCGTCAGTGTCGAGGCGAACCCCGCGACCTTGGCCCGGCTTCACGACAACTACGAGCGCAACGGACTGCACGCCGAGGTGATCCACGCGGCGGCGGGAGCCACCGACGGCACGCTCGATCTCGATGTAAGCGGGGAATTCTGGGAGAACCGGGTCTCCGGTAATGAGTCGGCGTCGGCGGCAAAGGTCATCACCGTGCCGGCGCTCAGCCTCGCCTCCATCCTCGACCGGCTGCCCGATCCTCCCACCGCGCTCGTCTGCGACATCGAAGGTGCCGAGCGATTTCTCGATTTCTCGGTTCTGCCGAACAGCGTGAAAACGATCATCATGGAACTCCATCCCGACTTCATCGGTGAAGAGGCAACGCGTGGTATCCTCGATCGCCTCGCACGTCTTGGTTTTGATCTCATTCTTGAAGACGGCGGCTCGGTGCTGCTGCGCCGGGCCTGATCAATCGAGCGTCCCGCTCCGCCACTTTCGCAGGAAAACCGAGCAGCCATCCTCGAGCAGGTCGAGCACCGTTTCGAAACCTTCGGGACCTCCGTAGTAGGGATCGGGCACCTCGGTGGCATCGTGTTTCTCGACGAGATCGCAGAAGTGGATCAGGCGTGCGGTCGGCGATGCGCAACGGTTCCGCACCGCCATCAGATCGGCGTGGTTGCTGCGGTCCATCGCGAAGATCCAGTCGAATTCCGCAAAGTCCGCCGGCTGCACCTGGCGGGCCTTTCCCCGCATCGCGATGCCACGGGCCTTCGCGGCCTTGGTCATGCGCAGGTCGGGCGGATTGCCGATGTGGTAGCCGGCCGTCCCGGCGGAGTCGACCTCGAACTGATCCGACAGCCCCTCGCGCTCGAGGAGGTGGTTCATCACGTTTTCACCGGCGGGCGAGCGGCAGATGTTGCCGAGACAGACAAAGAGGAGGCGGGGCATGGGGTGAGGCGCCGGAGGCGCGTGAAAGGTGGGAAGGGTAAACGGCAAAAGGTCGGAGCGCGTAGCGAATACGCAAGATCGAGCGAATCTTAGTTCGTGGGGGTGACTTCCGTCCCCGCCAACAGTTCCTCGCCCCTTACCAGCCTCGCCAGGTTCTCCGTCGTGACCCGGGCGATCTCGGAGAGGGCTTCTTCGGTGAGGAATCCCTGGTGCGAGGTGACGAGCACGTTGGGGAATCCGAGGAGGCGCGCGAGGTCGTCGTCCTGCAGGACATCGTGGGAAAGATCCTCGAAGAAGACGCCTTCCTCGACCTCGTAAACATCGAGAGCGACACCACCGAGCCGGCGCTGCTTCAGCGCCTCGATCAGGGCTCCGGTGTCGATGAGTCCACCGCGGCTCGTGTTGACGAGGTAGGCGTTTTCTTTCATCATTCCGAGCGTCCTCGCGTTGATGAGGTAGTGGGTCTCGGGAGTGAGCGGGGTGTGAAGGGAGACGACGTCGCTGCGACGCAGCAGCTCTTCGATCGGAGTGTAGGTCACCCCTTGCTCAATCGCCCAGCTTTCGTCAGGACAGACGTCGGAGACGAGCACCTCCATTCCGAAGCCCTTGAGGATTTGAGCCGTGAGTTTTCCGATCTTGCCCGTCCCGATGAGGCCGGCGGTGCGACCGTGGAGGTCGAAGCCAACGAGGCCATTGAGCGAAAAATTGTGTTCGCGGACGCGGTTGTAGGCGCGATGAATCTTGCGGTTGAGGGTGAGGAGCAGGGCCACGGCATGCTCGGCGACCGCGTGTGGCGAATAGGCCGGCACGCGGACGACCCGGATGCCCAGAGCGGCAGCGGCCTTGAGATCGACCTGGTTGAAGCCGGCGCAACGCAGGGCGACGAGCCGCACTCCGGAAGCGGCGAGGCGTTCGAGGCAGGCGTGGTCGAGGGTGTCGTTGACGAAGGCGCAGATCGCCTCGCACCCCGAGGCGCTGGCGGCCGTCTCGGCCGAGAGGCGGAACTCGTGGAAGAGGTATTCGATGCCTTGCCCCTCGCCGTGTTTCACGAAAAAAGGCCGGTCATAGGGCTTGGCATCGTAGAAGGGAACCCTCATCATCGGAATCACGTAAGTCGCGCACCGATCCGGGACGTGCAACCCTTTCCGACTTTTTCCAACCGATGAATCCCACCAACCGACGTCATTTTCTACAGACCGCCGCGGGAGCCGCCGCTCTTTCCGGTCCCTTGTTTGCCCCCTGGGTGAAGGCCCAGTCGAAAACGGGCAAAAAATACCGCACCGCCCTGATCGGCTCGGGGTGGTGGGGGATGAACATCCTCCGCGTCGCGATCGCCGACGGATCGGTGGAGGTGGTGGCGCTCTGCGATGTCGACGCCGACGAACTCGAAGTGTCCGCGGACGACGTCGAAAGCCTGACCGGCAAACTGCCCGCGACCTACCGCGACTATCGCGAAATGCTGGAGAAGGAAAAAATCGAGATCGCGATCATCTCGACTCCGGATCATTGGCACGCCCTGCAGGGTATCGCCTGCATCGAGGCGGGTGCCCATGTTTTTGTCGAAAAGCCGACCGGGCACACCATCCTCGAAAGCCGGGCCATGGTGAAGGCGGCGCGCGCGCACGAGCGCACCGTGCAGGTGGGCATGCACCGCCGCATCGGACCCCACCACGTCAGCGGGATGAAGTTCCTCAAGGAGGGCGGAGCCGGCGAGATCGGCATGATCCGCGCTTTCGCCCACAGTGTGGGTGGAGTGGAGGAACCCACGCCGAACGATCCGGTGCCGATGAATCTGGATTGGGATCTCTATTGTGGTCCCGCTCCCTTGCGTCCTTTTAACAAGCGCATCCATCCCGGCGGCTTCCGCAATTACCTCGACTTCGCCAACGGCATCCTCGGTGACTGGGGTGTCCATTGGCTCGACCAGATCCTCTGGTGGTCGGAGGAAAAACATCCCAAGACGATCTTCTCGGCGGGCGGGCGTCCCGTGAAGGGACCGGTCGTGTTGAATGAAAAAGAGCAGACCTCCGACTCACCCGATCACCAGGTGGTGACCTATGAGTTCGAGAAGTTCACCGCGGTGTGGGAACACCGCCGTTTTGCCGGCAACGAAACCGAGAAATCGAAGGTGGGATGTTATTTTTACGGATCGAAGGGCATCTTCCACATGGGCTGGCGCGACGGGTGGACCTTTTATCCGGCCGACGGGAAGGGACCCATCGTGCACGAGGATCCGAAATTCGACGACGAGAAGGACGGTCACAATGTGCCGCCGCTCTGGCGCGACTTCATTGAATCAATCGAGGCGAAGCGCCTGCCGGTGGCCGACGTCGAGATCGGCCACCTCGCCACGAACATGAGCCTGCTCGGCATGATCAGCCAGAAGCTCGGCCGCAGCGTGAAGTGGGATGGAGCAAGCGAAAGGTTCCCCGACGATGAGGAGGCGAATGCGCTGCTGAAGCGGGAATACCGGGAACCGTGGGTTTATCCGGTGTAATCGCTCATTCCCATCTCATACTCATACTCATACTCATACTCAGCGAGCGTCTCTTGGCCGTCCGTTTTCGAGTAGGAGTATGAGGTATGAGTAGGAGTAAGAGGGTAGAATCAATAGCCGTAATACTTCTTCTTGGCATTGTTCTTCGCGATGGCCGAGCCGGCCACAGCGCCAACGGCACCACCGATGAGGGCACCGGTGCCGTCACCGATGAGGGCGCCGGTACCGGCTCCGATGGCTCCGCCGACGACAGCACCCTTTTCACCGGGGGTGCACGAGGCGAGAAGCGAAGTAGCGGCGACAGCGGCGAGAACGGTCAGTTTCAGAGATGATTTCATGAGGGGAATCAAGTGATTGTGGTGTGGTTAGTGCACGCGCAAGTTTTCCGCGCGCAGTGGCAGATTGTCCCGAAATGGTCCCAAAGGGAAGGCGAAAATTGCGGAAATCGGGACTTTCCTGATCACCCCCGGAGCAGTTTTCTCAGGTAGCGTCCTGTGAGCGACTCTTTCGCCTTCGCGACCTGCTCGGGCGTCCCCTGCGCTATGATCCGTCCGCCCGCGCCACCTCCACCGGGTCCGAGATCGAGGATCCAGTCGGCGCACTTGATGACATCGAGGTTGTGCTCGATGACGACGAGGGTGTTGCCCTGGTCGCGCAGTCGATAGAAGACCTCGAGCAGGGTGGCGATGTCGGCGAAGTGCAGGCCCGTGGTCGGTTCGTCGAGGAGGTAGATCGTTTTGCCGGTGGCGGTCTTGCCGAGTTCGGTGGCGAGCTTGATGCGCTGGGCTTCGCCGCCAGAGAGGGTCGTGGCCGATTGGCCAAGAATGACGTAATCGAGCCCCACGTCGCGGAGGGCGCGGAGGGGCTGGGCGATCTTCGGCACCTTCTGGAAAAAGTCGAGAGCCTCCTCGACGGTCATTTCGAGGACGTCGGCGATGCTTTTGCCGCGATAAGTCACGTCGAGGGTCTCGCGGTTGTAGCGGCGCCCGTTGCACGACTCGCAGGTGACATACACATCGGAAAGGAAATGCATGTCGATCTTGATGGCTCCGTCGCCCTGGCAGGTCTCGCAGCGTCCGCCCTCGACATTGAAGCTGAAGCGTCCCGGCTCGTAGCCCCGCGCCCGCGAGGCGGGGAGCTGGGAAAAGAGATCGCGGATCGGACCGAAGACCCCGACATAGGTTGCGGGATTCGACCGAGGGCTGCGCCCGATCGGGGCCTGGTCGATGACGATGGCCTTGTCGAGATGCTCCATGCCCTCGATCGCATCGTGTTCGCCGGGTTTGTCCTTGCTGCCGTGGAAATGGCGGAAGAGGGCGCGCCTGAGGATGTCATCGACGAGGGTCGACTTGCCGCTGCCGGAGAGTCCAGTGACGCAGATGAAGCGCCCCAGCGGAAAACGCACGTCGAGGTTCTTCAGATTGTGCTCGCGGGCGCCGCGGATGACGAGCTCGCGGGTGTCGCCGTCGGAAAAGAGGGGTTTGTCAGGAATCTCGATGCGCCGTTTCCCTGACAAAAACGCCCCGGTGATGGATCGGGGATTCGCCGCGACCTCGGCGGGCGTGCCTTGAGCGAGGAGTTCGCCGCCATGGGCTCCGGCCCCGGGACCGAGATCGAGGAGGTGATCGGCGGCGCGGATCGTGTCCTCATCGTGCTCGACGACGATGACGGTATTGCCCGCGTCGCGCAGGTTCTGGAGCGTGGCGATGAGTTTTTCGTTGTCGGACTGGTGCAGGCCGATGCTGGGTTCATCGAGCACGTAGAGAACGCCGGCGAGGCCCGCGCCGAGCTGGGTGGCGAGGCGGATGCGCTGGCTCTCGCCGCCGGAGAGGGTGCCGCTCTCGCGGTCGAGGGTGAGGTAGCCGATCCCGACGGTATCGAGGAAGACGAGGCGTTTTCGCACCTCGTTGAGCACCTCGGTGGCGTAGGTCGCCTGCACTTCGCTGAGCTCGACGCCGTCGAGCCAAGGGATCGCCTCGGAAATCGCGAGCGAGGTGAATCCCTCGATCGAGAGGGGGCGGTCGCGGTGGGCGAGGGTGACGGCGAGGATTTCGTCCTTCAGCCGCTTGCCGCCGCAGTCGGGACAGGGCTTCGCCGACATGAAGCGACGCACGTTGCGCTTCGTCATTTCGCTGTCGCTCGTCTCGAGGAGACGGGTCGCCTGGGTCGCGAGTCCCTCGAAACGCTCGTCGCCGTAGAGAAGCGCCTTCTTGAAGTCGCGCGGCAGGCTGCGGACGGACGCGTCGAGGTCGGCCTGGTAATGCTTCGCGAGATCGGCGATGGCGCGCTGGTGGTAGCCCTTGCGCGACTTCGATCCGGTCCACCAGGTCTTCACGGCGCCTTCGTTGAGGCTTTTGTCAGGGTCGGGGACGATCAGCTCGGGATCCGGCACGAGCTTCGAACCCAGCCCGTGGCAGGCGGGGCAGGCGCCGAAGTGGCTGTTGAAAGAGAAATGCTTCGGCGTCAGCTTCGGCAGGAAGTAGCCGGTCTCGGGATTGGTGTATTGGAAGGTGAAGTCGTGCCGCTCGTAATCCTCCGCGCCGGGCACCTGGGCGAGGGCGGCGACGCGGTTCTCGGAGAGCTTCTGCGCGGTCTCGAGCGAATCGGCGAGACGGCTCCGGAGGTCGTCGCGGACGACGAGCCGGTCGATCACGATCTCGACGACCTTGGCTTTCGTTTTTTCGGCGATCTCCTCGATCTCGACGAGCTCACCGTCGAGGCGGGCGCGGAGGAAACCTTGGACACGGAAGCGCTCGAGACTTTCGCGGACGGTCTCTCCCTTTTCGATCTTCACCGGTGCCACGAGGATCAGCCGGGTGCCCTCGGGAAAGGCGACGAGGACGTCGACGATGTCCTTGATCGTGTGGCGGACGAGGGGCGTGCCGGTGACGGGATCGTGGGGACGGCCGAGGGCGGCGTAGAGGATGCGGAGGTAATCGTAGATCTCCGTGGCCGTGGCGATGGTGGAGCGAGGATTCGGCTGCGAGCTGCGCTGCTCGATCGCGATGGCGGGGGTGAGGCCCTCGATGAAATCGACCTCGGGCTTTTCGAGGCGATCGAGGAACTGCCGCGCGTAGGCCGAGAGCGACTCGACATAGCGGCGCTGTCCTTCGGCATAGAGCGTGTCGAAGGCGAGCGATGATTTCCCCGATCCCGAGACGCCCGTGATCACGACGAAACGATTCCTCGGGATCTCGAGGTTCAGGTTTTTCAGGTTGTGCTGCCGGGCACCCTGGATTCGGATGATCGCGTCGTCGCCCATGGGGAAAGTCTCGTCGGGGAAGGGGACAACATTGAGGAAGATCGGGTTGTGGCAAGGGCGGTGTTTCCGCGGAGAGCGGTCGACCGCATTCATCCCGGGAGATTTTTTACCGATCCGGGTTATCTTTTCGCGACATGGCAGAATCCCCGGAACGAAAATGGACCACCCTGAGGAAGATCGCCCCGACGCCGGAGTCCGCTCCCGTCGTGGAGCCGACGCCTGCCGTGATCGATCCGGTCGATCCCGTCGCGCCGACGATCGAGGATCCGGAAGAGCCCGCAGCCATCCTCATCGCCCATCCTGCCGCCTCGACCACGCGCCTCATCCGGGAAACTCTCGAGAGTTTCACCGAGGCGAAAGTGTACACGACGGCCGATCCCCTGCGGGCCTTCGAGCTGGCGCTGCAACGGAGATACGCGCTCTTTTTTCTCGCGATGCAGGTGGGAGAGCTTTCCGGGCCGATGCTCTACGAATTGATCTCCAAAGCCTGCGCCTCGGAGCGGGGACCCCGGCTTCTGCCTCCCGGCGTGGTTTTCGTGCGTGAGAAAGACGATCCGCGATTGCCCGATTCTCTCGCGCGTGACGTGCGGGTGAAGGATGTCCTCAGCAAACCGATCCGCATCGAGCGCCTCCTCGAGTCCGTGCGCGGTGTGCTCGAGGTGAAAGATCCGACGCTGCGGGGGTAGGGGAGGGCTGGCCTCATTCACCGACGGCGCAGCCTCGCGAAAATCGCCTCGGCCCCGTCTCCCTTCGTGCGGTAGACGAAGTCCATCAGTTCGCCGAGACGGCCGTTTGGAAATCCGTCTCCCTTCTCCACGAACCAATGCAGGTATTCGTAGGGGAGGTTGTGGATGAGAGCGTGGCGGTATCGGCCGAAAGGCATGCGATAGACCTCGAGGTCGGCGAGAAAATCCGCGAGATCGCGTTTCATCGCCTCGGCCGGGTCGATCTCCTCGGGGGATCCGCTCATATGGTTGCTGCGAAAACTAATTCATCCGGCCCTCCCATGGCAATCCCGGACTTGGCATCATCGCGGGGAGGCCTAGGATAGGCCGATGTTGATCGAGTGGCTCCAGCCTTTCCTTTCCGGTTTCGACCTTTCCATCGCGGCCACCTATCTGGTGCTCGTGATCGTGATGGTCGCCTTTTTCCGGGAGTGGGGCTCTCCCGATGTCGTCGCCCTTTCGGCCCTCGGAGCCCTGCTCCTCCTCGGCGTCCTGCCGATGGCGGATCGGATCGTCGATGGGGAAGTCGTCGAGCGGGGCATGCTCTCGGTCTTTTCCAATGGCGCGCCCATCACCGTGGCCTGCATGTTCATCCTCAGCGCCGGGCTCGAGCGCAGTGGCGTGATCGATGCGATGGGGCGCATCTTTTCGCGGGTCGCGGGTCAGTCGGAGCTCCGCGTGCTGCTGGTGATGATGTCGATGGTGGCCCTTCTCTCCGCCTTCGTGAACAACACGCCCATTGTCGTCGTCTTTCTCCCCATCGTTCTCGCGCACGCGCGGGCCACGGGTCTGAAAGCGTCGCGGCTTCTCATTCCGCTCTCCTTCGCCTCGATCCTCGGGGGCACCTGCACCCTCACCGGCACCTCCACCACCCTGATCGTCGATGGAGTCGCACAGGCCTTTGGGCAGCCCGCCCTGCGCATGTTCGATGTCACCCCTCTGGGCCTCATTTATGCGGTGGTCGGGTTCCTTTATCTGCTCACGATCGGCCGCCGTCTCCTCCCACAGCGCAGTTCGCTTTCCGAACTGATCGATCCCGATGTGACGCGCGAGGTCCTCACCCAGTTCCAGGTCGAGCCCGGTTCCCCGCTCGTCGGAAAGACCCTCGTCGAGAGCCTGCTGAAAACCTACCCGCGTGCCCGCGTCCTCGAAGTGAGGCGCAGGGGACGAGCCCTGGATGTGCCCATCGACGAACTCGTCATTTTCGAGAAAGACAAACTCCTCCTCGTGCTCCACGGCAAAGCGTTCAAGGAACTGCGCAACGATCCCGGCGTCAGCTTCGAGGGGCAGAACGAGCTGCAACTCACCAGCGTCGAGACGCGTGAACTGAAGTTGCTCGAGGGCATCCTCGGGCCGCGGTCCGAAATGGTGGGGCGTACCCTGAAAGAGATCGGTTTCCGGCGGAATTACGGCATCAACGTCCTCGCCATCCACCGACAGGGGACGAACCTGCACGACGCTCTGAATCGCGTGAGGCTCGCCTTCGGCGACACCTTGTTCATGGAAGGCGAGCCCGACGCCTTTCGCCGGCTCCAGGAGCAGAAGGATTTTGTCGCCCTCTCCGAGGCGCCCGGCACCGTCATCGACCGGCGCAAGGTCCGGATCGGGCTCGGCATCGCCCTGGCCTTCGTCCTCGGTGCGACCGTCGGGGTGTTGCCCGTGCCGGCTCTGGCCATGCTCGCCGCCCTCGCCATGATCCTCTTTGGCTGCGTCACGGGCGAGCAGGCCTATGCCGCGATCCAGTGGAACATCGTCTTTCTCATCTTCGGCATGCTCGGTCTCGGGCTGGCGATGGACCAGACCGGGGCCGCCGCCGTCCTCGTGAACGGCATCATGGCGCTGTGCGGGAATTTCTCGCCCTTCGTCATTCTTGCCATCGTCTACCTTCTCAGCTCCACCCTGACGGAACTGATCAGCAACAACGCCGTCGCCGCGCTGCTCACCCCCATTGTCATCGGCATCGCGGAAAAGATCTCGTGGCAGGGAGAAATCGGAGTCGATCCGCGGCCTTTCATCATCGCGCTCGTCTTCGGGTGCAGCGCCAGTTTCGCCACGCCGATCGGCTACCAGACCAACACCTATGTCTACGGGGCCGGGGGATACAAATTCTCCGACTTCCCCCGCGTCGGCGTGCCCTTGAACCTCGTGCTCTGGGTCGTCGCCTCGGTTTTCATTCCGATGATTTGGCCGTTCCGTTAGGGCGCAAATGGCCGGTGCAAGAGGGTTGACTCGTCCTGCAAACCCTCTTCAGTCACCCATTATGAAACACGAAGACCTCGACGAACTCATCGCACTGCTCCGCCGGCGTCTCGACGTCATTGGCGACGCCGCGCTGCGTGAGAACGATCCCGACCGGCAGCTCGCCCTCCTGCGCGAGATCTCGGAGGGCATCACCGCCTTCCACCAGCGGCATCGGGGAGCCATTCCCCCGAGGCTGAACCACTTCCTCGAAAACGCCAGCCTCCAAAAGGCGCTCGAATGGGCCGAGGCGGAGCGGGCGAAGGGGTGAGTGGCGACACATTGATTTTCCAGGGGATTCCTCTAATTTGGGACATGGATCGCCCCTTCCTGTCGCTGCTCTTGCTCACCGGATTTCTCTCCGGGACCACACTCTCCGCCCAGACCTTCACCAACGGGCAGAATGCCACCGGGTTGATCGGCCAAACCAGCTTCACCTCAGGCGGTTTCTCCAATTTGGCGAACCGCCTCAGTTCGCCCCGAGGCACGGCTTTCGATCCGGTGAACGGGAAGGTCTACGTCGTCGACAGTTTCAACCACCGGGTGCTTCGCTTTCCGGCCGCGGCCACGGGGCAGGTCGGGGCCCTGCCCGAAGCGGTCTTCGGTCAGGCGAACTTCACCAACAATCTGGCGAACCGCGGTCTCGCGTCCCCCACCGACAGCACGCTGCATTTCCCGCGCGCCGCCTTTGTCGATACCCAGGGCCGGCTCTGGATCTCGGACGGCAGCAACAACCGGGTCCTCCGTTTCGACAACGCCGCCTTTCTCGGAAACGGTGCCCCGGCGAGCGCCGTCCTTGGTCAGGCGAATTTTACCACCGCCACCGCGGGAGCGAGCGGCTCGACCCT
This sequence comes from Verrucomicrobiales bacterium, assembly GCA_016795385.1. Classification (GTDB taxonomy): domain Bacteria; phylum Verrucomicrobiota; class Verrucomicrobiia; order Verrucomicrobiales; family DEV007; genus Arctic95D-9. The sequence continues at coordinate 16,818 of JAEUHI010000017.1, read as the reverse complement.
CAACAGTCCCCACGGGCTGGTGGTCGGACCCGATGACGCCCTCTGGGTCGCCGACCGCGTCAATCATCGCGTCCTCCGCTACAATGCCGTGACGAGCAAGGCGAACGGGGCCAGCGCCGATGTTGTTTTGGGCCAGCCGGATCTGACCAGCGTCGATGCCAACCAGGGCGGTCCCGCCGCCGCGGACACCTTGCGGGAGCCGGTCGGCATCGCCCTCGATGCATCGGGAAACTTGTGGGTCGGCGACAGTGTGAACCACCGCGTTCTCCGCTATGCGGCGGCCGGCGGCATCATCGTAAATGGCATCGCCGCAAGTCAGGTCCTCGGCCAGGCGAATTTTGTATCGGTCGTTTCGAATCGGGGAGCGACGCGGGCCGCCGACGGTCTTGATACCCCTTTCAGCGTCCATGCCGGCCTCGACGGAGATGTCTGGGTGGGAGACTTCGGAAACAAGCGCGTCTTGCGCTATCGTGATGCCGCCTCGCGCGGCGACGGCATCGTCGCCGACCTCGTTCTCGGCCAAGTGGATTTCGCCACCGAAGTCCCGGCCGCGTCGGTCAACGGGATGGTGGGCCCGTTCCACATCGGACCCGGGCCGGAGGGAAGCATCCTCGTCAGCGATTTCGACGCTCACCGCATGACACGATTTGATCCGGTGAACGTGGCGCCGACGATCCGGGTGACCGGTTCGAAAAAGATCACCACCACGCAATCGAGCGTCACCCTGCGAGGCACCGCGGCGGACTCCGATGGCTCGGTCGCCTCGGTCCGGAGCACCGTGAACAACAAACCCGCCACCGCCTCAGGCACGACGAGCTGGTCCCTGCGGGCCCGTCTCAAGCCCGGAAAAAACCAGATCAAATTGCGCAGCGTCGATGACCTCGGCCTCTCGTCGGCGATCGTGACGGTGACGGTGACGAAGCGGTGAACGATCGGGTAATCGGACAATACGACGGTGCTTGAGGTCCGCGTATTTGAAATTCAGAAGAATTGCCAGCCGATACCCGGTGATCCTCAGATAGCCCATCATCTGGGCCGTGTGGGAATCATTGAATTCGGATACTACCTTGGGATCCACCACCACGCATTCATCGACCAGCAAATCGGGAATCAGGGTATCGACAAGGACACCCTCGTAGTAAACATCGAATCGTTTTGCTGTTCGACCCGGTGGCCACGTTTGCAGAGTTCAACTACGAGGGCGTTTTCGTAAGCTTTCTCGCCGAGGCCCGGTTTGAGCGTATTGAGGACGCGCATCGCCGCTCCGACGATCGAATGGGAGAGCTCGGGGTGGATCAGGTCTCCGCGTTTGAGTTGGCCGAAGCGGAGCGGCTCGGGAGCCTCATAGGAAACGTCGTCACTCATGACATCGATGTGTTGTAACCACGAATGGAACGAATGAAACGAATGAAACGAATTTTTCTGAAATCTCCGTATTCAACATCCCCATCTTGATTCGTTTGATTCGTTCCATTCGTGGTTTCCTACCTCCTTTTCACAAAAACACCCCGCGCCTATACTCACTCGGCGTCACGCCGGTGACTTTTCGGAAGCGTTTCGTGAAGTGGCTTTGGTCGTAGAACCCCGTCGCCGCCGCGATCTCGCCGAGGGACATCCGCGTCGTCGCGAGGAGACGCTGCGCCTCCTGCACGCGCAGGGAGAGCACATACTCCATCGGCGAGAGCCGCAGCACGTGGCGGAAGAGGCGGTTGAAATGCGGCACGGAGAGTCCCGCGAGTTTGGCGAGGCCTTCCGCGTCGATCTCGTCGACGAAATGGGTCTCGACGTGTTCAATGACCTTCTGCAGGCTCCCGAAATGGATCCGCTGCTCCTCGGGCGTCTCGATCGGAGTCATCAAGCCTAACAAACCAACAACCACCCCGTCCGCGTCCCGGATCGGACACTTGCTCGCGAGGAACCAGCCCGGCGTGCCCCGGATCGTCGGCACGAGCCAGATCTGGTTCACCACGGTCTGCCCCGTCGAAAAGACGATGCGGTCGTGGGCCTCGTAGGCGTCGCCGAGGAGGGCGGGGAAGAAATCGCGGGCCCGTTTCCCGACGAGTTCGTCCGAGGGGATGCGGTCGTAGCGGATGCGGTGGAAGTCGTTGTTGTAGACGTAGCGGCTCTCGAGGTTTTTGACAAAAACCGCCACCCCCGGCAGCGCCGCCATCAACTCGATGGGCTCGCGGAGACCGGGACAGCGCGCGAAAAAGTCCTCCTGGAAGCGTTTTGGGTCGAAAGGGGGCATGATCGAAACATACCAAAACCCGCCATCACGCTACAAGACGGCAAGTGAGATTTTCGATAGCGTAGGACATTCACCCCTGTAACCGGGATCCGATCCCACCCGAGCCATGTTCGACTTCCTCGCCGAAACCTCCGGGCCGCTTTGCGGGCCACGACGCACCCGCCGCGAATTCCTCACCATCGGGGCCCTCGCTCCCATCGGTCTCTCCCTGCCGCAGTTTCTCGCCGCGAAGCAGAGCGGGAACGTGAAGGGCGACGACTCGAAATCGTGCATCCTCATCTTCAATCTCGGCGGTCCGAGCCACCTCGATCTCTGGGACATGAAGCCCGACGCCCCGAGCGAGATCCGCGGTCCCTTCAAGCCGATCCGCACGAAGAGCGATGCCTTCGAGGTTTCCGAAATCCTGCCGAAGCATGCGGAGATCGCCGACAAGTTTTCCCTGATCCGCTCCTGCCATCACGACGGGGCCGCGGTCCACGACGCCGGCTGGCAGATCATGCAGACGGGGCGCCGCTTCACAGGCGGGATCGAGACGCCCCACGCCGGAGCGGTCGCCAATTTCCTGATGCACGCGAGGAACGACCTGCCGCCCTTCGTCGTCCTGCCCGAACTGATGGGCCGTGGCGGTGGCAACCTGCCGAACGGCCAGGCCGGAGGTTTCCTCGGCAAAGCCTACGATCCTTTCGCGCTCATGGCCGATCCCTCGAAGCCCGATTTCCGCGTGCCCGATCTCCTGCCGCCCGACCAGTTCGGCGCGACGCGTCTCGATCGCCGCCAGAAGATGCGCGACCTCGTCGACCAGACCGTGAAGTCCTTCGAGGCGAGCGAGGACGCCCGGCTCCTTGATGAGAATTTCCACGCCGCCTTCCGGCTCATGACCAGTGAAAAGGCGCGCGCCGCCTTCGATCTTTCGAAAGAGCCGCAGTCGGTGCGCGAGCGATATGGAATGAACCGCGTCGGCCAGTGTTTCCTCCTCGCCCGGCGCCTCGTCGAGAACGGGGTGCGTTTCGTGACGGTGAACACCTTCCTCACCGTCTTCAACGAGCTCTCCTGGGACATCCACGGCTCGAAGCCCTTCATCACCGTGAACCAGATGAAGGACGAAGTCGCCCCGATGTACGACCAGGCCTATTCCGCCCTCATCGAGGACCTCCACCAGCGCGGCATGCTCGGCGATGTGCTCGTCGCGGGCCTCAGCGAATTCGGCCGCACCCCGAAGGTCAATCCCGCGGGCGGACGTGACCACTGGCCGCAGTGTTTCACCTGCACCTTCGCCGGCGGCGGGGTGAAAGGCGGCCACGTCGTCGGCAAGAGCGATCCCGTCGGAGGATTCCCCGCCGAGCGCCCCGTCTCGCCCGGCGACATCGTCGCGACGATGTTCCATGCGCTGGGCTTCGATCTCGAAACCCACCTGCCGGGGCCGTCGGGACGTCCGTTCCCCATCGTCGATTTCGGGAAAGAGCCGGTGAAGGAACTGTTTGCGTGATGGAAGAAAGTGGCATGGGCATCCTGCCCATGCGCCTTGGCAAGATGAACGAACTTCTTTTCAGCGCCACTCGCTCTGCAACGCAACGTTCGGCGCGGGCCTATGAGCGAATGGGCCTTCAATCGACTTCCACCTCACCACACGATGCATGGCCGAAGGCGGCCCCGGCAGGATGCCCATGCCACTTTTTAACTGCAACGTTAGGATGAAACCTCTGATCATTTTGCTTCTCTTCGCAACTCTCGCGCCGCTCTCGGCGAAGGAGCTCCGCATCCTCCCCGAATCCATCCACCTCGATGGACCCGAGGCGATCCAGCATGTCCTTGCCCTGCGGGCCGAGGGCGGCAACTACATCGGCGAGGAACCGTCCGCGGTCTTTTCGATCGAACCCGCCGGCGTCGCCGAGATCGTCGATGGGGTCGTCCATGCCAAAGGCAACGGCAAAGCCGTCCTCACCGCGAAGACCGGCGATGCCGTCGCGACCCGAGAGATCGTCGTCGAAAACTTCGACCAACCTTTCGCCTGGAGCTTCAACGGACACGTCATGCCGGTGCTGACCCGCCAGGGCTGCAACATGGGAGCCTGTCACGGCGCCGTCGCCGGCAAGGGGGGCTTCCGCCTCAGCCTGCGCGGCTACGATCCGCCCGCCGATTTTTACACGATGACCCGCGAGGCCCGCGGACGTCGCGTCGATCCGCTCGAGCCCGCCAAGAGCCTGCTCCTCACCAAGCCGACCATGGCCACGCCACACAAGGGCGGCAAGAAACTCGATCCCCGTTCGCGCGAATACCGCATCCTCGCCGAGTGGATCGCGAACGGCAGTCCCGCGCCTTCGGCCGAGGATGCGGCGGTCGTGTCGATCACGGTCGAGCCGCCGCTCTCGATCCTGAAAAACGGCTCGAAGCAGCGTTTCCTCGTCACCGCCCACTACGACGACGGCAGCAGCCTCGACGTCACCGACTGGGCCAAGTTCGCCTCCGCCGATGAAACGGTCGCCTACATCGACGACTCCGGCACCGCCGAAGTGATCGGTCATGGCGAAGGAGCGGTGACCGCGCTCTTTGCAAGCAAGGTGGCGATCGCGCGGATCCGCTCGCCTTTCCCGAACTCGATTCCCGCAGACGTCTTCACTTCCGCGCCGAAGGCAAACTTCATCGACGAGCTTGTTCTCGCCCAACTCGCCCAGCTCAATCTCCAGCCCTCGGGCCGCTGCTCGGACGAGGACTTCATCCGCCGCGCTTTCCTCGACACCATCGGCAAACTCCCGACCGTCGCGGAGACCCGTGCCTTCCTCGCCGACCAGGCCCCTGACAAACGCACCAAACTGATCGATGCCCTCCTCCAGCGCGAGGAGTTCGTCGACTACTGGAGCTACCGCTTCTCCGACATTTTCCTCGTCAACGGCGGCATCCTCCGTCCCGCCGCGGTGAAGGCCTACTACGACTGGATCCGGGGCAACATCGCCGCGAACCGGCCGTGGGATGAAATGATCCGCGAAGTCGTCACCGCGAAAGGCATCAGCACCGAGAACGGCGCGACCAATTTCTACGCCGTCCACCAGGATCCCGAGACTCTCGCCGAGAACGTCGCCCAGGCCTTCCTGAGCCAGTCGATCAACTGCGCGAAGTGCCACGATCATCCGCTCGAGAAGTGGACGAACGATCAATACTACGCCTTCGCCAATCTCTTCTCCCGCGTCCGGGCGAAGGGCTGGGGCGGCGACACCCGCAGCGGCGACGGCATCCGCACCCTCTACGTCGAACCGCGCGGCGACCTCATCCAGCCGCGCACCGGCAAACCGCAGGTGCCCGCGCCGCTCGACGGGGAGCCGCTCGATCCGGAGGCAACGGAAGACCGTCGCGAAGCTCTCGCCGATTGGCTCGTCGCGCCGGAGAATCCGAACTTCGCCCGCTCCATCACCAACCGGGTCTGGGCCGCCTACTTCGGACGCGGGCTTGTCGAGCCGGTTGATGATCTCCGTGCCTCGAATCCCGCGAGCAACGAGCCGCTCCTCGAGGCCCTGACCCAACACCTTGTCAAAAGCCAATTCGACCTGAAGTCGCTCATGCGCGTCGTCCTGCAAAGCGAGACCTACCAACGCAGCGGCGAGGTCCATTCCGAAAACAGCGACGACACCAAATACCTCTCGCGCCACCAGCCGCGCCGTCTCATGGCCGAGGTGTTGCACGACGCCATCGCCGATGTCACCGGGGTGGCCGGCGTCTTCGACAAGGTCGCCCTCAACGATGGCAGCTCGGAGAAAACCGAATTCTACAAGGAAGGCACCCGCGCCCTCGAACTCTACGATTCCGCGGTGCAGTCCTACTTCCTCAAGACCTTCGGCCGCAACGACCGCGAGATCACCTGCGAATGCGAGCGCTCCAACCAGCCCAGCATGATCCAGGTGCTCCACCTCGCCAACGGCGATGCCGTGAACGACCGCCTCGCCTCGAACAAGAGCATCGTCGAGAAACTCATCGCGGAAAAGGCGGATGATACCCGCATCGTCGAGGAGGCCAGTCTCGCCACGCTCTCGCGCCTGCCCACGGAGACGGAGAAGGCCGGATTTCTGGCGATGTTAGGCTCGGCCGGTGAGGGCGACAAACGCGCCGCGATCGAAGACCTCTTCTGGGCGCTGATGACCTCGCGCGAATTCCTCTTCCAGCATTGACCGAACCCTGTCCGATGATGCGTTCAACCCTCTTCCGTCGTGAACCCAAGGAGGGGCGACATTTCTGTCGCCCGGCAAGCCCGGCCGCGCGTCCCACGACGTGGCCGACAGGAATGTCGGCCCTCCTTGTTTTGCTTCCGGTCTTTGTCACCGCCGCGCCCGTGGACTACCACACCGACATCGCCCCGCTGCTGCGCGACTACTGCGCCGGGTGCCACAACGGAGGCGATTACGAGGGCGGTTTCTCCGTCGAGACCTTCGCCGAGCTCATGGAGGGCGGTGAAACGGAGGACAAGACCATCCTCGTGCCCGGCAAGCCCGACGAGTCCTATCTGCTCCAGACCATCCTCAAAACCGCGAAACCGGCGATGCCGCCAAAGAAGGAGCCGCAGTTGACCGCCGACGAGGTCGCCCTGCTGAAACGCTGGATCGAGGAAGGCGCGAAGGGTCCCGCGAAGGAACACGACATTTCCCTGCTCTCGACCCTCGTCGTGCCCGCAGTCGCGCCGACCGCAGCCGCGAAGGATGCCATCACCGCCGCCGCCTTTGCGAAAGATGGCGCCCTCGAAGCCTTCGCGAAGCATGGTCGCATCGAACTGCATCAGGGCGACGACGTGAAGACGCTGAAAACGCCCGAAGGCAAGATCAACGCCCTCCATTTCTCCGCCGACGGCTCGAAGCTCGTCGCCGCGACGGGAATTTCGGGATTGAAGGGCGAGGCGATCGTCTTCGACACGAAGAGCGGCGAGGTCGCCAAAACGATCGGAGAAGGGAAACATCGCGACATCCTCTTCGACGCCGAGTTCTCTCCCGACGGAGCCATTCTAGCGACCGCAGGCTACGACCGCGACATCCATCTCTGGGATTTCGCCTCGGGCAAGCTCCTCCGCTCCATGACCGCCCACAACGGTGCGGTCTACGATCTCGCTTTCTCGCCCGATGGCACGGTCATCGCCAGCGCGAGCGGCGACGGCACCTGCAAGATCTGGCAGGTCGCGACGGGAGAACGACTCGACACGCTGAACCAGCCCGAGGCCGAGCAATTCCGCGTCGCCTTCACGCCCGACTCGCAGCACATCGTCGCGGCGGGGGCGGACAACCGCATCCGTTTGTGGCGTTTTGTATCAAAGACCGCGCCGCAGCTCAATCCGCTGCTCCAGACACGCTTTGGCCACGAGGATGCCATCGTCGATCTTGCGGTCTCGCCGGACGGGAAACAGCTCGTCACCACCTCGGCGGATCGTTCCCTGAAACTCTGGAGCCTGCCCGCGGTCGAGATCGTGAAGGACTTCGGCCCGCAGTCCGACGTGCTCGCCGTGCTGGCTTTTGCTGGGAAAAACGAAGCGCTTTTCGCCTCGCGCCTCGATGGATCGCAGGAGCGCCTCGCACTCGCCGGCATCGCCACACCCGCGCACACGTCGATGAACTCCAAAGCGGTCGTCGCCGCCGCGACCGATGTGGAAGTCCAAACCCTGATGCTGGCGGAAGCGACCTCGGGTACGAATCCGAAGCTGGTCCGCCGCAGCGAAGCCAAAGGGAAAATCGGTGCGATGGGCGAGGTCGATGATTACCCCTTCACCGCCAAAGCCGGCGAGACCTGGGTCTTCGAGGTGAACGCGGAACGGGCCAAGTCGAAGCTCGATTCCAAGCTCGCGATCCTCGATGCGAAGGGCGCTCCGGTCGAGCAGGCCGTGCTCCAGGCGGTGCGCGATTCGTGGCTGACCTTCCGTGGCAAGGACTCGATGACCTCAAGCGATTTCCGCGTCCACAACTGGGAGGAGATGGAGCTGAACGAATTCCTCTACGTGAACGGCGAGGTCGTGAAGCTGCACCTTTATCCGCGGGGTCCCGACTCGGGCTTCAACGTCTATCCCGGCTTCGGAAACCGCCGCACCTGGTTCCAGACCACGCCGATGTCCCATCCGCTCGGCCAGCCTTGTTACATTGTCAGGGCGCTGCCTCCCGGATCCGATCCGGGACGCACCGGGCTGCCGGTTTATCGGGTCTATTACGAGAACGACGACGACCCCGAGCGGCGCTTCGGCGCGGATTCGGTGCTGCGTTTCACCGCGCCGGCCGACGGCGACTATGTCGTGCGTCTCTCCGATACCCGTGGCTTTGGCGGCGAGGGCTACGACTACACCCTGGTCGCCCGCAGCCTGAAGCCCGACTTCACCGTCGCGGCGGCTTGGAAGGATCTCAAACTCGCGCCGGAGAGCGGGCGCGAACTCGTCTTCACGGCGACGCGTCTCGACGGCTACGACGGCCCGATCGAGGTGACCCTCTCGGGGCTGCCCGAGACGCTCTCGATCGCGCAACCCATCGTGATCGAGCCGGGGCAGGACCGTGCCTTCGCGACTCTGCGTTCCACCGCAGCCTTCGCGGGCCTTTCCAAGGAGGACGCCACCAAGGTGACGGTCCACGCGAAGGCCATGATCAACGACCAGCCCGTCGCCAAGGAGGCGGGCAAGGCCATGCCCATCGCCCTGCTCGACAAACAGAATCTGCGCGTCCATCTCAAGCCCGACGGCGACTCCGGCAAAGTGGCGGAGGACGGCGTGCTCGAGTTCACGATCCGGCCCGGTCAGACCATCACCGCGATCGTCGCGGCGGACCGCCACGGGCTGGAAGGCGACATCCAGTTCGGCAAGGAGGACGCGGGTCGGAACCTGCCTCACGGCGTCTACGTCGACAACATCGGCCTGAACGGTCTGATGTTGCAGCCGGAGGAGAGCGAGAAGCGCCTTTTCATCACCGCTTCGAAGATCACCGCTCCTGGTGTGCGTGATTTCCACCTCCAGACCTCGGCGGGCGGCGGGCACACGACCCAGCGGGTGAGGCTGCGGGTGGTGGATGAGGGAGGCAAGGTGGCGGGGAACTGATCATTCCCACTCGGCGATTTTCGCTTTTGCGGCTTCTTGATGCCGCTTTTCGGCGGAAGCATCCGCCAGCACCTCGCGGCAGAGGGCGACCGCCTCGGCCCGCTTTCCGGCTGCCGCGTGCGCGTCGGCGCGGGCGAGCAGGGTGGAATGCAGCCAAGTGCCGCGGATCTTCGTGGTATCGATCCGCTGTAGTTCGGCGAGGGCGGCGTCAGGCTGTTGTTGTCGTGTCAGGATTCGGGCGGCCGCTTGGACCGCGCCCAGTGCGTCCGCTCCTCCGACGGACTCAGCGTCTCCGTAGACAATGCGGTAGGCCTCAAGGGCCGTGTTGTCATCGTGCTTCAGGAATTCGTGCGCCTGGCCGAGGGCGAGGTTCAGGCTTTGCCGCATCCGCGGATCACCGAGCAGTGGCAGCGCCCGGGTGTAATCGGCGACGGCGCCCTCTCCATCCTTCATCAAGGCGCGGGCGCGGCCGCGGAGAAGGAGGCCCACGCCGCGTTTCCAATAGGGCCAGGTGGTGAAGTCCTCGTCCTGGAACTCCGTGACAATCGTGGCGGATTGGTATTGATCGAGAAGGCTTAGGAGCCGCGCCGTCTTGCGCACCGCTTCGACGGGGATGCGGGCCGTGATTTCATCCGCCTTCGCGAAGTCCCGGAGCGCGCGCGCCGAAGCCGCGGCCTGTTCGAGGGCGGCGGAGCGTTGTTCGTCGGTCAGGGAGACCTCAATGTTCTTCCCTTCGGCGAGAAGGAGGAACGCGGCGAGTGCCTCCTCGTGTTTGCGGTCCCGCGCCAGGTCGGTCGCGGCGCGGAAGTCGGTGAGGAAATCGCCCTTCAGCTCCGACGCCTCGAAGGTGTGGGAGCGGCCGTCGAAGAAGTGCGCGAACTTCATCGGGGCGTGGAAGTTGTTCACCCCGGTGGGCGAATAGGCGCTGTGTTCGGTGCCGTCCTCGCGGATCCGCTGGCGGCAGAGATTGACATGCCAAGGCAGGCTCTGGGTGGGTTTGCTCCCGATGACCTGGTGGAGCGGGTCGTTTTCGTCCTGCGTCACGGGGATGCGGATCTCCACGGTCCAGATGCCGTCGCCGATATGGGTCGCGACCTCGGCCTGGGAATCCCAGCCGAACCAGGCCTCGCGCGGAGCCGATCGGTCGAGGTCGGCCACGGCGCCGGAAGGGGAGACGGCAATCTGGTAGTAGGAACGCGCCTCGGTCTCGAGGAGGATCTCGATGCAGTCGCCATACCAGAGGGCGGAATCGTCGTCGGTCGTGGTGCCAATGTTAGGTTGAGCGTCGGGCTCCTCGCAGCGGATTGCGAACACGAGGCTGCCTGCCTGCCATCCCGCTTGGAAGGTGGTCGCGTGGGTCGGAATGCGGCCGGTCTGCAACTCGCTGAAGCTGCCGGTGGCGGAGACGGGCGTCTCCTGCCAATAGGCGTCGTCCAGCTTGCCGTCGATGACGACGCCCGCGGCGTCGCCGACGAGGCGCACCGTGGGAACGCGTCCGCGTTTCTGGCCGAGCTGCACGCTCTTGCGGCGGAGCCCGTCGAGGTAGTCGTCAACCAAAGCGATCCGCTGCGAGAAAACGGAGTCAGTGGGAGCCTTTGCCTTGGCCGCGGCAAAACGGGCTAGGGCTTCGTCGGCGAGGGTTTTGTCCTTCTCCATCGCCGACCAGTTCGCCTCGCAGTATTCGAAGAAGGCGAGCATCTCGCGTTCGGCCGGACCGTAGAACAGGCGGCAGTATTCGCGGAAGATCGCGTCGACGTCGGCCTCTTTTCCGCCCCAGTACATCCGCGCGGTGAAGTAGACGGGAAAGTGATTGTATCCGAGCGCCTTCTTCGTGAAGTCGGGACCGAGGCTGAGCCAGATGTCTTCGCCCATCGAGACACCCTTGGTCTCGTTGATGGACGCGCCGATCGTGTGGGGGACGAAGGAGGGCAGATACCAGCCACGGTCGGTGAAGGGGTAGTTTTCGAAGATGAGGAGCGGCTGCGAAGTCTTCGCGAGCCATTCCTCGCGCAGCTTCCGGATCTCGGCCTGTTGTTCCGGTTTGTCGGCGGAGGGGCGGCGTCCGCCGACGATGCAGACCTGCACGTTGGGCTCGAGTTTCGCGATCTTCAGCGGCGGCGAGGTGTAGGCCCCGTAGGCGCAGTTGAGGATGCGTTTGTCAGGGTGGGTCTTGCCGACCTCCTTCGCGACGCGGTTGACGAAATCCCAGACGTAGTCGGAGAGATGGCCGCGATCGGCCCGGGCGGGATCGTCTTTTCCCGCGCAATCGGGACACTGGCAGATCGCGGTGTAGCCGTCGGGCGGCATGATTGAGACGGTGTCGAAATCGTAGTGGTCGAACTGCGCGCGCGCCCAGCGCACCGTCTCCTCGAAGAGCCCGGGATGCGAATAGCAGAGCTGGTTCTTGCTGTAACCGGGCGTGTAATGGCGTTTTCCGCCATAGAGGGCGAACCACTCGGGATGCTCGGCGAAGACGGCGTCGTTCCCCGTCATCGTGTCCATGCCATGGGCGACCTGGAGTTCGTTGGGATCGCGCAATCCCAGCCGCATCGCCCAACGCGCCGTCTCGGGACCGTTCGTGCCGAAGCGCACATTGAAGCGCCGTACCGCGAAGTCGGGTTTTACCATGTCATCGAGCGGGGGAACCACGACGGTTTCCAGCCGAGGCACGACCTCGCCGAGTTCGCCCGGGAGATACCAGCGCATCCCGAGACGATCGAGCAGGCCGCAGACCGCGTTGTAGCTGCCTCGCTCGTCGAAACCCCAGATTTCGAGAAACTCGTTTTTCTCCGTCGTCGCGCCGTCGGGTTTGCCGAGGTCACCGGGAAGGCGGAGGCGGTGTTTGTACATCGTCGCATTCGGGACGCCCCAGTTTTCGCCGGTGATCGCGTCCCACTGCGACTGCAGTTTGCCCGTGCGGATGGCGTCGTTGTTTGTCGCCCACGGTTCCTTTGGAACGAAGTCGCTGTTGTCGCCGAGGAAGGCGATCCAGTCCGCTCCGCTCACGAGGCGATAAGCGCCGTCGGCTAGGCCTTCTGAATTCAATCCGAGGGTCTTGGTGTGGGGGCTTTCCCCGATGAAGAGCTTCACGACGGCCTTGTCGGAAGGCGCGGTGCGGATGGGAAGCCGGGCACCGGAAATCTTGGCAAGGCTTTCCTGCAGTTCATGCGCGGCGAGCCGGACGGAGCGTGCCGGCGTCTCCGAGAGGATGATCTCGGCACGGGGTGTTCCCTTCTCAACGAGGACAAGGTCGGCGGCACGTGCTCCGGTGGCGCAGACGAAGACAAACCAAAACGCAAGCGGTCTCATGTTGATCCCGAGCGTTCCGTTTTCGGGGGATGCTGCCAAGAAAAATGGTGGGACGGATGCTCACGCATCCACGGAAAGGAACCGGACTTGGTGGGCAGAGGCGGCGGGTGTAGGATGAATGTATGAAAACCTTGTCCCTTCTTGCCCTCATTGCCTCCCTTGGTCTCACATACGTGATGGCCGCCGATCCCGTCGATGTCTCGGTCGACAAGGCCGCTGAGATGCTCGCCAGCGGTGAGAAGGTGACCGTGCTCGATGTCCGCACCCCGGAGGAGTATGCCGACGGGCACCTCAAGGACGCGGTGAATGTGAACTTCAACGGCGGTGACTTCGAAGCCCAGATCGCGAAGCTCGATCCCGAAAAGCCCTACCTCGTCCACTGCGCCGCCGGAGGTCGTAGCGGCAAGTCGATGGAGCTTTTCAAAAAGCTGAAGTTCACCAAGATCTACCACCTCGTCGACGGCTACAATGGCTGGACCGACGCCGGGAAGCCGGTGGTGAAGTGATTCCTCAGTCCTTCGGCTGGATCAGCACGAAGGGTGACACGACCAGCGCGAGAAATCGGGCCTGGCTTTCCTCCCAGTGGAGGGCGTGGGGATCCGATGGAGTGACGATGTCTCCCGCTTTCCGCCAGGCGAGGACGCGGTCGGCGTCGTCGATCGAAAAGGCGTGACCGACCTCGGTGATCGAGAGGGCGGGATCGACCCAGATGAGGGCGCCATTCTCGTAATGGGGCTTCAGGTAGGTCCAGTCGACTTCGCCGGTGTATTTCTCGAGCTTTTCGAGGAGCGACGAAGGATCGGCACCGAGCATGCCATAGCGCATCGTTTCAGAGTCTTCAGGGTTCATGGGGAAAGGGAAGAGCATTCACGGCCGGGCCCACTTTAGCTTTTACTTTTCACCTTTCACCTTTTACTAAAGCGCGATTTCACCGCGTTACTCATGCAAGCCCTCGCCGCCGTTCTCTATCAAGCCAAGGAGCCGCTCGTGCTGGAACAGGTCGAGGTGTTGCCGCCGGGACCGGGAGAGATCACGGTGCGGATGATGGCGGCCGGAGTTTGCCACAGTGACCTCCACGTGATGAAGGGCGACCTCGCGATGAAGACGCCCATCATCCTCGGTCACGAGGGCGCGGGCATCGTCGAGGAGATCGGCAAAGGAGTCACCTCGGTGCAGCCGGGGGATCATGTCATCCCGATCTGGCGGATGTCGTGTGGTCGTTGCGAGTATTGCCTCGGAGGCCGCCCCGCCCTCTGCGACGTGGGCACGGCGATGCGCTTCACCGGGCTGATGCCGGACGGGCAGACGCGCTTCCGCAATGCCGCCGGCGAGTCCATCCTCCATTACGCGGGGGTCTCGACTTTTTCGCAGCGCTCGACCATGCCGGAGGCCGCCGCGGTGAAAATTCCGGAATCGGTTTCCTTCGAACATGCCGCTCTCATCGGTTGCGGGGTCATCACGGGTTACGGAGCGGTCATGCACGCGACGCGGGTGATGCCCGGCAGCAGTGTCGCGGTGATCGGCTGCGGCGGGATCGGCCTCAACATTGTCCAGACCGCGCGCCTCGCCGGTGCGACGACGATCATCGCGGTCGATCGTGTCCCCGCGAAGCTGGAGTATGCGAAGACGATGGGCGCGACCCATTTTGTTGATGCCGGCGAGAACGATCCCGTCACCGCGGTGAAGGATCTCACCGGCGGCCGTGGGGTCGATCACGCCTTCGAGGCGATCGGTCTCGCCGAGCCGATCGAGCAGGCCTACGACATGACGAAGAAGGGCGGCATCTGTGTCGTCGTCGGCATCGCTCCGCCCGAGGCGCGGGCGCGCATCAACGTGAACCAGCTCGTCTACGCCGAGAAAACCCTGAAGGGATCGATCTACGGATCGACCCGGCCTCGGCTCGATTTGCTGACCTTGATCGATCTCCAAGCGCAGGGAAAAATCGACCTTGATTCGCTGCTGACGCGGACGTATCCGCTGAGCGAAATCAACGAGGCCTACGCGGCCCTGGAGCGCGGTGAGGTGGCGCGGAGTCTGGTGATGCCGCAGGAAGGGTGATTGACGATTGGTTCCAAATCGTTAGAATTGGCGCATCGGTCCGTTCGTTGATATGGATATGAAAACCGTAGCATGTTCCCTTTCGATGTTTTTGACTCTGTCTGCCGCGTCCGCCGCGGAGATCCTGATTGATGATTTCTCCGGAACCCTCGCTCCGACCAACTCCGCTGCTTTCCTCGACGGATCCATGCTCGGGGGTGAGATGGAATTCGGCCCGATTCTCGATGGTGGAGAGACGATCAGTCTGCAGGTGGCGTCCGGGAGCGTCCAGATTTCCGGCGTCACTGGATCGGTCCGGGCGATTCTGCAGTGGGACGGAAACGAGAACGACTCTGGTCTCAACTTCGGTCTCGGTCCGGTCGATCTCACCGATGGGGCGACCAACGATCGTTTTGAGGTCGACTTTGCCGCCGTATCGGGAACCTTGTCCGTGAAAGTACGGGTTTTCGAGTCGATCGGGAAGTATGCCGAGTTCGATACGACGGTCTCCGCGGCGGGAACGTTGACTGTTGCCTTTGACGACCTGGTGCAGTTGGATTCGATGAATCCCGCGTCGCTGGCGAACATTTCCCTGATCATGCTTGCGATCGACGCGGATTCCGGAGAGACCTGTTCCATCTCGGAATTCCGTGCGACCGGTCCGACGGTGCCGGACACGACCGCGCCCGCTGTCCGGATCTCCGGGGGCAAAACCATAAAGACTTCGGCATCCAAGGTTACAATACGCGGCTCCGCCACCGACAACGTCGGTGTGGCCCGCGTCGAGGTGAAGGAGGGCTCCCGGGGCTTCCGCACGGTTGGTCTCGCCTCCGCCGGCACTTGGTCGTATCGCTCTTCGCGGTTGAAGCGAACCCGCACGGCCTTCGTGGCACGTTGCACGGACCTGTCGGGCAACTTATCGGCTCAGGACAAGGTCACCGTGGTTTCGAAGGATTGAAAGAGAAGGCGGGCACCTCGCCGCGTCCTGGCAAGGGAGGCATTGGCCGCATCGCGGACTATCGCCGGGCACTCTCTTCTCCTAAAAGAGGCCCATGAAAAGAGCCTTTCTCTCAGCGGCCGCTGCCCTCGTTTTTGTCACCGCCCTCCAATCCCAGGACCCCAAACCGATCCGCGTCGGCATGATCGGTCTCGATACCTCGCACTGCGTCGCTTTCACGAAGATCCTGCACGATCCGGCGAACCAATACCCGGTGCGCGTCGTCGCGGGGGTGCCGCAATCCAGCCCGGACATCGAGTCGAGCGTTTCCCGCATCGACGGCTATGTGGAGACGCTCTCGAAGGAATACGGGGTGAAGATGTATGAAACGATCGAGGCGATGTTGCCGGAAGTCGATGTGGTGATGGTCGAGAGCGTCGACGGGCGTCCCCACCTCGCGCAGGCGAGAGCGGCGATCGAGGCGGGCAAGCCGACCTTCATCGACAAACCGGTCGCCGCCACCCTCGAGGATGCGGTGGCGATCTTCGACCTCGCGAAGAAACACGGCACGCCCGTCTGGAGTTGCTCGAACCTGCGCTACAACGCGGGTGTGGTGAAGGCCGCGACCACCGACGTGGGCGAAGTGGCGGCAGTGGTGAGTTATGGTCCGGCCTCGCTCGAGGAGCATCACCTCGACCTCGCCTGGTATGGCATCCATCCGACCGAGGCGCTCTTCACGGTGATCGGGACCGGCTGCGAAAGCGTCGTGCGCACGCACACCGAGGGCACCGATGTGGTCACCGGGATCTGGAAGGGCGGCAAGGTGGGCACTTTGTTAGGGCTCCGTGCCTCGAAGACGGTCTACGGGGTGAAGGTTTTCGGCAGCAAGGCGGTGATCGAAGAGAGCGCCGGAGCCGGATACCCCGAACTGATGAAGGAGATGGTGACCTTCTTCCAGACGAGAAAGCCGCCCGTCTCAGCCGAGACAACGCTCGAGATTTTCGCCTTCATGGCGGGAGCGGACGAGAGCAAACGCCGAGGTGGTGCGCCGGTGACCTTGCAAGAGATGATGGAGAAGGCGAGGGCGGGGAAGGAGTAATGGACTAATGGACTAATGGAGTAATGGAGTAATGGAGTAATGGAGTAATGGAGTAATGGAGTAATGGAGTAATGGAGTAATGGAGTAATGGAGTAATGGAGTAATGGAGTAATGGAGTAATGGAGTAATGGAGTAATGGAGTAATGGAG
>JAEUHI010000077.1 GCA_016795385.1 Verrucomicrobiales bacterium | reverse complement strand
CTGCCGTCGAGCCCGAAGCCGCCTCCGGCGAAACCGAAGCTCTCCTCGCCCGGCGTGATGGCCTTCGCTCCCGCACGCGCCGCGAGGATGAGGCCGAGCCGGTCCGGCCAGGCCGCGGATTCGAAGCGCGCCTCGAGATTGACCCGGTTCCCCTCGCCGTCGGTGAAGACGAGATCGGTGACATCGGTGCGCTGCACGAATCGTCCCGATTCGATGAGACGCGGTCCGCCGTGCGTCGTCCAGGTACCGCCCGCGGTGCAGCGGTAGGTTTTTCCATCGGCGGTCAGGGTCAGTTCCAACTCCGCGGGTGGAAGCGAGGACCAGTCAGCCGTGGTCCGTTTCGTCGCGTCGGCATAGCCCAGTTCGTTTTGCCAGGCTCCGAAATGCGGAATCTGCAAGGTGTCGGTATCGAGCACATAGGCATAGCGACCGGTCTCGACGACGCGTCTCCAAGGAGCGCCTTCGATGCTGCCGGGAAATCCTTCGGCCCAGTGCAAGTGGGTGTAGTCGGCGGCCTGCGGATACAGCACCGGATCGGCGACGACAAGTCCCGTGGGAAGACCCGCGATCAGCAAGGCCAGGATTCGTCTCATGCCATCCATTCGAGCCGCGTGAAGACGGGCGGACCACCCGCCCATTTCGATTCCGATGCCGGAATTCCGCTGCCCTCGTGATGGGCGCAGATGCCGAATTGATCGACGTGGTCCCACGAGGCGAGCGTGCCGTCTTTTTCGGTCAAGCCGGCAAAGTCGGAGACGCTCAAGGTCACACTCTGCGCGCCCGCGCCGCCGGCGATCTCACGGACGCAGACGAAGGTGCGGCGTGGACCGCGCTCGCCACGCCATTCGTTCTCGACGATGACGAAGGTAAGAGGGTTCGTTTGTGGTACTGACAGGGTCAGGTTCAGCTTCGCTCCGGCCGGACCGCGATGGAGCGGATCGGTGAGCTTGCGGGTCCAGGTCTGGACGAGGCCGGGATGACCGGCGTTGAGCTGATACCAGTCGCGCAAGCCATGGGCGAAATCATCGACGAGCGATCCAGGTGACAAGCTCGGAGTGATCTTCGCTTTGGCCAGTTCGCCCGCAGCGACGGTGTGCAGCAAACTGCTGAGACAGACTTCGTCGATCGTGCCGCCCATGCCCGGGATCGCCGCCATCGATTCGGGTTTGGGCAGGGTGTGATGAACGTTCGCGAAGGCGAAGAGCGGAAAGTCGAGCGCATGCAGCGGCAGTTTCGCGACGAAAGCGTTGCCCTCACGCGCAACTTCCGCGCTTCGCCAAAACCGGGCGCGGGGATCCGGATCGATGCTGTAGAAAACCTCGCAACGCGCCACGGGCCAGTCGTGTTTCGCCGGAGTGACCTTCAGGAAGGGATCACCGTCAAAAGCCAGTTCGCTTGCAGGCGTTTCCGGCAGGGCCGGACCGCCTTTCAGAAAGTGATCGAACCACAGCGGCATCGTCACGGCCGTCTCGGGCGAGAGACGGTGATTCAGATGCGGTGTCCACGAATACCGCACCGGCTGGTCCGGGATGAGTGCGTTGGTGCGATAGACATCGTCCATGCAGCCGTGGAAATCGTTCGTCGAGCTGCGATGCAGGACGGGACAACGGATCAGCGGGGCGTAGCTCTCGAAGCTGAGCGTTTTCCGGAAGAGCTCGAGATCGCCCTCGATCCTCATTTGCGGACGGCCCGTGCCGGTGAGAACCGGAGGCGTCTCCCAGCGCCAGCCCTGGCCTCCGACAGCGGGCACGGCAGCCTTCACGCGATCATCGGTGCCGGCGACATACATCGTGAGATTGCCGCCCATCGAAAAGCCATGCACGCCGAGCCGCGCCGGATCGACCTCGGGCTGCTGCTCGAGAAAGGTGAGGCCGCGGCGGCAACCGATCGTGAGTAGATACCAGTTGTTGTTGCCCGGATGTTCGCGGTCCTCGAAGAGCTGCTTCGGCCCGGGAAGGAGGGTGGAATAGGCCCGCGCATTCAACTGCGAGGGATCGACCGCGCCCCAGTCGGTGTTCGGATCGCCGGGCTGTGCGCCCTCGACCGAGTTGAAGGGTGCCTGACCCGAGCCGCTGCCTCCCCAGTTCACCGAGAGCGCCGCGTAGCCGCGCCCGACGAGCAATTTCACCTCGCTCAGCGAACCCCGCTGGCCGCCGCCGTGGATGTGCATCACGGCGGGGCGCTTTTCCGCATCGCCTTCGGGAAAGCCATAGATCGCGGTCATGCGCGCGGGTTGGCCCTTGAAGGTGCCGATGAGAAAACGCACGTGCCGATAGACGCCGCCATCCTCCTTCCACTCCCGGATCACCTCGGTCTCGAGCGGTTCGATCCGTGGATCGTAACCGGCCCAGAGTTCGGTGACGGATTGGGGAACGGCTTCGGCGGCCCGGGAGATACCAGTTGGCATCCAGGAGACAGCGACCAGCGAGCCGGAGCCGGCGAGAAAGTGACGTCGGATCATGGCTAGAAGTAGCGCGTGATGATCCTCTTTGGCGGAGAAAACCCGCCTGCCGGCTGGCGCAATCGTGGCGTCTCACACCTCGCGTCCGCCCCGCACATATTCGAGTACGGCCGCCGGATTCAGAGACCGGGCTTGCTGCTGGATGTCGGGGAGATAACGGGCGTGAAGATCCTTGGCCTTCGCGAGGAGAGGCTCATAGACCGCCTTCATCTCCGCCGCTCCGAATCGACGTCCGCCCTCGTAGTAGTTCACCGCGAGATGACCGATCGCCCAGGTCGAAGCAAAGGAGAAGGCCGATCCCGTCACTTGATTGGCGAGCTTCCCGACCTTTTTGCCGCCCATCTTCTTGCCAAGATCGCCGATCCATTTGCGGGCGAATCCTTCGAGCATCTGCGATCCCAGTCCCAACCCGGCGGCTGCCAGAAACTCCTTGATGCTGGATCGATCAAGCTCCACCCCGTGGGCTTTGCCGATGCGATGCACCATTTTCATCTGCAGGGGGACAATGGCCATGGTCGCCAAAGTCTCGGGCAGCAATTCAAGGGCACCATTGAGGATGGCGTAGCGCAGGATCATGCCGCCTTGATCCGGCACGGCTTCGGGCAATGGCGGAGGGAGATCGACGGCGGCCGGTGAAAACGGAGCGAGGGCGAGGGCATCGACCTCCTCATCGAGATGTCGGGAGGACTCCCAATCGATGCCAAGAAGGCTACGCAATTCTTCCAGAAATGCGGCTTCGTCCGGGGAGAGATCGCCATCGACTTCACAGACGGCCCGCGCCAACTCGTAGGCACTCCGCCTTTCCTCCGCGTCGTCGAGGCCCGCGACCGCCGCTGAGAGGGAGAGTTTGCCCATCAGTATCTGTCGGGAAATTGACGAGAGATCGTCCCATCCGAGCTCGGCGGCGATCCGCTCGATGCGGGCCCGCTCGGGTTCACAACGGTCGCCGTCGGCAAAGGCTGCAAACAGGGAAATGGCAAGGGTGGATTCAATGGGCGAGAGCATTTCAGCCAAGGGCATGGGGGATTGCGACTAAGACGCATGAGTGGACAAGCGACTTAGGGAAACGTTGAATATTGGCGTGGAAAGGTGCCTGCGGTTCCGTGCCGTCATCCTTCGAAGGGAACCACGATGCGCTGGCACCGCGCTTTGATCGCCGGAGCGCCGCGCGCAACGAATCCCGGAAGCGAACGTGAGGCGTATGACTTTCTTCCATGCATCAACGAATCGCCATCATCGGGGCCGGGGTCTCCGGACTCGCCGCCGCCCTCCGTCTCACCGAGGCGGGGAAGGAAGTGGTCGTATTCGAGAAGAGCCGCGGGCTTTCCGGACGGGCCGCGACAAGATCGAAGGAAGGGTGCCGCTACGATTTCGGGGCGAACTATTTCAAAGTCCGTTGCAACGAGGTGGCGCGACTGATCTTCGAGACCCTGCCGACCGAGGGCTTGCAACGTATCGTCGGCGACATTCTCACCTTCGACCGGGAGGGCAGGATCTCTCCCCCGGATCCCGATCACAAGTCCGGTGCCCGCTGGACCTATCGCGACGGCATCAGCGCTCTCGGGAAGCTCATGGCCGCGAAGGGCGGATTCGTGGTGGAAAACAGCGTCCGTATTCTGCGACTGCGACGCGAGGAGTCCCACTGGCTGCCGGAGGATGAGGAAGGACGCCGTTTCGGTCGATTCGATGCGGTGCTCATCACTCCACCGGCCCCGCAAACCGCGGATCTGCTCGCGGCAAGCGATCTTCCCGCTTCGCTGCGGGACGCCCTCACCCTCGACCTGCGGGGCGCGGCCTACTGGAGCCAGTTTTCGGTGGTGCTGAATTTTGGTGGAGAAATCCGCCTGCCCGGGGAGGCCTACGCCCTGCTCAACACGGATCGCGAACACGACCTCGCTTGGGTGAGCCTGGAGAATCGAAAGAACGATCGCATTCCTCCGGGCCAATCGCTCGTGGTCGCGCAGCTTTCTCCCCTCTGGACGGAGGCGAACTATGACCTCGCCCCTGATGCGGTCGTCGCCCATGCCGCGAACTGCCTGGGCGCACTTCTTCAGGCCGATTTGCCAACACCGGCATGGAGCGATTGCCAGCGATGGCGTTACGCCCATCCGCGGATAGGAGTGCCACAGGAGAGATTGAAACAAGGCGGATCGATGGGGCTGTATTTCGCCGGTGACGCCCTCATCGGCCGCGGCCGGGTCGATGAAGCGATCCGCACGGGTTTTGCGGCGGCCCGATCGATCCTGGGAATGAACGATTGAGGCGAATCAATCCGAAGCTCCCTCCGATCGAACGGCGTAGGGTTGCATCGCGGCGCGGATCCGGCGGTAGAGTTCTTCCTCCCACGAGATCGCATCGATCGCCGGAGCGTCCTCCCGCTCCCGGAAGTCCCACGGTGCGATGATCACCTCCACGTTTCCGATACCCGCCTGGGCCACGATCGTGAAAAGTTCTTCGATGGCATCGTCACCGATCGGAATGCAGCCGATCGTGACCGATTTCCCATGGAAGAAAATGTCGTAGCCGAGGTGATCACGGCCATCGCTCCGGCCTTTCTCCCGATCGAATTCGTTCGGATAATCGATCTTGACCGAGAGATGGTAGCTGCTGTTCGGATTGAGATATTCGATCCGGTAGATGCCCTCGGGGATCTGGCCATCGCCCTCCCGCAATTTCGGGCCGAGCCTCCCGCTGTATCCCTGGAAGGGGAACTCGCGGATTCGCTCGAGCCGCCTATCGCCTCCACGGCCCCACACCTCGACGATCCGCTCCTGTTTCAAGGCCACAAGCGTGATCGTCTCGATCCATTCCCACTCGTCTTTCGATAGTCCGCGTCCTTTCGCCGTGGTCTCTTTCAAGACCGAGGTGACGGTTTTACCGCCCGTTGCCGTCTGGAGCCAAGGCCCCCAAATGGATCGCCCGCAACGGTGGAAAGCGACCCAGGACAAAGCCAAGACAAGGGCCCCGGGGAAAAATGAACGAGCGCCGCCGGTTCATTGCCGGATACCGCGATCAGCCCATGCGCTGATAGAGGAGGAGCATGGAAGCGGGAGCGGAAATCTCATGAAGCTTACGGAGCCGATGGAGATCGGATTTCCGACGTGTTCCCGACATTGTCCCGCGTCTCTCGGACGAGATCGAAGACGCGTTTGAATCCTTGATTGATTCGTTGTTGTCTCTCCGGACTCGATTGGACCTCGACGTGGCATCGTTCGAGAACTTCATCGGAGAGATAAATGGTGGGGTCTTCCAGGATCTCCTTCGATAGCAAGGGACGCACTTCACGAATTGCGGAGGCACACCAAAGCTCATTGGAGTTGGCAGCCGCCACGTCCGGACGACAGAAGAAATCGAGAAAATGGTGAGCCGTCTCCGCGTTCTTGGCGTCACGGGGGACGACAAAACTATCGACCCACAGCGCCGCACCTTCCTTCGGGATGAAGTAGGAGATGTTTTCCTCCTGCTCCGCGAGGACGGCGGCATCACTGCTATAGGTCATCGTGATCCAGCAATCACCCGCGAGAAGGCTAGAGCGGATTACGTTGATATCGACGAAACGAGCCTCCATCGACTCAACTTGGTCGATGAGGAGCTTGGTGGCGGCCTCCAGATGCGCGGCATCCTGGGAGTTGAGATCGTGACCGGAGGCGAGCAAGGCAGCACTGTAAGCGTCGAATGTTTCCTCAAGCATCAGTACCCGCCCTTTGTATTTGGGATCCCAGAGACTCTTCCAACTCTCCTCCGGGGCCTCGATTTTGTCGGAACGATACGCGATGAGCGTCGGACCCCACATGTAAGGCATGGAGAATTCGTTTTGGGGATCCCCGCCGAGTCCAAGAAGTCGTGAGTCGTTGTTGTTGAAATTTGGCAAAAGATCCTTCCGCAGCGGCTGAACCAACTGAAGCGAAACCAAGTCCGGAATCTTGATCCCCGACGTGAGAATCAAGTCGAACTCCCCCGGTCGCGACCGGAGGAGAGCCTCCATTTCGTCGAGGTTGTCGAAATTCTCGAAGTTGATTTCGACTCCGAACTCGCTTTCGAACGCTTCGATGACGCTTGGTGAGAAGTAGTCCTCCCACGTCAAGATGGTGAGCGTGTTTGTCTCCGCCTCCTTGGCCGCGACAGGGATCTCGGCCGCCGGTTCGGTGTTTTCGCGGCAACCTGACAATATCAACGCTAGCCCACCAAGGATGATGGCAGATCCGCTCCAACCCGATTGCCGTGAGCGCTTGCAGGAGCTGATATTTTCCATAAATTTATGAATAAATTAGAATTTCTGGCTTTCAAGCCCAAAATCCCACGAATTCGCGCTGTGCTCAGAGGCTGAGTCGATTCCCTTTGTCGCAACCCGACAGGCTTTCGGGTGGATTTATCACTCCCCAGGGTTATTTTGCGAAAGTTGATTTTCAGGAGATCATGAAGGCCCAAGCGATCGCGATTCTAATTACCGTGGGACTGGCCGTCGCCGCCGTGGCGGGAGACTACTTTCTGAAACTGGCGAGTGGGCAGAAATCGCCGTTCTCATCCTGGCAGTTTGCAGTAGGCATGCTCATTTATGGCCTGAGCGCGGTCGGGCTGGTGTATGTGATGCCTCATCTCAATTTGGCCTACCTTGGCGTCTGGTACTGCGTGACGATGGTGTTGTGTCTCTGTATTCTCGGAACTTTCGTCTTCGGAGAGTCGCTCAATCTTCGTGAGTGGGTCGGCGTGGGGATGGCGATTGCTTCGTTGATTCTTCTATCGAGACTGTCCTGACAAGGGAAGACCGTCCCAGCCCTGCCAACAATCAAAAGCAAGGAACACATGACATTGGTGAGAATCGGCGTGGGGCCAAGCAAGATTCACGGATTGGGGTGCATCGCCCGGGAGACCATCGAAGAAGGGCAGATGGTATGGCGGTTCGATGACCGTTTTGACAAGGTGATCACGAAGGAGGTGTTCGAGAGCCTTCCCGAAGCCGCCCGGGAGAATCTTGTCATCTACGCTTTTGTCAGCCGAGCCACTGGTGATTACATCCTTTGCTCGGACGATTCACGATTTACGAATCATAGCCCCGATCCGAACATCGTCTGCATCATCCCTGAAGGCACGACTGGCAATGATCTCGTCTGTTACGCGAAAAGGACGATCCTGCCGGGAGAGGAGATGACCAACGACTACCGGGAGTTCGACGAAGAATCAGGAGACGACCTGGAGTTCAACTGATCGAGAGGCCGCCGACCCTACCGATCAACGGATTGGCGATGGGAGGATCAAGCGACGCGACGCTCATCCGTCCGTGTGACCGTGAGGTAGTCCTGAATAAATTCGGGAACGATTCCCAGACTCAGATAATGCTCTTGAAGGGCAAAGGGAAGAAGATCGAAATCCCGCACCCGGCGTCGACAGTTCGATGCTCCGCAGCTACAGTCCATTTCCCAGTAACGCTCCAGCATCGTCGTCGAATAATCAAAGCGGATCTCCTCGCCGACATCGATAGGTTGCAGCGCCACCAGCCGGATCTCGTCCACGAACCCGGCATTTGGCGAACAAGAGTGATTGATGTAGCGAGCAGGTGAATGGGGGTATCTCCCATAGGAATGAGTGCTCACATAGCGATCCAATCCAATCTGGATCGAATGTTCCCCGTGCTCTGATGCCACCGCCTCGGCAAAGCTCAATTGTCGACCCGTAAGGTAGAAAATTGTTTCCCATGGGGAAATCGGGGTCGAAGCAAACAATCCCAACCCTAAAGAACAATCCGCGATATCAAATTTTTGAGCCATATGGCAAATCCTGATTCGAAATACAGGATATTTCCATGATTCGCAAGCCTGAGACTCAAAAATGGCGATTTTCCAAAGCAACTTTTTAAAAGTTCAACTTGTGAAAACTAGACTGAATATTAAATTTATAATATTTCTGGGCTCATTTCTTAAGATGTCCGCAAAACACCGCTTCAGTTTTGGTCAGGCGCAATTTGCTTCCGGGTTCCTGGCTGCAGCTTTGGTAGCTTCAACAATTGGTTGCAGTGACCAGCAAGATCGTTCGCAATCTCGCGGCGGCTCCTCGAAAGCTTCAGACATCGCCCCAGAGCCCGTAGCAGCCGGTGAACTCTCGGTCTTAATCTGGGAAGACTACATTTCCCCGGAGGTCGTGGGGAAATTTGAATCCACCCACAACGCAAAGGTCAGACTGACAGAGGCGGCCAACTCCGAAGAGTTCAAACAAAAGCTTTCAGAAGATCCCTCGGCGTACGATTTGGTTGTCACTGACGAGCGAACTCTTGTCGAGCTCGTGTCGCTTCGGCTTCTGAGATCCTTCGATTCAAAAGTCTTGTCTGGATTTCAGGCGGTGGATGCAAAGTTTGCACCGCCGAAAAGGGAGGCGGTCCAATATTCGGTGCCGTATCTCTGGGGATTGACGGTTCTGGCAGGCAAGAAAGATGTGATTCCCGACGCGGAACCGTCTTGGGATCTGATCTGGAGGGAAGACCTGCGGGTCGGACTGATTGATGAACCTTTCGATCTCATCTGGTTCGGACTCATTGCGCTCGGATACGAACCAGAGACTGCCACCGAGGCACAGATTGATGAAGTCGTGTCGAAGCTGTCGAAACGGTTTCCCGATATGACCTCAGCCATGTTTGACCCGGTCACCGGCCTTGATGCGTTGGAAGCCGGCGAACTGGACGTTCTCATCACCTACAATGGCGACGGACTTCTAAGAGCATCCCAAAACTCCGCCATAGACATTGTCATTCCGCGCGAGGGGGCTCCGATCTGGATTGACAGCTTCGGTCTCACCCGCGATGCGAAGAATCCGAAGCTGGCAATCACATTCATCACTTACATGAGCCTTCCCGAGCCGTCGGCTTGTAATGCCAATTTTCTTCATTACGCCACACCGATTCGCGCGGCACATCCACACGTGGAGAAAGCGCTCCTCAATAATCCGGACCTGTATCCCGACCCCTCTGTGCTGGCGACATGCCGTTTCGTGAGGTTTCCAGAAAGCCTGGAGAAATACGTCCACCAAGCGGCAGCCCGGATTGTAACGGGCAATCGGGTTCGCCCGGTGAGAACGGAGTCGGAACCCCTAACCAGTGCCGAAAAGGCGGAGATTGTCCCCGAGGATTGACCACGATCTCCGATCCCACCTTCCATGAACACCATCCGGGGACGGTTATTGACTTCCATGATGATGACGGGGCTTTTCCCGCTCATCGTCGTGCTCGTCCCGCTGGGTACGGTTCTCAAGAAGACGCTCCTCGAGCAGGAGGAAGAAAAACTGGCGGAGACTTCACGGCAACTCGGTCGTCTCGTCGCCGAGGTCACCGACCGCACTTCGCGGGAACTCGCCTCGCTCCAGTCGAATCCCCTCCTTTCCGATCCCGATGGCGATCTCGAGGTGAAGCTCAACGAAATGCACCGGCTCGTCCGGATCTACGAGGTCTACTCCGACATCAGCCTCTATGATTCGGAAGGATTCCTCCTTGGATCCACGACGGAGGATCACCCGTCCTTCCGCGAGTACAGCGATTGGTTCAAGAATGCGCTGAAAGGAAAGGTCTCCCTTTCGCATCCCCAGCGGGTCCTCGGCAAGGACGGACTTTACCTCACGGTCTACCTGCCGATCGAGGGGGGCGAAGGCACCGCGGAAGCGGATCGGCAGGTTTTGAAGGCGCGCCTTTCCTTCGCGAGGATCATCTCCATCCTCGGCGACGGATCACTCAGCAGCGGCAATCTCGTTTACCTGCTCGATTCCCTGGGCAACAAACTCTCCGGGGGAGACCCGAGCCAGCTCATGGAAAAATTCGACCGCAACGTGCCGGCCGAGCAATGGTTCACGCGGAGCACGGGCATCTACGAACCGGTCGGAGGTGCCAGCTACCTCTACGCCCGCGACGTGCTCCCCCCATCCGTCACCAACGTGGATTCTCCCTGGATCGTGGTCTCGATGAAGCCGATGGAGGAAGTCACGGCCGTGGTGCGCCAGGGCATCCTCGCACTCGTCGCCGCGGCCTTGTGCATGATGCTGATGGCCGCCGCTCTCGGGGTCTTTCTTTCAAAGCGGATTTCGCGTCCCCTCGAGAGGATCGGTGACGCGGCCGCGAAGGTGGCCGCGGGGGACCTCACCGTCCGCGCCGATACCAGCGAGGGGTCCGCGGAGATGCGGGTATTGGCCACGATCTTCAACCGCATGCTCGGGGAAATCGCCGACCACCGCGAGAGTCTCGAGAAACTCGTGGCCTCGCGCACGGAAAGCCTCAACCTCAGCCAATCGGAACTCGAGCGCGCCAACGCGCGTCTCCAGGCCGCCATCAGCAGCACGAAGAATGGATTCCTTGTCGAGGATCTCGAAGGCGGGGTCGCCGTGGTGAACGGACTTTTCCTCTCCTTTATCGGAGCGACGGCGGATGCGGGGGCGATCGTTTCCGCTGACGAAATTCTCTCCGCCTTCAGCGAGCCGGGAGGCATCAGTCCGGAGCTCGCCCGGGAGTGGCGCGGGCTGCGCAACAACGGAGGCATCATCGATCACGAAATCGTCATCGGGCAAAACGAGAAGCGGGTCCTTCACGTCTACTCCGCGCCCGTGCGCGACCGCCGGGGCAATCTCATTGGTCGTGTCTGGAGTCTGCAGGATGAGACGGAGCAACGCCAGCTCGAAGAGGGTCTGCGCCAATCCCAGAAGATGGAGGCCGTCGGTCAACTCGCGGGCGGGATCGCGCACGACTTCAACAACCTTCTCGCCGGAGTGCTGGGCAATCTCGCGCTCGTGAAGATGGATCTCGGCGAGTCGGGCAGCAGCGAGGCGCGCGAAAGTCTCTCGCACGCCATCAAGGCGGGCGAACGCGCTGCGGAACTCGTGAAGCAACTCCTCGGTTTCTCGCGACGCAGCCGCATGGACCTGAAACCCTGCGACGCGAACCTCGTCCTCGCGGAGGTGCGCGACATCCTCGCCGCGACGATCGACCGTCGCATCCAGATCGGGCTCGAGCTCGACGCGACCCCCTGGCGCGTCATGGCCGACGTCGGCATGCTCGGGCAGGTCTTCATGAACATGGCGGTGAACGCGAAAGACGCGATGCCCAACGGTGGCCATCTCTACCTCCGCTCGAGCAACCGGAAACTGACCGCCGCCGACTTGCGCGCCCATCCCGAGATCGTTCCGGGAGACTTTGTCTGCCTCAGCGTCGAAGACGAGGGCGAAGGCATCCCGCTCGAGATCCAGGCCAAGATCTTCGAACCGTTCTTCACGACCAAGGCCCCCGGCAAAGGCACAGGCCTCGGCTTGGCCACCTCCTTCGGCATCGTCAAGCAGCTCGGCGGCTGGATCGATTTCCATTCCGTGCCCGGAAAAGGGACGCGTTTCGACATCTACCTGCCCCGCAGCACCGCAGCCGAGGCCGGAGATTCCTCGGCCCTGCTCGGCACCGCCGCCGCGGAGCCCCAGCTCGCCCCCTCCCGGAAGGGTGAAACGATCCTGCTCGTCGATGATGAGGCCCTCGTGCGACGCATCGGCCGTACCCTCCTCACCAAGCTCGGCTACGAGATCCTCGAAGCCGCCGATGGACTCGAGGCCCTCGAGATTTGCCGCGTGAAGGGCGATTCCATCAGCCTCGTCCTGTTGGATCTGACCATGCCGAATCTCACCGGCAAGGAGACCTTCGCCCAGCTCCACGAAATGCTGCCCGATCTGCCGGTGCTGATTTGCAGCGGTTACCTCGTCGACTTGAACGAGTTCACCTCCGAATGCGGCGCCTGCCCCGACGGTTTCGTGCAGAAACCCTACAGCTTCGGCGACATGGCCGGGATGGTGCGCAAAACCCTCGATGCCCAAAGCCACGCCGCGGCGTGATTCACGGCACGGCCGGCGCCACGGGAGCCGTGGGGGCCAGCGGAGCTTCGACCGACTTGCTCGGGGCGAGCGGCTTCACCGCCTTCAGGTATTTGAACAGGTCGCTGTCCGTCGTGAAGACGGCGGTGCTGTCGTGCATCGTTTTCTGGTAGAGCTCGAGCGTGCGCATGAACTCGTAGAACTCCGCCGCCTCGGGCGAGCGGTTGAACGCGTTGGCGTAAATCTGCGAGGCCTTCGCATCCGCCTCGCCTCGAGTCGTTTCCACGATCTTGTAAGCCTCGGATTCGATCCGGCGCAGCTCCTTTTCTTTGTCCCCGAGGATCTTCGCGGCTTCCCCGGCACCCTCGGAGCGGAAACGTTCGGCGATCTGCTGGCGCTCCGACACCATGCGCTCATAGATGCGCACCTGCACCTCCTCGTTGTAGTTGATCCGTTTGAAGCGGATGTCGAGCAGGTCGATCCCGAATTCGGCGAGCTTCGGCTTGGCGGTGTCGAAGATTTCCTTCTCCAACAGCGTGCGTCCCTTCCGGATCGGGATGAGCACGCCGACCGTGCCGCTCTTCGCCGCCTCGGCGAGCTCGGCATCGACAGCGGGCTTGCGGTCCTTCGTGGAGCGGATCACCTCGATCAATTCGTGACGCGCGATCGTGTTGCGGGTTTCAGAACCGAGGATGTCATCGAGACGCGTCTGGGCGGTGCGCTCGTCGCGGAGTTTCTCGAAAAAGCGCAGGGGATCGGTGATGGTCCAGCGCGCATAGGTGTCGACGCCGATGTAGGATTTGTCCTTCGTCGGCATCTCCGTGGTGATCCCGTCCCACTCGAGGATGCGCCGCTCGAAGAAGTTCACCTTCTGGAGAAAGGGCACCTTGAATTTCAGTCCGGGCTCCGTGATCGGCTCGCCGACGGGCTTTCCAAACTGGGTGACGATGGCCTGCTCGGTCTCGTTCACCGTGTAAAAGGCACCCGTGACGATGAGAAAAGCGAGCAGGATGGTGAGGGCGACGACGCAGCCGAATCCGGATTTTTTCATGGCGTGGAGAGGATCGGTGGTTCGGAAAATCAGGGCTGCTGGGCCGGCTGACGCGGCGCGGGATTGATGGGGAGGAAGGGCAGCACCTGGCTGGCCTCTTCGTCGAGGATGATGACCCCGCCGAGGGACGGCAGCACCGCCTCCATGGTCTCGAGGTAAAGACGGCGGCGCGTGATCTCGGGCGCCTTTTCATATTCGGCGAAGAGCGCGGTGAAGCGGGCCACGTTGCCCTCGGCTTCATTGACGCGCTGGGTCGCGTAGCCCTCCGCTTCGCTGATCATCTTCTGGGCCTCGCCGCTCGCCTTCGGCACGTCGCGGTTGTATTCGCCGTTGGCGATGTTGATGGCCTTCTCGCGCTCCTGTTGGGCGCTGTTCACTTCGTTGAAGGAAGATTGCACCGGCTCGGGGGGATCGACATCCTTCAGTTGCACCTGGTCGATCGTGATGCCGAGCCCGTAGAGATTCACGAGGTCGCGCAGCTTCGCGCTGCTCTCGGTCTCGATCTCCTGGCGGCCCACCGTGATCACCTCATCCACGGTGCGGTCGCCGACGACCTGCCGCATCACCGATTCACTGGCATGGCGGAGGGTGGCGTCCGCGTTGCGCACGCGGAACAGGTATTTCTCCGGCTCGGTGATGCGATATTGCACGACCCAATCGACGAGCACGGAATTCAGATCGCCCGTCACCATGTTGCGTTCGAGACCGAACTCGTCCTGCGAATTCCACTGGTAGGGATTCGTGTTGTTGGGCGTGCCGAAACCGAATTCCTGTTTCAATTGGCGGGTCACCTGCACCGTCGTCACCTGGTCGATCCCGAAGGGCAGTTTGAAATGCAGTCCCGGAGGCACCGTCTTGAGATGTTTGCCAAACCGGAGCACGACCCCGGCCTCCTCCACCTCCACCGTGTAAAAGGCGCCGCCCGCTCCGATCACTCCGAGGAGGACCACCGCGAGAAAAGCGAGGCCTTTGCCCTTGAGAAACGAGGGAGGCTTCACCTCGATGACGTCTTTGCCGACCTGGATGCGCATGGGGCGACTCTACGGAGATTCGGGGAGCGGTCCAGTTACAAAAAGCCGTCTGGTTTCCACCGGCCACGCCATTCCCTCTCCATGAAAATCCGAACTGGCGCGGGATCTGCTTGTCAGAATTGTTGGAATTGGGCATGCTCCCGGCACCTAAGGGAGACTCCCCGTTCGTTTTTCCCCTATGAACCTCGTTCCCACCCCCTGCCGGGCGCGGCTCCAGCCGCGGGATTTCGAATTCATCTCCGCGACCCTCGCGGGCAGTGCCGAAGAGCGCGGCTTCCTCGCCTCGCTTTTCGAAGAGCCGGCCGCTCTCGACGCCATCCTCGACAACGACCGTCTCTTCCGCGCCGTGATGGAGCTGCCCATGCCGCTCTCGATCTCGCCCGAACTCTACTTCTTTGTTCTCGTGCGACGGAGTCTGAAAGAGGCCGGCATCGACGACGTGGAGATCGCCGACTACGTCGCCGCGACCCTCGCCGAGCAGGCCGGCGGCGCCCTCGCCGGACGCGGATCGGATCGCATGCCCGACGCCGACTTCACCTACCACGTCGACATCATCGAAAGGATGAACGAGGCCAGTCCCTGCGAGCGTTTCTTTCTCGAAGTGCAGTGCGGGAACCGTTTCCTCGTCCTCACGGGCCTCTTTCCCCGCTTCCTCGAGCGTCGCGCCGAACGCCGCGGCGCTCCGGGGCTCGGCTATTACGAGAGCGTCGCGCGGCATTCCTTCCGCACCGCCGGGCTCCACCCGCTCGCCACCGAATACGCCGTGCGCGAGGTCTACGGTCGTCTCGCCGAATGTTTCACCGAGACCCGTCGCGCCCTCAACCGCATGGCCGAGTCGAGACTCTTTCTCGGTTCCTGAGCCGCGTCCTCAGCTTTCCTCCCGCATGCGCCGCAAGGCTTCGTGCGAGTCGAGATGCGCAAGTTCCTTTGCCCGCCCGAGATGGTCCTGACAAAACCACAACAATCCCTCCGGATGTCCCGGTTGCTCGAGCCGTTCGCGGTTGCGGAAAGAGACGAGGCCGAACTCGAGATCCGGATGATCCCGGCTGTCGCGGTCGCAGAAGTCGCAGATGGGCGGGCGCATCGTTCGCCAGAAGGTGGGCTCAATAACTCTTCGCGAAGATCACGCGGCCCTCGGCCGGCTTGCCCGTGAGGAGGCAGGTGCCGGGTCCGCCGCGCAGGGCGGAATCCTTCGGGATGCAGCGCACCGTGATGCGCATCTCCTGCTTCAGCGCCTCCTCGTCCTCCGAGGTGCCGGCCCAGTGCACGAGGGCGAACCCTCCGTGGATCTCGGGCTGTTCCTTGTTGGCGGGGGTGAAGAATCTCCGGAAGTCCTCCATCGATGTGATCTCGACAAGATGCTCGTCGCGGAAGGCGACGGCGCGGGCGAGCAGCGAATCCTGGATGTCCTGGAGCATCGCGGGCATCCCCGAGACAGCCTCCGCCACGGGGAGGAATTGTTTGTCCTTCGGCGAACGATCGCGCCGGGCCAGGGCGACGGAACCGCTCTCGAGGTCGCGCGGACCAATCTCGATGCGGACCGGCACGCCCTTCTTGATCCACTCCCAGTTTTTCACGCCGCCACCGAGATCGCGTTTGTCGACTTCGACACGCACGGCTTCGCCGTGGAAGGTCTGGGAGGAAAGTTCCGCCGCGAGTTTGTTGCAAGCCTCGAGGATGGGACCCTCGTGTTCCGGCTTCGGCATCACCGGCAGGATCACGACGTGGGTCGGCGCGACGCGCGGCGGCAGGATGAGTCCGTCGTCGTCCGAGTGCGCCATCAGGAGCGTGCCGATGAGGCGCGTGCTCACTCCCCAGCTCGTCGTCCAGGCGAACTCACGCTTGCTCTCGCGTCCCTCGAATTCGATGCCGGCGGCCTTCGAGAAATTCTGTCCGAGGAAGTGCGAGGTGCCCGCCTGGATCGCCTTGCGGTCCTGCACCATCGCCTCGACCGTGAAGGTGTTGAGGGCGCCGGGGAAACGCTCGGCCTCGGTCTTTTCACCGGCGATCACCGGCACGGCGAGGTGGTCGGTGAGGAAACGTTCGTAGACCTCGTGCATCTTCTTCGTCTCCTCCATCGCCTCCTCCGCCGTCTCGTGGGCGGTGTGGCCTTCCTGCCAGAGGAATTCCGCGGTGCGGAGGAAGAGGCGCGGACGCATCTCCCAGCGCATCACGTTCGCCCACTGGTTGATGAGGAGCGGCAGGTCGCGGTAGCTCTGCACCCAGCGGGCGAAGGCCGCGCCGATGATCGTCTCGGAGGTGGGACGGATCACGTAGGGTTCAGTCAGCTCGCCCGAGGGCACCATCTTGCCATCCTTCAGCTCGAGGCGGTGATGGGTGACCACGGCGCACTCCGTCGCGAATCCCTCCACGTGGGTCGCCTCCTTCTCGAGGTAACTCACCGGGATGAGCAGCGGGAAATAGGCGTTCTTGTGGCCGGTGGCCTTGAACCAGACGTCGAGCTGGCGCTGGATCTGTTCCCAAAGGCCGTAGCCCCAGGGCTTGATCACCATGCAGCCGCGCACTTCCGAGTTTTCGGCGAGATCGGAGGCACGCACGACCTGCTGGTACCACTCGGGGAAATTCTCCTCGCGGGTCGGGGAAATCGCGTTCTGGGGGGCTTTGGCCATGGGACTGAAGAGGGTTAAATGAGAGCCCGGACCCTATCCGGTCTGCGGCGGAATTCCAGCGGGGATTTGGGGGACCAACCTCATACTCCTACTCTTACCTCATACTCCTACTCTTACCTCATACTCCTACTCTTACCTCATACTCATACTCATACTCATACTCAGCGGACGTCCCTCGGCCCACGGTTTTGAGTAGGAGTATGAGTATGAGGTAAGAGTAAGAGATTTTCGGCACCGATTGCCAACACGCCCTTGGCCGCGTAACCTCCTATGTGGAAATCCGGCACCTTTTCATTTCCCCCGCGCACAACTTCGTCGGCCATTTCGGCGGTCCGGCGGGGACGAATCCCATTGTCGAGGTTCCCGAGATCGAGTGTGTCGCCGGCAGCGGGATCCGCGGCGACCGTTACTTCGATCACAAGCCCGACTACAAGGGCCAGATCACCTTCTTCGAGATCGAGACGCACCAACGGCTCTGCGACGAGTTCGCCGTCTTCGACAAAGGTCCCGAAGTCTACCGGCGCAACGTCATTGTCGCGGGCCGGGATCTCAACGAACTCATCGGTGAAGAGTTCGAGATCCAAGGCGTGCGTTTTCTCGGCATGGAGGAATCCAAACCCTGCCTCTGGATGAACCAAGCCTTCGCCCCCGGCGCCGAAAAGGCCCTGCGCGGCAAGGGCGGCCTGCGGGCGAAGATTCTGACAGGCGGGGTGCTGCGGGTGGGCGATTGACCGGAGATAAAACTGGTACCCCGAAGATGCGGAATTCTTTTGCCTTTTGGCCGACCCAAGGAGGGGCGACATTCCTGTCGCCCAGCCAACCAAGCCCGGCCTGACGGGCGACAGGAATGTCGCCCCTCCTTGAAACCGTTCGTTGCGCGTTGGTGAGACGAACCGCTTACCATTCCATCCCGCATCCCGCATGACCCCGCTCACCATCTCCACGCCCGCCCTGCTCTTCCCCGCGGTGAGCCTGCTTTTTCTTGCCTACACGAACCGTTTCCTCCACCTTGCCGCGCTCGTGCGGCAGCTCCACCGTGATTGGACCGAGCGGCAGGACGACTGCCTCCGCGCCCAGATCGACAACATGCGCAAGCGCCTCGCCCTGATCCGCTGGATGCAGCTCCTCGGCGCGGTCAGCATCCTCCTCTGCGTCGTCGCCATGGTCGCGGTGATGCTTGAGGCGGATCTCGCCGGATGGATCACCTTCTTCGCGGCGCTTCTCTTCATGGGCGGCTCGCTCGTCTGCCTCATCCTCGAGATCGCCTGCTCGGGCGGAGCGCTCAAGATTCTCCTCGACCGGGTCGAGAGGGACTAAGCTGATTCACCGCATGCGGACCCAAAGGATCCTATCCGCTCTGATCGCGACGGGTTATCTGGTGGGAGCATTCGTTTCCTGGGGTCCCGAAGTCGGGTT
This sequence comes from Verrucomicrobiales bacterium, assembly GCA_016795385.1. Taxonomy (GTDB): domain Bacteria; phylum Verrucomicrobiota; class Verrucomicrobiia; order Verrucomicrobiales; family DEV007; genus Arctic95D-9. The sequence goes on along the minus strand of JAEUHI010000077.1, from coordinate 351,716 downwards.
GAGACTCTCAATCGCCCTCCTCCTCCCGATATCCTGTATTTGGTTCAGCGAGGAACTCGGAGACTACACGGGCAACTGGGACGGACACCTTATCGGCGAAAAGAGTCCGGGCTGGATGGTTGCCTTCGCGGGATGGGCTCTCCTGGTACTGCCCCCTCTCGCGATTCTCCTCCTGCACCTCACCACGCCTCGCTGAACTCCTCGGTTTGCCCCGCCGTCGTCAGTTGCCCGCATGCCGCGGCGATGTCGTCGCCTCGCGTTTCGCGCACCGTCGCGGCGAGACCGGCGGCAAGGAGGATCTCCTGGAAAGCCCGGACCCGTTCGCGTGGCGAGGGTTCGTAGGGCGCGCCGGGCCAGGGATTGAAGGGGATCAGGTTCACCTTTGCGGGCATTCTACCTAACAGAGCCACCAAATCCCGCGCGTCGTCGTCCGAGTCATTGACTCCGTCGAGCAGGGTGTAGGCGAAGAGGATGCGGCGGTTGTTCGAGAGCCCCGGATAGGCACGGCAGGCGCGCATCAGTTCGGCGAGGGGATACCGCCGGTTGAGCGGCATGATCCGTTCGCGCAGCTCGTCGCGGGCGGCGTGGAGGGAAATGCCGAGGTTCACCCCGAGCTCGCGTCCGCAGCGCTCGATCTCCGGCACCACGCCTGAAGTGGAGACGGTGATGCGTCGGCGCGAGAGCGCGAGGCCGTCCCGGTCGGAGAGCACCCGCACCGCGTCGGCGACGGCGTCGTAGTTGTAGAACGGCTCGCCCATCCCCATGAAGACAACATTGGTGAGCCGCCGCGGCGTTTCCGCGGTCAACTCGTGATCGCCGATGCGATCCCGGGCGAAGAGGACTTGCCCGACGATTTCCCCCGCCGTGAGATTCCGCGCGAGCGACTGCGTCCCGGTGTGGCAGAAGCGGCAGGTGAGGGTGCAGCCAATCTGGCTCGAGACACAGAGGGTACCGCGCCGCCCATCGGGAATGAAGACCGTCTCCACCCGCTGCCCATCCTCCATCGCGAGCAGCCATTTGATCGTGCCATCTCCCGAGCGGTGTTCCCACACGACGTCGGGACGCCCGACCCGCGCCTCGGTTTCCAACCGGCGCAGCAAGGACACGGGCACGCGTCCATGCCCGCCGAGATCCGCGAAATCCCGCCCCCCGCGGCGAAACAGCCAGGTCCAGAGCCGGTCCGCCTGTGCCGCATGTTCCGACTCCGCGAGCCAGTCGCGGAGCTGGGAACGTGAGAGAGCGGCCAGATCGATCATGCGGCGACCAAGGTGCGACCCACCCTTCGGAAAGTAAAGCCGCACCCCCATTTTCCGCAAAACCGCACTGGCCGCGACAGGGAAATCCGCCCTATGCTCCCGGTCTCACCAATGAAACGCCCCGCTCTTTGGATCCTCTTCGCGACGATGACCGCGCCGCTGCCCGCCTTCACCCAAAACAAGGTCGATACCCCGCCGCCGACCTCGCCTCCGCTCGTCGCCGCCGATCCCGCCGGGCTGCCGGAGGGCTGCGAGCGGCTCGATCTCTATCTCCTCATCGGCCAGTCGAACATGAAGGGACGCGGCTTCATGCCGGCCGAGTCGAAAAACGATCCCCGGATTCTCATGATGCATCTGCGCGACGACCACTGGTATCGCGCCCGCCATCCCCTGCATCTCACCGGCGATGCCAAGACCTTCAAAGGCCACGACAACGCGGGAGTCGGTCCCGGACTCGCGTTTGCCGAGGCGGTCCTCGCCGCCGATCCCAAAGCCGCGATCGGACTCCTCCCCTGTGCCAAGGGCGGCTCGGCGATCCGACTCTGGGGAGAAAAAGGCCCGCTCTATCTCGAGGCGATCCGGCGCACCAAACTCGCCCTTTCCCAGGGTCCCGCCGGGAAGACGCGACTGCGCGGAGTCCTCTGGCTGCAGGGCGAGGCCGATGCGAAACCCGGGGCGATCGAAACCTATCCGACCGCCCTGCACGATCTCGTCGACCGGCTCCGCAAGGACCTTGGTGATCCCGATCTGCCTTTTATCGCCTCCACCATCGGCGAAATGAAGCCCGACTCGCCGACGAGCCTGAAGAAGCGGATGAATGAAATCCTTCTCGACCTGCCCAACCAGCGTCCCCGCACCGCCTGCGTCGATGCCCGCGACCTGAAAGGCCACATCGGCGACGGCGTCCATTTCGACACCGCGAGCCAGGAGGAAATCGGACGCCGCTACGCCAAGCTCTTTCACGATCTCCAAGACAAACCTTCACCCTCTCCGGAATCGGCTCCCGCGGCTGGCACCTGGCCGATCGAGCGGCTCCAGTCCGAAATCCCCGCCCATCGTTTCGAGGAGGGCGACGAGCCCATCCGCTCACTTCTCTACGCCGGCGAGCCGGTCGGAGGCCAGGCGACCGAGGTCTTCGCCTTTTACGCTTCGCCGCAAACGCTCGGCACCGCGAAGGAAGGCGAGACCTTTCCCGGCATCGTTCTCATCCACGGCGGCGGAGGCACCGCTTTCTCCGATTGGGTCTGGCTCTGGGCGCAGCGCGGCTATGCCGCCATCGCGATGGACCTGGGAGGCCGTCGCCCGCCCGCACCGACCTATGACGAAAAGGGGGCCAAGATTCCCGACGCCGCCCACGATCCCACCCTCCGCGTCCGCCTTGAAAAGGGCGGGCTCGACCAAGGGCATGTGCAGAAATTCGATTGCATCGGTGGCCCCGTCGACAACGACTGGCCCTACCACGCCGTCGCCAATGTGATGAAGGCCCACACCCTGCTGCGGAGTCTCCCCGGCGTCGATTCCGAGCGCACCGCCGTCACCGGGATCAGTTGGGGCGGCTACACCACCTGCCTCGCCGCCTCGCTCGATGATCGTTTCAAAGCCGCCGTGCCCGTCTACGGTTGTGGTTTTCTTCACGAGGGCGAGTCCGTGCAAAAACCCTCCATCGATCAACTCGGCGACCGCCGCGCCGCCTGGATCGCCGCCTACGATCCCTCCTCGCACCTTGGCAAAGGTTCCGTGCCGATGTTCTGGGTGAATGGCACCCACGACATCCACTACCCGCTCGACAGCCACGCCAAATCCGCGGCCCTTCCGAAAGGACCTCGCACCTTCCGCATCCAGCCCCGCATGGCTCACGGTCATCCGCCCGGCTGGGCGCCGAAGGAGATCGGGATCTACGTCGATTCGATTCTCACAGGCGGCGTCCCCCTGCCCGAAGTCGGCGAGATGTCGGTCGAAGGCGGGACGGTGAGCGTGCCGGTCCGGTCGAAGACGAAGCTCACCCAAGCCGAGCTCCATTTCACCAGTGCCGGAGGAAAACGGTCTGAGCGCGAATGGCAGAGCGTGCCCGCGAGAATCGAGGAAGGAAAGGTCGTCGCCGAGGGACTGCCCGCCGAAGCGAACACCTGGCTCGTCACGATCACCGATGAACGCGGGGCGATGGTGACGACGGCGGTGGGGGTGAGGTGAGGGCGTTACAATCCGCTTTTCAATCCGCCGATTGAAACAACGTCAATCTTCATTCAATTAAATTGGAATACCAATTGCTCTTCCATAGGCAATCGTTGGAACTTGGATAACAGCATTGAAGCCGCCTGCGCCATCCGCGTAAAGTTCGAGCATGTTACTTACAACCCTTTCGAATATGGGCATGACATCGTCTTTATCGCGTAATTTATAAATGGTATATTGAAGAAGCGCAAATGTTGAGAAAACCATTTGCTCTTCATATCCGTTGCGCGGCAAGTTATTTTTTATTGTACGTTCTTTCCAACCTTTTGCGTAAAACTCACCACTGTATACATTCTCCGAAGTTGGAAGGCGATGAGTGAAAGTGGCGTAATCACCGAGATCCGTGCTCTGAAAGCAATTGGTTTCTGAAAGAGGTGATTCAGAGGAAATTCTATATAGCCAATGCAAAGCCGCTTTCGCACGAGGGTTCTCAAGTCCACCGAGAACGTAAATGATCTTAGAATAATAACAGGACCAGAGACGGACATAATCGACGTCGGCAACGTTCGGAACCGCTGACTTGGTCGCAACTCCGACATTGTTTTCTTCGTCGAAGACAATTTTAAACGAAAGAATCTTCTTCCGCCCCGACAGCATTTCAAAGAGACCCATGTAATATACGAGCAATAGATTTTAATCGAGATTAATGCGTAAATTTTCGTCTCTCAGTTTAGAGCGATTAAGGGCCCCGTGTTAAAAGGCACAAGAAAATCAACTCTCAATCGAAGAGATTTTAACACCTTCACACTGAGCTCGCCGTCGGCATGAATGACCGAAAAGTCAGCATTTCGTGGCAGGCCCGTGAGTGGTTCGTCGGGCCGAAAGACCCCGAGCATTCCGCGGCGGTCGTTTCGGAGAGAAATTCTTCCGATTTCAAAAGACTCTTCGCCATCGTCTTGAGCCCAGACTAAAAGTCCCCACTTGTCGGCACATGTGCGATTCATATTCTTCAGATTTTGAAGGCCGGTAAAACGTCTCCGCAAATCCGGCGCCGCGCAAGAGATATCGGGAGCATTGCTGAATTAAAGAACAGGACCTATCGGTCGGGAAACTTGGTGTCGCATTGGGCCGAATGGAATTCTTGAGCAATGTGCGTTCAGTGTAAGCGATCATTTGCTCCATCTTCTTTCCCCTTCCCAACCCGCCCCACTTCGGCGACATTCCCGGCCATGATCCCCCGTCGTGCTTTTGTTCTCGCCCTGTTCTTCCTCCCCCTCCTCGCCGCCTCCGCCGCGGACCGTCCGAACATCCTCTGGATCACGGCCGAGGATCTGAGTCCGGCGCTCGGCTGCTACGGCGACCCCGATGCGAAGACCCCGAACCTCGATGCCTTTGCGAAGGAGTCGGTCCGCTACACCCATGCCTTCGCCGCCGCGCCGGTGTGCTCGCCCTCGCGCTCGACCCTGATCACGGGCATGTGGGCGCCGAGCCTCGGGACCAGCCAGATGCGCTCGACTTTCCCCCTGCCTCCCTCCGTCGACGCCTTCCCGACCTACCTCCGCGAGGCCGGCTACTTCACGACGAACCAGATCAAGACCGATTACAACACGAGCGACGAGATGCGCCTCATCCAGGAGGCCTGGGACGAGATCAGCCCGACCGCTTCGTGGAGCAGCCGCTCGCGCCAGGAAGGCCAGCCCTTTTTCACCGTGATCAACCACATGGTTTCCCACCAGTCCGCGACGATGGTGTGGCCCTACGAGGTCTTCCGCGATGTCGTGCAGTCGAAGCTGCCCGCCGACCAGATCCACGATCCGGCGAAGATCACGGTGCCGCCCTACTACCCCGACACCGAAGTGGTGCGTCGCGAACTGGCGCGTTTCCACGACTGCGTCAGCGTGCTCGACCAGCAGGTCGGGGCTCTCCTCGAACAGCTTGAGAAAGACGGCCTCGCCGATGACACGATCGTCTTTTTCTACTCCGACCACGGGTCCGGCATGCCGCGCCACAAACGGCTCCTCCACGACAGCGGGATGCACGTGCCGCTGATGGTGCATTTCCCCGAAAAATGGAAGCACCTCGCTCCGGCCGAGGCGGGCGGCACGGTCGATCGCCTCGTCACCTTCGTCGATTTCGCCCCGACGGTGCTTTCGCTCGCCGGTCTCGAGGTGCCGAAGGCGATGCAGGGCCAGGTCTTCCTCGGTTCCAAGGCCGCGCCCGAGGCGGAGTATGTCTACGGCTTCCGCGACCGGGTCGACGAGGTCTTCGATCTCTCGCGCTCGATCCGCAGCAAGGACTATCTCTACATCCGCAACTACCTGCCGCACCTCTCCTGGGCGCAGCCGAGCGTCTACTCCGACCAGGGCGCGATCCAGCAGGAGATCTTCCGTCATGCCGCGGCGAACGCCGACAGCCTGACCCAACCCCAAAAGGCCTACGCCGGGCCGACCCGCCCGATCGAAGAGTTCTACGACGTCAACGCCGATCCGCAGAATCTCGTGAACCTGCTCGAAGGCGACCTGAACGACGCGCAGAAGATCGCGCTCGAAGCGCACCGGGCCGCCTTCGTGAAAAAGCGGATGGAGATCCTCGATCTCGGCGTGCTGCCCGAGTCCCTCATGGTCAGCTTCATCGTCGATGAAAACCGCCCCCTCCGCGAGATCGCCGAAGGCAAGACCTCGCACCGTCCCGATCTCGAAAAAATCTGGGCGACGGCCGATCTCGTGGGCAAGGGCGAACGCGCCGACCTGCTCGAGCTCGCCCGCGACGGCGACGCGGCAGTGCGCTTCTGGGCCATCGTGGCCCTGCGCGAAGCTTTCCCGAAGGACGAAGCCCTCCTCGAGGAGCTCTATGATTCGATCGACGACGTCGACGTCGCGGTGCGGATCGAGGCGGCCGCCTGGATGGCCGACGCCTCCGAGAAAAACCGCTACGAGGCGGTGCAGGTGCTCGGCCGTGAACTCATCAGCGAAGACTGGTGGACCGCCCTGCGCGCCTGCCGCGCCGTCGAGCTGCTCGGGGAAAAAGCCAAGGCGCTCATTCCCGTGATGGAAACGCTCTACGCCCGCACCCGTTTCGCGGAGGGCGACGGGGCGATGTACCTCGCGTTTTCCTCCGGCGTGTTCCTGAAGAAAATGGGCATGCCAACCGAGCCGTGGGATTTCGCGCCGAAGCGGTGATGGGGAAAGAGGGAGGGAAAGGTGGCCTACCATCGAGCAAAGAATAGGCGGCCTACGGAACACACGGAAAACGCGGAATTACAAGAGACCGAGATAGATGCCGCAGGCATCAAAATAGCAGAAGACGCGGAAATTCAGTAGAGCGGAAAAATGTCGGAACCCATGCCGCGGGCGTCAAAAATCAGTAAAATGCTTCAGTTCCCTTTTCCTTCCTTTTCCGTGTCTTCTGCGTATTCCGTAGGCCGCCTCCTCTTTGCGTCCCTGTGTTTACCACCCCGTCTTTTTGGACACTGAAAAGGATCGCGCATTGAGGTGGTTGACCCTTGTCCGAATCTTCGCGACCCTTTCCCGATGAAATCGATCCACCTGATCCTCGGTCTTTCCCTCCTCTGCCTCTCCGTGCGCGCGGACTGGACCGAGTTCCGCGGGGCGGACCGCGACGGGATCGTCGAGGGCGAGCTGCCTTTGAAATGGAGCGAAACGGAAAACGTGAAGTGGAAGACCGCCATCCATGGGCTCGGGTGGTCGACACCCCTCATCCTCGAAGGCAAGGTCTGGATCACCACCGCGACGGAAAAGGGCCACCAAATGTCCATCTTGTGCCTTGATGAAAAGACCGGCGAGATCCTCCTCGACCGCGTTTTCATCACCAACGACAATCCCGAGCCGCTCGCGAACAATCTCAACACCTACGCCTCGCCCACCGGTGTGATCGAGCCGGGCAAGGCGTGGTTCAGCTTCGGCAGCTATGGCACGATCTGCCTCGACACGAAGACCTTCGAAACCCTCTGGCAGCGGCGCGACCTGACCTGCAGTCACTGGCGCGGGCCTGCTTCGTCGCTGGCGATGTGGGAGAATCTTCTCATTCTCACGATGGAGGGTGCCGATCAGCAATACTTCACCGCCCTCGACAAGAATACCGGCGAGACCCTCTGGCGGCGCGATCGATCCACGGAATACAACGACGAAAAAGACGGCATCCCCGCCAACAGCGGTGACATGCGGAAATCCTACAGCACCCCGATCTTCGTCCCCGTCGGCGAGACCGTGCAGATGATCGTGAACGGGTCCAAGGCTTGCTGGGCCTACGACGTGAAGACCGGCGAGGAGATCTGGTATGTGCCCTACGAGACCCATTCGCCCTCCTCCCGCTGCGTCTACAGCGAGGAGACCGGCATGGTCTACATCAACACCGGCCTCGGCAAGGCGGAGATCTGGGCGATCCGCCTCGAGCCGGGGATGAAGGGCAACGTGAAGGACACCCACGTCGCGTGGAGTTTCTTCCAGCGGACCCCGAAGCGCTCCTCGCCCGTGATCGTGAACGGGCTGATCTTCATGGCCAACGACGGCGTCCTCAGCTGTGTCGATGCGAAGACCGGCAAATCGCAGTGGGCCGAGCGGGCCGGAGGCGAGTATTCCGCCTCGATGATCGCGACGAAGGACCGCGTCTACGCCTTCGACGAAGTCGGTCTCTGCACCGTCGTGAAAGCCGGGCCCACCTTTGAAGTGCTCGCCGAAAACCAATTCGACGCCGGTTTCATGGCCTCACCCGCCGTGAGCGGTGGCGATCTTTTTCTGCGGACGAAGACGCATCTCTATCGCGTGGGCAAGTGAGGGGAAAAATGTGGCTGCGACTTTCGTCCTTCGCAGTGCTACGGAGAACGGATCAGTCGCAGGGCTGCATGGGACATCGCCAACGCAGGTGCGGAAACCCACAGCGTCCCGGAGGGACGGGAGAAATTAGCCGGGGGTGAACCGAGCCATGCGAGGGAGAACCCCCGGATTTCGCACCAACCCACGGGGCGCCCCTGCGGGGCGCGAGAAGGATCGCGTCCATGGTCGACTCCGCGCTTCTCCCGCCCCTCCGGGGCCGGGTCGGCGCGGCTTTTCTCTCTTGCGATTCGGAGAGGTGAATGGCCGGTACCATTAGCAGATCCCCAACCCTTTGCCGTCGATCCGCCTTCAAATCTCGGGCTCTTCCAGAAGCCGGCGCGTCAGGCCGCGTGAGCCGTGCATGATTCGCTCAATCGAAATCACTTCCGTTAGATGGTAGAAGATCAGGTGACGATCGAACGGTCTTTCCAAAGGGAGACTACGAACCCCCGACATACTCAGGCGCGGCAAAGCTCCGCTTTACTCCGAGACTGGGGTGGCTTGCGAATTTTTCGATCGTGTGATTCAGATCCGAAAGGTATCGCTCGGCGAGTTCCAAATCGACTTGGTTGAAGTACCATCGGTATTGAAGAACCGCATCCTGTTCCGCTCTCTCCGAAAAAAACACCTCGAGACTCATCACCGCCGCGTCGCTTGCTCCCGGATCCGCTCGAGCACCTTCGAATCGTAGACGGAGTGCGGTGCGTTCACGCCTTCGAGGAGGGCCGCCTCCAAGGCGGGAGATTCGTCGAACTCCTGTCGCTCCAGAACTCGGAGGGCCTCCCGGACCACATCGGCTTCATCGAGGTAACGACCGGTCTCGATCAATCTCTCGACCAATTCAGTGAGGGCTGGCGGCAACGCGACGGTCATGCCCCATGGTAAAATGGAACCCGGAAAAAGTCGAGGGGCGGGTCCAGCGGTGTCCGCGATTTTCGCGCCCCCTCACACCACCTGCCGCCGCGCGAGGTCCTGGGTATCGATCATCCCGAGGGGAACGCGGGCGTCGTCGATCACGACGAGGTCGTCGATACGGCTCGCTTCGAGGAGGCGCAGCACTTCGCCGACGAGACGATCGCGATGGACGTGTTTGGGATTGGCGGTCATGTAACGGCCCACGGGCTCGCCTCCGATCTCGGTTCCCCCGCTCTGGAAGGCGCGGGCGAAATCCCCCTGGGTGAAGATCCCGGCGAGGGAACCATCCTCCGCCACGACCACGACGGCTCCGGCGCGGGCCTTGGTCATGCGCGTGATCGTTTCGCGGATGCTCAGATCCGGGCCCACCTTCACGAAATCATCGCCGGTGCGCATGATGTCTCCGGCCCGCAAGAGCAGTGCGCGTCCCAGCGATCCGCCAGGATGCAGCTCGGCGAAATGTTCCTTCGTGAATCCGCGTGCCTCAAGCAAAACCATGGCGAGGGCGTCGCCCATCACGAGCGTATTCGTCGTGCTTGAGGTCGGGGCGAGATTGAGCGGGCAGGCCTCGCGGCGCACGTGGATGTCGAGGACGCAGTCGGCCGCCTTGCCGAGAGTGGAAGCCGGTTTCCCGGTGATGGCGATGAGACGGGCGCCGCGACGTTTCAAATGCGGGAGCAGACCGAGGAGCTCCGCCGTTTCTCCCGAATAACTCAGGGCGATGACGCTGTCGCCCGCGTTGACGAGCCCGAGGTCGCCGTGGATCGCATCCTGGCAATTGAGGACGGCGGCGGGAGCTCCGGTCGAGTTCAGGGTGGCGGCGAGTTTGCTGCCGATGTTGCCGGATTTGCCGACGCCGACAATGAGGATCTTCGCCCCGCTCTCGACCGTGGCCTTGAGCAGCTCGACGGCGGCGATGAAGGAATCGTCGACGCGTTCGAGAAGGCGCTGCAGTTCCTCGATCTCGAGGGAGATGACGCGCCGGGCCTGTTCCAGGGGATCCATTCGGGTGAAAAGGGGGCAGGATACGGCCTTTCCCGTCCGGTTCAAGCGCTTGCGGACCGGCGACGCTAGGACCTCAAAACATCTCAAGCTGCTCGGCGACCTCTTCGGTGCCGCGAAAACGCACCGCCACGCCGAGGAGACGCACGGACTTGCCCTCGCCACGCGGCCAGGCTTCGGCGAGGAGTTCGCGCATCAGGTCGGCGTCGATGCGATCCGAGGCGCGCTGGGCCGTCGTCACCTGGAAGTCCTCGAACTTCACCTTCACGACACATTCGCGAATGACGCGGTCGCTGTGGCGCGCGGCGTAGTCCTCGGCGAGCTCGGCGATGAGGGGATCGAGCTGCCGCCGCCCTTCTCCGACCGAAACGAGATTCTCGCGGAAGGTGCGCTCGTTGCCGAGCGACTTGCGTTCGCGATGCGACTCGACGGAGCGTTCGTCGATCCCGCGGCAGAGGCGGTAGAGGGAACTCCCGAATTTCCCGAAGCGCCGCACCAGCTCCATCTCGCTGCGTTCGCGCATCGCCCCGCAGGTGGTGATCCCGGCTTCGTGGAGTCGCTGCGCGGTGCGTTTGCCGACACCCCAGATCTTTTCGACAGGCAAGGCGGCGGTGAAATCGGCGATGTCTTCGGGCCGCACTTCGAATTGGCCGTCGGGCTTGTTCCAATCGCTCGCGATCTTGGCGAGGAATTTGTTCGGGGCGATCCCGGCCGAGGCGGTCAATCCGGTCTCGCTGCGGATGTGTTCGCGGATGTCCCAGGCGATCGAGGCGCCCTCGGAGTCGAGATGGCTTACGTCGAGGTAGGCTTCGTCGAGCGAGAGCGGCTCGATCCGGTCGGTGTAGCGGGCGAAGATTTCGCGGATGCGGTGTGACTCCTGCCGGTAGAGGTCGAATCGCACCGGCAGCAGGATCAGCTGCGGACAAAGGGCGCGCGCCTTGAAGGCCGGCATGGCCGAGCGGCAGCCGTATTTCCGGGCCTCGTAGTTGCAGGTGGTCAGTACCCCGCGCCCGCTGCTGCCCCCGACGGCGATGGGTTTTCCGGCCAACTCGGGACGCTCGCGCATCTCGATGGCCGCGTAGAAGCAGTCCATGTCGATGTGGACGATCTTGCGGGGCCGGGACTGGGGGGAATCGGGCATCTCTTCGGAGCAAAGGCGGTTCCATTTCCGCCGGGACCGCGTAACGTGCCCCCGGATGCCCGACTATGCCATCATCATCCCGGCCTACAATGAAGAGGTCTACCTGCCCACCACGCTCGTCTCGGCACGTGCGGCGATGAATCACGTAGCGGCCGAATATGGAAACGGCGAGCTTATCGTCGTCGACAACAATTCCCGCGACCGCACCGCCGAAGTCGCGCGCGAGCACGGGGCCGACCGCGTCGTCTTCGAGCCGCACAACCAGATCGCCCGGGCCCGCAATGCCGGGGCCGAAAACACGGAGGCAGAGTGGCTTGTCTTCGTCGATGCCGACACCACCCTACCCGGCGAGACGCTTGCCAAGGCCCTCGCCGCCCTCGCCTCCGGGAAGGTCGCTGCCGGAGGAGCACGCGTTGCGATGGACCGGGAGGTCACTCCCATGGTCGCTTGGATCGTGCGGATGTGGGATCGCGTTTCCACCACCTTCGCCTACGCCGCGGGCAGTTTCTTCTTCACCCGCCGCGATGCCTTCGAAGCTGGCGGCGGATTCGACGAGACCGTCTACGCCGGCGAGGAAGTCTGGCTCGCCCGACGCATCAAGGCCTGGGCGAAAAAGGAAGGGCTCGCCTTCCGCATCCTCCCCGAGTCCGTCACGACCTCGGCGCGGAAGGACGATTGGTTCTCGACGAAAGAATTCCTCACCCAGCTCGCGGTGATCTTTTTCATCCCTTGGGCGACCCGCAGCCGTCGCCTCTGCGCGATGTGGTACAAACGTCCCGAAGCTCCCGCGGAGCCCTCGTGAGCGATCCTGACAAAACCCTCTTTGGTCTCCGGGTGAACCCTCTTGCCTCCGCTCCGCGACTCCATCTCGCCCCGATGCAGGACGTTTCCGTCCTTGCGCTGTGGCGTTGTCTCGAGCGACGCGGTGCGCCCGATGTCTACGTCACCGAGTTCTTCCGCGTCCACCGCGAGTCGCGTCCCGAGCGCGGGATCGTGCGATCCATCGTCGATTTCGAGACAAAACGCCCCGTCATCGCCCAGATGATCGGCAACGAACCGGCCGATCTCGTCCGCACCGCGCGCTACCTCGAGGATCACACGCCTTGCGCGGGGATCGACGTGAATCTCGGTTGTCCCTCGCCCACGGTCTGCGGCAAGACCGCCGGAGGTGCCCTGCTGCGCCAGCCCGACCTCATCCGCCGCATCGCCGAAGCCCTCCGTCCCGCCGTGCGCGGCAGCCTGACGCTGAAAACGCGGATCGGATTTGAGTCGCCCGATGAATTCGAGGCGCTCCTCGCTCTCTTCGAATCCCTGCCTCTCGACGGCCTCGCCATCCATGGCCGCACCGTGCGCGAACGCTATCAATCCGATGTCCATGCCGACGCCATCGCCGCAGCGGTGGCCCGTCTTCCTTACCCCGTCGTCGCGAATGGATCGATCGTCTCGGCGCGGACCGCCCTCGCCATGCACGCGCGCACCGGGGCCGCGGGCCTGATGCTGGGTCGCGGCGCGATCCGCGATCCCTGGGTCTTTGCTGAAACCCGTGCCGCCTTTGCCGGGGAAAGGCGGCCGCGTCCGACCCTGCGGGATCTGCGCGATTATCTCGCCGAGCTGACCGAGGAAGTGAGCCGCGAAGGCCGCTTCCCGCGAGAACTCGACCATGTGAACCGTTTGAAGAAATTCGCCAACTACATCGCCTCGGGACTCGCCGGCGGGCAACTGCGCGAGGAACTCCGCCGCGCCACGACCTTGACAGAATTCCAACAATCCTGCCAAAACCACCTCGACCGGGATGATCCTTTCCCCGCGGAGCCGGAGGAGGACGGGACTTTGTTTTGCGGGTTTGGGGAGCTGGTGGCGGGTTCCTGAATGTGGTTTCGACTTCAGTCGAACCCCTTGCCAGCGAACCTGCGACTGAAGTCGCAGCCACATTCGCGAACCGACCGGATGGTCACTCCCACTCCTTCACCCAGAAGGTCAGTCCCTTGAAGCTCGGCTCCGTTTCGCCGATCTCCTTCCATTCGAATTCGCAGCGCAGATCCGGGCGTTTTTCATAGCCCATGCGGGACCAGAAAGCATCCAGTGGCACATACCCCTCGGGGCGCGCGGGATGATCGACCGGCCGGTCCACGGCACAAAAGGCGGTGTAGCGGAAAGGGCCGGTGCGACGGGCGTGCTCCTCGCGGCGGCGGAAGAATTCGTGACCGGCCCGCTGGCCGCGGCATTCGGGGAGGACGATGGATTCGCCGAAATAGAAGACCTCGTCCAGATTAAAGCCGGCGGCGAGGAAAGGGGCCTGGAACTCGGGCGACTCATCCGCCATCGGCAGGCAGGTCGTCGCGCCGACGAGGCGGCCTTCGTTCCGCAGGAGGACGACGAGACTGCGCGGCGAGTTCACGTAGGTCTCGAGGTAATGCTCCTCGTAGTCGAGATCGCCGTCGTAGAGGTAGGGGAACTCCCGGAAGACGGCGATGCGCAGACCACCGAGTTCCCGGAGGTAAGGGCGGACGGCTTCGCCGCTCAGTTCTTCATAGGTGAAGGGGGAGGTCATGGGGGCGTTTGGTTCTACCATTCCAGCCTCAGACCCTGTTCGGCGAAAAACCGTAGCCGTTTGTCGCGGCTCAGCAATCCATGATTGGCGCTGATCGCCTGCCAAACCAACAAGCGATCGAACGGATCGCGGTGGTCCGACGCGTAGGGAAGCCGGTGAAAGGTTGCGAACACTTCTGAAGGAACGGGCGCCTCCTTCACGCCCAAATCGGCGGCGGCGACGGGGATTTCGGAGGGATCGGTGTCCGGCAGGGACAACTTTCCCAGACCGGATTTCAAACTGATTTCCCAGTAGCTGATCGGACTCACGAGGATCGTTTCGGTCGGGTCCTCCACCAAGGCGCGGGCTTTTCGACCAAGCTTGGCCGGCTCGTAGAGTGCCCAGAGCAAGGCGTGGGTGTCGAGAAGCCAGGCCATCAGGGGCGGGAGGCGAGAAAATCGTCTTCGGAAAGCTCCCAATCCCGGAAAACGGGTTTGCCGCGTCGCCCGAGTTGGCCGAGTCGGCGCGGACGAAGGGCGGCCTCGTCAAAGGGAGACAAAATCGCGACGTTGGTGCGTTTCCGCCCCTTCTGCACCACGATACGCTCCCCGCGCGCGACGTCTTCAAGCAACTCGGGAAGGCGGCTTTTGAATTCCGCGATGGTCACCGTCTTCATGGGGAAACGGTAGCAGAAAAGTGGACAAGTTGTCAACTTCGCCTAACCGATCCGCGCCTCGACCTCGCGCATGTAGCGGATGCTTTCTTCGCAGATGGTCTCGATGCCGGGCTCGTAGCGGAAGACTTCGACGGAGACCCAACCCTGGTAATCGACGTCTTTCAAGGCTTGGAAAATGGGATCGAAGACGACTTCGCCCATGCCGGGACCGAGGAGATTCGGGTCGTTCGCGTGGAAGTGGGCGAGCCAAGCGGCGCTGTCGCGGATGATGTCGGGGACGGGCTTTTCTTCTCCCGACATCGCCTTCACATCGAGGTGGAGGCGGCAGTTGGGGGAAGCGACCTTTTCCGCCAGCTCGATGCCGAGGGCGGCGGTGTTGAGGAAATCCCCCTCGGTCTTCGCGAGCGGCTCGAGCGCGAGGGTGACGCCGCGATCCTCGAGCACGGGCATGGCACGACGGATCGTGTCGGCGGCGAGATCCATCGCCTGCTCATGGGTGACGCCGGGGAGGAGATTGCGTTGCAACGGCGATCCAAGGACCATGATGGTGCCCTCGAGGTCGGCGCAGAGGTTCGCGAGGTCGGCGAGGCGCTGTCCGGTGAGGGCACGCACGGCTTCATCGGGAGTGGTGAGGTAAAAGCCGGTCGTTTTGGCGAGGAGCCAATGGAGCCCGACGCACTCGAGTCCGGCGTCCTTGATCTGGTTTTTCAGGAGGTCGCGCGAAGCGGCGGAAAAATCGGGAGCCGGTGCCTCGAGGGTGAACGGGGCGATCTCGATGCCGGTGTAGCCGAGGGAGCGGGCGTATTTGAAAGCCTTATCAAAAGGCCAGTCCTGGAAGGTCTCGTTGCAGATGGCGTACTTCATGGGAAACGGAGCATCGGGGATCGACAGGCCTTTGTCGATCCCGCGAGGACGTGATCTTCATCACGCGCCGGAAGGCGCGGCGTTTCTACTCAGCGACGACGTTTCGGCGCGGAGGGGCGCTTTTTGCGGAGCGGCTGGGGATTGTTCTCAAGGAGGGCCGTGTAGTTGTAGGCGAATCCCTCGAGTTTTTTGCGCTCGATCTTTTGCCCGATGAAATGCTCGACGGAGCGGGCGCTCTCGAGCTCATCCGCGGTCAGGATGGTGAAGGCGTCGCCTTCCTTCTGGGCGCGACCGGTCCGGCCGATGCGGTGGACGTAATCCTCGGGATTCTCGGGGACGCGGTAGTTGATGACGTGGGTGACACCGGAGATGTCGAGGCCGCGGGCGGCGATGTCGGTGGCGACGATGATGTTGTAGGTGCCGTCGCGGAAGCCCTGGAGGGCTTTGGTGCGGTCGCTCTGCTTGATGTCGGAGTGCAGGGCGGCGGGGCGGGTGCCCTCGATCGCCTCGATCCGGGGGAGAAGGGCGTCGGCTTCCTTCTTCGTGCGGGTGAAGATCATCATGCTCTCGTAGCCGGTCTGCTTGATGAGCTCGATGATGAGGTCGTCGCGCTGGTCCATGCCGACGGGGTAGAAGGCGTGGGTGACGGTCTCGGCGGGCGAGCGGCGTTCGCCGATCTCGACGGAGACGGGCTCGTTGAGGGCCCAGTTCGCCAGCGTCTGGATCGCCGGCGGCATGGTCGCGGAGAAGAAGAGGGTCTGGCGGCCTTTCGGACACTGGTCGATGATGCGTTTCACATCGGGGAGGAATCCCATGTCGAGCATGCGGTCGACCTCGTCGAGGACGAGGAACTTCACCTCGCTGAGATCGAGGTTGCCCTTTTCCATGTGATCGAGCATGCGCCCGGGCGTGGCGATGAGGACGTCGGGCTTGTTTTCGAGCGCCTCGATCTGATGGCCGTAGCCGACGCCGCCGTGGAGGAGGACGACGTTGAGGGGTTTGTAGTAGGAGAAGACGTTCATCTGGTCCTCCACCTGGGCGGCGAGCTCGCGGGTGGGCTCGAGGACGATGCACTGGACCTTGGTCGAGGGCTTCATCTGGCAGATGATGGGCAGGCCGAAGGCGGCGGTTTTGCCCGTGCCGGTCTGGGAAGCGCCGACGATGTCCTTGCCCTCGAGGGCGACGGGAATGGCCTGGGCCTGGATGGCGGTCGGCTCGGTGTAGCCGGTTCTGGCGATGGCCCTTAACACCGGGCCGGATAGTCCTAATTCTTCAAATGAAGGCATCCGGGATCAACGCGGCTCCGGACCCGCCTTTCAAGGGGAATTTCGCCGCCTTTTTGCGAAAGAGGGTGTTGCAGGGAGGAGTTCCGACTTCAAACGGCCCGCTTGCGGGCCCGGCGTCCCGCGAGAAGATGATCGAGGGAAAGGCGCCCGGCCCCGCCACAGGCCAGCCCCAGGAATACCGTGAGATAGAGCGCGAGGCCCTGGGGATTGAGACTGGAGGAGAGGTCGATCGCGGAAAAGAGGACAAATCCCATCATCAGGGTGAAGAGGAGGGCATTGATCCGGGTGAAGATCCCGAGGACGACGCCGAGCAGGGTCGCGATCTGGAGTCCGACGGAGGCGGAGGCGACGATGTCGGCGTAGGGAAGGCCCCGTTCGGCGAGCTGGCTCACCAGATTCCAATCGGCTCCGTCCCAAAGGTACTCGACGGCAAAATGGAACTGATCGACGAGCTGGTAGTAGGCGAAGGTCGCCGCGGCGAGGAGGCGGATGACGAGAAGGCCGAGGTCCGCGAGGCGCGGTTTGTCCGGGTCGGAATCCTGGAGCGGTTGAAAGGGCATGGCCTATGGACGAATGAAGAAACGGACTCAAACATGGAGCCGGACGTTTCCGCAATCGAAAACGTGATCGCGGGGAAGAAGGAGAGCGTGCCGCGAGTTCACGGGCAGGTCACTTCGCGAGCGCGGAAATGAGGGCATCGCGATCGGTCGAGGCGAGGATCCCGCGGAAGAGGACGATGTCACCGAGATGGACTTCGCCGGTGGCGCTTGATCCATCCGCCGTGGCAAGGTGGCCGAAACGATGCTCCGCCAAGGTGAAGCGCCCTTTCACGGGCGTGACCTGGGCTCCCGACTCATGGGAGGCATCACCGGCGCGGGTGAAGAGACCCAGTCTGCCGGCACGACCATCCCACTGCAGCAGCGCCACCCCCGCTCCATCGGGCCATCCGGCACGCGCAATGGTGCGGGCGGAACCTCGCTCGATCTCGGCGACGAGGGCGCGGTCTTCGCGGCGGAGGCGGAGGACGGCTTGATCCTTGGGTCCACCCGTGCCGAGCAACACGATCCGCGCGAGATCGGTGTCGGAGCTCGTGCCCGGATCGAGAGCGAGACCCAGCGTCAGCTCGTCGAGAATGATGAGATCGTCGTGGACGGCATCCGCGGGAGCGGCGAGCGACTGCCCCGGGGTGCAGGCAGCGCGCAGACGATTGCGGGCATCGAGGCGGAGCAAGGGCCGGTTTCCCCCCGGTCCTTCACCCAAAAGAAGGTGGGCGACGCTTCGCGAGGCCACGAGATTCTGGAGGGCACCCACCGGGGCGCCGGCGAGGAGAATGCGTTGACCTTCGGGCGAGACGGCCCCGCCCGTGAGGGAGTAATGGGAAACCAGATCGGTGGACGGGACCGGCAGCGGCACCACCGGCGGAGTGGGCTGGCGATTGTTCAACACGGGCAACGGCACCACGATCGGCGCGGGACTCGCGGCGGGTGGGGCGGGGCTGGCGGTTTGCGGTTTCCCGGGGGTCGACGATGCGGCCGATGCCGCGGAATCGGACGGGGAATTCACCGAAGCGAGGGCGAAGATCCCGAAGGCGAGCGAGGCGGCGACTCCGGCGACGATCCATCGTTGGTTTTTCTGATGACTGGTCGCCACGGCCTCGTAGCGCGAACGGGCGCGGGGAGCGGGCACACGATCTTTCTCCCGCCGGGCGGGCTGCGGAGCGGTGTGAAGGGGCCGCCCGACATGATGGGCGGTGGTCTCGAGCCGCACCGGTTCACCCACCGGACGGGCCACTGCCACGGGGATGGCAATGGCGACAGGTATCTCATCCTCGGTATCGGGGACGACACGCGCCGCCTGCTGCGGAGCCGATTTGGCCCTGACAAACGCATCACGCGCCGCGCTGGCGTTGGCCGGGCGATCCGCCGGCTGCCGGGAAATGAGGGACATCACCCAGTCGGCCAGCGCCGGCGGCAGGTCGGGACGCAGCTCGGCGAGGGGCGTGACTCCGTGATTGAGGTGCCGCGTCATCGTATCGGCCACGGAGGTGCCGGAAAAGGGCGCCCGCTGCGTGAGGATGAAGTAACAGACACAACCGAAGGAATAGAGGTCGGTGCGTTGATCGAGCGGCTGGATTTCAATCTGCTCGGGAGCGATGTAATCGATCGAACCCAGGAACGAACCCGATTGATCCAGAGTCTGGAGCGAAGGCGCCTGGCTGAACTTGGCAAGGCCGAAGTCGAGCAGCTTTACCTGGAACCGACCGGAAGGCAGCCAGGCCAGCATGATATTGCTCGGCTTGATGTCGCGGTGGAGGAGATTCAGCCCCTGCGCCGAGATGAGGGGATCGAGCGCCTGATCAACGAACTCGATGAAGTCCGCCACGGAGAAAGCGTTTTCCCGGGCGAGTGTCTTCAGGGTATCGCCCCGCACCAGTTCGAAGACCACGAAGGGCCCCTCCTTGTCTTCGCCGAACTCGTAGATCGAAACCACGTTCGGGTGCTGGAAGCTCGCGAGGGCCAGCGCTTCCCGGTTGAGGGATTCGGCCGAAGCGGGGTCGTTCAACTTCGTATCCTCGACCGGCAGGAGCCGCTTGATCGCCACGGAGCGCTGCAAACGGCGATCAAATGCCTCGTAAACCGCGCCGATTCCGCCGCGGCCGATCCGGCCTTTGATCTCATAGCGTTCTTCCATGGAACACCTGAAATGTTAATATAAAAACCATAATTTTCAAAATATTAATCTCCCCGATCTGAATTCAGACAAAAAAAGTCCCCTTTGCCGATTCCCCCTCAGGCGATAGTCTGCCCGACAACGGGTCATGAGGAACCAATTCTACGGAGCATTCGATTGCGAACGGATCGAGGGGGACAAACCCCTGCGGAAGGGCGAGCACCGCTCTCCCTTCCAGATCGATCGCGATCGCATCATCCACACCTCGGCTTTCCGGCGGCTCCAGAACAAGACCCAGGTCTTTTTCAGCGGCGAATACGATTTCTACCGCACCCGCCTGACCCACTCGATCGAGGTCGCCCAGATCGGCCGCAGCCTCTGCGACCGGCTCAATCGCACCTCTCCCCTGCTCGGACCTGAGTTCTTTCTCGATGCCGACCTCGTCGAGGCGGTCTGCCTCTCCCACGACATCGGGCACCCGCCCTTCGGCCACACGGGCGAGCGCACCCTCCACCGGCTCATGCAGCCCTACGGTGGCTTCGAAGGCAACGCCCAGACCCTGCGTATCCTCTCGACGATCCTCTTTGGTCCCGATCGCGGGATGAATCCGACGCGGGCCTTGATGGACGGTGTGCTGAAGTACAAGACCCTTTTCGGAGAGGTCGCCGACCAGAAAAACCATTTCCTCTATGCCGATCAGCAGCCGTTGCTCGATTTCGTGATGGCGGGCCGCGGCTTTCCCGAAACGCTCGCCCCGGGGAAGACCCGCAATGGATTCCGCTCGATCGAATGCCGCCTCATGGATTGGGCTGACGATACCGCCTATTCGCTGAACGACATCGCCGACGGCATCCAGGCCGGCTTCATCCAGGTCGACCGCATCGAACGCTGGGCCGCGGGCCAGACCCTGACAGACGCCCAGAGCAGTCTCATCACGGAGCTGCTCGAGGCGATCCGGCGCGGGAGGGTCGAATCGACCGTGGGCAAGAAGATCGGCCGCTTCATCGGTGCGGTGGAGCTCGAGGAAATCACCGGACCGGAGGCACCTCTCGCCGACCTCACCGCCCGCCACCGTCATCGACTCGTCATCGACCCGGCGGTGGAGGAGGAATGCGCCCTCTACAAACGTCTCGCCCTCGACCTCGTCTTCCGCAGCCAGCAGCTCCAGCAGCTCGACCGGAAATCCGACTACATCCTGACGCGTCTCTTCGGAGTCTTCGCCGAACTCTACATCGTGCCCGGCCAACCGGGGCGCGGCCATTATCACCTCCTCTCGGAGGAGGAGGAGAACCTCATTTTCTCCCAACCCGATGAAGCCTCCCGCGCCCGCGTCGTGTGCGACGTGCTCGCGAAGATGACCGACGGGATCGCTTCGCGCACCTACCGCCGCCTTTTCGACGCCGACTTCGGATCGATCGTCGATCTCGTCTGAGCGGTAGTTTTTGGCTCTTGGTTAGTGTGACGCCGCGGCTTCGACAAAGGCCTTCAGCAGCTTCGCCTGGGTGCCGTCTTCGGGCATCATCTTCTCGGGATGCCACTGCACGCCGATGAGGAAACGATCGGGATCGGTCGTCTCGGTCGCCTCGACGATGCCTTCAGGCGATTTGGCGACGGCCCGGAGACCCTTGCCGATGTCGTCGGCGGCCTGATGGTGGAAGGAATTCACCTTTACCTCCCCGGATCCGAGGATGCGGGCGAGGCGGGAGTCGGGCTCGAGCGTCACGGGATGTTCCGTGTCGCGGTGGTTGGCGTTGCGTTCCGAGGGGATGTCCTGGATGAGAGTGCCGCCCGCCGCGACGTTGATCCATTGGCTGCCGAGACAGATGCCGAGGAGCGGTTTGTCGGTCTTTTCCATCCACTCGCGGATCAACACTTTCTCAAACTGGTAGCGGTCGTCGTCGAGCAGCTCGACCGTCTCATGCGGCTCTTCGCCATACTCGGACGGCGGGATGTCGGCCCCTCCGGGCATGAGGAGGCCATCGAGGAGATCGAGATACTCCGGCACACGATCGGTATTGCCTCCCGTGTTCGGCAAGACCACTGGAATACCGCCCGACTCGCGGATGGCACGGACGTAGTTCTCGCTGGTGAGGCTTGCGATCCCGATGAGGGGTGCTCGCTTCGCCAGGGTCGTGTCCGGCACCGAGGTGCTCCGTCCGATGAGGAAACCGACCCCGGCCGTGACGATGGCGAGGGCGACGAATAAAAGGAGACGGCGTTGCTCGGGCTTCATTGGACGAAAGGTAGGAGAGCGACACGACAAAGTCGAGTCCTTCGCCGTTCACGGCGCAAGGGCGTGACCGGACCGCGGGAATTCGGGCTTGCCCGCGCGAGGATACCGGCGTCACAATGCGGGCATGACTCCGGCACGCCTTTCCCCGCTCCTCGTTCTCGCCTGCTTCGCCTCCCAAGCCTACGCCGACATCGTGCCCCCTCGTCCCGAAGATTACCTGCGGGCCTCCCTCGTCCTGCACGCCTCGTTCGACAAGGGTTTCGACGCCGACTTCTCCAAGGGGGACAAGGCCTGTTACCTGAAGACCCAGGCAGGGCTCGTGCCATGTGCCGAGAGCGAGGAAGTGAAGCTGGTGTCTGAAGGAGGTCGGTTTGGCGGCGCTCTCCATTTTCCCAAGAAAGGCACGACGCGTCCGAGCTATCTGGGCGAAGGCATGCTGGGCTACAACGCGAAAGAATGGAGCACCTCGGTCTCGCTCTGGCTCAAGCTCACCCCCGACGAGGATCTCGAGCCGGGCTATTGCGACCCCATCCAGATCGTCGGCGACGACACGAAAAAGGGCTTCATTTTCCTCGAATGGTCGAAGGATCACAGCCCGCGCTACTTCCGCTACGCGATCCGTCCGAAGATCGAACTCTGGGATCCGGAAGGCCTCGGCTGGGAGGTCGTGCCCGAAGCTAAACGCCCCATGGTGCAGCTGAAGACCGCCCCTTTCTCCCGCGACCGCTGGACCCACGCCGTCTTCACCCTCGACCGCATCAACGCGGGCAAGGAGGTGAATGGCGGAACGCTTTATCTCGACGGGAAGAAACAGGGCGAGATCAAGGGATTCGACCTCACGTTCGGTTGGGATCCGAAAGCCGTGATGCTCGTCCTCGGGGCAGCTTATGTCGGGCAGATCGATGATCTCGCCGTCTTTGACCGCGCCCTTGGCGAGCAGGAAGTCAAGGCGCTCCACGCTCTCAAGAACGGGGTCGCCGACCTGCGTCCTTGACGGCCGCCCGACTCAATAGTCGATCCGCACCCCGATGAAAGGCCCCTTCGTGGCCACATCGTAATCCAGCGCGCCGCGCTCGTAATCGACCTGGTAGTAGCGGTAGCCGAGCTCGACGCAGGTGCGGGGGGAGAGATCGAACCCGAGCGCGCCGTAGACATTCCAGGCGCTCTCCGAGCTGACGCCAAATCCGCCGATGTCGCCACGTCCGGTCAGGTAAAGCTGGTCGTTCAGATTGTAACGCCCGCGGAATCCGACGAAAGGATCGACCCAGGCTTTTGAAGCGTGCAATTCGGTATCGGGGATCGCTTCGTTGAGGCGACGCTCGATCGCCTTGGCGAGAGCCGCTTCGGCCTTGGCGAGGCGACGTTCGGCGGCGGCACGGGCAGCGGCACGGGCGGCCGCGACGAGGGCGGAATCCGCGGCGCGCTCGGCCTCGACACGGGCCTCGACCTGGGCATCGACGTAGGCACCGACGGCACGGCGCAACCGCTCGTTGTCCTCGACCAAGGCACCGACGCCGGACCGTCTCGAACCGACTCCACGATTCACCCCGTCGCGGATGGGATCGCGGAACCCACGCGTCGCGGCAAGGACGCGGTCTTCGATGGCCTGTAGTTCACTCTCGGCGACGTCACCGGTCGGAACCGCCAATCCCGCGATGATCGAAGGCAGGAGACGATCGACTTCGGCGCGCACGGCCGCGGCGGCACGACCCACGATTTCCTCACTGAGTGTCTCACTGAAGTTTTCAATGCCGACCGGATCGGCGACGAGGGAAAGATCCGCTCCCATGTAGGTATAGCGGGCTCCGGCAAGGAACTCGACCCAGGCCCGGTCGGACTCGAGGAATCGATAGGTCAGGGTGCCCTCGGCGACGACCTGCTCCATGGCCACATCGACGGTGGAAAGGATCGGACCCGGTGTCGGACCTCCGAGAATGGTGCGGGTATAGATGCCCTCGAGGATGAAGCCGAATTTCCCATTGCGCCCCTCGACCGATGCCGCCGCCAGAAATCCGAGACTGTCGATGATGTCGTCAAATCCGTCGTCCACATAGCCGTCGACCCCCTTGACGCCGACAGTGCCCTCGATCCCGGCGAGCCATCCCGGCATCACCATCGTGAAATCCCATCCCGTGTCGGCATAAGTGGCCGGTTCCTTGTCGAGGACGGCTTTGGCATCGCCCGCCTGGACGCCCGTCGCGAGAAGTGCGGAGGCGGCGAATCCGGCAAGATGGAAAGCCGCGGCATGGAAAAGGGGGCGAATGTTCATGGAAAAAAGCGGGATGGCACGGAGCCGGGTAGGCTGGATTGGTGGATTCCAGCACAAAGAGATCACATAGTTTCAAATAATGCTATCCAATTTGCGAAGCAGGCTCCCTTTCCCACGGTAACCCATGCCCGTGCTCGACAGGGCAAGCCGTGTCGTCGAAACTCGCAGCCATGGAAATCACCGCGGATCAAATCGCCCGAGTCGCCACGAGCATGGGGGTATCGGCCGACGAACTGGCCCGTTTCGCCGCGAACGGCCAAAAGCGCGTCTATACCACGGGCGAGTACCTCTTTCACCAGTCCGCGCCGCGGCGTTTCTTCGGGATCGTGCTGCGCGGGAAAATCAACCTGCAGCGCGGCCTCGCGGGGCGCAATGTGACGATCGCCTGCCTCACCGAAGGCGCGATGATCGGTGAGACGCTTTTTGTCGACGAGCTCGGTCACAGCGTCTCCGGTCTCGCCCTCGAAGAGACCGAAGTCTGGGCGATCGACAAGGAAGCGATCGAGCAATTCCGCATCGACAAGCCCGAGATCTTTTACCGCATGGTCGCCCGAGCCGCCCGCCGCCTCAGCCTGCGCCTCCGCGAGACCACCGAGATGCTGACGCGCTCGGGGCTCGAGCGGGCGCCCGTCACCGGCTTCCGGCTTGAGCACGATTCCCTCGGCGAACGAGAGGTCTCGAATGCCTACTATTACGGCATCCAGACGATGCGCGCCGTGGAGAATTTTCCTTTCTCCGGGATCCGCCTCTCGCACTTCCAGCACCTCGTCAATGCCTTCGCCCATGTCAAGAAAGCCGCCGCGGAGGCCAATGCCGAACTCGGCGTGCTCGACCCTGACATTGCCACCGCGATCGGCCACGCCTGCGACCGCATTCTCGCCGGCGAGCGGCACGAGGACTTCGTCGTCGACATGGTCCAAGGCGGCGCGGGAACCTCTTCGAACATGAATGCGAACGAGGTCATCGCCAATCTCGCCCTTGAGATCCTCGGACATCAAAAGGGCGAATACGCCTTCTGCCATCCGAACGACCACGTCAATTGCTCGCAATCAACCAACGACGTCTACCCCACCGCCGTGAAGCTCGCCGTCGTCTCCGCGACCCACGAGACCGTCTCCGCCCTCGGGGTGCTGCGCAAAGCCTTCCAAGCGAAGGGTGCCGAGTTCGCCGACGTCATCAAGATGGGACGCACCGAAAACCAGGATGCCGTGCCCATGACCCTCGGCCAGGAGTTCACCGCTTACGCGACGATGCTTCAGGACGGGATCCGTCGCCTCGAGCGCGTCGCCGAGGATCTCCTCGTCGTGAACATGGGTGCCACCGCCATCGGCACCGGCCTCAACAGCCCGCGCGGCTATGCCGAGCTCTGCACCGCCAAACTCGCCACCATCAGCGGCCACCCCGTCACCCTCGCGCAGGATCTCGTCGAGGCGACCCAGGACGCGGCCGACTTCGCGATGATGAGCAGCGCCCTCAAGGTCACCGCAATCCAGCTTTCCAAAATCTGCAACGACCTGCGCTGGGCCTCGTCGGGACCCCGCTGCGGCCTGAACGAGATCAATCTGCCGCCGCTCCAACCCGGTTCGTCGATCATGCCCGGAAAGGTGAATCCCGTGCTGCCCGAAGTCGTGAACCAGATCTGCTACCAGATCATCGGATCCGACACGACCGTTTCCCTCGCCGCGGAGGCAAGCGAGTTCGAGCTGAACATGGCCGAGCCCATCATCGCCCACAATCTCCTCGGCAGCCTCATGCTCCTGAAAAACGCCGCCATCGTCCTGACGACCCGCTGCATCAACGGCATCACCGCGAACCGCGAACGCTGCGCCGACTACGTGAAGAACTCCATCGGCATCGTCACCGCCCTGAATCCGGTGCTAGGCTACGAGCGCTCCGCCGCGATCGCGAAGGAAGCGCTGAAAAGCGGACGAGGCGTCTACGATCTCGTTCTCGAAAAAGGCTGGCTTTCCCAAGCCCAGCTCGACGACCTGCTCAGGCCGGAGAAGATGGCGAACCCGCTCCTGCCCGATCCGGAATCGTGACTCCGCCCTACGGAAGCACGTCCCTGCGGCGCGCTTGCCAGATCCGCCGCGATCCGTTGTGATAACGGGATGAACCGCGGACTGCTTTACCTTGTTTCTTCGATCGCTCCGCTCGTCATGGGCGCAAAGGCCGGGGAAACGCCGGCGCCGATCAAGAGCCATCAATCGCTCGAGTGGGCTCCGGACGCTTCCGGACAACCGGTGCCGCTCAAGACGGCCGAGGATTGGGATCGCCGCCGCGCCGCCATCGTCGCCGGATTCGAGGAAGCCGCCGGGAAACTGCCCTCACGGGAGAATCTGCCCGACCTCGATGTGCGGGTGAGCGAGCGGATCGAGACCGATCGATACGTCCGCGAGACGATCACTTTCGCCTCCGAAGAGGGCGACCGTACGCCTGCTTATCTCTATCTGCCTAAAGACCTCAAGCCTGGTGAAAAACGCGCCGGCATCGTCGCCTTGCATCCCACCGGAGCACTCGGCAAAGGCATCGTCGATGGCAAGGGCGAGCGACCCAACCGAGCCTATGCGCGCGAGCTCGCCGAGCGCGGTCATGTCGTCATCGCGCCCGACTACCTTTCCTTCGGGGATTACAAGGACTACGACTTCGCCGCCGACCGCTACGAATCCGGTACGATGAAGGGCATCTGGAACCACATGCGCTGTGTGGATCTGTTAGTCTCCCGTCCCGAAGTCGATCCGGAGAAGATCGCCTCGATCGGCCACTCCCTCGGCGGGCACAACGCGATCTTTCACGGCGTCTTCGACCGCCGCGTGAAGGTGATCGTCTCGAGCTGCGGATGGACCCCCCTCCACGACTACTACGGCGGTGATCTGAAGGGCTGGACGAGTGACCGCTACATTCCCTCGATCCGCGACCGCTACGCCCTTGATCCTGACCAAGTACCCTTCGACTATTACGAACTCATCGCGGCCCTCGCCCCCGCCGCTTTCTTCTCGAACTCACCCCTCCGCGACGCGAACTTCGACTGGCGTGGGGTCGAGAAAGTAGCGCCCCAGGCGCGCCGGATCTACGAACTCCACGGCGTGCCGGAGAAGTTGCGCATCGCCTATCCCGATGACGAGCACGATTTCCCGACGATCGAGCGGGAGGAATCGTATCGCTTCATCGAGCGGTGGCTGGAGTGAGCCGGATCATTCCATCAAACGGCTCCAGACGGCCGGAAGCTTTTCGGACACCAGTTTTCGTCCCGCTGCGGGGAGCGACGCGCGCGTCATCGGAACGACGATCGTGTCTTCCTCGAAGCTTCCCGTTTCACGACCGTATTTGTAGGTGTCGGTGAGGGACCTATCAGGGTTGAGTCGGTCATCTGAGAGGGTTCGATGGGCGACGGAAAGGAAAAGTCGATCCTTTTCCGCAGCCGCTGGTGCCCCGCGACGACGCAGTTTCGCGGTGGCGAGCTCGCGGAACAATTGACGAGCGGTCCACTCGGCGGGGTCGATGTATTGCCGCGTTTCCGCGATGTAGGGCGCGAGAACGGGATCTTCGCGCAGGCTCGCGAAAGCGGCGTCGATCTCACGCTCGACGAGCGGAAAGTGGGTGCAGCCGAGGACGATGGTGGAGAGGGGTTTCGCGTTTCCCGCGGGCTGCGATGCGCGATGATTTTCGACGAGCTGCCGCACGTCGATCGCGACCTGCTCCTGCACCGACTTGTCACGCGAAGGATCGCCTTCGATGACGGCGGCGAGGTCGGGGCTACCTTGTTGGGTGATGGTGGCGACCCCGCGTCCGGCGAGGCCAAGAGTGCCCTGGATGGTGCGCGGGTAGACGCCGCTGTCGCAGGTGCCGACGGTGGCCATCACGCCGATGGCGCCGGTGCTGCCGGTCTCGAGGAGCCCGCGCGCTCCGGCCTCGACCACACCGACGACGATCACGGGCAGGTCCCAGCGTTTCACCGCGGCTTTCAGATCCTCCAGTCCGTAGGCGGTGGCGGTGTTGCAGGCGATGACAAGGGCTTTCACGGGCGGCTTGTCGTGATGGACCACGCCCTCGGAATGGTAGCGGTTCCCCAGGAGAAAGATCGCGTCCTTGAGGATGAGCTCGCGGAGGTAATCAGTCTTGCCGGCCTTCGCGTAATTCCCGTAGGGCATGTTGGCCTGGTCCCCGAGGTAGACGAAGCGCTCGTTTTCAAAGTCGGGGCGCCCGTCGGGGCCGGGTTTCAACGTGTCATTGTGAAAAGCGTCGACGGTGAGGATGGCCTCGAGCACGGTGAGCCCGCCGATGCCGGAATCGAAGACGCCGATGGGCAGCGAGGAGAGATCGCCCGTGTAGCCGGACGGATCGAAACTGTGGGCTGCTTTCCCATCGCGATGGGCCGCGAGATGGGCGTCGATCGACTCGACGAAGGGATCGACGGCCCGTGCGGTGACGGCGAACCCAAAGAGAACGGCTGCCAGAAAGAAGTGCGGTGCGCGCATGATCCATCTTCTCCGGCACGCCGGAAAAAGGCAATGCGCGAATGAGCCGCGATCAGTAGAGCTCCACGGGAGAACGTTTGCCGTTCTCGACGCTGAGGATCTGGGCCTCTTCCTCGCCGAGGGTGGCGACGCGGAGGTCCCAGATCTGCGAGTCGATCTCACGGAATCGATCCATCGACCAAGCGTAGGGATCGGCGAGGCGTTTTTTGGTTTTCTCGATGCGGACCAGCACGTCGTGCAGGAGCGGATCGGGCAAGGTGGCGATGACCTCGGCGGCGGCTTCGACGAGCTCGACGCGGTGGCAGATCATGGCGAGGTCGTTGCCGGCCTCGATGCAAGCGCGAATCGTGTCCTCGAAGGTGACCTCGTTCAACACCGCGCCCATGTCCAGATCATCGGTCATCACGAGACCGTCGAAGGCGAGCTGGTTGCGGAGGAATCCGGTGATGATGTTTTTCGAAAGCGAGGCGGGCCAGCGGGGACGGTCGGCATCCCAGCAAGGGTAGTGGGAGTGACAGGTCATGATGCTGTCGAGATCGGGGAGCAGGGCGCGGAAGGGACGCAGCTCCTCCGCCTCCATTTGCTCGAGGGTTTTGTCGATGACAGGCAGCTCGTGGTGCGGATCGACCGAGGCCGAGGCGTAGCCGGGGAAGTGTTTGCCCGAGCTGAGGATGCCCTCCTTGCGCATCGCGTGATTGAAGATCGAAGCCTTGCTGATGACCTCGTCGGGCGTCGTGCCCCAGCAGCGGCCTTTCAGCGAGTTGTCGGCCTCGTCGTCGAAGGAAAGATCGAGCACGGGACAAAGATCGAGATTGAATCCGAACATCCGCAGGATCTGGCCGGTGAGGCGGCCGTGGCGCTCGATGAGGGAAAGGTCGTTCTTCTTGCGGAGCTGTTGCGCGCTCGGAGGCTCGCTGCCGATGAGGCGGAGGCGGGAGACGCGGCCGCCTTCCTGGTCGATCGTGATGAAAGGCTCGATCTCGCTGAGGTCGCGGAGGTCGTCGATGAGTTTCCGGAGCTGCCCGGGGGATTGGATGTTCCGGCCGAAGAGAATGAAGCCGCCGGGCTGCAGTTTCTTGAAACGGCGCGCAGTGTCGGGATCGAGTTCGGGACCGGGCACGCCGGTGAGGAGGAGTTGGCCGAGGTGGTTCATTGGGGTGGGTGGAAAAAGGTGGGAAGGTGAAAGAGAAGTTCGGGGATTAATCTTTAGTCAGGAAATCAGACGATCATACTCGCTGTGATGTCCGATCCAAAACCAGACGAAGTCGGAATCCTCTTGAACGGCGATTGCCCGGTAGTGGATTCCCACGCGAGCGGACCAGAATCGCCCCGCCTTTTTGAATTGAAGAGATGGATGCCGGGAGTTGGTTTTGAGAAGCTCGAAGTTCTCGTTGGCGAGCCTTTGGATGGGCTCCGGGAGATCATCGTAGAACGACCAGAATCGAGGGCTTGAACGATGCCTCATAGATCCCTGCAGCGTCCTTCACGAAGGTCACGAAGTGCCTCGTCGGCAAGCGCATCGAGTTTCCCCAAGGTCGCGTCATCCTCGAATTGCCGATCCCAGGCATCGGCATCGAATTTCTCAAACCAGGCGCGGAAACGGATCAACTCGTCTTTTGAAAGGTTCTGCACGGCATTTTCGATCTCGGCCACAGTGCTCATACAAGGGAAAATAGCTTTGATCGGAAGGAGCGGCAATGGAGGAATTGCTGCCGATCACTCAAGCTCCGGTATCCCCAGAATCTCCCGCGCCCTCGTCTGATTCGCGAGGGCTTCCTCCAAGGTCGGGGCGGTGAAGGTGATGTGGCCCATTTTGCGGCCGCGGCGTGCCTCGTGTTTGCCGTAGAGATGCAGGTGGGCGCCGGGCATGGCGAGCACGGCGGGCCAGTTGGGCTTGCCCTTGGCGTCTTCCCAGACGTCGCCGAGCAGGTTCAGCATCACGGTGGGGCTGTGGAGCCGGGTGCTGCCGGGAGCGAGGCCGCATAGGACGCGGAGTTGCTGCTCGAACTGCGAGGTCTCGCAAGCGTCGATGGTGTGGTGGCCGGAATTGTGGGGACGCGGGGCCATTTCGTTCACGAGAAGCCGCCCGTCGCCGGAGAGAAAAAACTCGACCGCGAGCAGCCCGTGGTAATCGAGAGCCTCGGCGACCCGCAGGGCGATGGTGCGGGCCTGTTCGAGGAGCTTCGGGTCGAGACGTGCCGGGACGATGGAGACATCGAGGATGTGATCGCGGTGGAAATTCTCGGCCGGATCATAGGCGAGGGCGTGTCCCGAACCATCGCGGACCACGAGCACGGAAAGCTCCGCGGCGAGTTCGATGCGCTCCTCGAGTACGGCGCGCGGGGTGGAGAAAGCCGCCCAGACCGCCTCGGGATCGCTCGAGCGGGTCACGGAGAGCTGGCCTTTGCCATCGTAGCCGAACTCGGCCGTCTTGAGGATGCCGCCATTTTCCGGGAGGGCGGCGAGAGCGGTGCGGAGTTGGTCCGCCGTTTCGATCACGGCGAAGCGGGCACAGGGGATGCCGTTTTCCTCAAGGAATCGTTTTTCCCGCTCGCGATGCTGGCAGATCGCCACGGCCTGGGCGCCTGGCATCAGGGGGATTTGGGCCGCGACGGCTTCGAGGAGGGAACGGGGGATGTTTTCGAACTCGACCGTGGCGACCTGGGCGCGCTCCAGAAAGGCCGCGAGACCCGCGGGCGAATCGAAGGGTTCTTCAATGACGTAGTCGGCGACACCGGCCGGGCCGCTGTCGGGACCTCCGACCCAGGAGACGATGCGGTAACCCATCCGACGCGCGGCAAAGGCGAGCATCCGGCCGAGCTGGCCGCCACCGAGCACACCGACGGTCGAGCCGGGGAGGAGAGGAGAAAGCGGGCTCATTCGGCGTTTTCCAAGGGAGGAAGTTCAGCGGCCTCGACTTTGGCCCGGAGTCCGTCGCGATAGGCGTCGAGCTTCGCGGCGAGAGCGGGATTTTCCATCGCGAGGAGGGCGACGGCGAAAAGCCCTGCATTGGTCGCCCCCGCCTCGCCGATGGCGAAGGTGGCGGTTGGAATCCCCGCGGGCATCTGGACGATCGAAAGAAGCGAATCGACCCCGTTGAGCGTCCGGGATTTCACCGGCACGGCAAGCACCGGCACCGAGGTCAGAGCGGACGTCATGCCCGGCAGGTGGGCGGCACCCCCCGCCCCCGCGACGATGAGTTTCAGGCCTCGCTCCCGGGCGGACTTCGAGTAGTTGAAGAGCAAATCCGGGGTCCGGTGCGCACTGACGACCTTTGCCTCGAAGGGGATGTTGAAATCGCGAAGAACCTCCGCGGCCTTACTGAGCGTCGGCCAGTCCGAAGTGCTGCCCATGATGATTCCGACAAGCGGAGCGGCGGATGAAGGGAGGTCTGCCATAACGCGACTTTCTTAAACCGCCTCCCCGTGGGTGTCGAGCGGAATGCGATCTCGGGCAATCAGGGGCCGCCTCGCCTATGGAAATAGGCAGCCTATTTACATTTGCATCTTGGAGGTGGATGAGGGAGGTTTGGCGAAATCGTTTTTTGATGATGAATTATTCACGGATCAAACTGAGCGGCCGGGCTTTCTATCATTGTGTTTCGCGGGTGGTGGATCGGCGAATTGTCTTTCATGCGGATGAAAAAGAGGTCTTCCGGAGCATTCTGCGGAAGCTCGAGACCTTCACGGGGGTGCGGGTTGTCACTTACTGCCTGATGGGCAATCACTTTCACCTCTTGCTCGAAGTGCCCGAGCGGGAAGCGCTGCCCCGCCTGGATGCAGGGCGGCTTCTGGAACTGCTCCCACTCCTCTATGACAAAGCGACGGTCGAGACGGTCGCGGCGGAGCTGGAGATGGCCCGGAAAACGGGAAATCTTGCTCATGAGAAAAACCTCCTCGACCGCTACGAACATCGCCGCGGCGACCTCTCGATCTTCATCAAGGAGCTGAAACAACGTGTTTCCATTTTCATGAACCATCGCCTCGGCCGCACGGGCACCCTTTGGGAAGGGCGCTTCAAAAGCGTGCTCGTCGAAGGCGGTGAGGCGGCACTCCAGACGGTGGCGGCCTACATTGATCTCAATCCGGTGAGGGCAGGAATCGTGGTCCGGCCCGAGGACTACCGTTGGAGCGGCTACGGTGAGGCCATGGGGACGGGCCGGGGTTCGCGCAAAGCCCGGGAAGGCCTCGCTTCGATCGGGAGGGAAGGTCTGGAAAACCCATCCTCTACCTCGTCCTCTGACTGGGAGAGGTTCCGGGATGACTACCGGCGGCTCCTCTATCTCGATGGTGTCGAAATCCAAGGGGATGAATGCTCGGGTGCCGGATCGAGGCGTGGGATCCCGCGGGATCTCGTCGAGGAGGTGGTCGAAAAACGCTCCAAACCGGGAAAAGCCGAGATTCTCCGTCAAAAAGTCCGCTATTTCATCGATGGCGCGGTGATCGGCTCGACGGCGTTTGTGGAGGAGGTCTTCGAAAGCCTCCAGGCACAAGGCCGGATGAGCCCGAAGCGTCGGACGGGCTCCCGCCGCATGAAAGGCGCGGATTGGGGCGAGCTCCGCGTCCTGCGTGCTCTGGAGGTCCGGGTGATCGAAACACCGGATTGAAGGCCCGACAAACTCCGGCTGTCGGGATTCTCCAGCACCCTTCGCGAATTCCCTACGATTTCCGCCCGAGGCGCGCGCAGGCATCCCGCACGACCCAGCCTGCCTCCTCGAGGGCAGCCCGTGCGCCTTCCTCGTCGGCTCCGGTGAGTTCGCGGACAATCCGCACGGCACGGCCACGGAGTTTCGAGTTCGACGGATTGAGATCGATCATGAGGTTGCCGATCACTTTTCCGGAATGGGTCATCGCGAGGGTAGTGATGAGATTCAAGACCAGCTTGGTCGCGGTCCCGGACTTGAGCCGGGTGGAGCCGGTGAGGATCTCGGGCCCGGTGTCGGGCAGGATGGATTGGTCGAGCAAAGGGTGATCGCGGTAGCCGGGATTGCAGCAGACGAGCACGGTGGTGGCACCCCGGCTCTTTGCCTCACCGAGACAGCCCCAGATGAAAGGGGCGTGCCCGCTCGCGGAGATACCGATGACGACATCCGCGGCGTTGACCTGTCGGTGGACGATGGCTTTGCGACCGGCGGCCGAGTCGTCCTCGGCTCCCTCGACGGCACTCCAGAGAGCGGTGCGACCGCCAGCGATGATACCTTGGACAAGGTGCGCGGGGGTGCGAAACGTGGGTGGGCATTCGCTTGCATCGAGGACGCCGAGCCGGCCGCTCGTTCCAGCTCCGCAGTAGATGAGACGACCGCCTTCGGCAAAGGCCTTGACGACGCGAAGCACGGTCCACTCGATGCGATCGCTTTCAGCAAGAATTTTCCCCGGGATGGTGAGGTCTTCCTCCAGCATGAGGTGGATTGCCTCGGCGAGGGGCAGGTCGGAGAAATGGGTGGACTTGGGGTGACGCCCCTCGGTGGGTGAGGCGGCCACGGGCTTCCACGCGACGATCCCGTCGGAGCGCCCATGATCCGCAGGCGGAGCGAGCATCGCTTTCGATTCTGCTCCACGCGCCAAGGCGACCGCCCCCCAGGCACCCGATCGATCGAGCTTTTGCACCTCGGCCTCGGGCCATGCGTCGCGGATTCTTGAAATCACTCCCTCACAGAAAGCGGAGTTCTTCAGGAGCACCGACCCGTTCAGGACAAACTGCACCTTCTCGCCCCGTTTCGCGACCCGGGCCGCGCAATGCACGGTGTCTTTCGCGAGACGGAGGGAAGCCCGCTGCAGGATGGCGAGGGCGACCTCGTCCCCGCGCGAGACGGCCGCATCGAAGACGACGCGGGCGAGCCCGGCGAGCTCGGTCTTGCTGGCGGTCATGGACCACTCGATGAGCGACTCCGGTTCGTTCATCTGGAGGAAATTGAGAATGTCCGCTCCCAGGGCCGGCCAGTCCGCGTGGATGTCGGAGAGCGTGACGATCGATTTCAGGGCATGAAGGGCGATGTCCGTGGCGCTGCCACGATCGCCGATGACGTGTCCGCGGCCGCCGACCTTCACCACTTCGCCCGCCCGGTTCCGCCCGAGACAGCACGAGCCGGTGCCGCTCACGAGAAGGACCTGGGCAACACAGTCCGCCCGCCAATCCGTCGCCTCGAGGGCGAGGACGAGGTCGTCGCTGACCCGGCACGGCACTCCCGGCCATTGCCGGCCCACCGCGGCGGAGACACGGAGACGGTCGCCCTCGGCACGGACGCCGGCGAGACCGATGCCGATGCGATCGGGCATGACCGGGAGCCTTTCCCTGATCTCGCGCAGATGGTGATCGAGAGCGTCCCCGGGCAGCAGGTGGATGTTGCCCGGACCTGCGGTGAATTCCGCCAAAACAGCGTCGCTCGCCTCATCCACCAACAGCACGGTGGTCCGCGTGCCGCCTCCTTCGATTCCCAACAGGATCATGGAGGAGTCTACCCGCGTTCGCGATCCTTTGTCGGAAAAAGCCGCGGGATTTTTGTCACCGATTCGGCAGACCTTCCTGATACACCTTGCCGATCTCTTCCGGTGTCATGGCCCGGCTGAGGATGAAAAAGTCGTCGATGCGCCCGTTGAGACTGCGGATGGGGTGCCCCTTGCCCTGGTGCTGCCAGTTGCCGATCTCCGCGTCGCCGATGCGGAGGGGCGGCATGGGGCGGGCGGACCTCTCTTCACTGACGGGACGGCCATCGAGATAATGGACGATGCGCCCTTCGGTCGAGGAGGTTTCCACCGTCGCCGCGAGATGCATCCAGCGACCGAGATCGGAGGGCGACAGCACGGGTTCGGAGTAGCAATTCACACCACCCGAAACGCCGAGGATGAGCTGGCCCTTGTCGCTGATCTGCCAATGGACTTCGCCGGCCTCCCAACCGTCGGTGAGCATCAGCGAATTCAGCCAACGGTCGAAACCCTCCACCCGCACCCAGGCCGAGAGGGTCATCGATTGATAATCCCCCGGAATGCGGAGGCGCACCCGGTCGGTGATGCGCTTGAATTCAAGCGCCCCTTTGCCCGGCCAGCGGCCCTGGGTCCATTGGGCACCGATGATGGCTCCGCCCGCGGGCAGGCCGGGTGCACGATTGATGGCTCGATTCTCCAGCGCGCGATCCCACGGATCCTGATCTTCGAAATTGAAATACGCGAGCAAGGCGGCGTCTTCCCGCAGACCGTCGCTGTGCCGTTTCCACGCAGCGTAGCGCGAGCGCCAATCGTCCCGCGCCAGCTCAAGGAGTTTCTGGCGATCGACAAAGGCCTCGCCGCGACTTTCGATCGAGGTCAGCTCTCCCCCATCGGCTCGCACCGCCGCCCCGGCGCCGAGGTGACGAAGCTCGCGACCGTCGGCCGAGTCGAGCCGCACCTCGCCATCGACGACGTGGACCTCGCTGCGGCCGTCACTGCCGACGCTGAGGGCGAATTCGGTGCCTAAATCCACGGCCTCGTAGTCGGGCGTGACGATGGTGAATCCCTGCGCCGGTTCCGGCACGAAAGCACGGAGGCGACCGCTGCGGCAAACGACCCGCCAGGCCGATTCGAGATCGAGTTCGGCCGGACCTTCGACGATGACCGCCGCTCCGCTGAAAAACTCGATCTGAGCGAGACCGGATCGAAGCGAGAAACTGCCGGCAGGGACCGATTCTCCGACCGAGAGCGTAGCATTGGCCTCCGCCCATTCCGGATCAACGACGCGGCTGAGGACGGCGACCCCGGGTCCGTGCGAAGGCTCTTCCATCAACTCCTGCTCCGCCCCGTTCTGCCAGAGCAGATAACCGTTCACGAGTAGAGCGACCGCGGCCGCCGCAGTGAGGGCACGCCAGATCCGCGGTGACCGGACGATGGATTTCTTCCGCGACGCGACAGGCGGGAATGGCAGGATATCGGCCACCTGGGTCGCGAGTTCGTCACCGGCATGCTCCAGCGCGAGGAGGGCATGGGTCTCGGCGAGGTCGAGGTAGAGCTCGCAGGTCTCCGGATCGCCGCGGAGGAGTTCGTTCAATTCAGCGCGTTCCTCGTCCGAGGCGAGACCATCGAGGAGACGCGAGACGAGGAGTCTGACCCGTTCGAGACGTTCGTCGTGTTTCATGCGGGTTCCTCCTTCACCAATTGCTTCTCGATGCAGCGCTGCAGGGCGGTGCGGATGCGGAAAAGGGCCTGCGAGATCGCACCTTCCGTTTTCCCATCGTCGCGGGCGATCGCCTGGACGCTGGCGCCGGGGCGGTAACGTCGGTCGACCAGATCCCGCTGTGCGGCCGGGAGTTTCGCGATGCAATGACGCAGCGCCTCGAGCCGGACATCCGATCCCGCGGCGCGTTCCTCCTGTCGCTCGGCGAGATAATCGAAGACATCCTCGTCGAAGACGAGCTGCTCGCGGCTCAACTTGCGCCGGTGATTGAGGACATGGAAATACGCGGTGCGGCAGGCCCAGGCCGTGAAGCTGGTTCCCTGCTCGAAATCATCCGCCTTACGCCAGAGGGTGAGATTCGTCTCCTGCAGGATGTCCTTGGCGAGGGCGTGATCGTGGCAGAGCGAAACGATGTAGCCGAACACGGCCGACTGCGCCCCGGTGAGCAGTTCGATGAATTCCTCGGTGTCGCGTTGCATGGCGGGGGCTGGGGGAGGGGGAGGGATGGTCGAGAGGAAACCGCGTGAGCCGCGTCGATCTTACGGTCTTTTTTGGAGTGTTGGAGTGTTGGGAAAAATCGTTTGGCGTCTGCGGGTAAGCTGATTCGCAACACTCCACTACTCCACTACTCCACTACTCCGCGCCGACGGCGCTCTTCACCCCCAGCTCCCCGAAGGGCACCTCGTGCGGCAGCACCTTTTCACGGGCCGCCACGGCACAGACGACGCCGGCGGCTTCGCCCATGGCGACGGAGTTGCCGGTGACACGGTAGCTGCTGTGCGCGATGAAACCGCCGCTGATGCAACGACCGGCGAGGACGAGTCCATCGACATCCTTCGCCATGAGGGCACGGAGGGGAATGTCGTAGGGCTGCGACTTGAAGGGCTTCTCCTCGATCGCCTTGGTCTTGCCCGGGTCGGTCGAATGCACGTCGATGCCGAAGGTGACGCGGCAGATCCCATCGTCGAAGCGGGCGCCGGTTTTCAAGTCCTCGTCGCTCACTTCGTAGCGGCCGTGGATGCGGCGGGCCTCGCGTGTGCCGATCTGCTCGCCGGTGGAAATGATCTCCACTTCCTTCCACGGCCCGCCTTTCTTACGCAGGGCGTTGATCATGGCGTGGTTTTCGCGGCGCGCCTCGAGGGTCGCCCGTGTCATGTCGTCGGCATTGATCGCCGAAACTCCGTATTGGTGGTTCGCCATCATCGCATAAAGCCCGTCGTGGATCTCGAAGATGGAGGGGCCTCCGTAGCTCGGCTCGATCCCGGCGGAGCGCAGTTCGGCGAGGAAATTCGCCTTGCCGCGTCCCAGATTTCGCGACTCGGCGAGGTGATTGATGAAGGGGGCGATCCCGTCGGTCGTCACGCCGTGGAAGAGCACCATCAAGCTCATCGGCTGGGTGACGCCATCGCCGGGACGGCCGAAATCAAAACCGCAGCCCGCCTGCGCGGCGAGATCGCCGTCACCGCTGGCGTCGACGAAACTTTTCGCGGTCCAGACCTCGCGTCCGGATTTGGATTCGGTGACGACGGCAGCGAGGCGGTTCTTGTCGTCGTTGACCGCACCGACGACGCGGGTGAAAAGGCGGATCGTCACGCCGGCTTCGAGGAGCATGTCCTCGAGGAGGAGTTTCATCGGTTCGGGATGATAGACCCAGGCGCTGTTGACTCTTTTGCCATTGCCCTGTTCGCCGAGGCGCTTGATCAGCTCGGCCATGATGCCGGGTTTGTTGAAGCCATCGAGGATCCAGGAAAGCATCCCCGCCGTCCAGATCCCGCCGATGCAGCCGTGAACCTCGAGCAAGGCGGTCTTCGCACCGCTGCGGGCCGCGGCGATGGCGGCGGCGAATCCGGCAGGACCACCTCCGCAGACGATCACATCGTAGTCGCCCACCACGGGAATCTCGCGCGCGTCTTCGGTGAACCAGTCGCCCTTGAGCGTGCCCGAGGTGCGGACATGCATCCGCTCGTTCGTCCCGAAGACGGCTCCAGCTTCGGTCTTCGCCGAGGCCCGGACCGGAGAGGGTCGGTTCGCCGGGTTGACCCTCTCTTGTCCGATCAGTGGCACCGCACCAGTAGCAAAGGCTCCGGCGGCGAGGCGTCTCGCGAATTGGCGACGGTCGAGGGGGCGTTCTTTCATCCTCCCAATGAACGCGAAAGCGCCCCCGTTGGGAAGATCCGAATTTCCGTCAAGAAGCGATGTCCGATTTGAGCTGCGCGAGCGTCGGGTAGTCGGTGTAGCCCTTGGCCCCTCCTCCATAGAAGGTCGCCGGGTCGGCCTCATTGAGCGGAGCATCCTGGGCGAATCGCTCGGGCAGGTCGGGATTCGCGAGGAAAGGGACGCCGAAAGCGACCGCGTCGATCTTCCCGGCCGCGATGTCCGCCGCGGCTTCGGCGGCAGTGTAGCCCATGTTGGCAATGAGAGTTCCGTGGAAGCGTTCGCGGATCGGCGTGAGGACGTCGCCCGTTTGTTGTTGGAAGAAATCGCCGCGCATCACATGCAGGTAGGCGAGACCGCGCTGGTCGAGCTCGGTCGCGAGGTAGGAGACGAGCCCGACGGGATCGCTGTCGATCATGCTGTTGTAGCTGTTCAGCGGCGAGATCCGCAGTCCGACGCGATCCGCACCCCACACACCGATCACGGCATCGAGCACTTCGAAGAGGAAGCGGGCGCGGTTTTCGATTGAGCCGCCGTAGGCACCAGCGCGATGATTGGCTCCGTCGCGGAGGAATTCATCGATGAGGTA
This sequence comes from Verrucomicrobiales bacterium, assembly GCA_016795385.1. Taxonomy (GTDB): domain Bacteria; phylum Verrucomicrobiota; class Verrucomicrobiia; order Verrucomicrobiales; family DEV007; genus Arctic95D-9. The sequence continues at coordinate 312,507 of JAEUHI010000077.1, read as the reverse complement.
GCCGTTCGCCCCATGCACCTCGACGCCATCGAATCCGGCGGCCTTCGCGTTTTCCGCCGCCATGCGGAAGCCCTCGACGATGCCGGGGATCTCCTCATCGGCGAGTTCGCGCGGCGTGGCGTAGGGGAATTTGCCCTGTGGTGTGTGAATCTCGTCGTTCGTGATCGGGATCGCACTGGGCGCGACAGGCGTGGCTCCGTCGTTGAGCAAGGGATGGCAGGCGCGGCCTCCGTGCCAGAGCTGCAGAAAGATCCGGCCGCCCTTGGCGTGGACCGCATCCGTGACCAGCTTCCATCCCGCGACTTGAGCCTCGGAATAGATGCCCGGTTCAGCGATGAAGGAGCCATTGCCCTCCATCACCATCGTCGCCTCGGCGATGAGGAGGCCACCGCTGGCGCGCTGGGCGTAATGCTCAGCCATGAGCGCGTTCGGGAGGTGGTCCTGCACGGTGCGCGCACGGGTGAGCGGCGCCATGAGGATGCGGTTCGGCAGGGTGAGGGCTCCGGCTTGGAGCGGTTGGAAGAGAGCGGCGTGGTGCATGGAAGGAAAGCGGTTGGGACGAAGCTACCTTTGGAAGCTTACTTCGCGTCGAAGAGAGAAGTGACAAAATCGCGACGCCCGGCGAGCGCGGTGAGGGAGAGGACACCGAGGACGACGACCATGGGATAGCCACCTTTCACGATGAAGAGATGGTAGAGAGCGATGACGACGACGATGGGCCCGAGAATCGCGAGGGCGAGATTCACGTAGCGGCCGGCGAGAAGGAGGATCGCGCCGAGCACTTCGAGGCCCTTCACCACGGTGAGGAAACCGGACATGTAAAGGGCCCCCATGAATCCGGCGGCGAGGCTGCCCTCCTCCGGAGACGGAATGGGAATGAACTTCAGCCAGAAATTCAGGCCGAAGACGAGGAAGAGCAGACCGAGGAGGTAGCGGGCGATGGTGGGGAGATGTTTCATGGTGTTGGCGATGGTGTAGTGGAATAGTGGAGTGTTAGGCGAGATCGAAAAGGAGTGCTTCGACAGGTTCGCTGGTGGCGGTAAGTTGGTAGCTGCCCGCGGTTTCGGTGCTGGCGCCGTCGCCAGGGAGGAGAGAGGCCTCATTCAGCCGCAGGTCACCGTGGATGGCTTGCACCCAGAGGCCGCGTCCCGCGGTGAGATCGTGGCTCACCGATTCGCCGGGCTGGAGGAGGAGACGATAGACGAAAGCGTCCTGACGGATCGTGGCTGACTGCTCGCGACCATCGGGCGAGATGACGAGGGTTTTGGCCGGGGCCGGGCCTTCCTGCGGATGCCACTCGGTGTAGGTGGGCGTGAGACCCTTTGTATGAGGCTGGATCCAGATCTGGAGGATGTGGGTGCCTTCCTCGCGCGAGGGATTGAATTCGCTGTGGGTCACGCCCGAACCGGCGCTCATCAGTTGGATCTGGCCGGGCTTCAGCTCGCGGGAATTCCCCATGCTGTCGGCGTGCTTCAGGGTGCCTTCGAGGACATAGCTGAAAATCTCCATGTCGCGGTGAGGATGGGTGCCGAAGCCGGCACCGGGGGCGATGCGATCCTGGTTGATGACGCGCAGACTGCGGAAGCCCATGTGGTCGGGATCGTAGTAGTTGGCGAAACTGAAGCTGTGCCAGGTATCGAGCCAGCCGTGGTTGGCATGGCCGCGCTCCGCGGCGGGACGCAGGGTGATGGAGTCGGAGGCATTCATGGTAGGATCGGTTTGAACTTTCATGGCACCATCATGCCCTGCCGCCGCCGCGATCGCCAATGCGAGTTGCGGGTGCAGTTCATGCACGTAGGTTATGAAGTTTACGATCCTCACGCGAAATGGAACTGCATCAACTTCGTTACTTTGTCGCCACGGCGGAGGAACTCTCGGTGACGGCGGCGGCGGCACGGGTGCATCTCTCCCAACCCGCGCTGAGCCGGCAGATCCAGGCGCTCGAGGAGGAGCTGGGCGTGGCCTTGTTCGACCGCGTCCGCAAAAGGCTCCATCTCACCGAGGCGGGGCGCTGGTTTCTCGATCGCGCGCGCCAACTCCTTTGCGACGCGGAGACCTCGGCACAGCAGGTGCGCGAGCAGTTCGGCGATGGAAAGAGGACGATCCGGCTCGGATTTCTCACCATTTTCCTCGATGATCTCGTCGCTCCCGCGGTGCGGGCCCTGCGCAAAAGCTCGCCGCGCACGGCGGTGGCGCTCTTCGAGCTCTCGCCCCAGCCGCAGCTCGACCGCCTCCGCAACGACGAGCTCGATCTCGCCTTGCTAGGCAATCTCGGCGAGGAAGATCGGGCGCGTTTCCAGACCCGGACCTTGATGCGCAGCCCCATGGCCGCGGTCCTCCCAGCGGATCATCGGCTCGCGGGGCGGAAACAGATCGATCTGGAGGAACTCGCCGACGAACCGTTCATCTCGCTCTCCGACGTCGTGTTTCCCGGCCGCCGACAGTTCCTCCGCCGCATCTGTCAGATGCGGGGATTCGATCCCGCGATCGCCGAGGAATGTGATTCCTTGAGCCTCGTCCTCGTCGCCGTCTCGGGCGGGGCGGGAGTCGCGCTACTGCCCTCGCACAGCACGAAACTGCCCCATTCCGGATGTGTCTTCGTGAGGCTGAAAACGCCGATCGTCCACGCCGAAGTCATGGCCGTTCACAAGCCCGGGGCTGATCGAGGCGCCCTCGCGGCGCTCATCGACCACCTCGCCGCAGTCGCCGTCGGCATCGCCTGAGGCAGCCATCGAGCGCAATGGGACGCAATTTCCTGGTTTTCAGCGTGCGATCCTGCACTAACTTGGCGCGCCGTGTCGTTCCGTCGCAAGCTCCAGACCCTCCTGATCCTCCTCGTCGGAGTGAGCTGCGGCCTGCTTTTGTTCATGAGCCTGCGCAAGGCGAACCGGCTCGCCTTCGAACTGATCCAGGAAAAGGTCTACACTCTCGTCGTCAGCACCGCGCCACGAATCGACGGGGACAAGATCGTGCAACTCAACGATCCCGCCCTCGACAGCACCCATCTCTACGAAGAGGTCGCCGTGCCGCTCCGCGAGACGCTCAAAGCGAACAATACCGGTGCACTGCCGGTGCGGTTCCTCTATGTGATCCGTCCGAAGCCCGATGGCTCGTGGGAGTATGTCGTCGATGCCGAGACGAATCCGGAGGAGCGCTCTCTCCTCGGCGATCCCGTGGAGTTCGCCCATCCCGATGAGATGCCCGATCTCGGAGAAGCCAGGGTCGATTCCGAGTATGCGCGCGATTCCTACGGGGTCTGGCTCTCGGCCTTTGCTCCGATCAAGAACGCCTCCGGTGGCACCGTGGCGATGCTTGGAGCCGACATCTCGGCCGAGCGGATCGATTCCCTGCTCCGTCGCCTCCTCGTCGGTGACCTCATCGCGATGGTGATCTCACTCTCACTCGCCGCCGCCCTCGCCGCCTGGCTCTCGGGCAAGGTCAGCGCACCTCTCACCGAGCTGCAGGAATTCGTGCGCCGGATCGGTCGCGGAGATTTCTCCTCGCGATTGCCCTTGGTGCGCAAGGATGAATTCGGCGAGTTGGCGCAGGCGATCAATCAGATGGCCGAAGGTCTCGAGGAGCGCGAGTCGCTGAAGGGCGCGCTCGTCCATTACGTCCGCTCCCAGGCCGCCGACACCAAACTCGGCACCGCCGACGGGGAGGTCGCCGAGACCCCGCGCCGGGTCACCGTGCTCGTCGCGGAACTCTGCGGTTTCGGGCAGCTCTCCTCGCGTCTCGGCGGCGAGCGGGTCTTTGCCCTGCTCAATGAGTATTTCTCGACGATGATCGACATCGTCCTGCGCCACCATGGCTCCCTCGAAAAATCGACCGACGAGAGCGTCATCGCCGTCTTCGGCGCGACCCATGAGGATCCCCACCAGGAGCGTCTCTCGATCCAGGCCGCCCTCGCCATGCAGAACGCGCTCGACCGCCTCCTCCGCGAATGGAAGGTCGAGACGAATCTGCCCATCTTCCTCGAGATCGGCATCCACACCGGCACCGCGCGGGTCCGCCCCGGCAGCGCGGGTGACGCGCTCGACTTTGATTCCGTGCGCGACATCATCGAACTCGCCGGATCGGTCCGCTCGGCGGGACGCCGCCTGAAGAACCGGCTCACCGTCTCCGCGACGACGGCCGATACCGTGCACCACACCTTCCCCTTCACGCCGGTAGCGGATGATTCCCTCGATTTCGAGCTCTATCGGGTCGAGATGCCCCGGCCATCGATGACCTGATCACAGCCCGTGTTTCCGGACGTGCGGAGCCAAAAGCCGCGCGCTCAACTCGTGGACCGCCCGCCAGGGGGCACGCCGGGATCGCGGCAGATGGCGCACGTAGACGCCGAGATATTCCATCACGGGCTCGCCGCCGCGCAACGCTTTGAACTGGCCGACTCCGGCGCTCAGATTCAGCGGGATGCCGCGCTTCCTGGCCTCCAACACCGGCACGGCGGCGAGACGCCGATAAAGGCCGAGTTCGCGCGGTCGATCGACCTCGTAGCCGACGATGGGCGAGGTCAGGACGCCGTGCATTTCCACGCAGGCCTCCACCCCAACGAATCGGCCTCCCGGCTCGCGCAAGGCGGTGAAGCGGGCGAGATTTTCGCGATGGAGGTGGCCGATCCAGGCCACGGAGTATTGCGGATTGTGACGCGAGTACTTCCCGAGATAGAGCTGTTCGTAGAGTTTTGTCAGGATCGGATAATCCGCTTCCGTGATCTCTTCATGCGGCACGATTTCGAGATCACCGCGATGGAGGAGGCGTTCGTCCTTCCGGAATTCGTGCGAGCGGGTGACAGCCTCCGAGTCCGCCTCATACCACCAGATCTGCCGGCTCGGCACGAGCATCGCACCCGCCTTGCCCAAGGCAGCGAGGAGGGGCGCGCTCTCCTTCGCATTCAAGGAACGGAAGACCAGAGCATGGTCCGGCCAACGCGCTGTCATCGCGTCGAGCACCACCGGCAGGGTCGCCGCATCCCAGCGCGGCCAAGGATTGGTGGAATGGAGCCAGTTGTTCGCCATGATCACGCGGTTGATCTCCGCCCGGCGGAACCACGCGCCCAGCCCCCCGAGGAGCGCCCCGCCGAGGGCCGCGGTGACGGGTCCGGTCGCGCGGGTGATCTCCTCGTGGGCATAGGTGATGTAATGGGTGTAGGGCGAGCAGAGCCACGAGTTGTCCCACTCCTTCTCATTCACCGTCAGCGGCACCTCGATCCCGTCCACTTGCAGAAAGGCCGGTGTCGTCGCGAGATTCGGCGCACAGGCGGTCGTGCCCGTTTCCAGGAGCGGACCAAACCAACGACACAGGAAATCATCCCGCGGCGTGTCGGAGAGGGTTGCTTCAGTCGCCATCGGGTCCGTTGTATTCGAGATCATGCGTCGAGGCCGCGGCGAGGGAAAGCGAGTGCCTCAGGGCGATCGCAGTGAGCTCGGTGAATCCGGCGATCTGTCCCCAACGAGGACCCGGGTCATCGTTGGCGAAGACGACATCCGGCGAACGGCCCGCGACGCGTCGATCCGAGAACCAGGTCGGCCATTTCAACTGCGCGGCGACCATCGGCGGGGGCAAGGGAGACGCTTCGCTCAAGAGTTCCGTGAGCCGCACAGAAGGATCGAGCACGTGGATGCCGCTGGTGAGCCGCGGATTGCACTCGATCACCCACACCCGCCCCGAGGGATCGCGGATGAAGTCGAAGGCGAGCGATCCCGTCACGCCGCGAGCCCGGGCGAAGGCGAGGACAAAGGCCGCCGCCGCATCATCCCAGACCGGCTCGAAGGCGCATCCGGCACGACCCGCCCGGGCCGGACATTGGTAGAATGTCAGGGTGCGGACCTCGCCTTCACGACAGAGGGCCCACGAGGAGAACTCCACTCCCGCGATGAATCGCTGCGCCATCCATCCTCTTGTCTCCGGGGGGAGCGAACCGATCCGGATGGAGCTGCCGAAGCGCGAGTAGCGCGGCTTCCACACGAGCTTGTCATCATCCGGCGCCTGGTCCGCGCTCCAGGATTCCGGGGCGTGGTCGCCGGCGAGATGGGCGAAGGCGAGCTTGTCATGCAGCGGATCGAGCGCCGCGAGCGGATCGCAGAAGAGCGGCACCTCCGGCGAGATCCGGTCGTGCGCGGCGGCGAGGTGGAAGATCTCCTCACAGGTCGGCCAGATCAGATCCGCCTTTTCACGAAGCGCGATTTCCAGCACCGCCGCGACAAAAGCCTCGCTCTCGAAACGCGGCGAGGGCACCCGGTGATGCACGGCAAAGGCCCGCGAAGCGCCCCCGAGCGGCCAACGCATCGAATCGACACCCACGACGCGGCACCCTTCCCGCCAGAGACGGCGGGCGAGATCGAGCGTGGCGGGAGCCCGGGTGCCGGTGAGGAGAAGGGTCACGGTGGAAAGATGCGTTCCTCCCGGAACGATCCTCCAGTGTTCTTCGGGCCGGCGAGCCCGTCAACCCGTCGCGGGTGCGATCGTTTGCATGTGGACTGGATTCGGGGAAGTCTTTGGCCCGTCTGATTGATGAACCCACCGCCCTTCGCCCTCGAGCATCGCTGCCGTGTTTCGGTGTTGGAGAAGGAAATCCTCTGGCGTCTCGAAGGAAACATCCTTCAGCAAATCGCCGGCGGGCTGCCGGTCTTCTCGGTGCCTCTGGAGGAGATCGCGACCATCCGCCTCATCTATGCTCCGACCCGATTCCAGACCGGCCGCTACGCCTGCCGGATCGGTCTCCGCGGCGGCCATTCCCTCGGTCTCCAGAATGAACATTTCGAGGGCTTCGCCACCTTCACCGATCGCAGCGAATCCTACCGGGCCATCGTCCTCGCCCTGATCCGTCGCCGCGCCGCGCTCGGGGGCGGATGCCGCTATCTCTGCGGCACCTCGTGGTTGAACTGGTTCGTGCAGACCGGGATCCTCCTCGGCAGCGGCATCCTGTTGTCCGCCGTCCTTCTCGCTTTCGGCCCCTCATCGAATGGCATGATCGCCGTGAAGTTCTTCCTCATCGCGGCGATGCTGCCCATCGCGGTTCAATGGGTTTTGAAAAACCGCCCCGGCACCTTCGATCCGGATGTGGTGCCATCGGGGCTGCTTCCTTCGGCGGAGATCACCAGCACTTGATGACATGACCGCCCCCCTCCGTTTCCAAAACGTTCTACCCTTCGTCACGTCGCTCTGGCTCGCAGGTGGCGTGGTGGTTTTGTCAGGAGTCGGGACGGGTGAGCCCGGTTCCGGCACCCGGCTGAACGAACTCGTCTTCGTCGACTTTTTCGCTGCATTGTTGACCGTGCTGCTCGTCCCGCCGAGGCGGCGGGAACCCTGGAGGGAGTGGAGCCGGGTTGAGAAAACGTTCAGCCTGCTGGGAGCCGCGATCGTTCTTCTCGCAGGAGGATGGTTTCTGCATGGACTCGGAGGTTGGATGCTCGCTCTGCCGTGGATGACAACACTCGCCGCGGGATGGCACGATACGACGATTCTCTCACAGCGGGCTCTCGCCCGCGTCGGCTGGGCCGTGGCGAGCGCCTTTTTTGCCGCCCTCGTCGGATCGATCGCCGGGGCCGACCTCGACACCTTCCTGTCATCCGACCCCCGCGGCACCCTCGCGTGGTGCCTCCTCTATTTCAGCGGAAACGTGGTCATCGAGGGCTTCCTCGCCCGGAACGGCAGCAGGTGAGGCGACTTTGGCTCAGCGCGAGACCTGCACCTGTTTTACTCCCGGTGCGGTCTCCATGATCTCGAACTTCATCGGCAAAAATCGCCCGATCAAATCCACATTCGTCCGGGTGTGATCGGTGATCCCACGGGTGTGGAAAAGTCCGCCTCCCGCCAACGCCATCGGCAGCAGCAGCTGGTCGGCGAGGTGGACTCCCACCGGTGCCGCGGAGGCGAGGTAACCGCGCAGTCCTTTTGCCGCGCCTGCGGCGACGCTCTCCGCCGATTTGCCCATCTGGGCGACGCCGGTGGAGATCTCCGTGATATGCTCGAAGGTCGCCTCGAGCAGGATCGCATTTCCCGGACCACTGCTTTCGCGGACTTCTTCGACGGAAAATCGATCGATCGGCCATTCCAGCACCCGTGCCGCGGACGCGATTTCGCGTTGGGCGATGTCTTCGGGAAGGTGCGCCTGGACGACGATTCCGCGCGTTCCGAGAGGCTCGCCGCGCTCGGTCAACTTCAGCTTCTTCCATCTCTTGAGCGGCTTCACCGTGGCCACGAGTCGTCCGCCACCCGCCTGCATGAAGCCGTGGCGTTCGAGCGCGACGGTCGCCTTCACTCCCATGCGCGCGAGCACGGGGAGGTAACAGCGTTCGATGAACTCGAAGGGAGGCGCCAGAGGATTGTGCGTGCCGCCTTCGATCCGAAGGGTGCTCGCGGAATCCGCGTGGAGCATTGCGGGCAACAGCGTCTGCAGCACCAGCGTCGTGCTGCCGCCGGAGCCGATCGCGAATTCGTAGTCACCGCCGACGACGGGACCGGGCTGGAAGACCAGCTCGGTCGATCCGAGTTCCCCACCGGTCACATCCGCACCGCTGATCTCGGCAGCCGCCCTCACGCAGGCGAGATGCTGCCGCATCAAGCCCGGTTTCGGACGACGGGCGCGGATCTTCTCCATGCAAAAGCCTCGGCCCGTGATCATCGCGAGCGAAAGGGCCGAGCGCAGGAGTTGGCCGCCGCCGGATTCGCCGGAAAGGGAAAGGAGGGAAGGTTTCATCTTGTGGCGTGCGACTCAATCATCCGCCTCGGCCGCGTCCTTGATGACGAAGCGCGCCTTCAGCTTGCAGACCTGTTGGGCGAGATCCGCGGACTCGACGCTACGGAGGACTTCGTGGAAATCCTTGTAGGCATTCGGGGCCTCGTCGATCGGATATTGCCGGGCGTTGAAGAGGATGTCGTGGGTCTCGAAGTCGGCGTCGACCGACTTCTGATCGAGATTCCGCGCCGCGGCCTTGCGGCCCATGCAGCGTCCCGCGCCGTGGTTGACGCTGTAGCGGCTCTTCGCCGCCTCCGGTTTCGCCACCATCACGACCGATCCGTCGCGCGGATTTCCCGGCAACAGGATCGGGTGACCCGTCTCGGCGAAGGGCGTTCCCGCGAGGGCATGGTGACCCGCCGGAAAGGCGCGCGTCGCTCCCTTGCGGTGGACCCAGGCGAGCTGGTTGTCGACGACCTCCTGCCGCGCGATGTTGTGGCTGATGAAGTAGACGAGCTGCCCCGTCGTTCCCGGCAGCACTTCCTGGAAAGCCTCGAGCACGAGCGCGTTGATGAGCAGATGGTTCACGGTCGCGAAGTTCGCGCCGAGGGCCATGTCGTCGAGGTAGGCATCCGCCTCCGGCGTTCCCAGCGGCGCGTAGACGAGCTGACGGTCTCCGGCCGGGAAGCCGAGGCTCCAGGTGCGGAAGAACCCTTCGAGCTCCTTGAACTGGCGCTGCGCGAGAATGTTCCCGAAGCCGCGCGATCCACAGTGACTGAGGAAGGCGACTTGGTTGTCACGCAATCCGAAGACCTCGGCCGTTTTCCGCATCGCGGGATCATCGACGAGTTGCACCACCTCGCATTCCCCGAAGTGGTTGCCTCCTCCGTAGGATCCGAGCTGGGTCATTTTGTTGTCGAAGTTCGGGAATCCGTTGAAGGCACGCATGCGGTCGAGGCGCTCCTGCAGGGTCGAGACGTTGCCGTCGTGACCGTAGTGGGCGCTGTCCTCGCAACGCTCCGCCCATTCGTAGGGAATCCCGAGGGCCTCGCAGACGCCCGGGCTCGCGCCTTCGGTGCAGACGCGCACGCCGAGATCGGACGAGACGCGACGCGACTTCTTCGCCTCGCGTTGTCCGCGACCCGCGCCGGTGGGAGTACGGGCGACGATCGCTTCGATGAGACGGCGGCGGACCGTCTTGTCGATGATCTCATCCGCCGGGATGTCCATCTGCAGGAGCGACATCGAGCACTTGATGTCGACGCCGACGGGTCCTGGATAGATGTGGGTGGGCGAAACCATCACGCAACCGACCGGAGCCCCGTATCCCGCGTGGGCGTCGGGATTGAGCACGAGATCGGTCACGCCCGGAGCCGAGCGGGAGTTGAGGGCCTGCTCGAGGCAAGTTTGGTCAAAGGTCGAGCGGATCGCCTCGGTCCCGATCACGGTGATGGGTTTTCCCGCGTTGTCGCGGGCGGGGAGGATGGCTTCGGCTTCGCCGGTGATGTGGAAGGGGGTGGTCATGGGTGGGGGGAAGGGAGGGAGTGGTGGAGTATGGGAGTGATGGAGTGGTGGTGTCACGCGTTCAAGCGGCCGAGAAGCCGGATTTCGGCTTCAAGGATGTCGTTTGCGCGAAGCTTGAAATTGCGGATGGGGGCACCGGAACGGTTCCAGGCGAAGTCGCGCCAGAGGGCGAGCACGGCCGGACCGTCGGAGAATCCCTGGAGTCGCTCGAGCAACGCGGAAGCATAGGCCGACCTGGAGGCGTCGAGACGTTGCGATTCGACTTCGAGGATCGAACTCGCCCGGTCTTCGTTGAAGCCGGCTCCGGCCTCGAGTGCCAGTTCCTCAAGGCGGCGGAGACGCAGCTTCGCGGCGCGCTTCTTGTCCTGGGGCGTGAGCGTTTTGGGACTCAGGTTCCGGGACTCCACGAGACGGAGGCAGAAGGAGCAGTAACATCCGCAGCTGCTCGCGAGACGTTTCGTCGTCGATCGCTTGAGATCGAAGGAGGTCTCCAGATAGGTGCCGAAGAATTTCGCGAACGCCTCGATTTCCTCGTCGGCCGGGCGACACGCGACCGGCAGGCTGCCCCGCTGGCGCTGGAGCCAACAACGGGCGGCGTCTCCGGCCCCGGCCAAATCGTGGGCGAGGACGATCGGGACGAAGCCTTCGTGGACGGCCTTTGCAAGCCACTGGAGCAGCTTGAAGGAGCGTTCCTGGATGGAAAGTGCGAATTCGATGTTGGTCCGGGTGATCATGGTTCGGAAAAGGCGCCGGCGACAAGGGGATTGATGAAACGTTTCTCCGCTCTACCAGGCTGAGCTACGGTCCCGTGAGGTGGAACCGGCGGGATTCGAACCCGCGACCAGAGGCGTGATAAGCAATGTAGTTCCATCGGCATTCGCCGGCATTTTGGGGAAAGGAGGGTTGGGTTGAAAAAGGATCCGGCGACAAGGTTGGAGGGACATCACCGCCTTGCGGCGGGGCGGGATTTGAACCCGCTGGTTACCAGTGTAGTCCGCTCCGGCATTCGCCGGAAAATTTCAAAAAGGTGAAGGCGACAAGGGTTTGAGAAACATTCCAACTGCTCTACCTGGCTGAGCTACCGCCTCCCTTGCGGGCGACGGGCGGGATTCGAACCCGCGACCGATTGATCCAATGTAGTTCCTCGGGCATTCGCCTTCGTTTGGGGTTTGTCAGGGTGGATCGAGGCCGGGCGACAAGATCGGAGGGACGGCGACTTTTTCGTGAAAGGTAGTCCGCTCCGGCATTCGCCCGGCCTCGAAAGGGTTGGTTCAAAGGTTGATTCGTTCGATTTCGCCGACCCAGTGATCGGGTCCCAGTTCGCCGGCGGCGAACGCGGCGATGACCTTGAAGACGGAGTCCGAGAACCCGCCGATGTTAAGGATGTCCTTTCGTTCCGACGCCTGCGTCGTCGCGTAGGGCTGGATGTCGAGACAGACGAGGCGGGCCGCGGCGTTGCGCTGCTTGAACTTCGTCCACTCCGACATCGTCGCGGTCGGCGAGCCGCCGAAACGGCCGTGGCAGGGCGTATCCATCCACGACTCGTTGTCCGAGACGTAGATCACGAGATCGGCGCATACCTTGCGGGCGTTGAGATCGGCGAGGACCGCGCTGCAGTTCGTTCCCCCCGCGGGCAGCGAGGCGAGCTTTTGCGCATTCGTCATCACGGAATCGCGGGGATTCAGGGAGACGCGTTGCACCTTGGTTTCGAACGGCAGGACCTCGGCCTCGCGGTTCTGCCGCAGGATCGAAGCCGCCACCAGAGCGGCGACATCGATGCAGCGCACCTTGCTCGTCGCTCCCTGGCGGTGACCGGTCGCGGGCGAGTGCATCGATCCCGACACATCCGGAGCCACGACGACCTTTCCCTGCACCCGGGGCACGTTGGAAACCGCGATCTCCATCGCGTCCTGCAGCGCCTCTTTGATTTCCAGAGGCACCGCCGGGGTCACCATGTGATAGGCCGCCATCAGCTGATAGGGAAATGCCTTGGCGCGGCGCACCTGTTCTTCGCTGCGAAGACGATTGGCGATGAGGCGAACCGTCTCGTCGCACGAGTAGACCCCGTGCCGGGCGAAGGTGTTCAGGTTCATCCGCGTGCTCTGCCACGAGGCGCGCCGCGCGATCTCCCGCCACTGCTCCTCTCCGAGAAGAAGGGCGGTCAGCATCTGGAAGGGCACGTCCGGAGGCGTTCCTTGCGGAGCCGCCTTCCACGCCTCGAACTCGCGGACGAGACGGGGCAGGGCCGCAGCCTCGTGGGCGCGTCCAATCAGGTAGCCGTAGAGCGCCTCGCGTGACTTCGTCTCCGGGCGCGGGTGCACCATCTTCACGATGTCGGGAAGCGAGGGAGACGATCCGAGGTCGGCACGGAAGACGGCCTCGTCGGAGCGCGATTCGAACCAGCGGCGCACGAGACGCTTGGGCAACGAACCGAGCGATTTCCGGCCGGTCACGCCCGAGCGGAGGATCTGCACGAAGGTGCGCAGCATCTTCGCATCGTCGATGACCCGGTCGAAGACCGTCTCGAGCAACGCCGCGTCACGGGCCGCGAGGACCGCGCAGAGCAGGGCCGGCATGTCCTTCATGAAACCCTTTTCACGGCAGTGGACCGCGGTGCGGGCAATGAAGTCGGCCGGGACCGATTCGCAGAGATCAAGGACACGCTGGAGCTGATCCTCGGCCGAGGCGTAGTAGTTCTGGTTCAGGCAACCCGTCGCCGCATATTGGGCGAGGGCGTGGCGCGGCGCGAGCGAGTAGGCGACGCCTCCCGCTTCGTTGCGCGTGTCGGCTTTCGGAGCGAGGGCTCCGGCGAGGGTCCGGAAAAGTGAGGGATTGGCCATTTGGTTTTTGATGGGTTGGTTGATTCCCTCTATTGCCCGAACCGTGCCAACCCGTGCCAAGTCGGTTTCATGTCAGGCTGAAACGCTTGTGGGAGTAGGCGAAGAAAATTTTCGAAGAATTTCCGGGCGCTTCCCAACCCTCTCAGATATCGTTGAAATGTTATCTCATGAGATAAGAGTTTATCCCTGAATGAACAAACCAAGATCAACTGTCTGCTTTGGTTTCCTCGGCACCACCCTCGACCGGGGCGCGGGAGCGGATCGGTGGTCGAGATGGCGTCCCACCGTGGCGATGTGCCAGCACGAGGACCTCCTCATCCACCGGCTCGAACTGCTCGTCGATCCGAAATACGGGGACGTGGCGAGGCAGGTCGTCGCGGATCTCCGAAGCGTCTCGCCCGAGACGGAAGTGGTGATCCACGAATTCTCCTTGAAGGATCCCTGGGACTTCGAGGAGGTCTATGGGCGTCTCTACGACGTCGTGCGCGCTTACCCCTTCCAGCCGGACCATGAGGATTACCTGATCCATCTCACCACCGGCACCCACGTCGCGCAGATCTGTTGGTTCCTGCTCAACGAGGCCCAGTTCATTCCCGCGCGCCTCCTTCAGACCTCGCCGACGCGGGGAAAAGGACGCGATACGGGGCCGGCGGGGACCTACGAGATCATCGATCTGGATCTGTCGAAATACGATCGCCTTGCGACACGCTTCGCGCAGGAGCAGGAGCGCACCCTCGATTTCCTCAAGAGTGGGATCGCCACGAAGAGCAAGGGCTTCAACCAGCTCATCGAACAGATCGAACTCGTCTCGTTGAACTCACGTGCTCCCATCCTTCTGACCGGTCCCACGGGCGCGGGCAAGTCCATGCTCGCGGGGCGGATCTACGAGCTGCGGAAAACTCGTGCGGGATTGGCGGGTCGTTTTGTCGAGGTGAACTGCGCCACCCTGCGGGGAGACCAGGCGATGTCGGCCTTGTTCGGTCACAAGCGCGGCGCCTTCACCGGGGCTCAGTCGGATCGTCCCGGTCTGCTCAAGGAAGCGGACAAGGGGCTCATCTTTCTCGACGAGATCGGCGAACTCGGCCTCGACGAGCAGGCCATGCTCTTGCGGGCTCTCGAGGACAAGACCTTTCTCCCGATGGGCAGCGACAAGTCGGTGCAGAGCGATTTCCAACTCATCGCGGGGACGAACCGCGACCTCCGCCTGCAGGTCGCCGAGGGCCGCTTCCGTGATGATCTTCTCGCCCGAATCAACCTGTGGACCTTTGCCCTGCCCGGACTCACGGAACGCCGCGAGGATCTCGCCGCGAACCTCGATTTCGAGTTGGAGCGCTATTCCCAGATCCATCGACGCCAGGTGCGGATGAACAAGGAAGCGCGCGAGGCTTTTCTGAAGTTCGCCCGCAGCCCCGAGGCCGCTTGGAGCGCGAATTTTCGCGACCTCAACGCCGCCGTGACGCGCATGGCCACGCTCGCGCTGAAGGGACGCATCACACCCGCTTGTGTCGAGGCCGAAATCGCGAGGCTGAGGGAGGCATGGAAGCCCGTGCGGAGCTCCCCAGAAAACGAGGTCGGCATCCTGACAGAAATCCAACGCGCGGAGATCGATCCCTTCGACCTGGTGCAGCTCGATTATGTCCTCAACGTCTGCCGCGGGAGCAAATCGCTTTCCGACGCGGGCCGGAAGCTCTTCGCCGTCTCGCGGACGAAGAAGGCGAAGTCGAACGACGCCGACCGATTGAAGAAGTATCTCGCGCGCTTCGGGCTGGCTTGGGAGGACGTGGGGTAGAGCGGATCTCCAGATCCGGACTCATCCTGCCGACCGCTTCACCCAACAGGGTTGGCTCGCCGGGCAAAGAGGGTTCAGTGCGAATCTTTCTCAACCCCGCCCCAACTGAAACAATCCCCGCTTCAGCGCTTCCGTCACGGCGTGGGTGCGGTCCTTCGCGTTGAGCTTGGCGAGGATGGATTTCACGTGATTCTTCACGGTGTTTTCGGAGAGGGAGAGCTGCTCGCCGATCTCCTTGTTGGCCTTGCCTTGGGCGACGAGCTTGAGGATCTCGAGCTCGCGCGCGGTGAGGTGGCTGCTGTGTTCGCTTTTGGCGAGGAGCAGGGAAATCTCGGGCGGGAGATAACGATCGCCACGACCGACCGCGCGGATGGCCTTGAGCAGCTCGGCGCTGTCCTTGTCCTTCGAGAGGTAGCCCCGGATCCCGGCGTCGAAGACGCGGCGCACATCCTCTTCCTGCATGAAGCTGGAGAGCATGAGGATCTTGTGGCCGCGCAGGGTCTCGGCGACTTCGATGCCGCTCATGTCGCGGAGGCGCAGGTCGAGGACGATGACATCGGGCCGGTGCTGCGAGGCAAGGGCGATGGCTTCCTCCCCGCTGCCGGCCTCGGCCACGACAGTGAGGTCGGGCTCGTCGCCGATGAGGCTGGCGAGGCCGCGGCGGACGATGAGGTGATCGTCCACGAGCATGACGGAGAGGGGCGTTTCTGACTGGCTCATTTCAATTTCAAGGAGAGTTCCACGGAGGTGCCGCGGGCGGGGGCGGAGTGGATCGCGAGGTCGGCGCCGAGACGCTCGGCCCGCTCGCGCATCCCCTGGATGCCGTAGTGACCTTCGGGCGGCTTTGCGGAGACGGCAAATCCGGAACCGTCGTCGGCGACAATCATTCGGGCCAATTCGGGTTCGGCCGCGAGGGTCACTTTCAGATGTTTCGCGCCGCTGTGGCGCAGGGCATTGGCGACGGCCTCGAGGATGATGCGGTGGCAGGCAAAGGCCGCTTCGGGCTCGAGCCGGGGGCTGCCATTCCATCCGATGCGCTCGGCCTCGAATTCGACGTCGGCCTCCTCGCAGCGGGCCTGGGCGGCGGCGAGGGTGGCATCGGGAAAGTCGAGCGCCTCGGCCCCGGTGGGGATGCGCAGACCGATGAGCGAATCGCGGGCCTCGGCGAGGCTGTGCTCGACCATCTCGCGCGCGGCGGCGAGTTTGCTGCGGGCTTTCTCGGGATCACTCGTGAGGTGGTTGGCGACGGAGGCGAGCTGGTAGCCGACTCCGGAGAAGCCTTGGGAAAGGGTGTCGTGCAGTTCGCGGGCGATGCGGTTGCGCTCCTCGAGGGTGGCGTTCGATTCGATCTGTTCGGTGATGAGGGAGGTCTGCTGTTTGACGCGGCGGTTCAAGGCGAGGAGCCAGGCGAGGAAAAGAAGAGCGCCCGTGGCGAGCACGAGGATGGCGGTCCAGAGACGCGCCGGCGTCCACCACGAAGGTACGGCGAGGACTTCGACATCATCGATCCCCCGCAAGGCGATGGTGACGGATCTGACTTCGCCGCGCTCGTCGGCATCGACCCGCTTCACACCGCGGACGCGCAGTTCGGCCCCTTCCGGCGGGAGCACTTCGCCGAGCCCCGGAGGGATGCTGGCGGGCACGAGCGCTTCGTTCACCTGCAGGTTGATGAGTCCACGCCCTTTCTCAATGAGTTTGCCGGAAAAGCTGACGAGTTGGAAAGCGTGGTCGCGGGAGAGCGGGGTCGCATCCTCGACCGGCTCCGAGGGAGGCTCGCCGGTCTCGGAGGGCACCACGGTGGCATAACGGAGCCCCACGAAGTAGCCCTGCGTCTCGGGCAGACCCGTGAGGGTGACGGGCTCGCCCACGGCGACGGAGACGGGATTCAAGGTGGTGATGCGGGCGCCGTGTTCGCCCGATTGGACGATGAGGCTCGACGGGCCTTCGACAAGGGTGACGGTGCCACTCGTCTCGACAAGACCCTGGCGGGTGCGGCGGGAGTCCCAACGCCCGATTTCGTCGAGGCGCACCGGCTCGGATTCGGTCGTCTTTTCAATGACGGAGACGTAGTGATGTTTCGCGCAGACAAAGTCGGAGCCGATGCGCTGGCGTTGATCGTTGAAAAGGGGATCTCCGCTGCCCTGCAGTCGCACCCAAGAGCCGACATTGCGCTCGAGTCCGGCGACGTCGAAGTCCTCGTGGGCGTTGCGGAAGCGGATCACGAGTTCGCTTTGTCCGGTGATGAGGAGGCCCGATCCCTCCCGCTTCGACTCGCCGAAATCGACATCGACGAGGAGCCCCTCGATCTCGACCCAGCGATTGTCGCCGAGACCTGTCTGAACGAAATCCGGACGGAAATTCAGGGGCCGGGGCGGCTGGCGCCACCCTTCTTTTTTGATCTGGTCGATGATCACGTAGGGACCGTGGAATCCGCTCGTGACGTTACCGGTGATCTCGATCTCGTCTCCGATGCGGGGCAGTTGGTCGAAGGGGAACTCGAAGAAGATGCCGCCGGAATTGTCCTGCCCGTCGAATCCATCGCGCAGGTGGGAGATGACGGTGACGCGCAGGGCCACGGGTGGAGCGAGGCGCGATTCCTCATAGGTCAGCTTGCGGATGTCGGCGATATTGCGCAGCGGGCGCACGGTCGCGGGCGGATCGTAGGCGAACAGCCAGACCGGGGAGAGCAGGCAAAGGGACCATGTCGCAAGTCGCGGCATCGGAGGGGATTGTATCATGACTCGGCCCCAATGGCGAGAGCATGAAAAGTTGCTCGCCGGAGAAGACGCGAACAGCGCCTATTTGCTTGCGGAAATGCGCCGGTTTCGCTTGATTGACGGGCATGCGACAGCTTTTCACCGGACTCCTCTTCTGGACCTTTTTGACCAACCTGCAGTTGGCAGCGCGCGAATTCACGAGCAAGGATGGCCGTAAGATCAACGGAGAGCTGCTCGCCCATTCCGGGGAACAGGTCATCGTCCAGGTCGGAGCCAAGGAGTTCGTCGTTCCCATCTCCGGATTTTCCGTCGATGATCAGCAGTACATCAAGGAATGGATCCAGCAGAATCCGGGGGCGGTGAGATACAAGTTCGGATATTTCTTCGATTTCGAAGAGGATCGCTCGGCTCGAGCACAGGGCAAGGCCCCTGGATCGATGATCGACGACAAGCTCAAGGTGATGCCTTTCGAATGCGAAATCGTCGTGTTCAACAAGGAGATAACGGCCGTTGAGAACATCGAGATCCGCTACGAGATCTACATCGACGATTATGTCGTGATGAAGAACAACGCATTTACCGGCATGGCGGTGGGTGCGGAGAAACGTTCCCAGCTCGAGACGGTGGCGGGACGACTGGAGGTGCCGAGGATTGATGCCGGAGGGCGAATCGATTTTTTCCGGCGTTTCAACATCGAAATGTACATCGACCGCGATGGAGGCAAGACGGACGAAGCCGCGACTGATAAAGTGAGAGGGGTGCGGGTGAGGATCTATAAAGGCGATACTCTGCTAGGCGAAGAAACGGCCGGCGAAGGGGGACGCGAGGTCGGTGACATCCCTTGGCAAGCAGCCGAGCCGTCCGGAGAAACCGTTTTGAAGCAATAGGCAACCCCTCGCGGTCCATCCCGCAGGTGTGCCAAAATCGACTTTGGCGCGTGTGCCTCAATGGCCTATCTTTCCGCACCATGCCGAAAGAGAAGGAATCGTCCCATCCCTCCTCGGACTGGCACGCCCGGTCGGAGAAAGAAGTGCGGGAACGTCTCGAAGTGGATCCGCATGCGGGTCTTACCGAGGAAGAGGCGGGAAAACGGCTGGCGAGCCATGGCCCGAACCGGGTCACAGCGAAAGCGGGGAGACCCGCCTGGCTTCGGTTCCTCCTGCAATTCCACCAACCGCTCGTCTACATCCTCGTCGCAGCCGGCACGATCACCGCATTACTGGGGGAATTTGTCGACTCCGCGGTGATCTTCGGCGTGGTGATCATCAATGCGATCGTGGGATACATCCAGGAGGCGAAAGCGGAAAGGGCGATCGAGGCGCTCAGCCGCATGGTCGTGACCGAGGCGACGGTACGACGATCGGGCCAAAAACGCCGCGTCCCCTCCGAGGAACTCGTGCCCGGCGATGTCGTGCTGATGCAGAGCGGCGACCTCGTGCCCGCCGACCTTCGTTTGATCTCGGTGAACAGTCTCCAGGTCGCTGAATCGGCCTTGACGGGAGAATCGGTGCCAGTACAGAAAGGGCGCGGGGTCCTCGATCCCGCAACCCCACTCGCCGACCGCCGGAATCTCGCCTTTGCGGGCACGCATGTCACTTCGGGGCAGGCGGAGGGGATTGTCTTCGCAACGGGCAACAGGACCGAGACGGGTCGCATCGCCGGGATGCTCGCCGACACCGTCGAGCTCTCCACGCCGCTCACGCGGAAGATCGCGGCCTTCAGCCGCTTGTTGCTTTGGCTCATACTGGGGCTGGCCGCACTCGGATTCATCGTCGGAGTGATGCGCGGGGAAAAGGCAGTCGACATGTTCATGGCCGCGGTGGCCCTCGCCGTCGGAGCGATTCCAGAGGGCCTCCCGGCGGCCGTCACCATCGTGCTCGCGATCGGGGTGAATCGCATGGCGCGGCGGCGTGCCATCATCCGGAAGCTGCCCGCGGTCGAGACACTCGGAGGCACCACCGTGATCTGTTCGGACAAGACCGGCACTCTCACGGAGAATCAGATGACGGTGCAGCGGATTTTCGCGGGAGGGAACACCTACACGCTGACGGGGACGGGCTACGATCCGTCGGGCGAAATCCACCAAGGTGAACGGCGCGTCCATCCTGACAAACACCCCGCATTGGAGGAATGTCTCCGTGCCGGTGTCTTGTGCAACGAATCCGAGCTCGTCATCGCCGAGGGGCGCCCCCACATGCAGGGGGATCCCACCGAGGCGGCGCTGCTGGTGGCGGGGGCGAAAGGCGGACTCATCCACGCCGAGGCAAAGGACGCGGCGCCGCGCCTCGACATGATCCCCTTCGAGTCAGAGCACATGTTCCGCGCCACTCTTCATGGCGGCGGCGCCGGACGCACGATCTACAAGGTCGGCGCCGTGGAGCGTCTCCTCGAACGGTGCTCGGACCAACTCGATGCGGAGGGGGCGCTCGTCCCGCTCGATGAGGGAGCGATCCAGACGACGGTGGAGGCCTTTGCGGCCGACGGACTCCGCGTTCTCGCTCTCGCCCGGCGTCATGTGTCCGCTGATCACGGGGAACTTTCACACGATCACGTGAAGGGCGGGCTCACCTTCCTCGGGCTCCAAGGCATGATCGATCCGCCGAGAAAGGAGGTGATCGATGCGATCGCGGGCTGTCGCGAAGCGGGGATCCGCGTGAAAATGATCACGGGCGATCACGCCGTGACCGCCGCGGCCGTCGCCCGTCAGATCGGCCTGGCGGATGAGGGCGCGGACGGCATCCGTGTCGTCACCGGCCGTGAGTTGGAGGAGGTCTCCGACGAGGATCTGCCCGACCTCGCCCTGACGACCGAGGTCTTCGCCCGCGTCGCACCGGAGCAAAAACTGCGCCTCGTCCGCGCGCTCCAGTCGCGGGGCCAGATCGTGGCGATGACGGGAGACGGGGTGAACGACGCGCCCGCCCTGAAACAATCCGACATCGGTATCGCCATGGGCATCACCGGTACCGATGTCGCCAAAGGGGCCGCCGACATGATCCTCACCGATGATCATTTCGCGACCATCGCCGCCGCCGTCGAGGAAGGACGCGGGGTCTTCGACAACTTGCGCAAGTTCATCATCTGGACCCTGCCGACGAGTCTCGGCGAGGGCTGCATCATCCTGTTGGCGATTTTGTTAGGACTCACCCTGCCCGTCCTGCCCGTGCAGCTTCTCTGGGTGAACATGACCACGGCGCTCCTCCTCGGCCTCATGCTCGTCTTCGAGCCGAAAGAGCGCGATCTGATGAGCCGCCCGCCGCGCGATCCGGCGAAGCCGCTCCTGACCTTTCCCCTCTTCATGCGGACGGGGCTCGTCACCTCGATCATGATCGCCGGGGCGTACTGGGTATTCCACGTGGAGATGAAGGCCACGGGAGAAACCCTCGCCGAGGCCCGCACCGCGGTGGTCAACGTCGTCGTCGCGGTGGAGACCGCCTACCTCTTCTGCTGCCGATCGTTGAACCACTCCATCTTCTCGATCGGATTCTGGACGAACCGCTTCGCCCTCCTCGGTGCCGCCGCGATGACGGGGGCCCAGATTCTCTACACCTACGCGCCGTTGATGAACCGGCTCTTCCACAGCACGCCGCTCCCGATGGAGAGCTGGCTGCGCATCGCGGCCATCGCTCTCGCCGCTTTTGTGGCGGTGGAGTTTGAAAAATGGATCCGCTTCGGCGGAAATCGCGGGGAAGGGAAGGAGCTGGAGTGAGTCGCCCCTCACCCTTCGGCCAGTTTCGCCAATATCCCCAGCGCCCGGCGGGAACGATCATCGAGCGGAAAACCGCAACTGATCCGGAAACAATTCCGCAACCCGCACGAGGCTGAAAAGATCGTACCGGGGACAATGCTGATTTTCCGCTTCAGGGCGGCGAGGGCGAAGGCTTCGGAGTCGAAACCCTCGGGCATCTGGCACCAAAGGAGGAAGCCGCCCTCGGGCTGGGTCACGCGGATCGCACCAGGGAATGTTTCGAGAATCGCCTCGCGGATCTCGTGGGTCTGGCGTGCGTAGATGCGGCGCGCTTTGCGCAGGTGGCGCTCGACCCCGCCGGATTGGAGGAATTCGGCCACGACTCTTTCAGACGCGGTCGCATTCGCCAGTGAAGTCGCATATTTCAAACTCTTGATGCGATGGTAACGCGAACCCGGCACGATCCAGCCGACACGCAGGCCGGGAGCGAGAGATTTGGAATAGGAGCCGCAGTGGATCACGGTGTCGCCCGGATCAAAGGCCTTCAAGGAACGAGGTCTCTTCTCCCCGAAGTGAAGATCGCCGTAGAGGTCGTCCTCGATCAGGGTCACGCCGTGTTGTTTTGCCAGGGTCACGGCACGCTTTTTCTCCGCATCGGGCATCACCGATCCGACCGGATTGTGGTAGTTCGGCTGCAGGATGCAGGCTTTCACCGGATGAGTCGCGAAGGCCTCCGCCAGCGCGGCAGTACAGACGCCACGGTCGGAAAAGACGGGGATCTCGACCACCTTGTAACCGAGTTCGCGCACCATGCTGAGGATGCCGAAATAGGTGGGCGACTCCACCGCCACGACATCGCCCGGCTCGCAGACCGACTTCACGGCGAGGAGCACCGCATCGATCGCACCGGAGGTGACGATGATTTCCTCCGGCGATACGGCGATGCCCGCTCCGAGGAGTCGTTTCGCGAGTTCGACACGCAGGGCGGGCAGACCCGGCGGCATCGAATACTGGTGCGCTGCCGGACCGGCCGCACGGATCACGGAGGCATAGAGCGCGGCGAGTTTTGCCGCAGGCAGGATCTCGTCGGCCGGCACGGCCGCGCCAAAGGGCACGATGCCGGGAGTCGCCGACGCATCCATGACCTTTTCGGTGATCTCCGCGCAACCGACTTCGACAGGGTCGCTCTCGAATTCGACCTGCCTCGGGAGCTTTTCGGGGGAAAGCCGCCTCGGCCGCACGTAGTAACCCGAGCGTGGGCGCGGCTCCACCAGCCCCCGATCCTCGAGCAGACTGTAGGCACCGATCGCGGTGGTGACGCTGACCCGCCAATCGCGGCTGAGACTGCGCACCGAAGGAAGGCGGTCGCCCGAGCGGAAGGTGCCCGCGGTGATGAGCCCCTCGATCCGCTCGGCGACGCGGTGGTAAATGGGGTCCTCGACGATTGACGGGGCTTTCATGACTGAGAGGAGACGAAATATCATCGCTGCCGCTCACGAAAACAGCCAGATACAGATGGGGTCGTGCGAGACCAGTACAGTTTCGCTGATTTCCACTGTACTGCATTACAACGAAAGTTTCTGTATCTGTTTTTCTCCGGCGACGAAGGAACATTGTTCGTGTCATGAACACTCGATCACTCCCCCACCCTTCTCTCAAAACGACCCGGACTCGCTCGTCGGGCGCGCTTCCGAAGCCTTCTTCGACCGCTCCCGCTTGGATCGCCGCGATCCGCGGAGGGCTCGCCTACCTGCGCGAACACCCGCTCGGCTGCGAGATCGCAGTGCGCCGCATGTTGCGTGAAGGCCGTGCCTGATCGCCCCTCGGATGTGCCTCTGGAAAACTTTCGTTTGCCAGCGGGCACTTTCGCGACGTAGTTTTGCCTCGTCACTCCCCGATGGAAGGGGAACAGGGCCGGGTCTCTTTTCACGAATCATTCCCCGCCTCTGGCCGCTCCGGCGATCGGGCTTTCAGGCCCTCTCTCTTATTCGCGACCGGTCCTTCCCGAGGGACGTCATTTTGGCCAAATTCGCGATCCCGCGCTTTCCGCGGGAGCTTCTCGGGCCCGGATGCCGCGCGACCGGCGCAACCTGTCCGAAGCAAAACCTGCTTTCACGGACCAGGTACGGACGCCGCCACACCCACACCCATCCCTTTCCAACCCATGGAAAAACACCTTCTGAAACACCTTCTGAAACACCTCGGGCACAAAAACTACACGCCCGCCACGCTCAAGGAGATCCACGAGGATCTCGCTCTCAATTCCCAGGATCAACCCCTGCTCCAGCGCAGTCTCCGCAATCTCGAACGCGACGGCATCGTCCTCCGCATCAAGGGCGGCCGCTACCTGCCGGCCGATTCCTCCCTCCTCGTCGCGGGGCGTCTCCAGCTCACCAAATCCGGGCGCGGCTTTCTGACTCCCGAGGATCCCGCCCTTCCCGAGATCGCGATCGCGGCCCGGGAAACCGGCACGGCCCTGCCCGATGACCGCGTCCTCGTCCTCATCGATGAATTGCCGAAAAAGCGCTTCTGGCAGCGCTCCGCGCCTGAGGCCGCGACGCTCTCGGGTTCCGTCGTCTCCATCATCGAACGCCGCCGCTCGCGTTTTGTCGGCACCTGCCGCCGGTCCGGAAAAGGCGTCGAAGTCCAGCCGGATGATCCGCGTTTCCCCCGTGGAATCACGATCCTGCCCGGGAAAAACGCCCCGACTCCGCCCAAGTCGGGCGACAAGGTAGTCGTCGAGCTGACGCGCTGGGATTCCCGTCACGTCGCCCCCGAAGGCCGCATCGTGGAAGTCCTTGGCGCTCCCTCGGCCGAGGGCATCGACATGCTTGGCGTGCTCCGCCAGTATGATCTGAAGGGCGAATTTCCCCCGGCGGTCGTGAAAGAGGCGCGTCGATTCGGCCGCCACGTCCAAGCCGCCGACCTCGCCGGACGCCGCGACTGCCGCGGGCAACTCGTCGTCACGATCGATCCCGACGACGCCCGCGATTTCGACGACGCCATCTGTCTTGAGCGCGCCGGCGCCAATCGCTGGAAGCTCTGGGTCCATATCGCCGACGTTTCCCATTACGTGCGGCCGGGTTCGGCCCTCGACATCGAAGCGAGACGCCGCGGCAATTCCTCCTACCTCGTCGACCGGGTCATCCCGATGTTGCCCGAGGAGCTGAGCAACGAACTCTGCTCGCTGAAGCCCCACGTCGACCGGCTCACCAAGTGTGTCGAGTTTCTCATCTCCTCCGACGGACGCGTCCTCTCGACCGATTTCTACCCCGCCGTGATCCATTCGAAGAAGCGCTTCACCTACGCCGAGGCCCTCGCCGTGCTCGAAGGCCAGCCCGGTGACGCGACCACGACGATGCTCCACGAGGCCAGCGCCCTCGCCCAGTCCATCCGGAAACGCCGCTTCGCCGATGGTTCGCTCGATCTCGACTTCCCCGAGACGAAAATCCGCCTCGACGCCGGGGGCAAGGTCTCGCACATCGAGCGACACGACAACGACATCTCCCACCAGCTCATCGAAGAGTTCATGCTCCTCGCGAACGAGGCTGTCGCCGGCCGCCTCATGAAGCTGAAGCGGCCCGCGATCTACCGCACCCACGAGGCCCCGGATCCCGATCGTCTCAAGAGCTATCGCCAGGAAGTGCTCGGCCACTCCATTCCCTGCGGGAACCTCACCAAGCCCGAGGAAGTGAAGCGGCTCCTCGCCCGTCTCGGCGATCTCGCGATCGGCGCGGCTTTGAAAATCGGATTCCTGCGCTCGCTCCAACGCGCCCGCTATACCGCCGATCCCGTCGGCCATTACGGACTGGCGAAAAAGAAATACACCCATTTCACCTCGCCGATCCGCCGCTACGCCGATCTGGTCGTGCACCGCAGCCTCTTTGCCCATGCGAAACACGTCTCCGGCGATCCGCTGCACGAAGTCGCCGACCACCTTTCCTCGACCGAGCGGAATTCCGCCGACGCCGAACGCGACAGCAAGGATGTGAAACTCCACGCCTACCTCCTCGACCAGATCCAGTCGGGAAAACCGCACCGCTACGAGGCCCAGGTCACCTGCCTGCGCGATTTCGGCTTTTCCATCGACATCGCCGCCCTCGGCATGAGCGCGATGGTGCCGCTTTCCCTGCTCGAGGACGACCACTACCGCCACGATCCCGCCGCCAAACAGATCGTGGGACGCCGGGGACGCCGCTTCATCCGCCTCGGCGACACCGTCGAGGTCGAGATCGCCAAGGTCGACACCGCCCGCAAGATGATCGACTTCCGCCTCGCCGGGACGGTCAAAGGAGCATCCTCCGCCGCCTCCCGCGGTCACTCCCGTCATCGCGGCGGCGATCGCGTGCCCCGATCCTCCCGCCCGGCACATCCGGCACATCCGGCCGCCAGTCCGTCCTCCACCGTCGCCGAGAGCAGCCCGAGCCGTCAACGACGCCGCCCGCGTCGCCGTGGCGGCAAGGCGAAAGCCGCTTGATCGGGCATTTCGCCGACCACCATTTGGCACGGCCCGCGCTTCGCGGAGACGCGGGCACGCCCCCCGATCGCCTGACAAAAGGCTTTTCCACGAATCCGTTTCAGTGTAATTTCCCACCCTGTCCCGTCGTCAGACCGGGATAGCAACCGGACACGACACCTTCAGACACATCCGCCTCATGGTCCCCGCGAAATTCCTTCCGTCTCTTCTCACGACCCTGGTGGCATGGCTCGCCGCCACGTCAGCCCCCCGAGCCAACGCCCAGGAGGAGACCCAATACGGCGACCTCGCCCTCCGCGTCGTCAACATGCTGGAGGAGGAGCACTTCCTGCGCGAGCCGTTCAACGACAAGATGTCCGAACGCAGCCTCGACGCCTACTTCGAGGCGTTGGACTACAGCCGCATCTATTTCACGAAGGAGGACGTCGACGGATTCTACTCGAAATACCGCACCCAGATCGATGATCAGGTGCGCGCCGGAGGCATCCCCGCCGCCTTCGAGATCTTCGCGGTCTATGAAGAGCGCGTCCGCGACCGCGTCGAGATGGCGAAGAAGCTCGCCGTGCCGAACACCTTCACCTACGACTCCGACCGCACCGTCGAGATTTCCCGCAAGGATTCCGCTTGGGCGAAAGCGGGGGAAGAGCACGACCAGCTCTGGAAGAACCTGATCGAGGGCGATCTGCTCCGCGAAAAACTCATCGCCGAAGCCGTCGAAAAAGAGAAAGCCAAGGAAGCCGAGAAAGCCAAGGCCGCGGGCGAAGAACCCAAGCCCAAGAAGGAAGACGCCGAATCGAAGAAGTCCATCTACGAGAAGGTCTCCGACCGCTACGACCGGATCCTCAAACGCATCAAGGAGAACACCACCGAGGATGTCGCCGCGCTCTTCATCAAGTCGATCTCGGCTGCCTACGATCCGCACTCCGAGTATTTCTCCCAGCAGCAATACGACAACTTCCGCATCGGGATGAACAAATCCCTGACCGGGATCGGGGCGATGCTGCAGAAGAACGAGGACGAAGGTGGTGCCACGATCGAAGGCCTCGTCGTCGGCGGCCCTGCCTTCAAAGCCGGCAAGCTCGAAGTGAGCGACCGCGTCATCGGCGTCGCCCAGGGTGCCGACGGAGAATTCGTGGACGTGGTCGAAATGAAGCTCTCCGACATCGTCGACCTCATCCGCGGCGAAATCGGTACGATCGTGCGTCTCAAAGTGATCCCCAAAGGCAAGGACGGCGAAATCAAGCTCGTCGACATCATGCGCGACAAGATCGATCTGAAGGACAGTCTCGCCACCGCCGATCTCATCATCACGAAGGACCCCGCCGGCGCCGAGCAGAAGCTGGGCTGGATCACCCTGCCCTCTTTCTACGCCGACATGGACGGCGGCCAGACCAGCACCACCACCGACGTGCGCCGCCTCCTCACCCGCCTCGCCATCGAGGGCATCAACGGCCTCGTCATCGATCTCCGTGACAATGGCGGCGGATCGCTCGAGGAAGCGATCAACATGACCGGTCTTTTCATCCGCAAGGGACCCGTCGTCCAATCCGTCGACTGGCGCGGACAGCGGGACCAACGTTCTTCGCGCAACGGCGAAGCCGTCTACGGCGGCCCCCTCATCGTGCTCGTCAACAAGGCAAGCGCCTCCGCCTCGGAGATTTTTGCCGCCGCCCTCCAGGATTATGGACGCGCCGTCATCGTCGGCGACGAATCGACCTTCGGCAAAGGCACCGTGCAGCAGCTTCGCCCCGTCCTCGGACGCAAGCTCTCCCTGCCTTTCGCGCGCGAGCCCGAACAGGACGGAGCGCTCAAGCTGACCATCCAGACTTTCTACCGCATCGACGGTCACTCCACCCAGCGTCACGGCGTGGTGCCGGAAGTGAAACTTCCCTCCATGCTCGACATCGCCGAAATCGGCGAGGGTGCCCTACCCAACGCCCTTGTCGTCGATCCCATCGAGCCGAGCCGCTACCTGCCTTTCTTCGAGAAGCCCATCGATTACGAGACCCTGCAGAAGGCCTCCGAGGCCCGCGTCGCCTCCGGTCGGGATTTTGAATACATCCTCAAGGACATCAACGAAGAGAAAGATCGCATCGCCAAGAACACGATCTCCCTGAATCTGGCCAAACGGAATGAAGAGACGGCCAAGTCGGAAGTCGAGCGCGAGCAGCGCAAGAAGGCCCAGATCGATTACTTCGCCTCGGTCCGCGAAGCCGAGAAGGGTCTTTTCACGATCTACAAACTCACCCAGGACAACGTCCTCGAGGAAAAGCTCGTCCTCCGCGATGAACTTTCCGAAGAGCAGCTCAGCGGGATGTCCCGCGGCGGTGCGGATGAGGAAGAGGATCCCGACGACAAACTTCTCGAGTATCCCCACAAATTTGATCCCTACGAGCGTGAGACCATCCGCATCCTCCAGGATCTCATTGCCATCGGCAAAACGGGCAAGCCCGTGAACATCTCCGAAGCCAAGCCCGAGCCCCGCGAGAAGACCGTGCCGATCGAGGCCAAGACCGCGACGCCGAACTGAGGCGATCTGAAACGAAACTTTGAATTCAGGTGGGTGCCTCCTTGATGAGCAAGGCCCTCCTGACCATCCCGATCGGGCTTTCGCCGCTGTTGGTCCTCGCCATGTTGTGGGAGACCAGCGTAAACGATGCCTACTCGGCGGAGGCGGATAGCCTCGGGATTCCGCTCTTTAGTTACCTCTTCGTGAATTGGCCGGTATCGCTTTACCTCCTTTCAAAGCTTAGAGACGGTGGTCTTCCAGTGATTCGTTATTACTTCTGGAATCCAGCAAAGGGGCTCTTCAGCGCCGGCACACTTCTCCTCATGATCTGGCCGCTCGGAGTTTTCTGGCTCGGCTTTCTGCTCATCGGTATCGAAAGTCAGTCTCTCTTTACAGCCAGCGCCTCGTTCTTGCTTCTCGTCGTCATCTTTTTGGTGAGGACGCATGTGATTCAGAGTCAGGAAGAGTCGGCGCGTCCGTGACCCGTGACCCGTGACCCGTGACCCCAACCTACCCCTTGCACTTCTCCGGATCGTGACCAGCGTAACCTATCCCGGAGATGCACGGTGGACTGGACAGAGCCTTCGAGGGATTCGGGAATGGGTTGCGGCTCCCCGACCTTTGGCAACGCGAGGCCATCGCGGCGCTGGCCGCTGGGCAGGATGTGATCGTCTCGGCTCCCACGGGGGCGGGCAAGACCTTCATTTTTGAGAGCCTCGTCACCGGGCGCAAGTTCCCGACCCAAGGGCGTCAGGTCGTCTACACGGTGCCGACGCGGGCACTCGCCAACGAAAAATGGCGGGAGTGGAAGCGGCTCGGCTGGAAAGTCGGTATCGCCACGGGCGACCTCACCGAGGAGCCCGGGGCTCCCGTCCTCGTCGCGACGCTCGAAACCCAGCGCGAACGGTTCCTCGCGGGCGAGGGACCTCAATTGCTCGTGATCGACGAGTATCAGATGATCGGCGATCGCCAGCGGGGACTGAATTACGAACTCGCGGTGGCGCTGGCACCTTCCTCGACGCGTTTGCTCCTCCTGAGCGGCAGCGTCGCCAATCCCGGAGAGGTGGCGGCGTGGCTGCGACGCCTCGATCGTCCCGTACGGGTCGTGGAGACCCACGAACGTCCCGTGCCGCTCGAGGAAGTGCCGGTGGAAGGTTTGCCCCGCAGCGCCCCGCCCAAATACACGAATTTCTGGCACCGCCTCGCGCTCGGGGTGCTGCTTTCCCAAGCGGGGCCGCTCCTCATTTTCGCGCCCCATCGCCGTGCCGCGGAAAAAATCGCCCGGAAAATTGCCGAGGTCCTTCCCGAGGATGATCCCGTGCGCCTCGGCGAAAAACGTCTTGAGCAAGCTTGCTCACCCGAATTGGCCAGATTGCTGCGCAAGCGGGTCGCCTACCACCACAGCGGCCTCACCTATGCGGAGCGGGCCGCCATCCTCGAACCGCTCGCGAAGGCGGGTCAATTGCGCGTCATCGTCGCGACGATGGGACTTGCCGCAGGAATCAATTTCTCGGTGCGTTCCGTCTTTGTCGCCGGCACGAGCTATCAGGATGGGCCCTACGAGCGGGAAGTGAGCCCCGACGAATTGCTCCAAATGTTCGGGCGGGCCGGACGCCGGGGGCTCGACGAGACTGGCTTCATCGTCTGCGGTCGTGACAGCCCGCGCCTCACCGACGCCAGGCCGGTGCACCTGCGTCGCCACAACGAACTCGACTGGCCCACCCTCATCCGGCGCATGGACCTCGCGGCCCGGCAGGGAAAGGGCCCTCTCGGCGCTGCTCGTGAGCTGCGGGACCGGCTTTTCTCCCTGCAGACCCTCCCGCTGGGTTTCAGACCGGGAGGAGCCCAGGGAGAACCGGGTCCTGCAAAGGCGGGACTCTTTGATTTGAAGCCCTTCCGCCACGAAATCCTCAATGGCGACGGCGACTGGGAGGCACGCCGGAACGATCGTGAGGGGACCGTCCCCTTTGATGAGGCCTACGTGCGTCTCCGTGATCGATGGGTGCCGGCCGAGAGTGATCCCGAACGGGTGAGGTCCCTCTTGCCACCGGGCAGCCGTCTTGCACGCCTCGATCCAAAAGGCGGGGGGCCCCGGCGTTACGGTCTCGAAATCGCGGTGGCGGTATTGGCGGCTGACGGCGGTTATCATCTGACCCAGACCGCCAGACATCTTTCGGGAGAGGGATCGCAAAGCGAGCGTTACACGATCGAGGAAGCCACCCAGCTCCTGCCCGAGATCTTCCGCGAGCACCTGGCACCGTCACGGATCGTGGGTCTCGTCGATCGTGGAAACAATCTCGCACTCCTCGCCGAGCTGAGGGGGCCGACACTACGGGTCTATCGGGATGAGGCCGGCCGGGCCCTGCTCGATCCCCCGGCACGCCGGGTCGAGCTCGATGCCGAGACGCACTTTACCGATCTCGATTCCGGCGATTCCTTCGAGCCGGTGGCGGGCAGCCCGGCCCACATCTGGAGAAAGCTGGGCTTGCTCGACGAGGAAGGTCGTCCCACACCGCGGGGATCGGTTTTCAGTCTCTTTCAAGGTGGCGAAGGGCT
This sequence comes from Verrucomicrobiales bacterium, assembly GCA_016795385.1. Taxonomy (GTDB): domain Bacteria; phylum Verrucomicrobiota; class Verrucomicrobiia; order Verrucomicrobiales; family DEV007; genus Arctic95D-9. Next base: position 281,727 of record JAEUHI010000077.1, on the reverse strand, counting down.
CGCCATCGCCGCGGCGCTCGAGGATGAATCTTATCCCGTGGAGGAATTGGTCGTGCACCTCGCAAACCTGCGCGCCGGGCACCGTTTCGACCTCGATGCGCTGCCGGGCATCGAATCCCTCATCGATCTCGGGGGCAGCGAGCGGCTCGCCGCTGCCTGCCGCCGCGCGTATGGTCCCGTCGACTACGAAGGGTATCTGGCCCTCGGATTGACACCCCACTACGGCGAAGGGGCGGCTGAAGTCATCGGCCTGCATCTCAGCGGGAAGCTGGGCACTCTCACCGGCAAAGGGCTGCCACTCGATTTCGGACCCGGTGATGTCGAACGTGCCTTTGTCGAATGGCTGAGCTTGTTGCGCCATCTCCGTAGCGCCCCCGACCCGTTCTCCCCCACCTCTCGTTGGACCGATCTCAAGGCCGCCGCCCAAGCCGAGTTATCGAAATACTCCCGTCGCGCGCCGCTCGCCGACCTGCCCGAGCTACCCATCACCGTCCTGCAGCGCCCCACCCGCCACGGCATCGCCTACGCCGGCCTTTAAGCCCGCCAAGCCCGACTCACATTGCCCACCCGTAATATAATTAGCCAGGCTATTTATTTAATCTTGCTCGCTGTCGTACAACGCTCGTTCCGCGGATTTCCAAACCAGACACCGAAGACCTTCCTGGCCTGATATGTTCAGCGCCTTTACCACTGCGCGGCATCGCCATAATGCCTGACACCGGATTCGCTAATCGGGTACCACGAAAAGAAGTTTTCGTCTCAATACCATCGTGATTCCGCTTTACCACTGAGCTCCAGCCGCTCCCATCGCTCGCATGGGGAACTCTGGAATCGCGGGTTGTGCTCGGGGCAAAAGGCACGACATTGCCGACATGGAAATCTTGTCCCCCAACTCCGCCATCCTCGAGAAAACCCGCGAGCTTTGCACGCTCATCCTCCAGTCCGGGGAATACCGGGACAACGTTTCGAAAATCGATGCATTCTTCAACGACAAGTCCGCCCAAACCGCTTATCGCAATTTCTCCAAGCTCGGAGAACGCCTCCACCAAAAGCAACATGAGGGCGAACTGACCCAGGCGGATATCGACGGCTACGACAAGGAAATGGCCGCGCTGCGCGAAAATCCGGTCACGGCGGGCTTCATGGATGCGGAAGAAACTCTCAATGGGATCGTCAGCCAGGTTTCAAAACTCGTCGGCAAATCCCTTGAGCTGGGCCGCCTTCCCGAACCGGAGGAACTCGCCGATGGCTGCTGCAACAGCGGCGGTTGCGGCTGCCATTGATTTGCCTTCCAGCCAAAGGCTCCTCGCCAGGAGCAAATGGGAGTAATTGACGGTTTTCCATAATTGTTATATTTTATGGAATGTTGCGTTTTCTCACATTCGTGGCGTTCATCGGGATCTGTTATTCGATCTACCGAATCATCACCTCGACGGAGCTTCCTGCTGTCGCCGAAAAGGAGGCGGTGGTGTCCGGCACCAACGCTGCCTTGACCAAAGAAAAGTCCGCGTCGAGGACTGATCAAACCGCGTTGGGGGATATACCCTACGCGAAGCGTCCACGGGTTTATCTGTTTACCGGCAGAGGGTGGTGTCAGTCCAGCCGCACCCTTGACTCCGAGATCCTCGCATCGCCGGAATGGAAAGCCCTCTCGCTTTACCAGATTGTCTACAAGGAGGTTGTGCTCCCTCCGGATATCTCGAAGGCCCCGAAAAACAACCGTGACCTCGCGTCGAAGTTCGGCATCCAATCCGTGCCGACCCTGGTGGTCGTCACCCCCACGGGATCAGAGCTGGGAAGGCGCCCCGGCGCCGGCGCCGACCCGTCGCAGTATGTGAACTGGGTGCGCGATGTCGCCGGGATCCGTTTCCGACCGCAAGTCACCGCCGGACTCTGATCCGCGAGTCAATCCCCCGATTCCGCCGCCCGCACCAGAGCCTCGACCGCCGCGCGGATCTCCTCTGCCGTGGAGACGAGGGGCGGCATCAGGGTCAGGGTATCCCGGATGGGACGGGTGAGGAGCCCATACCGACGGGCCCTGCGACAGATCCTGGCTCCGGTTTCCTCGCGCCAATCGAGCGGAGCGCCCGTGTCGGGATCCACGAGATCGATGCCGGCGATGAGCCCGATCTGCCGGACTTCGCCAAACGCCGGGCATCGCGTCGCAGCCTCCTGCAACGCATGACCGAACGCCTCGATCTTGGCCGGCAGACCTTCGAGGACCCGCTCCTCTTCAAAGACCCGCAGATTCCCCAAAGCCGCGGCGCAGCCGAGGGCGTTGCCGCAATAACTGTGTCCGTAGAAAAAAGTCTTAAGTTCATCGAACCGCCCGAGGAACGCCGCGAAAACCCGTTCGGTCGTTAGCGTCGCGGCGAGAGGCAGATAGCCACCCGTCAGTCCCTTCGCGAGGCAAAGAAAATCCGGCACGACCTCCTCGTGTTCGCAGGCGAACATCTTCCCGGTGCGGCCAAAACCCGTCATCACCTCGTCGAGAATCAGAAAGGCACCGTGACGGTCGCACCATTCGCGGATCCGGCGGAGCATTCCCGCAGGCCAGAGGCGCATCCCGGCGGCACCTTGGATGAGCGGCTCGAGGATCACCGCGTTGATTTCCGCCGCTTCCGCCGGAGGGAGTGACTCGAGCGCCCCCACCGTGGCGAGGCGGGTCACCTCGTATCCGGTCGAGGCAAAGAGCCCGTGAAACGCCGGGATACCCCCGAGCGAGGCGGCTCCCACGGTATCACCATGGTAGGCCCCGTCGAAGGCGACGAAACGGCGTCGCGTTGTCTCGCCGACCCGCTCGCGGTATTGCGCGGCCATGCGGCAGGCACATTCGACCGCCGTCGAGCCATCGTCGGTGAAGAAGACCCGGGTGAGCGTGTCGCCAGGCGCGATCTCCGCGAGCTTTGCAGCCAAGCGGATGGCCGGTTCGTTGGAAAAACCCAGCGCCGAGCAATGGGCGATGCGATCCAGCTGTTCCCGGATCGCGGCATCGATGGACGGATGGCGATGGCCGTGGAGATTCGTCCAGATCGAGCTGTTGCCGTCGAAATAACGGTTTCCCTCCGCGTCGATGAGCCAGGGCCCCTCGCCGGAGACAATCACGAGCGGATCCACCTCCGAGGCGCACCAATCCCGCATCTGGGTGAAGGGATGCCAGAAGTGATCGTGGTCGAGGCGGCGGAGTTCGCCGGTGGAGAGAGGCGGAAGAAAGGAGGACAACGGCGTGAGGGAAAAGTTTTCCGCCAACACTAAGAGCGCGGCCGGGGGCGTCAAACAGTCTCTCCCGCGACCGGAAATCGACAGGGTGGTGTAACCTACCGGGCGAGCGTATCGTCTCGCCCTGACGGGAGCTCCTTGCTCATCATGTTTTTTTTCGATACAAGCCGGGCGACGCGGAAGGTGGAGACCGAAATACCAGAGTCCGAATGGGTGGCCCGGGCGATGAAGGGAGACGAAGACGCCTTCGTCCGCCTCGCCGCGCATTACCGTCCCCGCATCTGGTCGACGGCCTCACGATTCGCCCGCACGCGACCGGAGCTCGAGGACCTCGTCCAGGATCTCCTCGTGAAGCTCTGGCGCGGCCTCGGCAGTTACCGCAGCGATGCGCCTTTCGAGCACTGGGTGATGACCGTCGCGGTGCGGGGTTGCTACGACTTCCTCCGCTCGAACCGCCGCCGCCGCGAGAGCGAGACCCTCGTCGATCCGATGGAGCGGCGCGATGACCGCGATCCGGGCGACGAGCGTGCCCGTTCCCGGCGCGAGGCCTGGGAAACCGTCTCGCTACTCCTCGAACGACTCGAGGCGAAAGACCGTCTCGTCATCACCCTGCTCGATCTCGAAGAACGCGGCGTGCGCGAGACCGCCGTCCTCACCGGCTGGACCGAAAGCAACGTCAAGGTCAGGGCCCACCGCGCCCGGAAGAAAATGCGGGAATTTTTCACCGAACTCGGACTCGAACCATGAACACGAACGATCCCATCCTCGACCCGCTCTTCGCCGAGGCACGACTCCACCAGCCCTTCGGCGAGCCGTCCTCCTTCGGCTTCGAGACGCGCCTGCGCGCTGCCCTCGCCGTCGCCACACCGGGCTTTACCGAGATCTTCGCGAGCCTCTCCTGGCGTTTCGCCGCCGCCTCGTTTCCCATCGCCCTCGCCGCGTTTGTCTTTCTGGCGATGCGTCACCAGCACATCCTTCCCGACGGGGTCGGAGGCATCGTCACGCAATGGGCCGGCCTGCTGCCCCTGCCGATCTGACCGATATGGACCGAAAAACCAAATTCAAGGCAGGTTGCGGGTTGTTTGCCGTTTTCGGTGCGGGTTTCTTCTGTGGAGCGATCGCTCTTTTTCTGTTTCTCGTCCGTATCATCCCGCTCAGCGAGGGTTGGCGGGACGAAGAGTCGAAAGAATTCGTGACCGACCATCTCAACAAACAGCTCGATCTCTCGGAGGAGCAGTTGCAACAAGTCAGACCCCTCATCCACGCCGCCCTCGACGAACGCTACGAGCGTCGCAAGGCTTATGTGAAGGAAGACATCGCCCTCACCGGCGCGGCCCTTTCGAAAGTGCTGCCCATCCTGACCGACGCTCAGAAGGAGAAAGCCAAGGAGGTTTTCCAGCGCTGGAAGAAAGGAAAAGAACGTTTCCTCGGAGGGGAAGAACCGTGATTTTTGGATCGCCAGCTCCCCGACGTTTCTGCTAAACCGGCGGGGATGAAAGCTCTCGTCTGTGGTTTTTCACTCGCTCTCTTCGCCCTCGCTCCTCTCACCGCGGAGGAGGTCATCGACGTGGCCATCTACCGGGGACCCGGCGTGGGAGGATCCGGACCCGACGCGCTCCTGAAAACCCTTTCGGCGCGTCCCGCCGAATTCACCGCCCGCTTCGTCACGCCCGAGGAAATCCGCGCCGGTGTCTTGCGCGAGTTCGATGCGGTGATCTTTCCGGGCGGCAGTGGCAGCCGCCAGGCCGAGGGACTCGGTGGCGACGGACTCGAGGTCGTGCGCGAGTTTGTCAGGAACGGCGGCGGTTACCTCGGCATCTGCGCGGGTTGTTACCTCGCCTGCGAGAACTACTCGTGGTCGCTCAAGATCCTCGATGCGAAAACGAAATCCCAGAAGTGGAAACGCGGCACGAAAGTCCTCGAGCTGGGCTTCACCGAAGAGGCGAAGCCCCTCCTCGATCTCGAAACGGCCGGGGTGAAATACGCGAACGGCCCGGTGATGGAGCCGGCCGGATCTCCCGACCTGCCCGATTTCACCACCCTCGCCGTTTTCAAGACCGAGACCGCCGAGAACGGCACGCCCGCCGGGATCCAGGTCAATTCTCCCGCGATTCTCTCCGGCACCTACGGCAAAGGCCGCGTCGTCGGGATCAGCCCGCATCCCGAGCAAAGCGAAGGGCTCGAGCATATCGTGCCGCGACTCCTCCGCTGGAGCATCACCGGTGAGTGAAGAGGGTTGAATGGTGGACGTGACCGTGTTGGATCGAGGCGTCTTGTAGGAAAGTAGGGCAGATTTGCAATCCGCCCATCGCCAGTCATGCCGCCGGGCTTGGGCGGGGCGGAATGCAATTCCGCCCTACGCTTTTCCAAGCAATCCCGCAAGGAGAGGCGGATCCTGCCCAAAACGCTCGCGATACTCCCGCAAGGTCGGCAAGAGACGGGTCGCGATCTTGGCCTCGTGATTCAAGGCGATGCTCGCGAGCCGATGTTCGAGGAAGGGATTGCGAAAACGATCGAGCACCGCGCGCGCAAAACCCGCAGGATCGTCGCAGCGACTTTCGAGCACGGGGACGATTTCCTCGAAGAGCAGTCTCTTGAGCCAAGCCCCGATCTCCGGATCATCGAGGCATTGGCGCACCGTCTCGAATCCCGAACCGAGGGCACGACAGACCAGCCCGGTGTGGGCTCCGTTGAGAATCCGGATCTTCCGCAGGCTGTAGGAAGCGATGTCCGGCGCCTGCACCACCGCGCGATGCGCGGCAAAAGGAAACCCGTCATCAACCGTCTCCACCGCCCAGAGGGCAAAAGGCTCGGCCATGATCAACAGGGGATCGATGCCCAGCAGAGGATGCTGCCGCGGCGGTCCGGGCACGATGCGATCGACGAGGGTATTCACCCAGCGACATTGGGTCGCGATCCATTCACGGGTTTCGCCGTTGATTCCCCATCGCGCCGCTTGGCCGAGGACGAGATCCTTCAAACGGTCGCCGTTTCCCTCGATCAATTCGCAGGGCACGATCCACGGTGCGGGAAGACCCGCCTCGCCTCGCGCGACGAGCACCGCGAGCAGTTTCGCCGGAAAGGAGACCGGAGCTCCCTCGACGCGTTCGGCATCGGCCTCATCGAGGGCATAACCCGCCTCGGTCGTGTTCGAGACGATCGCGATGAGACCAGGATCGCGCGCCACGTCGAGCACCGCCTCCCACTCCTTCGCGGCAAAAAGCGCCCGCGCGATCGAGCGGACTTCGACCGTCTCATCCACGACCCGGCCTTCCTCGATCCCCTGGATCGCCACGTGATAGCGCCCGCCCGATCGGTTCAGCAGCGCGCCACGATCGCCCCCGGTCGATTGCACCGCCACGACCGGACCGAGCCCAAGTTCGTCGGCAAAGAGATCAACGAAACCTCGGAGGAAATTTCCCGTTCCAAATTGCAGGATCATGAGACGGATGACGGCACTTCGTCTCCTTCGAAGACGGGCTTCTTCCAGATCGGCACCGTCGTTTTGATGCGGCGGAGATATTCCCGGCAGATTTCGAAGGCCTCCGCGCTATGGGCGGTCTGCACCCGGATCAGGATCGAGGCCACGCCCGCGGGCACGTAGCCGATCACGTGATGGACGAGGGCGAGGTGCTCCGGAAACTCCGCCCCCATCGCTTCGCCGATGCGTCCCAATTCGCTCAGCGCCATGGTCTCGTAGTGGCTGTAGTCGATCCCCGCGAGGGGGTGTCCCTCCTCGAGATCGCGCACCACCCCGTGAAAACGGAGATCCGCCCCGTGCGAGGTGGAGGGAGGCAGGGCGGCTTCCACCTCCGCGACAGGGCGGGTCGAGACAGAGTATACAAAATGAGGGCTTGCCATTGCTGAATACTGGATAGGCTTCCGTTTCTCCAAAACCTTCCAAGAACAAAGCAATGAGCAAGAGCGATTTCGGACTGATTGGCCTCGCCGTGATGGGGCAGAACCTGGTGTTGAACGTGGAGAGCCGCGGCTTCCAGGTTTCCGTTTACAACCGCACCTCCTCGGTGACCGACGAGTTCATCGCGGCGAATCCGGGCAAGAAACTGCATGGCTACGCCTCCCTCGAGGACTTCGTCGCGAGCATCGAGCGTCCCCGCAAGATCATGATGCTGGTCCAGTCGAAGGCCGGCGCCAATCCCGCCGACCGTGACGCCGTCGACGCCGTGATCGACTCGCTCGTGCCGCTCCTCGAACCCGGCGACCTCATCATCGACGGAGGCAACACCTATTTCATCCACACCGAGCGCCGCTCCAAGGAGCTCGAGGCGAAGGGCCTCCTCTTCATCGGCACCGGCGTCTCCGGCGGTGAGGAAGGCGCCCGCAAGGGCCCCGCGATCATGCCCGGTGGTCCCGCGAGCAGCTGGGAACTGATCAAGCCGATCTTCGAATCCATCTCCGCCAAGGTGAACGGCGATCCCTGCGTCACCCACATCGGCACCGGCGGCGCGGGCCACTACGTGAAGATGGTCCACAACGGCATCGAGTACGGCGACATGCAGCTCATCTGCGAGGCCTACCAGATCTTCAAGACCGCCGGCTTCAGCACCGACGAGATCGGCGCGATCTTCGAGCAGTGGAATCAGGGCGATCTCGAGAGCTACCTCATCCAGATCACCAGCAAGATCTTCACGATCCGCGACGAGGAGACCGGCGAGGCCGTCGTCGAGCTCATCCTCGACAAGGCCGGTCAAAAAGGCACGGGGCGCTGGACCGTGATGAACGCGGCGGACAACACCGTCGTCATCTCCACGATCAATGCGGCGGTCGAGGCGCGCATCCTTTCCTCGATGCGCAACCAGCGCCTCGCCGCGGCCACCCAGTTCGCCGGCCCGACGCCGAAGATCGACCTGCCCAAGGACGTCCTCGTGCAGAAGGTCCACGACGCGCTTTACGCCTCGAAGATCATCTCCTACGCCCAGGGGCTCGACCTCATCAAGAAGGTCGGCGAAGCCCACGGCTGGGGACTAAACCTCGGCGCGATCGCCCGCATCTGGCGCGGCGGCTGCATCATCCGGGCGCGTTTCCTCAACCGCATCACCGAGGCCTACGAGCGCAATCCGAACCTCGTGAACCTGATGCTCGATCCTTTCTTCATGGACATCCTCAACCGGAACCAGGCCGACTGGCGCGAGATCGTCGCCCTCGGCGTGAGCAACGGGATCCCGATCCCCGCCTTCAGCGCCTCGCTCGGCTACTACGACAGCTACCGGTCGCCCCGCCTCCCCGCGAACCTGCTCCAGGCCCAGCGCGACTTCTTCGGTGCCCACACCTACGAGCGCATCGACAAGCCCGAAGGTGAATTCTTCCACACCCAGTGGCCCGAGGTGGTGGAGGATTGAGCCTCGGAAACGACCGCGATTTGAAACGGAAAAGGGAGACCGCGAGGTCTCCCTTTTTTTTCGCCCTGATCAAGCCATTGGCCCGGCGAGCGGACTTTGCTACAACCCGATCAGACCGCGATACGTCGCGGCCCCATTCCGATTCTTAGTTTGGTTCAGAGTTGGTGGAGGGACGGGAAGCGATTCCCGTCCCTTCGCTTTTTCAGAGGATACCGGCTTCGGGTTCGGCCGGTTTTCCGGACTTCGGCTCCGGGTTCGGTTCGGCGGTTTTTTCGGGAAGTGGCTCGGGCATGTCGGGCAGCTTGATCTCGAGGTTGTCGAGTTTCATCACCTCGAGTTGCTCGCGGGCCTCTTTGGGCAGGGCCTCGACACCCTTGGCGGGATCGAAGGGGCCTTCATAAACGACCTTGCCGGCGGCATCCTTGATCACGAGGTGATGTTCGTCGTCTTTCCGGGTCAGCGTGAGCTCGCCATGGTCGTTGTCGATATTGAGGACTCCCGAGGTGCCGAAGACGCGGAGCGGGAATCCGGGAGAGACACTGACGGCGGGCGGGCGACCCTCGGGGCGCGGCTCGTCCTTCGCTCCGGGACCCTCCGGGCCGGGATGCGGAGGTGCCGGAGTCTCGCGCGGCCGATCCTGGCGATGGCGTTCCATCCACTCCTTTTGCTGGCGGAGGATTTCATCCTGTTGGCGGCGGATCTGCTCCTGCCACTGGGAGGGATCCTGCCCGAAGTGCGGCGACATCGGGTAGCCGTGGGGGTGGCGCGCCGGGGCGTCGAAGGGACCAAAGAGATTCTCGTCGGCTTCTCCGAGCGTGACTTCGACGGTCTCCTCGGCACCCTTGCGGATCAGGGTGAGGGCGATTTTTTTCCCGCTCTTTTCGGTGCGGACAAGGAGGGAAAGATGCTCGGGCGAAATGAGGCGCTGATCCTCGAAGCGGAGGAGGATGTCATTGCCGCGCAGGCCCGCTTGGTCCGCGGGGGAGTCGGGCATGACCTCGACGACCTGGATGCCAAAGCCCTCCGGGATCTCGAGGTGTTCGCCGAGCGCGGGATCGAGCGGATGGGTGGAGATGCCGAGCCAGGTGCGCTTTTCGGAGGAGGCTTCACGCGGAGATTGACCCGAGCGGGGTTCGCCGGGCTTGGCGCGCCCCTCCGACCGCCGGGGTTTTTCCTTCTTCGGAGCCTCGGCACTTTCCTCCGTCCCGGAAGGTTGGGGCGGAGCGGGCTTGGGATTTTCCTCGGCCCGGGGAACCGGCACAAGAAGCGCGAGGGCGGCGGGCAACGCAAGAATGACGGAGGTCTTCATATTGGGTGTTTTGTTAGGGTTTCAGGCCGCGGGGGGCCGTGGACGATGGGGGCGATCAGTCTTTCGGCAGCGGCACGATGACTTCCTCGCTGCGGGGACGGAAGAAACGGATGTTGGTGCCGCTCTCGGGATCGTGCCAGTGATAGGCGTCCTGGTACTCGATGTTGAGGCGCTCGCGCGGACCGGCTTCGGTCTCGACGAGGCCGCCCGAAGAAGTCTTGAGGATGGTGCCGTGGCTCGAAACCGGCACGAATCGATCCGGCACCGGTGCGGCGGTTTCGGTCTGAACGATCGCGTCGTTTTTCGCGCCGGATGCGGAGGCACGAAGGCGGTCGCCATAACGGAAGAGCGCGGCGCCGAACATGACGACGGTGCAGACGAGCATGAGGGGCACGAGCCGTCCCCATTGCATCTGCGAGGGATCCTGCGAGCGGCTGATCTCGAAGAGTTCGCGTTCGCGGTGGAGATCGGCGGCGTGATCGAACTGCAACGGTGACGGCACGAGATTCCTCAAGAGGGCCTCGAGGTCTTCGTGTTTGCCGGGTCTGTCGGGATCGTCGCTCATCCTTTCTACGGGTAGAGCGATGCACCGGTGTATTTCTGTCTAAACGCGGAGGACCGGATGAAAAATTTTTCTCCAGGCCTGGTCCGTTCAGCGATGGACACGCTGGACCCGACTCGTGATGCCGGTGAGGATTTCCCAGGGAATGGTGCCGGCTCGTTCCGCGATCTCGGCGGTGGTGATTTCCTCTCCGCCTTGTTTTCCCATCAACACGGCTTCTTCGCCCCGGAAGACGGAAGGGAGGTCGGTGACGTCGACGAGAATCTGGTCCATCGTGACGCGGCCGAGGAGAGGACAGCGCCGGCCTTGGATCAGGACGCTGGCCCCGGAGTGGGACAGGTGGCGCGGGTATCCGTCGCCATAACCGACCGCGAGCGTGGCGACGCGCGTGGCGCGGCTCGTGACGAAGGTGCGTCCATAGGAAATCCCGGTGCCGGCCGGCACGTCGCGCGCAAGGGTGACGCGGCTTTTCAAGGTCATCACGGGGCGCAGGTCGGACTGCATGTCCGGAAGCGGGGAGATGCCGTAGAGGGCGAGGCCCGGGCGAGCGAGAGTCATGCCGGCCATTTCCTCATGATAGCCGATCAATCCGGCGCTGTTGCCGAGGTGGACGTGACAACCCTCCTCCGGCGCGAGCGACCGGACGATCGCGTGGAAGCGCGCGATTTGATCGAGAGTAAAGGCGCGGTCCTCGTCGGCCGAGGGGAAATGGCTGGCGATACCCTCGAGCCGGCAATGGGAGCTGCGGCGGATCGCGGCGACGAGCTCGGCGGCGTGGTCGGGCAGGCAGCCCATCCGCCCCATCCCTGTGTCGATCACCGCGTGGAGCCGGGCGATGGCTCCAAGTCGGGCGGCGGCGGCCTCGTAGGCGGCGACTTCCTCGGGGAGGGAAACGGCACCGGAAAAGCCCCCGTCGACGAGCGGTTCCACCTCTTCCGGAGCCGCGGGACCGAGGACGAGGATACCCTGCTCGCGCCCGCCGGACGCGGCGCGGGCGCGTCTCGCTTCACGCAGGTTGGCGACGCCGAACCAGTCCGCGATTTCGCTCAGGGCGGCAACCACTTCGGGCAGGCCGTGTCCGTAGGCATCGGCTTTGACGATGGCCATCACCCCGCAGCCCGGGCCTGCCAGGTCGCGGCACCACCTGGCATTGTGACGCAGCGCTCCGAGATCGATCTCGGCCCAACAGCGCGGGGGAAGGTCCCCGGATCCGGGCGACGAAATCATTTCCGAACGTCGAGCTCCTTCTGGATCGTGGCAAAGTCGCCTTCCTCGCAGCAGCGGACGAATCCCTCGCAAAACGACTTCAGCTTGTCCCAGACGATGCGGATTTCCTCCGATTCTTCGCCGGAGATCTGGTTGTCCTGCGCGGCGCGGGAGACGGCATCGAGGAGACCGGCGAACTGCTGCACGATCTGGTGGGTCGCGGGCACGACGGCATAGCCTTTGGTGGGGCAGCTCTTTGGATTTTTCACGAAGTAACCCCCGGCGCGCTGGCAGAGCCATTCGACGATGCCCTGGTGATGCGTCAGGCGCACGAGCTCATCGACCCGGTCGAGCGGATTGCGGCTGCCGGATCCCTGGCCTTCGGGCGGCTGCGCCCATTTGTAGACGAGGGAAAGGGAGACCCCGAGCTCCGAAGCGATCTCTTTGGGGCTCGCGGTGGGGCTGTCAAAGGCCTCCTTCAAGACTTCGTGCGATTCCATGATAGCCGTGAGTGTGACCGATGCGACACCGCCTGACAAGCGGCGAAACGGCAATGATGGCGTCGCCGCGCGGGATCGCGCGCGAGCACGGCCTTGCTCCGGCCGTCGCCTTCGGCTAAACACGGGGATAGACTTTCCCGAATTGATCATGATCCGTTCCCATACGTTGTTCGCGCCGACCTTCTTTCTTGCTCTTTTCCTCGCCTGCGTTCCCGTCCGGGCCGAAGAGACGATCGACCTTTTCAACGGCAAGGATCTCACGGGCTGGGATGGCGATCCGGCGCTGTGGAAAGTGGTCGATGGGGTCATCACCGGCACCTGCACCGGACCGGGCACGCCGAAGCACAACGACTTCCTCATTTGGAGTGAGGGCACGCTCAAGGATTTCGAACTCACCGTGACGATGCGCGTGGTCGGCGACAACAATTCGGGCATCCAATACCGCAGCCGTCCGCTCCCCGAAGTCGGCCCATGGGCCATCGCGGGCTATCAATGCGACGTGCACCCCGCGATCGAGCACACCGGGATGACCTACGAGGAAAAGGGCCGCGGCATTTTCGGACTCAACGGGAAGAACGTGATCCTCGGTCCCGACGGCCAGCGCTGGCTTGTCGGCGAGCACGAGCCCGTGAAGGTCGATGTGTCGCAATGGCAGACCTACACCGTGATCGCGAAAGGGAATGTGATGGAGCACCGCATCAACGGACAGCTCACGTCGAAGCTCATCGACTGCGATGAAAAAGGCCGCGCTCTCGAAGGGCTCCTCGCCTTTCAACTCCACAACGGCAACGCCAACACCGTGGAGATCCGCGAAGTGAAACTGAAGACGCTCGAGGGCGGCGAGATCCTGCCTTTCATCCTGCCCGCCAACGCGATTAGGATCGACAAGCCGACCACTTCGCGTCCGCAGGGACTCGGCAAGCCTTCGTTGAAAAAGCCGTGAGATTTCACCGCATCGCCGCGCGCCACCTCGTCGGCGTCTGGCCGGTCTGTCGCCGGAACCAGCGCGCGAAGTAGTTCTGATCGTCCATCCCGATGGCGGCGGCGATTTCGCCGATCGACTGCTCCGATTCGCGCAGCCGTCTGGAAGCTTCGTCGAGACGTAGGCGATTGAGGAGGCCACCCGTCGTCGTGCCGGCCTCGGCGCGGAGTTGCCGATTCAGGTGATCGAGGGTGCGGCCGAGAACCGAGGCCACCCCGCCGGGCGTCAGCTCCGCGAGCCCCTGCCGCGTCGCCAATGATCGCACGACCGACGCCACGGGGCCTTCCATCGACTTTTCCGGGTTCCCGTTCACCGCTCCCTCGAGCCGGGCGAGGATCCGCAGGATCAGCGCCGCCGATTGGATCGAAAAGTCGTCGCGGCCACGGTGTTGTTCGTGCAAGGCGACAAGCCAGCGCTCCACCAAGGCAAGGTCGCGCGAGCCCAGCACCGCTTGGTTCTCCCACGTCACCGGCTCGACCGTATCAAAATCAATCGCGAGGCAGATGGGCCGCACCGGGCGGGTTTTTTCAAAGCGATGTTCCTGACCCGGCGGAATGACAAGCACCGTGCCGCGGCCGACCGGCATCGACCGGGTGCCAAGATGCTGCCTCCCTTCACCGCGAAGGTAGAGAAGGATCTGGGCGAAACGGTGGACATGCTCTCCGAGCCGCTCGACCCGCGGCATGTGTTGGTTCAGGGCAACGCGCCGGATCGTGAATCCCGGCCAGCGGATTTTCAAGTCCTCGAGGAGGATGGGTTGGAATTCGCGCGTTCTCACGAAATCGACATCGGTTTTGTGCTAATCCGGACGAAAAAATTCTCACCCCTTTCCGTCGGATTTGCTAGCGTGGATTTCATGATCACCGACCCCGCCGATCTGAAACCCTCCACCACCTGGGAGGAAACCGTCTGGGCCCACACTCCGGAGGAGGCCCTCGTCGATCACACCTCCAAGGCCCGTCTCTGCGTCGCGACCCTCCTGCCCTTCCGCGACGGCAAGCCCGATTGGGAAGGCTTCGAGAACAGCATCCGCTGGATGATCACCTGCGCCGAGGCCGCCGGCGTCGAGATCGCCTTTGTGCTCAATGCCGACACCGGCTACATCTTCAATCTTTCCCTCGACCTCTATGGCGAGGTGATCCGCCGCTTCCGCGCCGCCTTCCCCGAGCCGACCATCATCTGCGGCTCGACCGCGGTCGGTGCCTCTGGCGACACCTTCCAGCCCGATTGGTATCGCCCCCACTTCGAAATCGCGCAGAGCTTCGACAAGGTCGAGATGATGATCATGACCTCGAAGCTCCTCAACGAGCTCGGCACCGAAAAACGCCGCGACGCCTACTTCGAGATCGCCGAAATGCTGACAGTGCCCGGCATCGTCCATGCCCTCGAGCCCGCCTTCGTGCCTTGGGCGACGCCCTACGGCCCTTGGCTGCTTCACGAGCTCGCGAATCATCCGAAGTTCGTCGGCGGGAAGATCTCGACGCTCGACGAGCCCCATTTCCTCTACTGGGCCTCGATGTGCCGGGATCTGAAACTCGACTTCGCGCCCCACAGCGGCGACGACTTCGGGATTGCCTCGGCCATCAAGATGGGCCTGCCCCTTCTCATCGGTGCGGGAGTCTCCGCTTGTCCGCTCATTTGCGAGGCCAAGCGCATGTGGACCACCGCCCCGCTCGACACCCGGGTCTACAAGCTCTTCGAGGCCTTCCAGTCGCTCGAGGACGCCGTCTTCCGCCTCGACGCGAAGGGCAGCGCCGCGGCCTACAAACACAGCACCGCGCATGTCCTGAAGTTGCTCGGCCTCATCGCCTCCAGCGAGATCCATCCCGACTGCCCCGACGCCCGCCCCGAAGGCGAAGCCGATCGCATGCGCGAAGCCCTCGTCCGTCCCCTCCGCATCGCCGAACGATTGGGTATCGCGAATTTCAAGCTGGCTTAACCCCTCGTGATTGACTCCGCTTCACTCCGTCCATCTCCGCTTCGCTCCGATTCATGACCTTTGACCCGAAGCTCTGCGTCCACACCATCACGACCAAACCTTGGCCGATCGAGGTGGCGATGGACAAATACGCCGCCGCCGGCATCGGTGGCATCACGGTCTGGCGCCAAGCCCTCGAGGGACGGAACATTGCCCGGGTCGGCGACGATCTCCGCGCCCGGAATCTCGAAATCGTCTCGCTCTGCCGCGGCGGATTCTTCCCTAACAAAACCGCCGCACGCCGCGCCGAAGCCATCGAAGAAAACCGCCGCGCGATCCGCGAAGCCGCCGAGCTCGGCGCTCCGCTTGTCGTCCTTGTCTGCGGGGCCGTGCCCGGTCAATCGCTCGCGGAATCGCGCAAGCAGATCGCGGACGGCATCGCCGCGGTCCTGCCCCTCGCCGAGGAACTCAATGTTCGTCTCGGGATCGAGCCGCTCCACCCGATGTATGCCGACGACCGCAGCGCGATCAACACGATGGCTTCGGCCAACGCGGTCTGTGATGAACTCGATCATCCCCTCGTCGGTCTCGCGGTCGACGCCTACCACGTCTGGTGGGATCCCGACCTCGCCGCCCAGATCGCCCTGACCGGGGAAAAGAACCGCCTCTTCGCCTTTCACGTTTGTGACTGGCTCACCCCCACCACCGATCTCCTCAACGACCGCGGTCTCATGGGCGAAGGCTGCATCGATCTGAAAGGCATGCGTGCCCTCGTCGAGGCCGCCGGCTTCACCGGCTTCCACGAGGTCGAAATCTTCTCCAACCGCTGGTGGTCCGCCGACCAGGACGAGTTTCTCGCCCGTATCCAGCAGGCCTACGCGGAACATTGTTGAACCCATTCACGGGGCACCCGCCCCGCAAACTCAAAACCTTTTACCTTTTACCTTTTACCTTCCCACCTTTTACCGGGCGCTCCGCGCCCGCCATCCTCATGAACATCGGCATCATTCTGAACGGCGTCACCGGACGCATGGGCACCAACCAGCACCTCGTCCGCTCCATCCTCGCGATCCGCGAGCAGGGCGGCATCCGCGTCGCACCCGGACAAACCATCCAGGTCGACCCCATCCTGACGGGACGCAACGAACACAAGTTGCGCGAACTCGCGACGAAATACGGCGTGGAGCGCTGGACCACCGACCTCGACGCGGCTCTTGCCGATCCCCACAACCAAATCTTCTTCGACGCCAGCTCCACCCTGCACCGCGCCGGGTTCGTCGAGAAAGCGGTCAAAGCCGGCAAGGCGATCTACTGCGAGAAACCCACTGCCGTGGAGACGGCCGAAGCGGTGCGTCTCGCCAAACTCTGCCGCGACGCCGGGGTCAAAAACGGCGTCGTCCAGGACAAGCTCTGGCTCACCGGGATCCGCAAGCTGAAGCTGCTCATCGACCAAGGTTTCTTCGGCCGCATCCTCTCGGTGCGCGGCGAATTCGGCTACTGGGTCTTCACCGGTCACGACGCCGACCAGCCCATCCAGCGCCCCAGCTGGAACTACCGCAAGGAAGACGGCGGCGGCATCATCATCGACATGCTCTGCCACTGGCGTTACCTCATCGACCACACCTTCGGTCCGATCAAGAGCGTCTCCTGCCTCGGCGCGGTCCACATCCCCGAGCGCATCGACGAGAGCGGCAAAGCCTACGAGTGCACCGCCGATGACAGCTGTTACGCCACCTTCGAACTCGAGAACGGAGTCGTCTGCCAGTTCAACAGCTCGTGGGACGTCCGCGTGCGTCGCGACGACCTCTTCGTGATGAACGTCGACGGCACCCACGGCTCCGCCGTGGTCGGCCTGCGCAAGTGCTGGGTGCAGTCCCTCGGCACCACGCCCAAGCCGGTCTGGAATCCCGACATCCCGCAGCCGATCAATTTCTACGAAGGCTGGCAGGAGGTGCCCGACGCGACCGTCTACGACAACGCCTTCAAGATCCAGTGGGAGCTCTTCCTCCGCCACGTCGCTCTGGGCGAACCCTTCCCCTACGACCTCATGGAAGGGGCCAAGGGTGTCCAACTCGCCGAGGCCGGTCTGCAGAGCTGGGCCGAGCGGCGCTGGATCGACCTCGCGCCGCTGGGGTGAGGGTTGCGGCAACGCTTCGGAAATCGAACGTCCCTCGAGCCCCGGTCGGAACGTTTGCACGTTCCGCTACGAATCGCTCTGATGGACGCGCCGGCGGTAGCGGTAGCGGCAACGCTTCCGAAATCGGACGTCCCTCGACTCCCGGTCGGAACGGTAGCCCGTTCCGCTACGGGGAGAGAAGCAGGCTCAATCTTCCCGCATGAAATAGGGCAACTCCGGCGGCGAGGGATGCGAGGCGAGGAAGGTCTCGACCCAGCCGATGTTGTAATCGCCGTTCCTGAAGGCGCTGTTCTCGAGAATCGAGACCTGGAAGGGGATCGTCGTCTTGATGCCACCGACGACAAATTCGCGCAACGAGCGCAGCATGCGGGCGATCGCGATTTCGCGGGTCGCACCGGTGACGATGAGCTTGGCGATCATCGAATCGTAGTTCGGCGGGACTTCGTAACCGCTGTAGACGTGGGTGTCGACGCGGACACCGCGGCCGCCGGGGGCGTAGAAGAGATTGATCTTGCCGGGACTGGGCGCGAAATTGTTGTAGGGATCCTCCGCGTTGATGCGGCACTCGATGGAGTGGCCGCGCGGCTGGCTGTAGACGACGTGGTCGGAGAGCGGGGCGCCCGCGGCGATGCGGATCTGCTCCTTGATGAGGTCGCAACCGCGCACTTCCTCGGTGATGGGATGCTCCACCTGGATGCGGGTGTTCATCTCCATGAAGTAGAAGTTTTCCTGCTCGTCGACGAGGTATTCGATCGTGCCGCAGTTCTCGTAGCCGATGTTTTTCACGAGGGACTCGGAGGCCTCGGCCATGCGCTGCCGCAGGCCGGGAGTGAGGAGCGGCGAAGGGGTCTCCTCGATGATCTTCTGGTTGCGGCGCTGCATCGAGCAATCGCGCTCGCCGAGCTCCTTCACGTTGCCGTGGCTGTCGGCCACGATCTGGAATTCGACGTGGTGGGGATTCTGCACGAGGCGCTCGATGTAGACATCGGGACAGCCGAAGCAGGCCTGGGCCTCGGCCCGGGCGGCGTGGAAAGCGGTGACGAAACTCGCCTTGTTCAGGGCCGGACGCATGCCGCGCCCGCCGCCGCCGGCGGTGGCCTTGATCATCACGGGGAATCCGATCTGCTCGGCGACTTTCAGCGCTTCGGCCTCGGTCTCGACGATGCCTTCGGAGCCGGGCGTCACCGGCACGCCGTATTTCGTCGCGGTGGCGCGGGCCTGGTTCTTGTCGCCCATCAGCGAGATGACGCTGGCGGAGGGGCCGATGAATTTCACGTTGCAGCTTTCGCAGAGCTCGGCGAAGCGCGGGTTTTCGGAGAGAAATCCGTAGCCGGGGTGGATCGCATCGACGTTGGCGATCTCGGCGGCCGAGAGGATCGCCTGCATGTTCAGGTAGGAATCGGCGCTGCGGGCGGGGCCGATGCAGATGGCGTCGTCGGCGAGATGGACGTGCATCGAGTCCACGTCCGCCTCCGAGTAGACGGCGGTGGTGCGGACGCCGAGTTCCTTGGCGGCCCGGATGACGCGGAGGGCGATTTCGCCCCGGTTCGCTACGAGGATGTTCTTGAACATGGCGTGTCGCTTGGCCTACCCCCGGAGAGGCGGGGGACGAGGCAGGTCAAAAGGAGGGGTGGGTCAGGCCGTCTTCACGCGGAAGAGCGGTTCGCCGTATTGCACGGCGGTGCCGTTCTCGATGAGGACTTCGACGATCTCGCCGGAGATGTCGGCTTTGATCTCGTTCATCACCTTCATCGCTTCGATGATGCAGACGGTGCTGTCGGCGGTCACCTTGGTGCCGACTTTCGCGAAAGGTTCGGCATCGGGAGAGGAGGCGGCGTAGAAGGTGCCGACCATGGGAGAGGTGATTTCCTTCACGTTGGCGGGCAGACCGGCATCGGCGGCGGGAGCGGCGGACGGGGCACCCGCGGCAGGAGCGGGGGCGGCGTGGTAGGCCGGCGCGTATTGCGGGGCAGGGGCGGAGGCGAGCCAGTTCTGGACGGCCTTGGCGTCGAGGTCGCTGCCCTTCTTGAGTTCCAGCTTGGTTTCCCCTTGCTCCAGCTTGAAAGCGGAGAGCCCATGCTGATCCATGAGCTCGACGATGCGTTTGATTTCTCTGAAGTCCACGGCGGTTGGCCCTCTCGTTTGATTTGGTGTTTGCGGTCGTCTTCCGCTGACGAAAGACCCGGGTCGGAATCGTGACCCAGAAAGGCCCCGGTTTCCAGCGAAAAAAACGGGCGGAGAATGCCCGCAAGTGGCGTTTTGTCAAGTTCCCGCCCCCTCCATCACCGCCAAAACCCGGTCGATTTCGTCGTGGGTGTTGTAAAAATGGGGGCTGAAGCGCAAGTGCGGCCGACCCGCCCGGTCGTGACGGAAGCTGGCCACCACCCCGGCCTGATGGAGGGTGTGATAGAGATGCCCGATGCGGTCGGGACGGTCCGAATCGGTGCAGGAGGTGATCCCGGAAGCCGCCGCGCCCTCGCGGGGGCCCACGATGACGAGCCCGAGCCGGTCGAGCCCCTCACAAAGATGGGCTTTCAGCTCGAGGAGGCGGGACGCGATCCGGTCGATCCCGATACCGGTGAGCAGGTCGATCGAAGCCTCCATGCCGAGGAGGCCGCTCGCATTGAGCACTCCTGGCTCGTAGCGGCGGGCGCCAGGCTCGAAGATGATCTCGTCGCGGGCGATGAAGTTGGGTGACACGACATTCCACGCGCCGTAGAGACTGGGCCGGAGAAGTTCTTGTCGTGTCTTCGCCACGTAGACGACGCCGGCCGAGGAAGGGCCGAGCATCCACTTGTGTGAATCGGCGGAGAGGAAATCGACTTCTTCCACGGGCGTCGGAAAGGCGCCGGCGGTCTGGATGGCATCGAGGCAGAAAAGCAGTCCATGCTCGCGCGCGATCGCCCCGATCGCGGCGATGTCGAGACGGTAGCCGGTCAGGAAATGACAGGAGGCGAGGGCGAGGAGTTTCGTTCGGGGCGTGATCGCCGCGCGCACCAGCTCCGGAGTGATCGCTCCGGTCTCGCGGGGGTGGAGATAAACGATCCGCACGCCCAGGTGCTCGAGCTGTTTCCACGGATAGACGTTGGCGGGATAGTCGTCGAGGTAGGTGATGATCTCGTCGCCAGGAGACCAATCGAGTCCGTTCGCGACCAGGCTGAGCCCGAGGCTGGTCGGGCCGAGGAGGGCGAATTCCTCGGGCGCACCCCCAAAGAGGCGCGCGGCGGAGCCGCGGATGCGATCCATGCGTTTGAGGAAGACCTCGCCGTAGTCGAGCTCGCCGGTGGCCGAGGCAAGGTTGAAGGCCTCCATCGCTTCGAGAGCCGCCTGCGTGATCGGGGCGACGGCGGCATGGGCAAAGAAAATGCGATCACGGCAGGCCGGGAAAGCGGCGCGACGGAGGGTATCGTCGCCGAGATAGGATTCGAGGGGATTCACGGGGGAAGAGTCCACCGGAAACGCGGCCGCGTCCACTGATGAGCTTTCCACGTCACCACTCAGACCCGCCGGGCGCGCTCGCCTTCTTCGATCAGGGCCCAGAAGGATTTCGACTGGGCGAGGGCATCATCGTCACCCACCGGGAGATTGGCGCGATAGAGAAAATCCTGGAAGGTGTTTTTGCTCAGCACGCGGTGGACGATGACAGACCGGTGATCCTTCGAGACCTCGAAATAGATCCGCACATCACTGGCGCGGTAGCGATAAAGCTTTTTCCCATCGCGCTCGATCTGGCCGAACTTCGCGCCTTCCGGATGGTCCTCGATGCCCTCGAGATCCTCGGGTTTGACCTGGAATTCATTGAGCACTTCGAGTTGCTCGAGCGTGGGGAGCTGCGAGATCTCGGCGGCGCTGATTTCGTTGAAGATGACCTGGAACACGCTGGGAGTTTGTCGCAAAGCGGACCATTCGACAAGGGCGGATGTGAAGCATCGACCGACGGCAACCGGACGTAAAACCTTTTCACTTGCGTTGCGATTGAATACCCGCACACTGATCCCGCTTTGAACTCTCCCCTCGCCAAAGGCCTCGCGTTGTTCGCCGGAGTGCATCTCCTCGGCGGACATTGGCTGGCTTTGCAGATGGTCGCGTGGATGGGGATGTTCGCGGTGAATTCCCAGCAGGGCGATCTCGCCGGCGCGCTCGAAAAAACCTTCGACGGGAAACATCCCTGTCCCCTCTGTGCCGCCGTTGAGGCCGGCCAGCAGAAGGAAAAAGAGCAACAGCAGAAGCAGCTTGTCGACAGCGTCAACAAGGTGAATGCGGTGCTGGCCGTCGCCATGGAGCTCCCGGACAGGGTCGAATCGGCCCTTGTGTATTCGGTCCTCTCCGAATCGGCCGAGACCACCACGATTCGCCCTCCTTCGCCGCCCCCGTGGTGGGTGTGATCGGGCAAATCTCCTGTCGCACACGGCCCTCGGCCGCGTGAAGCCATACCCTGCCGTGGTCCTATCGACCGCGCCGCCCCAAGCTCAGCGACCCGTCACGCACCGAGGCCTCGTGTCTTGAGTGGACCTTTTCAGGTCTCTCACTCGCGTGGTGTCGTCCCGCCCCGTGATCCCCTCAGCCCGGGCCCGCCCTGGTGTCTCTTCCCTTGATTCTTCATGTCCATGAATCCCATCCGAACTCTTCTCAAACTCACTCCTCTTTTATCCGCGACCGCGGTCCTCGCCGACCATCCGACGCTCAGCCTTGAAGATGGCAGCCCCGGGCCGATCACGACCATTTCCGCGGTGACCTTGTCCGAAGGCGCCCTCAGCGTGGCGCAGGTGAACCAGTTCATTTTCTTCGACGGGCTGTCCGACGCCGAACTGCTCGCGTATGCGGACCGGCCGGATCACGTGCACAGCACCGATCGTGTCATCAGTTCTTCGCTGAATGCGGCCTACGGGATGAGCGACGATTTCACGCTCGGATTCTCGCTGCCGTTCCTCTGGAGAACCAATCTCCGTGAGGCGGTCGAGCAACGCACCGGAGTGAAGGGCGTCCATACCACCCCGGTGCCGACTCCGAAACACGGCGGCATTTCCCACGAAGGAGGCGGACACGGGGATGCCCCGACCCGGCCCGTCGTCGAAAATGTCGGCGATTCAGACGGTCTTGGCGACGCCACGATGTATGGGCAATACCGATTTCTCCACGACGAGGAAGCCGATCTCCACGTCTCGGCGATCACCGGGATGAAGATGCCGACGGGCGACACGGATGTGCGGGCCAACGAGGGTTACCTGCTCGCCGCCCACCACCAGCCCGGGTCCGGTTCGTGGGATCCGATGCTCGGCCTCGCCTTGACCCACGGGATGGGACGTTGGTCCTTCGATGCCAGCGCGCTTTACATCTTCGCGAACGACGGCGTCCGCGACTCGAACCTCGGCGACGTCTTCAATTACAACGCCGCCGTTTCCTATCGCCTTCTCGGCGCCCATGAGGAAGGCGTGGCTCATCAGGAAGGCGTGGCCCACGAGCATCCCACCACTCTCGACCTGATCCTCGAGGCGAACGGCGACTTCCGCGAGGAGGTCGTTGAAAACGGCCTCATCGATACCAACACCGGCGGAAACCTGGTCTTCCTTTCGGGTGGCACCCGTCTCGCCTGGGGACACAGCTGGGCCGCGACCCTCTCGGTCGGAGCGCCGGTGCTGGAGGATCTCAACGGTATCCAGAGCGAACCAGTGATGCGCCTGCTCTTCGGCGTCTCGAAGGCCTTTTGAACGTTTGTCAGGATCTTCATGAAACCACTTTCCGCTCCGGTCCGTCTCCTTGCCGCGATCCTTGCCGCGGCCTCGGCTCCCCTTGCGTTGAAGGCGCAGGAATACGAGAGCTTCGAGGCGCGCCAGTGTCATCCCCTTGATTTGACCGGTTCGGTCCTGCTGGCGGTGAATTCGCCGAAGGGTTCGCTTGCGGTCTTCGATCTCGTCGCGGGAGTGCCCGTCTTCCGCACGGAGATCCCGGTCGGAGTCGAGCCGGTCTCGGTGCGGGCGCGCAGTGCGACGGAGGCCTGGGTCGTGAATGAAGTCTCCGACTCCATCTCGATCGTCGATCTCGAAGACGGGCTCGTGCAAGCGACCCTCCAGACTCCCGACGAACCCTCGGATGTGATTTTCGTCGACGACGTCGCGGTGGTGAGCTGCGCCCGATCGAACCTGCTCCGTGTCCTCGACGCCACCTCCCACGCGGAGGTGGCCGTGATTCCGCTGATGGGAAATTATCCGACCTCGCTCTCGTTGAGCCCCGACGGATCAAAGCTCTACGTCAGCTTTCTGCTCTCGGGCAACGGCACGACGACGCTCGCCCCCGACCGTGCGCCGGCCCAGCCGCTCCCTGGGAATCCCGCCCTCCCCGCGCCACCCGATACCGGCAAAATCGTCTCCGCCGATCATCCGGGGATTCCTTACAAAGTGCTCGACCACGACATCGCCGTCATCGATACCGCCACTTGGACGATCGATGCCTATCTGGGTGGAGCAGGCACGGTGCTGCACCATCTTTCCGTCCATCCCACGAGCGGGGAGCTGTTCGTGCTCAATACCGACGCCCGGAATCTCGTGCGTTTCGAGCCGGAGCTGCGCGGTCATATCGTCGACCACCGCATTACCCGCTTTGCGGCCGATGGCGCATCGAGCGCGGCCTACGACCTCAACGCGGGTTTCGACTATTCCATCCTCCCCAATCCCGCGGCCCACGCGATCGCCCTTGCGGAGCCGACCGGACTCGCCTTTGCCGGTGCGAACGAAGCCTGGGTCGCCGCCTTTGGGAGCGACCGCGTCGCCCGGGTGAATCTCGCGAGCGGCGCGGTGCTCGAACGGATCGATCTGCGCCTGCCCGGAGAGACGTCCGCCGAAATGCGGGGTCCCCGCGCCCTCGCCTTGAATGAAGCGCAAGGCAAACTCTACGTGCTCAACAAGATCTCGAACACCCTGGCGGTCGTCGCGACCGGGACCGGCACGGTCGAGTCCGAGCTGGAACTGGGGCTTTTCGATCCGATCCCGGCGGAGATCAAGGAGGGGCGTGGTTACCTCTTCGACGCGCGGCTCTCGGGTAACGGCACGCTTTCCTGCGCAACCTGCCATGTCGACGCCGACCGCGACGGCATCGCCTGGGATCTCGGCGTGCCCTCGGGCGCCATGATCGTGCAAACGGGCAAGAATCTCGCCAATGACCACACCGACACCCTCGTCGCGCGCCCCATGCATCCCATAAAAGGCCCCATGGTCACCCAGACCATGCGGAATCTCGAGGGCGGTGCCCCCTTTCATTGGCGCGGCGACCGGCCTACCCTGGCCGATTTCAACGCGACTTTTGTGGATCTGTTAGGCGGTGATGCGCTCGACTCCGGGGATTTCGCCGCGCTCGAGGCTTACCTGATGAGCCTGAAGCACCACCCCAATCCCTACCGCAAGCTCGACGATTCCCTGCCCGCCTCGATCCGCGGGGGAAATCCGGCGGCCGGCGAGGCAGCTTTCAATCTCTCTGCCAACCACTGCGGCCTCTGCCATGCCGGTCCGCGAGGGAGTGATAACAACATCGACGATTTCCGGCTCACCGACACCCGCGACCCGGTCAAGAATCCACCGCTGCAGACGACCTACCAGCGCTTCGGTTTCGACGGAGCTCCCGGCGGCGTCAACGTGACCGGTTACGGCATGAACCGCAACGGCACCGGCAGCCGCCTCCCGACGGTCCATTTCTATGAACTTGAGACCCTGGACGCGGAGGACCGGAAAAACGTCGCCGCTTTTGTCCTGGCTTTTGGCACCGGGACGCATGGCGCGGTCGGACAAAGCCGCACCCTGACTTCCGTGAATCGAGGGAACACCAGTCTCCTCGAGGACCTCACGGTTCTCGAGGCGCAGGCGACCTCGGGCGGCATCGATCTCGTCGTCGAGGGGATCGCGGGATCACAAGGCATCTCCCGGCATTTTGATCCGGCGCAGGGCCTTTACCTCGATGGCGTCAATCCCGGCCTCACCCGGGCCGCCCTCCTCGCTTCGCTCGCGTCCGGGGAAGCCGTCACCTTCACCGCCCTCCGTCCCGGCCAGGCCGGCTTCCGGCTCGGCCATTGATTTTTTCTGAAACCCTAACAAACCAACCTCAGAAACTGAACCCATGAACAAAACATACCTGCTCGGGGGCCTCTTCGCCCTCATCTCGACTGCCCATGTCAACGCGGCGACCGTCACACCGACCGACCCGTCGCCGAATGAGTACGATCCCGTGACCTTCGAACCTTTGGATGGGGGAGTCGGCTACGCCTGGACTGTGACCATGGGCGGCAAGGACCGCGCCGATGCTGAAGGACTTGTCGGAGCGTGGAGCTGGGACGAGGATGCCTTTCCCTCCACCGCGAAGGGTTGGACCCACACCTCCAACTGGATCGCCCTAAAGCTGACCAAGGCCAGCAAGGTGACGATCCTTCTCTCGCGCAAGCTCAACGTCCCCGACGGCCAAGGAGGCGTGGGCGGCAACATTCTCTTCCCCGCATTCACCGTTTACAAAAACTGGGACGGTGACGGAGGCGACGACCATACCTACAACAACCGCGGCGACGTCGTCTGGGCGGAGGATCTCTCCTACCTCACCCACGTCGAGAACAACGGCAGCGCCACGAGCGTCGAGCTCACCCTCGAGTTGCCCGCCGGACTGTATTCGCTCGCCGTGGGAGGTAATTCGCCCAGCACGAACCGCGAGCCCTTCCAGGGCTATGGTTTGACGATCACCACCGAGCCCGTGGAAGGTCCTTCCTTCGACATCACCGAAGGGACCCGAATCAAGACGGAAGGATCTTCGCAGGAACTCTCGGGCAAAGTCGCCCAAGTGGAAAAGGCGAAATGCATCCGCGTCACCCGCGGGGGCCGCACCAGCATCGTGAAGTTCAAGAAAGACACCTGGTCCACCCGGATCGAAAACCTCTCCCCGGGCCGCAACGTCGTCTGGTTGAAGCTGGAAACCACCGATGGCAAATTCGCCGATCGCAAGCGCGTGACGATCCAGCGCCACGCCCATGTCGCCGCTCCCTCGCCACGCGGAGGTTCCGGCTTCTGATCGTCCGGACCGCTCCGAGATATCATTCCCCGAACCTTCCGAACCCTTTTTGGTATGAAATGTTCCCGTTGTGAATCTTCAGCAAGCCGGTGGGTCACCCTGGTGCTTGCCGGAGCGGTCTTTCTTTTTCCATCGACGGGTCCGGGGCACGATACCCTGACCCGCACGGTGAAACACGGCACACCGGTGATACCGCCGGCAACGCCGCAGCCAACCGCCAGCATCATCCCCGCTGATCCCGTGCCCAACACGGAGGATCCCACCACCGGGGCTCCCCTCGACGGAGGGATCCGCTACGCCTGGGCTGTCCATCTCGCCGCCAATACCTCGGCCTCCTTTGAAGGGGCCGCCGGCGCCTGGGGTTGGGACGAGGATGGCGACGAAGGTACCACCCTCGGACGCACCGAGGCCGCCACCTGGGTCGCTCTCGATCTCAAGAGTCCGAGCCGACTCACCGTCCGCGTCGAACGGAAGTCGCAGGTGACCGATAGGAACGCCCTCTTCCCCGGGGAAACGGCCGGTTCCAACCTGCGCCCCGCATTCACCCTCTACCGCGGGTGGGACCACGACGGGGGCGATCAAGCCACCTTTTCCAACCGCGGCAACGTCGCCTGGGCGGAGGACATCGAGTACCTCGATCATGCCGAATCCAGCGGCGACCTCGCGGAGAAGACCCTCGTCCTCCCGGCAGGGTCCTATTCCCTCGTGCTCGGAGGCAATTCCGATCGTGTCCTGCCGGAATCCCGGCAAGGATTCGGAGCAAGGCTCACCTCCGTCTCACTCGAAAAGGCCCCGGCCTTGAAATACACCGGTGGTAAAAACCAGATCACGGGCAAGCCCGGCCTCAAGCTTTCCGGGCGTGCCGGAGCCCCCGGAGAGATCACCGCCCTGCGCGTTTACTTTCACGGAAAAACCCGCGTCATTCCGGTGAAAAGTTCTTCCTCCTGGACCGTCGCGATCAAGGGCCTCGAATTCGGCAAGAACACCGTCTGGATCACGCCGGTTTCGAAGTACGGAACGATCTTTTCAGGGCAGCGGGTGAAGATCACGAGGAAGTGAGCGGCGGGATTTTTTCTTTACCTCGAGGATGGGTCTTCTACGATCGCGGTGTCCGATGATCACCGCCTTCAACCGGAGACAAACCCTCCTCGCGCTCCTGAACTTCCTCACCGGAGCCGCCGCGGCAGTCGCGGCATTTTTCTTTTTCCGGTTCGCGGCGGTCATGGCGATCAAGGGCTTCGGCTTCTCGTCCCCACCCGATCTGCCTGTCTGGATCGCGTGGACCTGTCTCATCCTGGTCTTCGTCTTCGGGATCCTCGAGCATCGTCGCGGCGGGGGCCATGCGGAGTTTCACGAAACGGATCTGTATCCCGGCTTTGATCTTTCCAGCGGATCGGGCTATTGGGCGAATGTCAGGGTCCAGGAGGTGACCGCACCCGCCTACTTTCTTTCCCAGATCTTTCTCGCGGCTCCGCTCCAGATTCTCCGGGGCATCGGGCGCCTGCGCTCCCGCCTCCCGGAATCCCTCGATCTCGAGCAACGCCTCGCTTCGCTCCTCGAAACGGTGAACGCGAATCCCGCGTGGCATCCCTTGCGGACCTACACCGACCGCGCCGAAGAGATCGGCTGCCTCGTGCGCATGGAGAAAATCCAGTTCAGCCCCCGGAAGGGCTCGGTAAGACGTCTCTGATTCATGGAATTCAACTTCAGCTGGAAACGCGTCGCTTTTCTGCTCGTCTTCCTCGGCGTTTTTGCCCTGATGGGCGGGTTCACGCCGCCCTTCCAAGGCCAGGAGGTCGAAATGTTTTCCCGGAGGGCGACCCGCGCGTGGATCACCTGCATCCTGATGTTCGTCACCGGCGCGGCGATGACCACGGTCGTGGATCACTGGGTGGGGATGATGCCACCTTCGAATTGGCGACCTCTTTACATGATCCTCGGCATCCTTCTGATGATCGTCGCGACCGTCTGGTATCGTGCGATGGTCGCCGGGTGGGAGATGCAGACCCCCGCTTGAACTCCGCCGCGGAGGCAATCAACCAAAACGGCTCGGCACAAAGACCCAGCTCATCCCCGCGGCGATGGCCGCCTCGATCCCGGGTTTGCCATCCTCGAAGACGAGGCAGTCGGCCGGGTCCACCCCCATGCGCTCGGCGGCGAGAAGGAACATGTCGGGCGCCGGCTTGCCACGTTTCACATCCGCCGGCGTGATGACGATGTCGAAGAGCGGCGCAAGGCCGGCGATTTCCAAAGACGGAGCGACGAGGGAAAGATCACTGCCCGAGGCCACTGAAATCTTTTTCCCTTCCTCGTGATAACGCTTCGCCAGCGCGGCCACGGCCGGCACCGGAGCGAGATCGGCGAGATGTTGCGAGTACCATCCCGCCTTGTATTCGTGGATCGAATCGGGATCGAGCGAGACCCCGTAGCGTGCGTTCAGCTCCATCACCGTGACCCGGTCGGGTACGCCGGCGTTGGCGTAGAATTCGTCCTCCGTCCAGTGCCACGGGGCGGCGTGATGGACGAAGCTGGCCGTCCAGGCACGAAAATGCAGAGGCATCGAGTCGACGAGCGTGCCGTCGCAGTCGAAAATGTAACCGGCGAAGTCCCGGTCGGGCAGATCGAGAGTCATGCGCGGGGAATCAGGCCTGGGGAGCGGAGGTCGATTTGCGGTTGCTCGACTCGGCCGGCAGCGCCTCGATCACTTCCGCATCGACGGAGGAACCTCCGCGGGAGAAGAAGCGCTTGAAGAGGCGGCGCGGCAGGCTTTTGCCCGATTCCTCCGCCTCGATCTCGGTGAGCGCGCCTTCCTTGGCTTTTTCCCAGGCTTGGGCGAATCCGGGCGCGTTCAAGACCATGGCCTTTTCGGCACGGGCGTAAATTTCCAGTTCCCGCTCCAATGCGGTCGTGTCGTTCTGCACCCGGCCCGAGTTGATCTTGATGCGCAGGTTTTCATTTTCCTGCTTCAGGCTGTCGAGCTTCGCCTTCATCTCCGCCAGTTTTTCGGCCTCGATCTCCAGCTTGTCACTGAGATGGCCTTTGAGGCGTTTCAGCTCCCCCTTGGTCTTCCAGTGGGCGACGATTGAGAGGACACAGAAGGTGAATCCGAGGACAAATCCCCAGAAGAACCAATTCGTCACGACAGCTTTGAAGGTTTCCATGCGTCCGGGACGATACGGGCGGATTCCAGCTCTGTAAACCGGGGATGCAAGCGGGCGGTGGCCGGTCCTCCACGTGAAATTCCCGCATGACAACGGTCGGGAAATGAATAGTTTTGGGATCGCGTCGATCGTTCCGACGCCTTTTCACCCCTCCCTTCCCACCCATGACCTCGATCTTCCAACAGATTCGGCCCTTGGCCTCGAGGCGTGCCGCAGTGGGATGAAGTGACGGAGTCCACGGATTGGAGCCCGGCCCTTTCGTCCCGCCGGCGCGCCACCTCTTCTCCCGCCATGCCGCGTGAGTGATTCCCCGTCCACCGGGACGAGTGCGCCCGTGTCCCTCTGACACCGCGATTCCCCCGACGGACGGGAAGTCTCTTCGTCTGACCGCGAGAGACCCGATCCCTGATGAAACCTTTTCTCTTACCCTTTTACCGCGACGGCGGCCGACTCCTCATGGTGGACCTCGCCGAGATCGCCAAACCGCGCGCCGAGCGGGAACGCCGCTTTTCGCCTCCCTACGGAAAGCAGGCGATGCGCCTCCTCGCGTGGCCCAACGCGAAGTGGTGGCGTGCCTTCGTGGTCGGCGACGCCGTCCCGCCGTTTGAAAGTCGCGATCCCCGTCGCGACGAGGCGGTCGTGGCCTCATGGCAGCGGCTGGGCCACTTCCGTCGCTGGGATGCCGCAAGTTTTTCCGACGCGCTTTATCTCCTCGTGGAAACGCCTTCTGTCGAGACCTACGGGAACGGGTCCATGCCAGAGAGCGGACTCGATCCTCGCCCCTTTCTCTCCGATCGCGAAAGCGTGAGGGCCTGGCTCGTGGAGAAGGCGCATCTATGGGAACCGGCCATCGAAAGACTCGGCATCGAAGGACGTCTTTCCGAGGAGGCGGCAAAGCGCTTGCGCCGGCACCCTCCGCGTACGGGGCATTGCCCCGATCCGTATGCACTCGTTCATTTCGGCTACACCGGTGATCTGCGCTTGCTGCGGTGGGACGATCGGATCGTGCGTTCTTCGCTCCCCTTCTTTCGTGGGGGCAGTCTCCGCCAGGTCCGCAAGGCCATGGCGCTGGTCGAGACGCACCTGGGCGGAGACGCACGTCTGGTTTCCCTGACGCAGCGTTTTCTCGTGGAAAGCTCCTTCGCGACCAACGCCCCGTGGCTGGCACTCGTTTCCGTGGTGCTTGACGCGGAACGACGGAAACATTTCCTCGAACGGCTCGCCGCCTCCGAGGCAAAGTGGAAATCCCCTCGCGCCATCTCCGTTCGGCTCGTCGAGAAAATCGAACAACGCGCCCGCCGTCACCGCCGGGAGTGTCTCGAGCTGGCCGGACTCTTTTCCATGGTGGAAAAGGGCCTCGAACCCGGCCTCCTTGAGGATGCCTTCGCCGTCGCGGAGCTATTCCCCCGGATGAAGCTGAATGTGACGATGCCCGCCAACGTGGTGGACCGCCCGGATCTTTCGCGCTTCGTCGAACTTCGCGACCGCTACGCCACCGGTCGAAAGGATGGCTGCCGTTGCTGGAGTTTCCGGGGCGGCCGCTTTCTCCAGATGCTCTGGGAAGAATCAGCGACTTCGCCGGAGCTCGCACGCGAAGTCGCCGCCGCGACCTGGCGGGAGTTTCCCGAAGTGGACGAATGCGACTGGGTCGATTTCCTCCGCGACCTCCACGAAATGAAACTCAAACCCAGGGAGTTCCGCGGGGTCATCGACCGGGTCCGCCGCTCCATCTTGCGCGAGCCATCCGAGCATCGCCGCGTCAAAGCGAGGGCGTTCACTTCCCTGATCGGCTGTTACGTGAAACTGCCCGCGCCGAACGTGCTCGACGATCTCGAGACACTCGCCACGACCGTGGCCGCGGGTTTCGCGTCGATCGAGTATGGTACGCTTCGGCTTTTTCACGATCTTTATGAAGTGGCTACGTCCGATCAACGATGGTCGCTCGGCAACCTCACGCGTTCCGTCGTCAAGCATCTGAAAGAAGCGACGAGGAACTATCAGGAGACCGACCAGATCGAGAAAGGCGGCATTCTCTGGATGCGGTCATTGCCGGAGGCCGATCCCGCGCTCCATTTCCGACGTCCGAAACGTTTTCTCGAAACGCTCCGCGACCTCGGCACCCTCCCGGAGGCGGATGCCGCGGCCGTCTGCGCTTATCTTCGGGATCACCCTGGCTTCGGCATCGATCCACGACGCATCGGACTGCGCGACGCCTGTTTCCTGTTCGACACGATCCTCCGCGACGGAGAGTCCGATCCGATGCCGGAGAAACTCCGCGCCGCCGCCTGCGGCCGACTCGAACTCTCGCGTGAAGCGACGGAACATTACCGCGAGGAGTTCGCGGCGCGTCTCGCCGATTACCAGATCGATCTCGTCCACCGCCGTATCCGCGAAGTCGAGGACCGCTACCGGACCGATGGCCTCGACCCCCATAGCGTTCGTTTTCTCGCAGCCCTCGGAAAATCGAACCGGCGCTCCCTGAAACGTTTCCTCCGGGCAATCCGCTCGGGACAAGAGGACTACCGCGCGTCCCATCCCGCGAACCAAGGCTGGCTCGAAAAGCACCGTCACCTCAATCTCGGAGCGTGGATCGCGGCCGGCACCCTCGGGCAGCCCGTCGACATTCCCGGACTTGAAGGTGCGTTTGTCAGGCTCGAAGACGATCCCCAGGAAGTGCTGAAGATGGGGACCTACACCGATACCTGTCTCGCCATCGGCGGATGCAACCAGCACGCCGCCGTCGCCAATTCGCTCGACATCAACAAACGGGTCGCCTTCCTCCGTGATCGCGAGGGGCGTCCCCTGGCGCGCCAATTGCTCGCCATTTCCGAGGAGGAGACGCTCGTGCCCTTCTCCGTTTATCCGATCGATCCCGGAATCGAGAGAGAGCGGATCGAGCAGATCTTCCGTGACTTCGACCTTGATCTGGCGGCGCGCCTTGGCATACCGCGTTGGCAAAGTGGCGCGGAATACCGCATCCCCGCTTTGGTGGCGAGAGAGTGGTACGACGACCGGGCCTGGGTGGCAGAGGAATGATGCGCGGGTGCAGGCTCCCCTCCACGCCGCCCGGCTTTTTTCCAGACAATGGAAAGTTCCTCTTGCCAAACTACCTTTCTCCATTTCTGTAAAGACAGAAATAATCGAAATGAAAGACCTTCCACCCTTCGCGCAGCACTTCATCCTCCATTGGGGCGAGATGGGGACCAAGTGGGGTATCAACCGCACCGTTGCCCAGATCCACGCCCTTCTCTTCATCTCCGACCGGCCTCTCCATGCCGAAGAGATCTGCGACCAACTCGGCGTGGCGCGCTCGAACGTGAGCAACAGCCTCAAGGAACTGCAGAACTGGGGCATCGTGAAGGTCGTGCACCTGCCCGGCGACCGCCGCGATCATTTCGAATCGATCCAGGATGTCTACGAGCTCTTCCGCGTCATCGCCGCCGAGCGGAAAAAGCGGGAGATCGATCCCACCCTCGTGCGTCTGCGCGCCTGCGCCAACGAGGCCGGGGCGACCGACAATCCCGCCGATGCCCACGCGAAGGAACAGCTCGAGTCGCTCCTCGGCTTCTTTGAACTCGTCAGCGACTTCTACACCAAGATGGATCGCCTCCCCACCAAATCGGCGATCCAGGCGATCCGCATGGGCGACAAGATCGCGAAATCGATCGGGGCATTGATGAAATGAAGACGGCTCCTGACAGAATGACCACGGAAAGCGGTCGCGTCGTCCTCGCCGGCGGCAGCGGCTTCCTCGGCCGGGCCCTCGCCCGCAAGCTCGAAGAGGAGGGCTACGAAGTCGTCGTCCTCACCCGCGATCCCTCCGCTTACCAAGGCGCGGGACGCGCGGTGCGATGGGATGGCCGGACCGTCGAGGAATCCTGGGCCGTCCTCCTCGACGGCGCCGCCGCCCTCGTGAACCTGACCGGCAAACCCGTCGACTGCCGCCGTACGGAGAAGAACCGCGAGGAAATCGTGCGATCGCGCGTCGATTCGTGCGAGGCTCTCGGGGCCGCCCTGCGCCTCGCCTACCGCCCGCCCGCGGTCTGGGTGCAGGCCACCAGCCTCGCCATCTACGGCAACGCCGGCGACCGCATCTGCGAGGAGTCGGCCTATGTCCCCGATGAATTTCCCACCGACGTCTGTGTCGCTTGGGAGGAAGCGCTCGGCCGCTCGATCCGTCCCGAGATGCGCTGGGCCGCCCTGCGGATCGGATTTGTCCTCGGACGCGACGGCGGAGCCCTGCCAACCCTCGCGCGGATCGCGAAACTCGGCTTCGGCGGCCGCATCGGATCGGGACGCCAGTGGATCAGTTGGATCCATCTCGAGGACATGATGCGCCTCTTCCTCGAGGCGATCCGCAATCCCGCTGTCCACGGCATCTGCAATGCGACGGGACTGCAACCGGTCACGAACGCCGAATTCATGGAGACCCTCCGCCGCACTCTCAAGGTGCCCGTCGGTCTGCCGACACCGGCGTGGATGGTGCGAGCGGTGGCTCCCATCATCAACACCGATCCCGACCTCGCCCTCAACGGACGCCGCGGGCTCCCCTGTCGCATCCATGGACTCGGTTTTCGTTTCCGTTATCACGAACTGGAGGACGCCCTCGCCGATCTCCTTCTCGCGCCACCGGCCGAAGCCAAGGAACGCGAGTGGGTGCAGACCTTCGCCCGTTGAACCGCCATGAATCCGGGTCCTGCCACCACCGCGACCGAAGAGGGTCGGGTGGCGCGTTCGACCCTGTCGGATGAGGCGCGTGAGGCCATGCTCCGGCACCGCGGCGGGACCGTGTTTCTCGCCGACTGGACCGGACTGACCTTCCTCCATTTCGAGGTCGATCCGGACAACCTGCAGGAAGTCGTGCCCTTCCCGCTGGATCGATTCGAAGGTCGAGCCTTCGTCTCGCTCGTCGCCTTCACGATGCGCCGTTTCCGCCCCGCCTTCGGCGGTCGGCTGACCTCGTGGATGACCGCGCCGCTGGCGACGCAACGCTTTCTGAATCTCCGCACCTACGTGCACGGACCGCATGGCCCGGGCATCTTCTTCGTGCACGAATGGCTCGATCACACGCTCGCCGTGCGTCTCGGTCCCTCGACCTTCGGCCTGCCTTATCGTCGGGGCACGCTATCCTATCAAAACAGCCCAAACACCGTTTCGGGAACGGTCGTCGCCGAGGGTGTGAGCGGAACCTTTGCGGGAGCGCTTGGAAACGAGGAGACCACCGCCCCACCCGGGAGCCGCGAAGAGTTTCTCCAGGAACGGTATGTCGCCTACACCGCCGCCGGAATTCGTCCCCTCGCCTTCCGCGTCTGGCACGAACCCTGGCGGTGCCATTCGCTCACCCTGAGGTCGCTCACCATGGCTGGTTTTCTGGAAAGAGTGCGACAGCCCTGGACGACGAACCTGCGTTTTGCCGGCGCGGCCTAGAGCGAAGGGGTTCGCGACGTGTGGATGGGGCGACCGCTGTTGGCTTGAAACAACGAACGTGTCGGAACAGGAATGAAGGCTATTCACCACCCCGCACCACCCGGAACCCCAGGTGATCGCATCGCGTTGTCTCCGCCACACCATCCCGCCACGATGGGCGCAGGAGCCTCGGGAGCCCATCCCACGATCCGCCGCGGATCGTGAAGAAGCCGGGCACGATCATGGCGTCGGGCTCGTGGGACGGGGTCCAGGGAGAAGCGGTCCATTCGTTCACGTTGCCGAGGAGATCGTGGAAACCCCAGGCATTTGCAGGATAGGTGCCGACGGGCGTGAGGCCCCCTGGTCCGACCCGCTCGATCGATTCGTCGTAGAGGAAATTCGCGTCGGCCGGTGCAAGATCATCGCCTTGGGGGAAGAGCGTTTCACTGCCGGCGCGACAGGCATATTCCCACTCGATCTCGGTGGGGAGCCGCCAGCGTTCGCCGGTCCCGCGGCTCAACCACGCCACATAGGCCTGCGCCTCTTGCCGGGCGACGTTGGTGACCGGCAGGTCGGGCGCCGCGTGGTGACCGGGAGCAAAGGCGGCCCACTCGCGGTTCGTCACCGGGTATTTTCCCAACTCGAAGGACTCGACCGCGACGCGGCGGCGCGGGAGTTCGGTGGTGTTGGCGTATTTGTCCTGAGGCAACGCCCCGAGGAAAAAGTCGCCGCCGGCGACGACGATGGTCGGCGGCACGATCATCCCCGGGCATCGAAGTCGAGGACGCGGCGCGCGCCCGGATTGGCGAGGACCCATCGGGCCAGTTCTTCACCCTGACAAAACCACACGTCGCCTGCCGCGGCGATGTCGCGGAGGAGACGCTCGAGGAGACGGACGCGCGAGGGACGCCCGCTCAGCCAGGGATGCAGGGTGAGGACGAAACAGCAGCCGAAGTCCCGCATCGCCTCGAACTCGTCCCACCAGAGCCGATAGACTTTTTCACAATCCTCGGGGATGACGCCCCAGGCCGGATCGGGATTGAAGGCGAACTGCTCCCAATCCTCGAGCATCCACTGCCCGGGGATCTCGACGAGCCCGTTGCCGTGGATGAAGGGAACGTCGTCGCTCATGAGGCTGGCATTGTAGAGGAACCCTTCGCTGACGAGGAGATCGGTCGTGCCCGGGTTGATTTCGAACCAGGGAGCGCGGAATCCGGCGGGACGTTTTCCGGTCACTTCCTCGAGGATGCCGAGACTGAGGCGGAGCACGTCGCGCTCTTCCTCCGGATTCAGGTAGGCGAGCTTCTCGTGAAGGTGGCCATGCGCTCCGATCTCATGACCCGACGCGGCGATGGCGCGGGTCATTTCGGGATGTTTCATCGCGATGAAGGAAGGGATGAAGAAGGTCGCGGGCACGCCGAGATGATCGATCAGCCCGAGGAGACGCGGCACTCCGACGGTGGGACCATATTCGCACTGCGACATTGTCGTGAGGCGCCGTGCCAGTTCGGGATCCTCGGAGAGGGCGGTGGTCTCGCCATCGACGTCGAAACAGAGCATCACGGCGCAGCGCTTGCCCTCGGGCCAGATGAAGCGCGGGGGAGGGAGGTATTTGTCAGGATTCAGGGTCATGCCAGGAGCCGTCGGGGGAAATCTCGGAGGGAAGGGTGAGGTCGTAGCGCTCCCAACCGGCGGCGATGCCGCCATCGACCGGGAGAATCACGCCGGTGATGAAGGAGGCCTCGTCGGAACAGAGGAAATGCGCCGCGGCCGCGACCTCGGCGGGCATGCCGAGACGTCCCATCGGCGTGCGCGATTCGGCGAAGGGAATCTCGGGATTGTCCGGGATGCCCTCGACCGCGGGAGTGCGGATCGTGCCCGGGGCGATCGCATTCACGGTGATGGCACGCGGAGCGAGCTCGAGCGCGGCGCATTTCGTGAGATGGGCGACGGCCGCTTTCGAGGCGGCGTAGGCGGTGCCCGCCGGCACGCCGAGGAGACCGACGAAGGAGGAGAGATTGACGATGCGGCCGCCCGGCGAGAGGAGGCGCGAGCCGTGTTTGATGCCCCAGATGGTGCCGTTCACGTTGACGTCGAAAGTCCGCCGCACGACGGATTCGGTAAGGTCTTCGAACCGCACCCCGAGTGGCTGGATACCGGCGTTGTTCACGAGGAGATCGAGATTGCCGTGTTTCGCGACGACCGATTCGAGCGCCGAAGAGACCTCGGCTTCGCTCGAAACGTCGACCCTGACAAACTCCCCCTTCTCCTCCGGCGGTTCGAGTCGGTCGGCGATCACGACGACGGCACCGGCGGCGCGGAATCGCGTGACGATGGCCGCGCCGATCCCGGAGCTGCCTCCGGTGACGACGGCGACCTTCCCGCCGAGGGAGAAGAATCCGCTCATGCGAACTCGCGGATCTTGTTGGCGAGGTAGCGCTGAAATTGCCAGATCGGCTCCTCGAGGTGGCTGAGGCGTCCGGGTTCGTAGGCGCTGGAGCGCATCCCGTTCTGCGTCGCGGCGCACACCTCCATGTCCTCGAGGTGGAAGTTGATCGCGGCTTCGATCTCGCTTTGATAGAGCTCGTTGTAGTCCGCGCGCTCCATCGTCGCCGGGTGGACGAGCAAAGTGGTGGTTAGGCTGCACGTCTCCGGTCCGGTCGGCAGGAGCCGATACCAGTAGACGCGGTCGGGCGCGGTGAAGAGGAGGAAGGTCGGATAGCCAAGGAAGACCCACCACTCGGTGTAATCCTCGACCCCGAGCCCGGGGAAGGGAGTCATCGTGGTGCCCGCCTCTCCGGTGGTGCGGATCGTCTCGACGAGGTCGGGTCGCAGAGGCAGGTGCATCGCCGAGAAGTCGGGATCTTCGGGCACGGTCCAGCAACCCTTCGCGGGCAGGAAGGGCTCGAGCGTCTTGCGATGGGCGCCGAGGTGGTGGTAGGCCTCCATGAAGTTCTCGAGGAGGATTTTCCAGTTGAAGCCACAGTCCCAATGCTGGTCCCAGACGAGCTTCGCTTCGCCCATGTTCCAGCCGGAAAGGAATTCGCTGCGGAGACGTCCGAACTTCTCCGCGAGCGGCGGGGCCTCCGGATTGAGCGTGACGAAGACGAAACCCTCCCAGATCTCGCTGCGGAACTGGTGCAGGCAGACCTCGCTGCGGTCAAAACCGTCGGCCTGCTGCATCTCGGGCGCCCCTAACATCCGTCCATTGAGATCATAGCTCCAGAGGTGGTAGGGACAAAGGATGACGCGCTGGTTGCCCCGGTTGGGCAGGCTGCCGCCTTCGGGCATGAGATCCATGCCGCGGTGGCGACAGACGCGGGAGAGGACACGCACGACGTCGTCCTTGCCGCGGGTCACGAGCATGGGTTCGCCGCAAAGGTCGACGCGGAGGTAGTCGCCGGGGTTCGGCACCTGCGAGACGTGGGCGAGGGAGATCCACTCCTTGCGGAAGATCGCCTGGGTCTCGAAATCGAGAAACTCGGGGGAGGTGTAGATCCCGGCGGGAGACGATTGCGCCTTTTCCCGCGGCAGCGCGGCAGCTTCGAGGACCTGCGAAAAGAGCGCCTCGATCCCGTCGGGAACGGGGCTGGCTTTGGGAAAATGATAGACGGGCGAGGGAGGAGCGGCGGTGGTCATGTGGTCTTGTCAGGGTGGAGTTCTTGAAAGCGGTCGCGCTGACGCAGGGCGATCCAGCGGTTCACATCCCAGAGATCGGCGACGGGCTTCCGGGTGAAGGGCTCGCAGTGGAGATAACCGTCGGGACCGAACTCGGGCGTGAGGGTCGAGACGGTGAAGCCACGGCGGAGCTGGCTTTCCCAGATCTCGTCCCACCAACGTTCGTGGGCA
Organism: Verrucomicrobiales bacterium; assembly: GCA_016795385.1. GTDB lineage: Bacteria > Verrucomicrobiota > Verrucomicrobiia > Verrucomicrobiales > DEV007 > Arctic95D-9. The sequence continues at coordinate 243,079 of JAEUHI010000077.1, read as the reverse complement.
GCGAGGTCGCCGGCGTGCTCGGGGGCGCGCGGGTCGGGCACTTGGGGACCCTGGTTGTAGCCGACGCGGGTTTGGAGATGGAAGGCGTGGTCGGCGCACAGGGTGAGAATGTCAGGGTGCTCGTCCATCACGAGCCGCTCCGCGACGACGACGAAGTGGCTGAAGTCGCAGGTCAGCTTCAGGCCGGGTACCTCGAGGAGTATGTCGCGGGCGACCCAGGCGCTGTTGAGGGGACGACCCCGATGGGTCTCGACGCTGATGGCGATGCCGTATTCGGCCTCGAGAGAAACGATGGCGGCGTGGAAATCGACCTTCTCGCGGAAGGTCCAGGCATCGGATCCGGCCATCGTGTTGATGAAGCGCGGAGAGGCGGGCAGGCTGCGTTCGATCCCCTCGCGGAGCGACCGCAGGTGGTCTGCTGGCGTCGCACCCGGAGTCGGCACGTAGAAACCGGGCGGCGTGGCGGTGCAGACTTCGGCGATGAGATCGAGGGAGGCCTCGCCGAGGGTGGCGATGAAGGCCTCGCGCTCGCCGGGATCGGACGGGACGGGGCCTTCGATGCCGTGGAAGCCGGCTTCGTGGCAGAGCACGGCGGCTTCGGCGAGGGTGCCTTCGTGGCCCCAGAGGGTTTTGAAAAGTTGGATTTCCATTATCGGGGAAGAGAAGCGGCGAGTCGGAAGCCGAGGTTGTCGAAGCGCGCATCGACGGGAGCCCAGTCGCGCCAGGAGCAGCGGAGGAGACGGGGGAGGTGATCCCACGCGCCCCCGCGGATGGTGCGTTTGTCAGGATCGGTTCCGGAGAGGCTCCGCCAGGAATCGGCGGTCCATTCGCAGACATTGCCGGTCATGTCGTGGAGGCCGAAGGCATTCGGGGCGAAGGAGCCAACCGGGAGCCGTCGCCCCACCCCGACAGGCTGGCCCGATTCGTCGTAGAGAAAGTTCGCCTCCGCCGGGGAGAGATCATTTCCCCCGGGAAAGATCGTCCCGGATCCGCCGCGGCAGGCATACTCCCACTCGGCTTCCGTCGGCAGGCGGCAGGGCAGTCCGGCTTTCATGGCAAACCAGTCGGCGTACTCCCCCGCCTCGTGCCACGAGATGCCGACGACGGGCAGGGCGGAGTCGGACGCAGTTCCGCGAAAGGCGGCCCACTGCGCCTCGGTGACGGGGAATCGTCCGAGGAGGAAGTCCGCCACCGCCACCTCGCGCCGGGGCAGCTCGATCGCACTGGCGAACTTGTCGTCCTCGCGCCCGCCCATGAGAAAGCTGCCTCCCGGGATCCTGACCAAGTCACCAGGGAGGACGGGATTCTCATCGCGGACGACGGTGGCTGGAAGGCTCGTACTCAATAGCCGCTCTCTTTCAGCATCTTCATCGGCTCGACCGCGACCCCGGCCTCCATCGGATGCGAGGTCTTGACGGTGCCGAACTTGATCCACCAGTCGTTCGTCAGTTTCCAGTGGTCGGCGATCTGGCCGTTCTTGCCGAAGGGCGGCGTGCCCTCGGTCAAGCCCATGAACTGGGAGGCCTCGGTCCAGTTGAAGGGGTAGATCCCGCCGTCGGTGGCGCTGCCATCCTTGCCGATGACGAGTTCGACATCGGCGACGGAGAACTTGAGTCCATCGGCGATGATCTGGTTGGCCTCGGCGGGATTCTCCTTCCAGAATTTCACGGCTTCGAAGTAGGCCTTCATCGTCAGCATCGCGGTTTCCTTTTTCTCGAGGAAAGATCCGCTCATGTACATCCCGTCGCCTAGGAGGACGGTTTCCTTGAAATAGTCATCCTTCGAGGTGGCGACGACCTTGGCCTCGGGCAAGGCCTTGAGGACGTTGCTGCCGAAGGGTTCCCAGAACTCCCCGGCCGCGACCTTGCCGCTGACCATGGCGGCGACGGCGTCGTCCATGATGAGGTTGGTGTATTTCACCTGGTCGAAGGCGACACCGTTTTTCTCGAGCCAGATGCCCATGTAGATCTGGGTGAGTCCGCCTTCGAGCACGGCCACTTCCTTGCCGACGAGATCGCTCGCGCCGTTGATGCCGGGTGCGAGGATGATCTTGTCGGTGCCGTAGGAGGGATTCGTGTAGGCGACGAGTTTCACCGGCACGCCTTCCTCGGCGGCGATCGGACCATACTCGACGGTGGAGGAGGTGACGTCGAGCTGGCCCGCCGCCATCTGACCGAAGCTCTCGTAGGGATCTTCGATGATCTGGATATCGAGGGCGATCTCGGGGACGAGGTTCTTCTCTTTGGCGATGAACCAGAAGCCATAGCCGGGCCAGGAGAAGAGTGAGACTTTCACGGTTGTGGGAGCGGCCGGTGCCGCGGCGGCAGGAGCGGGTGCCGGCTCGGGCTTGGCTTCGGGTGCCGGCTCCGCGGGAGCCGGAGCCGGTTCCGCAGGGGCGGGCGCGGGAGCCTCGGCGGCCGGCGGTGCCTCGGGCGCTGTCGGCGGCGGCGTGGGTTCGGAGCACGAAGTGAGGAAGAGGAGGCCGAGGCTCAGAAGAGCGAGGCCACGGATGGTTCTGTTTGGATGTTCGGGATGCTTCATGGATGGTTCGGATGGTTGGAGGAAAGAGGGGAATGGCTCAGCGGAGATATCGGAAGCCGAGACGGTGGATGAGCCGGAAAAGGAGGTCGAAGGCGAGGCCGAGGAGACCGATCACGAGGATGCCGGCGAGGATGTCGTCGACCCTGACAAAACGCTTCGCCCGCATCATCATCGCGCCGATCCCGTCGGTGGCGGCGACGATCTCGGCGATGACGAGGTAGGTCCAGCTCACCGCCAGCATCTGGCGGGCGGTATCGACGTAGGTGGGGAGCGCCGCGGGGAAAATCACCTTTGCGAGCACCTGCCAGCGCGAGGCCCCGAGGGTCCGCGAGCATTCGACGAGCTCCTCCCGCACCGCCTTGGTGTTGTCCATGAACAGGGTGACGAGGAACCACACCACCCCGAGGACGAGCAGGGCGATTTTCTGCGATTCGCCCGTGCCCAGCCACATCAGAAGCAAGGGCACGAAAGAAGGGGCGGGGAGGTAGCGGAAGGGTGAGACGAGAGGATTCCAGAATCCCTCGACGACTGGAAACGCCCCCATCAGCACGCCGAGGGGCAGGGCGATGGCGACGGCGATGCAGAAACTGAGGAGGATCCGCTTCACGCTCTGGAGAATATCCATGCCGAACGCGCCCTCGACGAGCAGCCGCCAGAGCGCCTCGACGACGGAGATCGGCCCGGGAAGGAGTTGCGCCGGCGTGAACTCGGCCGCGGCGAGGAGATGCCAGCCGAGAAGGAAAGCGGTCCAGGCGAGGAAAGCCGATGCGATCGCGACAGTCCGCGGCACCTGTCGGCGGAACTCGAAAAGCGACTTCACGGGGCGCCGGTGCCGCTCCCGGGGAAGCGTCGCCGGAACGCCGGAGTCGACTCCGGTGCCGCAGGTCGTGATGCCGTTCATCGACTCGCCGGAGGTCGCAGATCCTGTGCCAGAGGGGACAACTATTTGCGTGTGCAAATACTTTCGGCGAGGGATTTTCTTCGTTTGTCAGGATCGAAAAACGGAGATTGATCCGCAGGTCGATCCGGTATAGGAACGACGTCGCACCTTTGCCCCCGATTCGTCCCACCGATGCCCCGTCCCCGCCGCAGCCAAGTCGCCTGGCGACTCTTTCTCCAAGCCCACGCCTTGCTCACGAAGCGGGTCGATGCGGCGCTGCTCGAGGCGGGCTGCATCTCGTTCGACACCTACGACCTGCTCATCACCCTCGCGGAGGCACCGGGGCAGCGGCTGCGCATGAGCGAGCTCGCCGACGCGACTTTTTTCTCCAACAGCGGCATCTCGCGCCGCGTCGCCAAGCTCGAAAAGGATGGCTATCTCCGTCGCGAGGGCTGCGCCAAGGACGGACGCGTGTTTTATGCCGTGCTGAGCCAAAAGGGTGCCGCCGCCTTGCGTGCGGCCTGGCCTGCCTACGAGCGCGTCATCGAGGAGGATTTCGGAAAGGGAATGAACGCCGGCGAGACCCGCGAGATGGGCCGGATGCTCGCGGCACTCGTCTCGCGTCTCGGCGGAAAGGCCGGAGGCGTCACCGAGGAACCACCGGTGTGAGGCGGGGCACGTCAGGCTCCGGCGGTGGGCCAGCGGATCTCCACCTTCAGCCGGGTGCCTTCGAGAGAGGCGTGGCATTCTCCCCCCAAAAACGAGACAGCCGCACGCACGACGGAAAGCCCCAGTCCGGAATGCCCTTTTTCGGTGCGAGAGGATGACTTCCGCCAAAAGCGCTCGAAGAGCCGCTCCATGTCGTCGGGCGAAAGGTCGGGCGCTTCATTCCCGACGGAGAAACGTTGCGGTGTCGCCTCGATCGAAATCCGTGAATCGTCCGGGGCGTAGTGTACGGCATTTCCGATCAGATTCGCGGCGATGGCGCGCCAGAGCACCGGGTCGGTGGGAAAGGCGCCGTCGGTGACGCGCACATCGAGCCCGAGCCGGCGATGGGCGATGGGCTCGTGGAGACGTTCGAGAGCTTCGTCGAGGCTGGTCCGAAGATCGACCGACTCAAGGTGGGGCGTTGTTTCCGAATCCGCCTTGGCGAGCAACGAGAGCGTTTCGAGGAGGCTCTCCAACTCCGCGAGCACGGCGAGCATCTCATTGCCGTGAGCAGGGGTGAACTCCTCCGGCCAACGCACGGCAAGCTCGGTCATGGCGCGCAACTCGGCGAGGGGCGTGCGCAATTCGTGCGCCGCATCGCTGGTGAACCGCCGCTCGCGCGCGAAGGTGATTTCGAGACGGGCGAGGAGCTCGTTCAGCTTGGCGGCCACGCCCTGCAACTCCGTCGGAAAGTCCTCGACGGCGAGCCCCTGCGAGAGCCGCTGGACATCGATGCGCTGCACGTCGGCGCTCAAACGATCGACGGGTTTCAACGCGTTACCCACCACAAAGTGCAGGACGACGAGACTGGCGAAGATCGCCGAAGCCCCGAACACGAGAATGACCAGTGCGACCGCGCGCAGCGTCTTGCGCAGTTTCGAGGTGTCGCTCGCGACGAGGATACGCAGTTGGTCGAACTGGTGATCGTCATCGTCGGAGGGGGTGAACGTCTCCCAGTAAGCGCGACCCGGGACGCCACCGGGCAGGGTGAGATTGGCGAAGCCGCTCTCTTCCGAGGCCAACTGTTCCGGCAAAGGCAGATCGGAGGTGCCCAGGGAGGGAGATCGCTCCAAGGGCCGCCCGGCCGCATCGTAGACCTCGAAGTAATCCCCGGGCGAGGACGATCCGAATCCCGCGAAGGCCTGGATGTCGAGATCGATCTCGAATTCTCCATCATCGACCTCCGAAGCGATCACGAGCGCCTGGGCTTTCGTCATCAACGCGTTGTCGAATTGCCCGGTCAAGCTCTGCCGCAAGGTGAAGTGAAGCCCGGACCCGCCGCCGATCAAAAGAACGACGGCCGCCGCGCCGATCGAGAGGGCCATGTGACGCCGGATCGATTTCATGACGGCTCCTGCAGCACGTAGCCGAGTCCGCGCCGGGTGTGGATGAGAGGCGGCTCGTCGCCCGGGGAGAGTTTGCGACGCAGGGAATAGATCGCCGCATCGACGGCGTTGCTGAGCGGACTCTCCGACTCTCCGTAGATCCGGATCTCGATCTGTTCGCGGCTGAAGACCCGGCCGGGATGTCTCGCGAGGCATTCGAGCACGGAAAACTCGCGGGCGGTCAGCGAGAGCGGGGCTCCTCCGCGCCGGACGAGACGCGCCGCGAGATCGATCTCGAGATCCGCCACCCGGATGCGCGAGTCGGCCTGGCCGCGATGCCTCCGCATCAGGGCCTCGAGCCGTGCCGCGAGCTCTTCGATCGCGAAGGGTTTGACGAGATAATCATCGGCGCCGAGGGCAAGTCCCCTCACCCGGTCGGCCACGGAGGCGAGGGCGGTGAGAATGATCACGGGCGAAAGGTCGCCGCCCCTGCGCCACGTCTCGAGCAGTTCCAGACCGCTTTTGCCCGGCAACATGAGATCGAGAATGATGGCGTCATAAGTATTGACCTTCGCATGAGCCATCGCCTCATCGCCGTCGCGGGCCTCGTCGACCGCATAGCCGAGACGGGCCAGCGCGCGGACCAGCGTCGCGCGGAGTCGTTCGGAATCTTCGACGAGGAGGAGACGCATGCGGGCGAACCTGGCGCGGGCGGGTTTTACAGTTTCCGTTCCTCTCGCCTGCTGATCACCTCGCCCGTATCACTCAGCACGAGTTCCAGTTCGACGCGGCCGGGCAGGTCGAGCTCGATGTGGTATTCGACCTTTTCGTCGGCGGTGACCCGGTCGGCCCCGTCAAATCTCCCCCGCTTCGCGAGAATTCCATCCACTGTCGCACGGACCGGCGCGGGGAGATCCGGCAGCCGGACCTTCTGCACCGTCTTGAGGAGGATACCGTCGCCCGTCACGTGGACCTTTCGCTCGTGAGGACCCGGCAGGTCGACTTTGACGACGTAGAGGGTGCGCTCGTCGATGCGGATCACCTTGATGTCATCGACGTGTCCGCCGTCCAGATGCTGCGAGACAATCGCCGAGACTTCGGGCGGCAGTTGTTTGGGGGAATCATCGCCGGCATGGAGCAGGCCGACGATCCCGTCCGCCAGGGTGGCGAGGATGAGGCAAAACGCGATGGAAAAACTCCTACTCATGATCCCCGAGGTCCAGGCGAGGCCTGATGGCGACCGTCCCCGAACCATGATCGTTCCCGGCCGGCAAGGCAAGGAGAAGCTCGCGGTCAAAAGTCGGCTTCTTCCCGGTGACGCAGGATTTCCCCGCTTTCTCCGATGACGAGATGCAGGTCCACCTCGTCACTGAGATCGAAGTCGACATGATATTCCGTCCGTTGATCCCAGGTGACGCGGTCGGCACCCTCGAAGCGATTGCCTTCACCGAGGAAGGGATGGAGGGCCGCCTTCACCGGCCGCGGCAGATCGCGCAGACCGATCTCATCAACGATGCGGAGGAGATCGCCCTCACCCGAGACATGGAGCATCCGCTCGCCCGCGCCGGGACGTTCCACTTCGACGACATAGAGCAACCGATCCTTCGCATGCACGGCGTTGACCCCATCGACCCGACCGGGCCGGGCATGGTGATCGATCGTCCTACGGACCGGTTCGGGGCAATGTTTCAGAGGAATGCCTTCGGCGCGCACGGAAGTGAAGGTGCTGCCGAGCAGGTTCGCGGAGAGATCGAGGACGAATTGCTTCTTCATGAGAGACGATGGGAGTTGGATCCACGGCGGGGGAGATCCCCGGCCGCTCCGAAGTTTCCTCGATGAAGATGACGTGAAGATGAGCACTCGGCGAAAATCATGGCTACGGCGAAGATTTCCCTCCTTTCGCCCCGGTTGAAATCCGCTACTCTCTCCGGCACGTGTCCGGTATCGAACAAGCTCTCGTCCTCCTCCTGCTCCTCGCGGGTCTCAGCGTCCTCGCCGGGCGGCTGCCTTGGCCCGCCCCCATCACCTACGCGACGGGCGGCTGCCTCATCTCGCTGTGGCCCGCCTTCCCCGCAATCCAGCTCGATCCGGATTTCTTCTTTCTCTTTTTTGTGCCGCCACTGCTCTTTGCCGATGGCTGGCTGATGCCCCTGCGCGATTTCTGGTCGGTCCGACGTCCCGTTCTCACCCTCGCCACTGGACTCGTCGTCGTGACGACGCTGGCGGTGGGTTTTGCCGCCCATTGGCTCATCCCGGGATTGCCGCTCGCGATGGCTTTTGCCCTCGGGGCGGTCATTTCCCCGACCGACGCGGTCGCCGTCGGCGTCATCACCCAAAAGCTGAGAGTGCCGCCGCGCCTCACCGCCGTGCTCAATGGCGAGAGCCTCATGAATGATGCGACCGGTCTGGTCGCCTTCAAGTTCGCGCTCGCGGCGGCGGCGGCCGGGAGCTTTTCGTTGGGGCGGGCGTCGGTGAGTTTTCTCGTCGTCGCCCTCGGAGGTCTCGTCCTCGGGCTGGCGATCAGCTGGGCCGTCGGGAAGTTGCGCGATGTCCTCCAGCGCGTCCATGGCATGGATCCCCTCCTCGAGACGACCATTTCCCTGCTGACTCCTTTCGCCGCCTACCTCGCGGCGGGGCCGCTCGGCGTCTCCAACATCCTCGCCGTCGTCGCGGCCGGTCTTTACGCCGGCTGGCGCGATCCGCTGCGCATGGACGCATCGACCCGCCAGATGGCCTGGAGGGTCTGGAGCCTGCTCCTCTTCTGGCTCAACGGGCTCGCCTTCATCCTCCTCGGTTTGCAGCTTCCTGCCATTCTCGGCTCCCTCCAGGCTCAATTCACGACCGGACAACTGCTCCTCTTCACCGCCGCTGTCTCGGGAACCGCCATCCTCATGCGGCTGCTCTGGTTCGGTCCGGGGACCCTGCTTTCCTACCGGATCTTCCGCCGTGGCTTGCGTGGGGAGACGCCCCCGCCGCGCTCCTGGCTGGCGGTGGCGAGCTGGGCGGGGATGCGGGGCACGATCACGCTCGCAGCTGCGCTCTCGATCCCCGTCTTGATGGACGACGGCACGCCCTTCCCCGGCCGCGACCTGGTGATCTTCCTCGCGGCCGGCACCATTGTCGTGACCCTCCTTTTACAAGGCACCACGCTCGAAGCCCTGATCTGCAAACTGAAGGTCCAACCCGGCGACACCCATTTGGAAGAAGAACGTCTCGCCCGCATCGCCGCGGTCGAGGCAGGATTGGAATACCTCCGCAGCGAGGAGCGTGACGAGGAAGGCGAGTCCGCCGCCCTCGGTGAGATCATCGCCGAATACGAATACCGGCTCGCCGAGCTCACCGCCGAGGGGGAGACCCGATCGCACGCGCGATGCCGCCGTCGTCTCGCCCGGGTCCACCGGCTCGGGGCTCTCCGCGCCGAGCGGGCCGCCCTCGATCAACTCTGGAGTGCGCATCGCATCTCCGACGAGATCCACCGGCCCTTGCAACATCTCCTGGACTTCGAGGAGGCGATGCTGGAGGGAGGGAAGGAGGGGTGATCAAGTCCCGCTTCCCGCATCGATGTTCCCTGATTTCCTCCGCGTCCTCCCGCCGCTCCCGAAAAAGTTCCCCTTTTTCATTGCCTCACGTTCGCCTTTTTAGTCCACTGGGACTTGTCCGCTCCGTTGGGGGAGCGGAGAAGCGATGAAGGAGATCCTCAGAGCTTTTCCCCGGGTGATGGGGATCGTCAATATCAACGACGATTCCTTTTCGGGCGATGGCACGCTGGACGTGGCGAGGGCACTCGCCACGGCGCGGCAGATGTTGCTCGATGGCGCGGACGTGATCGACGTGGGGGCGGAAAGCGCGAGGACGAACCGCGGCCCCATCGGGGTGCGCGAGGAGATCGCCCGGCTCCTGCCCTTCATCGACGGCTTCGAAGCGCTCTGTGAAGAAGCCCGGCCGCGCGATGACCGTCAGATCTGGCCTCCCTTGCTCTCGGTCAACACGTGGCGGCCGGAGATCGTCGCGGCCGTCCTGCAGACGGGGAAGGTCGATGTCATCAACGACATCGGCGGGCTCGTCGATGAGGAAAACGCGCGCCTCTGTTTCGAATACGATGCGGCGCTCCTCATCATGCACACCGTGGGCGAGCCCAAGGTGCCGCACACCACGCAACGCTACGCGGATGTGTGGGAGGCGATGGAGCGTTTCTTCGACGACCGCCTTGCGCGCGCCCGGCGGGTAGGGCTCGGCGACGACCAGCTCATCCTCGATCCCGGCATCGACTTCGCGAAACAACGCGATGACAACCTTTCGATCTACCGCGAGCTGGAGCGGTTGCAACGATACGACCTGCCAGTGCTGCTGCCGATTTCGCGGAAAACCGTGATCGGCGAGGTGCTCGGGCTGCCCGTCCCGGTCGATCGCGATGCGGGTACGATCGCTTGTCTCGTGCGGGGTCTGGTGGCGCGGGCGGATCTCTTCCGCGTGCACAACGTCCGCGCGGTGGCTGACGCGGTGCGGGTGATCGCCGCGATCCGCACGCCCGGCGAATCGGTGGTGCCCTGATCCTTCAATCCTCCGCGTCGCTCTCCTCCTCGCTCTCAAGCGGCGGCTGATACTCGAGCTTCTCGTTTTGGATGAGGGAAAAATCGACCTCGCCGGTCTCGGGATTTTCGAAGAGGAAGCCGAGGTAGTGGATCGGCTTCGCGATCTCAAATTCCGCAAGGGTGCGTCCGCGATGCACCACACGGATGGCATCACCGGTTTTCACCGCAGCCTGATGGGCTTGTCGGGCGGTGAGCGTGATATCCTGGTCGGAAAGGGAGACGCCCACGAGCGGTTCTTTCAAGAGAGAGACGAGACTGAGCCGGGCTCCGGCCTTCTCGCCCTCGACGAGGACGGTGCAGCGGAGCTTTGGCTCACGCCGGCCGTCGCCGTATTCCTTGACCTCGTCGTAACAGATCACGGCAACGGTTTTCCCGGCATCGAGAGGCAGGGTCAGGGAGACCTCTTCAGGCTTCGCTCCGGGATTGGCGACCACGAGCGCGTGATTCCCCGGGACGATCGCGAGGAGACCGGAGGTCGCTCCGGTGTTGAGCGGTTCACCGTCGTTGAGCGCGAAGTCACCGAGGCGGATCGTGGTGGGCTCGCGCAGGGCGATGAGATTGACCACGTTCAAGAATGCGGCCTCGGGAGCGCCTTCCTGCGCCCGCAGGAAAGGTGGTTTTGTGAGGATGAAAAGAAAGAGGAGGAGAGGCAAGGCTTTCATCAATCGAGCAGGCGGGTGGAAAGGATCTCGGGAGTGCTCCGCACGATCTTTCCATCGGAGTCGCGTTCGGACCGCAGGAAGACTTCGCGGACCGCTCCGGAGCGCCCGACGATCTCGCCGCTCCCGGCATGATAGACCTCCGCGGCGGTGTGGATGCGGAAATGTCGGCTGGAGATGGTGGTGGTGTTGAAGAGGCGGGCGAACGTCTCCTCGGCCTCGGCATCGTTGTGATGATCGGGCAACGCGTCGTGTCGATCGATCAGCTCGGAGAGGACGCGGGCGAGATGGGACGGGCTGTAGAAGGGTCGGGCGCGCATCAATCCCTCGGCGATGAGGGGGATCGATTCTTCACGAAGACCACTCCTCAAAATGCCATCCTCGCCCTCGCGGACATAGATCGGTGTTTTGAAGTGATCCGTCTGAAGCCGGAGATCGCACGAAACGAAGGGACCGCGCAGGAGCGTCTCGATCTCGAAACGGGTCGGAGCGGTGTTGAGATTGAGGTGGCCGTGGATGAGGGCGTAGCGTCCTTGGGCATTCAGGTCGGAATCGTAGAGCAGCGAAGAGGGTTCGGTCTGCGATGCAACAGGGTCGGGTGCGGTGGGCGGAGGCTGGTGATCGCGCGGATCGTGGTGGCGGTAGAGGGCTGCGGGATCGAGCGGGCTCGCCGGGTCGGGACCGAGATTCGTGCCGTTCGTGCCGGCGTGAAAAAGATCGAGCCATTGAGAAGCGCGCATCCCGGGCTGGTCGAAGCGTTTGTGTTCGGGCCGCCCGATGCGCAGGGTGTTGCCGCCGCCCCAGGCAGCACCAGGGACGGCGTCGGCAGTCAGGCTTTTCAGCGAGTTTTCGCGCAGGAGATCGTAGCGCTGCGTGGCCTGTTTGGTGATGATGCTGTCCGCGCCCGTGGCTGGCCCGGGAACCCACATGACGGGGTCGTGGAGATTTCCCAATTCGGTCACGGAGAAGTAACGACGTTGATTGGAGACGCGCCACGGGGCGAAGGACTTTTCCTCGGTCGTCTCGGGCCCGTTGTAGAGGTCGGGCATCTGGGTGTCGGTGGTCGGTGCAGGGGAAGTGCTCGCCGGAGCATCATATCCCCGGTCGGGCCAGTCACGAACCCGCATCTGGTCTTTGAATCGGTCGGGCTCGGCGCTGGTGACCTTGTCGTGATCGAGGTTGCGAAAACCGGGTGAAGCTTTGAGCCGATACTGGGCCTCTTCGAAGGTGGATCGCGAATACCAAGGCATCCAAGGATCGCCGAGATGGGCACCAAAGCCAGCATTGAAGCCGTAACTCTTCCCCGCCAGCGAGGCAGTAGCGAGCCGCATGATGGATTCACCGCCGGTGAGGACAGGCTCGTGCCGCGGGAAGAAGAAACCGTATCGGGGATTTTGTGGATCCTCGCCGGATTCGGGTCGTCCGCATTGGTCGATGCGATCATTTCCCAGATACAACTCGTAATGTGCGCGCACCATCACATTGCCGATCCCCCGTAGATCCTGCACGATGGGAAAAGCGACGAGGGGCGGTCGGGCCACGGGCACTTTCCATCGAATCCGGCCGAAGGCGACGACCTCATAATGATTCGGCGGCACGGTGACGGTGAGTCCACCGCTGTCGGGAAAGGCCTCGTCGAGGACACGATGGCTCTCGAGGATTTCGTGGATCTTGGAGTTGGACCGGAAGCGGATGCGTTCGAGAAAGCGGAAACGCAGGCGGACGGCCTCCATCTTCGCTTCACGATTCGAGGGATTCCAGAATTCGGCATAGGGGATCGCCTCGAAGACGATGAGGTCGTTCGCACCGGCCCTTTCGTATCCGACGTAGGTGAATTTCAGAAAGAACTCATTCACCGGGCAGTAGGCATCGACGCCGCGGAAGGTCCGTGCGCCGGCATTCACGGTGTTCGCGGGCAGGGACGGGCGGCTGTCTTCGTCGGCATAATCGATCGCATTGGCGGCGAGGGTGGCGACGTAATCCTCGTCGGAGGGGAAGCCGCCCCGGCGCTCTTTGAACGCGGGCAGGTTGCGCTCGACGATGTCGGCGATGCCGATGTCGCGGTTGGCGACGAGGGTGTTCAGATTGAAGCGGGGTTTTCCCTGATCGACGTAACCATGACCGAACGGAATGAGGGGCACGGTGCGATACGGTTTCATCCCCTCGACGAATCGGTCGGGCTCGCGATCGGGGTCATCGAGCACGGGATACTTCGGGAGCGAGACGTCGCGATAGGGATGGACTCCCCCGGAAATCGGCCAGGTGTGCAGCACGATCTCTCTGGGAGAAAGGCCGGGAGCGACTTGATCGACATAGCTTTGACCACGATGGGCGATAGGAAAGTGATAGGGGGTCCCGGAGGCATCTCCGAGTCGAAACAGGGTCGCTGATGACAAGGCGCGCTGATCGTGTGCCGCGTATCCTGGGCGGATCGCGGCCTCGGGGTAGGGGCCGGCTCGCGCGCCGACGAGGTCGAGATTGGGATACCCTTCGAGATCCTCGATCCAATAGGTGTAGCGGGTGCGCCAAGGTGACGAGGGATCGGCCGGCAGCTCGACAAAGCCGAGTTCGGGAAGGGAGTGCTCTTCGTAGGATTCGCCCGAGGCATGCAGGCCGGTGAGTCTCGGCAGGTGGATGGCGTCGGTGCGCGTCTCGCCGACGAAGGTGACGGATGGTGCGGCGATCGCGGCGTCGGCGAGGCTGGCGGTCGTGGTCGCATCGAAATTCGGCAAAGGAACGCGCTTTTCCTCGCCTCCGGCAAAGAGCGGACGGTGGGAGATGCCTCCGCCATCGGGGGTCGTCACAAAGGTATAACGCGATCCGGCGCCGGACCCGTGGCGGGCCAGCGTGACGAGGTAGGCATCGTCGGCGGTGAGGGCGGCGAGCCTGGCCGAGGCCTCGGCGAAGGCGGCCTTCTCACCGAGATCCGCACGCACGCTCGAGGCGGCGGCGCTGCTGAGGGAGCTCTCCTGCCGCGACAGGGCGAAGAGCGAGACGACGATCAGGGCGATGACGGTGACAAGGACGAGGGTGAGGACGAGCGCCGCTCCGCGGGTATTGCGTTCGGACTTGTCGCGCGACGTTCTCATGGTTGGGCCGGCACGGCGAAGCGATGACGAAAGGTGCGGGACGCGGCGAGGATCGCCCGATCGTCTGTCGTCGCGGAGGGACTTTGGATCTTCTCCCAATCGATCAGCCAATCCTCATAGCGGGTGAAACGCCGCGCAGTGCTCTTGTCGATGACGGTGAGGACGATCTCGATTTCATCAGGAGCAACAAGCGCGGGCCATTCCTCGCCGGAGAAACCGAGATGGGCGTTCAACGCGGCGGCATCGAGGCGCTCGGTGTTGCCGGAAGGGAGCTCGACGCGGCGCGAGGGCCTCAGCTCGAAACGCACGACATGATCGCAGATGGGCTCATCAGGAAACACGGAATCGTGCACGGGTGACGCGGGATTTTCCCAATCCGCGGCGGAGCCGCGGTCGGGCTGGTAGGTCGGCGGCGGTGAGGAGAGGCGGCTGACCACCGGTCGCAAAGGCCAGGGCGCGACCGCGGGAAGTACCGATCCGGGATCGTCCCGCTTCTCGCGGCCCGCGAGGAGAAAGGGAAAGGCGGAGTTGGCAAATCGTCCGCGCCGCACCGCTGCGGTGTTGGGAGCGTCGAGAGGTCGGGTGGAGCCTTTTTCGTCGTCGTTGATCGCCCTCGAGGCGCGCACGAGGAAACTGTCCGCATATCGCTCGCCTTCGGGATGACCTCCAGGACGATGATGTCGGAACAGTTTCATCCCGGCGCCCTCGTCGTCGGCGAGAGGCGAATGGCGTGCGAAGGCGACATAATAGCCGACGATACCGGGGGCGGAACCCCGGAGATCGTTCTCCCCGGAGGTGACGCGATTGACGAAGGCGAGCGTGCTGAATCCCGGGGCGGCGTTCGGAAAGCTGGTCTCGGTCGCGTTGCCGGATCCAGTCTGCCGGTCGATTTCAAAAGGAAAGAAGAGCCGCCCTTCAAAGAACCCGCGCTGCACCGCGCTGGTGTCCTCGGGGAGACGGGGCAAGGGCGCGGGACGCGAGGCGAACGCCGAAGCGAGATCGCGCTCCATCCAATCGATCGCGACCCGCGCGTCTCCCCGTTGTTCCACCGTCTCGGCTCCTCTCCGGAAACCGCGGAGCGAGGCATCCAGCATCGTCGAAAGGACGAGGATGAGGATCGAGAGGATGGCCATGGCCGACAGCAATTCGATCAGGGTGACTCCCTGCTCGGATCGCGCTTCGGACTGGCGGCCGGGGATCATGGTGAAGCGGGTTGTGACGCGATCCGGGAACGGAAGACATCCTGGGAACGTGAGGAGAGCGCGGCCGCGGCCGGTTGGGTCACGGTCAACTCCAAATCAAGGAGTCCTCCGAGATCCGCTGTTCCTCCCTCCACGGCGGAGAGTCGCAAACGCACGAGATGAAAGGCCGCCGCATCACTCCGGGCACCGCGATTCCAGGAATCGGCGTCGACTTCTCCGAGGAGGCGCGCGTCGGCACCGAAAGCCAGGTAGCGCACCGTCTCACCGGCCCGCGGCATTGGGATCGAAATCGCAGGCAGGTCGCCGACGCGCATTTCAAAATCTCCTGTCGGCACCGGAAAGAGTGTCTCGTTGACGTCCCGGGCGATGTGGGCGGCGCTCCCACGATCTCGCGCCGATCCCTGCGAGGTGGTCGCGTCGGCCAACATCGCGAGCAAGGGCAAGGCGACAGCCGCGATGATGCCCGTGGCCATCGTCACCTCGGTGAGCGAAAAGGCGGCGCGTCGACTCCGGGACTGGCGTGGGTGCGATCTCATCAATCGGTGAGGAGGCGCGTCCGTCCGGTGTAGAAACCGATTTCGAGACATTCGCCATTCGGCAGCACGCGTCCGCTGCGGGAGGTGCGTTTGGCGGTGTAAACGACCCGGGTGGTGGAGGGATCGAAAAACCCTTCGACGAGACCGAGATGCAGGGCATCCGCTTGGTGAAAACGCGGTGACCGGACGCCGCCGTCGGGTCCGAAAATCAAATGCGGCAACTTCGCGGTGGCATTCTCAGCGCCGCCGGGGCCGGGCACGGGAAATGAGGCTTTCTCCGCGAGGTCGTGCAGGGTGCGGAAAGCTTCGCCCTCGGCGACTTCAAAACTCCCGCTGCGGGCGAAGACGATGCCTTCCGGCAACTGACGCCAGGGTGAGAGCCTCCGGAAACGGGGCGGCACTCCATCGCTTTCCGGTTCCTCGATCTCGAAGAGGGCGTAGGCCCGCAGGGCACCCGTGTCACTGGGAAACGTCTCGTCGGCGAACGCGACGACGCGGGGGGCCCGTCGTGCGATCGCCTCGGCCCGGGCGTTCTCGAGAAATCCGGCGAGCTCATGGATGCCGGTTTTCCGCGACGGATTCAACGAAACGAAGGAAGGTGCCGCGATCACGAGCAGCAGCGAGACGATGCTGGCCACGGCGAGCAGTTCGATCAAGGAAAAGCCCCGCCCTCTCGCGATGGTCGTCGGAGGATGGTGGTCGGGATGCCTCATGGATCGAGAGCGATGGTGGATTCCGTGTGCGGAGGATGACCGGAATCTGCGACAAGAGCAAGATCCGCGCCTGAAAATCCTTTGCCACATTTGCCGGCTTGCTTGTCGGCTTCCGTCGGGGAGGGCCCGATCACTCCTCCACAGGAAAGTAGTCGTCGTCCGCAATGTCGGGGATGCCCACGACGAGGACGCGCATCCGCCCACGGGCACCGTGGACGACGCCGGGCGGAATGTGGACGAGGGAACCTTTCGTCACCGCCTGTTCCACTCCATCCAGGACGACGCAGCCCTCACCCTCGAGCACGTAGTAGAGCTCGGTGGAGCGTTTGTGGTAATGCAGCTTCGCCCCGTCGATGTCGACGGCATGAGCCCAGGCTGCGGGAGCGAGCGGCTCATCTTCATGACTGATGAGACGGTCGCGCCAGCCGCAGGCACTGCGCTCGCGCGGCGTGTGACCTTCGTGTCGGACGAGGAGCGGGCCGGATTCGGGAGTCTGCATGGCGGGATGAGGAAAGCAGAATCAGGTGCCACAAGTCAATCGCAAGCCGTCCCAGGCGAGATGGATATTCGGCGGGAGCGTCGGGCCGAGGGTGCGGTAATCGACGCGACAGGAGAAATGCGTCAGCCAGGTCGTCCCCGCGCCCAGCTCCCGCGCGACCGCGACGGCCTCGCCCGTGGAGAGGTGGGTCCAATGCGGCTCGGGCTGGAGACCGTCGAGGATGAGCAGATCGATCCCGGCGAGGAGACGCTTGCTTTCCTCGTGCAATTCCTTCGCATCGGGGATGTAGGCAAAAAGGCGCTCACCCCCGCGGGAAAAAAGAAAACCGATCGTCTCCACCTTCCCATGCGTGACGGGAAGAGGGGTCACCTCGAGATCGCCCACGCGGAACGGACCGCGGATCACATTCGAGGCGGCCTTCAGGTAGCCCCGGTAGCGGTTCTCCCCGTCGAAGACATAGGTAAAGGCCGCGTGGAGCCGCTCGAGGCACTCCTGCGTGGCGTGGATCTCGATTTCCTCTTCCTCGTGCACGGTGAAGCGCCGCAGGTCGTCGAATCCCATGATGTGATCACTGTGGGCATGGGTGAAAAGCACGGCATCCAGCTCGCGGATGCCGGCGCGGAGGCACTGCTGGCGGAAATCGGGGCCGGTATCGACGATCAGCGAGACCTCCGGGGTCCGGACGTGGATGGAGGAGCGGAGCCGCTGGTTTTTCGGATCGCCCGAAGTGCAGACGGCGCAATCGCAGCCGATCACAGGCACCCCGATCGAGGTGCCGGTGCCGAGGAAGGTGATTTCCACGCGGGTCTCCATTGCATGCCGGGGCGGTCTGTTCCATACTGCCGCCGCTCCCCCCGCGCAATGCTCTCGGTTTTAAAAATCAAGAATCTCGCCCTCGTCGACGACCTCACCTGGGAGCTCGGCTCGGGCCTCATCGGGGTCACCGGCCAGACGGGTGCCGGCAAGTCCATGATCGTCGGCGCGCTGAAGCTGATCCTCGGCGAGCGCGCGAACCACGATCTCATCCGCACGGGCGAATCGCTCTGCTCCGTCGAGGCGGTCTTCGAGCTCGATTCGAATCTCGACCTCGTCAACGCCCTCCTCGAAAGCGGCGGCCTCGAGCCCTGCGAAGGCAATTCGCTGGTGGTGAAACGCGTCTTCGGCACGGGCAACAAACAATTCGTGAACTGCTCGCCCTGCACGCTCTCGCTCTTGAAATCCCTCGGCGGATTGCTCGTCGACCTTCATGGCCCGCACGAGCATCAATCGCTCCTCTCGCAGGATCGGCAACTCGCCATGCTCGATGCCTACGCCCACGCCACGACCGAGCGCCGCGCTTACCGCACCGCCTATGAGACCTGGACCGCGGCGAAGCACGAGTTCGACGACTTCCGCAACCAGCGCCTCGTCAGCGATCAGGAGATCGAACTGCTCCGTTTCCAGGTCGAGGAAATCGCCGCGGCCGAGCTCGATCCGGCGGAAGTGGGGGAGCTGGAGCAACGCTACCGACAGTCGCAGAACGGATCTCGCCTTGTCGAAAACGCGAACCAAGCCGTCGATCTCCTCAGTGCCGCTTCGGCGAATCTCGGCAATGCCCAGCGCTGCCTGCGCGAACTGGAACGCTTCGACCCCTCGGTGACCGAGCGCCTCGCCGGCTTTGAATCGGCCCGCGTCGAAATCGAGGAACTTGAAAGCAGTCTGCGCGAGTATTCCGAAGATCTCGAAATCGATCCCGCTGAAGCCGCGCGCATCGAGCGACGCATCGACGAAATCGAATTGCTGAAGCGCAAGTACGGCCAAAGCGTCGAGGAAGTGCTCGCCTACGAAGCCCGGGCCCGCCGCCGTCTCGCCACCGTGGACGGACGGGAGGCCGAGTTGCTGAGGCTATCCGCCGCCGTCGAGAGCGCGGCGAACGCCGTCGCCAAAGCGGGCAAGACGCTCTCCGCGAAACGAGCCAAGGCCGCGCCCGCCCTTGCCAAGGAAATCGCCTCACATCTCAAGGACCTGGGCTTCCATCGCTCCAGCTTCGAGATCGCGGTCGAAACGCTCGCCGAGCCCGGACCGCGTGGCCTCGAGGCGATCGATTTTCTCTTCGGCCCCAATCCCGGCGAGCCGCTCAAGCCCCTCCGGGTCATCGCCTCGAGCGGGGAAATGTCCCGCGTCATGCTCGCGGTGAAGAGCGCCCTCGCCGACCAGGACCGCATCCCCCTGATGGTCTTCGACGAGATCGATGCCAACGTCGGCGGCGAGATCGCCGGAGCCGTCGGCCGCAAGATGGCTTTCCTCGGCGATCGTCATCAGGTCGTCGCGATCACCCACATGCCCCAGGTCGCGGCCCTCGCCCACCGCCATTTCCTCGTGACGAAAGAGGTCGAGAACGACACCACGAATTCCCGTCTCGAAGCCGTCTCCGGCAAGGCCCGCGTCAACGAGCTCGCCCGTATGCTCGGAGGTGTCGGCCCCGAGACGCTTGCCCTTGCGGAGAAGATGCTCGGCGGGGCCAAGGGGTGAAAAGGGATTGGCGAAGGTGAGGGAATCAAGGTAACCTCTCGACATGAATCCACTTGGGACGGTTTCAGGCCCCGTTTCCTGGGAGCGAATGAGCGAGGGCATCGAAAAAGTCAAAGACCGGCTCAGACGCGCCACCGCAGCGCTTGAATCCGCGCAGATCCCGTACGCGGTGATCGGAGGAAATGCGGTCGCCGCGTGGGTTTCAAAGGTCGACGATTCCGTCGTCCGGAACACCCGCGATGTCGATCTGCTCGTGAGACGCGAGGATCTCCCGCGATTGACCGTTGCGCTGGAGGGCGTCGGTTTCATTCACCGATCCGCCTCGATACTCGGCGGCAGGGGCCGTATCGAAATGTTTCTCGACGGTCCCGGCGCCAAGGCCCGCGACGCCGTCCATCTCATCTTTGCCGACGAACGTGTTGATCCGGAGTCGCCCGAGCCCTCCCCCGGCGTGGAGGACATCGACCCGACGCCGGGCGACTTCCGCCTCATCGATCTGGAGGCGTTGGTGACGATGAAACTGACCTCTTATCGTGACAAGGATCGAGTTCATCTGCGCGACATGCTCGAAATCGGCCAGATCGACGAGACCTGGCTCGACCGGGTGCCGCCTACCCTGCGCTCCCGCTTGCAGGCGCTGCTCGACGACCCGCACGGTTGATCGCCCTTCGGCGGGCTCCCTTCACGCCTTCCGCACCGCCTGCAGCACGATGTTGACCTGGGCGCGGCCGCGGTATTCGTTGCGATCGATCTGGAAAGCGATGTCCCAGGGTGGTTTGGGCAGGTCGAGCTCGGCACCGTTGAAATAGATCGCCTCGTGGATCACACCGTCCTGCTCGAAGCGGAACTTGAGGTGCTTGTCCTTGATCACACGCGGTTCCGCGGCGAGGCGAACGCCGGTGGAGATGAAGAGCGGCTGCGGATTGTTGGTGCCGAAGGGACGAAGCAATTCGTAGCTGTCGAGGAGATCGAGCGTCAGCTCGGGGAAGCGGATCTCGGTATCGATATGCAGCTTCGGCACCAGCGTGTCGGTGTCGGCCTGGGCCATGACGCTGCGGATGAGCGCCTCGCGGAAGGCGTCGAGATTCTCCTCGCGGACACTCACGCCGGCCGCCATTTCGTGGCCTCCACCCGCGGCGATCAGCTCGCGGCAGGAATCGAGCGCGGCGACCAGGGAGATGCCCGGGATGCTGCGGCCACTACCCTTGCCGAGCCCGTTCTCGTCGATGCCGATCACGAAGGTGGGCCGGTGATACTGTTTGGAAATGCGCGAAGCGACGATGCCGACCACTCCGGGATGCCAACCTCGCGAACCGACGACGATGGCGTGGCTGCGCAGCGAGGCGGGGAGATCGTGGATCATGCGCTCGGCGTCCTCGCGCGTGGCGAGTTCGAGCTCCTGCCGCTCGCGGTTCTGGCGGTCGAGCGACTCGGCAAGGAGCCGGGCCTCGCCGTGATCCTGACAAAGCAACAAATTCAACGAGGCCACCGCCGTGTCGAGCCGGCCCGAGGCATTGAGCCGGGGGCCGAGCTTGAAGCCGACATCATGCGTGCGGATCGGACTGGTCACGCCCGCGACGCTTTTCAGGGCGACGAGACCGGGATGGATCGTGCGCTCGAGCTGGGCGAGGCCGCGGCGGGCGAAGAGCCGGTTCTCCGCCTCCAGTGGCACGATGTCGGCGATGGTGCCGAGGGCGACGATGTCGAGGTGGTCTTTGAGATCGAAGCCCGCCACCGGCCGTGCCCTCAGGAGGGCGTGGGCGATCTTGAAGACGACCCCCGCCGTGCAGAGGTAGTGGAAATCGTCGCCCAGTTTCGGATTCACCAGGGCGACGCATTCGGCGACCCCTTCCGGAGAAGGTTCGTGGTGGTCGAGGATGATGAGGTCGATCCCCTTTTCGCAAAGCAGCTTCGCCTCGGCACACGAATTCGTGCCGCAGTCCGCGGCGATGAGCAGATCGGGCAGGTGGCCCCCGAGACAATTCTCGATGCCCTTCACGCTGAGTCCGTAGCCCTCCTCGAGCCGGGTCGGGAGGAAAGGATGAGGATCGAGCCCGTAGGCACGCAGGACGGTGCAGAGCAGGGTCAGCGAACTGACACCATCGACATCGTAATCACCGTAGAGCACCACCGATTCCCCGTCGTCGATGGCGCGGAGGATGCGTTTCACCGCCGCATCGACCCCCGGCAGCAGAAAGGGATCGCTGAGGTCCTTGAGGCGCGGGTAGAGGAATTGTTCGATCTGTTCACGCTCGGTGTAACCGCGTTGCAGCGCCAGCGAGACCACGACAGGGGCGAGCCCGAACTCGCCCGCATATTCACGGACGAGGGCGGGATCGGGAGGCGGGGAGACCACCCATCTGGGTTTCGATGGCATCGGGGCACCTTAGAGAGATCGTCCCCCGTGTAAAGACTGCCGTCCTTCTCCGGGCAAACTTCTCCGAATCATGGCTCAAGGTGCCGCGAGGAGGCGCTGCAAGGTCGGCACCATGGCCTCGGCCCAGATCGCGTAACCTTTCTCCGAGAGATGGAGCTTGTCGGGCATGATCCCGGCAGGGAGGGAGCCGTCTTCGTTCATGAACTCCTCCCAGATCCGCAGCCTTGTCACTTCCGCATCTTCCTTTGCGTATGCTTCGAGGAGCCGGTTCGCCTCCGTGACTTTCGTGCGCAGCGGATCGCCCGGATTGCCTCGGGGAAAGATGTCGAGCAACAGCACCTTCGCGCCCGGGATTTTCTGATGCAGGGCCTTCACGATGGCCTTGATCCCCCCGATCACGGCCTCCGGCTCGTCGCCGTGAAGACCGAAGTTGTTCGTCCCGATCATCAGGACGACGACACGCGGATGCACGCCCTCGAGGGCCCCGCCTTTCGTGATGCGCCAAAGCACGTTCTGCGTCGTGTCACCGCCGATGCCGAAATTGGCGGCATGCAGTGGAGCGAAGTGTTCCTCCCACACCTTCGCACCGTTCTTCTCCCAAGCCTCGGTGATGGAGTCGCCGAGAAAGAGCACATCGATGCGACCTTCCTTGGCCCGGGCGAGGTCGCCATCGTGAAAATCGCGCCACTTCTCCAGCGTCATCCAGGGATAGACCTTCGTGCGCGGTGCGGGCTGGTCGGGGGGCTCGGCGAGGAGCGTTCCGGCAAAGCCCAGGAGCAGGACAGTGGTGAGACGTGTAAAGTTCATGCCACGAGGGAAGCCGAGAGCAAGGCGAAAGGCAATCTCAAAGCTATCCCCGGTCGGTGGTCGAGAAAGGGACGAGTTCGAAAGGGCATGGCACGGGCGGCAAGACCGGCTGAGGCGAGGCAACGGCGCCTTCACCGATGGATCCATCGATCGACCGCACCATGCCATTGAGCGTTTCCACCGTCAATCGAGCGGTCTCCACCTGCGTGAAGGAGGTATCTCCGCTTAGAACGATGAGTGCTCCCTTGACGGTTTTGTCGAGCTTCAGTTCCTCCGTCGTGATCCACTCGAGACGTTCTTTGGTCCCTCCGTTTTGATCTTCGACAGCAAGACTTCGCCGGGTGGGTGGTCCGAAAATTCGCTCCATTTCGTCCACCGTGAGATTGAGCGCGGCCGTCTTGGAAGCGACGAGCGCCGCCACCGTCATTTCCCTTTGATACCAGGCGGCCACAGTGGCTTCCTTTCCGGGATCGTTTTTGGTAAGCCGTTTCCGGCTGATCCAGCCTCGAAGCACGCCGCGGGCCGTTCGTGTTTCGACCTTCAAACCATGGAGATCCATGGCGAGCACCACGACCCGTTGCCCCGCCGTCAGGAGGTCTAAAACCCGGTCCGCACGATTCGAGGAATAGAGCGGGAGGTCTTCCGAAAGCGTCACCACCGCAGAGAATTTTGGCCCTACCGCCGTCGCCACGTCCAATTCGGTGGGTAGCTCGTCTGCACCGCTGAAACTCGCGAACACCGCCAGAGCCAGCCAAAACCAAATAAACTTCGCTTTCATTGCATTACATGGCCCCCTCCATGTAAATACATTGTCGTTTTCTAAGCAAGTTGACAAGAAAAATCTCGTGAAAGCAGTTCCCACTCCGGTGCCTCACACCTCCGCGACCGTCGCCGGGGCATCGATCCAGCGGCCGTGCTCCTTGATGAGATCGACGAGACGCTCGACGGCTTCGCCTTCGGGGATGTTGAACTTCACCGCTTCTTTGCCGACGTAGAGATTGATCTTCCCGGGAGCGCCGCCGACGTAACCGAAGTCGGCGTCGGCCATTTCGCCGGGGCCGTTGACGATGCAGCCCATCACCGCGATGCGCACACCCTTGAGGTGCCCGGTCGCTTCGCGGATCTTCTGGGTGGTCGATTGCAGGTTGAAAAGGGTGCGCCCGCAGCTCGGGCAGGCAACGTAGTCGGTCTTGAAAATGCGAGTGCCTGCCGCCTGGAGGATGTTGTAGCTCATCCGCAGCGATTGGCCGGGCGCTTCCTCGCCCTGCACGATCACCGCATCACCGATGCCGTCGCAGAGGAGCGATCCGAGGTTCATCGCCGCATTCAACAGGGTTGGGAGGAAGTCCTGACCCTGTTCAGTCACGGGGAAAAAGGTGTCTTTCAGCAGGATGGGATGCCGTGGGTCGGCTTTCGCGGCGAGAAGACGGAAGGCAGGAATGACGGGCAGGTCGAGACCGTCGGCGACGGTGATCAACCGGGGACTCTCCGAGGCATTGAGCGCGGCGATGGCGGACTCGTCGCGGGGATCGAGGGCGAGGACGCCGGAGGTCTCGATGACGATCTCAGGCTGGTAATCGCCGAGCTTGTCGAGCTTGTGGGAGAGCGCCTCCCACTTCCGCTGGCTCGTGAAGACGCGCACGGTCTCATCGCCCCCGAGCTTCACCCCTTGGATCTCGATCTTCGCGGACGAGCGGCGACGGTATTCGAAGGGATGCCAGGGCACTTCGTCCCACGTGAGACCCCCGATCGGCCGGGGGTGCTTCGCCCGCAGTCCGGTGACGAGATCGACGAGGGCGCGGGCCACGGGGATTTCATGCACGGCATCCTCGGTGAGACTGACGCGGATGGTGTCGCCGATGCCGTCACTGAGGAGCGAACCGATGCCGATGGCGCTCTTGATGCGACCGTCTTCGCCATCGCCGGCTTCGGTGACGCCGAGGTGGATGGGATAATTCCAATCGTCGCCGAGTTCCGCGAGCCGGGCGACGAGCAGCCGGTAGGCCTCGATCATCACCTTGGGATTGCTCGCCTTCATCGAGAAGACGAAGTCGTGGTAACCGCGGGCCCGCGCGATGCGGGCGAACTCAAGCGCGCTCTCGACCATGCCGAGCGGTGTGTCGCCGAAGCGGTTCATGATGCGGTCGCTGAGCGAGCCGTGGTTCGTCCCGATGCGCATCGCGGCGCCACGCGTCTTTGCCTCTTCGACGAGCGGGCCGAACTCCTCCTCGATGCGGGCGAGCTCCTCGGCGTACTCTTCGTCGGTGTATTCGCGGACCTGGAATTTCTTCTTGTCGGCGTAGTTGCCTGGATTGACGCGGACCTTTTCGACCCACTTCACGGCCTCCATCGCGGCGTCGGGCTTGAAATGGATGTCGGCGACGATGGGCACGTCGCTGCCCTGCGCACGGACGCCTGCGACGATGTGCTCGAGATTCGCCGCGATCTGCCGGGTCTGGGCGGTGACCCTGACAATCTCACAACCGGCCGCGACGAGTTCCATCGTCTCGCGCACGCAGTCGTCCGTCTCGCGCGTGTCGCTCGTCAGCATGGACTGCACGCGCACGGGATGATCACCGCCAAGTGGCACGGGTCCGATCGCAACGGCTCGCGCGGCGCGGCGCGTCAGACTGAGGGGCGAGTGCGAATAGCGCCGGGTCATGAGGGCGATTTCTCGAGGGGCAGGAATTGTTCGGAGGGTGTCTTGTCCACCTCACCGTTCGGGACGCGGTCGCCCACATCCTTCAGCGTGACAAAGGCCATGAAACCGAGCAGCAGGAGCACGAAGGCCGTCTGCACAATCTCGAGAAACTTGAAGGGAATGGGACGGCGGCTGATCCATTCATACGTGGCCATCACGATATGCCCCCCGTCGAGCACCGGGAAGGGGAGCAGATTGAGGATGGCGAGGTTCACGTTCAACAGCACGCTGAACCAGAGGGCGAGACGCCAGCCTTCCGGATGCTGGAAAAGATCGTAGTAAAGACCCATGATGCCAACGGGACCGCTGAGGTGACCAGCTTTCACATCGGACTTCGGAGTGAAGACCGCCTGAAGCGTTTTCACGATCGAGGTGAAGCTGTTCACGACCTGGGTGACCGGATTCTCCCGCACCAAGGTGCGGACTCCATCCTGATCCCAGATCACACCGATGCGCGGCTTGGTGCCCTCCACTTCCGGGACGCGCGGCGTCACCTTGGCTTCGAGGATCTGGCCCTTCCGTTCGTAGGTCAGCGTGACCTCTTTGCCCGCTTCCCAGGCGAAGTTGCCGACTTGTTCGGGGGAAGAAACTTCCTGATCGTTGATCTTGCGGATGATGTCTCCCGAATGCAGCCCGGCCACCTCCGCGGGGCCGTTGGCCAGGAGTTTGCCGACAACAGGAGAGACGTGAGGGGTGATCCCGATGGTGCGCAGCGCGGGACGGCGTGTCAGGTAGGCCCAGGTCTGCTTCAGCCAGCCACCTTCGACCTTCGCCTCTTCGGCTTCGGCGGGACGCTCGACGACGACGGACATTTCCCCGGCTCCGGGACGGATGAAGTCGACCTCGATGTTCTGGTTCGGGCTGGAGATGATGGTCCACATGATGGAACGATCCATCCCTTGGAAACGCACGACTTTCTGTCCATCCACGTAGGTGATCTGGTCACCGGACTGGAGACCGGCCTTCGCGGCGGGCGAATCCTCAAGCACGGAGCCGATCGTGGTCGTGCCGACGGCCTCGGTGACGGGCTTTTTCACCGCCCACACGATCACTGCAAAGACGACGGCGAGGAGGAAACTGAAGAGCGGCCCCGCGAAAGCGACGATGATCTTGTCGAGCGGGGTGATGGGTGGGAGCTGTTTGGTGGGGGCGTCGCCCTCGACCTTGCCCTCGATGCTCTCCATCGGCGCCATCTGGGGCAGGGAGACGAAGCCACCTGCCGGGATCGAGCCGAGCCCGTACTGCACGCCGTTGTAGGTCTTCTTCCAGATCGGTTTCCCGAACCAGATCTGGAAGCGGTCGATGTAGAGCCCGCGCCAACGCCCGGCGAGGAAGTGGCCCCATTCATGGACGATGATCATGAGGTTGAACATCATCACGACGAGAAACAAGACGCCGATGAAACGGAGGATCGAGAGGAGGACTTCCATGAGGGGGCAGAATGAGATCGAAAAGGCCCCGAGAAGGAGCGGGCGAATATATCACCGCGATGGAGCGAGGGCAAAGTCTAGAAAATACGAACTTTATACGGAAACCTGCTTGCGTTTGGATGAATCGCGACGCAAAAAGCGATCATGCGAGCCGTTCTCCAACGCGTCAGTGAAGCTTCCGTGACGGTCGGCGACCGGACCACGGGGGAGACGGGTCCGGGTTTCCTGATTTTGCTTGGTGTCGAAGAGGGGGACGAAGCTGCGGACGTCTCGTGGCTCGTCGGAAAGATTTTGCCGATGCGTGTCTTCGAGGATGAAGAGGGCAAGATGAACCGATCCATCCTCGATATCGGCGGGGGCGCCCTGGTGGTGAGCCAATTCACTCTCCATGCCAGAACGAAAAAGGGAACGCGTCCGAGCTTCGACCGCGCCGCCCGCCCCGGGGTGGCGATCCCGCTCTACGAACAGTTCGTGGCGGAACTCTCGAAAGGACTCGGCAAGCCCGTCGCCACGGGCGAATTCGGAGCAATGATGAAGGTGGCCCTCGTGAATGACGGCCCTGTGACGATCCTGCTCGACTCGCGGATGAAGGAATGATCCCACGACGGGGTCGGGGGGTTAGTTTGGGCTTGCGCTGGATGAGGCTCGCCCGCTCTAATCGCCGACTACCGCCCATGGCTCGCCGATTCCGTTTGTTACTCCTTTGCCTGTTCGTCCCCGGCCCGGATCTTTTCGCCGCCGATCCCGTCCGGGTGCCTTGGACTTCGTCGAAGATCCACGGTTCGCCCGATCCGGCCAAACCGTACACGTCCGAGGCTGTCTATCCCCGCCTCGCCGTCCGGGAAGGGCTCGAGCTGGTCGCGTTCTCCGGGAGATTCCACCTCGTGGAACGGGGCGGGAAGATCTGGTCCTTCGCGGAAACGGGAGATGGATCCGACGCGGACCTTTTCGCGGATTTGAAGCCCGGCCGCGAGGGATTCACGAATGCCTATGGCCTCGCCTTTCATCCCGATGCGGAGAAGAACCGCACCGTCTTCCTCACCTACACGATCGGGAACGATCTCGAGGACGGAACGAAACTCGCGCGCTTCCGCCTCTCCGAGACCGATCCTCCGCGGCTCCTTCCCGAGACCGAGGAAATCCTCCTTACCTGGCGCAGCGGAGGACACAACGGCGCTCATCTCCAGTTCGGTCCTGACAAAAAGCTCTACGTCTCCACCGGCGACGCCACCGCGCCCTCGCCGCCGGACGGACTGAAGACCGGGCAGGACAACTCCGATCTGCTTTCCTCGATCCTGCGGATCGATGTCGACACGGCCGATCCGGGATTGAAGTATGGCATTCCCGCCGACAATCCCTGGGTAGGCGTCGAGAAGGTCCGGCCCGAGATCTGGGCCTTTGGATTCCGCAATCCGTGGAAGATGAGCTTTCACAGAGACGGTCGTCTCTGGGTCGGCGATGTCGGCTGGGAACTCTGGGAAATGATCCACCTCGTCGGCAAGGGCGGCAATCACGGCTGGGCCGCGATGGAGGCCTCGCAGCCCATCCTGCCCGAAGTGGCGAGCCCGCTCGCGCCCATCACCGCTCCTGTCGCCGCGCACGAACACAGCGAGGCCGCCTCGATCACGGGCGGTTACCTCTACGAAGGCTCGCGCCTCCCCGGCCTGAAGGGCGCCTACGTCTACGCCGACTACGAAACCGGCAAGATCTGGGCGATCTGGCACGATGGGAAGCGCGTGACACGCCACGAGGAAATCGCCGACACCGCCCACAAGATCGTCACCTTCGGCCGCGGCAACGATGGCGAACTCTACTACCTGCACTACGGCAATCCGGGATCGATGCATCGCCTCATCCCGCATCCCGAGGCGGGTAAAGCCTCGTCTTTTCCACGGCTCCTGAGCGGGACCGGGCTCTTCTCCGACACCGCGAAAGGCACGCCCGCCGACGGAGTCTACGAGTACCGCGTCGCCGAACCGATGTGGGAAGACGGCGCGAGCGCGACCCGCTGGATCGCCTTGCCTGACAAAACCACCATCACCGCGAGTCCGGGCACGAATCCCGCGGGAGTGATCTGGCCGCGCGATGCCGTCCTCGCCCGCACCGTGAGGATCGGTGCGCGACCCGTGGAGACGCAGCTCCTTCATTTCGATGGCGAAACCTGGAACGGCTACTCTTACCAATGGAATGCCGGTGGCAGCGACGCGGAACTTGTGGGTCCTTCCGGAGCCGAGATCGAGGTGCCGGCGGCGGGATGGAAAGGCGGCACGCGCTATCGCATCGCGAGCCGCGCGGAGTGCCTTCGTTGCCACACGCCGTGGAGCGGGTTTGCAAACGGTTTCCAGCCGATCCAGCTCACGGGGTTCCCCGCGCATGACCCGGCCACGGCGCGGGAAACGGCCCTCGCTCTGGGGCTTACCGACGCGACCTGGTTCGAACGGGAGAAGAGCGGACAACTGCTCGCGAGCCGGGGTCCCGGTCCGGTCGAGACACG
This sequence comes from Verrucomicrobiales bacterium, assembly GCA_016795385.1. Taxonomy (GTDB): domain Bacteria; phylum Verrucomicrobiota; class Verrucomicrobiia; order Verrucomicrobiales; family DEV007; genus Arctic95D-9. The sequence goes on along the minus strand of JAEUHI010000077.1, from coordinate 214,015 downwards.
GGCACGCTCCTGGCTCCATTCGAATTGCGCCCACTGCCATCGTCGCAATGGCGGAGGCAGCGCGCCGCTCGAGGTGAATTTCGATCGCCCTCTCTCGGAGTCCGCCCTGCTCTGGCAGAAACCCACGCGCGGCGATTTCACCCTGACAAACGCCCATCTCATCACCCCCGGCGATCCATCGCGATCGGTGTTGAATTACCGCATCGCTTCGATCGGGAGCGGCCACATGCCGCCGGTCGGAGCCCGCGAGATCGACGATCGCGCCGCTGCTCTCCTCTGGGATTGGGTGAAAGCGATGCCTTGTGAAACACCCGCGGGCCAAGAGCCGGTCACCGCGATGGACCCGGCCCTGCTCGGCGATGTATCTTCCGCGATGCGGCTCGCTCATGCCATCGCCACCGGGACGCTGGCCGAAGCCGGACGCCCCGCCGCAATCGACGCGGCGATGGCGTCTCCCGATCCCGCGATTCGCGCCCTTTTCGAACGTTTCCGGCCTCACTCGGAGCGCCCCCGGCGACACCGGCACGACGCGTCCGCCATTCTGAGCCTCGCCGGCGATCGTGACAGAGGCAAAACACTCCTCGATCCCGCGGGCAAGCTCGCGGCCTGTTTCGCCTGTCACCAGATCGGCGGAAAGGGGCTCGCTTTCGGTCCCGCCCTCGACTCCGTCGGAGCGCGTCTCGATCCCCGCCAGATCCTCGAGAGCTTCTTGATGCCGTCGAAGACGGTGGCCCCGGAGTCGGCGATGTGGTCGGTCTCGCTGAAATCCGGCGGCAGCCGCACCGGCATGATCGTCTCGCGTGATGCGACGCGTCTCGTCCTCCGGTCCGGTCCGGGGCTGGAGGAAACGATCGGGATGGATCAGGTCGCGGATTTGAAACCACAGATCCCCTCCGCCATGCCCGAGGGACTTGTCGATGGCCTCACCGCGCAGGAAGTCGCCGACCTCGTCGCCTGGCTCGCCTCGCGGAAAGGTTAGGGCGCGACCTCGAGCATCTTCAGACGCTTTTCCGTTCCTTCGACGACGGTCTCGATCGAGATCACGTAATAGCCCGTCTTACCACCGGAGGTGATGGAGAAAGCATCGGTCATGTCGAGGGCACCATCGGCGCCGCCACCGTTATCGTGACGGAAATAGCGGAGCGTCTTTTCCACCTTGCCCTCGGGTGTCTTCCACTTCACCGCGAGACTCTTGCCGGTCTGCGGTTTCCGGATCACCCCCAGTTCCCCGTTCACTTCGGCCTGTTCCTCCATGTCAGGCACGGCCGAGAGGGTCGGGATCGGTTTGGGCGAAGCGAGGATGATGACACGATCAAAGGGCTTCTTCGGATCCGGATTTGAATACATCATCCAATACCCGCCGTCTTCACCACGCCGGAACATGGGATTGCCCCATTTGCGGATGGAGGCGACCGGCTGCAGCAAGGGCATGGGGACGGCTCCGAGCCGATCGACATCCTTCATCGATTCGCGCAGCGCGGCGACGTAATCCTTCCAGGGCTCGGGATCGAGCGTCTCCCCTGCACGGGTGTTGCCCAACACGGAAACGAAACAGGCGGCGAACAACAAAAGGCGGCGCATGCGTCAAAAGAGCGCCGCTTTCCCCCTTCGGTCAAGTCGATCCCGCCTTTGACCAGGCCGCATCCTTCGGGCATCTTGGGAGCATGTCGTTCCCGCGCCTCGTGCCCCTCCTCATGAGCCTGATCTATTTCGGAGCCTCTTCCGCCTCCGCCCAGCTCTCGAAAAGCTCCATCGAGGCGGCTCACTCCTATTCCGCCAAACGCGGCGGGATCGGATTCATCGTCAAGGAAGGCGGGCAACTGCGCTTCGAGCGATATGCGAAGGGTCACTCGGGTGACACGCCCATCCACATTTATTCCGGCACGAAATCCTTCTTCGGCGCGATCGCCGTGATCGCCGAGAAGGAGGGCCTCCTCTCGCTCGATGAAAAGGTCGCCGAGACCCTGCCCGAGTGGCGCGACGATCCGCGCAAGGCGAGGATCACGATCCGCGAGCTGCTCGATTTCACTTCCGGCCTCGAGACGGGCTTCGAGGAAATCTACGGACGCTCCACCGCCGACAAACTCACCCTCTCCCTCGGGCTCGATGCGAAGAACGATCCGGGGGCTTCCTTCATCTACGGACCGAGCCACCTGCAGGTGTTTTGCGAGGTGATGCGCCGCAAGCTGAAACGCAAAGGGCTGACCTACGAGGCCTATCTGAATCGCAAACTCATCCAGCCGCTCGACATCGGCATCTCGCAGTGGCGCGCCGACAGTCATGGCAACGTCATCCCCTCGGCCGGGATGTACATGAGCGGCCGCCATTGGATGAACTTCGGCGAGATGGTCTGCCAAGGCGGCACCTGGAACGGGAAACAGATCGTTCCCACCGAGGAACTGACGAAATGTTTCAAACCGACGCCGATCAATCCCGCCTTCGGCCTCTGTTTCTGGGTGAACTCCTACTGCACGCGGCCCGACGCACGCGAACTCGACGTGGAGGAAACCCTCGAGATCGAACCCCTGCCCGAGGATTGGAGCCGCGCCTGTCTCAGCAAGGCGGCACCTCCGGATCTCATCTGCTCGCTCGGGTCGAATTTCCAGCGCCTCTACATCGTGCCCTCGATGGATCTCGTCGTCGTGCACCAGGGCAAAAAAGGCGCGCGTGGCTTCCGCGACGCGGAGTTTCTCCCCATCCTCTTCAAGGACGCGCAGCGGGCCGCGCCCGCACCGACCGAGACGGAAGTCACGGAACGAAAGGTGAAACCGCTCTTCCCGAAAGGGTTCGGCGGATTCCTGAAAAAGAGCACGGAGTCGGGCGGAGAGTGATCCCCTCAATCCGGGATCGGACGCTCCGATACCTCCCTGATCCGCTCGAGCCGCCGCTCGTGCTCGATCGCCCCGATCAATCCGCGCTCACGTTGGAGGTCGAGGGCGATTTTCATGTCGCTCTCCTCGAGCACCGTCCATTCCCAGAGCATCAGATCGTAATTCATCCATCCGGCCGTCTCCCAGGCGAGACGGCGCAGGTCATCGATGGTGCGGTCGTCGTAGCCGCGGCGGAGCAATTCGGCGTAGATCGCATCGTATACCGGCGGATCAAAATCGGTGTCGAGCACCTCTTCGCACACGAGTTGCCAGGTGGGACGATGCGAATACTTTGCCGTTTTGTCAGGATCGGCCTGCCCGAGCCGGAAACGCTCGCGCGCCTCGGTGAGACGTCCCTGCGCGAGGATGTGATCGATGGAAAACGTTGCCTGAGGCACTCCCTTTCGCGAAAGAAGCCGGCGGAAAACCCTGCCGAGATCGTCGAGGAGCGAGCGCAGGCTCATCGCGGAGAAACGCCCTGGCTTCTTACGCCGTCGCCGCCATCATCGCTTCGATCTCATCGGCATCGATCGGGATGTGGGCCATGAGATCAATGTTGCCGCCGGTCTTCACGACGATGTCGTTTTCGAGACGCACGCCGAAGCCCTCCTCGGGCAGGTAGATGCCGGGCTCCACCGTCACGATCATGTTTTCGACGAAAACATTCTCCGCCGGCGTCACGTCATGCACATCGAGACCGAGGCTGTGCGAGACGCCGTGCATGAAGTATTTGCGATAAGCGCGTTTCTCCTCGGGCAGATCCTCCTGGGCGCGCTCCTCGGCGACAACCTGGGGATCGAGCAGGCCGAGGGCGATCAGCTCGTCCTCCGTGGCCCGGGCGACTTCCTTGTGGTAGACATCCTTGAGGTGTTTGCCCGGCACGATGAGCTCGTCGATGCAGAGGCGCAGGATGCGGTGCACCGCGTCGTAGACGGCCCGCTGGCGCGGGGTGTATTTCCCGTTCACGGGAATCGTGCGGGTGAGGTCGGAATTGTAGTTCCCGTACTCGGCCGCGACGTCGAGGAGGAGGAGATCCCCGTCCCGGCAGGGCTGGTCGTTCACGATGTAGTGAAGGACGCAGGCGTTTTTCCCCGAGGCAATGATGGGCTGGTAGGCGAAACCGCGCGATCCATGGCGGACGAATTCGTGGAGCAGCTCGGCCTCGATCTCATACTCCATCACCCCCGGCTTCACGAAACGGAGGAGCCGCTCGAAACCCTTCGCGGTGATGTCGCAGGCGCGCTGGACGAGGGCGATCTCGTGATCCGACTTCTCCGCGCGGAGGCGGTGCAGCACCGGGGCGAGCCTTTCGTAACGGAGGTCGGGGTGGCGTTCCTGACAAAGACGCCGAAAGCGGTCGTCGAGCGAAAAATTAACAGGGGCGCTCGAGCGGCCGTGCTCGTTGTGGTTCAGCCAGACCGTTTCGGCCTCGCGGACGAGCCTCCGGAAGACCGCGTCGAACTCGCTGGACCATTTTACCGTACCGATTCCGGAAATTTTTTGTGCCTCCTCGATCGTCACCTTGTGGCCCTCCCAGATCGCGATCAGCTCCGAAGTTTCGCGGACGAAAAGGATCTCGCGCAGCGCCGGATCGGGGTGCCCGGGCATCAGCAGCAGGATGGTTTCCTCCTGATCGATCCCGCTGAGATAGAACAGGTCGGAATTCTGGAGGAAGGGCATCGAACCATCCGCACAACGCCAGGGAATGTCCGCCGAATGGACCACCGCGAGGGCCTTGCCGGAGAGCGCCGCGGCGAGCCGGGAGCGGTTGTTGGTAAAGAGATCCGAAGGAATTTCGTCGTATTTCATCGCCTAAAAAATCGGTGGAATGGCGGGATTGTGCTATCGTCTGGCCCCCCGTCCCGCGGTTGGGAGCGTAAGCAATCCCGGTCCGTGGGAGCCCAACCCTATATGGAAGATCTCCAAAAACAAACGGTCGTTATCGCGGACAATGATCCCGATTTCCTCGAGTGGGCGTCGCGCCACCTCGAGGCCGATTCCGTCGAGGTGGTCACGACCCGGACCGCCGACGAAGCCCTGAAGTTGTTCACCGAGCGGAACGCCGACCTCCTCATCGCCGAATTCCAGATGCGTCCCTTCGATGGCGTCGAGCTGCTGAAGCGGATCCGCATGGCGCAGCCCAATGCAATGGTCATCCTCAACGGCCGCGTCCACTCCACCAATGCGGTGATCGAGTCGATGCGCCTGGGTGCCTTCGACGTGCTGCGCCGCGAATCGGTGAACTTCGAGTTGCGCGGCATCGCCGAGCGGGCCCTCTCCGCCGCCGAGCAGATGCGCGCCGCCGAGGATCGCAGCAAATCCGATCCCATCATTCCCCCGCAGCCGACCGACGACCTCATCATCGGCCGTTCCCCGGCGATGCAGGATGTTTACAAACTGATCGGCCGTGTCGCCCGTGCCGACGCCCCCGTCCTCATCACCGGCGAGAGCGGCGTGGGCAAGGAAGTCGTCTCGAACGCGATCCACAAATTCTCCCGCCGCGCCAAGGCCGAATACGTCGCCATCAACTGTGCCGCGATCCCCAGCAACCTCCTCGAGAGCGAACTCTTCGGCCACGAAAAGGGTGCCTTCACCGGAGCAGTGAACCAGCGCATCGGCCGTTTCGAGCAATGCCACGGCGGCACCCTCTTTCTGGACGAGATCGGCGACATGCCCATGGAGGTGCAGAGCAAGCTCCTCCGCGTCCTCCAGAGCGGTGAATTCTCCCGCGTCGGGGGCAACCAGACCCTCCAGACCGACGTCCGCATCCTTGCCGCGACGAACAAACGGCTCGAGGAGGAAGTCGAGCACGGCACCTTCCGCGAGGACCTCTTTTACCGTCTCAACGTCGTCCGCATCCACATCCCACCGCTGCGCCAGCGCCAGGAGGACATCCGTCTCCTCGCCGAGCACTTCCTCGCGAAGCGCACCGAGGGCGGTCGCGGTCGGCCCATGCAATTTTCGAAGGAAGCCGCCGAGATGATCGAAGGCTACCACTGGCCCGGCAACGTCCGCGAGCTCGAGAACCTCATCCAGCGCGCCTGCGTCCTCGCGAGCGGCAACGTCATTCTCGGCAGCGACCTGCCCTTCGATCAGGCGAGCAGCAGCGAGAGCGAGCGCGTCATCCTCGAGCGCGCCGCGAAGCGTTTCCTCCAATCCGCCGCCCTGGCCAAGGTTTCTCCCGTCGCGCTGGCGATGAAACTGCTCGCCGAGACCGCCCTGCGCGAGACCGGCGACGACGACCAGGCCGCCGCCATCCTCGGTATCTCGAAAGACGAATTCCTCGCCTACGTCGAGACCCGCTCGAACGGATCGGGTGCTCCGGCGAAAAAGGGGAAAGCGGTGGCGAAGGGTGCGGCTCGGGATTGAGCGGTGATTGCTAGCCCCGTTGCTTTGAGAAGTGTGCTTCCGCGTTCTGCCTCAGGTTCCATGGGCGCACACTCGGGCACAGAGGACTGTGCCCCTCCAGCGCTGCCGCGGTGAATGACGCCGACCCGCGTTTCGTGCCGAGCCGTTCCGAGACCTCACTTCAAAAGCGATGAGACGAGGTTGATCAATGTCAGGACGGTAAAGGCATTCAGGCCGTAGAAAACGGTGCGACTCTTCTGAATCGCATAGATGACGGCAGAAAGAACCGTCATGAGAAGGGCCCCGCCAATCAAGATGAGGGTTCCTCCGGAGTTTTCAGGAGTGAACCCCAGGTTGATCCATAGAGCGAATCCCCCTAACAGACCACCAACCACGCTGAAAAAGGCGGCGAGAACGAAAGCGACAACCGGATCCATGGGAAGTCTTTCCCCTTGCTGCTCGGCATGCCACTTCGCCAGTGGCCGGATTCGGTGATAGAGCTCCTGAAGGCTCATGCTGCGTCCACGTTTTGAACGAAATTCTCGCAATTCCTGTTCGAAAACAAAACGCAAATCTTCGTTTTCAAGATCTCCACCGGAAACCACTCCATCACTCCATCATTGCCCCACCCCCGGATTTGTGGTTCGCTCGTCGTGTGCGCATTCTTTCCCAGCACCTCCGCTCACTCCTCGCCACGGCATCCTTGCTGACCTTGGCCATGCCCGGGTTGCGCGCGCAGCAATCCGCCACGGAGAAACCCAAGGCGGAGCCTGTCGTCATCCCCATCCCGGCGATCCCCGGTGTCCCCGCGATGAACGAACCGCGCCGTCCGGCGGCGGTTTTCCCCACGGCCCCCGGTCCGGGAGTGGCGATGCCTGGCTTCACGCTGCCGGGCACGACGGCGACCTCGTCGAAAGCCGAGCGGATCCGTCCGGAATTCCAGCCCGGGAACACCTATCGCTTTGTCGTGAAGACCGAGCTGCAGCTCGGCGGCGGCGAAGGTTTCACGATGGAGCAACAGGCCCGCTACGACGCGAAGGTCCGGGTCGACGGAAAGCCCGGCATCGTCCTGAAAGCGCGCACCGAGAGGCTCGACCTGACCTTCAACTCGCGCGGCACGACGCTGACTTACGAATCCCTGAAGCCGGAGGATCAGGAGACACCCCTCGGCCGCCACGTCCGCGCGACGATGAACCGCCTCGTCGACCTGACCCTCGACGACAGAGGCCGCATCGACGCGTCGGTGACGTCGGGAGGCGGCGATGAGACCGCTTTGCTGCCCGATGTGCCGAAATTCGGACCCGACGAGCTCGAACAGCTCATCGCAGGGCTTTTCCAGGGCTTTTCGGAAAAGCGGGTCGCACCGGGCGACGGTTGGTCGCTCCAAGGGACGCGTCAGATCGGCGAGATCGGTGCCTTGACCTTTGACCTCTCGTGTCGGCACGCCGGCTCGGTGAGCTTCGAAGGGCAGAACTGCCTCTCGATCGAGTATGCCGGAACCCTCGCGGGATCTCTCCCCGACGCAGGTGCCGCCCCCACCACCGTGGAGGTGCAGACGACGAGCCTGAGCGGCCGCGTCTATCTCGATCCGCTCGACAAGATGGTGCGTCACGCCCAGCAAAGCATCGATCTCTGGATCACCCGACCCGCCGTCGGCGAAGAGCCTCCCGTGCAGACTCCCGTCCGCCAGATCACGACCCTCCGCCTCCTCCACGTCGTCCCCACGGCGTGACCTCCGACCTCCGACCTCCGACCTCACCTTCCCAACCACTGAGCCAACCTACCCCGCGACTCGGCGGGTCCGATGATGGCAGAGCACAAGGTATCGGGATCAAAAGCCTCCCGCGCCGCGGCGTGAATGTCGGCGAGCGTCACCGCTTCGAGATGCTGGTGGGCGACCTCGGGATCGATCCATTCGTTGAAATACAGCAACGACTCGCCCGCCCACATCATCTGGGCCGAGGTGTTCTCCAGGCTGATGCGATTCTGCCCGATGACGTAGGATTTCGCCTCTTCCAGTTCCACGGCGGTAGCTCCGCGGGTGCGGAGATCTTCGAGGATGGTGGAAATCGCGCGGAGGGCTTGGGCGAGATTCGCCGGACTGAGGGCGAGGTAAATCTGCAGAGCCCCGGCGTCCGAGAAACTCACGAGATCACTCTGCACCTCGTAGCAAAGGCCGCGCTGCTCGCGGATCACCTGGAAGAGGCGCGAACTCATGTTCTCGCCGAGGATCACGTTCAGCAGCTTGTGGGCGTAGCGACGCGGGTCGTTGCGGTCGACGTTGCGGAAGGAAAGGGCGAAGTGCGATTGCTCTTGCCCGCCGTCCTCGTGGAAGCGGTGCTGGGGCTGCGGCGGCAGGGCGGGCTCGCAGGTGAGCTCTTCGCCCGCGGCGAGATCACCGAGACGGGCGGAGACGATCGCGGCGACTTCATCATGGTCGATGTTTCCTGCCACCGAGACGACGGTGTGGCGGCCGCGATAGACGCGCGAGTGGAAAGCCTCGATGTCGGCGCGGCGGAATTTTTCGAGGCTCTCCTCGGTACCGGTGATGGAACGGCCGAGGGGATGCTCGCGACCCCACGCCGCCTCGCTGATGAGGTCGTCGAGGTATTGCGAGGGTTGGTCGTGCACCATCGCGATCTCTTCACGGATCACCTGCTTCTCGGAATCGATCTCGGTGGGATCGAGAAAGGGATTGCGGTAAAGATCGGAGAGCACTTCGAAAAGACGGCCGAATTTCTCCGACGGTCCCTTCACCTGGTAGGCGGTGTGATCCTCGACCGTGAACCCGTCGATGGAGGCCCCGAGGCTTTCGATGTGGCGCGAGATCTCCTCGGCGGAGCGTTCCTCGGTGCCCTTGAAGAGCATGTGCTCGACGAAGTGGGCCATGCCATGCTCGCGCTCGGTCTCGTGACGACTCCCCGCCCCGGCCCAGATGCCCATGGCAACGCTGGCCATGTGGGGCATGGAGACGGTGGCGAGACGAATGCCGTTGTCGAGACGGGTGACGCGGGTGCTGGGAGACATCAGGGGCAGGGGGAAGAATCCGCGCGAGCGGCGGGTCGCAACCTTTCTCCAGCCCGAATCGCTTTTCCACCGGGAAAAATGGGGCTATTCTCCGGAACGATGACGACCGCCGCCGCCCTTTCCGCCCCGCCTGCCTTCGACCTGCTCGGCGAAGAGGTGGAGCTATCCCGTATCGAGAAGGCGCTGCAGGCGCTCTTTGTCGGCGATCCCGATGAGAGCGGCCATACCGGCATCGCCCGGGCCTCGCTCATCAATCTCGCGCTCTACAACGAAAACCCGTCCGAGCTGGAGCGCGATGCCGCCGTCCTCGCCGAGCTGACAAACGAGACGGCTTGCCGCTCGCTCCTCATCCACGCCGACCCGCGTGCCGCCGCGACCGGAGCCCGCGCCTGGGTGCAGGCCCACTGCCAGATCGACCGGAACGGCGAAAAGAGTGTCTGCACCGAGCAGATCAGCTTTTTCCTCACCGGCCATTCCCCAGGACTCCTCCGCAACGTTGTCCTCGCCCATCTCGACTCGGATCTGCCGCTCGCCTTCTGGTGGCGGGGCGAACTCTCCGACGCCTTTGAAGAGGGCCTTTATTCGCGCATCGACCGCCTCCTCTTCGACAGCGAGGGCTGGGCCGCGCCGCGCAATCCCTTCCTGCGTCTCCTCGAATGCCAGCGGGGCTCGTCGTCCTACGTCATGCACGACCTCGCCTTCACGCGGATGAACTCGATCCGCCATGCCGTCGCCAATGCCTTCGACCGTCCCCTCGTCGCGCGTGAACTCGGCTCGCTCTCCGAGGTGACAATCCGCTACGCGAAAGGCTTTCGCATGAGCGCCCTTTACCTCGCGGCCTGGGTCGCGGGACGTCTCGAAGCCGGCATCGACGGCGGGATCTCCACAGGTCGTGAGATCGTCTGTCAGCCCGGAAAGGCTGTGCGACAAGGCTTCCGCATCCGCGTCTCTGAACTCGATCCCGCCCGCCTCGGCACCGTGGAAATCGATTTTGAAATGGGCGGCACCCGCGTCGAGATCAGCCGCTGCCAGACCCGCGACTTCATCCGCACCCTGACAAAACGCGAAAACGCCGCCACCGAGGAAGACTGGCTCCCCGCCCGGAGATTGCACGACGCCTCCCTCGTGGCCGACATCCTCAACCGCGCCGGCCGCAACCGCACCCACGGACAGATCCTGCCGACGGTGCTGGAATTGCTGGCGTTGCGGGGGTGAGTTCGGAGGTCAGAAGTCAGAAGTCAGAAGTCAGAAGTCGGAGGTCAGAGGTCAGAGGTCAGAGGTCAGAGGTCAGAGATCAGAGATCAGAGATCGGCGAAGGCCGTTCACTTAAAACCGTATTTTGCGAACCAGCCGCGCACGGCGGTGAAGACTTCTTCGCGTTTGGTCTGATCGATGGGGTGGCCTTCGCCGGGGTAGAGGATGCGTTCGTGTTCAACACCAGCCGCCTTCAGCGCCTCGGCGAAGGCGGCGGATTGATCCGGGCGAACCACCGGATCGGCATCTCCGTGGAGGATGAGAAAAGGCGTCCGGATCGTCGCGACCGCGCTCACCGCCGGAGCGGGAAATCCTTCGCGCGGCGACACCCCGCTGCCGGTGATGGCGGCGGCCTTGAGACGTTCGGGCTCCTTCGCGGCGAGACCGATCGTCACGAAACCACCCATGCTGTGACCGTAGGCGGCGAGGCGCTCCGGATCGACTTCGGGCATCTTCACGAGGAGATCGAGACAAGTCTTCGCGCGGCGCAGGTTCTCCGCACTGGCTCCCAGATCACCCGCCGGAGCCGCTCCCTTGGCCACGGGCCCCTTGCCCTTGCCTCCCATCGCCGGGCCAGCATGGGTGTAGTCGGGGGCGATGCAGACGAAACCCCACGAGACCATCTCGCGCGCCTTTTGCATCCCGAAGCTCCCCGCACTGCCGCCCCGCCCGTGACTAATGAGCACGGCGGGGAAGGGTCCGTCGCCCTCCGGCTTCACGAGGATGCCGGTCATCTCCCAATCACCCTCGCGGTAGGTCCAGCGCTCGCCTTCGAGCTGGAGGCCGTCGGCTGCATGGAGAGAGGAAACCAGAAGCAGGGCGAGGAAAAGGATGGTGCGCATGTCAGGATCCTGCAACCCCGCACGCCCGACGCCGTTTCCGTCGAATTCTCACCCGCGCTCCTTCTCGAGGCGCATTTTCCAGCGCGGCACTTCCTTCTCGAGGAGATCGCGGGGGCGGGTCGACATGAAATCGTAGGCGACCTTGTTCTTCGCGGCCATCTCCGCGTGGGTCGGATAAAGAATGCCATCGTCGGCTCCGGGGAAGATGGGCTTGCCGGTTCCGAGATCGTAGAAGCGGGCCCAGTAGACCTCCTTCGACTCGGGATCGGGCACGTAGTCGGTCTTGCCCGCCTCGTTCTTCGTCTTGCGGAGACCGGTGAGACGGTTGCCCTCGAACCACTTCACCGCGCTCTCGATAGCGGCGATCACCTCCGGCGTCACCGGCCCTCGTCGCATGAGGAATTTCACCATCTCGGCCGATTCGCCGCCGCTGAGCGAGGGCGGTTCCTTGGCCCGGGCCTTCACCGGGGCGGAGTCAAGAGGGTCATGTTGGGCACCCCACACGGTCGGGTTTCCGTCGATGCGGACCTGGGCGGCAAGGAGCCACGCGATGCCACGATCGACCGCGGAGCGGGCCGCGGCCCGGCGCTCCGCATCGACGAAGGCGTAAGATTCCTCGACCTCCGCGAGATCGAGCAACACCTCCATCACATGGAGCATGGCATTGTCATTGAGCGTCACCGCCTCGTGGTAGCCGCTTTCGACGGGATACACCTGCGGCCAACCACCGTTCGGATATTGGGCCTCGAGGAGATAGTCGATGCCCTTCAATGCGGCGGAGCCGGCGGCCTCGTCTCCCGTCGCCGTGCGGACTCCGGCGAGGAACTGGATCTGCTCGGTGGTGGTGCGGTTGTCGATCGTGCCGCAGTAGTGCCAGCCCGCGCCCTTTTGCGAGGTCCAGTGGGTGCCGGGAGAGCGCGGCCCCTTTTCGTAATCGACCGCCTTCGACCAGCCGCCGGTCGGGGTCTGGTAGCTGATCAGCACCTCAACGAGCCGCCGGTTTTCCGGTTTCGAAAACCAATCGAGCGGTGTGTCGCCATCGATTTCAAATTCACTGCTCCGGTTCGGCGCGGGTTGCGAGGTCTCATTCCCGGCGGCGCGGCATTCCTCGGCGAGAAGTCGACCTTCGGCGAGAGCCCGCTCGCGGGACCGTTCGAGGTAGGCGTTCCAAGAGCCACGTTCGGAATCGGAGAGGGCGGCGATGCGCTCGGGGGTGAGGAGACGCAAGGGTCTCGGCTCGTCAGCGGCGTGGGCGAGGGAAACAGCCACTGAGGCAAGAATGACGGGAAAAGAGAGGCGACTCATGACTGCGAGTGAAACCGGAATTGGGGGCAGGTTGGGAAATCCTTTCACAACACCCACTTGCCAAACGAGGTTACCATGGGTTTCCAGATGATGACTTCGGCACCTATTTTGCCATCAAAGGCAGCACCCTTAGTCCTGAAAGCTCTGCTGCTTTTCGTTGGCGGGCATCATAGGAGACGAAGGTCGCGAACTTGCCCTCAAGGGCGGCGGCCACGTGCCAGAGATCGAGGCTGCGACAACCGATCTCGCCGGAGTGCTTCCTGGAAAGCTTTTCGGCTCGAATGAAAACGTTGCCAAGATCGTAATCGATCCGCTGGAAGCGGCCTGCGTCCACGTCGGTAACAAAGGCTCGTATCGCAGCCGTTTCCTGGGCCACGGTGATTTCGCCACGGAAGCGTTTCAAACGAATCGCGTTGGGGATTTCCAGTTCGTGCAGGTGGGAATAGGCGAATGGCTCACCCATCTCCTCCAGGAGCCGGACCGCTTCCGGCGAATCCACCTCCAGGACGTAGCTCTTCACGAAGAGCGCCGTATCGATGTAGGTCGTCATCGGTCTCCGCGGTCGTAGTCAACCGTGTCGCGGGCGTCACCATCGACGGGACCATCCGGGAAGGCCTTTTCAAGACGAGCCATCCGGTCGAGCGGAGGGAGAATGGGGCGCTCCCGCGACGGAGTCAGCGTGGCGAAGGCGCGCCCACGCTTGGTGATGACGACCTCCTCTCCGTCATGAATCCACTTTGAGACGGCGGCAAAGTTGTTTCTCAAGTCAGCAACCGTAGCGGTCTTCATATGATAGAAGATCTATCATGAGTCGTGATCCGTCAAGTGGACCGGCTCTGTCGGGACCGATGAATTCCCCCCACCTACCTTCCTGCACTTCGAGCGCTCGCTATCCGTTCCTTCACCGTCTCGCGCAGGGCGGGGTCGCGGAGGGTGTCGGCCCAGGCGAGGGCGGCGGCAGGGTCGTCGCGGGCGACCTGCGCGGCGAAGGGGGCGGCGACGAGGTCGTAGTTCCGGATCTCGCGGTTCTTTTCCAGCCAGCTTGCCATCGCGCCGGGATTCGTCTGGATCCAACGGCTCACGGCGCGCTCGGTGAGGGGAATCACTCCGCCGAGGCTTTCGGCGCCGGGTTCCCCCCCGAGATAAGCGAGGAGGCCGTCGGGACGATCATAGGCGAGCCGGGCGTGGAGTTGATTCCGCGTCCGCATGGCGTGCTCGGAGGCTCCCTCGAGGGAATCGGCCCAGCCGAGGGCTTCGGCGAAGGGGGCGCGGGCATAGACGCCGGTGGTGGCTTCGATCACTTGGTCAAGGTCGCGACCGCCCGCCGCGTGTTCCTCGTACCATTGCCCGACCGCGTCGAGTCCCTGCTGCAGGTGATGCTGGCGCGCGATCTGGGCATAGCCGTGGGCGCGTTGCCTCGTGGAGAGGTTGGCGCTTTCGAGAAAGCGCATCGCGAAGGCGGGATCGTATTCGGCCATGCCCTCGAGCAAGCCATTTGTCATGCCCTCACGGAGGGGAATGTCCTCCTGGGCGAAGAGCCAGGCGCTGGCGGCCTCAGGTTCATACTTGGCCCAGGTGGCGATGGCGAGGTTGGATAGGGCGGTCTCGGGGAAACGTTTGTCGCGCGCGAACATCGCGGCGCTGGCGGCGGCTCCGTCGACCTCGGCCCAGCGCAGCCAGAAGAGGCGGTCGTAGTCGCCCACGGCATGACCGCGCTGGGCCATTTCGCGGAAAAGAGCCATCATCGCCGGGGCATCCTCGGTGGTCAGATCCTGCAGGAGGGTGAGGTATTGACGCCGCCCGACCGTCGAAGTGTCGAGGAGGGATCGGCGGAAGGCCTTGAGGCGATCGTCTTCGCCGGCGTTAGCGGCGTCCGCTTCCACATCCACTCCGGCAACGGCACCAGGACGCGGGGCGGCTTGGATGAGCGGAGCCGCGGCCTCTCGCTCGCTTCCGTCGGTCCGCTCAAGCAGGGTGACCGCCTGGGGCGGAGCCGGGGTCGTGACATCCCGCTCCCCCTGCGCGATCGGTCCGTCGCCCGCATCGCCTGGACCTTCCCGAGGCAACGCCATCCAGGTGCCGCCCACCCCCAGGCCGAGTCCGAAGAGAAAGGCGGTCAGAGTCGGCAGGACGCGGTCGGGTTCGGGGTTCATCGGGTGGGCCGATGCATTGAATCAAAATCCATGAGGCGGGGCAAGGGTGGAAGCGGCGGCGCGACCGATTTCAACGATCACCAATTCCGCAAGTTCACCGCTAGTTCGAGCTGCTTCATCTCCGACCCACGGTGATTTCGGATGTCTTCGATCGCGGCCCGGTAGCTGGCGCGGGGATTGGGTCGGAGTTGCTTCGCCACGAACTCCGGATCGAGCATGGACAGTTCGCTGAAGATTGCGAGCGCATAAGCCCGCCCCGACTCCGGAAGGTAACCCATGTTCGATGCCGACTGGCCCGCGGCACTGTGATAGACCACTGACGCGGTGTTGGCCTGGAATAGTCCGAAACCCGTGAAGATCGCCGTGAGATCCGTGACCGGCTCGAGATCCTTCCACCCGCCCGGCATCACCGTGATGCTTTTGGTCAGCAGGTAATGTGATGCCTCATGCGACAGCACCGCGACCAGGGTCGTGAAGTCCTTGGTCAGATCCGTGCCGTAGCCGACTTTGGCCCGGCCCCAACTGTCCAACTGAAAATAACCGGCCGCGCCATCACTGCTGTAGCCCATGGAATGCTCGCTGGTGTCTTTTTCAAACGATTCCGGGTCCGGAGCGTTTTCACGGGTCATCGGCACCAGCGTCACCGCCCAGTTTCCCATGCCCATGTGTCGCATGATCGAACGGAAGACCTGCTCCACCTGCAGCGAGGGAACCTTCGTCGAGACCGGAAAGTCCTTCGATCCGGGCATGATGAGATGGTAGTTGCGCAGGAAGGAAGCGTGGCCCCCGTAGTTCTCCAGCAGCCAGGAAAAATGGCTGAAGAGCCAGTCGATCCGCTCCGGGTCGAACCGGGGTTTTGTCCAACGCGAGAAGAAGTTCATTAGCTGCCTCCGGGTCTTGTCCGAGCTGCTTCCCGATTCTTCGGTATGCTCACGTCCGAGGTCCCAGAAACCTGTCTCCGTTCCAATGAATCAAGTGATCGGGCTCCGATGCAATCCAGACTTCCGTCTCCCACCCGATCTCCGATGCGCTTTTTCTGAAGGCCTTGAGGTCGAGGAACGCGGTGACAAAAATCAAACCGGCATTCGATTGCGCGGCAAATTCCGTGAGTTCCATTCGCCGCTCATTGGAGATAGGACCAAAAGTGTGGACGGCCTCGATCAAGTAAAGCCAGTTTTTCTCGGACGAATACGAAATCACATCGGGCGTCTTCTTCGACGGATCGAGAATCAGATTCAGCTGGTTGCAGAGTTGTGAGTCGACGTGGAGCGATTTCTGTGCAGTATCTCCGATGTAGAGGACATTCGAGTTGTATCCGAAACGTGGCAGGAACTGCTCGACGATCGCCTTCTGAAGGAGGTTGTGCGGGCCTCCGCTCAACGCGAGCTTTGCGCCATTCGGAAGCTGGACTGCAACTGGATTGGTCGCGAACTTCGCACGCAGCAGTTCGGACAGGGCGGTTCGCCCGGCCATGAACGAGGACGCGCTTGTTTGCCAGCCGGTCTGTCCGTAGGTGCGCAATAAGGTGGCAAAATCCGGATCGAGCGCGTAACCACGGGTGGGATCGTTCGTCGACGATCCCGGCTTCCCAGCGCTGGCTATCACGAGGCCTGCGAGCAGTGCATCTTTCAGATCCTTGCGGCGAATGTCATCGTAGGAACCTTCCGATATCGACTCTTGGAAATGCGTGTTGATGAATTGAATGATCTTGCGCGTTCCCAGCGGAGATCCCTCGCCGGCAGAAGGCCATCCCGCGGAGTGGGTTACTCCCGCAACAGCCAGAATGCTCATGGCAGTCTTTTCACGCTGACGAGAGGATTTCTCACTCATGGGAAGTCCGCAGACCTCGAGAATGTGGATCGCCTCATTGATCACCTTTTGAACGGCAGCTTGTTTGGGCATCTTGGCAAAATTAAAGAGCCAGCTCCGGCTGGAGATTTTCCACACCGTCTATGAAGGGAAGTTCGGTGACTTCATTTCCTAATTGCTGACGGACGGCACGCGCGATATGCCACGCCATCAGAGGTGGAACGGCGTTACCGATCTGGGTGTATTGACTGATTTCCCCACCTCGGAACTCAAACCAGTCAGGAAAGCTTTGAAGCCTAGCAGCCTCACGAACGAGCAGCCTTCGACGCCGCCCGTCGGGTAGTCGCACCCTGTGCATGTCTCCGGTAGCACCTGCGAGGTTACGGCAAGTCAAAGTGCGGGCAGGCTGATCGAGGTGCAGGTCCCTTGGCCGGATGCACTTTGAGGCCCGCTCGTAGTTTGCCACGTATTGGTCCATGCTGGGTGTGAGAAACCTGGACTCAGGAGGAATGGAAAATGCGAGGTCAAGGAGGGCCTCCCCGGCCGTAACTTTTCGCGTGGTTGTCGAAGGAAACTGAAAGGGATCTTCGTGACCGACCACGATCAACCTCTCTCTCTTCTGTGGAACACCATAGTCGAGCGCATTGAGGAGCTTGAAACTGATCGTGTATCCAAACCCAGCTAGCACTTGAAGAATTTCGTCGAAGTATTTCCGATTGGAGTAGAGCATGCCGCGAACATTCTCGAAGAGGAACAACTTCGGCCGCAGGCGATCCACCGCTGCAATGAAAGTCGGAAATCCGTCTCGAGAATCGTTAAGACCGAGCTGATGCCCGCCAACGGAAAAGGGTTGGCAGGGCGGACCACCGATCAGAACATCACATTCCGGCAGGACGGTTTCAGTTCCCAAGGTGACTTCATGGCATGGATGGTTCAAGTTCGCGCGATACGTGGCACACGCATCAGCAGCCTTTTCATAACCGATCGTTTTGAACCCCGCCGCTTCAAAACCCAATGCAAGGCCGCCGCAACCCGCAAAGAGGTCCAACGCGATCAAATCTCCCTGATGGGATGGCTTCAGAATGGCCTCTAATCTTGCCGGATAATCCATCGAGTCTTTTCTTCGGTTAAATCCGGGAACTGTTCAACTGATTTCATGAAGAATTCCCGGATTCTAATGAAGGTTTTCTCACTCCCCCACCCGCCAATCCACCGAAAACCGGTGCGCCTCCCGTTCCTCCACATACCTCGTTGACTCGACGAGAAATCCCCCGCCCACATGCCACGTGAGCACCTCGATGGTGTTTTTGTCAGGACGAAACCGCATCAGCCGCAGGACCGGCTCGCTCATGTAATCGCTCAGCAACGAAGTCACGACATGCCCGTCATTCGCCTTCGTGTCGAGGCGCAGGGCAGTGACACGGCTTTGGTCGCCGCAGAGAATGAGGTCGAGGGTCGGTTGGCGGCGGAAGAACTTCTCCCACATCGCCTCGCCGCTGTTGCCGCGCTTCCCGTGGATCTTCACCCAACGCATCCGGCCCTTGGGATCGTGGATGTAACCCTCCGCGGTCTCCGGCTTGTCGATGATGCCGAGGTCCATGTGGGTGGTGACGAGGAGACGGTGTCCGGGGTGTTGTCCGATGATCCGGTCGGCCCAGGCGAGGACGTCGTCGGGGGCGTTGCACTCGAGGCTGAGATGGAGAAAGTCGATGCCGCCCGCGGAGAAACGCTGCGCGCTGTTGACGTTGTTGGCCGAGACGTGTTGGTCCGCGCGCTCGTGGGTGTAGGTGCCGAGATACCAGGACTCGCCCGCGAAGCTGGTGGCGGGGAAATGCTCCTGGAAAAGCCGCGCGTCGCCGTCGGGCTCCATGTCGTGATTGCCAACATTCAGCGCGAAGGGCACGACGCTGCGGAGGCGGTCGAGGTGTTGTTTCGCGATCGCCCATTCCTCGCGCCGGTTCTCCTCGACGATGTCGCCGACGTGAGTGACGAAGACGATGTTCTCCTTTTGTTGGTTGGTCAGGATCCACTCGACCTGCGCGGCGAGATGGGCGTTGACCACGGGCGCGTCGGAGGCGAGGGAGCCTTTGCAACCGCGGCCGGTGTAATGCTGCGTGTCGGGAATGACGACGAGGGTGAAGGCGCCCGCGGGCAGGGGCGGGAGCTCGCCTTTTCCGGTGATGGCCGACTGGCGCTGCTGGGCGGAAAGGGTGGCGGCCATGAAGAGGACGAGTGAAGCGAGGAGTGGCTTCATGGCGCGTGACGGATCAGGAAGCCTCGTTGCTTTTCGCCTTCAATTTCCGGTCGAGCACGAAGGGCGCGAAGGGAAACAGCGCGCAGACAAAAACGATGACGCACCAGCCGAAGGAGAGGCGCTTGCGCACGAGCACCTCGAGGAGGCAGGCACAGAGGGCGAGGAAGAGAAAGCCGTGGAGTGATCCGACAATGCGGACGGCGAGGGGCATATCGGCGAGGTACTTCAACGGCATCGCGATGCCGAGGAGGATCAGATAGGAGATGCCGTCGAGGATCGAGACGAGGCGGAGGCGGTCGATGGAGTCGGATCCGGGGCGGAGGGGCATGGGAGCGGGGATGACGTTCGTGAGACTACGGCGCCACCCTCGCCCCGGGTCCGGTCCTTGAAAAGCCTTCTTTGCGCGACCCAAGAGGGTCGGATGCGGGACCAGACAGGGTCGGATCCCGCGCCGCGCGGGCCTCAGCGGCGCTTTTTCTTGCCGGATCCGTGCTTGGAGCGGGCTTTGACGAAGCTGAGGCTGTGAACGGCGTCGCGGGCCTCGGGCACGGAGAGGGAACGGGCCGAGACTTCGCCGAGGAAGGCGCCATTCGCACGGAGCGGCGTCAGCTCCATCGTGTAGGTGGCGGTGGCGTCGTGTCCGAGTTCGCCCGGCTCGAGGGTCCCGGCGACCATCGCGGCGGTGACGTTTTCGCGGGCGGGATAGGTGTAATACTCGACGCGGAAGTGGCTGCGGTCGCGCGAGCCGCGGAGGCGGAAGGTGTCGGTATCGCCGTCGTTCTGTAGGACGATGGTGTAGACGAGGGGATCCTTGTCATCGCCGCGCTGCCCCACGGTCTGGTAGAGGCCGATGGCGCCGAAGTGATCGTTGCCGGCGAGTTTGGCCGCATCGGTGCCGATCTGGAGATCGGCGAGGTGGCGGTTCGTGCCCATGGCGAGTTTGCCGGTGGTGGTGAGGGGCGCGCCGTTTTTCTCCTCGGTCGCGGTGAAGGAAACGGGGCGTCCCTGGGCGTCGAAGTCGAGATCGAGCAGGGCGGTGAGGCCGTCGGTTTCGAAGGTGAGGGCGACGCGGGCGGAGTCCTCGTCGGTGATCGTGTAGACGTAGGTGAAGTAACCGCTCTTGCCCGGGAGGTAGTGACGGCCGCGGTCGCCGGTGAGGAATTCGAGCCGCTTTTTCCCGGTCTGGAGATAAAGACCGGTGAGCTCATCCGGGGCCGAGGACTCGAGCGGAGGCGGCGGCGTGACTTCGAGGAGACCGATCTCGAAGGTGCCCGAGCGGAAGATGGGCGGCATCGGCGGGTTGATCGACACGAGATCGAACTCGCGGTATTCGAGCGGAGCACCGCCCGCATCAAAGACGAGGGTGACGCTGCGCTGGCGGCCGGTCGAGGGGTAATTGACGACGAGGGAGGCATTCGTCGCATCGGTGACCGAGTAGGTATAGGTGACGGCATCGGCTCCGTTCGTGCCGCTCGAGGCGGTGGGGAATTCGAGCCGGTCGCCCTTGAGCGAGACGAAGCGGCCGGTGAGCTCCGAGGGCGGCGCGGCGAGGGTGAGGTAAGGGAGGAAGAGGGTGGAAACGGCGAGTAGGAGACGGCGGGTGGTGGTCATACGCAACTTATGGAAATTATAATAAAGAGAGTCAACCATAATTTTCATAATTTTACTACGGGGCCAACGTGATCCTGCGCTTGTGCTAGATTCCCCGCATGGGCTGGATTCTCTTCTTCGACGGTGATTGCGCGTTTTGTTCCGCCGGGGTGCGACGGGTGATGCGGCTCGACCGCCGCAAGCGAATCCGCTTCGCGCCTCTGCAAGGCAGGCTTTCCCACGAAAAAGGCTTTGAGGTCCATGCCGATCCGGCCGGCGGCACGATGGTGCTGCTGCGCGAGTCGGATGGACGCGTCTTTCTCCGCAGCGATGCGGTCGTCGAACTGACGCGGGCCTTGGGCGGCTGGTGGAGGGTCTTTCTCCCGGCCTGGATCATCCCGCGTTTCCTGCGCGACGCCGCCTACAAGTGCGTCGCGCGGAACCGCTACTGGCTTTCGAAGAAGGGCGATTTCTGCGTGCTCCCGGATCCGGAGATGGAGTCGCGCATCCTCGAATGACGGCCGGCTCAGCGGTGTGTCTGATACCAGTCGTCGGTGGTCATGCTCGCGAGCATGGCGAGGCAATACCGGTTTTTGGCTCGGGCCGCAAGGATCTTGCGGCTCTCGTGGAAGCTGCCGAAGGAGAGGATCTCGATATCGACGAAACGCAGGCCCCAATTCTTCATGCGATCCTGGTCGGGAAAATACACGTCGATCGTGTGGGTCCCGACGAGGGCGCTGCCGTAGTCATCGACGACAAAGATCCGGTCGTAGCCACGGATGCGGAACTTCGTCCCGAGGGGGAAGCGTGACCAGTCGGCGGCGACGGAATGATACTCGGGCGTGTAACGGAGCTCGGTACCGAGAGCGGAACGGTTGCCATAGATGAGGTGGTCGGCCTCGGTGTGGGTGTAGGCGGTGGTGCGGACGCCGCGCACGAGGAGAGGCCGGTCCGAAGACGGCTCGGCGGAGATTCCGGAGGAGCCTGACAAAACCACCAAGATGGCAAGGAGCATGAAATCGATCCGCCTCATCCTTCGGTCATGCCGGCTGTTGTTGGGAGATGCAGTGGATCGCGCCGCCTTCGCGGACGATGTCGATCGCGTTGATCGGCACGATCTCGCGTCCGGCGAAAAGTTCGCCTAACAAACCCACCGCGGCACGGTCACGCTTTTCCTGTCCGAAGACGGGGACGAGGACGGCGCCGTTGAGGATGAGGAAGTTCACGTAGCTCGCCGGGAGCACGGGGAGCCGCCAGTCGGGTGCGAGACAGGCTTCGGGCAGGTCGATGTCGACGATCTCGGGCTTCGACCCGTCGGGCAGGCGGAAGTCGCCGAGGCGCTCGCGGTTTTCGGCGAGGACGCGATGGTTCGGATTGTCGCCGTCGGGCTCGCGCGAGATGACGATGGTCCCGTCGTTCACGAAGCGGGCGATGTCATCGATGTGTCCGTCGGTATCGTCGCCCTCGATCCCGGAGGCGAGCCAGAAGATCTCGTCCATGCCGAGGAAAGCCTTGATGCGTTCCTCGATCTCGGAGCGGGAGAGATCGGGATTGCGGTTCGGATTGAGGAGAACGGCTTCGGTCGTGAGCATCTGCCCGAGGCTGTTCTGCTCGATCGAGCCGCCCTCGAGGATCATCCCGGCTTCGAAGCGCGGGAGCCCGAGGGTATTCGCGATGTGACGCGGGATCTCGTTGTCGAGCTCGTAGGGACCGAACTTGTCGCCCCAGCCGTTGAAGCCCCAGTCGGTGATGGCGAGGGCACCGGTGTCGCGGTGTTTCACGAAAAGCGGCCCGTGGTCGCGGCACCAGACATCGTTGTTGGGATGATCGTAGAGCTCGATTTGATCGGCGACGGCGTGGGCCCCGAGGATCTGGCGGCGGATGTCCTCGTGGCGGGAAGCGGGAGCATTGATGCGCACGGGTTCGTAACGGCTGATCGCGGCGGCGATTTCGGCGAAGACGGATTCGACCTTCGCGAGGGTCTCGGGCCAGCAATCGGGATGACCCGATGGCCAGGAAAGCCAGATCGCGGATTGCGGGGCCCATTCGGCGGGCATTCGGTAGCCCAGATTTTTCAAAGAGGATGACATGCGGAGAAATATGAGGCTTCTCAATCAATCCAGCGCTTCAGAATCGGATCGTAACTATCAATCCTCCGATCCCGGAAAAACGGCCAGATGTTCCGGAATTCCTCGAGCTGCTCGAGGTCACAGACGACGGCTTCGGCGGTCTCTTCGGTGACGGGAGTGCGGGTGATGACTTCGCCGTAGGGATTGCTGACGAAGGACTGTCCCCAGAAGATCGTATCGCCTTCCCGACCCACGCGGTTCGAGGCGGCGACGAAACACCCGTTGGCAACGCCATGGCCTTTCTGCACTGTTTCCCACGCATTGTGCTGGGCTTTGCCGAGGGTGTCCTTTTCCTCGGCGAGCCAGCCGATCGCGGTCGGATAGAAAAGCACGTTCGCCCCCTGCATCGCGGTGAGACGCGCGGCCTCGGGATACCATTGGTCCCAGCAAATGAGCACGCCGATTTTGCCAAAGGCCGTCTCCCAGACGCGGTAGCCGAGATCGCCGGGAGTGAAGTAGAACTTCTCGTGAAAACCGGGATCCTCGGGGATGTGCATCTTGCGATACTTCCCGAGGCATGTGCCGTCGGCGTCGAGGACGGCGGCGGTATTGTGATAGAGACCCGTGGCGCGTTTTTCGAAGAGTGGCAGGACGATGACGACGCCGAGCTCTTTCGCGATCGCGCCGAAGCGGGCCGTCGTGTCGCCCGGGATGGCCTCGGCGTAGCGGAAAAGCGCGGGATCCTCGCTGCGGCAGAAGTAGAGCGTCGAGCACATCTCCTGCAGGCAGATCACCTGAGCACCCTTCGCCGCGGCGGCGCGGACGAGGCGTTCGGAGCTGTCGAGATTCGTGGCCGGGTCCTCCACCGCAGCGAACTGGGTGAGACCGATGGTGAGGGTTTTCATGCCCCCTAAGGACGGCCTTCGGGGAAAATCCGCAAGGAAAACGAGGGGGCGGAAAAGTCGGATCAGACGGGTCTATTCCGCCGCGAGCCCCCTCACACGCAACCAGTCGCTGCCGCGATCTTTCCAGGTGCCGATGACGGATCCGGGACGGGGCCGCGTGCCGTAGCCGTGTCCGCCATTCTGATAGACGTGCAGCTCGCCGGAGACGCCATGCTGTTTCATCCCTAGATAAATCAGCGCGGCACCGAGGGAGGACGATTTGTCGTCGTCGGTGTGGACTAGGAATCCCGGCGGCATTTTCGCGGAGGGTTGGATCTGGGGCATGAGTTGACCCGTCTGATCATCAGCGACCCGCCAAGGATAGATGAGCATGGAGAAGTCGGGACGAAACTCCGCCGCATCGACGGCATCGACCGCCTCGTAAGCCGCCGTCTCGCTCGTCAGGTGGATCGCCGCGACCTGCCCTCCGGCGGAGAAGCCGAGCAGGCCGATCTTCGCCGGATCGAGCCCGTACTCCTTCGCATGATGGCGCAGATGGCGGATGCCGCGCTGTGAGTCCTGCAGGGGCCGTTTCCAAGGTTCGGCCTTCGCCGCGGCTTCACCCGCGGGATCGACGCCGGTGGTGGTGCGGTAGCTGAGGACATAGGCGGAAATGCCGAGCCCGTTGAGCCATGCAGCCGCCTCCGAGCCCTCCATGTTCGGCACCACTTTTCCAAAACCGCCACCCGGCAGGATGAGCACACCGACTCCGTTCGCCTTTTCCTTGGGAGCCGGAAACAGCGCGAGCGTCGGCGCGGTGATGTTCTCGACCCGGCTGATGGGAGGCTGGTCCTCAGGCCGCATCGGCAATTCCGTGCCGGGCTTTTTCGTGGTCTCGCCCGGCGCGAGGTCGGGCCAGAGGGGGATGGTTTCAGCACGCGCGGAAGCGAGGGCGAAGCCGAGGAGAAGGGTGGAAAACAGCAAGCGGTTCATGCCCCAGCATAGGCACGATCGCCGGGGTCGAGGCAATCCCGGATTTGCGGCGGGCAAAGCCGGTTTCGGCTTCAGCCGGAAGGGCGGTATTGCCGAAAGTGCCGCATCGATCTAAACTGCCGCCATGCGCCCGGTCTTCCTCCTCTCCCTCGTCCTGTTTTGGATCGCGCCGCTATCCGCGCGAAACCTGGAGACCTATCAGCCCGCCGAAGTCGTGCTGGGGCAGCCGGGTTTCACAACAAAGGCGGCCTCGTCCTCCGCGACGGGCTTGACGTTTCCCATCGCCATCGCCATCGATCCCACCACGGGAAAGGTGTTTGTCTCCACGGGAGAATCGGTCGTCCGCTACGGCTCGGCGACCTCGCTTGCGTCAGGGAGCGCGGCGGAGGCCATCCTGGGTCAAGACGATTTCAACAGCTCGGAGAGCGGGACAGGTGCCAATCGGTTCGGAGGTTCGGTCTACGGCATCTGCGTGGATCGCTTTGGTCGGCTCTGGGTCGCCGATCGGACCAACCATCGGGTGCTCCGTTTTGACAATGCCTCCAATCTGGCGTCGGGAGCGGGCGCCGACCGCGTCCTCGGACAGATCAATTTCTTCACGAACGCCTCGGCCTTCTCCGCGACCGCGATGAATTCGCCACGCTCAGTGAGCATGGACCCATCCGGAACCCTCTGGGTCGCCGACAGCGGGAACCACCGGGTGCTCGGCTTCAGAAACGCCGCAGGTCTCGGCAGCGGATCGGCCGCCGACATCGTTCTTGGACAAACGACCTTCAACGCGCAGTCAAGCGGTCTCAGCCAGAGCAAATTCAACAATCCCTCGGGCGTTTTTGCTGACAGCGAGGGAGATCTGTGGGTTTCCGATTCCGACAATCGGCGCGTTCTTCGTTTTGCATCGGTCACCTCCTACGCGGCCAACACCACCGGACCGAACGCCACCGCGGTGATCGGGCAGGTCAACTTCACCACCAGCACCCCGGGCTTGAGCGCGAATCTGATCGGGTTCCATTATCC
Source organism: Verrucomicrobiales bacterium (assembly GCA_016795385.1). Taxonomy (GTDB): domain Bacteria; phylum Verrucomicrobiota; class Verrucomicrobiia; order Verrucomicrobiales; family DEV007; genus Arctic95D-9. The sequence goes on along the minus strand of JAEUHI010000077.1, from coordinate 188,603 downwards.
CGTGGCGCTGGATAACAAGGGAAATCTGTTTGTGCCGGCCATCACCCACAGCCGCGTCCTCGTCTTTCCCGACGCGAGTTCCATTCTTTCCGGCGGGACGGCGTCGGTCGTGCTGGGACAACCCGACTTCGCGACATCGGCTGCCCTTAATCCACCCACGGCACGCTCCCTCGCTGCACCGACGGGCGTGGCCTTTGACGCCGAATGGAATGCCTGGGTGACCGACAGCTCGAACAGCCGCGTCCTCCGCTTCCGCACGATCTTCAATACCGCGAAACTCTCGGCCAAACCAGCGAAGTCCTCGGTCTCTCCCGGTGCGACCAAAAAGATCCGCTTCCTCGCCCAGAACACCACGACGATCGCCGGAGACTATCTCTTTTCCTCCAAGGTGAAAAAGGGTGGCGGCTTCAAGGTGAAATTCTCCTTCTCGGGCAAAAATGTCACCGCGGCCGTAAAGAAAGGCACCGCCCTTTCCCGCATCCCGGCGGGCAGGAAGGCGATCCTCACCGCCACGGTGCGGGCAGGCTCGGCCGGGAAGTTGAAGCTCCCTGTCACCGTCACGCCATCCAACAATCCCGGAGAGAAAGCCTCCGCGAAAGCGACGGTGAAGGTCGCGGTGCCGTGAGGCGTTCCCTCACAGCTGCCGGTAGAGGTGCTCCAGCGCGAGCAACGAATAGGCGGTCACGAGAATGGAATTGTCCTCCATCCAGCGGTTGGATCCTTCGTTGATCCACGAGCCATCCTTCTGCTGGTCGCTCATCAACTTCAGGGCGAGATCCTTTTTCCAATCGATCTTTTTGCCTTCGGGCGTGACGAGCGCCTTGGTGCCGGTGATGGCGAGGGCCTTCGACATGGTGTGGTAATAGTAGTAGAGCCCCTGCGCCTCCATCCCCGGATTTTCCTCGAGGGTGAAGTTCTTGCTGAGCCAGTCCATCACCGAGGCGATGCGCGGATCATCGCGGTCCATGTCGGCGTAGATGAAAGAGAGCAGGCCCGCGTAGCTCATGCTGCCATAGCTGCGCAGGGCGGTCTTCGTGCCGCCGTCGGTCTTCAGCTCGATCTCCTCCGATTTCGTGTCGCCGGGGAAATAGACGAACCCGCCCTTGTCCTCCTCGCGCAGACCGGCCCAGTCGCCGAGACGTTTCACGCTCGCCTCGCTGTTCTGCGTCGCGCTGACGAATTCGATCGCGGCATTCCAGTCGAGGTCGAATTCCTTCGTCTCGTCGAACTCGGTGTCGGCGAGGACCTTTTTCGAATAATAGAGGGCCTCCATCGCGAGGTGGGTGTTGGAGAGATCCGAATGGGCGTAGGTGCCGCCATAGCCGATCCCGCCGTCGAAGAGGTTGTCCACCGTGCCCTTCTTGTCGTAGTCCTGCTGCTGGTTCACGAGGAGCCGGCGCGCCTTCGCGATTACCGGGAGGTGCTCCTTCTTGCCGGATTGCACCAAGGCCATCAGGGACAGCGCCGTGTTGTAGGTGGCGAGGCCCTTGGCGTAGATGCCGCCGTCGGGTTTGACGTTCGAAAGGAGGAATTCGTAGCCCTTCTCGACTTCGGCGGGGAGGCCCTTCGATGGATCGAGATTCGGGTCACCCAGGATCGAGGAAATCGCGAGCGCCGAGAAGGCCGGATTCACCGGATCACTCCACGAACCCTTGTCCTTGTCCTGCTGCGACTTCAGATACTCCACGCCTTTGGCGATGGCGCGCTCGACTTCGAGCTTCAGGGAGACATTGCCATCCGGGCTGGAGGCGAGGCGATCCTGCGCCGTCGCGGAGGCGATCGTCAGCAGGCTGGTGAGGAGGATGAGGTTTTTCATGGATGCGAGGGAGAAAATGACACCGCTTTTCGTGTCGCGTTAGCGCTTGCGTGTTCAATCCTTTTTTGTGACCGGATTTTCTCCGGCGCGGATCGTGAGGACTCCTTTCGTGCCGATCTCGGGGATCACGGTGTGGCGCGCGCCCCAGCGCTCGTCGATGTCGGCCCCGTCGCGGGTCATGTTGAAAAGGGCGAGATGATCCAAATAAATCGCGATGATGGATCCCTCCGCCTCGGCCATGAAAGTGCCCTCCTGCACCGCCGATCCGGTGTAGATCCACCCTCCCGGCGCCATCGCGTCGGCCTTTTCGCCGTCGATGATCATCTCGTAGACGGGCAGGGATTTCCCGCCCTCGGCTTCGAAGGTGAACGTCACCTCTTCTCCGCGGTCACCCTCTTTCCCGCCTTCTTTCTCAATCAGTTCGGGGGTGAGGAGACGATTGAAGACATCGCCGTGGCCGCCCTGGTATCGCAGCAACTTCATCACGATCTGGAGATGCAGCGGGGAGACAGCTGTCGTCAGGATCGATTCGTGCACCTTCCCGTTTTCATGCACGAGCAGATACTCGACCGGACCGCCCTCCCGCATGTTCACCACCACGGGGAACCGGATCTCGCGCGTCTTGGCGTCGAATTCGATCTCTCCCAGCCGGTAGCGGGTTTCCCCGACCTTCTTCACGCTCACCTCCGGAGCCGGCACCTCCGCCGCCGCCTCCGAGGGCTTTGGAGCGACACGCGGCGGCTCCTCCTGGGCGAGGCCCGCGGAGGAAAGGATAAGTCCAGAAACAACGAAACCAAGGAGACGGGCCATGGCGGAGCTTAAACGAAATCCCGCTTTCTGAAAAGCCCGGGTCGCATAACCCGCGGTTTGTGCGTAGACTCTTGGGAAATGAGAAATGCCGCCCACCCCGATCCGATCCTCCGCCTCGCGCGGCGGAAAGATCACGGACGGCTCGAACACAACCTCGCCTGCGGTCGATCCTGACACGATCACCCTTCTCGCACCGCCTCGGGGATTCCTTCCCCCGGGCTTCCTCTCGGGCGGCATCTTCCATCGCCCGCCCGAGTGAACTTCCTCTCAGTGTTTGAATTTTTGTTTCTCATGAATCTCCCCAAAGTCCTCATTCTCGGCGGTGGTTTCGCCGGGATCGAATGCGCCAAAGTCTTCAAAAACCAGCCCGTCGAAGTCCTCCTCATCGACCGGCAGAACCACCACCTCTTCCAACCCCTGCTCTACCAGGTCGCCTCGGCCGGTCTCGCCGCGCCCGAGATCGCACATCCCATCCGCAGCATCTTCTTCAAACAGGACAACGTGACCGTCCTCATGGACGAAGTCACCACCATCGATTTGAAGGAGCGCAAGGTCGTCACCCGCGAGCGCGAAGAGCGCTACGATTATCTCGTCATCGCCCTCGGCGTGAAGACCGGATACTTCGGCCACACGGAATGGGAGCAGCATGCCCGCGGCCTCAAGAGCCTCGACGACGCCACCGCGATTCGTCGCGACGTCCTCCACGCCTTTGAAAAAGCCGAAGCCTGCGACGATCCGGCCGCGAGGGCCCGCCTCATGACCGTCGCCGTGATCGGCGGCGGACCCACCGGAGTCGAACTTGCCGGAGCCTTCGCCGAGCTCGCCCGCCACGTCCTCAAGCGGGATTTCAAAAACATCAACACGAGCGAGGCCCGCATCCACCTCATCGAGGCGCAGGACCGCCTCCTCACCATGTACGATCCCGCTTTGTCGGACTACACCAAACGCACCCTCGAGAGCCTCGGCGTCACCGTGCATCTCGGTGGTGCCGTCGCCGACCTCAGGGAGGGTCAGATCGTCCTCCACGAGCATACCATCGAAGCCGCCACCATCGTCTGGGCCGCCGGAGTCGAGGCTCCTCCGATCAGCCGCACCCTCGGCGTCGAGACCGACCGCGCCGGACGCCTCGTCGTCGAGACCGATCTCAGCCTCCCCGGTCATCCCGAAGTCTTTGTCGCCGGTGATCTGGCCAGTTGCGTCGATCAGGCCGGAAAGCGCGTCCCCGGGCTCAGCCCCGCCGCCATGCAGATGGGACGCCACGCCGCCAAGGTCATCCTCGAGGAGATCGGTGGGAAACGCCCCGCGAGCTACGACGTGCGGCCCCAGTTCCGTTATTTCGACAAAGGGAGCATGGCCACGATCGGCCGCAGCCACGCCGTCGCCGAGAGCATGGGCATGAAGTTCGACGGCTTCATCGCCTGGCTCATGTGGCTCTTCATCCACCTCTTTTTTCTCGTCGGTTTCCGCAACCGTCTCGCCGTGTTGATGCAGTGGTTTTACGCCTACGTCCGCTACCGCCACGGCGCCCGCATCATCATGGGTCTGCCCTCGAAACCCGCCGACCCCGGGCCACCGCAAACAAAACCTCCCCTTGCAGCCACGGAGGCCCGGGATTAGACTCCCTTTCACGCCGTCCCCCGGCCCCCACGGGCCAACTTAGCTCAGTTGGTAGAGCAGCTGATTTGTAATCAGCCGGTCGTCGGTTCGAGTCCGACAGTTGGCTTCTGATTTTCAACAAGTTACAAAGATCCACCGACGTGGCATCAAAAGTGGTAACGGTTTTGTAACGGGTTTTGCTCGCTTTTCTGCTGGATTCGCCTAGCTTCAGTCCTATGGCGCTCGGTTCGGCAGTTACTGTGAAGAAGCTCAAAGGGCACCCCCGCTACGGTTGGCGGGCCACCTTCGTCGAAGCAGGCGAGCGAAAGCAGAAGTATTTCGAGACGAAGGCTGCCGCAGAGGAATGGGCAGAAGACCGGGCGGAAGAATCCCTTGACCACGGCACCGCCTCGGCCCTCAGCGCAAAGGAGCGGTCGGCGGTAATCGAAGCCCGCGACCTGCTCGCCGAGAATGGACTCGATCTCCGAGAGGCGATTGCCTTCACCGCCAAAGCGAAAGTCGCACTCGCGCCCTTTGGAGTCTCGCCAGAAGCCGCCCTGGAGCTTGCCCTCGATCACTATCGGCGCTCTCAAAAGTCGATCACGGTCGGCGCTCTCGTCGAGGAGGTCATTTCGGCGAAGAGAAGCGCTGGACGATCGAAGCGCCACGAACGGGACCTGCGTTCGAAACTCGATCGCTTCGCCCTCACCTTTGGGGAACGGTCCGCCGCTACCGTTGACAGCCGGGAGATCGAGGATTGGCTTCACGGCCTGAAGCTCGCCCCCGGGTCGGTCAACAGTTACCGCCGCATTCTCTCCCTCGCGTTCGGCCACGCCGTGAAACGCGGCTACGCTGAAAAGAATCCGGTTTCAGCGATCGACCAGGTACGGGAGAGGGAACAGGAGCCCAAGATCCTCACCCTCCGCGAGGTCAATGCCTTGCTCACACACGCGCCCGACGCGATTTTGCCCGCCTTCGCCCTCGGAGCCTTCGCCGGACTGCGCAGTTCGGAGATCGAGGGGACGCCCGACCACGTGGGCATCGACTGGTCCGAGATCGACTTCGAGGAGAAAACGATCCTCGTCCGCGCCGACGTGGCCAAAGGACGCCGCAAGCGGCACGTCCCCATGACCCCGAACCTGATCGCTTGGCTAAAGCCCTTCGCGAGGAAGTCGGGACCGGTTTGGCCCGAGAATGGCCGGAAGCTCCACGAGGCCGTTCGACGCCTGGCCCATTTCGGTCGACCCGGCACCGAGACCGACAAGGAGAAGGCGAAGAAGGTGAAGCTCAAGCCCTGGCCGAAGAACGCTCTGCGCCACTCCTACGCGTCCTACCACCTCGCCCACTTCAAAAACCCGGCTGAACTGGTCATGAATATGGGGCACAAGGACGACGCCGACACCGTCTTCAACCACTACCGGGGGATCGTGAAGCCGAAGGACGCCGAGGCCTACTGGGTGCTGCGGCCGGCGGGGAAGAGGGGGAAGATTGTTCGAATCGCATCATGAGTGAACGAATCAGACTAACCGCAACACCCCTACTCGAAGAAGACATCCACGAGATCTTCTCAAGGATTTTTGAATACAAGGAGCACACAGAACTTGGAACGGTGATCGCAATTTTGGGGGACCTGATGACGCGAATAACCCGTCATTTTGCCGAACGAGCTCGCGCCGGGGACAAACGATCATTTAATGAGTTGTACTTCCTTGCTGCCGCTGCAACGGGCCTCTACCAGCGCGTCTTCGAAGATCTCCCCGATTCCTACAAGCGTCACGCAATACATCACGAGACTATTCCCGTTTTGGTGGGACGATCACCCGACACGTTGAAAAGGGCTGAGCACCTCGTGAAGCTGTCGGGGGTGGGCAATCGGATCGGCTTGGCTCACAAAGGACTTCGCAAAGATTCTGTCTTTAGGGAGGTCGCTGAGGAGATAATCCGGGAGATCCTTCGTGATATTACGCGCTTGTCGAACCTCATGAGCGAAAAGCCACTTTTCCTTCCGGAGCTTGCAAAAGAGGAGGGCGTTCTGGCGGAATGGTGGCCCCACGTTCTCAAAAGGTTTAACACGGAATATGGGCCTCAAATTGAGAACCACCCCAGGTTCGCTGACTACCGGAAATCAAAGGGCGACCGTTACAATCCGGAAGGCGAAACCGACTCAACGCTACGCGCCGATTTGAGGACCCGGCTGAAACAAGCGTTCAAGCATGTCGCGGCCCAACGCGACGAACGAGGGCGACTCTTACAGTAAACTTGGTCAAACTGTACTGTAAGAAACTCGTCAGAAAGACTCCGAAGGTGCTGCCCGATGAAACGAGCAGAATCTTCCCACACTGACGTAGAACGTGAACTCCTCACGACGAAAGAACTGGCCCGAGCCCTGAAAGTTACGGAACGAACCGTCCAAAACCTGGTGTCTCGCGGAACAGTGCAGCCCATAAAAATCGGGCGGTGCGTCCGCTTCGTCCTCGGGGACGTTCTCGAAAACCTGAAATCCCAGAAATAAAAGAGCCGCGTCCATCTCGAGAGACGAACACGGCGACCTTGGAGGGTTCCTTTTTCTTATCTCGTGACCGGCCGGTTCGCAACCGCGAATCGACATGCACGCCCTCACCCTTGAAGAGGCGATCGACCGCCTCCCCCTCAATCGTCTCGCCCGTCGCCTCGCGATTTCGGGTGAGATTCCTGACCGCGATGGGAAAACCGTGCGGTGTTTCTTCCCGGACCGCCATGCCCACGGCGACCGAAACCCCAGCTTCAATTTCCACGATCGCCTGACCCGCTTCAAATGCCACGGCTGTGGCCTCCACGGGCGCGGCCCCGACCTGGTGGCACTGGTTCTGGGCATTGAACCGAAGGAGGCTGTCCGACGGTTTGTCGAGATGGCTGGCGGCCCCCGGCCTGAATCGCTCCCGCTCGCCACGAAAACAAGGGAGCTCGTTCTCCCGGCGGACCTGCACTCAGGCACCGAGGCGGAGATATTCACTTTGGCATCACTCCGGCACCTCTCTCCCCATGCCCTCGCCCTCGCCAGCGGAATGGGCATCCTTCGCTTCGGCACGGTTCACGGGTTTCGCTGCTGGATCATCACCGACGAATCTCGCCGAATCGCGGAGGCCCGCCGTATGGACGGAAAGCCCTTTCCTGTTTCCGGTTCTCTCGGCGAGCGCAAAGCACATACCCTCGCCGGCTCCGACAAGTCTTGGCCTGTGGGCCTGCATCCTCGGTCTCGTCGTCCGGAGCGCTTCCGCCGCATTGCCATCGTTGAGGGAAGCGCCGACCTGTTGGCGGCGTTTCACTTCCTCATCAAATATGAGGCATGGGACACACTCCCCGTCGCCATCCTCGGACGGAGCTGCAAAACCCTGCACCCCGAGGCACTCCGATCGTTTCGGGGACGCCGGATCCGTTTGTTTCCCCATGCTGACGAAGACGGGGGAGGACTTGCGGCCGCCAAGCAATGGGTGGCGCTGATCCCACGGGGAGGCTCGGTGAGACCTGACGCTTTCAATTTCGCCGGCCTAACCCGCTCTGACGGCACCGCCATCAATGACTTGAATGACTGCACCAACATCCACGAAACCGATCAACCCGCCCTCGCCGGGCTCTTCCATTATGGAAAGTCGAATAATCCAGTTTGATGAGACCCCGGACCCACCGGAGAAAGCCACCAAGCCCCCGTTCGAGGAGGCCCTGCGCGCGTGCGCGATGAACGGGACGGAGTTCCTCGAAATGGATATTCCAGAACGCCGTCGCCTCATTGGTGACTGGTTTCGAGAAGGAGACCTCGGCTTCATCTTCGCCCCACGCGGTGTCGGCAAGACTTGGTTCGCACACCTCCTGATCGCCTGTCTAACGGCTGGCCGTGACCTGGAAGATTGGGGCGTCCCGTCTCCTGCAAGGGTGTGCCTTCTGGACGGAGAAATGCCGCCCGGAGACGTCCAAGCCCGCTTGCGCCACCTTGATGTGAACGGCGAAAACCTCCTCGTTCTTTCCCATCAGTTCCTCTTTGACCAAACCGAACGCTCTTTTCAGCTCAGCGACGCCGAGCAGCGAAGTGCTCTCTTGGAATACTGTGTGGCCGAGCAAGTCGAGGTCCTCGTCATAGATAATTTGTCGAGCGTCTCGAACATCTCTGAGAACGACAACGACCAGTGGCCCGCCATCGGAGATTGGTTGCTCGATTTCCGGCGGAAGGGCATTGCTGTAATCGTCGTCCACCACGCCGGCCGCAACGGGCAGATGCGGGGTGGAAGTCGACGGGAAGACCCCGCGTTCTGGATCATCCGGCTCGATGATTCAAAGGAGCGAACCGCGACTGAAAAGGGAGCCCGCTTTGTGACGACCTTCGTGAAGAATCGCAATGCCCCGCAGTGCCCCAATCCGATCGACTGGCACCTCACTGAGGACGAGTCTGGCAAATTCCTTATCGAGACATTTGCAGCCGACACCGCCACGCTCGTGCTCCAGGAGATCCGGGGCGGTCTGAGTGGGTGTGAGGAAATCAGCGATGCCCTCGGCGTGGTCAAGAGCACGGTTTCAAAGGCCGCCAAACGTCTGGAAGCGAACGGCCAAATCACTATCAAGGATCGAAAATACCACGTCACCTGAAGAAACGGCTCGCGACACGGCGTTTCCAGGTTTCTTCGTTCCGTTTTCACCCTTCGTTTCCGTCGGATTGGCCTGAGACCGGGCGTTGCGGGCTTCGTTTCCCGGCCGTTTCCCCATTCGTTTCCGCCCGTTTCCCGTTTCCCGCCCTAGTGTGCGAAACGGGAAACGAGTCCCCTCTCCGAGAAGTATGAGGGCGGGCAGAGCTAAACCTCCTCCGGAGATTCCTGTCGAACCGAATTGGCGGCGACGGCCCGACCCGAGGAAGGCGACCTATCCACCTTCCGCGAATGCGAGAAGTTTTCGCAGGTCCCAGAGCTCGATCGTCTTTCCACGGGAGAAATCCCATGCCGGGCGAGTGAACCCGTTGGTCGCGACGAAAATACCGCGATCTGCGCCCAAGTGCATTAGCGACCCCCAGAACTCGCGAACGACGGGTTGTCCAACAGCCTTCGCGTAGTGCTTGCACTGGATCGCGATGACTTCGCCCTGATAGTTGAGGATGATGTCGATGCCCTCGTCACCTGACGACTTGGTCAGGGTCGCGATGTAGCCTCGGCTGCGAAAGACCTTCGCCGTCTCGATCTCGAACTTCACGCCCGAGAGACCGGTCCAAAACTCCCATTGTCGGCGCCGGCGCCAGTATTCGAAGTGGCAAAGCGCCTTCGTGTAGGAACACAGTCGACTGAGCCGCGGATCCCGGGCCGCTTCCATTTCCTTCGAATTTCCGACGACCGTTCCGAGAATCACAGAAAGGAAAAACACAGTCACCGCTGCCACAAATGCCCCGCCGAATCCCAGAAAGATAGCTCCGCCGATCGACTCCGAAAAAGGCCGGTTGTTGGCCGAGGTCTCGGAAAAGAACGAAATCGCGGTCGCAATGCCTGCCAAGGGGACGAGCCACCAAATCCAGATCCACCAGTTCCCGCTCTCGACCTTCCGGACATAGGCGGCCTTGACCTCCGTGATGATTTTCTCGGAGAGACCAAACGCCTCGGGCGTCGGCCGAACTATCACCTGCGGCACTTCGATCGTGCCCCCGAACGACGGATCATTCGGAACGTCCCAAGGGTATTTCTGCGTCAGGGACTGAAGCCTTGCTGCCCGCTCTGCAATTGCCTTTTCGGTTCGTGCGTCCACTTCCGCCCTGATATGGACTATAGTCCATTCTCTGTGAAGCACTTTTTCGCGGTATGGGCGAGTCGTGTCTTCGCAGGATCTCCACGCCGAAAAGCTCGTTCGCCTCGTTGTGAAGCGATTGGCGGAGGCGCGGATCGCTCAGGGGATGTCGAAGAACCGCCTCGCCGTTTTGGCCGGGATCGACCCGAAGGCAGTCGCCTTCATTGAGAAGGGAGAGCGCAGCCCTACCCTGCATACCCTCGCGAAGATGGCAAGAGCGCTCGATCTCAGCCTCGGATTTATGGTGACCGAGGCTGAAAACGATCTTGGAAGCAGATAACTTTTGCCGATCTGAACTTCGAGTCTCCCCCTGCAGCGGTCCCACCCGTCGAGGGTTTTTGCGCATTTCACCGGATGAATTGGTGAACGTCATTCAGGATGGATTTGCGATGTGAAAGTTCGGCTCCATTCAATATTGCGCCTTGTCAGGCCATCCAGTAAACCCTCTCTTGCCGGTCGGCGTTTTTCGATTTTTGGCCAGACTTCCCTCAAACATTGATGAAACTCGAAGATCTCACCCCTGATGCCTCGGTCCGCGGCATCCGGCCAAACTGTCTCGTCACGGTTGTCAACGTCACCTGGCACGGCAGCGAAGCTCTGACCTTGGTCTATCGCCTTCCTTCCGGCGGAGTGGATGAAGAGATCCTCTACCGCCACGACGAAGTCCGCCTCGAAATCGCCGAGGCCGGTCGGCCTTGGAGCTTCGACGGAGACGGAGCACTTTTCCGGCTCGTTTCCGAAGCCCACCGCATCCGCCTCGCCCACCTCTTTGACCCCGTCCTGGCCGTACACACGTCGATGGTGGAGCCCTTGCCACACCAGATCACCGCGGTCTACGAAGCCATGCTGCCCCGCCAGCCGCTGCGCTTCCTGCTCGCCGACGACCCCGGGGCAGGTAAAACGATCATGGCGGGCCTCCTCATCAAGGAGCTGATTGCCCGCGGCGACCTGAAACGCTGCCTCATCGTCTGTCCCGGCAGCTTGGTCGAGCAGTGGCAGGACGAATTGGCACGGAAGTTTCAGCTTCCATTCGACATCCTCACCAACGAAGGGCTCGAGGCCGCCCGCACGGGAAACTGGTTCCTCGAGCACGACCTCGCCGTGGCCCGTCTGGACAAGTTGTCCCGCAACGAGGACGTACAGGCGAAACTCTCCGCACCCGATTGCCACTACGATCTCGTCGTTTGCGACGAGGCCCATAAGCTATCCGCCACCTTTTTTGGCGGTGAGGTTAAATACACCAAGCGCTACAAGCTGGGTCAGCTCCTCTCGGGGGTCACCCGGAACTTCCTCCTCATGACCGCGACCCCTCACAACGGGAAGGAGGAGGACTTCCAGCTTTTCCTCGCCCTCCTCGACGGGGACCGCTTCGAGGGGAAATTCCGGGACGGCGTGCACCAGGTCGAGGTATCCGACCTGATGCGCCGCATGGTGAAAGAGTCGCTCCTGAAGTTCGACGGTCGTCCGCTTTTTCCTGAGCGCATCGCCTACACCGTGCCCTACAAGCTCTCCGAGGCCGAGGCCGCCCTCTACAAGGAGGTCACCGCCTACGTGCGCGAGGAGTTCAATCGCGCCGAGGCGCTTCAAAATGACAAGCGCGCCGGCACCGTCGGGTTCGCCCTTACGATCCTGCAGCGCCGCCTCGCCTCCTCCCCGGAGGCCATCTACCAATCCCTCCGCCGGCGCCGCGAGCGCCTTGAAAAGCGGCTCCGGGAACTGGAACTCCTCCAGCGTGGCGCGGCGGCGGCACCCGCGATCGCCAGCGGCAAGCAACTCGACGAGGACGAAATCGAGGATCTCGAGGAAGCCCCCGAACACGAGGTCGAGGAGGCCGAGGAGGAGATCCTCGACCAGGCTACCGCAGCCAGCACCATCGCCGAGTTGAAAGCCGAAATCGCCACCCTGGCCCGGTTGGAGGGACTCGCAGCCGACGTTCGCCGCAGCGGGCAGGACACCAAGTGGCGGGAGCTTTCCCACCTGCTGGGGGAGATCTTCACGCCACCTGCCGTCGAGGGGCGCGTCGCTGAGGACGGGGTGCCCTACGGAGCAGGCCCGATCCCAAAGCACGTACCTTCGCCCAGGCAGAAGCTCGTCATTTTCACAGAGCACCGCGATACTCTGAACTACCTGGAACGCCAGATCGGCATCGGTCGGCCCGGTGCAGTTGTCACCATCCACGGCGGGGTGGGTCGTGAGGACCGCCGAAAGGCGCAGGAGTCCTTCCTCCACGATCCCGAGATCCAGGTGCTGCTCGCCACCGACGCGGCCGGCGAGGGCATCAATCTCCAGCGCGCCCACCTAATGGTGAACTACGACCTGCCGTGGAATCCCAACCGCCTCGAACAGCGGTTCGGGCGCATCCACCGCATCGGGCAGACGGAGGTTTGCCACCTTTGGAACCTCGTCGCCGACGAGACCCGCGAGGGGGATGTCTATCGGCGTCTCCTCGAAAAGCTGGAAGAAGCGCGCACCGCCCTGGGTGGGCAGGTCTTCGACGTGCTCGGCAAGCTCCAGTTCGATGGCAAGCCCCTCCGCGACCTGCTCATCCAGGCGATCCGCTACGGCGACCAGCCCGAGGTGCGCGCCCGCCTTACTCAGGCTATCGAGCACGGCGTCGACCGCCCACACCTCCAGGCTCTCCTTGAGGACCATGCCCTCGCCCGTGACGCCATGGATGCCAGCCGAGTCGCCCGGGTGCGCGAGGATATGGAGCGCGCCGAGGCCCGGCGACTCCAGCCCCACTTCATCGAGTCCTTCTTCCTCGACGCTTTCCGGCGTCTCGGCGGCACTCTGAAGCAGCGTGAGACCCGCCGCTACGAGGTGAGCAATGTCCCCGCCCCGGTCCGTAACCGCGACCGCCAGATTGGGACTGGAGAAGCCGTCCTTCCCCGATACGAGCGTGTTGCCTTCGAGAAATCGCTTGTCTCGCCGGCGGGTCAGCCGCTTGCCGCCTTCGTCTGTCCCGGCCATCCACTTCTCGATGCAGTTCTCGACCTCACTCTTGAGCGCCACCGCGATCTGCTCAAGCGCGGCACCGTCCTCGTTGATGAACGGGACCCGGGGACGAATCCGCGGGTCCTCTTCTACCTCGAGCACGCCATTCAGGATGCCACTGAGTTGCCGGGAGGGCTCCGGCGGGTCATCTCGCGGCGGATGCTCTACGTCGAGATGGACACCGCTGGAAACGCCCGACATCTCCATTTCGCCCCCTATCTCGATTACCGGCCTCTGAGGGATGGCGAACCTGACGCCGCCGGGATCCTTGCCCGGCCCGAGTCGGCTTGGATCACCCGCCATCTGGAAGACCAAGCCCGCAGCCACGCCATTGTCCACATCGTGCCCGAGCACAAGGCCGAGGTGACCGGTCGGCGAATCGCTTGGATCGAAAAGACCCGGACCGCGGTGAAGGACCGGCTCACGAAGGAGATTTCCCACTGGGATCACCGGGCTGAGACCCTGAGGCTCCAAGAGCAAGCAGGGCGACCAGGGGCGAGACTCAATTCCCAGGAGGCCCGCCGCCGCGCCGACGAGCTCCAGGCCCGCCTTGAGAAGCGTTTGGCCGAGCTGGACCGCGAGGCCCAGGTCTCGGCCCTGCCGCCCGTAGTGCTGGGCGGTCTCGTCGTGGTGCCCGCCGGGCTGCTCGCCCTGATGACCGGATCCCCGGCGGCGGCGGCCGTCGCCCCTTCCGGCCCCGTCGATACCCAAGCCAGCGCCGCCCGCGCTCGCGAGATTGTGATGGAGGTCGAGCGCAGCCTCGGGTTTGAGCCCGTGGACCGCGAGCTGGAGAAGCTCGGCTACGACATCGAGAGCCGCGACCCCGCTACCGGCCGCCTCCGTTTCCTTGAGGTGAAAGGACGGAACAGCGGAGCCGAGACCATCACCGTCACCAAGAACGAGATCCTCTACTCCCTCAACAAGCCTGAGGACTTCATTCTCGCGATCGTGGAGTTCCTGCCGGGCGAGGAATACCACGTCCACTACGTGAGGTCACCATTCAAGCGCGAGCCCGACTTCGATGTGGTCAGCGTCAATTACGCCTTCTCCGAGTTGATTGAACGAGGCGAGGAACCTTCATGAACTGGATTCCAGATCAAACCCACTCACGGTGTTTCCGAGTGATCCACGAAGACCGGCTTTAAAAGCATCTCCGAGTTCAGCCGCCTGTTCTAGTGATGACGCCACCCAGATACTTCGAGGAAATCCGATCCCACGCAGCTGCCAGATGGGACCAGTTGGAAGCCGATCCCGAGCTTGCCGGCCCATGGCATCAGCTCTTCCGCCAAGTCCAGAGTCCTCGACACGTTCTCTCCGAGCTTCTCCAGAACGCCGATGACGCCGGCGCCACGGAGGCCTCAGCCAAAATCGAGGACGGGACCTTCATCTTCACGCACAATGGCGAGGATTTTACTGAAGATCATTTCCGCTCCCTCTGCCGCTTCGGTTACTCCAATAAGCGAACCCTCCACACGATCGGTTTCCGGGGAATCGGGTTCAAAAGCACTTTCAGTCTTGGAGACAGCGTCGAGCTACGCACCTCCACCATTAACGTCCGCTTCCACAGGTCCCGCTTCACCGAACCGGTCTGGAGCGGGCCCGAATTGTTGGCGGGCGGTTCGACCGAGATTCGTGTCGGAATCTCGGACCCAAACCGCTTGGCCGAGATCGAAAAGAACCTTGGTGAATGGCAGCAGCATCCGTTGGCGCTCCTATTTTTCAGGAACCTGCGCTCCCTCAGCATCGGCGATATGGAGTTTCGATGGCAGTCCGATGGAGGAGGTCCCGTCGATGGCAGCGAGTGGTTCCGATCCGAGAATGGAGCAGCCCGGCATCTTCTGGTCCGCTCGCCGGAGGAGCACTTTCCAGTGGAAGCTCTGGAGGAGATCCGTCAGGAACGCTCTCTTGGGTCGGACGAGTCCATCGATCTGCCTCCTTGTCGCGTTGAGCTGGTGCTCGGAGCCGGGGGCAGGCTACACGTCGTCCTCCCGACCGGCGTGGAAAGCGACCTGCCTTTTGCCTGCAACGCTCCATTCATCCAAGACCCTGCCCGGGTGCTGATTAAGGAACCGTCGACTTCACCGACGAACCGCTGGCTGCTGCAGCGGGCGGGGCGGCTCGCAGCGGACACGATGTTGAGATGGCTGGGACAGGACTCGCTGCCTCGCGAGGGGCGAGCTGATGCTTACGCCCTGATGCCCAATGTCGACAGGGAAGATGCCTCGCTCGAAGGAACCTGCGGCGCCACGGTTGAACTCGCATTTGCCGATCGAGTCGAGGGACAGCCCGTTCTGCTCACCTGCCTCGGATCTTTGGTAACCGAGGAAGAATGCTCGATCCTGCCCGATGCCCTCTTTGGCGTCTGGGAGCACGCCGAACTTGGCAATCTCTTCGAAACGACGCCCTTGGCTCCGGAGGTCAGCCCGGGTGATCGCAAAAAACTTCTCGATTGGGGTCTCGCGAAGTCCTTGGATCGCGCCGCCGTTGCTGAACGACTTCGTAGCAAAGCCCCCGCGAAGCCCCATGGTTGGGAGAGGCTCTTCGAACTCTGGCGATATCTTTCTCCAGATTTCATGCCCTTCGGCGGAATTCGGGACGAGCAAGAGCTGCATCTGCTCCCCGCCACGGGATCGCCTCATCTGGAGCGGACTTCTGAACTCGTCCGCATGAGGAGAGAGGATTCCTCTCTTGGCGCTGAGGACTGGGAGTTCCTCGGTCGCCATCTTCGGGTCGTGGACCCGGGATGGCCCGATTTTCTGAAGCAGGAAAGGAAGAGGGCGGAAGAGAGTCAATCGCCTAAGCGACTGCAAGCCTGCTACCACGTTGAGAAGGTGCTGGATCGTCTCGGGTTCGCCGGCGCGAGTTCGGGTGCGATTCTTGTCAATCGAGTTGCGAATTCCCTTTTCTCGACGGGAAATCGGGTCGCCCTCGTCGATGCTGTCAGACTCGCCCAGATCGCAGCTCGATGGAAGGTGGAAGTGGACGAACGATTTAAGTTTTGGACTCGCGCAAGTTCGCTGCGCCTCCCCTCCAACGAAGTTCTGGTAGATCTCGAAGGTGGCCTGGAGGATCTCCTCCCGGAAACGATGCGGGGATACCTCCTGCACGAGAGCTATTCTGCCTTCTCTTCCTGCTCCGCCGACGAGTGGAACGAGTGGGTTCGTTCAGGACGATCGCGTCTATTTCAGTTCCCGCGTGTGTTCCCACTCCAGGCCAAATGGCTTCACAACAGGAAGGAGGTTCAGGAGGAATTGGATCGCCGCGAGTTCGCAGGGCAGTGGTCTTCCGGATACGTCAATCCCAGTTTCACTTTGGTGGATTGGGACTTCTCCACCGAGTTGATCACCTATTGGCATCGAAAAGCTGAGGAGTTGCCAACTCTTTGGGTGGAAGTAGCCTCCCACTTGATCACAAGCGTCGGGGACAAGCGGTTTTGGGAGCCTCTCCCCAAGGCGGCCGGGACCTGGTCGAACCAGCACCATCAAGGACGGTCCGCAATGAGTGCGGCCGTCGTGGAAATCGCGCGCAATGGGAATGTTCAGGCCATGGTCAGCAAGGGACTTCGCCCAACTTGGCTCCTCCGCTTGCGCAACCTTCCCTGCCTGCCCGATACCCGCGGCTTCGCGCACAAGCCCACCGATCTGCTCCGCCGCACCCCGGCGACCGAAGCCTTCATCGAGGTCGAACCCTTCCTCCGGCACGACCTCGACACCGAGGAGGCCCGGCCTCTGCTGGAAATGCTTGGCGTCCGCGACCAACCGCTCGGCCCCGAATCGGTGCTCTCCCGACTTCGTGCACTCGCGAAAGCAGAGGCTCCACCTTCGGAAGAACTCGCGAAATGGTATCGGCGTCTCGACCAGATCACCGCCTCCTGCTCCCCTCGGGATAGGGAAACAATTGCGGCAGCTTTCCAAGCCGAACGCCTCATCCTGACCGCCCAAGGTCGCTGGGAGACCGCGGCGGGTGTCTTCCTTTCATCCAGTGAAGAGGACGCTCCCGGCGCGGAGGTGATCCGCCCGTCACTCGTCGATTTAGGTCTGTGGCAGCGAATTGGCGTCGCCGAGCGGCCCACTGCAAGGTTGGCGATCCGCTGGCTGGACTCTCTCCCGAGCGGGGAGACCTTGGACGAGAGCACTCTTCGTCGCGTTGGGGCGCTCCTCGGCCGATATGGGCGGGCGATCTGGGAGGAAGTCGGTCACTGGCTGACCCTCGATGGTTCGTGGCGACAGGTACGAGAACTCGAGCTGGCGGCGAGCTCGGTCGATCGGGCGGTCTCGTCGTCGCTGTTCCCGCAGGTGAAGTCCGTCACCGCCGACTTCCATATGCTTCCAGCCTCGGAGCGCAGCCTCCCGCCCTTTTCGGACCTGCCCGAGCTGGCCTCCCGGCTCGAGTTCCGCCCGGGGGGCATTCCCGCCGGTGCCGGGGACGGTGAGGCTCTGCCATGGCTGCATGAGGCTGGCCGGTCCCTGCGGCGCGCCCGCTTTGACGACGAAGGCGAGACCCGCCGTGTCCATGCGCTCGCAGAGACCTTGTTGGCGACCCGCCTACTTGTAGCCCCACATTTGTCGGTGACGCCCTACCTCGACGGGACGCCGGCGGGTCAGTCGGTCGACGGCGAAGTCGTCTGGCTCGTCGGGGAGCGGAGGCTCTGCGTTCGAAAATTGCCTTCAGGACGCCTGGCGCGGCTCGTTCCCGAGGAGATCGCCCGGGTCTTCGACCGCATCGATATCCGGCAGGCGCTCGCCTTCGCCTATGGACGGGAGCCCCGTGTCGTGGCCGCCTATTTCGAGGAGAATTTCACTCTCGACTCGGAAAGAGCAGGGATTCCGGCCGGACCGGAATCCGATGTGCCTCTTCCGGATCCGTCGGAGGGGAGTGGGAGTGACTTGGGAGGGGACGAAGAGGAAGGAAGCGGTCGCAATGAACCCGCGCCCCCTGCGGTGCCGGGAGAACTCGGAGTGCCGGGCTCGGAATCGCCGACTAACCCATCCCCCACCGGAGCCGGAAGCCCAAAGAAGAAATCGCCTCAACCTGACCTGATGGAACAATTTCTTCAAAAATCAGGGTTCACGCCGGAGGATGAACGCCGGTATCGCCACCCGGATGGCACCATCATCGAAAGAGTCGTGAACAATGTGATTCCCTGGGAACGTCGAAATGCGGAGGGACAGGTCATCCGCCGCTACTGGAGCAAGTCACAGTGCCTGGAGCGCGACGGCCTGGAGATTCCCCATGAAGTCTGGTCGTTCCTACAGAAGCACCCTGGGCAGGTGTCGCTGGTCCTGGCGGACCCCGAAGGACAACCGGTCGTGGTTCCCGGAAGGGTCCTGCTATCGCGCGTGGAGACAGAGGAGATCGGCGTGTTCCCGGCAACCTACCGTCTTGGCCTCAAAGGCTTACAGCCACATCAGCAGTGAAAATTATCAAAAAATCGGAGAAAATGAATTTTTCTCGGATTTTTGCCTCACGCCGCGTGTAAACCATAGAGATGAGCAAAAATTCTAATTACAGTTACGACGGCCCTTTCTCCTTTGCGGAGTTACCGGGGATTCGCTACACAAACGAAAGGGTCGAACTTCACTGGCTGGTGACAGGCTGCGAGAAGATCGACTTCCGATACATGTCCACGGGAGACGGGCGGCGAGACTTGGCCCGTTGCCAATCCGGTCGGCATCTCGGCTCACTTCTTGAGGTCTGTGCGGCAGAACTGCGAATAGATTTGAAGAACCCGCCACCGGGCTCCCACCACATTCAATTCACTGGCTACCCCGATCTCGTAGACTTGCGCGCTGCCGGCGACCAGGCCTTTTCGGGAGTCTATTACGACGATGACAAAACCGCTTCCTACCAATTCATGGCTTCAAGCAAGGACCTTTTCTCCACCGGGCACTTTCAGGGACTCATGCGCCGGTCGGTTCCGATGGTGCGAGAAGGAAACTCCGGCGATGTCGTCGCCCTCCTTCCATCGTCGATGGAAAACCTTGGCATTGCTTGGATTCAGCCATTAGGAGATTCTCCGCATATCCCGGTAATCCTTCCAGATGGCCGGATCCGATCGACCTCCGATTTTCCTCCCCCATGACCCGCCCCCGCAAAAAACTCATCGAAGTCGCCCTCCCTCTCCAGGCCATCAACGAAGCGTCGGCGCGGGAGAAGTCCATCCGGCACGGGCATCCCTCGACCCTGCACCTATGGTGGGCGCGGCGGCCGTTGGCGGCGGCGCGGGCTGTCATCTTCTCGCAGATGGTGGACGACCCCTCGGAATACGTCGATGTGCTCCGCAGCGACCCGAAGCTGAAGCGCAAGGCCGATGCCGCCCTGAAAGCCCGCCTCGCGAAGTGGAAGGAGGCCGAGGCCTACTCCCGGCAGATGGGCGGCGACGCGCCTGCGCCGGGACCCGAGCCGACCCTCGACGGGATCCTCGCCGAGATCGAGCGCCAGCGGCTCTTTGGCATCATCGAGGAATTGGTGAAGTGGGAGAACACCACCAACGAAACGGTCCTCCAGAAAGCCCGTGACGAGATCTGGCAGAGCTGGCGGCGCACCTGCGCCGAGAATGCCGACCACCCGCGGGCCAAGGAGCTGTTCGACCGGCACAAGCTGCCCGCCTTCCACGATCCCTTCGCCGGCGGCGGTGCCCTGCCGCTGGAAGCGCAGCGGCTCGGGCTGGAGGCCTACGCCAGCGACCTCAATCCCGTCGCCGTGCTCATCAACAAGGCCATGATCGAGATCCCGCCGAAGTTCGCGGGTCGGCCGCCGGTGAATCCTGAGTGGCAGAACAACAAGGATCT
This sequence comes from Verrucomicrobiales bacterium, assembly GCA_016795385.1. GTDB lineage: Bacteria > Verrucomicrobiota > Verrucomicrobiia > Verrucomicrobiales > DEV007 > Arctic95D-9. The sequence goes on along the minus strand of JAEUHI010000077.1, from coordinate 168,803 downwards.
CATCGGCCGCGAGTGGAAGGGTGCCCAGGGTCTCGCCGAGGATGTGCGTTACTACGGGAAATGGATGCGCGACGAGGCCGAGAAGCGCATCGGCCACCTCTATCCGAAGATCGCCGTCACCGCCGAGATGGCGAAGGAGCGTCCCGATCTGAAGCCCTATGTCGGCAAGGAGCTGACCGTGATCGCCTGGCTCTGGGCGCGCACGGTGAAGAGCCCGAACCCAGCCTTTCGCGAGGTGGACGTGCCGCTGGCCTCCAGTTTCCTCCTCACTCCAATGGCGGGCAAGGAAACCTACGTGGAACCAGTCATCGAAGACGGCGGTTACCGCTTTACCGTGCACGTGGGCAAACCAAAGGACTTAGAAGCGGTGAAAGCAGGCACGAAGCTTGGTCGAGGGTCGAACTTCCGCTGCGTCATGTCCGGCACGCCCATCGCGGGCGACTACATCAAGGCCGAGGGCAAGGCCGGGCGGATGGGCGCGAGGCTCATGGCCATCGTGGCTGAGGGAGATCGCGGACGCACTTTTCTATCGCCCACTTCGGAACACGAGAAGTTGACCTTGGAAGCATCGCCCGATTGGAAGCCGGAAGGAGATGTGCCCGCACGTCTAACAGGAGGAACATGTGTGCCTTACGGCCTTTCAACGTGGGGAGACCTGTTCACAACGCGGCAGATTGAGGCACTGATCTGCTTCAGCGATCTGGTTTCAGAAGTCGTGGAGAAAGTTCGCCAAGATGCCGATGCTGCCGGTTTGCCAAATGGCGACTCGGCTGCCCCGCAGCAGGGTTCCGGTGCGTCGGCCTACGCCGATTCGGTTGCGACATACTTAGGGTTTCTCATTGGGAAGCTGGCAGACAAGGGTTCGACTCTTTGCACTTGGGATTCGGGGCCTGCTTCCAACCGAACTGCTTCGGGACGATCCGCGCGCGTGGCGACTGTTCGAGTAACTTTCGGGCGCCAAGCACTGCCAATGACGTGGGATTTCGCGGAGGTAAATTTCTTCAGCGACGCCGTCGGTAGTATTGAGACCGTTCTGAAGACATTGAGCACCCCGCTGAGCTATTTTCCTGAATCGCCTTCAAACGGTCGCGCCGTACAGAGCGATGCTCAAAATCAGCAGGTCAGCGTCAACAAGCTCGTCTCCACCGACCCGCCTTATTACGACAATATAGCTTACGCCGACCTTTCGGACTTCTTCTACGTCTGGCTTCGCCGCTCTCTTCGGTCTATTTACCCCCAATTGTTCCCTACGCTTGCCGTCCCGAAAGCGGAGGAACTTGTTGCCGCTGCATATCGACATGGAAGCAAAGAGAAGGCGGAAGTTTTTTTCCTCGAAGGCATGACGAGCGCGATGCGCCGACTTGCCCAGCAATCGCATCCAGCATTTCCGGTCACCATTTATTATGCTTTCAAGCAGTCGGAGAGTGGGAGTGAAGAGGGAACTTCGAGCACCGGTTGGGAAACGTTCTTGGATGCGGTCATTCGCGCTGGCTTTAGCACCAGCGGCACATGGCCAATGCGCACCGAACTAGGCAACCGCATGATTGGGATGGACGCGAACGCCCTTGCCTCCAGCATCGTCCTCGTCTGCCGCCCGCGACCCTCTGACGCAAAGTCGGCGACCCGCCGCGAATTCGTCTCCGCCCTCCAGCGGGAGTTGCCCGAGGCCCTTCGGCACCTTCAGGCGGGCAACATCGCCCCGGTGGACCTCGCCCAGGCCGCGATCGGTCCCGGCATGGCCGTCTTCACCCGCTACCGCGAAGTCCTCGACGCGCAGGGCAAGGCCCTCACCGTGCGCGAAGCCCTCGCCCTCATCAACGAGACCCTCGACACCGCCCTCGCCGAACAGGAGGGCGACTTCGATCCCGACAGCCGCTGGGCACTCGCCTGGTTCGAACAATACGGCTTCGCCGAGGGCGAATACGGGGTGGCAGAGACCCTGAGTAAGGCGAAGAACACCAGCGTCTCCGGCCTCGCCGACGCCGGCATCCTCCAATCCAGCCGCGGCAAAGTCCGCCTCCTCGCCCCCGACGAACTGCCCGCCGACTGGGATCCCGCCACCGACCCGCGCCTCACCGCATGGGAGACGGTCCATCACCTCATCCGCGTCCTCTCCAGCGGAGGGGAGTCGGCCGCCGCCGGTCTCGTCGCCAAGCTCGGAGCCAAGGCCGAGACCGCCCGAGAGCTCGCCTACCGCCTCTACACCCTCTGCGAACGCAAGAAGCGCGCTGCCGACGCCCTCGCCTACAACGGCCTCGTCCAAAGCTGGCCCGAGCTGATCCGCCTCGCCAAAGACCGCCCCGAAGCCCAGGCGAAGCTGGAGCAAGGGGAACTGCTGTGAATCGAAGTCTCATTTTGCGCCTTCAATGAGAATTGTGCCCACATGAGCACCGCGAATCGCCAGTTGCCGACGGCCCGCTTCGAGACGTAGGATCATCCGGAAATGGACGAGATCCAGGCCACAGAATCGGCGGGCGCTTCCCAAGCTTCGCCACGCTACGACTCCCCGCCCGTCATCAGGCGGGTCGCGGTCCTGTTTGGGGAGATGACCGGTGAGAATTTCGAAGCCAGCCGGGCAGCGTGGAAATCACAGGTGCAGCCTGACTTCCCCTTCGAGGACCCTTTGGTCCAGTGGCGTCTGAACATGGAGGAAGAGGACGGCGTCCCCAGGCTCGACAAAATCCAGCCTGAGCTGAAGATCACCGATCGGTTTTACCGCAAGCGTGAGGACAAGGGAAAAGAGAACCAAGCAAAACCGGATTTCGATTTCTCAATGAGATGCCCCCTCGGGCGACTGGAGCTTCACATGGGCTCATGGCCAGGTTCTCAACGGTCCTTTTCCAACCTGCGAGGCGAATGCGAGCGATGGTTCGGGGCTTGGAGCAAAACATTCCGGCTCGAACAGCCGACGAAGGTGCTTCTCCATTACGTGAACTTGCTCCGCAAAGACGTGACCCCCGAATTGTTCGACGAAAACGGTGCACTCGCACTCGGGGAAACGCTCAGCGTTTTTGCGGGAGTCCCCGGCGAGCACGCGCACCTCGAACCGCCTTTCGACTGCAAGGTGGGGCTCCGCCTGAACGGGGTGAAGGACGGGAAGATGAGGATTCACGTGGTAGACGCGAGTGCGGAGACGGGAAATTCAGCGGTCGCGATCCGGGTTCACCTCTTTGCCGAGGCCGGACTTGAGCCGGGGGAAGGCGTTGACAAGGCATTGACGTTGCTTGATTGGTGCCACGAGCGTATTGTTGAGCGATTTGAGTTGATCTTCACGGCGAAGGCGAAGCAATCCTTTCAACCGGTCCCAAGATGATTTTAGCCCCCAGCCCTTCTAGCGCGGAAAGCCCCTCTCCAGTCCGCGAGGAAGCCTTGGAAGAGTTCCGGTCCGGGCAATCCCGATCGGAGGTCTTCACACAAGTCGAACCCAGTTTCGGTCGGGGTTTCAGCTACGCCTACGACCGCGGCGTCGTAGCACTGGAGGGAGGCCGCATCCTCGTGCGCCTACGGCAACCTCTCAAAGTCACTTTGGACTACATGAATCACGAGGCTGAGGTCGAGGGATGGGGTCTGCGATTCCCAATCTCGGAAACCGGCAGTCTCCCCGAAAAGCTTTCCCGCCGTTTTCTGCTCCTTTTCTCGAAGGCCGATCGCGGCGAACTGAACGAGCAAGAGCAAGGTGACTGGATCAACGTCCTGGACCAGACGGACTTTCGCAAATTTTGCATCGACCGGGCCGCGCCCCAATATGCGGAAGGCAGGATCGTCCAAAGGCAGCACAACTTCGTACGCGTTGAGTGGCACGACGGCGCGTTGGACAACATCCATTTGCCAGCGGCTGCAGCGTTGGATGGTCTTCACAAGGGCGATGAATTCTCCGCTTACGTCAAATTCGGCCAGGACATGGCCCCATTGTCCATCGAGCGAGTCTCCATCCTCTCTGTCGGTGAATGAGAGCGAAAGCCGATCTGGTGCTCGACTTCTGGGACGTCGGGCAGGCGGACTGTACCGTGATCCGGCTTCCTGACGACCGCTTGTTCATCATCGATGTGGGCCGAATGGGCAGTCCTCTGATCGACTGGCTGGCGGATCGAAGCCCACGCCCTCAAATCGCCGCGATCGTTCTGACCCACAACGATTCCGACCACGCTGGCGCGCTGCCGGCGGTTCTCGATCTGCTGGGTCGAAATGTGGAAACGGTCTGGATGTTGCGTGATCGGCCTTCGGCACTCGAGCCCTTCGCGAAGATTTTCCGCCGGGTGGCCGCGGAGGAGTCTAAGGGGCTGATCGTGCGTCGTCTTGAGGACCCTGCGGTGCTTTGGGAGGATCCGGCGCGTGGGCTGCGCATCCATGTGGGATACCCGACCTTTACGGCAAACGAGTCGGCTCGGAGGGCCAACGACACTTCCGGGTTGATCTTGCTCGAACACAATGGGGACCTCCTCTGCGCTTGGCCAGGCGATCTTCCCGTTCATGTGGTGGCCGATCGGGTCTCGCCGCGCAGGCCGCACCTACTCCACGGTCCACACCACGGTGGGCCGACGGACTTCAAGGGGGTGAATCGGGATCGCTTCCGAAATGGCGTTGAGACGCTTTCCCCCCAACTGGGTTTCATTTCGGTCGGATCAAAAAACACTTACAGCCATCCTCGTCCTGGATATCTCCGCCTCCTTGCCCATCATGGATGCAGGGTCGTCTGTTCCCAGATCACCAATGCCTGCGACCGGGATCATTTTCGCAACGACATTCCTGTTTTCGAGGGAAGCGGTGCACTGGGGCTTCGCGCTCCTAGAACAGGCACTCCCTGCCGTGGTGCATGGCGGGTGCGGATTCGTGCGGGAGAACTGGAGATCGACGAGTTCTCTCAGGTCCATCTCAATCGAGTAGCGGAGTTGAAGCGCCCGCTCTGTCTAAAGGGCAGGGGCTGGACGGCTAGAGAACCGCTCCCATGGTGACCAGCGAGTAGGGCTTGCTCGGTGAACTTGCCTTGTCGATACTTCTCCGCTCAAAGGACAGACAGCCCCGGGGGGAGTCCTGGGCTTTTCGTGACCAAACCCTCTTGACCGCGTGGCTCGACCCGGTTCACTATCGGCACGTCCCGTCCAGAGTAGCCCGCACCGAACCAACCGCCGACCCCATGCCGAAGATAACCGCTTCGAAACCACCCATCGCATGGAAGCAATTCGTTCTCTTCTGGTGGCAGGAGGCTCCGGGAAATCGCCTGGGAAGCTATCGCACCCGCGAACCAAGGGACATTGCGGTTTTCACTGAGAACCACTTCCGCATCCACTTCCACCCGGATTCGTCCGACGACGCTCTATGCGAGGTAATCCTGCGTCGAACGGGGAAAACGTGGTATCTCAAACTGGACGATAGCGAGGAGTTCTGGACATACTACGACGAGGATGCCGACAATTCTATCTGGACGTGGATGGACGACGCGAACCAAGAGCTGTTCACGATCCGGGGTGAATTGAAGAGTTGAATCCTCGATCTCCTTGCCGATTGTCCCAAACCCATGGCTCTCAGCAACCACCAGCGCGTCGGGAAGGCGCTTGAACTCCTCCGCGAAGGTCTTGGCGACTTCGTCCAGCGGGAATTCCAGAGCCGCTTCGGCAAACAAGCCCAGGCGGCGGCGAAGGACCGCCTCGTCTCCGACAGGCTCCGGGGAAACAAACCGATTCAAGAGTGGGACGCGGCGGCCTTGCTGCGCCTGATGTTTGACGCATGGAACGAAGTCTTCAGCCAGACTTTGGGGCAGGCGGAAAGGTCGTTGGTCTCGGAACTACGTACGGTGCGCGATCGTTGGGCGCACCAGGAGGCCTTTTCCAGCGACGACACCGACCGGGCGCTTGACTCGGTGGAGCGGCTCCTCGCCGCGATATCCTCTCTCCAGGCTGAGGAGGTGAGGAAGATGAAACTCGAGCTTCGGCGACTCGTTTTCGATGAGCAGGTGCGAGGCGAGAAGCGCAAGGTGGGCGGTTCCCTTATCGAAGCGGCGGCCTCCGGTTCGATCAAACCCTGGCGCGAGGTGGTGACACCCCACGCCGACGTGGCGAGCGGCCGCTACCAGCAGGCCGAGTTCGCCGCCGACCTCTGGCAGGTGCATCTCGGCGAAGGGTCCGCGGAGTATCTGAATCCGACGGAGTTTTTCCGACGGACCTTCCTGACCGAGAGCCTAAAGGAATTACTGGTCGGCGGTATCGCCAGGCTCAACGGCACCGGAGGCGACCCGGTGGTGCAGCTCCAGACGAACTTCGGAGGGGGCAAGACCCACTCAATGCTGGCGCTCTATCACCTTTTCTCCGGGGTCTCGGCGGCGGACCTGCCCGGCCTCGATGCGGTCCTCGCCGAGGCAGAGGTGAAGACCCTACCCAAGGCGAACCGCGTCGTTCTGGTCGGAAACAAGATTTCGCCCGGCAATCCTTCCAAAAAATCCGATGGCACCGTGGTGCGGACGCTCTGGGGCGAACTGGCCTGGCAACTCGGCGGGAAGAAGGCCTTCGCGAAAATCAAGGGGGACGACGAGAACGCCACCAATCCGGGCGATGCCCTGCGTGAATTGTTCAAGGAATACGGCCCTTGCCTGATCCTCATCGACGAGTGGGTGGCCTACGCCCGCCAGCTTCACGACCAGAGCGACCTGCCGGCCGGCGGTTTCGAGACACAGTTCTCCTTCGCCCAGGCCCTCACCGAATCGGCCAAGCTCGCCGGGAACTGCCTCCTCGTCATTTCGCTCCCGGCCTCGGATACGGCGGGCTCGCCGCACACCCAGGCCGATGATGTCGAGGTCGGCGGCGTACGCGGGCGCGAGGCACTGAACCGGCTCCGCAACGTGGTCGGCCGGGTCGAGTCCTCCTGGAGGCCGGCGACGGCGGAGGAAGGCTTCGAGATCGTGCGACGGCGGCTTTTCGAGCCGATCCCCGGGGACCAGTTCAAGAGCAGGGACGTGACGGCGCGCGCGTTTGCCGATCTCTATCAATCGCAAGCGGCCGAGTTTCCTCCGGAATGCCGCGACCACGACTACGAGAAGCGCATCCAGGCCGCCTACCCCATCCATCCGGAGATCTTCGACCAGCTCTACGGCGTCTGGAGCACACTGGTGAAGTTCCAGCGCACCCGGGGGGTGCTGCGGCTGATGGCCGCCGTCGTCCACAGCCTCTGGGAGCGGGGCGACCGCAACCCCATCATCCTGCCCGCCTCCATTCCGATCGAGGATCCCAGGGTGCAGGCCGAGCTAACCCGATACCTGTCCGACAACTGGGTGCCCATCATTGAGAAGGACGTGGATGGCGCAAATTCCCTTCCCCTGCGCATCGACGGCGAACAGCCGGTCCTCGGCAAGGTGTCAGCGACCCGGCGGGTCGCTCGGGCCATTTACCTCGGCTCCGCACCGAGTGCCGGCGTAGCCCACCGTGGAATCGAGGACCGTCGGGTGAAGCTGGGGTGCGTGATGCCCGGCGAGTCGCCCGCTCCCTTTGGTGATGCCCTCCGCCGCCTGGCCGCCAACGCCACCTATCTTTATCAGGACGGCAACCGCTACTGGTATGACACCCAGCCAACTGTGACAAAGCTGGCGGAGGACCGGGCCGAGCAGCTCAAGCGAACTCCCGACAAGGTCATGGACGAACTGGAGGCTCGCCTCCGGACAGACTTGGCGAAGAGCGGCGAGTTCACCCGCATCCATCCAGTCCCAAAGACCGGAGCTGACGTCCCCGACGACTACGGCACTCGCCTCGTGGTGTTAGGACCCGAGCATTCCTACTCAAAGGAGACCGGAAACGCTGCCGAGACTGCGGCCAAGGCCATCCTTGAGTCGAGGGGAAGCACCCCGCGGCTATATCAGAATACCCTTGTTTTCGTTGCGGCGGACAAGGTCAGACTGCAAGACCTCGACGAAGCTATCCGCAAATACCTCGCGTGGGATTCCATCCTCGACGAGAAGGATGCTCTCAACCTGACTCCTTTCCAAGTAAAGCAGGCTGAGACGCAGAGAAAGGCTGCCGAGGGTGCGGTCGTCGCCCGCCTGCCGGAGACCTACTGCTGGCTCCTCGTGCCTGAGCAGGTCAATCCGAAGGCTGCGACGACATGGAACGCCGCCCGGCTCACCGGAAATGACGCCCTCGCCATCCGGGCGGCCAAAAAACTGAGAGCCGATGAGCTGATGGTCCCTGCCCTGGGTGCTTCAATCCTCCGCAAGCACCTCGACGAAGTGCCGCTCTGGCGGGGCGATCACGTCACCATCCGGCAACTCGCCGAGGACTTCGCGCGGTATCTCTACCTGCCCCGGCTGAGCGGGCCGGCGGTTCTTCTCCAAGCCGTTCGTGACGGAGTGGGCCTGCTGACCTGGCCCTCGGACTCCTTCGCCTACGCTGAGAGCCATGATGACGGGGTCGGCCGCTATCGGGGCCTGCGCGGCGGTCAGATCATCCACGTCGCCGACGAGGATCCTGGCCTGTTGGTGAAGGCGCGCGTCGCCAAAGAACAACTCGAATCAGAAACGAAGCCGAAAACGTCGCCCGTTGCGCCTGTAGCGACAACCACGGGATCGGTCGATCTTGGAGGTGCGACTGGGCCTGGAGGCGGCGAAACACGTGGAGGTTCATCGGCCCCCTCGGCGGCACCCGCCCCCAAGCGCTACTACGGAACCGTTGCCTTGGATCCTGGTCGGGCTGGGCGGGACGCTGGCAGGATCGCTGAAGAGGTCATTGCGCATCTGTTAGGCCAATTCGGTGCGGAGGTCTCCGTGACCCTCGAAATTGAGGCCCATCTTCCCAGTGGAGCTTCGGAGCAGCTTGTCCGAATCGTGACGGAGAACAGCCGTACGCTGAAGTTCTCGAGCCACGGGTTCGAGAAGGAGTAAGTCGGTTCAGTTTGAAATGCTTTGCAGAAGCAATGGCAAATCCATCAATCCGAGAGTATCGCCGGCGAAGATGAGGAAGACGACATCGACGAATGCGCCAGCAATCTGGGCATCGGAGATGTTGCGCCCCCAACTCCTCGACCCCATCCCCGAACTCCACGAGGCGGCCCGTCTCCTCGACGAGGCCGTCACCGCCCACCTCGTCGGCGATCGCGACCGGGCCGACAACCTCATCCGGGCGGCGGACCTGCCGGTGATCGCGCAGTGGACCGAATCGCTCTGGGGACCGGGTGGTCCGTGGAGCCGCCCCCGGCCGGTGGCCGACCCTTTGCCCTATCTGCCCGCCGGGCAACGATCCCGCCAGCGCATGCCGGGAAAGGCGGTGCTCCGGCAACTGGTTGAGCGCGATGGCTTCCACTGTCGTTTCTGCGGCATTCCCGTGATCCGGGCCGAGGTCCGGGCACGGATCCGCGCGGCCTATCCGGAGGCGCTGCGGTGGGGCGATCGCAACGTGGAACAACACGCCGCCTTCCAGGCCCTCTGGCTCACCTACGACCATCTCGTCCCCCACGCCCGCGGTGGGACCAACGACCCCGAAAATGTGGTCATCGCCTGCCAGCCCTGCAATTGCGGCCGGGCGAACCTGACCCTCGAGGAGGCCGGTCTCGCCGATCCGCGTGAACGCGAGCCGGTGCGATCGAAATGGGATGGATTGGAGCGGTTTCGGGTTTAGTTTTCCTGGTTCGCCAGATTCCCACCAGAAACGCATGAAAAGTGACTTGGGCAGGCTGACTGCCGACTCAGTCAAGGAATCCCTCGATGAGCTGATCGGGAACGCCCACGCCTACCGCAGCGGTCCGGAGGTGCGGGAGCTCTTCAATTTCGTGCGGAAGTTCCCCCACCTCGCCCCGTTCAACGCGATGCTCGTCCACATCCAGAACCGGGGTGCCCGGTTTGTCCTGAGGGCGAGCGAGTGGCGGAACCGCTACGGTCGTCGGCTTCGACCGGGTGCCCAGCCCTACATCATCCTCTGGCCGATGTCGCCGATCCAGTTCGTCTTCGACCTGAGCGACACCGAGCCGATCGACCCCGGATGGGACGAAATCCCCGACCTCGCGAAAAACCCGTTCCCCGCCAAGGGCTCGGTTCCGCTGAAGGTGATGAGGCGGATGCACGAAAACGCCCCGCGCCGCCGCATCCGGATCGAGTACGCGGACGGAGGGACCGCCCTCGCCGGCGAAGTCATTCGGCGGTCCGAGCCCGGGATCGACTTCGTGGTCAAGCTCAACAGCAAACACTGCGAGACGCAGCGTTTCGGAACGCTCGCCCATGAGCTGGCCCACGTCTTCTGCGGGCACCTGGGAATCACTGACGAAAAGCTTTGGGCGAATCGGGGTAAACTGACCCAAGAAACCGAGGAATTTGAGGCCGAGGCCGTGGCCTACCTCGTCTGCGAACGCTTCCACGTTGACACCGGGTCCGCCGCCTATCTTTCAAGCTACCTCTCGAAGGACGCACCTCTGCCGGACTTCAGCCTGGAAGCCATTCTGAGAGCGACCCATCTCGTCGAGGAAATGGCGTCGGGAAGGGTTCGGGTCCGAAAGAAGGAGGCGCCGGGTCCCAGAAGGAAGCCATCGAAGAACCAGAGCGATCCGTTCTCCCTTTGATCGGAGAACGTGGCGATCAAGACTCGCCGCCTGGTACGAACAGCCACACCGTAGTTCTAGGACCCGTCGAGGACAAGGAAGGTAGCGAAAATGACGGAGGATTCGCCTCTCGCGTCCTCGCTTTACCAGCCTTCAGAAAGCATGTTAGACACCGCCGCAAGCTGGGGGAAGTGGGGGCAAATGGGAACAATCTGTTCAAGTTTTTGAGGGGGGGGAGGGGGCGGGTTTTCGTTCGAATTGTTCCGTAGGGAGACGCATGCGGTCGAAAAACGAAGGTAAAAAATCTCCTTTCCGGCAACCGTCCCGACCAGCTTGATGCGCCGACAAGACCGATTCCAGCAAGCATTTCGGCAACTGAACTCTCAATGCCGGTGAGCGACTACCGATCCGTTCGATCAAGCTGGTGGGAAATGGGGAGGATACCGGAGTTAACTCGCATTTTTCATGACCCTTCTGCTGCGACTTGCTGCGGCGCGCCCGCGCTTCGTTCCGGCCCGCACCTCCTTTGGACAGAATGTTCTCATACAGCCCGGCGGAAAATCAGGGCCGCTTCTTGCGGGGGCGTGTCCTCACCGCGTCTCGCGACGAAGGGGCATGAGAAATGCAGGTTAACGGAAAGCAACGAGAGGCAAGACGTGCCACAAATGAGTGATTTCTCAGAAGGGGGGGAGGCTGGCTGTAACGCTTTTGTAACGGTTTTCTCTCGCGAACTGTCACGAAACCGAACGAATGAACACGTAAATACTACGGTAGAATGGGGATTCTGAGGCACGACGGTGCCTCACGACTGATTTGTAATCAGCCGGTCGTCGGTTCGAGTCCGACAGTTGGCTTCCTCCTTTTTCAAAAATCATCTCTTCGGACGAGAACCGACTCGGTTCGCGTGCCTTTCGCCGCGAAGTGGCCGAGAAAACTACGAGCGTCAGCGAGATGGAAAGCCCCCATGCGTTCTTGGGGATTCTCCTCAAACAACGTCACCTTCGCAAGCCGTGGACCCATCATTTATTTAAGTTGTCTTAAACAACCCGTCGCGGTATTCTGCCCCGCAGCAACCGCCCTCTCCTCTTCATGGCTGACTTTCTTTTCGCAGACGACTTCCGGCTCGGGCAGAATCCGACCCGACGGTTTTATGAGTTCTTCCTGAAGGGCTACATCCACAAGCACAACAACCTGATGGGGGTGATCCAGGGCTTTTCAAGCCTGATCCTGTTTGATGATTCGATCAACAGCGAGGTCCGCGAAAGCGCGGAGCAGATGCAGACTTCGGCGAAGGCGGCGACGGACCTGAACCGCGAGATTCTCGGGGCGACGGGCTGCGCCCGCTGCGAACCCGCCCCGATCCGCATCACGGACGCCTTGACCTATTGGAAGGGCAAAGCGGAGGACATCTGCGGCCCGCTGAAGGTGGCGGTGGAATGGAATGTCCGCGAGCCGCTGCCCCTCGTGCTGGCGGACACGACCCGCCTCGCGGAGGTCTTTTTTCATCTCCTGCGGAATGCCGCGGAGGCGGCGGCCGCCGTGCCGGGAAGCTCGGTGGCGGTGGACCTTTTTCCCCCGGGTGAGGCGAGCCAAAGCGGCACCGTGGACCTCTTCATCCGCAACCGTTGCGGAGAGATCCCGGAGGAGACGTTGCGCCGCTTCTTCCTGCCTTTCGAGTCATCGAAGGGAGCGGAGCATTTCGGGATCGGCCTCACTGCGGCCTCGATCTTGTCGGGCGACATGAACATCCGCCTCGGTCTTCGTTGTTCCGAAGGGACCATGACGGCATGGCTCGCCATCCCGGTGGCGGGCTGAATCTGGATCCGAAACAACGATTCTCAGAGCCGGTATTTCTTCACCTTCTCGCGGACGGTGAGCCGCGAGAGTCCGAGCCAATCGGCGGCCCGGGAGATGTTGCCGCCGCTCTGGTTCATGGCTTCACCCACGAGGGCGGTCTCCAGGGCCTCAATGGCGATACGGTGGGCTTCGCCACCGCCGGAGGCGGCGGCGGCTTCGACCAAGCGGGCGGCCCATTGCCGGATGGGATCCCCTTCGGAAGGAGCTTCTCCACCCCCATCGGTCTCACGGAGGAGTTCCTCGACGAGGGTGCGGTCGATCGGATAACCGCGGCTGCGGAGGAGGGCCTTGCGGACGAGATTCTGAAGTTGCCGAACGTTGCCGGGGAGCCGGGCCGATTCGAGACAGGAAAGTGCACCTCGCGCCATCGTCACGGGTGGCAGGCCGAGTTCGCGGCCGAGACGTTTGAGGAAAAAGTGGACGAGAAGAGGGATGTCTCCGGTGCGGTCGCGCAACGGGGGCAGCTTGATCGTAGCGACGTTCAGGCGGTAGAAGAGATCTTCGCGAAAGTGGCCCTCGGCGATCATGCGTTCGAGCGGCCGGTGGGTCGCGGCGATGATGCGCGCATCGACAGTGATTTCCTCGTTGCCACCGACACGGTGAAAACGCTTCTCCTGGAGGACGCGCAATAGTTTGGCCTGGAGTGAAAGATTGAGGTCGCCGATCTCGTCGAGGAAGAGGGTGGCATTGTGGGCCTGCTCGAATTTTCCGAGGCGGGTGGAGGTCGCTCCGGTGAAAGCGCCTTTTTCATGTCCGAAGAGTTCGGATTCGAGGAGATTCTCCGGGATGGCGGCACAATTGACGGTGATGAAGGGCCTGTGGGAGCGGTGGCCGTGTTGGTAGAGGGCGCGGGCAACAAGTTCCTTGCCCGTGCCCGTCTCACCACGGATGAGGACGGTCACCGGTGTCGGTGAAAGCCTCCCGAGCGCCTTGTAGACATCGAGCATGGCGCGGCTGTTGCCGACGAGGGTATCGTTTTCCTCGGCCAGCTCGTTGCGCGGGTCGATCGCGACGGTCTCGGAGCCCTTGCGGGAGCAATCGATCGCTTCGCGGACAACGCGGCAGATGTCTCCCGGGTCGAGCGGTTTGGCGAGGAAGTCGAAGGCACCGGCCTTCACCGCCTCGATCGCGGCGCGGCTCCCGGCGGCGCGGTCGATGCCGATGACGGGCAAGAGCGGACGGCTGCGATGCAAGGTCTTGAGCCAGTCGAATCCGTCGAAGGAGGTACCGGAGAGATCACAAACGACCGCGTCGAAGGTCCGGTGCATCCACTCCGCTTCGGCGGCCTCGATGTCCGTCACGGAGACGAGGCGGATGTCGGAGGCGCGGAAAGCATCGCGGATGACGAGGGCGGTCTCCGGATCGGCATCGACGACGAGAACGTTGGGGACATGGGGAAGAGCCATCGGCAAGAAACGGTCGGAATCTATCCGCCCACTGGTAAGTAACTTACCACAAGCGGCTTCGAAATGACAAGGAATCAGCCGGGAATGCCTCCGGAAACGCTCGCGGAGAGCACTTTACGAAATTTGGCATGCAAGATGCTTAAATGTAGATCCCAAGTCTCACCAAACCATCTGACGAGAAAAACCAATGAAAAAAATCGAAGCCATCATCAAGCCCTTCAAACTCGAAGAAGTCAAAGAAGCCCTCACCGAAGCCGGTGTGCACGGCATGACCGTCAGCGAAGTGAAGGGATTCGGACGCCAGAAAGGCCACACCGAAATCTATCGTGGATCTGAGTACACGGTCGACTTTCTCCCCAAGGTCAAACTTGAGATCGTCGTCGAGGACGGCGACGCCGCGAAAATCGTCGACACGATCGTGAAGGCGGCCTCCACCAACAAGATCGGCGACGGCAAGGTCTTCGTCTCCGCCATCGAGGACGCCGTCCGCATCCGCACCGGCGAGCGTGGCGACGACGCGATCGCCGTCTCGGCCGAGTGAGGATCCCTCCGGGATTTATTCCTTTTGAACAAGCCCGGGTCCGCGATGCGGGGCCGGGCTTTTTCTTTTCCTCAGCCGATCACTTCACGCTTCAAATAGGGAAGGAGGGCCTCGGGCACCTTCACGGTGCCGTCTTCCTGCTGGTAGGTCTCGAGGAGCGCGACATAGAGACGCGGCAGGGCGGTGCCGGATCCGTTGAGGGTGTGGCAGAAACGATTGTTTCCATCGGCATCCTTGAACCGCAGGCGCATCCGCCGGGCCTGGTAGTCGACGAAATTCGAGCAGCTCGAGACCTCGAGATAGGCTCCATGGCCGGGTGCCCAGACTTCGATGTCATAGGTTTTCGCGGAACTGAATCCGAGATCGCCGGTGCAGAGTTCGATGGTGCGATAATGCAGCCCGAGGCGCTGCAGCACGGCCTCGGCTTCGGCGGTGAGGGTCTCGAGCTGGGCGAAGGATTGATCGGGATGGACGATGTTGACCAGTTCGACCTTGTCGAACTGGTGCATGCGGATGAGACCGCGGCTTTCGCGTCCCGCCGAACCCGCTTCACGGCGGAAACACGGGGTATAGGCGGTGACCTTGATGGGTAGATCCGACTCCTTCAGGATCATCTCGCGATAAAGGTTCGTCACCGGCACCTCGGCGGTGGGGGCGAGAAAGAACGCGTTTTCCTCAAGACCGTACATGTCCTCCTCGAATTTCGGGAGTTGTCCGGTGCCGAACATGCAATCGCGGTTGATGATGTGCGGCGGAGCGACCTCGTCGTATCCGTGGAATTCGGTGTGGAGGTCGAGGAGGAACTGGATGAGGGCACGCTCGAGCTTGGCGCCGATACCCGTGAAGACGACAAATCCGCCGCTGCTGATCTTGGTGCCGACCTCGAAGTCGAAGAGTCCCAGACGGGTGCCGATCTCGACGTGATCTTTCGGTTCAAAGGCGAAAGATGGCTTGCTTCCCCATTCGCGCACCACCGGATTGGCGGTTTCATCGCTGCCGACGGGACAGGCGGCATGGGGAAGATTCGGGATCTGGAGGAGGGTGCCTGTTTGCCCGGCTTCGGCGGCATCCGCTTCTTCGCCGATGGCCTTGATGCGCTCCCCGATGCCGCGGACGGTGCTTTCGAGGTCGCTCGAGTCCTTGCCCTCCTTCTTCATCGCGCCGATGTCTTTGGAAAGACGGTTGCGATCGCCTTGCAGGGTTTGTTTCTCCGTCTCGCCGGCACGGCGGCGTTCGTCGAAAGCGAGCACTTCGTCGACGAGACGCCAGGATTCGCCTCCACGGGTCTGGAGGCGGGCTTTGATACCTTCGGGGTCTTCGCGGAGTTGACGGATGTCGAGCATGGCGCGGGGATTGTAACCCAGCGTCGGGACCCGTCAACGCGGCAGGCGGGTCGGGAGCGCCTTCAGTATTTTTCGAGCTCCTTGAGATCCTCCAGAAGCTTGACGCGTTGCGTTAGCAGACGTTCCATCTCGGAATGCGCCGACCTGATTTGAATCCGCGAATCGGACGTGTTCAGGATGCTCGTCAACTCGGCGATCCGGGCATCGGTCTCATCCAGTTTCGCCTGTGCCATCCGATAATGGGAAGACTCCGACGGATGGCGGGAAGGTGCCGTCTTGGTTGGCAAGGATCTCACGCGCTTCTGATCCTCTTCGGAAAGCCTCAACACCGGCAGCTCGAAACGTTTCCCATCGGACATTCGAATCAGAGTGATGGAATCTCCGCTCTTGCCAATAATCATTGCATCGATCGAGCGCCCTTCGAGATCGGCGAGCTTCCATCGCACCGGGAGGGTCGGAACGACCGCGGGGATTTTTCCAAATTCGATCCGATCGGTGTCCGTGGATTCTTTCCTCGGCGTCGGCTCCGGTATCAAATCACCGCATGAGACAAGTGCCAAGGCACAGAGGCCACCGGCCCAAGAACATAATCCGGATCTCCCACGCGCCATTGCCGACATGGGGAAACTCAATACCTTCTGAAACGAATTGGCAAGCCGGGAGAACGAAATAACGCTTGCGACCGATCCGCCGGATCGGAACAATCTTCGCATGACGTTGCTGCGCCCGGGCTCGATTCTCTTTTTGTTTTTTTGGATCGCCCCTGCGGTGGCCCAGGATTGGAAATCGTCCCTGCGCTCGCTCCCCTCCTTCGATCTCAAGGGAGTGGAAATCGATGCTCCTGTTGGGGCTGTCGTCCGCGCGTCTCCGTCGCTCGAGGCGGAGATTCTCCGCGAAATTGACGGACCCCTCGTGGTGAAAGCGACGAACTATGTGGAGATCGGCACGGAACGTTTTTATCTCACCGCCGACGCGAGAGACCTGATGTTTGAGGACAAACCCACCTACTGGGTCTCGATCCCCGGGACGGGTCGCGCGGAATTCATCGCGACGACCACTCACGCCACCTTGGTGAAGCGGGAGACGCGCGACTTTTTCAAGACGGGACCCCAAACCGCGGAAGTCTATGAGGAGACGGTTTCGCTGTCTCCCCTCACGCAATGGGGAAGAGAATACCGTCGCGCGGAGGTGGATTTCCGCCTTCCCGCAAAGGTCGTTTCCTTTCGTCCAGTCCCTGAGAGCGGGTGGGAATTGATCCTCACCGTGTATCCGGCGTTCGAATCCAATGTCGATCGCATTCCCGGCCCCGCCCCGGAATTCTACGGGGAACCTTATCAGGCGCTCATCACCCGGCCGGTGCAGCGCGAGGTGCGCCTCCAGGGCACGGAGGGAGCCGGGACCCTCGCAAACCTCATGCTTCCCGGCACGGTGTGGGCGGCCGCCTTCTCCGAGGGTCGCCTCCAGGAGCTACGGATCGGCTGGCATGATCTTGAGCCCCCTTTTGAAGTGTCGCGCCTTTCCCCTCCGCAGGTGCGACAGGGCGAAACCTTGGGTTTTCGGTTCCGGGTCAACCGGCTCCTCGACGAACCAGCCGTCATCGAGGTGACGCCCGATCTCATCACGGGCGTGGACATGACGGTCTACGACATGATCGCCGAACTTGGTGGCGCACCCGGCGAATACTCTGATGAGGATTTTGAAACATATCTCCACCAGCTTTGGAACATCACGGTCGGGCACGATCAACTCGTCCGCGTCGTCGCCCCGCTCCTCGAGGGCCGGGGTGCCGCAGGCATGCTCGAATTGGAGACCCTCGGCCTGGGACCGGGTTTTGAGGAAGAACTGAAAGCGCTGGACGAACTTGCCAAAACCAGTGCTCCCGCCCTCGAAGCCCCGGAGTCCGCTGATTGGTTTTCCATCCGCGACCGGAAGCTCGGGCCGGTGCCGTCGGGACAACGTGGAGCTGAATCGACATTCTAAAATAGTCAGATGAATCCCTCGCCCGGACTCCGCATCGGCCTACTCGCGCTCGCGCTCTGGCACACGAACGTCTCCGCACAAGACCTCACCCAGGCGCATCGTGATGCCTTTGCACGCTGTCGCGAGCTGCAACAGACCGGCGATTGGCTCGCGGCACGTGAGATCGCGAGAGAGCTTGCGTCGGCCTTCGCCGGGGCGCCTGCCTCACAACATCGCCTCGCTTTCACGAACGAACTCGCCAATCTGGAACAGCGTCTCGGCCACTACGATGCCGCCCTGCCGGCCTATGAAGACTGCCTCGCCACCGCCAGAACCCTGCTCGGTGAACAAGCCGCGCCGGTGGCGCAGATCCAGAACAACCTCGCCGCCCTGCATCAGGTGCTGGGTAATTTCGGGGAAGCCGAATCCCTGAATCGGTCCGCTCTTGCGATCCGCGAAGGGATCGAGGGAAAAGGTGGCATCGGCACGGTCTCGGCGATGAACAATCTCGCGGGGCTGCTCTGGTGTATCGGGGATCTTGGAGGGGCGGAGTCGCTTTACCGCGAGGCCCTCGCCATCCGCACCCGTCATCTCGGCACCGAAGCGCTCGACACGGCCCGCTCGCAGGCAAATCTCGGAGGCCTCCTCTACTACCGCGGCCGGACCGACGAAGCGGCGCCCCTCGCACGCGGGGCGGCGGACCTTTTTGAACGTTTGTCAGGCCCCGCTCACCCCGACACTCTCGAGGCGCTCCTGTTTCTCGGGGAGATCGAACGGGCGAACGGGAATCCCGACGATGCTCTCGCCCTTTACACCCGGATCCGCGACGGCCGAGTCCAATCGCTCGGCACCCGCGAACACGTCGAGGTGGCCGAGGCGGAGCGAAGGATCGGCGATGCCTACCGCGAGCTCGGAGCTTACGCGGAGGCCCTCCAATCCTACAGCACCTCCGACCAGCTCTACCTCGCCCTCCTCCGCGAGGATCACCCCGACCGCCACGAAGGCCTTTATGGGCTCGGGCTCGCCGCGCTCGCCTCTGGTGACGAAGCGGCCGCGAAAGAGGCGGCTTCGCGCTGTCTGGAGATCGAGTTCCGCAACTTCGAGGCCATGCTCCGGTTTACCGATGAGCGACAGCGCCTCGCTTATCAGGATCTTTTCAAATCGCACCACCTTTTCGCTCAACTCGAAGCCGCCGAGGAGGTCGCGGGATTTCTCCTTCGGCAAAAGGGGGTCGTGATGGACAGCCTCATCGCCGAAGCCCAGCTCTCGCGGGAATCATCGGACCCGAAGGTCGAAGAAGCGCGCCGTGCCCTCGCCGCCGCCCGGGCCGAATATCGCGCCGCCTTTCTCGGATCGGATCGCAGTGGTCGCGCCCTCACCGACCTCGATCAACTCGTCCGCGATCGCCAGCGGGCCTTGATCTCCCTCACCGGCGCCAAGGACTTCGCCCCGCCCACCGAAGTGCCGACCGTCGCCGCCCTTCGCGCCGCCCTCGCTCCGGATGAAATCCTCCTCGACTACCTCCGCTATCGTCGCTACGACGGTCTCGCCACCTTCGACGAGCGCTATGGCGTGGCCGTGACCACCGCAAACACGACGACGTTCCACGATCTCTGCGCCGCGGGGGAGAGCGACGAACTCATCGCCGCGATGGTGCCCTTTTTCGGTGCCGGGAATGGTGAAGGCGAGGCATCCGACCGCACCGCACGCGAGCTGATGGAATCTCTTTTCCAAAAACTCCTCGCCCCTCTTGGAGACACCCTGACAAAACCCTCAAAACTCATCATTTGTCCCGAAGGTGCGCTGAGCTTCGTTCCCTTCGCCTGTCTCGTGGGGGCGGATGGCCGCTTCCTCGTCGAGTCGCACGACGTCCGCTACGTCTCCTCCGCGCGCGAACTCCTCCGGCCGGCCTCTCCGCCCGATCCGGGGAAGGGAGCCATTCTCGTGGGAAATCCCGATTTCGGTACTGGGACCGCACCGACGGTAGGAGTCGCGGACCGGCGGGGGATGCTCGCCTCCTTCAGCGCGGCGAGCCTCGCCATCGTCGCGGAGAATCTCACACCGCTCGAGGGTGCCGAGGAGGAAGTCGGTATTCTCGCCCCGGTGATGGAGGACCAGCTGCGGCTGCCGGTGGTGACCGTAAAAGGAGCCCGCGCCACGGAGACGGATCTGCGCGCGGGAGTGGCGAGGCCTCACCTTCTGCATATCGCCACCCATGGTCTGTATCTCCCCTCGGCGGTCGAGACCGTGCCCGAACGTTCCCGCGAAGCGCCGTTTGTCCCGAAAGAAGTCGCGGGATTCCAGAATCCCATGTTCGGCAGTTGTCTCGCCTTGGCTGGATCGAGCGACACCGTCGCGGCCTGGTCGAAAGGCATCGTTCCGGACCCCGCAAGCGACGGTCTCCTCATGGCCAACGAAGTCGCTGAGTTCGATCTGACCGGCACCCTTCTCGTCGCTCTCAGCGCGTGCGATACCGCGAGCGGTGAAGCGACCAAGGGCGATGGCGTGCTCGGACTGCGCCGCGGCTTCCGCATGGCCGGTGTCGAAAATGTCATTTCGACCCTCTGGCCCATCAGCGATGCGGCGACCGTCGCGATCATGAAACAATTTTATGAAGGTCTTGCCGCGACATCGCCTTCGGCCTCGCTCAGCACGACCCAGCGCGAATGGCTCGTGAAGCTGCGCGACAAACCCGCCCCCGCGGAAGACGATCCCCTCCCCGTCAATGGATTCTACTGGGCGGTGAATCTCGCCGGCCCGTTTCTCCTCGGTCGGTGAAGGGACTCCCGGCAGGTGGAGAAATTTCAGATTTCCGGTAAGCGGGCTCACACCGGGGTCAATTCTTGATCCGGGAATTCGACGCCCGCAAAACATGAATCGACTTTTCCTCTCTCTCCTCCCGGTTGCCCTGTTGCTCGCCTCGTGCGGCGAGACCTTTCAAGAAGTGGCCGCCCGCTATCAGACCGCGATCGATGCGCTCCGTGCCGACATGGAACAAGTCGCAGACCTCGTCCAGGCGGGACCTGCCGACACCGACACCGCCGCGCCCCTCGATCCGCCCCCTGTGTTCAAATTGAACGATGCGGCGGGTTCCAATACGGCCATCCTCATCCTGGAACGGCTCATCGAGCCTGAACGCTCTTTGCCGAGCGACGAACTCCTGGATCTCCGCCTCTCGAACGGCCTTGAGAATGTCTTCATCTGGTCGAAGCGGGAGGGGAAGGCCTTCGAGACTTTCGAACCGGCCATCCTCGACACCACCTCGGTACGTTACCTCGTCGTTTATCAGGTCCTCCAGCATGAGGCGCCCAAAGTCGACGCGCAACTCCACTACACGATCGGTGGCGCACGCCTCGGTGTCCACGTCTACGATCGCGAAAAGAAGGCTCTCGTCGCGAGCTTCCCCGTCGCGGCTCTCTCCGCGCAGACCGTGGAGTACACCTATCGGAAGGACGGCTCCGATCAGGCCGTCGCCGCCAACAACTGGGCTCGCTCGAGCCTGTGGGAAAATCTTCGCAAGGCAGTCACCGAGGCTCTGGCAGAGAAGACCGGCGGGATTTTTGCGCTTTGACAGGGTCCCCTTTCCACGATCAGGGGAGAAAAAGGGACTCGCAGGGCGGGGACGGATTCGATACAGTTCCGTCCGATTATGAAATCCGAAAATCCCCCCACCCTGTCTTCCCGCCGCCAGTTCCTCCGCTCGGCCTCCGTCTTCGGTGCCGCCGCAATCGCCTCGAACTCCGCCATCGTCCGTGCCGCGACGAACAAGAACAGCAAGCTCCGCATCTTCCAGATCGGGACGGGCAACATCGGCGGCATGCAACGCAAGGGCCTCGAAGGTCATCCCATGGTCGAATTCGCCGGCTTCTGCGATGTCGATGAGACCGCCTTCAAGCAGGTGAAGGACAAATACGCCGGGGCCTGGCATCTCACCGACTACCGCGAGGCTTTTGCGAACCGTGTCGATCAATTCGACGCCGTCATCGTCGATACCCCCGATTTCCACCACTGTCCGATGATGGTGACCGCGCTGAAGCACGGCAAACATGTCTACGGCCAGAAGCCGCTCGTGCACCAGCTCGACGAGCTCCGCACCATCCGCGAAGCCCTCAAGGCCCGTCCCGGTCTCTACACCCAGATGGGCAACCAGCGTGCCTGCACCACCGGTCGCATGCAGGCGGTTGAGCTGCTGAAAACGAACCGCCTCGGCCGCCCCGTCGAAGCCTTCATCTGGACCGGTGGGATGAGCCGCGGCACGTATTTCGTCGATCCGTGGAGCCCGATCACCCCCGGCACCACGGTGCCGGAAACGCTGAAGTGGGACCTCTGGAACGGCCCCCTCACGACGGCCCTGCCCTACAGCGAGGACCTCCATCCGCGGCGTTGGCGCTCCTATTGGGAGACCGGCGGCGGCATGCTCGCCGACTGGGGCTGCCACCTCATCGACGTTCTTTATTTCGCCTACGACCTGCCCGCCCCGCTCACGGTGCAGACCGACACCATGAAACCCTCGAACGAATGCCACTCGGGCTACAACCGGGCGACGCTCGTTTACCCCGGCGGCGACAAGTTCGTCCGCGACCAGTTCAAGGTCACCTACACCGACAGCAACATCCGTCCGGCCTTCGCCGCCTACGGGCTGCCCGTTTCGAAAATCACGGGCACCTGCACGATGATCGTCTGTGAAGAGGGTGCCCTGCTGCTCCAGCCGGGCGGGGAGATGGAGATCTACCGCAAGGGCAAACTCGTCGAGAACGAGCCCATGCCCGAGGTCGGCGAGCGCCAGCATTGGAAAGACTGGGCGGACTGCTGCCTCGGCAATGAGAAACCGCTCTGGACCCCCTTCGACATCGGCAGCCGCATCACCGAGCCTTGCCTGCTCGCCACGAAGGCGACCCGCTTCCCCAACCAAGAGCTGGAATGGGACGCGGCCAACTACCGCTTCAAGAATCACGAGGAAGCGAACAAGACGATCCTTTCGCGCACCTACCGCGAAGGCTTCGCTCCCCCGAGCGTGGCGTGAGGTCGACCGCCCCGGACTCGCTCCGGATGTTCCAAGAGGGAGATGGTTCCGGCCATCTCCCTTTTTTGTGGCAGGGTCGGAACGAGCAGTGACACCCGGATCCTAACAAAACCACATTTCCACGGGTCACTCCCTCCGGATTTCCTCCGCACTGACGATCTTCACGACGTCACCGGCGAGCGTTTCGAGAAGCAATTCCCCGTCAGCGCCGATGCCTCGTGCGTGACCCTCGAACCACTCCCGACCGCTCCTCAAGGAGAGCAGCCGCCCGGCCAGAAAATCGCGTGGTCGGATCCAATCGAGGACCGGATCGAAATCGATCGTGTGGGCAGGAAAATGCCGCAGAAAACCCTGGATGATTTGTCCGAGGAGGAACCAGCGGCTCGACTCGCAACCGATCAATTCATAGAGCGAAGTGGCGATGGATCGCAGCTCGGGTGGCAACTCTTCCTGGCGCAGGTTCACGTTCAACCCGATCCCGACGATCGCGTAAGGTACGGGCGCGAGAACGATTTCGACGAGGATGCCGGCCAGCTTTTTGCCATCGTGCAGCAGATCATTCGGCCACTTCGCCTCCAGACGGTAGCCGGGTCCGAGGATGGACTCGACCGTCGATCCCACGATCCAGGCGGTGAGGTGCGGGAGGCGCGGCCAGAGGTGCCTGTCGCCCTCCAGCGGCAAGGCCAGCGAAAAGAGCAGATTGCGTCCGGGTGTCGCCTCCCAGCGATCTCCGCGCCGGCCGCGTCCGCGGGACTGAAAATCGGCGGAGATGAGATCGTAGGGAGAGGCACTACCCGAGCGGGCCCGGGCGAGGAGATCGTCGTTCGTCGAACCCGTCTCCCCGACGTGCTGAAAGCGCTCGATCGGGAAACGGACCGAGTCTTCCGGCGACCAGCCTCGCACGATTTCGGCATGGATTTTCTCCACCATTTCTTCAGGCGGACTCCAAGTCCAAACCGAGATCGATCGATCGAACCGAATGGGTCAGGGCACCGACCGAGATGAAGTCGACCCCCGTCTCGGCGATGCCGGCGATGGTTTTCAGATTCACCCCGCCGCTCGCCTCGAGGAGGGTGTGCGGGGAGAGTCGATCGCGCAGCGCGACGGCCTCGCGAAGCTTCTCATTCGACATGTTGTCGAGGAGGATCACGGCGATGCCGTCGAGTTGGAGAAAGGTCTCGACTTGGTCCAGTCGATCCGCTTCGAACTCGATCTTGATGCCCGGGTGTGCCGCGAGCACTTCGCCAATACGCTTTGCCAGGTCAATCGCATCGGAATTGGCGACGAGGTGATTGTCTTTCACCATGATGGCATCGTAGAGACCGATGCGGTGATTCGTGCCGCCTCCATGCAGGACAGCCGCCTTCTCCAGCTCCCGCCAGCCGGGGGTGGTTTTGCGGGTATCGAGAAGCCGGGCCCGGGTGTGGGCGATCGCCTTCGCATAGGTGCGGGTGACGGTCGCCACCCCGCTGAGCCGCTGCATGAAATTCAAAACGGTGCGCTCGGCCTGGAGGACGAGGCGGGTGGGGCCTTCGATCGTCGCGACGAGGTCGCCTTTTTCCGCGGGTGAACCATCCGGGATCACGGGAACGAAGGCCAGCTCTCTCCCGCCGACCGCCTCGCAGACATGCCGGGCCACTTCGCTGCCGGAGATGACGCACGACTCCCGCGCCATGATCCGGCCCCGGGAACGGTGCCGGGCGTCCACAAAATGGCGGCTGGTCAGATCGCCGAGACCATTCAGGTCTTCTTCGAGGGCGAGCTCGACGAGGATGCGGGAGAGACGGTTCATGGCTCGGGGGTGGAGGTGGGGCCGAGGGTGAGACGGCGGAAAAAGAGCCGGTCCATCGAGGGGTCGAGACGCCGGTAAAAATCGATGAGCACATCCACCTTCTGGTCGATGCGCGGATACTGGCGGCAGAATTCCCAGACCTCGGGATTGGTAAAAAGGTGGGCGGCGGTCTCGTTCAGATCCTGCTCGATCGAGACCTGGTTGTAGGCGGTGAGAAAGCCGGACTTCATCAGTGCGAAGTCGACTTGGAGAAGGCTGCTCCCCGATCCGCCGGTTTTCTCCTGCTCGGCGGCAAGGACGCGGGTCGCTTCGCTGCGGTCACCGTCCTGCTCCTCGACGATCCCGGCCGCCCGATAGCGGAAGGTGGGGTCGTTCGCGTCGGTCCAGCGGGTCGCCTCGAAGAGCGCTTGGTTTTGTTTCAGAAGGATGGAAGAGAACTCGTGGTGAAACCGTTGCTCAAATCCCCGGGCGTCAAAACTTTCCCGGTAGACCAAGACGATCCGCCGGCTGTTCGCCATGTAGGTACCGCCGTAGCCGACGTCGTAGAAGCGGAGGGATCCGACCACGGAAACACCTTCGAGAAACTTCTGCCGGACCTTTTCGGGATACTTCGCGAGAGCGGATTCCAGGATCCCGAGGGCCGCGAGGCGGAGCTTTGGATCGAGCGGTTCGATCGAGGCGTTGATGGGGGCCTCGGTCCAGCTTTTGGGAAGAAAGGTGCGGTCTTCGGGAAAACTCACCAGCGAATCGGCGGCGCCCCCCGAGAAGGTGACGGAAAGGAGAATGGCAAGGAGGAGGGATCTCATGTACCGTTCAGTGGAGATTCCGTTCACACGCGCGAAGCTTTCTCCAGCCACACCGCGAGGAGGGAGATGTCGGCCGGAGTGATCCCGCTGATCCGACCGGCCTGACCGAGGGTGCGGGGACGGATGCGTTGAAGCTTCAGCTGGGCCTCGCGTTTCAAACCGGAGATTTGAAGGTAGTCGATCTCGTCAGGGAGTTTCTTCTCGTCGGCGCGCCGGGTCTTTTCCACCATTTCGCCCTGACGGCGGATGTAGCCCTCGTATTTGATATCGATTTCCACCTGCTCCCAAATCCCGGCCTCATGTTCCGACCGGAGGTCGGCATCGAACTCCATCCAGCTCGACTCGGGGCGGCGCAGCCATTTCGCGAGGGAACCCTCCGCGGTGTGGGTGGTCTCCAGGCGGTGGCGGAGGGCTTCGATCCGCTCCTGCTTGGCGAGGGTGGCGTCCCGGAATTCCGGTGAAATGAGTCCTGCCTTTTCCGCCGTTGCGCAGAGGCGGAGGTCGGCATTGTCGTGGCGGAGGAGGAGGCGGTGCTCGGCCCGGCTCGTGAACATCCGATAGGGCTCGTCGGTGCCCTTGGTGACGAGGTCGTCGATCATCACCCCGATGTAGGATTCCTCGCGGCCGAGGACGAAGTCGGGTTTCCCGGCGACCTTGAGGGCCGCGTTGGCCCCCGCGACAAGACCCTGGCCGGCGGCTTCCTCGTAGCCGGAGGTGCCGTTGATTTGGCCGGCGAAATAGAGACCCGAGACGGTCTTTGTCTCCAAGGTGGGATGGAGCTGGGTGGGCACGCAGTAGTCGTATTCGACCGCGTAACCCGGACGGATGATCTCCGCGTTCTCCAGCCCCGCGATCGCCCGGATGAACCGGTACTGAACCTCGAAGGGCAGAGAGGTGGAGACACCGTTGATGTAATACTCGAGCGTCTGGCGTCCCTCCGGCTCGAGGAAGACCTGGTGGCGTTCCTTGTCGGCAAAGCGGACGACCTTGTCCTCGATCGAGGGGCAGTAGCGCGGACCCACCCCCTCGATCTTGCCCGAATACATCGGCGACTTGTCGAGGTTCGCGAGGATCGTCTCGTGGGTCTCCGTGCTCGTGTAGGTGATCCAGCAGGGCAATTGTTCCACGTGGAACATCGGGTCGGACCACCGGTTCAGGGTAAAGATGTCATCCTCCGAGAAGGGCTCGATTTCCGAGCGGAAAGAAAAGCGCGGGGCGGGCTCGTCGCCATCCTGGCGCTCGCATTTTGAGAAGTCGATCGAGCGTCCGTTCAGACGACACGGAGTGCCCGTCTTGAAGCGACGCACTTCGAACCCGAGCCGGCGAAGATCATCGCTCAGCGTCGAGGGGGCATCCCCCATCCGACCACCCTGCTGATTCTGCATCCCGACATGCATCAATCCCCGCATGAAGGTGCCGGTGGTGATGACCACGGCTGACGCCTCGTACCGAATCCCGAGGACCGTTTCCGCCCCCTTCACCTCTTCGCCCTCCACGAGGAGCGAGGCGATGTTCCCCTGATGAAGATCGAGGTTCGGTTCCTTCTCAAGGAGCCACTTCATCCGGAACTGGTAAGCCTTCTTGTCGCATTGGGCGCGAGGGGCCCGGACCGAGGGTCCCTTCTTCGCATTGAGGATCCGGAACTGGATCGCCGTCGCATCCGTGTTCAGTCCCATCGCCCCGCCGAGCGCGTCGATCTCTCGAACCATGTGGCCTTTACCGAGTCCACCGATCGCCGGGTTGCAGGACATCTGCCCGAGCGTGTCGAGATTCTGGCTGAGCAGGGCGACCGACGCACCGATCCGCGAGGCGGCGAGAGCGGCTTCGATCCCGGCGTGCCCGCCGCCGACAATCAGGACATCGTATTTTTTGGGGTAAACGAACATCTTAAAAAGCCAAAATGTTCCACGTGGAACGTCCCGGAAAAGTTGGGGATGGAATGAAAAATCGACCTTTTCCCGTTTTCCTTCCCGGGGACTTTAAGCTACCGTGCGCGCCCTTCCAACTCCGGAGGGATTTTTTCTTTCGCGATGGCATCGAAAACCGCAAAAACGTCCACCGTTCCCTTCGCCGACGCACCCATCAACGCGTCGCTGACAGCGGAACAAAAGATCGACCTGCTCCGGACCATGGTCCGCATCCGCCGGTTCGAACAGACCTCACTCAAGTATTACCACGATGGTCACATCGGTGGTTTCCTTCACCTCTACATCGGGCAGGAATCCGTCGCCGTCGGCAGCATCTCCCTCCTCGGTGAGAACGATCACGTCATCACCGCCTATCGCGACCACGGCCACGCTCTCGCCGTCGGCATGGGCATGGACGAATGCATGGCCGAACTCTTTGGAAAGAAGACCGGTTGCTCGAAAGGCAAGGGCGGCTCGATGCACTACTTCGCCCCCGACAAAAACTACTGGGGTGGACACGGGATCGTCGGTGGTCAGACCCCCTTGGGTGCCGGTCTCGCCTTCGCTCTCAAATACAAGGGTCTGAAAGGTTGCTGTCTCTGCTACCTCGGTGATGGAGCGATCAACCAGGGCGCCTTCCACGAAGCCCTCAATCTCGCAGCTCTCTGGGACCTCCCCGTGATCTACATCATCGAGAACAACGGTTACTCCATGGGCACCTCCCAGGCCCGCTCCTCCGCCTTCCCGAAGGAAGGTCTCGCCGCCCGTGCCGAAGGTTACAACATGGCGTGGAAGAAGATCGATGGTGTCTCCCTCTACGAGATCCGCGCCGGTGTCCAGGAAGCCGTCGCGCGCGCCCATGAGGAGTCGAAGCCGACCATGCTCGAGATCATGACCTATCGACACAAGGGTCACTCCGTCGCCGATGCGAATGCCGAGAAGTACCGCACGAAGGAAGAGATCCAGAAATACATGAACGAGCACGATCCGATCGAGTTCTGGAAAAACGTGCTCATCGGCGAAGGCGTCATCACCGAGGAAGACTACAAGGCCATCAACAAGGAAGCCGGTGCCGAAGCCGAGGCCTCCGCCGCCTTCGCCATCAAGAGCCCCTACCCCGACGAGTCCGAGATCTTCGACGACATCTATTGGGAGGTCGACAACAACACCGAAGCCGGCCGCACCGGACGCCACTTCTTCCACGGTTGAAATTCCCGGCACCCCATCACTCCGCTACTCCATTACTCCCTCTTCGAATGCCCCGAGAAATCACCTACCGCGAAGCCCTCCGTGAAGGACTCGACGAAGAACTCGCCCGCGACGAGAACGTCTGCATCATCGGCGAGGAAGTCGCCCAGTACAACGGAGCCTACAAAGTCACCGAAGGCCTCTGGAAGAAATGGGGCGACAAACGCGTCATCGACGCCCCCATCTCCGAAGCCGGATTCATCGGCATGGGCATCGGTGCCTCCATGCTCGGCATCCGTCCGGTGATGGAACTGATGTTCTATTCCTTCGCCTACGTCGCCTTCGATCAGATGATGAACAACGCCGCGACCTGTCGCTACATGTCGGGCGGTCTCACCAATTGCCCCATCGTCGTACGTGGTCCCGCGAACGGAGGCACCAACGTCGGCGCGACCCACTCGCACACCCCCGAGAACATCTTCGCCAACATGCCCGGATTGAAGGTCGTCACCCCGTCGAATCCCTACGACGCGAAGGGCCTCATCAAGTCCGCGATCCGCGACAACGACCCCGTCTATTTCATGGAGAGCACCGTGCTCTACGGCATGACCGGACTCGTGCCCTCGAACGATGAACTCGAAGGCGGTGAATTGATCGTCCCCATCGGCAAGGCCCGCGTCTCCCGCGAGGGCAGCGATCTCACCCTCCTCGCCCACGGCCGCGCCGTCGTCACCTCCCTCGCCGCCGCCGAGATCCTCGGAGCCCAGCACGGCATCTCTGTCGAGGTCGTCGATCTCCGCAGCATCCGCCCCCTCGACGAGGAGACGATCATGGCGTCCGTCCGCAAGACCCACCGCGCCATTTACGTCGAGGAGAACAAACCCTTCTGCGGCGTCGGCGCCCAGATCTCCTCCATGATCATGGAGCAGGCCTTCGACGATCTCGATGCCCCCGTCCTGCGCATCACCTCCGCGGACGCACCGGCCTTCTACAGCCCCCCGATCGAGAAACTCCAGCTGCCCACCGCCGACGAAATCGTCGCCCGCGCCCTCACCATTTGTTGATGTGTTAGGGTCTGTTCTCCATCCGATCACCGTTTACCGATCACCGACAATCTTCCTATGGCTTCCTATTTGAAAATGCCCAAGCTGAGCGACACGATGAGCGAGGGCACCCTCGTGAAGTGGCTCAAGAAAGAGGGCGACTCCATCGCCGTCGACGAGGACATCGCCGAGGTCGAGACCGACAAGGCGACCATGACGATGCCCTCCTTCGCCGAAGGCATCCTTCACAAGATCTACGTGCAGGAGGGCCAGACCGTCGTCCTCGGTGCCGCCCTCGCCCTCGTTCTCGAGGACGGAGAGGAGCCGCCCGCAGATGCCGACACCGCGCCTGCCGGAGAAGCCAAAGCCGCCGCCCCTGCAGCCGAAGCTCCCGCGAAGTCCGAGGCCGCCGCCGCACCCGCCGCCACCCCGGCTCCGGCTCCCGCACCTGCCGCTGCTCCCGCCCCCGCAGCAAGTTCCTCCTCCCGCATCAAGGCCTCGCCCCTCGCCCGCAAAGTGGCCAAAGAGAAAGGCATCGACCTTGCGCGCGTCACCGGATCCGGACCCGGCGGACGCATCGTCAAAAAGGATGTCGAAAACGCACCCGCCGGTGGCGGTGGCGGCTCCCTTGGATTGCTCCCCCCGGCCATGGCCAAGCCCGACCGCAGCGTGCCGCTCACCGGCATGCGCCGTGTCATCTCGCAGCGCCTCCTTGAAAGCAAGACGACCATCCCGCATTTCTATCTCAACATCGAGATCGACACCGAGCCGCTCATGAACCTGCGCGAGCAGGTCAACGCCGCGAGCACCGCCAACGGCGGACCGAAGTACACCGTGAACGACTTCGTCATGCGCGCCGTCGTCCTCGCGACCGGTTCCGTGCCGGAAGTGAACGGCTCTTTCCAGGGCGACTCCATCCTCTATCACGGCGAGACCCATCTCTCCGTCGCCGTCGCGATCGAGGACGGCCTCGTCACTCCCGTGATCCGCTCGGCCCAGTCGAAGTCGATCAAGGACCTCGCCTCCGAGCTGAAGGATCTCGCCGCCAAGGCCCGCGACAAAAAGCTGACGCCGAACGAAATGACCGGTGGCACCATCACCATCTCCAACCTCGGCGCCTACGGCATCGCCAACTTCGACGCCATCATCAACCCGCCCCAGGCCGCGATCCTCGCCATCGGCACGATCACGAAGCAGCCCGTCGTCAACGCGCAGAACCAGATCGTCCCCGGCCAGCGCATGTGGATCGGGATGAGCTGCGACCACCGCGTCATCGACGGCGCCGTCGGCGCGAAGTTCCTCTCCGAGCTGAAGCGCTTCCTCGAAACGCCGGTCCTTCTCGTGTCCTAACACTTTACTAAAAACATCATGGCCTCCTACGATCTCATCGTCATCGGCGGCGGACCCGCCGGCTACGTCGGCGCCATCCGTGCCGCCCAACTCGGCAAAAAAGTCGCCTGCATCGAGAACGACCGCGCCGGCGGCACCTGTCTCAACTGGGGCTGTATCCCCACCAAGGCGCTCATCAAAAACGCCGACATGTATCTGAACATGCGCGACAAGGCCGCCGAGTTCGGCCTCAGCTTCGACAACCTCAGCTACGATTGGTCGAAGGTGATCGGGCGCTCGCGCAACGTTTCCGACAAGCTCGCCGGCGGGATCGAGTTCCTTTTCAAGAAGAACAAGGTCGACTACCTGCGTGGCACCGGAGCCCTCGCCGGCACCAGTCCATCGGGCGGCAACAAGGTCACCGTCACCGACGCCGAAGGCAAGACCGAGACCCACGATGCGAAGAACGTCCTCCTCGCCACCGGCTGCAAGGCGCGCGATCTGCCCTTCCTCAAATTCGACGGCAAGCGCGTCATCGGTGCCCGCGAAGCCATGCTCCTCGCCGAGCAACCCAAGGAGATGCTCATCATCGGAGCCGGTGCCATCGGCGTCGAGTTCGCCTATTTCTACAACGCCTTCGGCACCAAGGTGACCATCATCGAGATGATGGACCACCTCCTCCCCGTCGAGGACACTGAAGTCAGCCAGACGCTCGAGAAGTCCTTCAAGAAGCAAGGCATCAACTTCCATCTCGCCACCAAGACCACTGCCGCCAACGTCACCGACGGCGGCGTGGAACTCACCGTCGAGCCCGCCAAGGGCGGCGACCCGGTTGTCCTCAAGGGCGATGTCGTCCTCGTCGCCGTCGGCGTCGGGGCGATCCTCCCCGGTGGTGCCGAGAAGCTCGAACTCACCGACCGTGGCTTCGTCAAAACCAACGACCGCTAC
Source organism: Verrucomicrobiales bacterium (assembly GCA_016795385.1). Classification (GTDB taxonomy): domain Bacteria; phylum Verrucomicrobiota; class Verrucomicrobiia; order Verrucomicrobiales; family DEV007; genus Arctic95D-9. The sequence continues at coordinate 137,155 of JAEUHI010000077.1, read as the reverse complement.
CAGACCAACCTCCCCGGCGTCTCCGCCGCCGGCGACCTCATCGGGCCCCCGTGGCTCGCCCACGTCGCCAGCTTCGAGGCGATCCACGCCGTCGAGTCGATGTTCGATCCCAAGCACAAGAGCAAGAAGGTCGACATCTTCCCCGGCTGCACCTACTGCCATCCCGAGGTCGCCAGCGTCGGACTCACCGAACGCGCCTGCAAGGAGAAGGGCATCGCCTACAAGGTCGGCAAATTCCCTTTCCAGGCGAGCGGCCGCGCCCTCGCCGTCGGCGAGCCGGAAGGTTTCGTGAAGCTCATCTACGGTGAGAAGTACGGAGAGCTCCTCGGCGCCCACATCATCGGTGCCGAAGCGACCGAACTCATCGCCGAGATGGGACTCGCCATCACCCTCGAAGCCACCTACGAGGAACTCGAGAACACCATCCACGCCCACCCGACCTTGTCGGAGGCGATCCACGAAGCGACCAGCGACGCCTTCGGCCACGCCATCCACATCTGATCGATTTCAAACCGATCGCAGGATTTCACGAAGGGTGCCTCGGAAGGGGCGCCCTTTTTGGTATTGCGGATGGATACACCAAACGCGATTCCTCACCCTCGAATCATCCCGAGTATGCGACCACTCACCATACCAATCGAGCGGATGGTTTGATAAACCGGGAACAGGTCGAGCTCCACGCCATTCAGACTCCAGCACACGGCATCCTTCGAGAAACAAAGACAAGGCTCGCCATTCCGAATCAAAAACCAAAAGCGATATCGGGAACAGCCGAAGGGATCCGATTCACGAAGTTCTTCTGCCTTCGCTTCCGCGAGCGGAAAATTCTTCATCCACGCATCGCGCTTACCCTGGTCGCCATACCCGGAAGTGTCTTCTTGGGCGTTCCGCCACTCCCAATCCACTCGCTCAAGGGCAAACGCTCCGATCACAAACGCCATGACCCGATAGGACAAGGTTTCCCTCGAAGTCAGTGGAAGCTTCCCGGGAACCTCGAATCCACTCACGAGTGACATCTCATCGAGCACTTCCCGGAATCCCCCTTCGCAAAGGCAACGGAGCCAAAGATCCTCGAAATCGATTCGCGCACCCGACGGATTCGACGGAACGTCAAAGCCTCCGACGCGGTTCAAGTGGGCGACCCAACTCGACGCGTAAAAGGTGAGGCAATCGTACTGCCCACCTCCCGGATGCGTTTCGATCACGGTCGATGAGCCGGGATGGCGACGATGGAACTCGGCAGCTAGCCGCCAACTGATCATTTCCCGAACCTGTCGAGACGGAATCACCGGCGTGTCATTCACCATTCGAGTCCCGTCCATTCCCCTGTCACCTCCCCAGCGCCGCCGCCACGTTCCGGAAATTCACGAGACCGGCTTCGATGTTCTCAATGATCTCATCGGCGAGATCGGCCGGCTCGGGCAGGTTGTCGAGATCGGTGAGTGAGTCGTCCTTCAGCCAGAAAAGATCGAGGCTCGTCTTGTCCCGCGCCGCCAGCTCTTCGTAGGTGTAGCGCCGCCAACGGCCGTCGGGATTCTTTTCGGCGTCCCAGGTCTCCGTCCGTTTGTGGCGCGTCCCGGCGCGATAGCAGTTGATGAACTCCCGCAGATTCTCCAACCGCAGCGGATTGCGCTTCAGGGTGTGGTGGATGTTGGTGCGGTAGTCGTAATACCAGACCTCTTTCGTTGCGACGTCCTTCCCCGCGGGTCGGTTGTCGAAAAAGAGCACGTTCGCTTTCACGCCCTGGGCGTAGAAGATCCCGGTCGGCAAACGCAGAATCGTGTGCAGCTCGGCCGTCTCCATCAGCTTGCGGCGGACGGTTTCTCCGGCCCCGCCCTCGAAGAGCACGTTGTCCGGCAGCACCACGGCGGCCCGACCCGTCGTCTTCAGCATCGAGCGGATGTGTTGGAGAAAGTTGAGCTGCTTGTTTGAGGTCGTTGCCCAGAAATCCTGACGGTTGTAGGTCAGCTCGTCCTTTTCCTGCTCGCCTTCCTCGTTCGTGAAAGTCATCGAACTCTTTTTCCCGAAGGGTGGATTGGCGAGGACGTAGTCCACCGATTGTGAAGGAGGCATCACCAGCGCATCGGTCGGCGAGATCAGGCTCTCGCCGTCGATCTCACCGATGTTGTGGAGAAAAAGATTCATCAGGCAGAGGCGGCGCGTGCCGGGCACGATCTCGTTCCCATGAAAGGTGCCGCTCTTGAGGAAGGCTTTCTGCGCCTTGTCGAGGGTGTGGTGCTTCACGAGGTAATCGTAGGCCGCGAGGAAGAATCCGCCCGTGCCGCAGGCGGGATCGGCGATTGTCTTGCCCGGCTCGGGAGCGACGCACTCGACCATCGCCGCGATGAGGGCGCGGGGCGTGAAATACTGACCCGCGCCGGACTTGGTGTCCTCGGCGTTGCGCTCGAGGATTCCCTCGTAGATGTCGCCTTTCACATCAGCCTCCAGCAGGGTCCACTGGGTGTCGTCCACCATTTCGATGAGCCGCGAGAGTTTGGCCGGGTCCTGGATCTTGTTCTGCGCCTTCGTGAAGATCTGGCCCAGCATCCCCTTTTCCGATCCGAGCTTCCGCAGCGTCTCGATGTAGTGGGCTTCCAACTCAGCACCCTTGCGCCGCTTCAGCGACTCCCAGCCATAGGCCGCGGGGACGCCGACATTGCGGTGGTAGGGCGGACGGCTGTATTCGTCCGCCATCTTGAGGAAAATCAGGAAGGTGAGCTGCTCGAGGTAGTCGCCGTAGCCCACCCCGTCGTCGCGGAGCGTGTGGCAGAAGGACCAGACTTTGGAGACGATGGTGTCAGTGGTCATGGGAGATCGGAAAGGCGTGGAGTTGTGGCCGGGATTCAGAGGCTCGACTGATCGAGATGGAGCCGGCGAAACTCCGCGATCCCTTCAGCCGTTGGCTTGGGAATTGGGAACGCATCCCGTTCGAACGCCTCGATCTGAATGGCAAGTTCCACGAACTCCGCCTCTTCGGAATCTCCAGGCTCTGGATCGCTGAGCATCCACTGCTCCAGGCGCTTCACGGCCAAAGCATGATCTCTCTTCGTTTCGATGCGCTTCATCACCGACAAGGTTATACGGGGGACTGTGAAAGTCACCGGCCAAATTTGGTGTCGCGATCCCTCGACGCCGTTCCCGGTTGATCCGAACCCTCGAACAGCAAACCTGCCAAGACCTTTGGTTCAATGAAGTCACTCGGTTCCACGGCCATCTTCCAGGACTTCCCCAAGTCCTCCCGAAAAAACGACCTCGTGGACCAGAGGATTGATCGCCTCGGCCGGAATGCTTTCAGCACGCATCGCCACGATCCGGGGCTCCTGCGTTCTGGCCCCCAGCACGAGGTAATAGAAGTGGTTCACACCGGAATGGGCGAGTTCCAGTTGCCGGCGGGTCGTGTAGAACCGGATTGTTCCGCTTTCCGCACCCATCGTCTTCACTTCGATGAGGCGGTCGCTCCCGTCGAGCTCGTAGGAATGGAGGTCATATCCCTTGGTATGATCATCTCCAACGATCGCAACCCGCTCCGCGAGATCGGGGTATCCTGCCTGGATCAATCGCTCTTTCTCGGCCTTGTAGGCCAGCTCCTCACCGAGACGCCCGAGCATGGCCCGCGCTCGGTGAAGCGTCTCCCAGTCCACTTGGCGTGAGGGATTGCCTGGCTGGAGATCGGCGGAAGATTCGACCTCAACGATCGGAGTCGCCTTCAACCGGATTTCATCGACCGGTGCGAGACTGGCAAGAAGCCAGCAAAAGGAGTGCGCGTCGAGCAACCGCACCCCGGGGATCCCATCCATTTCGAGGAGTCGCCGCACATCTTCGATCACCCCGAGATACGCCGCATAGTTTTCCCACCCGCATCGGCCGTTCGTCCGGAGATTCACCCCCAATCGCGCAAAGAGCGCGTCAAAGGTCTCGGGAGCGATCGGCAGAAAGCGGCTGCAATCCTTGATGAAGAACAGGTAGGCGATCAGGGGATACTTCTTCCCAAGCAGGGCGACGAGGGAATCGAAGGCCTCATCCGGTTCCAACTCGCCCGTGTAAAAATCGAAGAGCAGACTTTCCACCTGGAAGCAGCGTTGATCGTTTCGAACCTCGGACAAAATGCGGTGCACCCCGTACTTCTTCCACTGGAGGAGATTGTTTCGCTTCTTCTTCCCGTCATCGATTTCGATGGCGTGGTTCACCCGGTCGAGGATGGTTCCGGTGCCGACTTCCTTCAGCTTCCAATCCTGCAATTGGAGCCGTCGTCCCGCTTCCGCGAAGACGTAATCCTTGTAGGACTCCCAATCGTAGAGCTTCCCCCTTGTGAACGACTCAAACGGGACGCCGTCGACTTCGAGGAGGTGCTCCTTGAGGTTCTCCAACTCCGACTGAAATCGCACCATCGAAAGACGGGGGGCCGCAACCATCCCCAAGAAGCCCGGAACCCCTCCGGGTTCTCCGGCCACTCCGCGTTGCAGACGGCACCACCCTGATGGTTCGTCATAGCTCACCACCCGCCACGCCTCAGCGTCGAGCGACCGTAGCTTCGGCCTGCGATCATCATTCCGGTTCTCCGGATCGTGCACGACGATCACGCGCACCGGAAGTTCCTTCCGAAAGGCCTTCGAGAGAATCCCGTTCATCGATTCGATGCGGCGCCGGCGCACCGGGTCCATTTGCGGATCGCGCGCCAGAGAGGTAAGGCCATCGCGGAGCTGGAAGATCCCGGTCTCATCCTCCTTCATGTCGTCGAACCACAGGCAGACCACGACGCGGTCCCCTCCGTCAAACGCCCACTCGTAACAGTACTTCGGATTGGTCTGGGGCGATTCCGGCCGTTTGTAGTTCGCCCAGTCGGAGACATCGAGCCCTGCCTCTCGAACCAGATTATAGACGTGGTGGAGTTCCCGGGGTCTGAGGGAGTCAATCATTTGATATTCAAAGAGTTTCAGAAGTTGGCCATCTTGACGATCGAAAATCCGTCTTCGAGGTGCCCACACCTGTGTTAGGGCCTCGATCACGTTTGCCAAGAACTAATCACCTTTCAAATTCGGGGAGCTACCCGCCAAATTCGGGGAGCTCTGGCTCAAATTCGGGGAGCTGGCGGGCAAATTCGGGGAGCTCATCATGGGCAGCCCGGTGAAACCATGGTGTCGCTGGTCATGATTCAAAATCCGGCTTCTCACTTGAGATCGCGTTCAAGATCGCAAGTTTCAGCGCCTCATCGTCCTCCTCACCCGTCAGAACCGCGAGCATCCACTCGCCGAGCAGTTCCTTCGAAATCGCACCAGCCGCAACGTGGTAGCTGATATTCTCCGCCTCCCGGATGAAAGCTTCGATGCTGCGCAGGTAGCCGTTCATGAGGAGCATCTGCGCGCACAGCGTAATGGCGATGCGCTTGTTTCCATCCTGGAAGCAGTGAAATTTGCAGGCGGAATGGAACAGGTGGGTGAGCTTGGCGTCGAAGGACGGATAGTAGAGGTCGTTCTGGATGTGTTCCAAGACGGATTCAAGCTTCTCGATCTCCAAGGCGCCGGCCGTTCCGCCACCGCTCTTCTCGATGGTGAGACCATGAGTCGAAACGGCCTGCTCCATGGTGATGTAGAGGATCGCCATGTTATTCCCGTTCTTTGAGGCGTTTCATCACGTCTTTGGCTTCTTCGAGGCGCTCGGCGAGCTCCATGCTCTTCTCTCCGAGGAAGCGTTCGAACTCATCCCGCTGAAGAGGTGTGATGTAATCCTGGAGCTGGAGGTGCAGGGCGTCGCGGAACGCAAGATCCCGGCTCGCCATCTTGATCCGCGCCTTTTCGATCAGCGGCCTCCAGTGGGCCTGCTTCTCGAAGGTCGCGAAAGCGGCATCAACTTCACGGAAACTCAGCGGGGCACCCTTCTCCTTGAAGGCCTCCTGCAAGGCATCGGAGAAACCGCACTCGTACGCGGCAATCAGGTCGAGGATCTCGGAGTAGAAGGTATCGCGGACGTTTTCCTTCTTCTCGAGCCGCAACACTTTCCTGTATTCCTTCGCCTTCTCCTTGAAGATGCTGACGTAGATCTTGTCGGTGTAGATCGCGTACTTGAATTTCCCCATCGCCACACAATCGCGGAGGGCATCGGTGAATTGCTGACGGTAGTTTTCCTCGATGAAGGCGGACTGGATGAAGTCTTCGTCCCGCTGATTGATGTATTTGGTGCCTCCGCCGGTACGTGCGTTGATGGCGTCGATCACGATGTCCAGGATGGCCCTACGGAGCAGCCCGGCCCGCTCGGACTCCCGCATCAGCATCGCCAGGTTCAGGAAGGCCCGGAAATCGAAGACCCCCAGCTGCGGGGTGGCTTTGAGGTTCCCGAAATCAATTTCGGGAACATCCCCCTCCCGAATAGCTAACTTCAACACTTTCAACCGCTTACCACGAACCACTTCGTAACCGTTCCGGCCCAATTCCTCGGGATGTCCCTCCAGGTAGTTCTCCACCGTGCGCACCGTCACCTCGAAGAATGCGGCGACCTGTTCCTTCAAAACAACCGTTTTGCCCTCGAACGGGATTCCCTGGATTCCCGCGGCCTTCTCGATTTCGGAGAGGGCGTAGGGATTGTTGAGGATGTTTTGCCGATCGATCTCGGAATTGGTGAGGTCTTTCTTCATGGTCGGATCTTCGTTGCGGCGCGCTTCTTGCCGGACTCGGTGGCTTTCCCCTGCTCCGCCCGGATCCGCTCCAGCAGGACGCTGGCGGGTTCGTCGGACGGGTCCTGGGGGACGAGTTGGCCGGTGAAGGCCTTTTTGAGGATGGACTGGCGGAGGGCCTCGCTGCGCTTCAGCGCGGCGTCGATCTCCCGCTCGTTCTCCTCGATCACCGAGAATTGCTCGTCGAGGAGACGGACGATTTCCTGTTGTTCGGGGAGGGAGCAGAGGGGGACGGGCATCGCCCTTATGTCCCCACCAGAAACACCCGACTGACCTGCGGTTGTGCGAATTTTTGTCTCGATCCACGCTCTCGATAACCCGGTGTTCAATGCGATCTCGAGGAATCGAGCGTCGAGTGATGGTAAATTCGGGCAGGTTCGGATCAGTTTGTCAGGATATAGCCGTGTTTCCTGTCCGCGAAATCGGGCGCACACGCCGACAAAGCGTTTCGCTCCGTTGTACCGCGTAAACACGAGGTCACCCTCACTCAGCGTGTAGTCGGCGGCCATTTCATCGCTACAATCGATAAAGCGGTAGTCTGCTGAATCGAAAGCCATTGGGCGGACCGCACTGATACGAACGATCTTGAAGCCGGTCGTTCCCGATGGCTTCTGCGAGATACCGTTCCTCACCATCGAGCAAAGGTCGCCGTAAGTTAGAACAATCCAATTGGGTGCCAAGATTGGTTTGCCAACCAGATCGGCGGAATCGAACGGCTTGATTGGGGCCGGCCTCTTTGGTTTGCCGCCACGTCCATCACTCTCCCACTCATTGAGATCCTGTTCGTAGCGGGCGTAGCGTTCGGAGTGAACGCGTTCGATGAGCTGTTCCGGTGTCTCCAGCAACTCCGGATGTTCCTCGCGCCACTTGGCGGTGAGCTTGCCCTCGAAGGCTTGTTTGAGGAGGGACTGGCGATAGACGCCGAGTTGCCGCCGCGCCCGCCGCAGGCTCTCCTCCCCGGCGTCGAGTTCGGAGAAGAGTTCTTCGATCTTCTCCACGATCCGCTTTTGCTCGTTGAGGGGTGGGAGGGGGACTACGTAATCCAGAAGGTGCTCTCGCTTGAGATTGTTAATGTTGCTGCCTTTCGCAACTTCGCTAATTGCTCGACGGAACTCCCTCGTCTGATAGACCCAAGCTACGAACTCGCAGGAGACTTCTGGTACCGGACGGAGAACGCCGCAGAACGCACCAAATCCGGCATCCATGTCCCGAGTTACACGGGCCGACTTTCCAACGAGGTTTCGGCTGCCGCTCGACATAGCGAAAAGGATGTCGCCAGAACAAAGCTCCTGTGCGACTGAGATAAGATCGGTTCGAACAAAAACGAGATCGTCCAGGTTGATGGTTCCATCGATGTTATTTGCCCGAAGAATTGGACGAAAACCCTCCGCCTCTGTTTTTCGAGCGTCGTCCTTTGAGTAGGTGACACCACGAACAAACGCAGCCACATCTGAAGTCGGGCATTTTATCCAACCCGCTGGTAGCATTTCCTCACTCACGCCACCAACTCCCGGTTCAGTTCATCGATGATCGCCTCCATCTCCTCCCCAAAAAGCTGGAACATCCGTCCCAACCCGCCCTGGGCATCAAAGGGTGCGTAGTCGAGGTCGTCGCGTTCGAGGTGGTGGGAGGTCATGATGTGGTCGCGGATGAGTTCCAGCCAGGCAATCTGATCGGGCTGGAAGGGTTGTCCCGCGTTCTTTTTCAGAATCCAGTCGCGGTAGTTCCGCCGCACTGTGTCGCTGAAAGGGGTCAGCGTCCCATCAACGCCGCAGGCCCGCCGGATCAAGGCGACGAGGGCGGTCAGCTCGCTCAGGGGCGTGGCATTCGACGCGAGGCCGTCGAGGCGGGCGTAGGCCTGCCAGACGTGGAGCGGAGCGAGATGCGGCGCGTTGGCCTTGAGCCGATCGAGCACTTCGCGGATCTGCCCGAAGGTCACCTCCTGCCGCCGCTGAGGCTGATCGTAGTAGATCGTCAGGGCGATGAGCTCGTCCTTGTGATCGCGCAGCCAGGTCTCGAAGTCGCTCTGCTGCCGCGGGGCGTCGGCGGCGCTCGTGTCCCATCCGGCCCCGAGGAGCACGTCGATGGTGTGGTGGTCGATCGTCTGCAGGTTCTTCTTGCAGGTCTCGACGATGTCGGTGACGAGCGCCCCGGTCAGCGGCTGGATCGCCGCGGCGACGAGCTCGCGCTGCGCCTTTTCCCGCTCCGCCTCACCGGGGTCGCTGCCGGGCGGCAGGTCCGCGATCTCGAGGGCGCGTTGCTCGATCTTTTCCCCGTCGATCGCGGCGAAGAGATTTTTGGCGAGCTGGCCGAGGGAGAGGCCGCCGGTCTTTTTGGCAAAGGCCTGCTGCTGCTCGGGTGAGAAATTCCGGTCGATCCGGGCGAGACGTCCGGCGAGGGAGGAGACGGTGTCGGCATCGCTCGCGCCCATCACCACCTCCATCGCGAGATCCTTGAAGGTGACATTCGGCCGGGTGACCGGCGGGCGGCTCGCGGTCTTCAGCGACTTCGTCACGCCGATGGCATCGACGAGGACGTAGCGGGTCTTCGCCGTCTTCGCGGCGGACGAGACCTTTTTCAATGAATCGTGATCGAGGGTGCGGGTGCCGCGCCCTTTCATCTGCTCGAAGTAGCTCCTCGATTTCACATCGCGCATGAAGAGGAGGCATTCGAGCGCCTTCACATCGGTGCCGGTGGCGATCATGTCGACGGTCACGGCGATGCGCGGGTAATAATCGTTGCGGAAGTCGGCGAGGATGGATTTCGGATCCTCGCCCTCCTCAATCACCTGACCGTCGCCGTCGACGCGGTCCTGATCGGATTTGAAAGTGACCTTCCGGCAAAAGCGGTTCCCCTCGTCGAACTCCTCCCGCACGATCTGGATGATGTCGTCGGCGTGGGAGTCGGTCTTCGCGAAGATGAGAGTCTTCGGCACCTGGAACTCGCCCCCGGCGTCGGCGCGGTCGGGAAAGATTTCGGGCAGGCGTTCCTTGAAGGTGCGGATGACGGTGCGGATCTGCGAGGGATTGACGATCTCGGTGTCGAGCTTCTTTGCGGTGTAGGCTTCGTCGTCGTCCTGCTGCTCCCAACGTTTCGCGCGGGTCAGCTTCTCGCGCTTTTCGACGAGACCTTTCAGCACGGTGCCGCCGGCGGCGGTCACCTCGGTCTCGATCAGGTAGATCTCCCCCTGCACGTTCACCCCATCGGCGACGGCCTCCTCGTGGGTGTATTCCGAGACGAGGTTCTGCTTGAAGAATCCATAGGTGCGCCCATCAGGCGTGGCGGTGAGTCCGACGAGAAAGGCGTCGAAATACTCCAGCACCTGCCGCCAGAGGTTGTAGATCGAGCGGTGGCACTCGTCGACGATGATGAGGTCGAAGAACTCGGGCGGGACCTTCTCGTTGTAAGTGACGGGGAGCGGTTCCTTCCGACCGGGAGCCGACTCGGCGGGATTCGCCTCGTCCTCGCCCTCGGTCATCTCGCGCCCCTGCAGGATGGAATACATCCGCTGGATCGTGGAGATGCAGACCTGGGCATCGGCCGGGACATGCGACGAGGCCAGCCGCTGGGTGGCGTAGATCGAAGTGAAGGATCGGTTGTCGTCGGTCGGCGTGTAGGCGAGAAACTCCTGCTCGGCCTGCTCGCCGAGGTTCCGCGTATCGACGAGGAAGAGGACGCGCTTGACCCGGGCGTGCTTGAGGAGCCGGTAGATCGAAGTGATCGCGGTGAAGGTTTTCCCCGATCCCGTGGCCATCTGCACGAGGGCGCGGGGTTTCGCCTTTCGGAAAGAGGCCTCGAGATTCGTGATCGCGTGGATCTGGCAATCGCGCAGACCGGTGGGATCGAGCGCGGGCAAGTCGTCCTGGAGGCGGCGGCGCAGCGATTTCTCCGCGCCGATCCACTCGCGCAGCGTCTCGGGTCGGTGAAAGGTGAAAACCTCGCGGGATCGTGGCTTCGGATCGCGCTGGTCGGTGAACCGGGTGAGGACACCGGTCGCCTCGTAGAGAAAAGGCAGCGGCACGCCGGTGTGTTGGACCCATTTCAACTTCGCGGCCGCGTAATCCCCGGTCTGCTCCTCGACGGTGGTCAGATTCTGCCCGAGCGTCTCTTTTTTCGCCTCGATCACCCCGACGGGGCGGCGATCCACGAAGAGGACGTAGTCGGCCGGACCGGAATCGGTCGTGTATTCCCGAACCGCCTGGCCAACGCCTTGATGGAGCTGGATAGCGCCCTTGTCCTGCACCACCCATCCCGCGGCGCGGAGCTGATCATCGATGCGGTCGCGCGCGATCTGCTCGGGATTCTGGTTCGCGGGAGGCATGAACGGGTCGGAAATGAAAGAAAACCACAGACGGCCCCATTGGGCAAGGCATTGTGCATGCTGCTCAAACCAGGGCGTTGACGGCTTTTCGTCGTAAACAGCCGCAGGTTTTGCAACGAAATTTCGCCGATTCCATCCTCCGCATAGCCCTATGGATCAACACTTTAAGAGGAATCCTAAAAAAGTAATGCGTCAAAATCTGCAACGTAATCTCCCCCGCCTCACCCCACATGCCGCTGACGGAACTCCTTCGGCGTCATCCCCGTCCGCTTCCGGAATTGCTGGGTGAAGGCGCTCTGGTCGCAGAAGCCGTGATCGAGGGCGACTTCGCTGATCGGCGTCGAGGTTCGCGCGAGCACCTCGGCCGCAGCCTGGACGCGGGTGCGGAGGAGCAGCTCATACGGACTCAGCCCGAGCGCCGCCTTGATCTTCCGATGGAGCTGGCGCTCTGACAAACCCACCATGCGGGCAAGTTCGGAGGTGCCGAGGACGCGGTGCACATTTTCCTTTGCCAAGCGCACCGCCTCGGTCACCTCGCGGACATCGTGATGACGGAGACGGTCCTCGTCGCGGCGCGTGATCCCCATCACCCCGATCACCTTGCCGCGCCGATCGCGCACCGGCAGCTTCGTGGCGAGGAACCAATCAAGCCGGTGCTGCTCGTCATACCAGACCTCGAGACGGTTGATGATGGGTTTGCCACTGCGGATCACCCGCTGGTCATCCTCGCGATAGGCCTTCGCGACTTCGGGAGGAAAGAACTTCTCATCCATCGCTCCGACGAGTTCCTCCTCCCCCTTGATCCCGAAGCGCGCGTAGGTCGCGCTGTTCGCCGCGATGTGGCGGCCCTGGTCATCCTTCACGAAAAAGAAGACGCCGGGGAGATGCTCGAAGATCTCCCGGACCGCCTGCGGATCGGCGATGCGGGCGAAAAATTCAGCTTGGAGACGCGTTGACGCCATTGTCCGGATTTTAACAAACTTTGGCGGGCTGTCACCAGACAGAAAGCGGAGCGCGTGGTGAAATGCAAGAGGGTCAGGTCCATCATTCAACCCTCTTGGCTCCCCGACCCGAGGTACTCTCTGCCTCCGAAATCCCCCAAACCACCTTCATTCGTGCCATGAAGATTGCCCGGTCTCTTCCCGCGCTCGTCGCGACTCTCGTTTTCCTGCACCCGCTGCGAGGAGACGATGCCGCGGATTTTCCCCCCATGCCTCCGGTGCAGCCGCTCTCGGCCGCGGAGCAGGCGAAGACCTTCCAGCTCCCGCCCGGTTACCGGATGGAGCTGGTCCTTTCCGAGCCCGAGATCCTCGAGCCGGTCTGCATCGCCTTCGATGGAAACGGTCGTCTTTACGTCGCGGAGATGCGCAGCTACATGCGCGACATCGATGGCACGAACCAACTTGTGAACACGGGCCTCGTCTCGGTGCATTGGTCGAGCAAGGATGACGGGATCTACGACCAGCACCGCGTCTTCGCCGATCAATTGAAGCTGCCGCGTCTCCTCCTGCCGCTCGACGACGGAGTGCTCATCGGAGAGACCGATACGAACGACCTCGTCCTTTACCGCGACACCGATGGAGACGGGGTGGGCGATGAAAAGAAGACCGTCTACACCGGCGGCCCGCGCGGCGGCAATCTCGAGCACCAGCCCAGCGGACTCACCTGGGCGATGGACAACTGGCTCTACACCGCGGTGAACAACTACCGGCTCCGCTGGAAGGACGGGCAACTCATCAAGGAGGATATCCCGGGCAACGGCGGCCAGTGGGGCGGCACGCAGGACGACGAGGGCCGCTTCTGGGTCGTGAACGCGGGCGGCGAAAAAGGTCCGCTCAATTTCCAAAACCACATTCTCTACGGTCAATCGCTCGCGCGGAAGCAGTTCGAACCCGGCTTCGAGGTCGTCTGGCCGGCGATGGGCCTGCGCGATTACCAGGGCGGCCCCGGCAAGTCGCGCGACGATGGCACGCTGAATCACTTCACCGCCACCTGCGGCGGCGAGATCTATCGCGGCGACCAGCTGCCGGCCGAACTGAAAGGCAATCTCTTCTTCGGCGAGCCGGTAGGGCGCCTCGTGCGCCGCTCCGTCATCGAAGTGAACGACGGCATCACCACCCTGCGCAATCCGCATCCGCAGAGCGAATTCCTCCGCAGTACCGATGCCTGCTTCCGCCCCGTCGACATGAAGACGGCACCCGATGGTACCCTCTTCATCTGCGACATGTATCGCGGCATCATCCAGGAGGGCAACTGGACCCGCGAAGGAAGCTACCTTCGCAAGGTCATTCTCCAGCACGGCATGGAGAAGATCATCGATCGCGGCCGCATCTGGCGTCTCGTGCATGAAACGACGAAGCCGGTGCCCGCGCCGAAACTGCTCGAGGCGACTTCCGCTCAACTCGTCGAGACCCTCGCCCACGCCAACGGCTGGCACCGCGACACCGCGCAGAAGCTGCTCGTGCTGAGACAGGATGCCTCCGTCGTGCCGGACCTTGCTGAGATGGCGGTGAAACACGAAAATCCCCTGGCCCGCAGCCACGCGCTCTGGACCCTCGAAGGCCTCGGAGCCCTCAACGCCACCCAGGTCCGCGCCGCTTTGAAAGACGGCTCGCCCCTCGTCCGCAAGGCCGCCATCCGCGCCGCCGAGACCCTCGCCGATGAGACCCTGCAGGCCGACATCACCGCCCTCACCGCCGATCCCGACCCCACCGTGCTCCTTCAGGTGCTTCACACCGCAAAGCGGATGAAGTGGAAGGATCACACCACCCTCATCAAGACCGCGGCGATGGGATCCCCCTCCCTCGGGGTGAAGGAGCAGGCCGCCCAGATGCTGAACAACCAGCTCTCCTTTCCCCGCGAATACAGCAACGCGCAGAAGGACCAGATGCGCCGCGGGCAGGCCATCTACCAGGAGCTCTGTTTCACCTGTCATGGTCTCGATGGCAAAGGTACCGAGATCGCCGGGCTGCCCGATGGCTTGACCCTCGCCCCGCCGCTCGCCGGATCCAAGACCGTCGCTCAGGGCGACGCCATCGTCCGCGTCCTCCTTCATGGGCTCACCGGACCGATCGACGGCAAGAACTACCAGTCGCAGATGATCCCCATGGGAAACAACCCTGATGAATGGATCGCCGACATCGCCAGCTACGTGCGGAAGAGCTTCGGGAACAACGGCCCCTTCATCGAGAAGAAGGAGGTTGCGAATCTGCGTGCCGAACTCGCCAGCCGCACCTCGCCCTGGACGATCGAGGAGCTGAACCGCTTCAGTCCTCAACCTCTCGCCAACCGTGGCGATTGGAAACTCACCGCCAGCCACAACGAAAAAGAGATCGGTCGGGCCATCGACGGCGATCCCGCGACCCGCTGGGATTCCCGCAGTCCGCAAATCCCCGGCATGTGGATCCAGATCGAGCTGCCCGAGGCCACCGACATGGCCGGTCTGGTGCTGAACACCGCGACCTCCCGCGGCGACTGGCCGCGCGGGTGGAAGATCGAACTTTCCCAGGACGGCACCACCTGGGATCCGCCCGTCCTCGAGGGAGCCAGCGAGACGAGCGTCACCGAGTTCCCCTTTCCCAAGACCGAGCGGGCGAAATTCATCCGCATCACCGACACCGGCAAGGTGGATCGGCTCTACTGGTCGATCCACGAGCTCCAGGTCCTCGCGCCGGCGGAAATCGTTTTGAAATCACTCACCAATCCCTAACAAACCCACCAAACCACCTCCCATGTCCTACTTCCCCGACATCCCGACCATCGCCTACGAGGGCCCGAAGACGAAGAATCGTCTCGCCTTCCGCCATTACAACGCCGACGAACTCGTCGGCGGGCGCCCCATGAAAGACCATCTCCGTTTTTCGATGGCCTACTGGCACGCGATGAAAAACACCTCGGGCGACCCCTTCGGCGGCGGCACGCGCCAGCGGCCCTGGGATGACGGCAGCGACTCGGTCGACAATGCGAAGCGCGTCGCCGACGCCGGTTTCGAATTCATGCAGAAGCTCGGGCTCGGCTTTTACTGCTTCCACGACCGCGACGTCGCTCCGGAGCTCGGCGATCTCCGCGCCAGCAATGCCGCCCTCGACGCCGTCGCCGACCACCTCGGTGATCTCCAGAAAGCCACCGGGATCCAGCTCCTCTGGGGCACCGCCTGCCTTTTCTCGCATCCCCGCTACATGCAGGGCGCGGCCACGAGTCCCGATGCCGGCGTCTATGCCATCGCCGCAGCGCAGGTGAAAAAGGCGATGGACGTGACCCATCGTCTCGGCGGCCTCGGCTACACCTTCTGGGGTGGACGCGAAGGATACGCGACCCTCCTCAACACCGACATGAAACGCGAGCTCGCCAACCTCGCCCATTTCCTCCACATGGCGGTCGATTATAAAAAGAAGATCGGCTTCACCGGCCAGTTCTACATCGAGCCGAAGCCGCGCGAGCCCTCCACCCACCAGTACGACAGCGACGCGGCGGCCTGTCTGAACTTCCTCCGCGAGTATGACCTGCTCGATCACTTCAAGCTCAACATCGAGACGAACCACGCCACCCTCGCCCTCCACCGCGTCGAGCACGAGCTGAACGTCGCCGCCAACGCCAACGCCCTCGGCAGCATCGACGCGAACACCGGCGACGAATTGATCGGCTGGGACACCGACCAGTTTCCCACCAACGTCTACATGACGACCCAGATGATGCTGCAGCTCCTCCGCATGGGCGGCTTCACCACCGGCGGTCTCAACTTCGACGCCAAAGTGCGCCGCGAGAGCCACGAGCCCGTCGATCTGTTCCACGCCCACATCGGCGGGATGGACGCCTTCGCGCGCGGGCTCAAGATCGCCCACCGCATCCTCGAGGATGGCGAACTCGACCGCTTCGTGCAGGCGCGCTACGCGAGCTACGAATCCGGCATCGGCAGCACCATCACGAAAGGCGAGGCGACTTTCGAGAGCCTCGAGTCCCACGCTTTCGCCCACGGCGACGTCATCCCCGGGAGCGGACGGCAGGAGATGCTGGAAAACCTGATCAACGACTACCTCGAGTGATCCGACCGTGTTGGACGCGGGGGAAAGGGTGGCGTATCCTTTCCTCCGAGCCACCATGGACCGTCTCGTCCTCAACGAAGCCATCCACGAAGCGGTCTTCAAGGAGTTGCTGCCCTCGGCGGAGCGCTTCATCTGGATCGCGACGGCGGATATCAAGGACCTGCATCTCGCGCGTCCCGGGCGGAAAAAGTTCGACACCTTTCTCGCCTACTTCGACGCCCTCCTCGACGAGGGCATCGAGATCCGGCTCGTCCACGCGAAGGAACCGGGACCGCGCTTCCGCGAGGACTTCGACCGTTTCCCGAACCTCGTGAATTCCGACCGCTTCGAGCGTGTCCTCTGTCCGCGGAATCACATGAAGTGCGTCATCGTCGACGGGAAGCGCGCCTTTCTCGGTTCGGCCAATCTCACCGGGGCCGGGATGGGCGCGAAGTCGGTCCGTCGACGCAATTTCGAATGCGGCATCGTCACCGACACGCCCGAAACCGTGCTCGGGCTGATGGAGGAATTCGACCGGCTCTTCATCGGCGAGCACTGCGTGAAATGCGACCGACGCGACGTCTGCCCGGATCCGATTTGTTGATCGCTTCGCGACGCTTCCTGCTCCCACCTTGACCACGCCCGTACAATCCTTGTCGCGGCCGCGACAAGGATTGTACGCCTGCCGTCGCTGGATCAATTCCGGATGCGGTTCCGCCCATCTTCGGCGAACGTGACCGCCCCTCCTTTTTCACCGCTCCATGGAACGCGAGAACCTCCCGCTCGACCGCCAGGTCCGTCAAGAAATCCTCTTCGCGCGCGAGCGTGTCTACCGCTTCGGCCAGCCCACGCCGCTCGAAAAAATCGTCCTTCCTGGCGGACCCGAGATCTGGGTGAAACGCGAGGACCTCAGCGCGGTGAAGTCCTACAAGTGGCGCGGGGCCTGCAACCGCATGGCGGTGCTGTCGACAGATGAAGCGTCGTGCGGAGTCGTCACCGCCTCGGCCGGCAATCACGCCCAGGGCGTCGCCCTCGCCGCCCGGGCGCTCGGCATCCACGCCCGCGTCTACATGCCGCGCTCGACCCCGCGGGTGAAACAAACCGCGGTGCGCCAGCACGGGGACAAATGGGTCGAGATCCGGCTCGCGGGCGACTCCTATGATGAAGCGGTCCATTCGGCACGCGCTGACGAAGCGGAGAGCGGCGCCACCTACGTCCATGCCTACGACGATCTGCGGGTCATGGCCGGGCAGGGGACACTCGCCGATGAAATCGTGCTCTCGGGACACGGACCTTTCGACGCGGCCTTTCTCCAGATCGGCGGCGGAGGCATGGCGGCGGGGGTCTCGACCTGGCTGAAAACCTATTGGCCTGCGATCCAGGTGATCGGCGTGGAGGGCATCGGCCAAGCCTCGATGAAAGCGGCCCTCACAGCAGGTCATCCGGTGGCGCTCGATCAGGTGGATCTCTTCTGTGATGGCACCGCGGTGCGCAAGGCGGGAGACTGGCCCTTCCGGATCCTGCGCGACACCCTCGACCGCATCGATACGGTCACCAACGCCGAAGTCAGCCACGCCATCCGCGTGCTCTGGGAATCGCTGCGTTGTGTCTCCGAACCGTCCGGAGCCCTTGGCCTCGCCGCCGTGCTGCAACAGCGCGAAGCACTCGCGGGAAAGAAGGTTTTGGTGGTCGTGTCAGGGTCCAACGTGGACTTTCTCCAGCTAGGTCTCATCGCGCGGTCGCAGGGCGCCTCGAGCCAGGCGAGCCGCACCCTCCGCGTCCGCATCCCCGAGCGTCCCGGCACGATGCTGCACCTCCTCGACACCGGATTCGCCGGAGTCGACATCATCGATTTCCAATACGGCAAGACCGACGAAGCCGAGGCCTGGCCCGTCTTCACCCTCGCCACCGATGATCCTTCCGTACTCGCCGCGGTTCCGGAGAAACTCGACGCCGCCGGATTTCTCTGGGAGGAGGTGACCGGCGCGGTCGACGTCGACTTCCGCGCGATCCCGCTGCGGGGCGATCTGCTCAGCCATCCCGCCTTTCTCCGCCTCGATTTCTACGAGCGACCCGGTGCCCTCCACGACTTCCTCGCCAGCCGCGTCGCGGGGAAGGCGAACCTCTGTTATTTCAACTACCGCCAGTCCGGTGAGCGCATCGGACGGGCGTTGATCGGGCTGGATTTCGCAACGGCGGAGGAACGCGAGGTCATGCTCGCGTCAATCCCGGGGCACGGGGAAGGGTATCGCTTGTGTGAGCCGGTCGATGAGGGGACGCGGCGGAGGTTGGTGGGGAGGTGAGCCAAAACAAAGGGAAGCGGAAACGGGGAGGTTGAAATAGTCACCACATGTCTCCGGAGCCATGCCGTGCCATCAAGGCATGGGCAGCCCCGTCAAGTCCGCATGAAAGGGCTCGCCCCGCTGGCTTTCATCTGATTCCCTATCGGCATGAAAAACCTCTGGCGATCGATCGGACCGGCCATGGTGGTGGCGGCGGTCGTACTGGGCCCTGGCAGCATTCTCACCAGTTCGAAAGTCGGCGCGGGATTCGGAGGCATGGGGGTGCCTGTCGTCATTGCGGCAGCGATCATGATGATCGGCATGGTCGCCCTCGCCGCGCGGATCGGCGTCAGCTACCAGGGCAGCACCTGCGACGAACTCGCCTCCCGCCTGGGCCGTCCGCTCGCGATCGTCGTGGGGCTCATCCTCTTCCTCGTCGTCGCCCTCTTCCAGTCGAGCAACAACCTCGCCATGGTCGCGGGGCTTTCGCCGCTGATCGAGATGATGAACGGCGGAAAGGCGGTCGGGACGAACGGCCAGATCCTGCTGCTGCTCTTCAACGCGGTCCTCATCGGGGTGCTCTACCTGATGCGCGAGCTCTACCGCTCGGTGGAAAAGCTGATGAAATTCCTCATCGGCGTGATGGTCGTGGCCTTCCTTTTCAATTTCCTGGTCGTCTATCTGACGCCGCGGTCGTTCGAGTTCACCGCCCCGAAGGATACCGGCGATCTCTTCGCCCTGATCGGGCTCATCGGCACGACCTTCTCGGTCGGCGGCGCGTTTTACCAGAGTTACCTCGTGAAGGAGAAAGGCTGGGGCATCTCGGATGCGAAGCGGGGCCTCTTCGACACGGTCGTGAGCATCTCGGTGCTGGGCCTGGTGACGGTGGTGATCCTGCTGACCTCGATGAGGGTGTTCCACGGCCGCCCCGACCAGCCCGAACTCACCAGCGTCGACCAGGTCGCGCGCCAGCTCGAGCCGCTCTTCGGCTCGTGGGCCACGGTGATTTTCAGCGTCGGAATTGTCGCTGCGGCCTTCAGTTCATTTCTCGTGAACGCGATGATCGGTGGCACGGTGATGTCGGACAGTCTCGGGAAAGGCAGCCGGCTCGGCAAGGGTTGGCCCATCCACCTCACCAGCGTGGCCCTGCTGACAGGGATGGGGGTGGCGATGCTCTCGCTCACGCAAAGCGGGAGCACGGTGACGCTGATCACCTTCGCCCAAGCTCTCACCGTGGTGGGGAATCCGGCGTTGGGAGCCACGCTCCTTTATCTCGGGACAAGGCCGGAACTGGTTGGCGCGCGGCGCATCCCGCGATGGATCCTCGCGCTCGCCTCGGTCGGTTTCCTGATCTCGTGCGTCGTGGCGGTGCGCACCGCGATGGCGGTGTGGGACAAAATCCAGGGGTGATTCTTACCTCATACTCCTACCTCATACTCAAAAAGCGGACGCCGGGGTACGCCCGGGCTGAGTAAGAGTATGAGTATGAGGTAAGAGTAAGAGGAGAAAAGAATTCCTCCCGCGCCCTCGCGCAACAACGACCGTCACATCCCACTCCCCACCTTCTCGCCCTCGAGCGATCTCCGCAGCGCCTCCATGCCGTAGCGATAACGCGAGGCGGCGGTGTTGGGGGAGACATCGAGGGTCTTGCCGATCTGGTCGAAAGTCAGCTCACCCCAGATCTTGAGGGTGATGACTTCGCGGAATTTTTCCGGCACTTTCGAAAGGGCCACCTGGAGGGCACGGCTCGTGTCATCCTCGGGGAGTTCGAACCAGGCGACGAGTTCGCCGCGCTCGAGGACGGATTCCTCTTCGCGACGTTTGCGGCGCTCGTTGCTGCGGCCGAGATCGATGGCACAACGCCGGATGTTGGTGTAGGCGAGACTCACGACCTGCTGGTCGGGAGCGCCCTTGTGAACTTTCCAAGTACGCACGAGGGCGGCTTGGAGGACATCTTCGGCGTCCGCCTCGCACCGGGTCTGTTGCCGGGCGAAAAGCATCAAGCGGGGGCCGTTGCGGTCCAGCCAGTCGCGCCATTCCTGTGAGAATCGCTGCATTGGGTATAATGACGCACAAGCCGCGGCGGATGTTCAAAAAAAGTTTCCCCGGGAAGCGGAGCCGGATCCGCCTCCCGGGGACGAGATCATTCCCGATGGAAGGTGAGGCCGGGATCGCCTTCGGGGCTGCCGGCGAGGAGGAAGTGGAGGGTGCCATCCTCATTCAGGACGATGTCGCCCACCATCTGCACGTCGGTGGCTTCGAGGACGAGGAGTCCGTCTTCGTCGAGCGACCAATCACCGGCGAGGACTTCCCCGGTGGCACCTTCATAGTTCCACGTAAAGGTGCCGATCGCGGTGAGCGACAGGGTGATGGCCTTGTCCTCCGCCGACTTCGTTTTCCAGATCCCGTGAAGGGACTCGGCGGCGATGGGTGCTTTGTCAGGCTCCATCGGCACCGGCTCCTGGCCGTTTTCGAGGGCCGGCTCGGGCGCGTCCTCGGGCGCGGAATCGGCGAGGAGGGACTTGAGCTGGCTCGAGACGGTGTCGCGGGGCTGCAGGGTCGAGACCTGGTCGAACATCGCGTAGGCTTCTTCCAGATTCTCCCCGACCATGTAGTGGTAGCCGAGCAGGAAGTGGGGCTCGGGCGCGTCGGGATGGGCGACGACGTATTCCTCGAGTTTGCGGAACTGCGCGGTGTAGGCGTCCGCATTGTCATAGAAGCCGATCATCGTTTCCCAATCCCACCCGGGCCCGGAAGCGAGCACGGAATGGAGCACCCCTGCCGCATCGCCGTAACGGCCGAGCGCGAAGAGCACCAAGGATCGGAACTCGTGCAACACGGGGTCGCCGGGCGTGTGGGAGATCGCTTCATCGACGGCGCTGGAGGCGGAGATGTAGTCGCCCACCCGGAAGGCGTTGCGCGCCCGGTCCATCGCCGCCGAGGCTTTTTCCGCCGCGGTCTCGGCCAGCTCCTCGGTGGCTGGTTCGGCGTTGGAGGCGACCACGGTGATGGGCTCGGCGTAGCGGATGATCGTCGTCGAAGTGTGCACCGGCGGCGCGACGTAGGGATTGTAGTAGGAGTAATAGCCCGTGTCATAGGCGAGGCGACCGAGCGTCCAGCTCGCGAGTCCCCAGGGTACGAAGGTCGCGGGAGTGCGGTAGTAGGTGGTGTAGCCCGGAGGATAATAGAGCGCGGGACGACGGTAGTAGGCGTAGCGGCTCGTCCAGCCACGATTCCAGCCGTAGTTCCAGCAGCCGTTGTGCCACGCGTAGTTGTAGCGGGCACCCCACCAAGGGCGGTAACCCCAGACGCTGGGACGGTAGGCGTAGTTCACCGAATGG
The DNA here is from genome assembly GCA_016795385.1 of Verrucomicrobiales bacterium. Taxonomy (GTDB): domain Bacteria; phylum Verrucomicrobiota; class Verrucomicrobiia; order Verrucomicrobiales; family DEV007; genus Arctic95D-9. Next base: position 115,523 of record JAEUHI010000077.1, on the reverse strand, counting down.
TAGAAGGTGGGGCTCACGTAGTGGGAGCGATGCGGCGCATACGAGGCATGCCGCCACACGCCGTAACCGCCGCCACCGGCAGATCCGCCGCCGCGATAATAATTCACCCCACCTCCGCCGGCCGAGCCGGGTCGGGCCAGATTCGCGTTGTAGACTCCGGCGCGGGGATTGTGATAGGTCGCCGCCCGGCTCGCGAGGGTGTTGATGCGGGCAGGACGGTTGACCCGGTTGTTGTTCTGATTGCCGCCTTGTCCTCCACCCGATCCGCCTTTGCCGGCATTGGGACGATTGTTGTTGTTCGCATTGGCGTTGGGTCGGCTCGCGTTGCCGGCGTTGGCACCACCGCGGGGACCGACGACGTTATTGCTCGCCGCAGCCACATTGGTGTTCGTGGCCCGCGCGTTGACGCCCTGCGCCACTGCGGGACGGGAGGCACGAACGTTCCGGTTGTTCGCCTGGTTGCGGCTCTGATCGCTGTTGCCGCCGCGATGGTTGCCTCCATCGGGTTTCTTCGCGACCTGCTGAGACGGCTTGGGCGCCGGTTTCGGGGCCGGTTTGGAAGCGGGACGCGAGGCGGAGGGCTGCGCCGGGATCGTCGCGCCCCGGGTCACCACTGAGGGAGCGGGCTTCACGGCCGGTTTGGGCTTGTTATCCGGCTTCGACGAAGGACGCGAGGCATTCTGGTTCGGCTTCGGTGCCTGACGAGAGGCGGTTTGATTCGGCTTGGGTGCCGGCTTGGCTGCAGGTTTGGAGGGCGCTGTATAACCTCGGGAAACGACCGATGGCGAAGGTTTCGCGGGTGCCGGCTTCGAAGCATTCGGACGCTGCTGCGGACGAGGGGCCGACGCGCTACGGTTGTTGTTGTTGCCGCTGCTCCTGTTCCGAGATGCCTGATTGGACGATCCGCCGGAGCGATTCGCATTCGACGACGATGGCCGCGGGCTCAGGCTGGGGCTTTTCACCACCGGGCGCGGAGTCGCCGCACGCGAAGCAGTGGGGCGGGATGGAGCCGTGACGCGCGGGGAACCGCCGCGGGACGCGGTCGGTCGGGAAGGGGCCTGTCGGGGTGCGGAGGCTCGCGGAGCGGCGGCTCGCGGAGCACTGGAACGGGGGGCGGATTGGCTGCGGTTGGCACTGCCGCCGCCGCCGCCGCGATTCTGATTTTGGTTCTGCTTCTGACCTTGTCCGCCGCGGCCAGCGGCATCAAGAGGGACAGGGCCCGAGGGTACGAGCATCAAGGCCGCCGCGACGGCGGCGAGCCGGGGAGGGTGTTTTTTCATGTTTCGCAAGGATGAGTGGTGAGAAGAGAGATGTCCCTATAAAAGGTTTTCACCGGGTGAGACGAATGTGACGAAACCGCTATGCAAAAAACTTCAAAAATCTCCGCCGCGCCAGGTTCATCCGGGAGCAAGCGACCCTGTCAGATGCTGGATTGAAGAGGGTTCACTCGCCAAAACACCGCGGTGGGTTTAGGATCTCCGCCCATGTCCGAACTCACTGCCGACGACGAGCACCACATGCGCGAAGCACTCGCCTCCGGCGCGAAGGGCCTCGGCTCGACGAGTCCGAATCCCCCGGTCGGCGCGGTGATCGTGCGCGACGGCGAAGTGATCGGCCGCGGCTGGCACGAACGGGCGGGCGAAGCCCATGCGGAGCGACGCGCCCTCGCCGACGTCGTCGCGCGTCACGGGACGGGAGCGGCGCGCGGAGCCACGCTCTACGTGACGCTCGAGCCCTGCTCGACCCACGGGCGCACTCCGCCGTGCACCGACGCGATCCTCGAAGCAGGCCTCTCCCGGGTCGTCGTCTCGGCGACCGATCCGAATCCCGCCCACGCCGGAGCGGGGCTCGACCTCCTACGTGCCGCCGGCGTCGAGGTGACGACCGGTGTCCTCGAAAAAGAGGGCCGCGATCTGATCCGCTTTTTTGCCCGCCACATCACCACGGGCCGTCCCTGGGTGATCGCGAAGACGGCGGCGACACTCGACGGTCGCACGACTCTGCCGGAAGGAATGGGCCAATGGATCTCGAACGAGGCCTCGCGCGAGGATGTGCAATCGTGGCGACGCCAGTGTGATGCCATTCTTGTCGGAGGCGAGACCTTCCGGCGCGACAACCCTGCCCTGACCCTGCGTGGTTCATGGGCGGAAGGGCGCCCACAACCTTGGCGTGTCGTGCTCAGCGCCAGCGGCGACCTGCCCGCGACGCATCGCCTGTTCACCGATGAACACCGCGACCGCACGATCGTGCACACGGGTCTTACCTTCGCCGAATCCCTCGACCGTCTCGGCGAGCTCGGCGTCTGCGCGGTGATGTTGGAATCGGGCGGCCGTCTCCTCGCCCAAGCCCTCGAGGAAGGACTCGTCGATGAGGTGATCATCTATTTCGCCCCCCTCCTCGGGGGCGGGAAGAGCCGGCTCTTTCCCCTCGATGGCCTCGTCGCCAAGATCGAAGATCCGGAATACTTCGCGATCGGCGACAACCTGCGGGTGCGCGGACGCATCGCGAAAGCCTAACGAACCACCAAAACGCCCTTAACCGGGGCGATCGTGATGACGGCCTCGGAGCCGGAGTTGAACTCGAGAAAGTCCGACTCGATCCCGTCGCTGAAGAGCACGCCGCTCTCGGCCATGAGCGAACGGATCTTCAGCGGCTGCGCGCGCGTGACCTCGCCGAAGACGAGCTCACCTTGCGTCTGCCGGCTCGGGAACGGCTCGCGCACGGTGAAATAGAGCGACTCCGCATCCCACGGCAGGGTGATGGGCTGCGGCGTGCGGCCGCCGTGGCCGGTGAGCGAGGCGAGCGCGGCCGCTCCGTGGACGAGACTTTTCAGCCACCCGGTCGAGCCGAGTCCGGTCGAGACGATGACCCCGCTGGAGGAATGTTGCTCGCGCACTCCACCGCACTCAATGAAATACCGTGCCGAGGTATGGGTGCGTTGGCCGATGAAGAAGTCGTTCACCGCGAGGATTTCCTGTCCGTCGTTGAGGGTGGCGCGGGCCATCGTCACGGCACGGGAGGCGTAGCGACCCGCCAGCACTTCGCCGACGACTTCGCCGACCTCCTCGACCTTGAAGGGCAGCAGCACGCCATCCCAGCGCCCCGGATCGGGATTCACGCCGAGGAGCGGCTGGCCGCCGGTGAGGTATTTCAAGGTATTGGCGACGAGCCCGTCCTGACCGATCGCGACGACGACATCCTCGGGCCCGAAAACGTAGTTGGGCAGATAGATGCGGTCGAGCAACTGCACCCGGCCCCAGGGCTGCAGCGCCGACTCCAGTCGGGCGATCGATTCCTTGTAAACCCGGTCTTCGGCGAGGTAGTCGGCCACCTTGCCACCGCGGTGCTCGATGAAATAGGAGACCTGATCGACCGAGTTGAAACGTTTCCGCAGCCCGTCGATGCGCGTCTCGCGCGTGAGGACGATGATCTTTCGCTCGGTGCGCCTTTTCACAGCGGCGTCCGGTTATTTGCCCTTGAGCAACTCGTGGAGGAGCTCGGGCGAGAGGTTGATCTCGCCGATCTTCTCCGCATTGGCCGCGAATTCCGTCATCGCCGCGGCGACAAGGGCATCGGGCTTCATGCGGGCCTGGGCGAGCACCTGGATCAGCTTGGGATCGGATCCCGCGAGGGCCTTCACCACCGCCTCCAGCGCATAAGCCCGCGCGTCGGCCGAGGTGCGTGCGTTCGCCGCCTCCAGCTCGACGAGGGCACGCCGGCTCTCCTCCTGTCCGATGCGGTGGGTCGTGTCGGCCTTTTCGATCTGGTGGCGTTTTTCCTGCACCGCCTGTTCGGTGCGCAGCTCGTTTTCCTTGATGGAGCGCTCGTGCTCGACCGAGGCATTGCGACGGGTGAAAATCGCGTCATCGGCCTCCTTGAGAAGCTGCTCGCGCGTCCCCGCCTCGAGGGCGCGGGCGGTGTCGGGGGTCGGTTTGATCGCGAGGATGGAGAGGCCGAGGATCTCGAGTCCGAGCGAGAGCACCTCGGGATGCGACTTCAGCTCGTCGCGGATTTCCCCCACGAGCCGCTCGCCCGCCGTCATCGCATCGCGCAGGGAGAGATTCTGCACCCGAGCTTTGGCGAGCACGTTCACCGCGGTCACGACCCGCTGCTGGATCTTCTCCGGATCCTGCGAGACGTAGCGGTCGCCGCGGGCATCGAGCGTGTGGTTGAGGAGCAAGGCGGCTTTTTTCGGATCGGAAATGCGGTAGGTCACCTGTCCCTGGATCGTCACCTGCTGGTAGTCGAGCGTCGTTTCCTCGAAGATGTAATGTGCCTCCGAACTGCCCAGCGGCACCGCCACGAGCGTGGTCGATGGAGCAAAATACCAGAAGGCCAGGCCCGGCCCCTCGCGCCGCAGCTCGCCCCCCTTGTAGACCATGACATGACGGGTGGGATCGAATTTGATATAGCGGAATCCAAACATGGCGGTGTCTCCTTCGGCGATCTTGATACGGGAAAAGCCCGCGCGGATCAAGCGCTGAGAAAGGAAGAAGGGTCACGGAATCGCCATTGATCCCTCTTGACCGACCGCCGGATTCCCGCGATCCAGTAGGCGTCGATGCGCCCGATCATGAAGTCTCCGCTTTTTCACGCTCTTTTCCTTTCCGCCGTCTTCTCCCTCCTCAACGCCCAGGAAAACCCCGGCACCTCGCTCGCCACGATCAACGACGCCGCCGCCTTCCTCGCCGGAGAAGAACTGCCGAATCAGACCGATCACCCGCTCACCCAGACCGCAGCCTGGAAGAGCCACGTGAGCCAGTTCGGCAAAGACTTCGCGAATCACCAGGAGCGCGTCCTCTTTCCCATGTCGGAGTGGTCCGCCACCGAAGTCGTGCCGGCCCAGCCTCCGGGAGCGGTGGTTCGCTACATGTTCAGTGGTCCCGATATCCTCCATGCCATCCACATGTTCCCGACCGCCGGCACCTTCATCCTATGCGGTCTCGAGCCGGTCGGCCAGGCTCCCGACATCACCGCGCTGAACGAAGGCAACGTCGCCACCGCCCTCGGCGAAGTGCGCAATTCCCTCGGTGAGATCATCCAGCTCAGCTTCTTCCGCACGAAGGACATGAAGGACGACCTCCAGTTCGCCACCTTCCAGGGCACCACCCCGATCATGATGATCTTTCTCGCGAAGTCGGGCCAGTATGTGAAGGAGCTCGAGTTCCTCAAGCTGCAGAAGGACGGCACCCTCGCGAGCCAGGGCTTCGATCATAAAGGCGCGAACGCCGTGCGCATGGTCGTCTCCCCGCGCCGTCTCAACCAGCCCAAGACGATCTACTATTTCTCGAGCGATCTTTCCAACGGCGGTTTCGACACGACCGGCTTCGGCACCTGGATCGCGCAGCAGCCCAAGGGCAGCGCCTACTTGAAGGCAGCGTCCTTCCTCATGCACAACGACTGGTTCTCGAAAGTGCGCGACCATCTCCTCACCCACAGCCAGCAGATCATCCAGGACGACTCCGGCATCCCCTACCGCCGCTTCGATCCCGCGGTGTGGAATGCGACCCTCTACGGTGTCTACACCGGACCGATCGAACTCTTCAAGGATTCGTTCCAGGACGACCTCTTCCAAGCCTATCAAACCGACAAAAAGCCGCTCGGCTTCGGCACCGGCTACAAGTGGCGGAAGGGTGAATCGAATCTGATGCGCTTTGTGTTGAAGGATTTGCCGGCGGCGGAGGCACCCGCCGCTCCTGCTCCTGCGGAGACTCCGGCAGTACCGGCTCCGGCACCTGCGGCACAGTGATCTGGTCGAACGGCGGGCAAAAATCCCGGTAACGGGCCTTGAAGGCGAAGTCTCTGCAAGTTAAAGAGACTCTGGCATGGCACTTCACCCGCAGTTTCCGACTTCTCCCTACGCGCCGCTCGTTCTGAACCACCAGCCACGCACCTCGCGCGCGCTTGTTGATTCATTCGACGATTACCGGGCCTGAAACCATTCCCTTTCGATGCACGTGGTCTACTACGATGAATCCGGCGACGATGGCTTCCCGCAGTACGCCTCACCCTTGTTCGTGCTCGCCGGGGTTTACTGCCCGGCGTTGGACTGGAGGGAAAACTTCGAGATTCTCGCCAGGTTCAAGCGCCAGCTGGCCGTCGATTTCAACTTCCCCTTCAAATTGGAGGTTCACACCAAGGAACTCCTCCTGAACAAAAAGCCATACGCACCGCTTCGCCTCGAAGGGGCCGAAAGAGTCGAGGTGGTGCGGCGTTTGTGTGAAGTCACTGCGCAGTTGAGCCTTCGCATCATCACCACCGCGGTGGTGAAACCCTGGATTCGGATCGGTGTCTTCAACGTACTCGACAAAGCCCTGTCTTACTCCGTCAATCGGATTGAATCGGACCTCCGTTCCAGCTCCGCCAACCGCTTCCTCATCATCTCCGACGAGGGCCGACTCGCGAAGATGCGCTCCACGACCCGGCGGATGCAGAAAATCAATTTCATCCCCTCGAAGTTTGCGGGCCAAACGGCCTATCGGCGAGAGATCCGGCACCTCATCGAAGACCCGCTCCCGAAAGACTCGAAGGAGTCCTACTTCATCCAGATCGCCGACCTCGTCGCCTTTCTTTTCTACGCGCATACAGCCGCATCGACGGGGATCGCGGCCTTGCCGAAACGGTCGCCTGCGGAATTGGACGACGCCTTCATCCTTTCGTGCCTCGACATCCTCAAGCCCGTTCTTAACCTCAAGGCCTCCACCAGCCATCCTTATGGACTAGTTATCATTCCTTCCAGCCCGTAAAACAGAACGCCGTCCTCCTTGCGGAAAACGGCGTTCTGATTTTTCACCACCTACCTCCCATGCGGGAGTTGAGTGGTTCATTCCAAGTTTGCTACATCGCGTGATCGAGTTCAAGCTCAAAACATCCCGACATCCGCAATAAGGCAAACAATCGGGGGTGGGACTCAAGCATCCCCGGCCGGGCAAATGATTTCATATAACTGACCATGATTCGCTGTAACCCGTTGAACATCAGCAATCGAATGGACCTCCCGATCTTCCCGCTAGATTTCCCTCCGAGTGATTGATTACGTCGTCCTTTCCCAATCACTTCTCCCGCCTTGCCCCGTCGCCTTTCCGAGCCATACGACCTCTGCGAAGCCGAGAAACGAAACCGAACAATTCACTTAACCCTCTCCCAACCCCATGTCCCACCATCCCAAAGCCGCCCGCATCAAGGAAGCCACGCTCTATTTCCTCCCCATCGCGATGCGGGTGCCGTTGAAGTTCGGGGCGCAGGTGCTCGACTCGGTCACCTGTGCGCGGGTGCGGGTCGTGATCGAGGGGATGGACGGCAAAACCGCCGTGGGCTGGGGGGAAACGCCGCTCGCGGTCGCCTGGGTCTGGCCTTCGCCGGTGCCCTATGAGGAACGCCTCACCGCGCTGAAGGATTTCACGATCGCCATCGCCAGGCGCCTCCCGGAGTGGGGGGCGACGGGTCATGCCTTCGAGCTGGGCCACGACTTCATCGAGCATGAGCTGCACGGCCTGCAGGATGCCTTCAACGCCGACCGGGCTCCCGAGGCGCACTTGCCGCACCTCGCCGCGCTGGTTTGTTTCTCGCTCTTCGATATCGCCGTGCACGATGCCTACGGCAAGCTTCACGACCTCCCCGTCTATGAGACCTACGGATCCGATTTCCTCCCCCGCGATCTCGCCGATTTCCTCGAACCGGTCGAGGGCGGTCCCTCCTTCCGCGGGCTTTATCCCACCGACTTCCTCGTGAAGGAAGCGCCGAAGAAACTCCCCGTGTGGCACCTTGTCGGCGGACTCGACGCGATCGATCCGGCCGACCTCACCGGCAGCGAACCGGACGACGGCTACCCCGTGCTGCTGCGTGACTGGATCCGCGAAGACGGGCTCGACTGCCTGAAGATCAAGCTGCGCGGCAACGACGCGGCCTGGGACTACGACCGCATGGTGAAAATCGGCGCGATCTCGCGGGAGGAGGGCGTCACCTGGCTGACCGCCGATTTCAACTGCACCGTCACCGAGCCCGCCTACGTCAATGAAATCCTCGATCGACTCAAGAGCGACGATCCGGTGACCTACCAGAAGCTCCTCTACGTCGAGCAGCCCTTCCCCTACGACCTCGAGGCAAATCGCATCGACGTGCGCAGCGTCAGCGCCCGCAAGCCGCTCTTCATGGACGAAAGCGCCCATGATTGGCGTTTTGTCAGGCTCGGCCGCGAACTCGGCTGGAGCGGTGTCGCCCTGAAGACCTGCAAGACCCAGACCGGAGCGCTGCTGAGCCTCTGCTGGGCGAAGGCCCATGGCATGACCCTGATGGTGCAGGATCTCACCAATCCCATGCTTGCCCAGATCCCGCATTTCCTCCTCGCCGCCCACGCCGGCACGATCATGGGCGTCGAATCGAACGGCATGCAGTTCTATCCCGAGGCGAGCGCGCCCGAGCGTCTCGTTCACCCCGGTCTCTACAAGAGGAAAGAGGGTGTGCTCGACGGTTCGACCCTGTCAGGTCCGGGCTTCGGGTATCGTGTGGAGGAGATCGCGCGGGAGTTGCCGGAGGCGGTGGGGTGACGTGGCTGCGGGCTTGCCAAGCGCTCGCCGCCCCCCCAAAATCGCGGCGATGAAACTCCAGCTCTTTTTCTCACTCCCGCTTCTCGCGATCTCGTTCGCTTACGCCGAATCGTCTCCCCTTCTCAATCCCACCCAACTCGCCGAGATCCCCGCAGCGATGGAGGCGGAAGTCGCGGCGCATCACACGGCCGGAGCCGTGACGCTCGTGCTGCAGGACGGCAAGGTGATCCACCACGGCGCGACCGGCATGGCCGATCTCGAAAAGTCAGTCGCAATGAAGGAAGACCACGTTTTCTGGATCGCCTCGATGACGAAGTCGATCAGCGTCACGGCGATCATGACTCTCGTCGATGAGGGCAAACTCTCGCTCGATGAACCGGCCTCGAAGTGGTTGCCGGAATTGGGCGAGGTGAAGATGAAGGACGGCTCCGCCCCCTCGCGACCCATCACGCTGCGCGACCTGATGTCGCACACCTCGGGTCTCGCTTTTCCACCGCGCAAAGCCGATGACGGGGCCCAATCGTTGAAGGGCTACACCCTTGCTCTCGTCAAGGCTCCGCTCGCCTTCGAACCGGGCGCGGACTACGAGTACGGATTCGGTATCACGGTGGCGGGCCGCATCGCCGAGATCGTCAGCGGCAAACCCTTTGATGTGTTTCTTCAGGAACGCCTCCTCGATCCGCTCGGCATGAAGGACACGACCTTCCACCCCGACGAACGCCTCCGCGCCCGCATCGCGAAGACCTACAAGACGGTCGAAGAGGGTGAGGGTCTCGTCGCGGCCTACAATCCCTTCGTCACCTCCGATGCCACGGTGCGCCGCATGACGGAGCCCTCGGGCGGCCTCTTTTCCACCGCGGCCGACCTCGCGAAATTCTACGAGATGATCCGCAACAGGGGTCTTCACGAAGGGAAACGCCTTGTCTCCGAAGCCGCCATCGCCGAGATGACGAAACCCCACACCGCCGGCGGCAAGGCGCAGAATTACGGTCTCGGATGGCAGTGCAATCTGGCGGAAAAGGCGATCGTGCCGGGCTTCTCCGGGGATTCGTTCGGGCATGGCGGTGCCTACGCGACCCACGGCTGGATCGACCCCGGGCATCGTCTCGTCGCGATCTTCCTCGTGCAGAATGTGCTCGTGAAGGATGGAGGCAAGGCGCGCCAAGCCTTTCATGGGAAGATCGTGCCGACAGCCGGGCGTTGATCTGTTCCTTGTCTTCGCTTACCGATCGGTTTCGCGACTTGCTCATGGCCACCCCCGATTCCCTCTCCCCCACCTTTGTCATCGTCATGGGCGTCTCCGGATGCGGCAAGACGACCATCGCCGAGCTCGTGGCGGCGGAGATCGGCGGCAGGTTTCTCGAGGGCGACGCCTTCCATCCTCCGGCGAACAAGGCCAAGATGGGCTCGGGCATCCCGCTGACGGACGAAGACCGATGGCCTTGGTTCGACACGCTCGTCGCCGAGTCGCGGACCGTGATCGATCAGGGTATCTCGCCGGTGCTCGCTTGTTCCGCCCTGAAGCAGCGCTATCGCGATTACCTCGTCGAAAATTTCGCGCGGCATCGCCTCGTGTATCTGAAGGGCAGCTATGAGCTGATCAAGGGCCGCATGGATGCCCGCGAACACGAATACATGACCTCGACCCTGCTGAAGAGCCAGTTCGACATCCTCGAGGAGCCTGCGGAGGGACCCGCTGTCCTCGTTCTCCCGATCGAGGAACCGCCGGATTCACTGGTCCGCCGGATCGTGGCTTGGCTGAGGCAATCGTGATCCGGCCATGGGACGCATCCTCTTCATCCGGGGCGGAGCGGTCGGGGATTTCATCCTCACGATGCCTTCGCTGCGCCTTGTGCGCGAGACCCTCCCGGGAAACGAGATCGAGATCCTCGGATATCCGTCGATCGCCTCACTCGCCGTCGCCGCCGGTCTGGCGGACCGCGTGAGGCCGCTGGAGGATCCGCGGCTCGCGACCTTTTTTGCTCCAGGCGCGAAGCTCAACGAGGAATGGTGCGCCTATTTCGCCGGATTCGACGTGGTCGTAAGCTGCCTCTACGATCCCGACGGCTACTTCGCGGGCAATCTGCGGGTGGCAGGGGTGAAAACGCTCCTCTCTTGTCCTTACCGCCCGGACGAGACCCCGCCCCACGTCCCCGCCGCGGTGCAATTCGCGAAACCGCTCGAATCGCTCGGGCTCTACCTGGACGATGCGCGGCTCGATCTCGACTACGGCAGCACTCCGGCATTCCTCCCGGCGACGGACGGCCCCACCGTGGCGCTCCATCCCGGCAGTGGCAGCGCGAAGAAGAACTGGAGCGCGTCGGGCTGGGTGGAGGTGCTGGCCACCCTGCATCGCGAAGGGCGCATCGCCCGCGCCCTGATCACGAGCGGCGAGGCGGAGGGAGAGGTGATCGCGACCTTGCTCGAATCTCTCCGAGCGGCCGGCGTGCCGTATGAGCATCTCGAGAACCGTCCTCTCGCCGAGCTCGGGGCGATCTATCGAGGCATCGAGGGTTTCCTCGGCCACGACAGCGGACTCTCGCATCTCGCGGCCAGCGCGGGAGCGAAAGGGCTGCTCCTTTTTGGTCCGACTGAACCCGGGATCTGGGCTCCGGTCTCGCCAGAGGTCCGTGTCTTGCGGGCGGCCGATGGTTCGCTCGGGAGTCTCCCGGTGGAGGCGGTGCTGGAGGAAGCGCGAAAGTTATTCACCGCCTCTTAGAAGAGGATTTATTTTTAAGGAAAGATTTTATCTTCTTCTAGTCGTGAATAACTGTGAATCTCCCTCGTAAACGATTGAAGACGAGCGTCTTGCGTCTCTTCCAGAGAGGTGCAACAACCTTGGCTGGAATCGTGTGAAAGTCGCCGGGACCACCCAATAACCGGCACTTGTTCAGACTTCCCCACCTTTATTCACGGGTTCTTCACCGTTTTGTTTCTCCTCCCAGCGGCGTTCGCGGAGGGCTTCGGAGGCGGCTTGAAACTCCGCTTCTTTTTTGCTGTTGCCGGAGCCCTGGCCGAGGGTCATGCCCTCCCAGCGGACTTCGGCGACGAAGGATTTCAGGTGATCGGGACCTTCCTGGCCAATGATCCGATAGGTGGGGCTGGCAGGAGCGATCGCCTGGAGACATTCCTGGAGCTCGCCTTTCGGATTCATCTCCTCGGGTTGGGACAGGATCGCGTCGATGAGCGTGCCGAAATTTCCGAAGAGGAAGCCGCGCGCCGCCTCGAGCCCGCCATCGAGATAGACGGCTCCGGAGAGCGCTTCGAAGGCATCCGAGAGATTCGAGGGCCGGGTGCGGCCGCCGCTGGCGAGTTCGCCCTTGCCAAGAAAGAGGTGGCCGCCGAGACCGAGGTGGTTCGCGAAAAGACAGAGGGCTTCCCGCGAGACGAGGCGGCTGCGCAATTTCGTGAGCCTTCCCTCGCCTTCGCCGGGATAGCGGCGGAAGAGCTCTTCGGTGAGGACGAGCTGGATCACGGCGTCGCCGAGGTATTCGAGCCGCTGGTTGTCCGGCTGGGTGCGTTTCGACTCGCAGGCGAGGCTGGGGTGCGTGAGGGCTTCCGAGAGGAGGGAGAGATTGGCAAAGCGGTAGCCGATCTTGGCCTCGATGGAATCCATGGACGGGAAGGAACGCGTTTCCCGCGGCGGGGAGAGAGGGTGGGGTGGCTGACGGGGATCGAACCCGCGACAACCGGAATCACAATCCGGGGCTCTGCCACTGAGCTACAGCCACCATCTCGACGGACCACCGGAGGGCGATCCGCACGGGGAGGGGAAATTAGGCGAAAGCCTCCTGTTTTCCAACGGAAAATGAGGCGGCCTTGCAAATTCGGCCTTTCGCGGGAGGTTTTCCACGCTTTTCCACAAGTTATTCACATCTCTTCACACCCCCGATCCTGATGCAGCCCTCCGTCTCCCCCGATTGGCGACCCGTCGCCTTCAAAGAGTGGCAATTGATCTCCGATGCGATCGCCTCGGGCGAGCAGAGCGTGATCCTCCGCAAGGGCGGCATCTCGGAGGGAAAAGCGGGATTCCAGTGGATCCACGACCGGTTTTTCCTCTTCCCGAGCCTTTTCCACGAACAGCCGGTGCAGGTGACACCCTTGCCCGACGGCACTCTGCGGGCCTTTGTGCCGCGCGAGGGATTGGCGGAGGATGACGTGGTTTTTTCCGTCTACATCGAGACCGTGGCGATGGGCCGGATCACCGATTGGGAAGAGGTGCTGGGCCTCGCCCCCTACCACATCTGGCGGGAGGAGATCGTGCGGGAGCGCTTTGAATGGGGCGACGAGCCCGGTCTCTCGTGGGCCGCGGTCCGGGCCTGGGAGCTGGAGGAGCCCTGGATCCTGAAGGATCGAGCCACCTTCGGCGGCTGTCGTTCCTGGTTCGGTCTGCCGGCCGATGAGGGCGGTGATTGGCGGGACCGGCTCGCGGCGGCGCGCGAGATCACGCCACGATGTGGGTTGCCGGATTGGCTCATTTAGGATTGGCAAAGGAGCCCGCTTGCGGTTTGATAGGGATCGTCCGGAACGTCCGGGCGAATCTTTTTGCCTCCCCCGCCATGTTACCCGAAGTCGAGAAGCTCCTCCGCGTCCAGCACCACGACCAGAAGATCAAGGCCATCGACAAGGAACTCGCCGGCATCCCCGTCGAGGCCGACGACATCCGCGACCGCCTCGTCGCCGATCAGAAAGCGGTCGAGGCGGCCAAGGTGGAAATGCAGCACACCGAGGTGGCGATCAAGAATCTCGAGCTCGACGTCGCCACGCGACGCACCACCATCGGCAAGCTGAAGACGCAGCAGTTCGAGACGCGCAAAAACGAGGAATACCAACGCATGGGTGTGGAGATCGAGCGTTATGGCAAGGAGATCGCCGCGCTCGAGGATCGGGAAATGGTGCTGATGGAAACGGCGGAGACGCAGCGCAAGGCCCTCGAGGCGGCCCGCGCGAAGCTCGCCGAGAACGAGACGTCCGTGAAGGATGAACTCGAGGATCTCGAGGCGCTCGCCGCAAAACTCAAGGCCGATCGCGAAGCCGAGGTGGCCGAGCGCGATCGGCTCGCCGCCGATGTCCCGGAAGAAGTCATCGAGAGTTACCGCCGCCTTTTCAAATCCAAGAACGGCATGGCCGTCGTCGGTCTCATCGACGAGGTCTGCCAGGGCTGCCACATGAAGGTCGTGAAATCGACGATGATCGAGGTGAAGGCCGAGAATCGTCTCGCCCATTGCGAGAATTGCGGCCGCATCCTCTATTGGTGGACCGACGAACGGGTCGGCAAGAACCGCGGCGAATACTGAGTCGACCTTCGAACGGCCGGGACCGGGCCGCTGTCCCTATCTCCGGCATCCGATGGCGACTCTGCTCGAACAACTGATCCGGGAACAGGGCGAAGAGATGGCGACCCGCGTCGCCGCGCGCCTCGGCATTCCCCGCGAGACGGCGGCGAAGGCCTTGCCCGCGGCCGCGGCGGTGGTTTTCAAACGCTTCGATCCGTCCGCGGGTCGCGAGGCGACGAACGGCGGGATCGACGAGGTGCTCGAAGGCACCGGCGAACAAATGCGCGAACAGGTGGGAGCGGGTCTCGGGATCACGCCCGATCAGGCCGCACAGATCGTGCCCATCGTCCTGCCCGTGATCCTCGGGTTCCTCGTGCGCCGAGTCCCCTACGGTGGTGCGGCCCTGGCGTTGCTTTCCTCGACGGTGGAGAAGCAGGGCTACGGCACGCTCGACGAGATCACGATCCGTCTCGTGCAACGGCTTTTGCCCAAGCCGGATCCCTCGGGAAAACCCGCCCCGAGTCTCGCCACGCGGCTGGGGAGGCTGGCGGGTAAGTATTTTCCGAGCACTCCGGATTGATCCCGCTCCTTTCCCGGGCACCGCGATCGACAGGCTTGTTTTTTCGGCAAGAGGGCGTCACGATAAACGTCCCTTTGTCATGAACCGCGCGCGTCTCTTTCTCCTTTTCCTCAGTCTCTCGATCCTGCCGCCCTTGTCCGCCCAGGACGATCTCGCGGCACAGATGGAAAAAGCCATCGCCACGTTGAAGGGAGCCGGCGGCGATCCTGAATCGCTCTCCATGATGTATAACGCCTGCGCCGAGGGCTACATCCAGCGCGGCGACTTCAAGACGGCGCTGGAGCGATCGCGCGCCTCCCTGGCCCTTTGCCGGGAGCACGGACTGGATTCGATGAGCTCGTTTTTCACGTTTTCGAAGATCCTCAGCCAAGTCGACGACGAAGCCGCGACCAGCGTGATGGTCAGCGAACTCGAGGCCCCCGATACGGCCCCCGCCTATCGCAAGGGCTTGCTCAAAGCGCTCGAGATGCATGTGGGACTGCGCGGCGATCCGAAGCTGGCGGTCTTGACCTCGTACGAGCTTTGGAAAATGCAGCGCGCCGAAAAACCGGGCAGCGAGGAGGAATTCTGGGCGCTTTTCAATTACGGCAACCATTGTCTCACCAACAAACTCCACGACGAAGCCGTCCCCGCCATCACCGAGGCCCGCGAGCTGGCGTTGAAGATCGGCAAACCCGAGCTCGCCGCCAATTGCTCGCGCTCCCTCGCGATGGCCTTGCTCCAGGTCGGACGGCTCGAGGATTCCGTGAACCTGACCCGCGAGGCGATCGATTTCATCCGCCAGGGGCAGGACCAGATGTTCCTCGGCTACGAGCTGCGCAATCTCGCGACCAGCCTCCTCCGCGTCGGTCAGCTCGATGAAGCCGCGGCGGCGCTCGCCGAGGCGCTCACGCTCTCCAAACACGACCTCGAGACCGGCGAACTCCAGTCCATCGAGGCCGCACTGCTCTTGAAGCGCGCCTTTGCCGCCGGCGGAGAGCCCGATTACGCGCCCGTCATCGCGAAACAGGAGGCCGCGGTCGCTTCGAAACTCAAAAATACCGCCGGAGGCGAGGGGATCGCGAAGATCGGGGCGACTTTCGACTACATCACCCTCGCCGCCTACCAGCTCGCCGCGAGCCAGCTCGATGAAGCGGAGGCCACCCTGACAAAAGCAGAAGAGGGGGCCGATGCCTGGGAGGAAAACTCCCGCCAGGCCCAGAAGCAGGCCGTCTTCTCCGCCGATCAGGTGAATCTCTCGATGGCCGAACTGCGCTCGGGCATCTACGACCTGCGCCAGCAGATCGAGCTGCGGCGTGGTGACGTCGTGGCCGCGCTTGTCGCCGCGGAAAATGGTCGTGGCGCCGCCCAGGCCGCGTTGCTGCGGGAGAAACTCGGCCTCGAGCCCGAAGCCAGTGCCGTGAAGAAACTCGATGCCGCCGCCATCCGTGAAATCGCGAAGGTTCATCGCGGCACCATCGTTCTCTATTCCCTTGTCCACGCTTTCCCCAATGGTCTCCGGATGCAGTTGACGGCGGAGGAGAACGCGCGTTTTCCCCAGCAGCTCCTCGCTTGGGTCATTCCGGCCGAGGGTGAGGTCCAATTCCGGTCGACCACCCTCGCGGGACCGATCGGCGACCTCGTCACGAGCGCTCTCGTGGAGATCCGCGACCCCGCCAACGCCCCGGCCGCGGTGGATGGAAAGACCGCCCTGGCCCGCCTCTCGTCCCTGCTCCTCGATCCCCTGCGCGAATTCCTGCCGGAAGAGAACGCGTCCCTCATCACCTTCGTGCCCCAGGGCGAACTCTTTCTCGTGCCCTTCGCGGCGCTGCCCTACGGTGCGGCGGGAGAGACCTTGCTCGACCACCACACCCTGACACTCACCCCATCGATCGAACTCCTCCAACTCGCCTACGAGCAGGGACGCGCCGTCGCCGATGCGGGCGAAGGCGACGTCCTCCTCGTCGGCAATCCCACCATGCCCGGCTACAAGCCACGTCCCGACCGCTCCGCCGAATCGCTCTCGCCCCTGCCGGGAGCCGAGGCCGAGGCGCGACATCTCGCCAAGATCCTCCGGACCGAACCTCTCATCGGCGACGCCGCGACCGAGACGGCCGTGGCCGCAAGAATGGAGAGCGCGCGGCTCCTTCACTTCGCCACCCATGGTTTGCTCGAGGCGGAGAGCTCCTACAATCAATCGCTCCTTTCCTCGCTCGCCTTCGCACCCGGGGAAGGGGAGGATGGCTTCCTCACGGCGAAGGAAATCTCGCGGATGAAGCTGAAGGCCGGTCTCGCCGTGCTCAGCGCCTGCGACACCGGCCGCGGGGCCATCACCGGAGATGGCGTCATCGGTCTTTCGCGTGGCTTCATCACCGCCGGCGTGCCGGCGCTGGTGGTGTCGCTCTGGCCCGTCAGCGATGCCGCCACCGCGGTGATGATGGGGCATTACTACGAGTCGATCCAATCGGGGGCCGGCAAGGCGACCGCACTGCGCGAGGCGATGTTGCGTACGAAAACGCAGTTTCCCGAAGCCGTGATGTGGGCTCCCTTTGTCCACTACGGGCTCGCCGGAAAGTGACCCCGCTCTCAGATTTCGAACCGCTTCCCGCATCCCATGCCCCGGACGACACGTCTCTTTTTGGTTTTGTCAGGTTTTCTCTTCGTCGCTTCGGCGCGGGCGGAAGTCGTGCGGGTCGAGGTGCATTCGATCTCCGATGCCGGCGACACCGGTTACGAGGAGGTCGTCGCGACCCTGCACTACGAGGTCGATCCGGTGCATCCCCGCAATGCCATCATTGCCGATGTGGACCTAGCCCCTGTGAACGGGAGTGGGCGTGTCGCCTTTTCTGGAGATCTGCGTGTGCTTCGCCCGAAGGATCCCGCGAAAGGCAATGGCGCGGCCTGGATCGAGATCCCCAACCGCGGTGGCAAAGCGAGCCTGCAGGAGTGGTTTGTCAGGCACGGCTTCACCGTCGTCAGCGTCGGGTGGGAATTCGACATCCTTCCGGAGGAAAAGAAGATGCGGCTCGAGGTGCCCGCGGCGCGGAAATCCGACGGCTCTCCCATTCGCGGAGTCGTCAATGCGATCTTCACGCCTGACAAATCCTTGCCCGAGCAAAAGGTCACCGACCTCGCCGTTTATCCTCCCGTCGAGGTGGACGGACCCGACAGCCGGCTCCTCATCCGCGACCGTGCCGCTTTTCCGGGTGGTCGGGAAGTGCCGCGGGAGAAATGGTCGGTCGAGGGACATCGGGTGCGGCTGGAAGGTGGCTTCGAGCCCGGCCTCACCTACGAGGTCCAGTGGCTCGCAGAGAGCCCGCCGGTCGGAGGTCTCGGTTACGCCGCGATCCGCGATGCCGTCGCGTGGCTGAAACACGGTGAGGATTCCCTCGCTCCGGTCGAGCACGCCTACGCTTTCGGCTCGTCGCAATGCGGGCGTTTTCTCCGCGATTTCGTCTACCTCGGTTTCAACACCGACGAGCACGATCGCATCGCCCTCGATGGCATCATGGCCCACGTCGCGGGCGCGGGACGTCTCGTCCTGAACGAACGCTGGTCGAAGCCGCGCGCCATCGCCGGATACGACACGTCCTCCTTTCCCTTCGCCGACCGCGCCCTGACCGATCCGGTGAGCGGTCACAACGACGGCGTTCTTGAAAATCCCCGCGTCATCCACCGACCGAAGATTTTCTACACGAACATGGCCGCCGAATACTGGGGAGCCGGCCGCGTCGCCGCACTCACCCATACCGACGTGGCGGGTGAGAAGGATCTCGATTTTCCCGACGAGGTGCGTTCCTTCTTCTTCGCCGGAACCTCGCATGGTCCCGCTCCTTTTCCGCCGACGGCCTTGGTGAAGGGCGAGCCGCTTGCCAATCCGGTCAGCGCTTCGCCTTCGATCTATGCCCTGCGCCTCGCGATGCATCAATGGGTCGCCAAAGGGATCGAGCCCCCCGCGAGCGTCGTTCCCAAGATCTCCGACGGCAGTCTCGTTCCGGCCAAGGACGTGAACTTTCCCGCCGTGCCGGGTCTTGCTTCGCCCCACGCCGTCAGCGCCGGAGGTCGTGTCGCCAATCCGCAGTGGCCCGACGGTGCCGGTGGAGGAACGGAGCTGCCCTTGCTCGTGCCGCGGGTCGATGCCGATGGCAACGACCTTCCCGGGATCCGCATGCCCGATGTCGCGGTGCCGCTGGGCACGGCCACGGGCTGGGTCTTCCGACCCGAAGCGATGGGCTCGCCGCACGAGTTTTACCTGCTGCGTGGTGCCTGGGTGCCCTTTGCCGCGACCCGGGCGGGACGCGAGGCCACGGGCGATCCGCGACCTTCGCTGGAGGAGCGTTATGCCTCGAAAGACGACTACCTCGCCCAGGTGCGCGCCGTCCTCGCGGATCTCGTCAGTCGCTGTCTCCTCGAAGAGATCGATCTCGAGAAGCAGGTGAGGCAGGCGGGGGAACGGTGGGACTGGGTCGTGGAAAACGGGCGTTGATCCCGGGAACGGAAGGCTCGAAAAAGCGGCTGCAAGCCGCCGCGCCGGGTGTACACTCCCCGCCCACCCCATCCCGAGATCATGGCCGAGCAACGCAAGAGCTTTCCCTTCAGCGAATTCGAACCCAAGTGGCAGGCCCACTGGGAAGCGAACCAGACTTTCTCCGTGCCGAATCCGGGCGAACCGGGCTTCGACGCCTCGAAGCCGAAGTTCTACGTGCTCGACATGTTCCCCTATCCGAGCGGCGCCGGACTCCACGTCGGGCACCCCGAGGGATACACCGCCACCGACATCATCACGCGCTACCGGCGGATGAAGGGCGACAACGTGCTCCACCCGATGGGCTGGGACGCCTTCGGCCTGCCCGCCGAGGAACACGCCCGCAAGACCGGCGAGCATCCGCGCATCAACACGGAGAACAACGTCAACAACTTCCGCCGCCAGCTCAAGCGCCTCGGCTTCGCCTACGACTGGCAGCGCGAGGTGAACACGACCGCGCCCGACTACGTGCGCTGGACCCAGTGGATCTTCCTGCAGCTCTATCATTCCTACTACGACGAGACCACGCAAAAGGCGCGGCCCATCGCCGAGCTCGAGGCCAAGGGACTCAGCCGTGACGAGATCGACGCGAAACGCCTCGCCTACGTCGCCGAGGCGCCGGTGAACTGGTGTCCCGATCTCGGCACCGTGCTCGCGAACGAGGAAGTCGAGGAATGGCGCGCCAAGGGCCACACCGTCGAGCGCCGTCCGCTCAAGCAATGGATGCTGCGCATCACCGCCTACGCCCAGCGCCTCATCGACGAACTCGACGGCCTCGACTGGCCCGAGGGCATCAAGCTGCTCCAGAAAAACTGGATCGGACGCAGCGAGGGCGCCGAGGTCGATTTCACGATCGGCGGCGAAAAGGTGACCGTCTTCACGACGCGGCCCGACACCCTTTTCGGCGCGACCTACATGGTCCTCGCGCCCGAGCATCCCCTTGTCGACAAGATCACGACCGCGGAGCAGAAGGACGCGGTCGAGGCCTACCGCAAGGCCTGCGCCGCGAAGTCCGACCTCGAGCGCACCGAACTCGCGAAGGAAAAGACCGGCGTCTTCACCGGCGGCACCGCGACCAATCCGGTGAACGGCGAGGAGATCCCCGTGTGGATCGCCGACTACGTCATGATGAGCTACGGCACCGGAGCGATCATGGCCGTGCCCGCGCATGACGAGCGCGATTTCGAGTTCGCGAAGCAGTATGGCATCCCCGTGATCGAAGTGGTCAAGGCCCCCGAGGGCAACGCCGAGACCTGCTTCACCGGCAACGGCACCGCGATCAACTCCGGCTTCCTCGACGGCCTCTCCACGCCCGAAGCCAAGGCCAAAATCATCGCCTGGCTCGGGGAAAAAGGTCTCGGCAAGAAGACCGTGAACTTCAAGCTGCGCGACTGGCTCTTCTCGCGCCAACGCTATTGGGGCGAGCCCTTCCCCATCATCTGGAAGGACGGCCGCCACGAGGCCATCGCCGAATCCGAGCTGCCCCTCCTCGCGCCCGAACTCGAGGATTACAAGCCGAGCGGCAGCCCCGAGCCCATTCTTTCCAAGGCCACCGCCTGGGTCGACCTCGGCAACGGCGTCACCCGCGAGACGAACACGATGCCGCAGTGGGCCGGTTCATGCTGGTACTACCTGCGCTACTGCGACGCCCGCAACACCGATCGTTTCATGAGCCGCGAGGCCGAGGATTATTGGCTGGGCAAGAACGGCAAACCGGGGGGCGTTGATCTCTACGTCGGCGGCACCGAGCACGCCGTGCTCCACCTCCTCTACGCGCGCTTCTGGCACAAGGTCCTCTTCGATCTCGGCCACGTCGGCACCCCCGAGCCCTTCCAGAAACTCGTCAACCAGGGCCTCATCCTCGGGGAAGACGGACAGAAGATGTCGAAGTCGCGCGGCAATGTCGTCAATCCCGACGATGTCGTCGCCGAATACGGCGCCGATTCGCTGCGCCTCTACGAGATGTTCATGGGACCGCTCGAGCAGGTCAAACCCTGGTCGATGAAGGGGGTCGAGGGCGTCTACCGCTTCCTCGCCCGTGTCTGGCGTCTCGTCATGGAGTCGAACCAGGAGGGCGAATGGGTGCTCAACACGAAGCTCGCCGAAATCGATCCTGACAAAGCCACCGACAAGGTCGTCCACGCGACGATCAAGAAAGTCGGCGAGGACATCGAGGACATGAGCTTCAACACCGCGATCTCGCAGATGATGGTCTGCACCAACGAGCTCACCAAGCTCGAGCAGGTGCCGGTCTCCTCCGTCGTGCTGCTGCTGAAGGTCCTCAATCCCTTCGCCCCGCACCTCACCGAGGAACTCAACGCGACCCTCGCCGCGGCCTTCGCCTCGGTCGACAAGACCGATCTCGCGAACCAGTCCTGGCCCGCCTACGATCCCGCCAAGTTGATCGAAGACGAGGTCGAGATCGTCGTGCAGGTCAACGGCAAGGTCCGTGACAAGATGTTCGTCGCCAACGGCGCCCCGAACGAGGAGGTCGAGAAACTCGCCCTCGCCAGCGACAAGGTGAAGTCCTTCATCGAAGGCCTCACCGTCCGCAAGGTCATCGTCGTGCCGGGCAGGCTCGTGAACGTGGTCGCGAATTGAGATTTCCCCTTGGAGCGCCGTGCCCAAGGAGGGGCGACATTCTTGTCGCCCATCTTGCAAGGAAGGTGCAAGGTCAGCCAGGAATGGCACGGATACAAGTCATCTGATTAACGCCGGGCAGGACAGGAGTGTCCTGCCTCCTCAAGCGCTATCGCGAGTAGATAGCGCCGTTCTCGGCGCAGGCAGTAAGGAGGGCGGACACTCCTGTCCGCCGATCGACGGTCTTGTGTCCGTGCCATTCGGGTCACTCAGGTAATCCGAGCCGGGCGACAGGAATGTCGCCCCTCCTTGGGAGGCTTCACTGGATTCGCGCCATTTTTCCGAGCAGATCCTTGATCTTCCGGACCCAACCCGGTTGCCCCGTCGACCTGACCCTGTTAGGGTGCGCCCCATGCCCCTGACCCTCAATTTCCGCAACGCGAAGCTCTCGGCGATGTCCCTCGCCAAGGTGGGCAATCCCGTGCGCGACGAACCGCTCCAGACCTCGCAATCGCTCTGCCGTTTTCAGAACGAGGAGGCCGACCTGCTCACGCATTGTTTCCTGAAGTCCTTCCGCTCGCTCGAGCTGCACCAGCTCCATCACCACACCGATCTCGCGAAGAACGAACTCTACGCGGCCGCCGCGACGATCTTCGAGGACAACACGACCCTCCTCGAGCAAGGCGCGGTGATCGCGCGGCACCTCTACGCGAAGTCACACCATCCCAACATCAAGTCGGGCGACCTCTGCATCGCCCTCATTGAAAAGGTGGGCGTCGTCGGCCAATCGGTGCAGGCCATCAGCATCGTGAAGTCGGAAAGCCGCGTCCCCTTTCTCCAGATCTCGGAACGGAACGGCGATCTTGTCCTCACGACCGAGCAGGGGATCTATCCTGACAAGATCGACAAAGGCTGCCTCGTCGTGAACCACGGCCGCGCCGACGGCTTCACCGTCTATCTCTTCGACAAGAGCGGTGGCAACACGCAGTTCTGGGTGCGCGATTTCGCGGGGGCGAAACCGGTGACGAACGACGACTTCCTCACAAGGCGTTTCTCCGAGCTCTGTGTCGAGTTCGCCAAGCGCGGCCTGCCCGAGGAAACCCTCGCCGAAGAGCGCATGGAGGTTGCGAGCCGTGCCATGACCTTCCTGAAGGAAGCCGACGAGTTCGATCTCGCCGAGTTCGAGGAGAAAGCCCTCGAAAAACCCGAGCGCATCGCGCAGTTCGAGGCCTTCAAGGTCGACTACGAGGAAGAGCGCGGCGAACCGGTGGCGGAGAAGTTTTCCGTCTCGAAGAAGGAAGCGGAGAAAGCCGGAAACCGGATGAAAAGCCGCATGAAGCTTGATGTCGGGGTGGAACTGAAATTTTCCCCCGGCTTCATCCACCAGGCCGCCCACTTCCTCGAGCGCGGGCACGACGACGACAAGCAAATGGAGTTCATCAAGATTTACTACCGCAAGGAAGAGATCTGACCGGATTTCTCAAGCCGCTCCCTCGGCCAGAAACGCCCGCCAGCCGCCGAGGGCGGTGATCTCGCGCGAGCCTTCGGGCACGGCGCTCTCGCAGAGGAATCCGGTGACGAAACGCCCGCTCGCGAGCTCGAGTTTGCCGAAGCCGAGCGGCGACGGGATCGCCGCGACGAAGCTGCCGAACTGCGAGGCGGGCACCGCCCAACGCTCCAGCAGGATCGAAGCTCCCGTTTCACCACTCTCGCGGATCAGTCCGGGCCGGGGCGGCAGTCCACCGACCGGAGGCAGGGCAAGGAGCCGGTAGGCTGCGGAGGTGCGATCCTCGGCGAGGAATTTCGCGCCGCGGTTGGTGAGCTGCCAGTTCAGCGGCAGGCCGCGCATGTGGGCCCCGCACACCGCCACCTCGATCCAATCCGCGGGCGGCACGGGCTCATCGGAGGCCGCCGTTTCCCCGCTCACAAAGCGCTCCGCCAACCCTAACAAAGCCACCTCGGCAAAGGGCGGCGCGACCAGGGTGATGCCCCAGGGCATGCCACTGGCCGGGAGACGACCCGCCGGCACCGCGCAGGCGCAGAGGTCGAGCAGGTTCATGAAGTTCGTGTAGTAGCCGAGGTTCGAATTCAACCGCACCGGATCGGCCTCGACCTCGGCGACGGTGTAGGCCGTGCCCGCGGTCGGCGTGACCACACAATCGACCCCGGCGAGCACCGCATCGGCGCGGCGTTTCAGGGCTCGGAGGCGGTATTGGGCACGGAAGCCCTCGACCGCGCGCGGATCCCCGCCTTTTTCAATGATGGACCGCGTCACCGGATGGAGGCTCCCGGGATGATCGCTCAGGAAGTCCTCGATCGCCGCGAAGCGCTCCGCCACCCAGGGCCCTTCGTAGAGGAGCAGGGCCGCCTCGAGGAAGGGTGCAAAATCGATCTCGACGCGTCGGCCTCCGATCGCCTCGAGACGGGCGACCGCCGCGTCGAAAAGGGAGGCGGCCTCGTCGTTGCCGAAGAAGGCGAGCTGATCGACCCGCGGCACGCCGAAGGTGAACTCATCGGGCCGCCACCAGCGCGATTCGCCCGGGGCCCGCGAGTAGGGGTCGTCCCCTTCAAACCCGGCCGCGACCGCGAGTACCGTGGCGGCCTCGGCCGCCGTCTTCGTGAAGATCGAGACGCAGTCGAGCGAGCGGCAGGCGGGCACGACACCCTTCGTCGAGAGCAGGCCGAGGCTGGGCTTCAGGCCGATCAGTTCGTTCAGCCCGGCCGGGATGCGGCCCGATCCGGCCGTGTCGGTGCCGAGGGAGAAGCTGACGAGATCCCGCGCCACCGCCACGGCCGAGCCCGACGACGAGCCGCCGGGGATGAAGTCGGGATGAAAGGGATTCTCCGGCGTGCCGTAGGGCGAGCGCACCCCGACGAGCCCGGTCGCGAATTGGTCGAGATTCGTTTTCCCCATCGGGATCGCTCCGGCCGCGATCAGCTTCGCGACCACGGTGGCGTCCTCGGCCGGATCGTAGGCATAGTCCGGACAGGCCGCCGTCGTCGGGGTGGAGGCGAGGTCGAGGTTGTCCTTGATCGCAAAAGGGATCCCGTAGAGCGGGAGGGAGTCGGGCGAAGCCGTCTCGAGCGCGGCGAGCACGGACTCGAGCCGGGATTCCGGGGTCAGCGAGATCCAGATGCGCGGATCCGAGGCGGCGATGCGTTCGCGCAAGGTCGCAACGACCGCGCGGGGGGTGATGGCACCGCTCCGATAGGCGGCGAGGAGATCAGGGATGGCGAGAGAGGGCAACATGGCGGGCGTTCAGCGAGAGGGATTTGCAACCCTCCGCAAGGCCCGTGCCATCCCGGCCAGGGAAGCACTCGCCCCCATTCCCGTCCCGGTGGATCAAGCCGCCAGCTCCAGCATTCCTTCACCGGCGGCGACGATGGGCACCGCTTCGTTGCGGAGGACATTGCGGAGGATCAGCGATCCGCGGCGACGGGAAAACTCCACCACTTCGCCCGATTGCCACCAGGTCACATCGTGCCGGCCGGCCGGGTCCACGACGCGCCATTCGCTGCCATCCTCAAGATGGACGATGCCATTCCACATGAAACTGAAATGCTTGCCAAGAAGTCGTTTTCTGTTCATGGGAACATTTTGGCGCGGACCGCCGGAATTGTCAACACATGAACAGTGTTTTTCTGAGCTCCGGTGTTCGGCGGGTTCGACCGTTTTCCCGTGAAAAGGGCTTCGAATTCGTGCAAAAAGACGCCACATTGGCCGGCATGAGCCAGCGCAATCCGCTAGAACTGCATGGAGAGGCCAAGATCCCCTCCGGCGGCATCCTCGTCATCCCGAACCGACTCGCCTTCCAGGATCTTCTCCACGTCGAAAAGCTGCTCGCCGGCCGGAAGCTGGTCTACCTCATCGACCGCCGCCTCGACTACGATCCGCTCCTGCAGGCCCACCTGGAAAAGGAGGACACCCACGGCCTCGAGTTCACCGCCGATGAGAATTCGCTCGCGATCTTCAAGAAGGAGATCCACGAGGCGCTCGCCGAAGGCAGCGTCGTGATTTTCATCCCCGGTCAGGCGCACACGCGGCCGGGCCAGGTCCTCTCGATCCCCTCCGAGATCCTGAAATTTCTCACGAGCGCCGGGGCGCCCATCCTACCGCTCTTCGTCGATCATCCCGAAGATACCGCCCTCAGCACGGAGCGCCGCGAGGAGATCGAGCGCATCGTCCTTTCCTTCGGCGACCCGCTCCAACGTGAGGCGGCGAATCTCGCGAACTACACCGAAAACCTCCTCATCGCCGCGGAGACCGCCTACGCCGCGCGTCCCATTCTGAAAAGCCACCTCGCCTGGGAGATCCTCAAGGGTCTGAAGAAAAACAGCCGCTCGGCCGAGATCATCGATGGAAATGACGGCGGCCGTCTCCGCTTCGACAAACTCCTCGCCGCCGCGATCGTCTTGTCGAAGGTGATCCGTCAGGAGACGCAGCAGAAGCGCGTCGGCATCATCCTGCCTCCGGGCAAGGGCGGGCTCCTCGCGAACCTCGCCACCCTCCTCGCGGGCAAGGTGCCGGTGAACCTGAATTTCACCGCCGGCGAAAAGGCCATCCAATCCTGCATCGCCCAGGCGGGGCTCGACAAGTTCATCACCGCCGATCCCTTCGTGCGGAAGATGAGCAGCTTCACCTGGCCGCCGAACAAGCAGCTCGTCCTCCTCGACCGCGTCCTCCCGCCGCTGAAGACCCGTATCGGTTTGTGGCTCGTCCTTTCGAAGATCCTTTCGCCCTCGCTCCTCGCCTCGATTCTGAAGGTCCCGAAAAAGGGCGGTGCGGAGGAGGCTGTGCTGCTCTTCACGAGCGGCAGCTCGGGCGACCCCAAGGGGGTCGTGCTCTCGCACCGCAATCTCCTCGCCAACGTGAACCAGTTTGGTTCCCGCATCGACCTTCATTCGAGTGACAAGATCCTCGGCTGCCTGCCGCTCTTCCACAGCTTCGGCTGCACCGTCACGATGTGGTATCCGATGATCGAGGGCGTCACCGTCGTCACCTACCCGAGCCCGCTCGAAGTCGCGAAGCTCGCCGAGCTGATCGAGGAGCACTCCATCAATCTCCTCCTCGCCACCCCGACCTTCCTCCGCGGTTACCTGCGCAAAGCGACGAAAGAGCAGTTCGCCTCGCTCAAACTCGTCATCACCGGGGCCGAGAAGCTGCCGAAAAAGGTCGCCGAGTCGTTCGAGGAGCGTTTCGGCAAACCCGTCCTCGAGGGCTACGGGCTCACCGAGACCTCGCCCGTGACGAATGTGAACCTGCCCGATGCGGTGAAGCCCGCGGGTTCGCGCGGCCCGGTCCTGCCGAACCACCGTTTCGGATCGGTCGGTCTTTTCATTCCCGGCGTCGCCGTCCGCATCACCGATCCGGACACGAACGAGCCGCTCCCGCTCCACCAATCGGGCATGATCTGGCTGCGCGGGTCGAACATCTTCGAAGGTTACCTCGGCCAGCCCGAAAAGACCGCCTCCGTCATGAAAAACGGCTGGTTCAAGACCGGCGACCTCGGCCGTGTCGACGAGGATGGTTTTCTCTACATCGAAGGACGTCTCTCGCGCTTTTCCAAGATCGGCGGCGAGATGGTGCCGCACGAGACCGTCGAGGATCTCATCAACAAGGCCATCGGCCATGGCGACGACGTGCGCCACATCGCCATCGTCGGCGTGCCCGATGAAGCGAAAGGCGAGGCCCTCGTCCTGCTCAGCTCGAATCCTGACATTGATCTCCAGGCCCTCCGCTCCAAGCTCACCGAGGAAGGCATTCCCGCGCTGTGGATCCCGAAAAAGATCGTCGATGTCCCTGAGATCCCCATGCTGGCTTCCGGCAAGCTGGATATCAAGGGGTGCGAGACCGTCGCGCGGGCGGCGGAGTGAGGGGGAGGAAGGTCTCTTCAGTCGCGGCCGCTTCCTGGGAGCGGGGATCGAATTGCCCTTGGATGGAGCGACGCGAACGTGACCAGTGAGGCTGACAAGCGCCATCGGCGAAGCTATGTTCAAACCACTCCGGCACGAGGAGGAATCCGCTCTGATTTCCGGACCATCTTTCTCGAAAATCCTTGTCGGGACCCGGAGCCTCCGCCATTCTGGCGTGGGATTTTCCGGTTGATATGACTGCGGACGATCATACGAAGAAGGAGAGTTCTGTGCGAAAATGAAAGTTCACTTTCAACTGATTCTTCTCTCATTACTGGCTGTGTTTCTCGCCGCCGGAACCGTAAATCCGGGATACTCCCTGGAGCAGGGCCCGCCGCCAAAGTTTGAAAATGTCACGAAACTAACAGTTCTGGATTCGCATTCCCAGAATCAGAGGACATTCGAAGTGACTGAAGCCACACACATCGAATGGCTTGTCGAAAAGATCCAGCTACGACCGAAGCAGCCGTGTATGTGTGATCATCGTTGGGTCGTAACGTTTCACCTTGCACAAGGTGCCTCAATCAAAGTCGGCCTTAGCGATCATTCATTTGAGGTGCAAAATCAGTATGACCAAGCTCACTTTGGAATGCCTGCGGAACTCTACCAACGATTCCTCTCGCTCGTAAAAACCTACACTCCGGAACCCTGACTGAGCAAACACTTCGGCGATGGCAAGCCCGGTCGCGACTCCCGGGGTCGGTAATGATGCTCCGGAGGTTCAGTGGTTTCCCGCACCACCATGAAACGAACCTTTGTCATCACGGCGCAGCCGCCTGGGGAACTTGCTTCTCCCCTTTGATTCGGAGCACCACCCCAGGGGGGGCAAGCGAACTCACGACTTCTTAAACAACATGCTGATCCCCACCAGGATCATGAGCACGGCGAAGATCTTCGTGAGCTGGTCGTTGCTGAGCTTCTTGACCCAACCCGTCGCGGCGTAGGCGGCGAGAACGGCGCCGAGGGCGGTGGGCCAGAAGATGTGCCACTGCACGAATCCGGCCTGCTGGAATCTCGCGATCGCGATGAGCGAGGTCGGCACGATCACCGCCATGCTCGTGGCGACGGCGGCCTTCTGTTCCATCCCTAACAGATACGCAAAAGCCGGCACCATCACGATGCCGCCGCCGACGCCGCAGAGACCGGCCATGACTCCGGCGAAAAGACCGATGGCGAGGGGAAGGAGGATCAGTTTCATCAGCGTCGGGCGGGTTTCGGCTTGGGTGCCTTTTGGGTGAGGAGGCGGGCGGCGAGTTGGTGGAGGACGAGGCGATGATCGAGCCCGGTGGTGACGAGGCGGAGATTGGCCTCGAGGCAGGCTTCGATCCCGTCGCGCAGCTCGGCGAGGGTGAAATTCCGCGCCGCCTGGGCGGATTGATAGAGCCCGTAGGCGTTCACCTTGCCCTCCTTGGTGCGGCCGAGGTGGCCGGTGGCGTGCGCGGGCAGTTTGCCGAGGTCGCTCTGGTAGGCGTTGTAGTTGTTGCCGGGCACGACGCCGTGGCTCTCGATGAGATCGCGGGCGTGGAGGAGCTGGCGCACCTTCGAGACGATCGAGGCGAGGAGGATGGCGATGGCGCTTTCGCCGCGATTGAGCTGGAAATCGATCAGCTCGAGGGTCTTCGGCAGATTCCGCTTCGCGATCGCTTCGCCGATGTCGAAGATGTAGCCGGTGTGGCTCTGCGAGGTGACCGCGGCCACATCCTCGTCGGTGATGGCGCGATCACCGACGTAGAGCGAGAGCTTTTCGAGTTCGCTGTCGATCGAGCGGGTGTTCGATCCGACCCGCTGGACGAAACGCTCGAGGGCGGCGCCGCGGAATTTCAGATGATAAGCTTCGGCCCGATCGGCGACGTGGCCCATCACCGCGTTTTCCCAACCGGGTTTGGTGGCATCGAGTTTGTCGTGGACCTCGACGCGGGCGACTTTTTCGAGGCGTTTGTAAAAGGTGCGCCGTTTGTCGATCTCTCCGGCGCTGAGGAGAAAAGTGACGTCGGAGGGCAGGCCCGCCTCGAGCACGCCCATGAGGGTATCGAGCGCGGAAAGGGTCGACTCGGCCTTCGCCGTTTGGGATTCGCCGAGGAAATTGACGCCCTGCAACCACACCACCTTGTCACCGCCGAAGAAAGGCAGGGTCTGGATCGCCTCAATCGCCCTTCCCACCACCTGGATGGCCTGGTCGGCGTTGTCGGCGGCGCCGCTGACGATTTCGAGGCCGAATTCGTTGTCCTTCGGCGCGAGCTTTTGCGAAAGCTTCATCGCCGCTTCCTTCACGAGCGCCTCGTCGGTGCCGAGGAAGGCATGGATGGGAGTGTTGGCGGGAGCTTTGGCGGCCATGGGCGGGTGATTGACTTCATAGCCTCCGCCGTGCACCGGCGCAAGCAGGCGCTATCAACCGGGTTGCCTGATCGCGATTTCGTGGCATAAAATCCCATGCCTTCCTCGTCTTCCCTCCTCTGTCGTGCCTCCGGAATCGCCGCCGCGCTCGTCTTGACCGCCGGATCGCTCCGCCCCGCGGCCGAAGCAGCTGAAGTCTATCACTGGGATCTCACCCAGAGTACGACGGATCTCGTCAACAGCCGCCAAATCGTGCCTGGGGATCCGGGCGGCCTTGGTCCCGGGGGCTACACCTTCAGCGGTGGCCAAGGCCTCTCCTTCTCGCAGGCGGGTGCGGAGGTGACCGAAACCTACACGATCTTCCTCGTCTTCAGCCTGACGGACAATAACGCGGGATACCAGCGGATCATCGACTTCAAAAACAAGGCCACGGATCAGGGGATGTATGTCCGGGACGATTTCTTCTACTTTTTCAGTGAAGGACCACGGATCGAAACGCCGACCTTCGTGCCGAACCAGCGCCTTGTCATGGCGCTCCGGCGCGATGGAGCCACGAAGCTCGTCTCCTGCGTCGTCAACGGCCGGCCGCTCTGGTCGTTCGTCGATGCCAATGACGAGGGCGTTTTTGACGCGTTGTTCAACCAAGTGCGCTTTTTCGAGGACGATGGGAGCGAGCACCCCGCCGGCACCGTCTCCAAGATCCGCATCTACGACCACGTCCTCGTCAGTGAGTTCACCCTCAATCCCCAGGTCGACCGGCTGAACAAGGCCTTCAAAAAAGCAAAGAAGGCGAAGGACAAGCGGAAGATGAAGAAGATCAGGAAGCAGCTGGCCCCGCTCATGGCGCAGAAGGCGGCGCTCCTCAATCCGTGACCAGTGCGTGCGTGCGTGCTCCGCACGTTGGGTGCGGATGCGCCACAAAATCCCCCTCCGGGCGCATTTCGCTTGAATCCGGCCCCAAATCGGTTAGGAAAACGGTCCGCATTGTTCACGGAGTTGCGGTCGAGCCATCACCAAATCCCCGTCGATGCGGGAGATTCGTATCGTGAAAGCCCGGTCTTCCCCGACCCGCTCCGTTCCTCCCGGTAAAACGCCGGCGGCCCGGCCGGTTCGTGGATCAGGGGCCGAAATCCCCATCCCATCCACCTGACATGAGTTTGATTGCCGACAAGTTCTCCGAAATCACCCCCTCCCTGACTCTCGCCATCACCGCCCAGGCGAAAAAAATGCAGGCCGAAGGGCAGGACATCGCCAGCTTCGGTGCCGGGGAGCCGGATTTCGACACGCCGCAGCACATCAAGGACGCCGCGATCGAGGCGCTCCAGGCGGGACGCACCAAGTACACCGCCGTCACGGGCATCCCGGAACTGAAAAAGGCGATCGCCGAAAAGCTCAAGGCCGAGAACGGCATCGACTACGCCCCGAGCCAGATCTCGGTGAACTGCGGCGCGAAACATTCCTGCTACAACGCGATCCTCGCCTGCTGTAATCCCGGCGATGAAGTGATCATCCCCGCTCCCTACTGGACGAGCTATCCCGACATGGTCCGCCTCGTCGGGGCCGAGCCCTACTTCGTGGAAACGAAGCGCGAGAACCAGTGGAAGCTGACCGCCGAGGAGTTCGCCGACTCGATCAGCGGCGCCACGCGCATGCTCATCCTCAACAGCCCGAACAATCCGACGGGTTCGGTCTACACGAAGGCGGAGATCGAGGCCCTCGTCGAAGTCGCGGCTTCGGAGGACATCATCATCCTTTCCGACGAGATCTACGAGAAGCTCCTCTACAACGGCAAGAAGCACGTCTCGACCGCCTCGGTCAGCGAAGCTGCGAAGCGTCTCACGATCACGATCAACGGCTTCTCCAAGGTCTACTCGATGACCGGATGGCGTCTCGGCTACACCGCCGCTCCGCCGGAGATCGCCGAGGTGATCGACACGATCCAGAGCCACACCACCTCGAACCCCACGACCTTCGCGCAATACGGCGCCCTCGCCGCCCTCCAGGGCGACCAGAGCTTCGTCAACGACATGGTCGAGGAGTACGACATGCGCCGCCAGTACATGCTGAGCCGCCTCCAGAAGATCCGCAACATCGAGGTGGTCGAGCCCGATGGCGCCTTCTATTTCCTCGTCGACACGACGAAGATGGGTCTCAGCTCGATGAATCTCAGCGAGAAGCTCCTTTCCCGCTACCGCGTCGCCGCGGTGCCGGGCCTGGCCTTCGGTCACGATCACTCGGTGCGCCTCAGCTACGCGACGAGCCTCGACGTGATCAAGAAGGGCCTCGACCGGTTCGAGGAGTTCTGCCACGCGCATTGATCGGACGATGTCGCCCGAACTCGACCTGGCCTGCCGCGCCGCCCGCGAAGCGGGGGCGCTGCTCCGCGCGAATTTCGAGACCGAGCTGAGCGTCGACGCCCTCGACCGGCACGACATCAAGCTTGCGCTCGACGTGGAGAGCCAGAAGCTGATCGAGGGGCTCATCCTCGCGACCTTTCCCGACCACGCCATCTATGGCGAAGAGGGGCTCGCGGGTGACCAGTCGAGCGACTCGCAGTGGATCGTCGATCCCATCGACGGCACGGTGAATTTCTTCTACGGCATCCCGCATTTCTGCATCTCCATCGCGATGCGCCGGGGCGGGGAGCTGAAGGTCGGCGCGATCTACGATCCGATGATGGACGAGATGTTCGCCGTCGATTTCGAGGGTCCCGCCACCCGCAACGGCAAGCCGATCCGCCCGAGCGATCGTTCCGCGCTTGCCGATGCCGTCGTCACCGTCGGTTTTTCCAAATCGACTGAGTCGATCGATGCCGGGCTCGCCCGCTACAAGAACATCGCCCACCGCGTCCGCAAGACGCGCATGATGGGCAGCGCCGCCCTCGCCCTCGCCTACATCGCCTGCGGCCGTCTCGATGCCTACATCGAGGAGTCGATCAGCCTCTGGGACATCGCCGCGGGTCAGCTCATGCTCGAGCGCGGAGGAGGCTCGGTGGTGTTGATCCCCTCGCCGAAAAATCCTGACAAATCCTCCATCATCTCGAGCAACGGTCGTCTGCCGCTCGATGAAGTGATCTGAAACCCATGCGCTACCGCAGCGGCATCGGCTACGACGTACACGCCTTCGCCGAGGGACGTCCCCTCGTTCTCGGCGGCGTCACCATTCCGCACGATCGCGGGCTCGCCGGCCACTCCGACGCCGACGTCCTTTCCCACGCGATCGCCGACGCGATTCTCGGAGCGATCGGCGAGCCGGACATCGGTTACTGGTTTCCGCCCTCCGATGATTCGATCGAAGGGATCTGCAGTTTGAAAATTCTCGAAAAGGCCGCCGAACTCGTGCGCGGGAAAGGCGGTCGCATCGAGAACATCGACAGCACCCTCATCGCCGAAGAGCCCCGCGTGATGAAACACGCCCCGGCGATGAAGGAGAAAATCGCCGCCGCTCTCGGCATCGCGCCCGGTGACGTCGGCATCAAAGCCACCACGAACGAGGCGATGGGTTTCATCGGACGCCGCGAAGGCATCGCCGCGATGGCCGTGGCATCGGTGGCGATCGGGTGAGTTTTCCCACACGCCCGGGTGCAAAAGCCGTCCCCGGTGTTAAACTGACCCCGTCTTCCGCGGCTCCGGTTCCGGGAGGCTCTGTTTCATGGACGAAACCATCCAGTTTCTCGGGCGTCACTGGCGTCAGGCGATCGAGGTGATCATCCTCTGGCTGATCATCTACAACACCTACCGCTATTTCCGCGCCACCCGCGGAGCGCGGATCTTCACCGCCCTCGTCGCCCTCTACATCGGCATGACCCTGCTCTCGGGCTGGCTCGATCTGACCGTGATCGGATGGTTGTTGAAATATGTTTCGGTCTTCCTCGCGATCGCGCTGGTGGTGATCTTCCAACCCGAGTTGCGCCGTGCCCTCGCCGAGTTGGGCAGCCACCGCATCTTTTCCTCGATGAACGAACGGACGCGGCGTCTCTTCGCCGACGAGCTCATCGAGATGGTGGAGAATCTTTCCCGCCGTCGCATCGGTGCCCTCATCGCCATCGAGCGCAGTATTAATCTGAAGCAGTACCTCGAGACCGGGACGGAGATGGATTGCCAGCTCACCCCGGCGCTCGTCTACACGGTGTTTCACAAGGGCACGACCCTCCACGACGGCGGCATGATCGTGCGCATGAGCGACGAGCGCATCGCCGGAGCGGGTTGCGTCTTTCCCCTCATCCAGCGGGAGTTGAGCGACCAGAGCATCGGCCTGCGTCACCGCGCCGCGATGGGGATCACGGAGGAATCCGACGCCATCGCCCTCGTCGTCTCCGAGGAGACCGGGGCGATCTCGATCGCGATCAACGGGAAGCTGGAGCGTGATCTCGAAGGGGAGGAACTGCGGGTGCGTCTGAACGAGCTGCTCAGCAACCAGGAAAACGAAGGGGAGGAGGGCGACGATGGAGACGATTAAACGTTTCTTCGTCGAGAGCTGGCGGGCCAAGCTCGTGTCGCTTTTCATCGCGATCTCGATCTGGTATTTGATCCGATCCCACCTCGAAGGCGACCGCCGCGAATTCCCCGTGCCGGGAACGGTGCCGGTGGTGCCGCTGCGTCCGGCGACGACTCCCAGCTTGGAGGAGTCGATTCTCAGTCCCCTTATCCCGGCACCGGTGCCGGTGCCGATTCCCATTCCGGGCGGCGATACGAAGGGCTGAGTGGAGTTTGATTGAAGGCAATGAGCGGAGCGACGCGTCGATATTTTGGGACGGATGGAATCCGGGCAAAGGCGAACATGCCTCCCCTGGTGCCGGATTTCGTGGTGCGGCTTGGTCGTGCCGCCGCGGATGTGTTTCTCGCCCGGCGCGGCGACTCCCGCACC
Organism: Verrucomicrobiales bacterium; assembly: GCA_016795385.1. Classification (GTDB taxonomy): domain Bacteria; phylum Verrucomicrobiota; class Verrucomicrobiia; order Verrucomicrobiales; family DEV007; genus Arctic95D-9. Next base: position 80,924 of record JAEUHI010000077.1, on the reverse strand, counting down.
TGGCCGCTCGTGGTGATCGGGAAAGACACCCGCCAATCCTGCGACATGCTCGAGGCCGCGATCGCCGCGGGACTGACCTCGCGCGGGATCGACGTGCGACTCGCCGGAGTCGTGCCCACGCCCGCGGTGGCCCAGCTCACGCGCGAGGAAGGGGCGGACTTCGGCATCGTCATCTCGGCGTCGCACAATCCTTTCGAGGACAACGGGATCAAGTTCTTCGGCCCCGACGGTTACAAGCTCGACGACGCCCTGGAACTCGAGATCGAAGCTCTCCTCGACGGCCCTGACAAAACCACCTACACCGGGCCGGTCGGACGCATTGCGCCGCTCCCCCATGCCGCGGAGCGGTATATCGCTTTTGTCCGGGCAAGTGTGGGCGAGGATCGCGAGCTCTTCCGTGGACTCCATTTCGCCCTCGATGCCGCGAATGGCGCCGCCTCGGAGACGAGCGTCGAGATCCTGCGATCGCTCGGGGCGAAGGTCTCGGTCTTCCACCACCATCCCAGCGGGATCAACATCAACCTCGATTGCGGCTGCACCCATCCCGAGGTGATCGGGGCCTTGGTCAGGCAGACCGGAGCCGACGCCGGGGTGGCCCACGATGGCGACGCCGACCGCGTCCTCCTCTGCGACGAGACGGGCGAGGTCCTCGATGGTGACGAGATCATGGCGATCGCGGCCCTTTCCATGATCCGCGCGGGCACCTTGAAAGAGAACACCCTCGTCGCCACGGTGATGAGCAACGCCGGGCTCGATGAGGCGGTGCGCGCGGTGGGAGGCCGGGTCGTGCGTGCCGGGGTGGGCGACCGCTATGTCATCGAAGAGATGAAGAAGGGCGGCTACAATCTCGGCGGCGAGCAGAGCGGCCATTTCATCTTCCGCGATCACAACTCCACCGGCGACGGCATTCTCGCCGCCGTGCAGGTATTGAAGATGATGCGCGAAAGTGGTCGGACGTTGGGCGAGTTGCGGCTAGTGATGACCAAATTTCCCCAGGTGCTGCGAAACATCCGGGTCCGGGAGAAGCGACCCCTTTCCGAACTGGCCGCCGCGCCGCGCCTCGCCGCGCTCGAAGTCTCGCTGGGCGAGGCGGGCCGCGTCCTGCTGCGCTACTCCGGCACCGAAGCGCTGTTGCGGCTCCTCGTCGAAGGACGCGACGCCGCCTTCATTGAAGCCGAGGCCGATGCCATCGCCGCCGAAATCCGCGCCGAAATCGGAGCATGAAGGCGCGCGGCTTTTTCATCACGGGCACCGATACCGGGGTGGGAAAAACCTGGGTGACGACGCATTGGTTGCGGCATCTGCGCCAGGCCGGAATCGACGCTGTCGGAATGAAGCCGGTCGAGTGCGGCGGGCGGGAAGATGCGACGGCGATCCATGAGGCCTGCGACCGGATTGCCACGCTCGACGAGATCAATCCCGTGTCCTTGCCCGAACCGTTGGCTCCGGCGGCGATCCCCGGGGCACCATGCATCGCCTTTGACGAGATCCTCGCAAACTTCAACCTGCTGTCGCTGCTGCATTTTCCCGTTCTCGTGGAGGGAGCGGGCGGATGGCTCGTGCCGATTGATCGCGATCGCACCATGGCCGATCTCGCGGTAGCGCTGGGTTTGCCGGTGATCGTTGTGGCGGCGAACCGGCTCGGGGTGTTGAACCATACCCTGCTAACGGTGCGTGCGATCGAGGCTTCGGGGCTGGTGTGCCGGGCCGTGTTTCTGAATGATCTCGACGAATGGACGAAGCCGGACGACCTTTCGCGCGAAAGCAATGCCCGCGTTCTGCGCGATCATCTGCCCGGGATCCCCGTGATCGAACGCGACCCCGCGGCTTTGCTGGACCTGATTTGATTTCCCATGACCGGTCTCACCGTGATCCTGATCCTGGTGGCCGCCCTCGCCGGCGCGGTGGCTGGATTTTGGTTCGGCCGACAGGGACGCGTGGCGGTCGAGGTTCCGGCCCCGGTGTCGGTCGCGGAGGAGCCGGAAGAAAACGACGATCCCACCGCGCCGATCACGCCGCTCGTGGAGATCGCCCGCTCACCGCATGACCGGCATCGCGATCTCGCGATCGGCAATTCGCTGGTGAAGAGCATCGATCTGCTTGAGGTCGTCCTGCGCAGTGGCGAGCGCCAGAGCCAGGAGAGCCTGTTGGGCCAGCTCGCCTTGTTGAAAGGCGATTTTCAGGGGCTGCTCTCGGGCTGCTCCTATCGCGCCTTTTCCTACGAGGCCGGCGCGGTCGTGGATGGTGAAGCGCGCGCCCGCATCCAGATCGTCGGCGGACGTTCCGGTGATGGACCCACCCGCATTCTCAAGACGGTGCGCTGCGGTTATCTCTACGAACCCGGCGGCGGCGAAGACCCGGTCGTGATCCGCAAGGCCGAGGTGGAGATCGGTTAGCCCGCGTTTCTCATACCCCTTCGTCGCGAGACGCCGCGAGGAGCCGTCCCCGCAAGGCGCGGCCCGGATTTCCCGCCGGGCTTATGAGAACATACTGTCCAAGGGAAATCCGGGGCGGAACGAAGCGGGGGCGTGCCGCAGCAAGTCACAGCAGAAGGGGTATGAGAAATGCGGGCTAGGGTCTCGGCAGCTTGCGGAGGCGGAGCCGGTGCATCGTCCTGCCTTCGGCCAGCCATTGCTCTTCGAAATCGGTCTTGGCATAGAAAAAGTCCCCTTCCTCCCAGGGCTCGCGGGCGAAGAAATCACAGCTTTCCTGCACCTCCAGTGCCTCGAGAAAATAGGGCTCGTCATCGGTCATGAAGAGCAGCTCCCCGTCGTCCTCGAGGAGCGAGTGGAGCGAGGCGAGGAAATCCATCCGGCACATCTGGCGCCGGGCGGCATGCTTTTTCTTCGGCCAGGGATCCGGGCAGAGAAAGTGGATGCGCGAGGCGAAGCCGAGGGGCAGCAGCCACCCGACCGCGTAATTGGAATCGACCCGCAGTACCCTGACATTCGCCAAATCACCCACCACCGACTTCCGGCTGACCTTCCGGACGCGCCCGAGGAGACGCTCGACGCCGAGGAAATTCCGGTCCGGGAAGTGGCTCGCCATGCGCGCGAGAAAGGAGCCGTCGCCGCATCCCAGATCGAGTTCGATCGGGGCATCACCGGGGAAAAGATCCTCGCGCCGGAGACGGGAAAACCAGTCGTCCGGATAGATTTCGTGGGGAAAAGGAAAGGGCTCGACCTTGGCCATCGCGGGGACTTTGGGGCCGACCACCCGGATGGTCAATCGCCGCGATTTTCAAAAGCCCGCGGCATCAGGAGTGCCCGGGCTTGCGCTGATGGATGCAGAGGGCGTTGCCATCCGGATCGAGAATGAAGGCCATGCGGCAGACGGGAGTATCGAAGGGCTCCATGTGGAAAACGACCCCCTGACCGCGGAGGTGGGCGATCGCGTCGTCGAAATCATCGACCTCCAGCCCGACCGAGCAACCTGAGGACGAAGGTGCCCAGTCCGGGGCGCCGGATCCGATCGAGAGGGTGCCGTTGGCGATGTCGTATTCCGTCCACTGCATCCCGTCGGGTTCTCCGACCACCATCGTCGGTGCGAGACCGAGAACGCCCTCGTAAAAGCCGCGGGCACGGGCCATGTCGGTGACGGGATAACAACTGAAGGCGATTTCGGTGATTTTCATGGGATGGCTCCCGGATTTTGGCACTTTACAAGAAGTGTTCAAGTGATTATTCTCACGATCATGAATGAAATCATCCGAGCGGAAGCGATTTCCCCGATGATCCACTGGATCCGCGGGGAAAAAGTGATTCTCGATCGCGATCTTGCCGTTCTCTACGGTGTCGAAACGCGGGCGCTGAAACAGGCCGTGAAACGAAATCCGGAAAGGTTTCCCGAAGATTTCATGTTCGAACTCGTTGAATATGAATTGGATATCTTGGTATCACAAACTGTGATACCAAGTCGAAGCCATTTTGGTGGAGCGACTCCCATGGCCTTCACCGAGCAGGGCGTGGCCATGCTCTCAAGCGTCCTGCGCGGCCCCCGGGCCATCGAGGTGAACATCGCCATCATGCGGACCTTTGTGCAATTGCGACGGCTCATGGACTCCAACCGCGAACTCGCCCAGCGCATCGAGGCGCTCGAGAACAAGTACGACGAGCAGTTCTCCGTGGTCTTCGAGGCGATCAAAAAACTCGTCGCAAGGGATGCCGCCGCTCCGCCGCAGCGGAGGATCGGATTCGCGGTGGACGGGTGATGCTGGATCGGAGCTTGAGACCTCCGCCTTCCTCCATCAAGCCTCCGCCTTTTCTTCACCCGGCAGCTTCGGCGGCAGCGCGACTTTCGCCTGGGGCGGGCTCTTTTTGAAATGGCCTCCCTTCGAGGAGTTTTTCCATCCGAGGCGCAGCCATCTCACGAGGGCGGCGGCGAGCCAAAGGGCCCAGAGCAGCATGGCGAGCCGGTACCACCAGACCGAGATCGACGCGTAGCCGGGCTGCGGCAGATCGACCGGAGTGCGCGCCGCATACCAGACGAGCCGCGAGTCGCTCGAGCCGTTTCCGACAATGTACATCTCCGGATCGCCGAGCAGTCCCGACGAGGCGATGCCGATGAAAATGCCGATCGCGAGGAGGGTGAGGAAGATGAGGCCCGATTGGCAGAGATTGTAGGCCCAGGAAGGCAACTGCTGGTATCCCTCCGCTCCCCGCCAACGCAGGAGGAAGAGCCACGCGACGACGAGCAGGGCGAGCACCACCGGCACCTGGGTGAGGCCGAGCGACAGCAGCATCCACTCGTGCAGGCGCAGCGGTGAATCCGGCACGCGCGAGAGGACGACGGCGGCGAGCAGGGCAAAGGCGAGCACGCCCCAGAAGCGGAACGCCGGCCCCAGGAGCGGTCCCTCCGACCAGAGCAGCCAGCGGTCGCGCGGCGGGCGGATCTCGGTGGTGACGTTCGCCGCCTCCACCGGCAGGGCGACGGCGTCGGCGAGGGTCCAGGTCCCTTCTTCGGTGGGCAAGCGCCATTCCACGACGAGATTCTGCGAACCGGGCTTCAGCGGCACGACGACGGCTTCCCCGTCTTTCCGCACCGGGATGGAGCGCCCGTCATGGGTCAGAGAGGTCACCTCGGCACCCGCGGGCAGCCGGATCGGGAAGTCCTCGCCAAGACTGGTGCGCAGGGAAAGGGTGAGGGTCGAGGCCATCTGGCGACGCCCGGGATTCACGGAGTGCGAAGCGGAATCGATCGTCACGGCCGCGCCTTCGACTGCCTTCGGTCGCGAGATCGTGAGAGTCGCGCTTTCGCCCGGCCAAGGTTGCCAGAGGGGCACGAGCTGCCCTTCGAGGTCCTCGAAAAGCGGCGCGACGCCGGTGAAAGTGACGTTCCAGACCGGCGAGGCGATGAGCCGCCACTGCTCCGTCCAGGTATCCGCTTCACGAGTGGACAGGGTCAGGTCGTTGACCGGAGAGAGTTCACCCTCCCACGTGGCCTCGTTCTCATTCGGAGCGAGGCGGATCTCGATCGCTCCGCCTTCGACACTGCGGCCCTGGCTCACGACTTTTTCTCCGCTGAGCAGGGGCACGCGCACCGCCGCGGCCCGGCCGCCGGGCGAGAGCCGCTTCACCGTCGTGATGACCCGCCAGACGAGACCCAGCTCGATCTGCCGCTCCACGAGAATGGCGTGTTTCGTATCGGGACGGTCGTAGGTCGCCGCGGCGGCCTCCTCGCGTCGGGCCCGGGCAAAGAGGATCTGATCCTCGGAGGTGCCATCGGGCTTCAGACCGCTCACGGTCCAGCCCTCGGCAGTGACGCTGACGCGGCGCGGCTTCAGGGGGAAACCCCATTCCCATTCGGTGAGATCGCGGAGACGGCCTTTCACGGTCAGTTCATGGATGCCTGCCGAAGGCAGCAACACCCAGAGATGGCCGTCGCGGCGCAGGATCGTGGCCTCCTTCCCGTCGCCAAAGGTCGCGCTCTCCGGGACGAGGGCGGCGAAGGTGACCGGCACCGGCGCGGCGCATCGGTCGGCGGCGTGGTAGGGGAGCGCGAGCGTGAAGGTCTCGCCTTCGAGCTTCAGATCGGCGGAGGCCAGGTCGGCGGCGCCGGGAAAGGTGTCGGGTGTCTCCGCGAGCCGCGATTTCAGCTCGTCGAGCAGTTCCTGATTCGGAAACTGTGCCTGCGCGGGCGAGGCCAACGCGAAAAGAAGAATTCCTGACAAAGCCACCAACGCGGCGACGGGACTCGCGTCCGGGGCGGGTGAGTCATCCTTTTCCGGGGCCGGCTCCGCGGGTGGTGCGGCCTTCCGCTTTTGCGTCAGCAACAATGCCGCGAGGAGGACGAGGCAGAGGATGCGGACGACGCCGAGGGGACGGGAAAGAGACGGAGGGATGAGGATGGGTCGCACCGTTTGAGCGCTCGAGACCGGGCCGTCCCAGCCGAAGGTGATGGTGCGCCAGCTCCAGTTTGGCACGCCGGGTCCGGTCTGGATGATGGCCTTGGGGTCGGCTTTCAGGTTGTCGGCATCCTTGTAGAGCTTTTTCGCGGAGGATCGTGACGGCATGGTCGAAGCCCCCATGTTGGAAAGGGCGTCGACCGCCTGTTCCATCGGGGCTGAGGCGGGGAAGGCCGCGCCGCCCTCGAAGTCATTGCGCCAACCGCCAAAGTTCGAGACGATCTCCAGCTGTGGGAAGATCACCGCCTGGATCTGGCGCGCGGCGAAGGGGGCGAGGGAAATCAGGAGGATGGCCGCAGCGGCCCATTTGCCTCCGTTCGCGAGATTCCGCCAGCGACCCGCGGGGAGCACGGCGACCAAAGCCACGGGGATGAGCAGCAGGAGCCAGGCGAATCGCGGCGAGCCGGGCTCGTGATAGGCGAGGCCGAAGGCGGCGAAAGCGAGCAGGGCCGCGGGAAATCCGCGCAGACGGAAAACAGCGAGGGTGAAAAGCAAGAGCAGAAAGAGATCGAGGAGCGACCATGAGGTGAGCCAGTCGCCGTTCGTGTAGTCGGCCCCGGGCATGGCGAAGAGCCGGTAGCCGGGCGGCAGATGCAAGGTCGCGGAAAGCCGGTCGGCATCGGCCTGCCATCCCGTCGCCGGCAGCGTGCCGCCGAGCGTTTCAACACGGCCGGTCGCGACCGCATCGAGCGAGGGACTGCGCACTTCGAAACCCGGGGCACCCCCTTCGGGATTGTGGGTGATGAGCTGCGGCTCGCCGTTCACCGTCACCGATCCTAACAAATGTCCATCGGCGGCATCAAAGCGCCGGATTTCGCGGAGAGGTCCCGCGAGGCGGTCTTGGAACGTGAGCGCCTTTCCATCCTCATCGAGCCAGAGCGAGCGCTGGATCGTGATCGGGGAGGCCCCGCGTTCGCCTGGTCCGCGGACGCGTTCGACCAGCTCGAAAGGAGTGCCGGTTTCCCAGCGATAGACGGGCAGAGAGCGCCACTCGTCGGGCATCTGGGTCTGGGCGACATCGATCTGGGGCAGCCCCGTGATCTCCGCCTGACGAAACTCCGGACGTCCGAGAAAGGCGATCGCCTGATCGGCGACGGCGGGCGTCGCGCCTTCGGCAAAGGCGATCGATGCGGGAGCGTCGCTGCGAAAGGCACGCAAGGTCACCGTCCAGCGGCCCGCGCGGACCTGGCTCTTCAACAAACCTGATTCATCGATCGCGACGGGCAGGGGCGACTCGACCGACGAGAGCTGCCAACCGCTCGGCAGCACCGAGCCGAGCGTTTCCTCGCGGCTTTTCCCGGCGACGATCAGCTCGAGCCGCGTCTCGAACCAGAGGGGGATGCCATCCTCGAGCAGTGAATGAGCCTTGATCGAGAGAAAATCCTCGTCGACCGGCTCGTTCGTGGCCTGGCGCTGCAGCCACAGCGTGCCATCGGCGTCCCAGGAGGGTGCGGCCTGGGCCTGGCCGTTGATCGAAAGGGCGAGCAGCCCCGTCTGGGGCGGGAGTTTGATCTGCTGTGGCAACTCAGCCCAGGTGAAGGCCCCCGTGACGGTGTGCGCCCCGGTCTCGACGCGGATCGAGGGCCGCCCCTCCCGCTCGACGACCGGAACGGGTGTGTTGTCGAGCATGACTTTCTCGGGCCAGCGCCCCGCGCTGCCGGGCAGGTCCAGCCACGTCCGTTCGAAGCTCTCGAAGCGGAGCGAAAAGGTGGCACCGGTAGCCGTGGTCTCGAGTTGCAGCCGGGCCGGCCAGAGGGCGAGCCGCACCGACGGATCATCGTGGGCGCGGATCGAGTCCGCTCCCGCTTGGCCATGCGAGACCCATCCGACCCATCGCTGCAGTTCGACCGGGATGTCGTCATTCTCGATGGGACCATAGAAAACTTGTCCCGCCTGAGGCTCCTCCTCGGGACGGGGTGGGGCAGGTTCATCCTGGGCAGTGACGTGGCCCGCTGCCATGGCGGCAGCGAGAAAAAGAGTTCGGCAGGGCATCATGCGCGCATCATGCGCCGGACTCGCGGAAAAAGGCAAGTCTGGAGGTGGGGCGTCGAGTCTCCGGCTAGTAATAAAAGAAGAGCACCAGAAACGCGGTGAGGATGCATAGGAAATGCGCCAAAGGAAACAGCCAGCGGCAGCGTCGGTCGACCAGATCCCCCTTTTCGAAATGCCCGTGGCGGTCGCAGAGACAGACAAGCAGATTGACCCCCGCCGTCGCACTCATGAGGATGAAACTGATGCTGACGAAGGCGTTGACAAAGGTGACGTAGGAAATGTGCGGCATGAAGTCGCTGAGCATCGCCTGATAAGCCACCGCGGTGAGCAGGCCGACGAAGGAGACGCTCATGCGATCGGCGAGGGAGGCGCGGTCCATCCAGAAGACGCACCAGGAAAGACCCACGATGATGAGCAGCGGGATGATGACGAGTCGCACCACGAAAAAGGCCTGCCGCTTCACTTCGAAGGAAACGATCATCGCCGCAGCCTTGGCTCCTTGGCCGAGGTAGGGAGCGTGCAGGTCGGTGAAGCGCCCATCCACGGACTCGAGCCGCCACTGGGGCACGCTGATGCGCTCCGCCTCTTCGGTGACGGGCTGCCCGTCGCTCACCAAGCTCACCTCGCCGTGCTGGAAACCGATCACTTGGAAGACCGCTTCAAGGTGCTGGCGGTCGAAGGGATAACGGCGCAGGTTTAGTTCCTCGCGGGCGACCGCATGGAGATCCTGGATGAGGGTGCAGGTGCCGTCGGGTTTTACGCGCAGCAGGATGCCCTGCGTCTCCGGCACCTGTGAGGCGTTGGCGAGGATCACCTGCGGATACCAGGAAGGCGAGAGTTCATCGAACTGGTAGGATCCGTGGAACAGTTTTTCCGGGACGCCTTCCTTGACCGGATCAAAGGCCTGGCGGGCGTCCTTCCACACCAGGGTGAGAATTCCCGAAAACTCGAAGGTCTCCGCCTCGTCGTCGATGTGCTGGAGGTCGAGCACATGGAAAGACGCGCGCACTTCGACCGGCCCCGTCCGGGAGGGGAGGTCCAGCCCGCTTGAGTCGGCGAGCCCCTCCTCTGCAGCCAAAAGGGCGAGCGAGAAGCAGATCCAACCGGTGATGAAAAATCTCGAGGACGGCATGAGCGGTGCCGGGCAGTTCACTCGGCGGCCACCATTTTCGGCTGTTTCCAGCTCCCGTCCAGAGCCGCTTCTTTCGGCCAGTAGAGCCGCATCGCACACCAGAAAGGCCCCGCCGGCGCCGGGAGCCAGTTGGCTTCTTTGTCAGGCCCGGGGGACTCGTGCTGGATGTGGATCGTCACGCCGCCGTCGGCGTCGCGCTTGAGATCGGGCAGCATGGGCGAGTTGATGAGATAACGGTTGATCGGATTCTCCACGAGAAGACTGGCGGGCAGGTCGTACATCGTCACCGACCAGAAGGCGTTCACGGGAGGAAACTCATCCGCCTTGAAATGCAGGGTGTAGCGCTTCGAGCCATCGAGCGGCTGGGCCTCGGAGTCGACGCGGTAGGCGGGATACATCGCCTCTTCCTTCGAATTGCCGTAGATGCCGAGGAGGGCCGCGGCCATGCGGAGGAGGTAGTTGTTCTTGAGATAGTCGCGCGTCCCGAAGAGATCGCCGCTGGTGATTTTTCCGGCCGAGATCTCGGCCATGATGCCCTGGTAATCCTTCCAGGCATCCGCGATCCCCCCCTCGTAGGCTCCCCGTTGTTCGGGTGTCATGCCTGCGAAATCCATCTTCTTTCCTCCTCCGATCCCGATCTTCGCAAAGCGGGCCATCAGATCGGTTTCGCTGGGGTCGGTGGGGCAGAATTGGAGGATGAAATTGAGCAGGTTGAAGACCTCCAGCGAGCTCTTTTGCTCCTCCGGGGTGAGCGGAGCCGGGAAATCGATCGACGGAGCGGCGGGCGGAGCGGGCTGTCCGAGAAAGGCGGAAAGCGGCTCGGCCTTGTAACCGGCCTGGACCTTCTTCACTTCCCCGATGTCTTCGGGAGAAAAGAGCTGGGTGCGGTAGAGCGCGAAGAGCAGCTCGGTCTCGGAGCGGATGACCTCCTTGATTCCCGCGGGTTTTTCCCCTTTCCAATTCGGACCGGCGATGAGGAAGCTGCCGCCCTCGTTGCCGGTGGTGCGGCTGCCGAGATAGGCGAAATTATGGGTGTAGGCATCGACGAACTGGACCGAGAAATAGCGCTCCTGGGGAATGGCGGGAACGGTCAGCACGAAGGGTTCGGCGCGGAGGTCGAGCCCGATGAAGGAATAGGGCGTGTCGGAGTTCGGGGTCTGCACGGCCTTGTCCTCGGGCGTGAAGACGCGGGCGATGTTGTGGAATTCGTTGTAGGGCGCCTTGAACTCCGGATTCGTGCGATCGATGAAATAGGCGTGCTGGATGCGGTAGCTGTCCACCATCGGATAGGCATAGATGTAGGCTTCCTTGGCGATGGCGCGGATTTCCCCGGGCAAGGCCTCCTGGGCTCGGAGCAGGGGCGATGTGGCGAGGAGAAGGAGGGCGATGAATCTGGTTTTCATATGACTCGGTTGGTAAATCGATGCGGCGACGCCGGCTGCCTTCAATCGAGCGAGATGGTTCGCTTGCCCCAGCGCCATTGCGGGGATTCGAAAAAGACGCGCGACAGTCCGCCCTTGCCCAGGTGGGTGCTGATGGCCCACAGGGCGTTGTAAACGAGGATGGCACAGGTGGCACAAATCGCCGAGACCCAGACGTGGTGGATCTCGCTGTGCCAGAGCACGCCTTTCATCGCGGCGACGAAGCCTCCGGCCTCGTGGCGTGTCTCGAAGGATTTCTCAAGCAGCATCACGACGAGCACTCCGATGGAATAGAGCACGGTCCTCGTAATCACGGAAACCCAGGCCGGATGGCGCGCGATCCATTCACCGAACTTCACGTGTTTCAGGATGACAACGACCTTCGCGAGAATGAGCGCGGAGATCATCACTTTGGAGAAGCCGGCGAAGGTGATGTCGTACTCGGCGAGGGTGAGTTCTTTCAACACCATGAGGATGCCGAAGGCGACGGCGAAGTAGGCGGTGACCAGGCCCACCTCCTTCAACTCCTCGACCAGTTTGTGTTTCAAGCTCATTGATGCGGCGCTCACCCGCTCACTTCACCTCGACGACCAGCTTCGGAATCCTTCCATTGAAGCGCGATGCATCTTCCGCGCCAATCGTTTCCACGACGGGCGTGCCGAGGTCGATGCCGACATCGGCGGTCTCGTCGGCGGAGAAGATGGCGGCCTGGGTATGGGCGATTTCACCTTCGGCGACCTTCGCGTCGTTCACGTAGAGCGTGCCGGTGCCGCCCTTGCCAGGCCCGCCACCCGCGTAATCGAATTCAAAGCGGACCGTGGCTTTTCCGGCGGGGAGCTTCTCTGTCCCGACGATGGAGCTGCGCTGCAGTCCGAGGAAGTTGTAGTCGTAGCCGGGCACGCCGTCCTTCAGGTAGAGCGACCAACCGCCGAAACGTCCCCCTTGCGCGATGAGGGTGCCGTTGCCGCCGCCCTCGGGGATCTCGATCTCGGCGGTGACGATCTTCGAACGGTTTTTCACACTGAGGAAGACGTTCTCCATCATCCCGGTCATGCCCTCCGCGAGGGTCAGCGAGGTGCGGCCCTGCATCAGATCGGGACGCCCGACGTTCGCGGCGATGGCGCGTTCGAAAACGCGGTCGTCGAGGGGCAACACCTGGTACTTCTCCGCTTCGGCGAGGAAGGCGGCCTGCAGTTCCTTCAGCTTGTCGGGCTGCGCGGCGGCGAGGTCCTTGCTCAGGCTGAAGTCCTCCTTCACGTGGTAAAGCTCCCAGACGTCTTCAGAGAATGGATGGCGACCCTTGGGCTCCCACGGCGCCTTGTGGATGGTGCGCGCGAACCAGCCCTCGTGGTAGATGGCGCGGTTCCCCGCGATTTCGAAATACTGGGTGGTGTGGCGCTCCTTCGCATCGGCATCGTCGAAGGTGTAGACGAGGCTCGTCCCCTCGATGGGGCGTTGCGGAGTGCCGTTGACGACCTTGGGTTCGGGCAGTCCGGCCGCCTCGAGGATGGTGGGAGCGACGTCGATGACGTGGCTGAACTGGGAACGGATGCCGCCCTTGTCCTGGATGCGCTTCGGCCAATGCACGACCATGCCGTTGCGGGTGCCCCCGAAGTCCGAGGCGACCTGCTTCATCCAGCCGAAAGGCGAATTCAGCGCCACCGACCAGCCGGCGGCCATGTGCGGATAGGTCTGGGGGCCGCCCCATTCATCGATCACCTTCAACATGTCCTCGACCTTCTCGGGGACGCCATTGAAGTAAGTGTATTCGTTGAACATGCCGAAGGCACCACCTTCGCCGCTGGTGCCATTGTCGCCGGCGATGTAGAAAATGAGGGTGTTGTCCAGTTCGCCGGTCTTCTCGATGGCCTCGACGACCTGTCCGACATGATGGTCGGTGTAGTCGAGGAAGGCCGCGAAGACCTCGACCTGATGGCGGAAGAGGGTCCTTTCATCCTCCGAGAGTTTGTCCCAGTCCTGGATCGCCTCGGGTTTGGGCGCGAGCTGCGTTCCGGCCGGCACGAGCCCCTGCTCGATCTGGCGGGCGAGGGTCTCCTCGCGGATCTTGTCCCAGCCCTGGTCGAACTTGCCCTTCCACTTCGCGATCCAATCCTTCGGCGCATGGTGTGGGGCGTGGACCGCCCCGGGCGCGAAGTAGACAAAGAAGGGTTTGTCGGGCGTCATCGCCTTCTGGAACTCGATCCAGGCGATCGCCTTCTCCGACATGTCCTCCATGAAATGGTAGTCGGGATCGTGCGGCAGCTCGACTGGCGCGACGCCGTCGAACAGGTAGGGTGCCCACTGGTTCGTCTCGCCGCCGATGAAGCCGTAGAATTTGTCAAAGCCTTGGCGCGTGGGCCAGCGGTCGTGCGGTCCCGAGACGCTCGTCTCCCAGGCCGCCGTCTCATGCCATTTCCCGAAGGCCGCCGTGCTGTAGCCGTTCAGCCGCAGCATCTCCGCGAGCGGGGCGACCGTGTCCGGGATCTCGCCGGTGGCCCCGGGAAAGCCGGTCGCCATTTCGGTGATGAAACCCATGTTGCAGGTGTGGTGGTTGCGTCCCGACTTCAGCGCGGCCCGCGTCGGGGAGCAGAGCGCGGTGGTGTGGAAATGGGTGTAGCGCAGCCCTTCGCCTGCGAGCCGGTCGAGCGTCGGTGTCGGGATCGGCCCTCCGAAGGGGGAGGTCGCCCCGAAGCCGAGGTCGTCGATCAGCACGATCATCACATTCGGCGCACCCTCGGGGGCCTTCACCTCGTGACGGGCCGGGACCGTCGCCTCGCGGACATCGAGCGTGGTGACCGGATCAGGCTTTGGCAGTTGGATTGGCAGGATCGTGCGATCGAGGTCCGCGGCGTGGAGCAAGGTCGAAAAGGTGACGATCCAACTCGCCAGAAGAACGACGGGACGAAGGCGGGGAAACCGGGAATGGCTCATGATCGGAAAGTTCCCGACGAAACTAACAGACCCACCCGGTGAAGGCGATGAAATTCGCCCGATATTCCGAAAAGTTCACTGAGGCTCGAAGCCAGCGGATCGCTCCAACGGCCTCTCTTGGACGCGGATCCCGTCGATATCGATCGTGTCCTTCCCGGCGTTCTGCATCCAGAGCAGCTTGCGTTTCTGCTCGCGGAAGCCGGGCCGGGAAAGGGTCTCCGTCCACGCCGTATCATCGATGCTCACCTTCACCGTCTCGCCGGAGAAGACCAGCTTCACCTCGTGCCACCCCGTGCCGGAGAGGTCGAGCTTCGTCGCCGGAAGGATTTCGTTCGTGCGCCATGCGCCGCTCACCGGATCCGCCTCCCGGCCCGTCTTCTGGCGCAGGGGATGCGCCGGGTCCTTCGTGTGACCGTCGACCTGCAGCTCCACCGCGTGGCGCAGCAGCTTCACCCGCAGGAGATGGTCGACGCTGCCGAAGCCGTCGTCGCCATCGACGAAAAACCAGAGCCAGCCGCCCTCGCCCGTGTGCCGGTAGCGGAAGGAAATCCCGAGGTCCGCACCCGCAACCGGCAGGTAGACCATGGGCGGGTATTTGCCGCCGCTTTCGCCCTGTGTCACCATCACACCGTCACGGACCGTGGTGTTCTTGTTAGGAATCGGCGTCGTGAAACGCGAGGCGTCGAAGGGGGCATCGAAGGTCTCGGAGAAAGTGAACGGCTCCGCCGCGGTGGCGAGGGAGGTAAGGAGGAGGAGGACGGCGGGAAGAAATCTCATGGGATCACAGGGAAGGACTTTCGGATCGGATGAGAATCAGTGGACCCATGGATTGAAGGTTTTCACCTCCGGGGGGAAATCCGCGGTGTTCCGAGTCACCACGATGAGTTGATGCACCATGGCGGTCGCCGCGATGAGACCGTCCAACACATCCAGATTGAACCCCTTGGCCTCGTGTCTGGCGCAGAGTTTTCCCCATTCCTTCAAAGTGACGGTATCGAGCGGCAGGATCTGTTCGGCGAAATTCTCCTCAAGCGATTCCGCCCACTTCGCGAGGCCCTGCTTCCGCTTGCCATCGGGCAAACGGTGCAAACCTTTCCAAATCTCACCCAGGGTCACGCACGAAAGGAGCGATTCGCGGGAGTGGGTATCGACCCATGCCGCCACGCCGGGATCGGGCTGACGCGCCGTGGCTTCGCAGATGACATTCGTGTCCAAAAGGTATTTCATCCGCATTCAGCCGAAATCCACCTTTCTGGCCATCCGCTTCGGACGTCGGCCGACCAAATCCGTGAGATCCTCGGGACAAGCGCGCAGCGCATCGACGAGGGATTTCCGCGGAGCCCGGGATCGCTCATACTCCTCCACGGAGATAACCACGACCGCCGGCCTTCCATGCTTGGTCACCGTCTGCGCCCCTTGTTTCAGGGCATTTTCGACCAACTCGCTGAAGCGGCTTTTCGCTTCCTGCAACTGCCACCTGTTCTTGGTCATGAGGAAAGACTAGCGCCCGCGTTCTGACCTGTCTAGTCAGAGTTTCCGTCGTTGATCCCGTCCTTGCCGCTGGAACCGACTTCCGCTCTAATCTGCACATGGACTCTCCTCCTTCGCCCGAACGCATCCTCCAGACCGGTTTCGCCTTTTGGCCTGCCAAGACGCTGCTCAGTGCGGTGGAAATGGAGGTCTTCACGGAACTCGCCCGTCATCCCGAACCGCTCGATGCCCTCGCCGCCCGTCTCGGACTCCATCCGCGGGGAGCACGCGATTTTTTCGACACGCTCGTGGCGCTGGGATTTTTAACACGGGATGAAAACGGGCTCTACGCCAACACGCCCGAGACGGAGCTCTTTCTCGACAAACGCAAACCCTCCTATATCGGCGGCATCCTCGAGATGGCGAACCACCGTCTTTATCCCTTCTGGGGCGCCCTGACGACGGCCCTCCGCACCGGCGAACCGCAGAACGAAGCCCGCAGCGGCGAGGACATGTTCGCGAAACTCTACGCCGATCCCGCGCGCTTGAAGGAATTCCTCCGCGCCATGTCGGGCGTGAGCCGTGGCGCCAATCTCGCGATCGCGCGCCAATTCCCGTGGGACCGCTACCGGACCTATGTCGATGCCGGCACCGCCCAAGGCGACCTCGCCGTGCAAATCGCGCTGGCGAATCCGCATCTGCGCGGCATCGGATTCGACCTACCCGAGGTCGGTCCCGTCTTCGAAGATTACGTGGCGGAGAGTGGACTGAACGACCGCCTCACCTTCACCGGCGGCAGCTTTTTCAACGATCCCCTGCCGAAAGCCGACGTCGTGCTCTACGGCCACATCCTTCACGATTGGGATCTCGATCAGAAGAAGCACCTCCTCCGCGCCGCGTGGGAAGCCGTGCCGACCGGCGGTGCGGTGGTGGTCTACGATTCCATCATCGACGACGCGCGCCGGGAGAATGCCTTCGGCCTGATGATGAGCCTGAACATGCTCGTCGAGACGTCGGGCGGCTTCGACTACACCGGGGCGGATTGTCAGGAATGGATGCAAGAGGCCGGCTTCAAAGAGACGAGGGTCGAGCATCTCGTGGGACCGGACTCGATGGTGATTGGGATCAAATGAAAGCGCTCTGTTCTTTTCTCCTTCTCACGTCCGCGCCGTTTCTGGCGGCAAAAGAGCCCTTCAAGCCCAATCTCGGTCCCGACCTGCCTTCGATCACGGTGCGCTGCGGCGAGGTGACCCTGATGCTGCGCCAGTCCTCGCAATGGACGCCCGGCCGCATCGACTACCGTGGCACGCCGATGACGACGGAGAAGAGCGCCTATGGCACGGTCTTCTCTTTTCCGGAGATCGGCTTCATCGGCACGCAACACCTCGAGAACGAACCCGAGCCGCTCACCTCGCTCTCGTTTTTCCTCGATGGAAAGGAACTCGCCGAACCGGCCGCGGAACTGTCAGGCGATCACTTCCGCTTCGTGCGCCGATCGGTAATCCGCGATTTCGAGCTGCAATGCGAAATCGAGATCCGGGACGGCCGGCTTTTCGAAACGACCACGGTGCGCACCGAGAAGGCCGTGCCCTTGAAGCTCGTCTACCACTTCATGCACGCCTGGACGCCGACGGTGGACGCCTATCTGGCGGGATCGGATGGGAAATCGGACGAGCGGATCGCGGGCCCCTTCCTTGATACTCCGGAGGAAGCGCGGAAGTTTCACGTGCGCCAAAAGGTCGATTGGGTGGCGGTGCGCGAACCCGCGAGCGGGCAATACGCGGTCTCGCGTCTGCTCGAAGCTCCGGAAAACGCGCAGAACGTCTCGATGATCTGGAACGTGCCCGGCACCTACCGGAAGTATTACCTGAAGTGCTTCGACAACGACACCGTGCCGGCGGGCTTTGCGGGGACTTGGAAAATGGTGACCGCTTTCGGCACGGCCGACGCCTCGGGCTGGGAGGAGGGCGCGAAATCGCTCGCTGCTTCCCTGGCTGAACAAAATTGATCCGAGGGAGTCGAACTCCGGTCACCTCCCTTGCGTGGCACCAAGGTCGCCAACCGGCACTTGCGCGCCTCCGGAAAACAGGGCAACTCTCTGCGATGATCAAATTCCTCCACACCCGCATTCGTGTCAGCGATCTCGATCGGACGATCGCCTTCTACGAGACCCTCGGTTTCAAGCTGACCCGCCGCACCGACAAGTCTCCGGCCGGCAACCAGCTTGCTTTTCTCGAGCTCGACGGGAACGACCACTTTCTCGAGCTCTGTTACTCGCCCGATTTCGAGGTGAAATTCCCCGAGGACCTCATGCACACCGCCCTCGGCGTCGAAGACATCATGAGCTATTGCGATCGCGTCGAAAAAGCCGGGATCGACATCTGGCCCGCCGACTGGCGCGAGGCGTTTCCCTCGGGCAAAAAGATCAAGATGGCGTTCGTCACCGATCCCGACGGCTACGAAGTGGAGATCCTGGAACGATAAAAGGAGAAGCGGCGTCCCGCCTTTCCCGACAATTAAGTTTGGCTGATTCTCAATTCTAAGAAGTTTTTAAATTTTCTTTAATTAATTTTGCGAACCCATTCCCGGTCCCTTAAATTGTCGGGCATTTGTCGAATCCATTTCCTGGTTTCATGAAACGTGTCCTTCCCTTCCTCCCTCCGGTGGCGCTTGGCGTGGCCTTGCTCCTCCTCGCCTCGTGCAACTCGAACCAGACCACGTCCTCCTCGAAGGGCCAACTCTGGGAGCGTGAGCTCGGGGCGGTGCAGAACACTCCTCTCAATCCGGGCGACGCCCAGAAAGAGCTGAATCTGAAAGTCGACCTCATTCCCGAGGGCAAATACGGCCGTCGTCTCTTCCGCGAGATGACGCCTCAATACATCACGATCCACAGCACGCAGAATCCAACCGGCGATGCCTACGCCCACGCGAAGGCTCTGAACCGCGGAGCGCTCCGCGGCGGGGTCTGCGGTTACCTTTGCTGGCACTTCACGGTGCAGCAGGATACGGTGATCCAACACCTCCCGACGAGCGAGCGTGGCGAGCACGCCGACTTCGATGGTCCGGGAAACCGCTATTCCATCGGCATCGAGATGTGCGAGCACCAGGGCAACAACCAACTCGCGACGATGGAGCGCACCGCCAAGCTGGCCGCTTCGCTGATGTATTACCACAAGATCCCGATCGAGAACGTGCGCGCGCACTATCACTGGCCGCGCGAGGGCTACAATCCGCCGAACAAGGATTGTCCCCATTTCCTCCTCGAAAACGGTCAGCCCGGCACGACGTGGCGCTGGTTTGTCGGCCGCATCCAGAGGCATTACGACCGTCTCGTCGCCTTCGACGAAGCGACGCGCGAACAGCGCATGAAAGAAGAAGAGGCGAAGCGTCGTAAGCAGATGGTGCAGCGCTTCTGGAACGTGGTGACGGAATTCGTCGGCCTTGGTTGAGAGATTGCGCCATCCGCCGCCGGTTGCGTTTCGAGCCGGTTTGCGTAACCTACCCGACACGACCAGACCCATCGCCTGACGGCCCATCATGACGCGAAGACTCCTCATCATCGCCACCCTCGTCGCCTCCGCCTTCGCGGCGGCGCCGCAGGAGGCCTCGGCCGCCCTCAATCCGAACGATGAATACATCATCGTCTCGGGAGGTCCCTCCCTGATGGCGCACGAGAGTTACCGTCGCGAGGCCCATCGCCACGACCGCTGGTGGGGGAATTTCATCCGCACCGCCCGCATCCGCATCGAGCAGCTCCAGAAAGCGAGCAACGGAGCCGTGAACATCACCTGGCTGGTTTACCGCCCCGGTTACGAAACCCGTCAGGCCGAGGACGGCCAGCCGCTCATTTCAAACATCGAGAGCGTGCGCGACAAATACAAGATCCGTCTCGTCTGGTTCAGCAGTTCCGACGAAGTGATCAATTACATCAATTCAGGGCAAAACCGAAGCTCGGTGAAGGTCTCGGGCTTCGAGTTCTTCGGGCACTCGAACAAGTTCTGTTTCGTCTTCGATTACAGCAATCACATCCTCGGAGCCTCGCGCTCCTTCCTCCACCAGAGCGACCTGAAGAAGATCAACCGCAAGGCCTTCGCCCGCGGCGCCTATTGCAAGAGCTGGGGCTGCCACAGCGGGGAATCGTTCACCGCCGAGTGGAAACGCGTCACGGGAGTGAAGATGATCGGAGCGATCGGCAAGACCGATTATTCCGCGACCTGGCAGGGGACTCTGCCCTTTGTTTCCCCCGGCGGACGCTGGACGAGCTGATTTTTCCGCAACTATCAGGTGAAATCCGGCGATTTCGTGGTCTTCTTTCCGGACCCACGGAATCCTCCAGACGACTTTCCCCGATGCAGTTCGACGAACTTTCCCAGCTCTATTCCCTCCCCTTTTTCGATCTGATCCAGCGTTCGCGCAAGGTCCACGAGGCGCACTGGCCGGAGAACGAGGTGCAGCTCTGCACCCTCCTCAGCATCAAAACGGGCGGCTGCTCGGAGGATTGCTCCTACTGCGCCCAGTCGGCCCGCTACTCCACCGGAGTCGCCGCGGAGCGTCTCATGGAGAAGGATGAAATCCTCGAGCGTGCCCGCCTCGCCCGCGAACAGGGCTCGACCCGCTTCTGCATGGGCGCGGCCTGGAAGGGTGTGAAGGACGGCACGAAGCGCTTCGACCAGGTCCTCGACATCGTCTCGAGTGTGAGCGAGCTCGGCATGGAAGTGTGCACCACCCTCGGCGAACTCGGCCCGGTCGAGGCCGCAAAGCTCAAAGAGGCCGGAGTCACCGCCTACAATCACAACATCGACACCTCGCCCGAGCACTACACGAACATCGTCTCGACCCACACCTATCAGGACCGCCTCAACACCCTGCGCCACGTGCAGGACGCGGGCATGTCCGTCTGCTCGGGCGGCATCCTCGGCCTTGGTGAATCGACGGAGGACCGCCTCCGCATGCTCGAGATCCTCAGCAATTTCAATCCCCAGCCCGAGAGCGTGCCGATCAACTCGCTCGTGCCCATCCCGGGCACGCCGCTCGCGGAATCACAGGGGGTCGATTCCTTCGAGGTCGTGCGCATGATCGCCCTCGCCCGCATTGCCATTCCCAACGCCAAGGTCCGTCTCTCGGCCGGACGCAAGCAGATGAGCGAGGAGCTCCAGGCGCTCTGCTTCTTCGCCGGGGCGAACTCGATCTTCTACGGCGACAAGCTGCTCACCACCGGCAATCCCCAGTCGGAGGCCGATCTCAATCTCCTCCGCAAACTCGGCCTCCAGCCCCAAAAGCCGAACCGCGACCTCACCGCGCCCGAAGCCGAGTCGTGCCGTCCCCTCGCGCCGGCGCTGGCTTGATTTCCACACTTCGCTCCAGCGCGCGCAAGCTGCCAAGGAGGGGCGACATTCCTGTCGCCCGTAGAGTCCGACCCACCCTAGCGAACCATGAAGTGGCGTTGTCTCGACCGCACCCTCGATCTCTCCCGTCACGGTGGGATCATGGGCATCGTCAATGTGACCCCTGATTCGTTTTCCGACGGCGGTCTCTTCGCCACGGTCGATGCGGCGGTGGAGCAGGCGAAGCGCCTCATCGAAGAAGGCGCGGCCCTCATCGACATCGGTGGTGAATCGACGCGCCCCGGTGCCGCGGAAGTGGATGAAGCGGAGGAACTGCGCCGCGTCCTCCCGGTGATTTCAAGGCTCGCCGCGGAGTGTCCCGACACGATCCTCTCGATCGATACCTGCAAGGCCGGCGTGGCCGCCGCCGCCGTCGCCTCCGGTGCGAGAGTGATCAACGATGTCCGCGGTTTCCGTGATGCGGAGATGGTCGAGGTCGCCGCCGCGAGCGGAGCGGGGCTCGTCGTCATGCACATGCGGGGAACGCCGCGCACGATGCAGGTCGATCCCGTTTACACCGATCTTCACGGGGAAATCACCACCTTTTTCCGCGAGCGGCTGGAGGCCCTCCTCGCGGCGGGCGTCGCGGAGGAATCGGTTGTCTTCGATCCCGGCATCGGATTCGGCAAGACGCTCGATCACAATCTCGCGATCCTGCGCGAACTCGACCGCTACACCGTGAACGGGCGGCCCATCCTCCTCGGGGTCTCGCGCAAATCCTTTCTCGCGAAGGTGACGGGATCCGACCGTCCCGAAGACCGGGCCTGGGGTACCGTGGCGATCACCTCCCACGCGCGCGAGCAAGGCGTGCGGCTGCATCGCGTCCACGAGGTGCGGCCGAATCTCGAAGCCCTCCGCATGACCGAAGCGATCCTCGACGGCGGGTGACCGAGACGGGTGGCCGGATCACCGGCGCGTCAGGTAAAGCTTCCAGAAAGTGACCTCGGCCGCCGCTTTGGGATCGCCGCTCTCCGGAGCCTCGGCCTCCATCACGACACCGAAGCGGAATTGCAAGCCCTCCGCCTCGAGCGGCCATTCGGCGATCTGTTGGGTGTCGCGCAGGAGACGGACCCTTCCCTTGTCGAGCAGGATCATGAACTCGAACGGAGTCCCGGCGACGTAGGATTCTTCCAACACGAAAGGCTCCAGGCCCGCCCGCGACATCACCACCCGGCCCTTTTCGTGGCGCACGGCGAGGGCTTCGCCTTGGTCTCCCCAGAGCGAAACGCCGACCACCGGAGTGCCGTCCTCCGGCACGCGGGTGAAAGCGAGGGTCGTCGAGAAGTTGTGAACCTTGCCATCCGTCGTGCTCCACGAGGCGGGTTCCTCGGTGCCCTTTTTCAACTCGCGCATTTCACAGCGAGGATGAGTCGCGCCCTCCATGCGGGCGTCGCCCCTCCGGGTGCGGAAGACGATGGCCTCGCCCAGCTTGTCGATATGGAAAAAGGCGGGATCCTCGAAGTTCCGCAGCAGCGGCATCGCGACGACATCGGAAATCCCGTCGCCATCGTCGTCGATCGGGATCTGGAGGTTGAACTGATCGAGATTGAAGACGTCGCCCGCGAATTTTTTCAGGATCAGCGGAGCCGGTGCGGGGATGGGCGCGGGCGGCGTCTCCTCGCCGCGAACGACGAGAGCACCCAGAGCAAAGGCGCCAAGCAGGCCACTCTTTACGCCCACCAATTTCAAAGTCGCCGCCATTCGTGACCGCTTTGCTCGAGGAGTTCGTCGGCTTCCTTCGGCCCCCAGGAGCCGGCCGGGTATTCGGCCATCTTCGGAGGATTCGGCGACTGGTGCCAGGCATTCTCGATCTGATCGACGTAGCGCCAAGCGGTCTCGACTTCATCCTTTCGGGCGAAAAGCGTCGCGTCGCCGGCCATCGCATCGAGGAGGAGACGCTCGTAGGCCTCGGGACTGCCTTTGCCGAAGCTCGTCTGGTAAAGGAAATCCATCTTCACTGCCTGCAGGGTCGCGGCGGGTCCGGGGCGCTTCGAGCGGATCCCGAGGGAGATGCCCTCGTTCGGCTGGATGCGGATGACGAGCACGTTCCCTGGCATCGCCTCCGATCCCGGAGCGGCATTGAAGAGCACCTTCGGCGCGTCCTTGAAATGGATCGAGATCTCCGTGCCCTTGCGGGGGAGGCGTTTGCCCATGCGCATGTAGAAAGGCACCCCGGCCCAGCGCCAGGTATCGATCATGATCTTCAGCGCCACGTAGCTCTCCGTCATCGAGCCGGGGTTGACCCGATCCTCACGGCGGTAACCGGGAACCTCGGTGCCGTTGACGGTCCCCGCGGTGTATTGCGCCCGCACCACGTTGGCGGCGACTTCCTCGACATTGCGGAAAGGACGGAGCGATTTGAGCACTTTCACCTTTTCATCGCGCACCCCGTCGGCCGAGAGATCGGCGGGCGGCTCCATCGCGACGAGACTGAGGAGCTGGAGGAGGTGATTCTGCACCATGTCGCGCAGGGCACCCGACTTGTCGTAGTAGCCGCCGCGTCCGCCTTCCATGCCGAGGTGCTCGGCGCAGGTGATCTGGACGTGGTCGATGAAGCGGTTGTTCCACAGCACCTCGAAGAGCTGGTTGGCGAAGCGCAGCACCATGATGTTCTGCGCCGTCTCCTTGCCGAGGTAGTGGTCGATGCGATAGGTGTGTTCCTCCGCGAAAGTCTCGTTGACGACCTGGTTGAGATGCTGGGCCGTTGCCAGATCGGTGCCGAAAGGCTTCTCGACGACGGCGCGGCACCAGCCGTTCTTCGAGCGGTTCAGGCCCGATTGGCGGAGGTGCAGGAGGATGTCGTCGAAGAACTCCGGAGCCGAGGCGAGGTAATAAAGCCGGTTCGGACTCGCCCCTTCCGCCTCCATCGCATCGAGCCGCTTCTTGAGCGCGAGGTACCCCTCGTGATCGCTGAACTCGCTCGTGTGGTAGGTGATGTTCTGCGAAAAGCGCGCCCAGAGATCGTCATTGTGTCCCTGGCGGGAGACCTCGCGGTTCAGTTCCTCGAGACCCTTGCGGAACTCTTCATCGGACTTTTCACGACGCGCGAATCCGACGACCCGGAGACCCGCCGGCAAATCGCCGTCCGCGGCCAGATTGTAGAGCGCGGGGATGAGCTTGCGGTGGGTGAGGTCGCCGGTCGCTCCAAAGATCACGAGAATGCAAGACTCCGGGTGGTTCCGGAGACTGAGGTCGGCTTCTCGAAAAGGGTTCTCTTCCATCGCCGCAATGAACCGGCAGATTCCGTTCCATTGCAAATGAATTGACCGGCGGAACGCGATGCGACCGCCTCATGGATCAGGCTTGGCTCTTTCTTTTTCCCTTGCCTTCCCCTTTGCCTTTTCCCTTCCCTTTGCCGCCCTTTTTCTTTGCGGGAGCTTCGGTCGCGCCTTCGTTCGGGGTGGGCATGGCCGCGCCGACTTCCTGACGCCAAGTTTTGAGTTTTGTATGCAATTCGGCGGTTTTGTCAGGATGGGTGGAGGCGAGGTTTTTCGTCTCGCCGAGGTCCGTCGCGAGATCGTAGAGCTCGAGCCTACCGTCCTCGAAAAACTCCATCAGTTTCCAGTCGCCTTCCTGGATCACCCCGACGGGAGTCGTCCGCCATGAGTCTTTGCCCGCCCCGAGGTAGCCGGGCATGTGTTGGAAAATCGCGGTGCGCTTCAGGGAAGCAGAGGGATCTTTTAGCAAGGCGACAAGGCTCTCGCCATCGCGGGGCTGGTCTGGAGCCGGGGCCTGCGCCATCTCGAGAAAGGTGGCGGGGAGATCGACGTGGATCGTCGCCGCCCCGCAGGTCGAGCCTTCCTTCGTCACTCCCGGCCAGCGGACGATGAGAGGAACCCGCGTGCCTCCTTCGTAGTGGCTTCCCTTGCCGGAGCGGAGCGGTGCGTTGTCGGTGACATCGCCGCCTTGCTTGATGCCTTCGCGCGTGTAACCGCCGACGCCGCCATTGTCGCTCGCGAAGACCACGACGGTATTTTCGGCCAGCTTCAATTCATCGAGTAGGTCGAGAATCCGGCCCACGCTTTCATCGACACTTTTGATCATCGCGGCGTAGACCGGATCGTGGTGACCACCTGCCGGAGCCTTCTTTTTGAAATGCTCGATCAATTCCGGCTTCGCCTGATAGGGCGAGTGGACGCCGAAGTGCGGCAGGTAGAGGAAAAACGGCCCGTCCTTTTTCCGCCGGATGAAGTCCTCGGCCTTATCGGTGAGGAAGTCGGCGAGATAAGCCCCCTCGGGCACTTCGACCGGCGGATCCGTCGTGAAGTCGAAATGTTTTCCGTTCGAGACGATCGCTTCATCGAAGCCGCGTTTCCCGGGATGGTAATCGCCCTTTTCTCCGAGATGCCACTTCCCGAACATCGCCGTGGCGTAGCCGGCGCCCTGCAGCGACTGCGCGATGGTGATGCGGTCGAGCGGGAGAGTCGTGACATTGTCGACCGGGCGCAGGGGGCGATTGCTCCAGTCGAATCGATCGATCCCGCCCACGGTGTAAACCCCGGTGCGGGCTCCATATTGACCCGACATCAGGGCGGCCCGGGTCGGCTGGCAATTCTGCGCGTGGTGATGATTGGTGAAACGCATCCCGGACGCCGCGAGACGATCGATCTGCGGAGTCTCGTAGTAGCCGCTGCCCTGGCATCCGAGGTCGGTGTAGCCGAGATCGTCGGCGAGGATGAAGATCACGTTCGGCCGGTCCGCGGCGACGGCATTGGCGAGGGAAACCAGCAAGGCGAGCGCGGTGGAAAGGATTCGTGTCATCACGGCCGAGGAAACCCCCTCGGACCAAGGACGTTGCACCGAGCGAAGCGGGATTTGCAGAAAAATCTTCGACTCGGCCGGGAGTTGGTATTACTTCTGCTAAAGAAATTATTACTGAAATGAGTGGAGAAGAATCCAACCGCGGCCCCGGAGTGAAGCGCATCAGCGTTTCGCTGCCGCCTGCCGTCTTTGATGAGCTCGACCGTCTCGTCGTTTCGCGCGGCTTTGAAAACCGTTCGCAGGCGATCTCGGAGATGATCCATCAGAGCCTCACCGACCATTATCAGGAGCACGGCGACCGCGTCATGGCCGGGACCATCACGCTTTTCTACGATGAGTCGAAGCCCGGCCTCCTCCAGGCCCTCGCCGAGATCGAGCGATCGCACATCGCCGAGGTCATCAGCAAACAGCACGTCCTCCTCGAGGACAACCACACCATGGAGGTCATCCTCGTGCAGGGCCCGGCCTCGCGGCTAAAGGCGATCGCCGACGAGCTCATCACCTGCAAAGGCGTCCGCTCCGGCAAACTCACCATTTCCTCCGCCCTCATCCCGCCCATCCACGGGCGCAACACCAAGGACAAATGACACCTCTCTACGAACGAATCCTCCCCGGCGGCGGCATGTGGTCGCAGACGATCAGCCGCGGCAAGGTCCTGCGCCTCACCGACCTCGAGGGCGGGGCCAACGTCTGCGCGCTCTTCTACAACGCCGACGAGCCGGTCGAGCGCTACAACATGCCCGACACCCTTAAAGGCCAGCATACCTTTCAGCTCACCGCCGGCCATTGCCTCCATTCCGACATGGGCCGGCTCTTCGCCTCCATCGTCCGCGATACCGCGGGCTGGCACGACACCGTCTGCGGCTGCACCGACGCGAAGCTCGTGCGGGAAAAATACGGCGAGCTCTCCTACCAGCAGGCCCGCAACGATTTCCACCGCAACGCCCGCGACAACTTCCTCATTGAGCTCGGCAAACACGGGCTCGGCAAACGCGACCTCGTCCCGAATCTGAATTTCTTCTCCAAGGTCGTCGCCGACGAAGCGGGGAAACTCACCTACGTCGTCGGTGCCTCGCCCGCCGGAGCCGGGATCGACCTGCGCATCGAGATGGACAGCCTCGTCGTCCTCACCACCTGCCAGCACCCGCTCGATCCGAATCCCGTCTACGCACCGAAGCCGGTGAACATCACCGTCTCCCCCGCCGATCCCATCGATCCCGTCACCGATCTCTGCCTCAACTCCCGCCCCGAGAACCGCCGGGCCTGGCAGAATACGCAGGACTACTACGCGCTGCGCGCTCCCGTAGTCGGTGATCGGTAAACAGTATCCAGACCACCGATTACCGACCACCGATTACCGAGAATGACCACCCGCATCACCGATCCCGCCGAAGCCGTCTACCGCAAGGTCATCGACGCCGGCGACCACTGGGTCCACCTCATCCGCCAGGGGCAACGCTTCCGCATCGTCGACCTCGAGGGGAACCAGGCCGCCGACTCCCTCTTCTACGACGCGCACGATCCGTCCGACCGCTACTCGGCCGACGTCACGATCCGCACCCAGGGCGCGCTCTACCTCACCACCGGCACCGTCCTCATGTCCTCGGAGGGCAATGCGCTCCTCACCATCATCGACGACACCTGCGGACGCCACGACACCCTCGGCGGGGCCTGCTCGCGCGAATCGAACACGATGCGCTACGACTTCGACCGCGAGCCCATGCACGCCTGCCGCGATAGCTTCCTCTGCGGCGTCCACGAGTGGGGCCACGGCCTCGGCAAGCGCGACATCACCTGCAACATCAACTTCTTCATGAACGTGCCCGTCACGCCGGAGGGAGGGCTCACCTTCGCCGATGGCATCTCCGCTCCGGGCCGCCATGTCGAAATGCGTGCCGAGCGCGACGTCATCGCCCTCATCTCGAACTGCCCGCAGCTCAACAATCCCTGCAACGCCTACAATCCCACGCCCGTCGAGGTGCTGATCTGGGACTGAATTTCCTGACATGCTCACCAAAGTCCTCATCGCCAACCGCGGCGAGATCGCCTGCCGCGTCCTCCGCACCCTCAAGCGCCTCGGGATCGCCTCGGTCGCGGTCTATTCCGAAGCCGACCGCGACGCGCCGCACGTGGGTCTGGCGGACGAGGCCTTTCTTCTTGGTCCCGCTCCGGTGTCGCAGTCCTACCTCAATACGGAACGCCTTTTCGAAATCGCCGCGCTCACCGGAGCAGACGGACTTCACCCCGGCTACGGCCTGCTCTCCGAAAACGCCGATTTCGCCGAGGCCTGCGAAGCGCGCGGGATCGCCTGGATCGGACCCACGCCGGAGCAGATCCGCCGCTTCGGGCTCAAACACACCGCCCGCGAAATCGCGAAGGCGAACGGCGTCCCGCTGCTCGAGGGCACGCCTCTCCTTTCCAGTGTCGAAGAGGCTCTCGCCGCGGCCGACGTCATCGGATACCCCGTGATGCTGAAGAGCACCGCCGGCGGCGGCGGCATCGGAATGGAGGTTTGTCAGGACCCAACAGGGTTGAGTGCGGCATATAACAGGGTTGCCAACGCGAGCCGGGCGAATTTCGGCGATGCCGGACTTTTCCTGGAGAAATTCATCGCCCGCGCCCGTCACGTCGAGGTGCAGCTCTTCGGCGACGGCAAGGGCAAGGTCCTTGCCCTCGGCACGCGCGATTGCTCGGCGCAGCGCCGCAACCAGAAGATCGTCGAGGAGACTCCCGCACCGGGCTTTTCGCGCAGTGAGGCACCCGAGCTGTTCGAGGGCGCCGCCCGCATGGCCGCAGCCCTGAACTACCGCAGCGCCGGCACCGCCGAATACCTCGTCGATGCGGCCACCGGCCGGTATTACTTCCTCGAGATCAACACGCGTCTCCAAGTCGAACACGGCATCACCGAGGCCGTCACCGGAGTCGATCTTGTCGAGTGGATGGTGCGTGTCGCGGGCGGGGAAGAGGTCGATCTCTCCGTGGCCGAATCGGGACACGCCCTCGAAGTGCGGATCTGCGCGGAGGATCCGGGGAAGGACTTTCTGCCTTCGTCAGGATTGCTCACCGAGGTCGTCTTTCCCGAAGGCGTTCGTTGCGACCGATGGATCACCGCGGGCACGGTCGTGCCGGCGAACTACGACTCGCTCCTCGCCAAACTGATCGTCTCCGCACCGACGCGCGAGGAAGCCATCGCGAAGATGAGGGAGGCCCTCGCCGCGAGCTGGATCGCCGGTATCGAGACCAATCTCGAATACCTCCGCCAGGTCATCGCCTCGGACGAATTCGGCACGCCCGGAGCGATCAGCACGGGCAGCCTTGGACGTTTTGTCTACGACGCCCCGACCATCGACGTGCTCGCGCCGGGAACGCAGACGACGGTGCAGGATTGGCCGGGACGTCTCGGCTATTGGGAGGTCGGGATCCCTCCCTCGGGTCCGATGGACTCGCTTTCCTTCCGGCTTGCCAACCGCATCGTCGGCAATCCCGAAGGCACCGCGGGACTCGAGATCACCGTCTCGGGTCCGACCCTGAAATTCAACCGCGCCACCGAATTCGCGCTCACCGGTGCGGCCATGCCCGCGACGCTCGATGGCGAAGCCGTGGCGTTTGGTGTGCCTGTCAGGGTTGCGGCAGGATCGATTCTGAAAATCGGCGGCAGTGGCAAAAATCCCGGAGCCCGCGCCTATCTCGCGGTGAAGGGCGGAATCGACGTGCCCGATTACCTCGGCAGCAAATCGACCTTCACCCTCGGACAGTTCGGTGGTCACGGAGGACGCGCCCTGCGCACCGGAGATGTCCTCCACCTCGCCTTCGGGGAAGCGGGACCCTCGACCGCGCTCCCGGATGGGATCCTCCCTGCTTTCGCGAAACATTGGGACATCGCCGTGCTTTACGGACCGCACGGAGCCCCCGAGTTTTTCACTCCGGAAGACATCGCGACCTTCTTCGCGACCGACTGGAAAGTCCATTACAACTCCGCCCGCACCGGCGTCCGACTGATCGGACCGAAACCCACCTGGGCGCGCGAGGACGGCGGCGAGGCCGGGCTCCACCCTTCGAACATCCACGACAACGCCTATGCCGTCGGTACGATCGACTTCACCGGCGACATGCCCGTGATCCTGGGTCCTGACGGTCCGAGTCTGGGAGGGTTCGTGTGTCCCGCCACCATCATCGAGGCGGATCTGTGGAAGATCGGCCAGGTCGATTCAGGTGATACGATCCGCTTTTATCCCGTGACGGAAAGCGAGGCGCGCCTCCTCCGCGAACGTCAGGACCGCATGGTCGCCGACCTCGTCCCCTCCGTGCCGCACACCGTCGAAATCGCTCCGGTTCCGACGGGCACCGCCATCATCGCCGAGTTTCCCGGAGTCACGGTGCGGCCGAGCGGCGAAAGCTATCTCCTCGTCGAGTACGGTCCCATGACCCTCGACCTCAACCTTCGCTTCAAGGCGCATGTCGTCTACCAATGGTTCAAGGCGCGCGCGGTGCCGGGCATCCTCGACCTCACGCCCGGGATCCGCTCCCTGCAGATCCACTTCGACAGCCGCCGCCTCACCCGGGGTGAAATCCTGACACTCATCCAGGAATCCGAGGCCTCGATCGTCGATCTCGAATCCATCGAGGTGCCGGCCCGCGTCGTGCATCTGCCGCTCTCGTGGGACGACCCGAGCACTCAGGAGGCGATCCGCAAATACATGCAGTCGGTCAATCCCGAAGCACCGTGGTGTCCGAGCAACATCGAATTCATCCGCCGCATCAACGGGCTCGCCTCGATCGAGGAGGTGAAGGAGATCGTCTACTCCGCCGACTACTGCGTGATGGGTCTGGGCGATGTCTACCTCGGCGCACCCGTCGCCACGCCGCTCGATCCGCGGCATCGTCTCGTCACCACGAAGTACAATCCCGCCCGCACCTGGACACCTGAAAACGCGGTCGGCATCGGTGGAGCGTATCTCTGCATCTATGGAATGGAAGGACCGGGCGGCTACCAGTTCGTCGGCCGCACCGTGCAGATGTGGAATCGCTTCTACATCACCGAATCCTTCACCGAAGCCGAGCCCTGGCTACTCCGTTTTTTCGACCGCATCCGCTTTTACGAAGTGACGACGGAGGAGCTCGAGCGACTCCGCGCCGACTTCCTCGTGGGACGCTGGAATCCGCGCATCGAGGAGACGGCCTTCTCGCTGCGCGACTACAATCAATTCCTCGAGACCGAAGCCGGCTCCATCGCCGCTTTCCGCGAGACCCAGCGGCGCGCTTTCGCTGAGGAGCGCGACCGATGGGAGGCCGCGGGCATTTTCAGGAAGGTCGTGGAGACGGCCGAGGAAACCCATGTCGCTCCCGAGAGCGCGGTGCCCGAAGGCTGCGAGGCGGTCGAGGCGGCTGTCGCCGGTAATGTCTGGAAGGTCCTCGTCGAACCCGGAGCCACCGTCGCCGTCGATCAGACCGTGCTCGTGCTCGAGGCGATGAAGATGGAGATCGCGATCCCTTCTCCGGGGGCCGGTGTCATCGAAGAGATCTTCGTCAACGAAGGCAGTGCCGTGCAGCCCGGACAAGCGCTGATGGCTCTCCGCGAAATTGGTTCGTAGATGTTGATTTTCGCGTCTGGCGATCTTTGCAGAACCTTCATTCCTGAATTGACCAAGCTGTGAAAAACTGGCATTTTTGTGGGAGTTTGGAAATTCTCATGAACCGCCTTAATTTTTTCCTTCGCGCGAAGGCATCCGGAATCGTTTTGTCGTCCGGATTTTTTCTGGGTGTGTTAGGGACGGCGTCCGCCGCCGAGGTCTTCTCGCCGGTGGTGGGATTCCTGAAGTTCGATTGTCTCGCGGAATCGGATACGATCGTTTCGGCTCCCTTCCATCAGACACCCCGTTGGGCCGGGCGGGCTGCCGCTGTCCCGACGTCACCTTCGCCGGGCGTGGTGCGGATTTCTCTGAAGGACAATCCGTCCTTTGCCACGGGCGAGCTCAAAAACGCTCCGCACTTTCTCTACTGCCGCGATACCACCGGCGCCCATCGCGGCCGTCACTTCCTCATCGTCGAGCACGGGGCCAATACGGTCGATGTCTCGGCCGCTCTCTCCGATCTGGGCAGCCTCGCGATCGATGGCCTGGTCTCCATCATCCCGGCGTGGACCCTCAATACGCTTTTTCCTCCTGCCAGTCAGACCACCCTGCATGCCTCGACCGGATCGCTCGCTTCGCAACGCGTCTCGGAGCTCCTCTTTTTTGACACCACGACCGTGGGCACCTCGCTCGCTCCGACCCGGCGCTTTTTCGTGACCAATGCCGCTTGGTTCGAGGTGGGCAGCTACAGTGCCGCCGGCAACACGGTGATCGAGCCCGGACAGGCGTTCATCATCCGACACCCGGCGGGCGTCGCCGCGACGACCTTCGTTCCGAATCAGCAGGTGCAGGGTGGGCTGGCCTCCGTGGCGATGGGTGCCACCCGCGACGGGCTCGATCGCGATATCATGATCGCTTTGCCCCGGCCGGTGCCAATGACGCTGGACCAACTCGATTTTGCCCCCGGTCAATTCGTGGAAAGCACCTCGACTGCGGCCGGAGACCGCAAGGATCAGCTCCTCGTTTTCGACAACACCCAGGCACTGCGAAACAGGCAGCCGAGCGCGATCTATTTCCGCACCGGCGGGCAGTGGGTGCGCGATACCGCCGGCTATCCCGCGTCGGGCAGCCAGATGATCGAGCCTTCCGCCGGCTTGATCGTGCGACGCGAGGGAGACGCCGGAACTTCCCCGCTCGTTTGGGTGAACGCCCCCACCTACGACGTCACCGCCCCCTGACCCACTCCCGACGACCTCGAAATGAAAGCCCTTTCCCTTTCCCTTTTCCTGCTCGCTCTCGGTCTCGCCCTGCCGGCATCGGCGACCGTTTCGATCGAGTTTCAGCTCGGCGGCATCGAGGTGCCTTCCGGATCCCTCGGGGTGCTCGTGGTCGATGCGGATCGCAATAACAGCTTCACCTCGCCTTCATCGCCGGAGGCGGAAGGCAGCCAGTTGACCTACAGTGCCCAGATCGGCGGCGATGTGATCATCGGATTGTTCACGCCCTCGGGAATCAGCGGCTGGGGTCCGACGCAAAAGGGGTTCGCGACGCAGATCGTCAGCCTGGATTACGCGGGGCTCGGCCTCCAGGAAGGCGACAAGTTGGCCCTCCATATTTTTCCGCAGCGTACGGAAAACCAGGCGATCCGTCCGGGCGAGCCGCACCTCACCTACCGCACCGACGAAATCGGGCAGCGCACCTCGAACAGCACGATGGGTTTTGCCCTGCCGCCCGATGGAGGCGCCCACCTTCTCGCCGTGATCGGTGCCGCCCAAGGTGGACAGGCTGATCTGGCGTCGCTCGACATGCGCAATCTCCCGTATGCCGCCGGGAGCGGTTCATTCGATCGCGCCCTCTCATCGACGGCACGCCATACCTACTTCTTCGAGGTGGGCGGAGCCGGATTCCTCAGCCTGGACGGGATCGGTGGCGAGGGTCTCCTCGTCGAACTCTTCGGACCCACCGGTCAGTCCGTTTATAGCGGAGGCGGGGCGGAATTCGGTCTTTACCAAACGATGCCCCTCGGCCTATACACGCTCGTCCTGACGCGCCAGGCCGGCGGGAGCGGGGAGCTATCCTACGAGATGGATTTCGCGAATTCCGACGTGCGATTTGTGCTGCCCGATCTCGCCGTGGGTCCCACGCTCACCTCGCTCCGGGGGAACAATCTCCTCAACGGAGCACCCGGCCAGGCAACGGCCCTGACTTCGGTGAAGGCGAACCCCGTGACCGCTTTCGCGACGATCGCGAACCGGGGCCGGCTCCCCGATACGATCGGGCTGGCGGCATCGCCGGGCAGCGCGCTCTGCGGGATCGCCTATTTCCAAGGGAGCGCGAACGTGACCGCCGGGCTGCTCGCCGGAACGTTCCGCACCGCCTCCTTGGCCGAAGGCGACGATCCGGTCGCGGTCCGCGTCCAGTTTTCTCCGAACAAGAAAAAGCTCACGAAGAAGTCCGGCAGGAAGTCGAAGATCCTGAAGAAGTCGTTCTCCACGCTTGTGAGGGCCAATTCCACGCAAGGCCCCTTGGCCACGGACGCCGCCTCGATCCAGGTGCAGACGAGGTGATTCTCCGATCGGAGAGATTTTGCGACCGGCTGAAAGTGCCGTGGTGCGCCGCACCCGGAGGTTGCTGCGTCGTGGCAAAGTGACGAAGGTGATACGGCAGTCGGGCGTTGCCAAATCCTGAGGAAGCCGTTACAAAGAGATCCCGATCTCATGAAAAAACGTCACCTTCTCATCCTCGTCCTTGCCGCCGCTCTCTTCCCTCCGCTCTGCCGGGCGGCCGAGCAGTTCGCCGCGACCGCTGATCCTGCCGAAGCGGCGAAGGATCCCGACTTCGCCATCCAGGGCGAATACACCGGCAACACGCCTGATGGCGTCGTCGGGGTGCAGGTGATCGCCCTGGGCGACGGGGAATTTGAAGCGGTGCTCTCGAAGGGCGGACTCCCCGGCGATGGCTGGGACGGCGAGAAACCTCGTGGTTCCACCAAGGGGAAACGGGGCGAAGATGGCAGCGTCACCTTTCTCAAAGACGAGTGGACCGCAGTGCTGAAGGACGGCAAAATCACCGCCACCACGACCGCCGACGCGAACCTGACCGTCGTGCTCGACCGCGTCGAGCGCGAGAGTTCCACGATGGGTGCCAAGGCTCCGGAAGGTGCGATCGTGCTGTTCGACGGATCGGCGGAAGCGGCGCAGAAGCATTGGAAAGGTGCGAAGCTCGATGGTGATCTCCTTTGCGAAGGCATCACCACCGTCGAGGAATTCGGAGACTTCACCCTGCATCTCGAATTCCGCCTTCCCTGGATGCCGAAGGCGCGGGGTCAGGCGCGGGGCAACAGCGGCCTCTACCTCGGTGGTCGCTACGAGGTGCAGATGCTCGACAGCTTCGGGCTCGCCGGAGTGGACAACGAATGCGGCGGCATCTACAAGACGGCCGAACCGAAACAGAATCTCTGCTATCCGCCGCTCCGTTGGCAGACCTACGATGTCGAGTTCACCGCCGCGAAATTCGACGAGGCCGGGAACAAGACGGCCAATGCGAAGGCGACCGTGAAACACAACGGCTACGTCATTCACGAAAATCTCGAGCTCCCCGCCCCCACCGGTGGCGCACAGAAGAAGGATGAAAAGGGCCCCGGCCCGCTCCACCTCCAGAATCACGGAAATCCCGTGCGTTATCGGAACATCTGGCTGGTGAAAAAGTAATCCCGGTTCCCCCGAGATCATGCACGCATCCCCCCGGTTGGCAGCGTTCGCCTGGATTGCCCTCACTTTGACGGCCGTGCTCTCATCCGGCGCGGTGCATTCCGCCGAGCGCGGGAAGTCCGGAAAGAAGCCGTCCACCATCTACGTGATCCGTGGCGGCGGAGGGTATTTTCCAAACCTGGGCACGGTCATCAATGAGAAGTTCGAAGAGCAGGGTCTCGATGTCGTGGATTTCCGATATCACGAGAGAGGTTCCGCCGCGAAAAAGATCGCAGCCGCTTACCGGGCGAAGGAGTTGCCTCACGGGATCATCCTCATCGGCTACAGCCTCGGAGGATGCGGCGTGATCGATGTCTCTCGCGAACTCCAGAAGCAGGAAATCCCCGTGCGCCTCCTCTTCCTCATCGAGACGATCAATCCGCTTCAGACGGTGCCGGCGAACGTGCAGGAATGTTTCAATCTCTATCATTTCCCCGCGATCCTTGGTGCTCCCGTGAAGGCGGATTCGCCGAAAACCAAACTGACGAATTTCGAGGCCTATACCGACGCGGGCCTCGGTCTGGAATACAGCCATTTCGCGATGCCGTTCGTCGAGGAGGTCCACGAATTGATCGCCTCACGTCTCATCGCCGCGATCAACACCAAGACGCCGAAGACTCCGGCACCATCCCCGGTCAAAGACGCTCCGGCGGCCAAGACAGGCAAAAAAGGAGCGATCGAAACGTCCGTGTCCGGCGAAACGGTCGCGAAGAAGCCGTTCCTCCAGGGACTATTCGCGAAACCCGCCCCGAAGGATGCCGGCGAAGATGCGGGCACGACGAAATCCAAAGAGGACCGTCCTGCCGGATCGACAAGGACAGGTGGCTGATGGCTTCGAAAGGATCCAGCGCCTTCGCCAGGATCCGGGCCGAGGTGATCCGTGTCGTGGCCGCGATCCCGGAGGGCAGGTTCGCCACTTATGGATCGATCGCAGGCCACCTGAATGTGAATCCGCGCCACGTCGCGTATTTCCTCGCGCGGCTCGACGAGGCCGAGGCCTCCACCCTGCCATGGCACCGGGTCGTCGCGGCGGAGGCGAGGATCAGCCGGGGCATGGCGGAGGATCTGCGCGCCGAGCAGCAGGCGAGACTCGAAGCCGAGGGCCTGGAGATCGATGGTCGGGGATTCATCATGAACCCCGATCTCCATTTCCACGTCGTCGGTCCGAAACGCGGGATCCGTTGGGACGCGGAATAGTGTTTTGTCAGGATCGAGGCAGGCGCCTCGCGATCTCCGCGATCTGGGCCCGGTGAATGCCGAGATGGGTGGCGGAAAGGGCGTGCCAGCCCGCCGCATCGAGGGGTCCGAACCACGGATGCGGAAAACGCAAGGTGGTCTTCAAGTCGGCAATCCCTTCCACCACGGAAACGAGCGCGTCGCAGGAGGTCTCGAAGGCCCCCTCACTCTCCGAACCGGCCGCTGGCGAGGGTTTGACGGCGGCGGTATCCGCTTTTCCGGGAGGAAGCTTTCCCTTGGAGAGCATCGGGATGATCCCGGCAAAGGCTTCGTTAACGATGCGGAGATGGTCCAGCGTCATCCAGACCGACCAATACCGGCTGCTGTCCTCGAGCCCGCGCGGTCTCGGGATCAGGACCCGCCGACCGCGGTCCGCCTCGGGAATCGAGGCCACGAGATTGCGGATGGCATCCCGGGTGGCTTCGAACTCCCGGCTGAATCCCTCCCGCGATCCGAAGCGGCGTTTCCAGGCAAATATCTTCCGGGCAATGAAGAGTTCGGGGGCGGGCAAGCCGGCCCCGGGGGAGTCGAGTGGGGGTTCGGTGATTTCTGGCATGCGGTAAGTTGGAATTTTACTTGCACTTTGCAAGTGAAAAAACTTTTGAATTGAAAGTGAATTTACCGATCTTGGGGAATGCCCCGCAGGCCCCCCGCTTCCTCGACTTCCTCCCCCGCTCCCTCGAGCCGGCGTTCTCCGTGCCCCGTGGCTTGCGCCCTGGATCTGTTCGGTGATCGCTGGACCCTGCTGGTGATCCGCGATCTTTTTCTCGGCAGGAGCCGTTTCAAGGACTTCACCGCCTCGCCCGAGGGCATCCCGACCAACCTGCTCAGCGACCGGCTCGAGCGGCTCACGGAGAGCGGACTGATCTCCCGGGTGCCCCTCGAAGGCGGCAAACGTTTTGCCTACGAATTGACCGAAAAGGGGAAAGCCCTGAAACCCGTCCTCCTCGCGATGAAGGAATGGGGCCTGCGATGGGAGGAAGGGACCCGGGCCGACCTCTTGAACCAGTCGTGAGAAGTCACTCGTCGCGCGGCGGGATCGTCGGTTTTTTCCAGAGGTAGGGTCGTGGCTGGGGATCGAGTGGCGTCGCCGCGACCGAATTGGTGTAGTTGCTCATCAACTTGACCGCGAGACCGAGGATTACCTCGAGTACCTGCACGGAAGTGTAGCCGGCGGCGTAGAAGGCCTCCAGATCCGCCGCGACCGCCTTGCCCCGGTTCACGACCATCGTCCGGGTGAAAACGCGCAGGGCTTCGAGTTTTTCATCCGGAATCCGTGATCCACTCCGCAGGGCTTCGATCGCCGCGGGAGTCATTCCCGCTTTTTTGGCAAGGAGCGTGTGCCAGGGCACGCAATAGGCGCAATCATTCTCGAAATTGGCGACGAGGTAGACGACCTGCCGTTCGACCTCGCTGAACGTGGTCGTGTCGAAAAGATCCCAGGTCATCGAGTAGGCTTGCAGCAAGGGCGGAGCCGAGGCCATGACTCGTTCGAGATTCGGGATCATGCCGAAATTTTTCCGCGTGGCCGCGAGCGCGGCGGCGGCTGCTGGGGGAGCGGTGGTTTCGTCGTGCAGGGGAAAGGGATGATCGGAAGACATGGGGGCGGGGTGTGTCCGGTGCAGGAGTGCAGGACCGGGGCCAAACCACCCTTCTTTTTACTCCTCCCACGACGCAAGGGGCTCGGTACCATAACGTTTGCCCGACGCGGTCATGCGGACGAGGTGCTGGAGCCGTTTCTTTGCTTCCGCCCGTCCTGCCTCGCCCTTTGGTTCGGTGATCCAACCGATTTTGAGACGGCGATAGAAGCGGGGAAAGGATTCAAAACGATCCCAGACACCCGCCTCTTCCTGCAACGCCTCCACAATCCATCCGGGAATCTCAAAGGGATCGCCAGGATCGCCGATTTGGGCGGAGATGGTCGCGATACCGGCAGGAGTCATCAGGCCGAGACGCTGGAGCTTCCAAATCCGCTGTCGGTTCAACTCCGAAAGGAAACTTCCACGGACCCGCCGCGGTGTCATGCGCTGCACATGACTCTCGGCGTCGAGCTTTTTGGAGATGCCATCGATCCATCCAAAGCAAAGGCATTCCTCCACGAGATCATCGTAGCTGATCGAGGGCCGTCCGGACGCTTTGCAAAAACGGCGCAGCCAGATCTCCTTGCGACTCGCGTGGTGCTCCGTCAGCCAGGCTCTCCACGAAGCGCGGTCGGGCGGGTAAAAAATCTCTCCGATGTCCATGCGGTGAAGATACGCCGCGCCGCGCCCAAGCAACCACCCGATCTAGCGAACGTTGGAAGGGGGGCGATTGATCCCCAAAGCCGCCCCCGGATTTGCTCTTTCCGAAGTCGGAGAATGCTGTCATGTTCACCACTCCATGATCCGCTTCGCCTCTCTCGTTTTGATGCTGGTATCCTGCCTCGCGCTGTTCGGTTGTGTCGGCGATGACGGGGCTGCATCTCCCACCGTCAAACCCGCTGACCCGGCCACACTCGGTGGCAATGCCGCCACACCGGCCGCGCCGGCGGCAGGGGGATCGGTGACGCCGGGGGCGCTTGCCCCGGCCACCGCCGGCACGGTGCAAACGACTTACTCTGGTCTGAAGTACGAGGTGCTGCGTCCCGGCACCGGAGCCCGCCCCTCCTCCTACAACCGCGTGAAGGTGCACTACCACGGCTATCTGCCCGATGGCACGGTTTTCGACAGCAGTGTGCAGCGGGGACAACCCGCGACTTTCGGACTCAATCAGGTGATCGCCGGCTGGCGCGAGGGTATCCCGCTGATGCAGGAAGGGGCCAAATACCGCTTCACGGTGCCACCGCACCTCGCCTACGGCCAACGGGGGATGCCCCCGAAGATCGGCCCCAACCAGACCCTCATGTTCGACGTGGAGCTCTTCCAGGTCCTGTATTGAGGCTGAGGCCCCGACTTCGCGGGAAGACGCAGGAAAAGATTGATTCGCCGCGCGCTTTGCCGTATTTCCTGATCCCACGAAACCCAGATCGAGATCCGAGATGAATCTTCGCCGCTACCTTTCCGTTCCAGTCCTCATTCTCGCCGCGTTTGCCGCCGCTCCCGCTCCGGCCGAGGCCGGCCGCTTCAGCCACTGCGAGTATGTCGACGATTACAAGCCGGCGAAGGGCGTCCTCAAGCTCTGGACCGTGCCAATCAAGACCGAGTGGGAGCACCGCCACCACTGCCTGCCCTGCGGCCGCAAGCTGCCCTACAAGGTGAAAGTGATCACCTATCGCGAGCGCTACACCGACGGCACCCAGCGCACTTGGAAGTGCGTCGTGGCCGGTTCCGAGATCTCGCTTGGCAAGTGAGGTGGGACGGCCTCGTGCCGCCAGCTTTTTACCCCGTCACGATTTTCCACGCCCCGAGCTGTCTCGCGGCGGATTCAAAGCTGAGCGACTTCATCGCCGTTTTCTGCGATTTCTCGATCGCGGCGTGATACTCCTCATCATCGTGGAGGATGTGTTCGATCCGCTCGAAGACGCTTTTCATCCGGATCGTTCCGTCATCGCTGAATTCCGGAAAGGCCATCTTCTCGATCGTGGAGCTGCCGCCGGCGCAAATGGTGCGGGCGAGCAGGCAGTCGCCCGCCACTTGGCCGGGCACGGTGCTCCGGTCCATCTGGTAGACGAAGCGATGGGAGGAAAGAAGGGTCATGTAATCCGGATACGGCAGCGTCTTTTCCAGGATCTGGAGGCATCCGGGCGGAAAGGTTTTGGCAAGCTCGCGCAGGAGGCGCATGCCCCGTGCCTTTTCGGAGTTGATCACGGTGACGCGCTCCACCCCGAACTCATGGGCCAGCGATGCGGCCCGGGCAATCGCGTGCACGTGGCCCCGGGCTTCGGTCTTGAATTCGCGGGTGCCGATGAGGATTCCGGAACGCTCCGAGATGGGGTTCGAAAAATTCCAGAAGGGGAGATCGACTGGATAAGGAGTGGGAATGAACTTCAGCTTTTTCCAGAAATCGTCCTGGGAGATCGAGCCGACGCGCGGAGGCCAGGCGAGCGTCGGGGAAAGGATGCCATCGGCCAATTCGAGGATCCCTCCGTAGGCATTCATCGCCCGTGCGGTGGCGAGCTGGCGCGAGATCTGGTTGTGGCTGCATTCCTTCCACGCCACGAGGACGCGCATCCCGTTCGCTTTCAGCTTCTTCACCGCATCGAGCGTGATCCAGGTGCGGCGACGGATGAGAACGAGGACGGCATCGAAACGGTGGCGCGCGTCGAGGACCTGCTCGGTCGAGTCGAAAAAAGCCCCGAAGGTGGCGGCGGCGAAGGCGTGGAAATTGATCGGGGCGTGGATACCCCGCTCGAAACTGTCGGGCCCGTTCTTGTAATCGAGGAAGGGGTCGCGACCCTTCGGATTCAGCACCGCCAGACAGACGGGAGACTCGTAGAGAATGGCCATCGAGGGAGGTGGTGCGCGATACTGGATTTGAACCAGTGACCCCCACCGTGTCAAGGTGATGCTCTACCCCTGAGCTAACCGCGCAAATTCCCCCTCATGAGAAGGGCGGCGAAAATAAGCGATCGGCGATCTATCCGCAACTGGAATATTTCCGCGACTCGGCGAGCGTGATGGATGAGCCATGCCCCCTCGATCCTCTCCCACCACGAATCCGGCGGCTCAAAAGGACGGGTCCTGGTGCGGGAATGGACCTGCGAAGAGGCCGGACGGGGCAGCGTGCTGATCCTCCACGGTCTCGGCGATCACAGCGCCCGCCACGACTGGGCGGCGTCGCGCATGATCCGCGCCGGCTACCGTCCGATCGGCTTTGATTGGCCGGGAAATGGCGGATCCTCGGGCATCCGCGGCGACATGCCGGTCGTCGCCGACGGTCTGGCTTTGATCGACTCGATCCTGGAGGAGTGGAAGATCGCGCCAACGGGGATCTACGCGCACTCCACCGGTGCCTTTCTCCTGCTCCCTTGGCTCGCGAGCCGGGCCTCGGATCATCCCGGTCTGCGGTGGGTCTGGTTGAGTTCGCCCTTGTTGCGGCCCTCCCACGGGCAACCCGTTTTGAAGGTGGCGGTGGCCAAGCTCCTCGCCCGGTTTTTTCCGACGATGACCCTGAGCAACGGTGTCCAGGCGCGCGACTGCTACCACACCCGCGCCGACCCCGCGGCC
Source organism: Verrucomicrobiales bacterium (assembly GCA_016795385.1). Taxonomy (GTDB): domain Bacteria; phylum Verrucomicrobiota; class Verrucomicrobiia; order Verrucomicrobiales; family DEV007; genus Arctic95D-9. Next base: position 39,731 of record JAEUHI010000077.1, on the reverse strand, counting down.
GAGGCGAAGTTCAGTCGCGATGGCGGGCACCACCGGGTCTCCTTGCGCTTCGCCCTCAGTCTGCTCGCGGAGGAGCCGGGGCTTCTCGATCTCGCCCCGCACCTGCGCCCTGATCTGGCCTTTCTCCTCACCCAGGGGATGGAGGACCGGATCTGCCCGCCCGGGTATGCCGAGGCGCTGTTCCAAAAGCTCCCCTCGGGCCGCAAGACCTGGGTCGCGGTCGGCGGGGCGCGTCATGAGCCCTTCCGCGAACCCGAGCCCGAATCTTTCGCCAATGCGGTCGATTCTTGGTTACTTTGTCAGGCCATGAACGGATCGGATTGACACCGGGCCACGTTTTTTGGAAACTGGGGGCATGTCAGAACCCTCCTTCTCCCTCATCGTCGCCCTTCCCGGGGAAGAGCCCGTCGCCCATGAACTCCAAGGCGATGCCATCACCTTCGGACGCAGCCCCGAAAACCAAATCCAGGTCCTCATCGCCGAGGTCTCGGTCCGTCACGGCCAGATCCTCCGCGACGATGCCGGTTATCGTCTCGTCGATCCCGGTTCCACCAACGGCACCCGCGTGAACGGTCAGCCCGTCGGACCGGAGGGCGTCGTTCTCAATCCGATGGACCGCATCCTCCTCGGCACCGTCGTCCCGGCCTACTACGTCCCCAGTTCCATGCTCGCGGGCAATTCCGCGGCACAACTCATCGCCACGATCGAAGCCTCCGCTCCCCCGGCCCGCGTCAAGACCGCCCCGGTGGCCATCGCTGCCCCGGCCGCACCGGCCGCGGAGGTCCGTGCCGCCGTCCCTCTGGCTCCAGCCGCCGCCGCTCCCAGTGGTCCTGCAACGGTGAAGCTCGATCAGGTCCGCGCACCCGCACCTGCACCCGGTGGGGTTCGTCCCGCTCCGGTCCCGACCGCTCCCCGTCAACCTTTGGCTCCCCCCGCGGGAGCTCCGGCCGCGGCGCCTGCGCCAGCACCGCTGCGTCCGCCCGGTGTCGCCCCGGTGGCCCCGCCCAAAGCCCCGGGTGTGCCGGCGGCGGTCCCGATGCGCCCGGGTGTGGCACCTGCTGCGGTCGCCCCGGCGGCTAAGCCGGCTCCCGGCGTCATTCCAGTGAAGCCCGTCTCCGGAGCCTCCACCGTGCCGATCAAGCGCGTCGCTCCGTCGGCTCCGACGATCCCGCTTCCCAAAAAGCCGGGCGAGTGATCCGGTCCCGCTCGTTTCACGCTCTCGCCCCGGCTCAGTGGGTGAGAGCGTAGAAGACGATGTTGATGCCCAGCGGATAAGCGTATTTCTCCGAGAATTCGCGGAAATACCACGGGTCCGTGCCCTCTTCCTCCCAACCGTCGCCGAGGTCGGTGTTGAAACAGATCATCATGCAGATGCGGCCCGAGTCGTCGAGGATGGCCCGGTAGTGCGGCGTCTCTGATCCTGGCTTGTTCCATTCGTAGGTGATCCCTTCCTCGCGGCCCATCATCGCCATCCCGACGGCGGGGATCTGCGGTTTCAGATCGAGGTCGAAGACCATGTGGAAGATCGGGTGATCGAGCTCCAGCTCGACATACTCCCGGTCCGGGAAAATCTGGCGCAGGGCACGCTCGAAATTCTTCCATTCGTAGATCCCCCAGAAGTCATCGACCATGATGAAGCCGCCGTTGAGAAGGTAGTCCCGGAGGATCTTGGCCTCTTCGTCCGTGATCCAGATATCCCCGGGCTCGATCATGTAGATGAAGGGATAATGGCGGAGCTGCTCCGCATCGATGTCGACGATGGCCCCTTTCGGATCGACTTGCAGCGAAGTCAGCTGCTGCAGGCGGTAGGAGAAATTCAGTTCGCTGTCCGGATAATCGATGAGCCATTTCGCGCGCTGGCCCATCCAGGTTCCCGAGTTGTAGCGGAGCCTTGCGAAGGTGAAGACATCATTCGGCAACTCGGCGTTGACGTCCCAGTCGGGGAAGTCATAGTAGCGCCCGTTCCGCCACTCGCGGGGATCTTCGGGCAATTCACCATCCTTGATCCCAAAATAGGTGGGACGGGGCCGGTCGGAGCGGTCCTGAGTCAGGGCCGCGGCGGTCAGAAAACCGAAGACCACGAGGCCGGCGCACTTCAGAATCGGGCGTGACATGACGGGACGGTAGCCGATTCCCCCTTCTCCCGACAAGGAAAAGTGAGACGGGAAGAGGGATCCGGGACAATTTAGAATGATTCTTAGAATAATTCTTGAAAAGGAAATCCTTTTGCTTATCCGTGCCGTAACCCCATCCACATGACGTCTGAAACGACAGAATCCAATGCGACGAAGGCCGCCGAAGACTTCGGTGGTCTGCGCATGACGAAGCAGCGCCAGGTCGTCTACGAAGTCCTCACGGACATCGGACCCGGGCACCCGACCGCCTCCGAAGTGTTCGTCAGCGCGAAAGATCGCATGCCTTCGATCTCGCTCGCGACCGTTTACAACTGTCTCGAGACCCTCACCTCCGCCGGCGCGATCCGGCAGGTGCACATCGATCGCGAAGCGACCCGCTACTGTGCGAATCTCCAGCCTCACGCCCATTTTTACTGCACCGATTGCGACAAGGTCTTCGACATCGGACTGGAGAATGGTGCCGACGCCTCCTCGATCTGGTCCCTGCCGCCCGGCTGCCGGGTGGAGGAAATGCACGTCGCCATGCGTGGCGTCTGCGGCACCTGTCCGAAATGCCGTCAGGATCATGCCGCCTGATACCGGCCCGACCCATCCCTTTCTTTCTTCATGAGCCAATCCCTCCGAATCGAAAACCTGCACGCCTCCGTCGATGGACACGAAATCCTCAAGGGTCTCACCCTCGAGGTGCCCAAGGGCCAAGTCCACGCCATCATGGGCCCGAACGGCTCGGGCAAGTCGACCCTTTCCAAAGTGATCGCCGGTCACGAAGATTACACCGTCACGGAAGGCAGCGTCTTTCTCGACGACATCAACCTTCTCGACCTCGAAATCGACGAGCGTTCCCGCGCCGGTTTCTTCCTCGCCTTCCAGTATCCCCACGAGATCCCGGGGGTCAGCAACGCGAACTTCATCCGCGCCGCACGCCAGGCCCGCCTCCCCAAGGGTCAGGAGATCGACGCCGTCGCTTTCTACCGCGAGATGTACGCGAAGATGGACGAACTCGGAATGGACCGCAAGTTCACCGCCCGCTCGGTGAACGAAGGTTTCTCCGGTGGTGAGAAAAAGCGCAACGAGATCCTCCAGATGATGATGCTCGAGCCGAAATACGCCATTCTCGACGAGACCGACAGCGGTCTCGACATCGACGCCCTCAAGATCGTCGCCCAGGGCGTGAACGCGATGCGCTCGCCCGAGCGTGGCTTCCTCGTCATCACCCACTACCAGCGCCTCCTCGACTACATCGTGCCCGACGTCGTCCACGTCCTCCACGACGGACGCATCATCCACACCGGCGGCAAGGAGCTCGCTTATGAACTCGAGGAAAAGGGCTACGACTGGATCATCAACGAACCCGTCGCCGCCTGAGCCCTCTCCCTCCTTCTCCCTAACCGAAACACCACGCCATGCCCGACAGCGCCACACTCGAGGCCGTCAACATCGACCAGGACGAGGGGAATTTCTCCTATCCCGAGGACTATGCCCACGACGCCGGCTACGGACTCACCGAGAAGACGATCGATTACATCTCCGACATCAAGGGCGAGGCCGAGTGGATCCGCGAATTCCGCAAGCGCGCCCTCAAGGTCTTCAACGACAAGCCCATGCCGACGCACTGGGCGAGCAAGGATCTCGAGAACATCGTCTTCGAGAACATCCGCTACTACCTCTCCAAAGGCCAGCGCCCCACCCGGAGCTGGGACGAGGTGCCCGATGACGTGAAGGCGACCTTCGAGCGGCTCGGCATCCCCGAGAAGGAACGCAAGTTCCTCGCCGGCGTCGAAGCCCAGTTCGACTCCGAGGCCGCCTACTCGAACGTGAAGGAGGAACTGACCAAGGAAGGAGTCATCTTCGTCAACTCCACCGAGGGTCTCCGCGAACATCCCGAGGTGTTCCGTCCCTGGTTCGGCAAGGTCATCCCCACCGGCGACAACAAGTTCTCCGCGCTGAACAGCGCCGTCTTTTCCGGAGGCAGCTTCATCTACGTGCCGCCCGGAGTGAAGGTGAAGCACCCGCTCCAGGCCTACTTCCGCATCAACGCGGAGAACTTCGGACAGTTCGAGCGCACCCTCATCATCGTCGACGAGGGTGCCGAGGTCACCTACATGGAGGGCTGCACCGCTCCGAAATTCGAGACCGCCACGCTCCATAGCGCCGTCGTGGAACTCGTCGCGATGAAGGATGCGAAGATCCAGTACATTACCGTACAGAACTGGTCGAACAACGTCTTCAACCTCGTCACGAAACGCGGCCTCGCCCATGAGAACGCGGAGATCCGCTGGATCGATTGCAACATCGGCTCACGCCTCACGATGAAGTATCCCGGCGTCATCATGAAAGGCCGCAAGGCCCGCGGGGAGGTCATCTCCATCGCCCTCGCCAACGACGGCCAGCACCAGGACACCGGCGCCAAGATGATCCACGCGGCCGACGAAACGACTTCCAACATCGTCGCCAAATCGATCTCGGTCGGCAGCGGCCGTTCGACTTATCGTGGCCAAGTCCACATCCCCAAGCACCTCAAGGGCTGCAAGAACAACACCGAGTGCGACGCCCTCCTCATCAACGCCTCGAGCCGCACCGACACCTACCCCGCCATCACCGTGCGGGGCAACCAGCACGCCACCCAGCACGAGGCCAGCGTCAGCCAGGTCAGCGAGGAGCAGATCTTCTACATGAAGCAGCGCGGCCTCAGCGAAGGCGAAGCGATGAGCCTCAGTGTGAACGGCTTCGTCAATGATCTCGTCCGCGAGTTCCCCATGGAGTACAGCGTCGAGCTGAAGCGGCTCATCGACATGGAAATGGAAGGCAGCGTCGGCTGATCCGACCCTGTTTGGTCCTCCATCCTACCCTCTTCATTCGCGCTTTTTTCCCCTTCTGTTGCCAACTTTCTCCGCCCGCAGGGCGCCTTTTTCGATGCCTACCATGGTCCTGACACCACCCGAGGAAACGACGACCCGCCCCGCCGCGAGCTGGTGCGATGCCGCACCCGTCAATGACGCCGATGCCGGACTCCCGGATTGGTATCTCGAACTCCGCTCCGCCGCCTGGGCGCGTTACAACGCGCTCCCCGTGCCGACCCGGACGAACCAGCAATGGCGTTTCGCCGATCTCAAGCATCTCCGCATCGACAACCACGCCCTCCCGGCTCCGGTCTCCGCCAGTGTCGCCGCCGATCTCGTGGCCCGGGCCGTGTCCGAGCGTCCCGCGGAATTCGCCGCCCATTTCGTCTTCGCCAACAACCGTCTCCTCCATGCCGAGACGCCGGCCTTGCCGGAGGGTGCCACCTGCCTGCCGATCGAAGACGCTCTCGCGACCCGTCCCGACCTGCTCCGGGCGCATTTTCTGAAACACGGCGACTTCCTCGGAGGGGAAAAATTCGCCGCCCTCCACGCCGCCGCGACCTTGAGCGGTCTCTTCGTTCACTTCCCCAAGGGCCGCGTCGCCGAGGCGCCGGTGATCGTGCATCATTTCATCGGCGGTGAAGGCGTCGCGATCTTCCCCCATACCCTCGTGGTGGCGGAGGATCATGCCTCGGTCTCCGTGATCGATCTCTTTGAGTCGATCAACGGGAAGGAAGACACCCTCGTCGTCGGCATGGCTGATCTCCACGCCGATCGCGGCGGGCGCATTCAGTACACCTCCCTGCAGGATCTCAACGACAAGGGCGCGAAACACGTGCAACTGCAGCACACCCGTGCCGGACGCGACGCCGCGGTGAAGGTGGGCTATTTGAACCTCGGGGCCGAATGGGTTCGTAACGAATCAATCAACCGCATGGTCGAGAGCGGGGCCGATTGCCAGATCTTCTCCGCCAACCTCGCCAACGATGTGCAGGAATACGATCAGCGCACCCTGCAATCCCACGAGGCGCAGCACACCACGAGCGATCTCTTCTTCAAGAACGCACTCTACGACCGGGCGCGGACGATCTTTTCCGGCCTCATCCAGGTGCAGCCTGGTTCGCACCACACCGATTCCTACCAGACCTGCCGCAACCTCCTCGGCAGCGACGAGGCCGAGGCGAACTCCATGCCCGGGCTGGAGATCGACGCCGACCAGGTGAAGTGCTCGCACGGCTCGACTTCGGGCACGATCAGCGACGAGGAGATCTTCTACCTGCGCGCCCGGGGCATCCCGGCCGACGAGGCCCGCAAGATCATCAGCCTCGGTTTCCTCAACGAATCCATCGAAAAGCTCGACGGGGAAAGCGTGAAGGAAATGCTCTTCGCGCGCATCGCGCGGAAGTTCGCGGCGATCGGGTGAGCGGGGTCACCCCTTCACCCCCGCGAGCTTCAACACGCGCTGGTAGTGCTTTTTCTCCACCGGCGTGATCGAGAGCCTCGTGCCGCGCTGGCAGACGAGCATCTCGGAAAGCTGGGAATCGGTCTTGAGCAGTTCGAGAGGAATCAGGTCCGGAAAGGTGGCGACGTGCTCGAAGTCGACGAGGTACCAGCGTGGTTTTTCCTTGGTCGCCTTGGGATCGTGGTATTCCGACTCCGGATCGAACTGCGTGGGATCGGGGTAGGGGGCGGAGGCCACCTTGGCGAGGCCGGCGATGCCCGGAGGCGTGGCGTTGGAATGGTAGAAAAGAGCGAGGTCGCCGACCTTCATTTCCTTCCACATGTAGTTCCGCGCCTGGTAGTTGCGGACTCCGGTCCAGGGTTCGCGGGCGACCTTCGCGAGGTCGTCGATGGAAAAGACATCGGGTTCGGATTTGATGAGCCAAGGCATGCGGAACGGTTACGCCTGTGCCGCCCGACGCCAAGGGCGGATTTCGCCGGCATCGGCTATTGCACGTTCTGCACCTGCTCGCGGATTTTCTCGAGCTCGGTCTTCGCGTTCACGACGTGGCGGGCGATGGCGGCGTCGTTCGCCTTGCTCCCGATCGTGTTGAGCTCGCGGTTGAATTCCTGGCAGAGGAAATCGAGGGGGCGGCCCATCGGCTCGTTGCTCTCGAGATAGGTTCGGAAAAGGGCGACGTGGCTGTCGAGACGGGTGAGTTCCTCGGTGATGTCGCAGCGCTCGGCATAGAGGGCGATCTCGCGGAGGAGACGGTCGTCGTCGAGGTCGAGGGCGAGTCCGGAATCGCCGAGACGCTTCATCAGATTCTGCCGGTAGGCGGGAGCGACGAGGGGGGCGAGGGCACGGATCGCGGCGACTTCGCCAACGATTCCGGCGAGCCGGGCCTGGAGGTCGGCCCGGAGATGTCCACCCTCATCCTGCTGCATCTTCACCAGCTGGGCGAGGGCCGAACCGAGAGCGGAGAAAAGCGCCTCGCGTACTTCCAGCGGATCGACGCCCGACTCATCGACGCGGAAAACTCCTGGGGCGCGAAAGAGATCGGCCGCGGTGAGATTCGGCTCGATCCCGGTATCGAGGGCGATGCGGCGCACGGCGGCGACATATTGTTTCGCCAGACCCTCGTCGAAGAGAAGCCGGTTGTCGGTGCCGTCGTCATGGGTCAACAGCACCCTGGCCGCGAGGCGCCCGCGCGAGATCGATTTGGCGAGCAGGTTGCGGGCTTCGCTCTCGAGTTCCTGCAGGGCACCGGGGAGATTGACGGAGATATCGACCTGTTTCCGGTTCACGCCGGAGAGTTCGACTTCGAGTTTCCACCCGTTCACCGCGGCTTCGCCGCGGCCGTATCCGGTCATGCTGCGCATCGGGGCAAGATGGCACGGAGGCGGCGCCGTGTCACTCCGGCAGATCGGAGGCTTCGCGGATGTCTTCGAGCGCTCCGATGAAATCGTCGAGGAATTCGATCGGCACCATGATGGTGTCGCGTCGTCCGCGCACGTCCTCGGTGATCTTCACGAACTGGCCCCGGTCGTTCTCCTTCAGATCGAGGAAAAAGATCTTCCGATCCGCGAGAATCTTCTCCGTATGGATGGGGCGATCATCGGAACTCCTTTTATCACCATCGTAACCGATCATGGTCTACCTCCTCAAACAGACACAAATAAGTTCAATCAACCGCGGCGCGTTGGCGTATATGCGGTCCGCGATTCAGTATCACCCCCCGATTTCAATGCAAGTGCGGACACTGGCGCGAAAATGCAAATTTTTCTGTAACAAAGCGCCAGTGACGCGATCAGTGACCCTCGCTTGCGGTCTTTGCCGTTTTCTAATTCCGGGCTAGAGTGCGCTCCTTCCGAACCGTCAGTATCGATCATGCTCCAGACAGTATTCAAGAAGCTCTTCCACCTGAGGGAGCAAGCGGCGCGCCGTCCCGGAGCCGATGAAGGCTTTGATCCGCAGGAGAAGCCCTTCCTCGATCACCTCGATGATCTCCGCGTCACGCTGTTCCGGATCATCACGACGCTCGCGATCTCATCGGCGATCTGTTTCATCTTCAACAAACAGATCTTCCAATTCGTGCAGATTCCGGCGAAGTCCCCGATCGCCGAGATCGCTCCGGGTATCACTCTCTGGGAAAAGCTGGATTTCTTCATGCTGGGCCCGACCGAGCTCATCTTCCTGATGTTCAAGCTCGCGTTCTATTGCGGTGTGATCATCACGTTTCCCTTCACTGTCTTTTTCCTCTTCCAATTCCTCATGCCGGGGCTCAGGCAGGCGGAGAAAAGAACGATCATCCCCGGGGTCGGAATCGGATTCATCCTCTTCCTCATCGGCGGTGCTTTTGCGTTCTTCGTGGCGACACCGCTCGCGCTCAAGTACTTCTACCAGTTTGAGAACGAACGTCTCTCCGCGACAGACCCCGCCACCATCGCCCTTTCCCGGCCCGTCTCCGAGATCGCGCTGATCGGTGTGGATGGGAAAATCATCCCACCTTTCGACGGGTCGAAGGCACCGGCGGAGCCCGCGGCGGATGGGGGCGCCGCTCCGGAGTCCGCCTTGACTCCGCAGATGCAGGGTGAGATCCGCGAATATTTGAAGAGGACACTGGCGACGGCGGACGGGGCCAACTTCGTGATGCGCTATGACGAAGACCGCGACAAGCTCGTCCTCGTGACCGCGAAGGGCGGGAAGAGTTCCTACCAGATCGGGAAATACATCAGCTTCATCTCCCAACTCGTCCTGGTCTTCGGGATCAGTTTCCAGATGCCCATCGTCGTGACCATCCTCGTGAAACTGGATCTGCTCACGGCGCTGGTGATGCGCAACACGCGCTCGTATGCCTGGGTGATCATCGTCGTGGTTGCCGCAATCCTGACCCCCAGTCCGGACGCCTTCACCATGGGCCTGCTCGCGGTGCCGCTGATCCTGCTCTACGAGATCTGCATCATCATCGCGACGATCATTGAGCGTGCCCGTACGAGGCAGGAGCGCGCCGAGGAGGCCGCCGAGAAGAGCCGCCTCGAGAAGCTCTACCTGAAACCCGCCGCCGAGCTTACCGAAGAGGAGAAGGCGGAGCTGCACCGCGCCGAGATCGAGCAATACGAACGCGAGCACGCCCATCTGTATCAGGAGGAAAGCGAGCACGTCGCCCGCGACAGTTTCCATGGCGACGACCATGGCAATCACGACGAGAGCTGGCATGCCGACGACCATTACTGGCATGACGACGGCCATCACTCCCACGAGGGGGCGCACCCGGATATCGAGAGCGATCACGCCGAGCCTGAAGACTTGTCACCCGGGGAGGGCGACGAGACCGCCGGGGAAGGGGACGAGGCCAAGCGTGATCCGTGGCCGCAGTACGAAAACTGCGCGCCCGAAGGTCCCATCGTCGATCTGAATCACGCCACCCTCGAAGAGCTCCAGACTCTGCCCGGAATCGGACCGAAGATGGCGCAGACGATCATCGACCACCGTCGCTACGAGACCTTCGATGATCTCGAGCGGATCCCGGGTCTGGGGCCGGAAAAGATCCGCCGCATCACCGAGCGGATCATGCTCGGGTGAGGCGGCGGCGGGGAAGGGGAGGCAACCGTTATTGGTGCTTTTTCACAAAGGATTTCAGCTTCGCTTCGTTGCGGAATCCGGTGAAACGCCCGACTTCTTTGCCGTTTTTCACCGCCACCACGGTGGGCAGCAGCTCCACTCCGTAGCGTTCCGCGAGCGCGGCCTGGCGGTCGACATTGACGGTCTCGAAGGCGACTCCCTGGCTGCTCTTGGCGACCGACGCGAAGACGGGCTTCATCTGTTTGCAGGCGCCGCACCAGTCGGCCTCGAACTTGATGATTTTGAGCGAGCCTGACTGCGCTTGCAGGAGCAGCGGCGAAGCGATCGAGAGCGCGAGGAGGGGAAGGGCGACGAGGAAGAGACGTTTTTTCATTTTCGGGAGGAAGGATACGCGGATCCCGGAGATGAGACGAAGCGCCTGCACGGACCTTGCATTTTTTTGCGCGCCGGGATCAGACGATCCCCGAGTATCGATCGAGCCAGGCCTGAACGAATTCTTCGGTCTCCTCCGAGACGTCCGTGTTGAAACGGCATTCGAGCTCGTCGATCTCCCAGTCGGAAAAGTGGCTGCGGCGCACGATCGAGAGCGTGGCGCGCTCGGGATGGAGCACCCGATAGATGTAGGTGCTGCCGTCGCGCACGCGCCCTGCGTAGCTCGCGACACAGTTCCCCTGATATTCGCCTTCGTCGACGAGATCGGAGGGGCTCGTGATCGGTTCGATCCGGCCCGCGATGCCGGGGATGGGGGGAGGGGTGAAACATCCCGGGCCTGCCCCGCTCGCCTCGATAAGCTGCCGCATGCGGCGGCGATAGAGCTCGGCCACCTCATCGTGTACCGTCTGCAGCCGGGTGAGACTCTGGAAGCGTTCGGTGCGGTCTCCGGTTCGCAACTCATCCTGCATCCGCAGGGTGCTGGTGATCATGTGCACGACCCGGCCGCGATGATTCTCCGCGCGGTCTTTCGCCACCTCCTCGAGCAACTGCGGGGTCGCGGCTTGGGAGGCCCGGGGGTCGAGGAGGATCTCGACCACGCCCGAGTTGATCGAGGAGAGGTGGTGCAAACGCGATTTCGGTGCGGCCAGTTCGCTTTCGATCACTCTCAGTACGGAGGGCCAGTTGTCGCCGTTCAAGGAATGGGGATCGATCTTGCGGAAAACATTTACCGCCGCCGCGGAACTGGGCAGCCCGAGGATTTCGAGGAGGTCGCGTTGGCGCATCGTCCCGCAGCGGAGCGAGGCGATCAGCTCGCCATCGCCTTTTAATTTCTGGGCAAGGGCGAAAGCGAGCGCGGGATTGCCCTCGGCGAGCTCGATCGTCGAGGGATCCCGCTGCAACATCACCAGCAATGGCCACTGATGGGTGCGGAAAGGCTCGAGAAGGCGTGCGACCGGCTTCGGAAGGGAAAAGCGGAACTGGTCGAAAGCCCGTTTCCGCTTTTGCGCGGGAGTCAGCGGGGCATCGTGACGCCGCGCCACCGAATCGTCGAAAAAGTCGAAGACGAGTTGGTTGGCGGGACGTTTCGCCGCTGTCTTCGCGGGACGATAAGGGTGGACGAGACGGAACTCGGGAGAGAACGCTTGCCAGGCCTCCCCGCGGCCCCTGCGCATCACCGAGCGCGGAACGGGCGACCCGGTGATGCGCATTTCCACCGGGCCCTTCGCCAGACACAGGGTGCCTTGGCTGAAGGTGATCCCGGTATCAGAGGCGGGTGCGGAAAGGGGCATCGGGCGATCATCAAACCTTACGTCCGCATCGCGTGCAACGTCACCCTTCGGCCGGGAGTGATTTTCAATTTTCCCGCCGCGCCAGCATTGATTTTTCCGATTGGATTTTGCGCTATTGCTTGGCATTCCACGCTGCGACGCGGAACTTGGCCCACCCTTCCATGTCCGAACTCTGGTTCACCGCCGATCTCCATCTCGGCCACGGCAACATTATCCGTTATTGCGAGCGGCCTTTCCTTTCCGAGGAGGAGGCGGTGCGCGCGGCCGTCGACCGCCGCGGCGGCTGGAAGGTGTCGGCCGAAACGGTGGCGCGACACGATGAACAGCTCATCGACGCCATCAATACCTGTGTCGCTCCCGGGGACACGCTCTGGATCGTCGGAGATTTTTCGCTCGCTCCCATCGAGACGGCCAGGGCCTACCGCGGGCGGATCCGGTGCCGGCAGGTCCACTTCGTGCGCGGCAACCACGACCTGCCGTCGTACGACACGATCTTCGATCGCGTCATCGAGCAGGGCATGATCAAACATCTCGGCAAGAAGATCTGGCTGAACCACTATCCCATGCGTTCGTGGGACAAATCCTTCCATGGGGCCTGGCATCTCTACGGCCATGTCCACGGCCGTCTCCTTGCCGAGGACGAAGCCAACCCGCGCCTCCTCGCCAGGGATGTCGGCGTCGATGCCTGCGATTACCGTCCCCTCAGCTTCACCGAGATCGCGGATTACATGGCACCCCGGGAGAAAGCCTTCTGGGCGTGGCGGGAGTCGCTGGGCGAGGAGGCTGAATAGTCGATCAGGGAAAAGATTCACCCACGCTCCGCACAGCCTGCTCGATCAGGCGATCAGAGATCCAGAAGCGCGCCTGCGTCCTTAGCGCCAGCAATAGGGGAAGAAGTGAGGGGACAAGACCGGCTTTCCTTGCTTGGATCAAAAGTCCGACCGTTCCTGCAAATCGACATCCGATGTTTGCCGCCGTTTCCCGAGCCGCCATGTCATCCAAAATGAGCAACGAGCCTGGTCTTTCCATCGCGAGGGCAAGACATTCAGCCTCCCCCGGATGAAGGTTGGTGGAAAGACTTTTCACAAGAAGTAGATCTCGTGGTGCCACGACCGCGAAAATGCCTTCCGAGGAAGCCTGCGCCGCTTTCGGAAAGAGAGGGGCCTTGGAAACAAGTTCACCTGAGACCGCAGGAGGGATCACGATTTCCCCGAGCAGTCTTTGAAGAAGATCCAGCCGTCCAATCTCAGAAAAGTTGATGAGCGGGGTCGTGTTGGAAATGCTCAGAGCCTGTTCCATTCCTCCAATTGATCCAAGTCCCGAACGCAATCCTCCCATTCGATCGGCTGGTGTATCTTCCGTTCTCCGAGCCAGAACTGGAATTCGGCCTTTTGCATTCCCGACATCCGGCAGGCGGCGGCTCCGGAAATGATGCCATCGGAGAAAAGGGCCGCGGCGAGGCGTTTCCGCAATTCACTCTCCATTTCACGAGGTGGAATTTTCGCTCCAACCAGGGAGTCTCCAGGAAGGGTGATCGTGAGATCCTGCATCTTGGAAGAATAACCGCCTGGACGGGATTTGCCCACCAAACTTTTTCGCGGGGCTGATGGTCTCGCAAGAAACCGGCTCGCATTTCCGCCGCGGCTCTCTAAGTTGGCGGCTTGCGGAAACCGACCGGAACCATGGCAGGAAGCGAGAGCAACGACGAGGGCAAACTGACGCCGATGATGCGCCAGTACCAGTCGATGCGTCGACAATTGCCGGACGACGTCCTCCTCCTCTTCCGCCTCGGTGATTTCTACGAAATGTTCTTCGAGGATGCGAAGATCGCCTCGCCCATCCTCAATGTCGCCCTCACGAAACGCAACGGCATGCCCATGTGCGGGGTGCCGCACCACGCCGCGGAGGCCTATCTCGCCAAACTGATCCGCGCCGGTAAACGCGTCGCCCTCGCCGAGCAGACGACCGAACCGCAACCCGGCAAGATCGTCGAGCGCGAGATCAGCCAGATCATCAGCGCGGGCACGATCGATGACCTCAACCTGCTCGATGCGACGCGGCCGAACTACCTCGCCGCCGTCTACCGTGCGAAGGGCCGTTATGGACTCGCCTTCGCCGAACACAGCACCGGGGAGTTCCGTCTCACCGAGTTCACCGACCGGAGCGCGCTCGAGGACGAGCTCGCCCGCATCCGCCCGAGCGAGCTGCTCTTCTCCGAGGAGCAGGCGGCCGATTTCGATCTGCTCCCCGCGGCTCTCTCCTACGATGCTTATCCCTTTCTGCACGAACAGGCCGAATACACCCTGAAGAAACACTTCAAGGTGCAGTCGCTCGACGGCTACGGCTGCGGCGGCCTGCTCCCCGCCGTCGGTGCGGCGGGTGCCATCGTCCACTACATCGAGACCCAGTTGCGCCGCAGCGTCAGCCACCTGCGCACCCTCCAGGCTTACCGCACCGAGTCGCATCTCCTCATCGATGCGGCCAGTCAGGCGAATCTCGATCTTGTGACGAGCCGCTCGGGCGGGACGAAAGCCTCGCTCCTCGGCGCGCTCGACCGCACCCGCACGCCCATGGGTGCGCGCAAGCTCCGGCATTGGCTGCTCCATCCCCTGCGCGATCTCGACACCCTCGTGGCCCGGCAGGATTTCGTGGAATCGCTCATTCGCGAGCCCTACCTGCTCAACACGCTGCGCGGCGATTTCGCCGAGGTCCGCGACATCGAGCGAACGCTCAGCCGCCTCAGCCAGGGTTCGGGCAATGCCCGCGATCTGAAGGCCCTCGAGATGTCCCTCCGCCGCGTCCCCGACGTGCGCGATCATCTCGCCGCGCTCGGTGGTGGAGCGCTCGGGCTCGACCTCGAACGCCGGCTCGGTGAGTTCGGCGAACTCTGCGAACTGCTCGGCCGCGCCATCGTCTCCGAGCCGCCCGCCGCTTTGAAAGAGGGCGGGCTTTTCGCCGACGGTTACAGCGGCACGATCGACGAACTGCGCCGCGCCGCGACCGAGGGCAAACAATGGGTCGCCGATCTCCAGGCCCGGGAGCAGGCCCGCACCGGGATTTCCTCGCTGAAGATCAAATACAACGCGGTCTTCGGCTACTTCATCGAGATCACCAACACGCACCTCGAGAAAGCGCCGCCGGAATACACGCGCAAACAGACCATGAGCAACGCGGAGCGTTTCATCACGCCCGAGTTGAAGGAGGTCGAAAACAAGATCCTCGGCGCCGATGAGCGGCTGCGTGTCCTCGAGTACCAGGAGTTCCTCAGTCTGCGCGAGACCGTGCTCGAACACCTCACCGCGATCCAGGAAACCGCCTCCGCCCTCGCCGAGATCGACGTGCTCGCCGCCTTCGCCGAGACCGCGAGGCTCTTCGGTTATTGCCGACCCTTCCTCAACGAGACCCGCAATCTCGTCATCAAGAACGGCCGCCACCCCGTGCTCGATCAGAACATCGGCGAGGAGAAATTCGTCCCCAACGACGCCGATCTGAATGCGGAGACGAACCGCTTCATGCTGATCACCGGTCCGAACATGGCGGGGAAATCGACCTACATCCGGCAGGTTGCGCTCATCACCCTGATGGCTCAAATCGGCAGCTTCGTTCCCGCCGAGAGCGCCGAGATCGGGCTCGTCGACCGCATCTTCACGCGGGTCGGTGCGAGTGACGACATCGCGAAGGGGCAGTCCACCTTCATGGTCGAGATGACCGAGACCGCCCTCATCGCCAATCACGCGACCGAGCAGAGCCTCGTCATCCTCGACGAGATCGGACGAGGCACCGCGACCTACGACGGCCTCTCGATCGCCTGGAGTGTCGTCGAGCATCTCCACGACAAGGTCCGCTGCCGCACCCTTTTCGCGACCCATTACCACGAGCTGACCCAGCTCGCCGCCTCGCGACCCGCCCTCAACAATTACAACGTCGCGGTGCGCGAGTGGAACGAGCAGATCATCTTCCTCCGCCAGATCGTCCCCGGTGCCGCCGACAAGAGCTACGGCATCCAGGTCGCGCGCCTCGCCGGACTGCCCGATTCCATCATCGCCCGGGCCAAGGAGATCCTCGCCGGACTGGAGGGGCAAAGCGCGGGCGTGACCACGGATCGTGCGGATGAGACGACTTCGTCCCCGGTGAGCGCCGCCTTCGAGGCCGCTCCGAAAAAGCGCGTCCCCCGCCAAGGCCGCCCCGACGACAAGGTCGGCGAAGAGGGGCCGGGAGAGACGCAGATGTTGTTGTTTGGTTAGGGAAGATCACGCCCCTACCGCAAGCCATTGAAAGCTCGCGCGGTAGACGCGGCTGGAACGCCACGTCGTGAGGCGTGCGGTGAAACCGGATTCGGTCACGCCCACGACCGAAAGATTCAGGCGAGAGCTGCTCCATTGCTCGAGATCGAATCCGGTGAGGCCGAGATGCACTACGGGCGGTGCCGCGAAGGAGGTCGAAAAGGAGACCGCGACCTCGTAGGTCCGATCCGGCGAATCCTCCTCCGACACGGCATCGAGGGACCAGTCTTCGCTGCCGGTGCCGACGGTGACTTCGGCAGCGAGCATTTTCCAAGGGAGGTAATCGGGATTCATTTCAGATGTTTGGAAAGCAAGGATCCGGCCAAACGACTCCGCGCGGCTCTTTTCCCTTTCCCCGGTCGCATTCCCGACTTTTACTATGCCGCCTCGCGCCATGACCCGTATCCCGCCCATTCTCGTCATCACTTTCTTCGGGGCGATCGCGGCGTTCTGCATCCTGCGGGTCCATTTCAACGCGGTGCTCTACGAGATGCTGCCGCAGGACTTGCCCGAGGTGCAGGGTATGGACCGGCTCAACCGCTACTTCAGCCGCGACGGACAGCTTATCGTGACAGTGAAGGCGGAGGAAGCCTTCGAGGCGGAGGAGGCGATGAATTCCCTGGCGAAACGTCTGGTGACGGAGCCCGAGCTCGTCTCGGCGACCTTTCGCGAGCTCACCCTCACCGAACTCGTCACCGAGGGAGGCGGTCTCCTCGCCTGGCTCTGGCTGAACGCGCCCGAGGGCAAACTCCCGGCCTTGGGCGAGCGCCTCGCCGCGGGACGTTCCCAGGTGGAAATCACCGCGGCGATGGAGGCGGTGCAGAGCGGCTTCTTCGATCAGGACGTCGTCGTGAAAAGCTACGATCCGCTCGGGATCTCGAAGCTCGGCGGACTGCTCGGCGAGGGGAGCGGCCCTGACGTATCCACGCCGGATCCCATGAGCTCGGGCGACGGGACTTTCCAGGTGATGTATGTCGAAGGCATGGGGGTCGATTTTTCCGACTACCGCGACGCGGCGAAATGGCTCGACAAGGTGAAGACCGCCGTCACCGCCTGGGAATCGGAATGGGAGGGCGAACACGAGGGGCGCGACACTGTCACGATCGGTCTCACCGGCACGCCCGCCTTCATGGCCGAGGTGGGAGCGCGGATGGAGTTCGACATGACCGTCTCGGTTTTCTCCACGATGGTGCTCATCTCGCTGCTTTTCTGGTGGATGCACCGCCAGACAAAACCGCTCGCGTGGCTCATCTCGGGCATGCTTCTGATCCTCTCGATCACGCTTACGATCGGAGGTTTTCTCTTTGGAGATCTCAGCGTGATGAGCGCGGGATTCGCCGCCATCCTCATGGGGCTCGCGGTCGATTACGGCATCGTCCTTTATCGCGAAGCCTACGATGGCGGTGAGGATGCAAAGGGCCTGCGCAGCACCGTGGGGCCGGGCATCCTCTGGGCGGCGGCGACGACGGCGGCCGTGTTTCTCTCGCTCAATCTCAGCTCCCTGCCGGGCCTTTCGGAAATGGGCAATCTCGTCGCGATCGGGGTCGCGGTGGGGGCGGTGGTGATGATCTACGGATTCGGTCCGATCGCAGTGCAGTTTGTGCGCGAGACGAAAAACAAGCCGTATTCTCCCCCCGCCGTGATCCGTCCCTGGGGCGCCAAAGCGGCGGGGCTCGCGGCTTTGATTCTCCCTGCCGTGACGGTGATTTCGATCTTCACGAAGGAAATGCCGGCCCTCGAGGCGAATTTTCACCCCTTCCGCATTCGCGAAAGCCCCTCGATGATCGCCTGGCAGGCCTTGCAACACGAGCTGAGCGGACGCGAGCGGGTCGTGCCCACGGTGATCACGGCGACAAACCTGACTGACCTCCACCAGCATCTCGAGACGGCGACGAAACGCATCCACGAGGCAAAAGCCGCCGGCCTGCTCGAAGACGCGATCCTCCCGGAGATCTTCATCCCTGATCCGGACCGGCAGCAGGCCAACGCGGCGACGGTCCGTGCCTGGCTGGGTGAACGCGACCGCCTCCTGCGCGAAATCGGCGAAGCGGGGTTCTCCGATGAAGGCACCGCGCTGACGACGACCGTCTTCACCGCTTGGGAGCATTACCTCGCCCAACTGGGCGAAAACGAATATGCCAAACCCGAGGGCAAGCTCGCCGCCTGGTCGGTCGACCGCCTGTTCGCCGTGCGCGAGGGCACCTACGCGGCCCTCGCCACGGTAAAACCCGCCGAACCCCGCGACCGCGCCTGGGTCGCGGCGATCTGTGATGAGAATACGGTCGTTGCCAGCCTCGGGTCCCTCGGCACGGCCCTCAATGAGCGGATCAAGGGCGATCTCGTGCGCGTCTTCCTGCCGATGCTGGGGATCCTCGTCGTCATGCTGGCGGTGGTCTTCCGGACGTGGCGCGAGGTGGTGCTCAGCCTCTTTTCGCTCCTCTTTTCCTCGGCCATTCTCATCCTCGCCACCACCTGGACTCCACTGAGCTGGAATTCCTTCAACGTCTGCGGTCTGCCCCTCATTTTCGGCACAGGGATCGATTACGGGATCCACATGCTGCTGACCTTGCGCCGCAATGGAGGCGACGTCGCCGCGGCCCGCGCCGGGATCGGGAGGGCGCTCCTCTTCTGCGGCGGCTCATCGGCGATCGGATTCGGCTCGCTCGCGACCGCTTCCGCCTATGGCCTCGCGAGCCTCGGGTTGGTCTGTGCTGTCGGCATTCTCGCCAACATGGTCACGGCAATCTGGCTGCTGCCCCATTGGTATCGGAAGCTCCATGGCATCTCTTGAGGCAAATTTTTGACCTGCGGGGGACTGCATTCCGGGGTAAATTTTCAATAATCCTCAGATTTTGTCTGACATTTGCTGAAATTTTAGATAGATTAACCATCGTCATGGTTTTCTCCCGCTTCCTTCTCCTCGCGCTTCTCGGTTTGCTCTTACCGGCTGCGCCCGCCCTGCGAGCCCAATCGAGTCACCCCGACATGCGGGTGGTGGAGCAGTGGTTGGCGACGAATTCGGGAGTCGGATCGCTCCAGATCGACTTCACGCAGACCCGGAGGATGCGTTCGGTGAAGATCCCGGTGAAGCAGGAAGGCACGCTGTGGCTGGATTATGGATCCCATCGTTTCCGCTGGCAGACCGGAGACCCCGCCCAGACCATCGTGGTCAGCCGTGGCGAGAACATTCTCATCATGCGCACGCCGATGAAGCGCTACGAAGTGCGTCCTTCCGGATCCGGCGGGGCTCCCGGCATGGCGGCGCTCGCCAATGGATTCCCGCGGACGCTCCCCGAATTCCAGCGTCGCTACCGCGTCCTGGAGATCCGGCCGGAGGCCAATACGAAACGCATCGTCACCCGTCCCCTCGGCGAGAGCGGCCGTGGCGTCGAGACCTTCACCTTTGTCGTCGACGCCTCACACCATCGCCTCCTCGGCATCGAGATCGATCTCCAGGACGGTTCTTCGGTGGATACCGTCTTCCGGCGGGTGCAGACGAATGTGGCGATGGGCGGCGACCTCTTCAAGCCATCGCTCGACGGCTACACCGAGACGAAATTCTGATCGCCACGTGAGGTCGGACGCAGGATCCCGGGCCGTGGGACGTGAGTCAATGCGTCTCGATTTTTTGGGGCGGAGCTGGCAAGGCGGGACCCTCCGACGAAGGCAGGACGATCGATTCGAGGGGAACGATGGCGCTACCGTCCGCAGGCGGTGAGGGCTTCGGTTCACCCAGCAAAGGATCGCCCAGTTCGCGCAAGCGCTTCTGCAGGGCTTCGACTTCCTTGTTCAGGGCCGTCACCTGATCCTGGAGGGCGACGATCACCTTTTCTTCCTGGGTGAATCCCGCCGCCGGCGTCTTCGGGGACGGCTTTTGCGTCGCGGCGGAACGCTTCCATTTCACGCCTTGGATCCAGCCTCCGATCGCGAGACCCGAGATCAGGAGAAACACGAGCGACTGGGAGGGGGAAAGGGGTTTCACAAGCCGTGCGTCGTGACGATTCAGTTGTTCTTTTTGTTGAACAAGCGCCAGCCCTTCTTTTCGGGTGCCGCTGCGGTGCCTCCATTGGCGGCGGCTCCGGAGCCACCAGCGGAGGAAGGGGCGCCGTTACCCGTGTTCGCCTCGCTCTCACGGGTGATGACGAGCTTCAGGTCTTCCGGCACGTTGGCCACGTAGTCCCACGAGCGCAGCGGCATCTTTTCGCCGCGGGGATCGTACTCCTGCACCTTGCGACGGATCAGGGTGCCTTTGGCATCGTAGAGTTGTTCCTCCGAGAATCTTCCGAAGGTGTCATAGATCTGCAGGCCGCGGTATTTGAATTGATCGCGCCCGTCGTAGATCAGCACTTCGCCGGGACGGCCCAGTTCGTCGAGCATTACCATGCGGCGCTGGAGCTTCACCCCGTTCTTGCTCTTCGTGATCTGCTCGAGCGTGTTCGTCTCCATGTCCTGCTTCGACTCGGTGAACGAACCGTCGCTGTGATGGATCGCCCGGCCCCAGATATCGACGGGTTTTCCCTTCATCTGGCTCAGCTTCACGTTGTATTGGCTGAGCGCCTGTTTCGCCCCGTCGGGCAGGATCATGTCGCCACCACCGAGGCCGCCACCGAGCACCGGGGCCGCCGATCCGGGGGCCGCTGCCATGCCGCCGCTGCCCTGGGCTTGGGCCGCGTTCACCGCCGCCTGGTTCACGCCGGTCTGACCCGTGGCGGTCTTCGAATGGAACTGCGCGTGAAGCCCCGTCGTGAGGAACAGGAGGAGGATGCCGGGAAAGGCGTGTCGCATCGAAGTTGCGCGTTCCATGATGAAGGGCCGCCACGATACCGTTTCCGCGCCGCCGCCGCAAGCTTTTGCGAGAAAACCTTCCCGCTTTCGCGTGGGGGGCGATACTCGTTCGCGGATCGCGGAAGACTGGTCGTTCGGTCGGGGAAAACGTAAAATCGCGCCAAACCCGGTTTGTCATGAGGTTCAACGCCAGATTTATCACCGTCGGCCTCGCCTCGTTCTGGCTGCCCATGGGGTCCTTCGCGGTGGAGAATCCCGGCGAGGAAGCCTTTTTCGAAAAAGAGATCCGTCCCGTCCTCGCGACGCGCTGCGTGTCTTGTCATGGCCCGGAAAAGAGCGAGGGCGGGGTGAGGCTCGATGCGCGCGGGACCATCGCGCCGCTCGTCCCGGAAGGTGGTTTTGTCAGGGTGATCCGCGGTCGTTCGACGGCACCTGCCGCCTGCGTCCTCGAACCGCGTCTTGCGGACGCCTTCGAGCAATGGATCGCCCTCGGCCTGCCGTGGCCCGAGGAGGCCACCGTGACCTCGGCCGAGGACCGCGCTGCCGCCGCGAAACGTCATTGGGCCTTCCAACCCGTCCGCGAGCCCGCCGTCCCCGCCGGTGCCGCGCATCCCATCGACGCCTTCATCCGCGAACGCCTCGTGAAGGAAGGACTCGCCTTTTCGCCGGAAGCCGACGCCCGCACCCTCCTCCGCCGCCTTTCCTACACCCTGACCGGACTACCGCCGGGGGCGGTAAACGGTGATCGGTTAACGGTAAACGGTGGCGAAAAAGCACCGATTACGGATCACCGATCACCGATTACTCCGAAAGACTGGTCCTCGCTCGTCGATCAAACCCTCTCCTCCCCCCACTACGGCGAACACTGGGCGCGGCATTGGCTCGACGTGGCGCGGTATTCGGACACGAAGGGCTACGTCTATGCGCGCGAGGAAAAAAACTGGCCACATGCCTGGACCTATCGCGACTGGGTCGTCTCGGCCCTGAACGACGACCTGCCCTACGACCGCTTCCTCATGCTCCAGCTCGCCGCGGATCAGATCGCGGACCGCCGGCCGGGCGACGAGGCCGCGATGGGCTTCCTCACCGTGGGACGCCGCTTCCTCGGAGTGAAACACGAGATCATCGACGACCGCATCGACGTCGTCTCGCGCGGCATGCTCGGGCTCACCGTCGGCTGCGCTCGGTGCCACGACCACAAGTACGATCCCATCCCCGCGGCGGACTATTACGCCCTCCACGGCGTCTTCGACAGCAGCGTCGAGCGGCTCGTGACCTTCGGCAAGGGCGGCGACGAGGCCTTCTGGAAGGCGCACGCGGAGCGTCTCAAGACTTACGAGGAAACCCTCGCGAAGTTCCGCGCCGAGGCTTCCGCCCGGGTCCGCGAGCGGCTCGCCGATTATCTCAAGGCCCAGACCGAACTGCACAAGTATCCGGCCGACGGCTTCGACCAGATCTTCCAGAAGACCGACCTGCTGCCCGCCTTCGTCCACGCGTGGCGCGATTATCTCCGCGACGCGGGCGAGCGGAACGATCCCGTCTTCCGCCACTGGCACGCCTACCAAGCGGCACAACCGGAGGACTACGGGAAGCTTGCCGTGACCGGGGCCCATCCACGGATCGCGGCCGCCTTCGCGACGCCTCCACGGGACTTCGCGGAAGTCATCGCGCGTTACGCCGCCGTTTTCAAAGAGGCGGGGGACGACCCCTCGCTGAATGCGGTCCTGAAAGGCCCCGGTTCTCCCTGCGAAGTACCCGAGGGCGGCGTCGTGAACATTGAAACCTTCTTCGACACCGATTCGATCAACGCCCTCTGGAAGCTCCAGAACGCGATCCACCAGGAAATCCTAAAAGCCTCGCCGCCGGTCCCAGCGGCCCTCATCCTCGCGGACCGTTCGCGCCCGGTCGAGCCGCGCATCCTCCTGCGCGGGAATCCGCTGAACCTGGGCGAAAAGGTGCCGCGGCGCTTTTTGGGTGTTTTGTCAGGCGACACGGGAAAACCCTTCGTTACCGGAAGCGGACGTCTCGAGCTCGCCAGGGCGATTGCCGATCCCGCGAATCCACTGACCGCACGCGTCATCGTCAACCGCGTCTGGGCGCATCATTTCGGAACGGGCCTCGTCGCGACGCCGAGCGATTTCGGGACAAGGGCCGATCCGCCCTCGCATCCGGAGCTGCTCGACTGGCTCGCCTCGTGGTTCGTCAAGGAAGGCTGGAGCCTGAAGAAACTGCACCGGCTCATCCTCACCTCGGAGTCCTGGCGGCAGTCGTCGCTGGGACCCGCCGATCCCGCGGCGCGGGCGAAGGCCGTGGCCGCCGATCCGGCGAACGTGCTCCTCTGGCGGATGAATCCGCACCGGCTCGGCTACGAGGAATTCCGCGACGCGATGATGGCGGCGACGGACGATCTCGATCCGACCCTCGGCGGCCGGCCCGTCGAGGCGCTCAGGCCGCCCTACGCGAAACGCCGGGCCCTCTACGGCCGCATCGACCGCCAGTTCGTGCCCGGCGAGCTGCGCGTCTTCGACTTCGCCAATCCCGACCTGCATATCCCGAAACGGAACGAAACGACCGTGCCGCAGCAGGCGCTCTTTTTCCTGAACCATCCCTTCGTCCTTGACCGTTCGCGCGCCCTCGCCGCCGTGGCGGAGAAGGCGGGCGGCGACGGGGCGGAACGGGTGCGGGTCTTGTTCCGGCGCGCCCTCCAGCGCGAGCCCTCCGCGGAGGAGCTCTCCGAATCGCTGGCGCTGGTGAAGGCGCTCGCGGTGCCGGAGGTGCTCCCGGCTCCGCCGACCGCGGCCGACTGGAGCTACGGCTTCGGGGCCTATGATGAGATGACGCAACGGGTCGCGGGCTTCACCGCCCTCCCCCATTTCACCGGCGGCGCCT
This sequence comes from Verrucomicrobiales bacterium, assembly GCA_016795385.1. Lineage (GTDB taxonomy): Bacteria > Verrucomicrobiota > Verrucomicrobiia > Verrucomicrobiales > DEV007 > Arctic95D-9. The sequence continues at coordinate 16,049 of JAEUHI010000077.1, read as the reverse complement.
GGCAGGGCGGCGCGGCCTGGCCCGACCCAAAACTCGGCTGGGTGCAGCTCACCGCGAACGGTGGACATCCCGGAAACGACCGCGGCCATGCCGCGGTGCGCCGCTGGACCGCGCCCCGGGCGATGACGATCGCGATCCGCTCAAAATTGATCCACGAACCCAAGGCCGGCGACGGGATCCGCGCCTTTGTCGTGAGTTCCCGAGTGGGTTTGTTAGGGTCGGCGAAGTTGCTCGCGAAGAACGCGGAGCTCGGAGTCGACGCCATCGCCGTCGAGGCCGGTGAGACGATCGATTTCCTCGTCGACATCGGCGACGGTCTCAACAGCGACCAGTTTCTCTGGGAGATCCGCCTCGGCGAGCTCGCCCCCGACGACGGCGAGAAACCGGCCCTGGCCTGGGACGCGAAACGCGATTTCCCCGCCGACACGGCCGCTCCGCTGAACGCGTGGGAACAACTCGCCCAGGCGATGTTGTGCTCGAATGAATTTTTGTTTTTCGACTGAAACGAAGGCCATGATCACCCGACGCTCCCTCCTGCAACGCTCCTCCCTCGGGCTCGGTTCCCTCGCCCTGGGCGGCCTGCTCGGTGAGGACGGCCTGCTCGCCGCGGAGAATCCGCTCGTCTCCCGCGGGAGCCATTTCCCGGGGAAGGCGAAGCGGGTCATCCATTTCTTCCTCAACGGCGGTCCCTCGCATGTCGATACCTTCGATCCCAAACCCGCCCTCGCGAAACACGCCGGCAAGCCGCTCGCGAACACCCTCACGACCGAGCGAAAGACCGGTGCGGCCTTCCCCTCGCCCTTCCGTTTCGACTGCTACGGCGAGTCTGGCATCGAGGTGAGCGAACTCTTCGCGAAGACGGCGCGGCACATCGACGACATCGCCGTGATCCGCTCGATGCACGCGCAGGTGCCGAACCACGAGCCCTCGCTGATGCTCATGAACTGCGGCGACTCGGTGCAGGCGCGTCCGAGCTTCGGGGCGTGGGCGCTCTACGGGCTCGGCACGGAAAACGAGAACCTTCCCGGCTTCATCGCGATGTGCCCGGGCGGCATGCCGATCAAGGACCACGAGAACTGGCAGTCCGCCTTCCTCCCCGGGGCCTACCAGGGCACCTACATCGATTCGAAGCACGAGGAACCCGGCAAGCTCATCGAGAACATCGACCATCCCCACGTCACCGCGGGGAACCAGCGCCGCCAGCTCGATCTCCTCGCGCGGTGGAACGCCCGTCACCGCGAGGCCCGGCTCGACGAACGCCTCGACGCGCGCATCCACAGCTACGAGCTCGCCTTCCGCATGCAGGCCGAGGCGAGCGACGCCTTCGATCTCTCCAAGGAACCCGCCGCGATCCGCGAACTCTACGGCAACACCGTGCACGGACGGCAGACCCTCATCGCCCGACGCCTCCTCGAGCGCGGGGTGCGCTACGTGCAGCTCTGGCACGGAGCCGGGCAGCCCTGGGACAACCACAACGACATCGAGAAAAATCACCGCACCCTCGCCGCGGACATCGACGGTCCGATCGCCGCGCTGCTCGCCGATCTGAAACAGCGCGGCCTTTTCGAGGACACCCTCGTCCTCTGGGGTGGCGAGTTCGGCCGCACGCCCACCGTCGAACTGAGCGGCGCGGGCAAACCGCAGATGGGCCGCGACCACAACCACTACGGCTTCAGCGTCTGGATGGCGGGCGGCGGGATCAAGGGCGGCACCGTCCACGGCGCGACCGATGAATTCGGCTTCAAGGCGGAGAAGGATCCCGTCAGCGTGCACGATCTCCACGCCACGATGCTGCATCTGCTGGGACTCGACCACGAACGCCTCACCTACCGCTACGCGGGCCGCGACTTCCGGCTCACCGATGTGCACGGGAAGGTGATCCGGGAAGTGGTGGCGTGAGGATCGGGATTGCCAGATTCGGACCAATCACGTAAGCTTGAATCATGTCGGCCAAGGATTCCATTCATGAGCCCGTGAACCTGCCGCCCTTTGTGGATCCGGCGGAAGGCCGGCTCATGATGGCTCTCAAGTTCTTCGAGTTGGGACGGCTTTCTTTGGGGCAGTCCGCTGAGCTTGCGGGATATTCCAAGCAAGCCTTCATCGACGTCCTTTCTCGGCATGGAATCCCGGTGGTGGATTATCCGGCGGAAGATCTCATTTCGGATGTGGCATGGTGAAGTCCGCCGCAGTGGTTGATACGGCATGTCTCATCGGCCTCGAGCGGATTGGCCGACTCGACTTGCTCAATCAGCTTGTGGATCCGGTAATCGTTCCGGACGCGGTTTCGGGGGAGTTTGGTCCGTTGCCCGATTGGATCGAAGTGAGGACGCCTTCGGATTCCGGGATGGTGGCCGCCCTGCGATTGGTGGTGGATCCGGGCGAGTCCGAGGCAATCGCATTGGCCTACGAGTTTTCTTGTCGAATCATCCTCGACGACCGCAAAGCCCGGGAAGCAGCTCGTCATCTCGGAATCGCCGTGACAGGCACCGTCGGCCTGTTGTTGAAGGCGAAAGAGGGTGGCATGATCCCAACCGTCCTTCCCTTGCTCGACGCGCTCGACAGAAACGGCTTCCGAGTCAGCGAGGCGATTCGCAACGAAGCCCTCCGCTTGGCCGGAGAGTAGAAAAGCAAAGAGGGTCAGGCTTGCGACCTGACCCTCTTGAAATTTCAAGTTCCTTTCGACGCGGGAGTCTCAGCTCTTGCTGAGGGCGGCTTTGGCTTCGGCGAAGGTGGTCTTCAGCTTGCCGTAGCCCGAACCCTCATAACCGGCGGCCTTGACGGCGGCGAGGACGGCTTTTTCATCGGCGCCTTCGGCGTTGTCGACGGAGAAGATCGCGACCTTGGTCTTGGGATCGACAAACACTTCGGTGACATGGTCGACCTTCTTGAGCTCTTCGCCAATGGACCAGGCGCAACCGGCGCATTTCATTTCAGGCACTTTCACCTGATAGGCTCCGCCTTCGTCGGCGCGGAGCGAGAGAAGGGAGAGGGCGGAGGTGAGGACGAGACTGAGGAGAGCGATCGCTTTCATGTTCGGGGTGTGGGTGAGGTTTCGCTGTTTTCGTGGGAGGGGGATTCCTGAAGCATCTCGAGGACGAGCCGCGAGATCACCGAGACGGACTCGGGTTGGAGACCGTCGACGTAGGCCTTTACGGTACCCGAGCGATCGACGATGGCAAATCGATTGGTGTGGATGAGTTTCTGCGAGAGCAGCTTGCCGGCCTCCATGGGATCGCGGGTGACGGGCAGGAGAAAGCTGTTTTTGATGAGGGCATCGAGCTTGCCGCTGTCTCCGGTCAGGAAATACCAGCGCTCCGGGTCGGCGTGCCAGCGCCGGGAAAACTCCCCGAGACGCTCGGGCGTGTCGGTCTGCGGATCGACGGAGAAGGAGACGAAGGCGACGTCGGGCTCGTCGGCGAAGAGGCGCTGCAGCTCGGCGAAGCGCGAGGAAAGGATGAGACACTCGGCGTTACAGGAGGAAAAGATGAAGTTCGCGATCCAGACCCGGCCTTTCAGATCGTCGTTGGCGAGAGGGCGCGATTGTTGGTCGGTCAGGGCGAAGGGTTCGACTTCGCGGAACTTCCCGGTGAGGACGGAAGTCTTCGGAGCTTCTTTTTCACAGGAAGCCAGAACCACCGCCGAGCAGCAGAGCATCGGCAGGAGCCGTCGAAGAATCGGTGGGTTGGCTGTTTTCCAGAACATCCGGCGAAGGGATCGGAAAGAATCTACGCCCCGCCGGTGGGCGCCCGCACCTTCTCTTTTGAAAAAGAAGGGTGCGCGTTTCCGTCCCCGCGCGTTTTGGCGTAATCTCCCGGAGATCCCCTTTCCCGTCAGATGCCTGTCCTTCGAACTGTTTCCTTCGCCGCTCTCGCCTTCGCGGGGCTCCTTCTTTCTTCCTGCGAGCGGTCCGAGCCGGACGAAAAAGTGTTCCAGGTGCGGGGGGTGGTGCAAAAGCCGATGCCCGGTGACGAATCGATGATGATCATCGATCACGAGGAGATTCCGGGCTACATGCCGCGGATGATCATGCCTTTCAAGGCGAAGGATCCCGCCGAATTCGCGAAGCTGGAGCCGGGCATGGTCGTGACCTTCGATTATCACGTGGTCGCCGATGAATCATGGGTGACCGGCGTGGTCGTGACCGGAGAAAAGGGTGCGATCACCCTCGACGAGAGCAAGCCGGACGAGGAGAAGCTCGCCAAGCCCGGCGACCGGCTCCCGGAGGTGACCTTTCTCGATGAGTCGGGCCGACCGGTGAAGCTCTCCGATTTCCAGGGAATGCCGGTGGCGCTGACGTTCGTTTTTTCCCGCTGTCCGGTGCCGGAGTACTGCCCGCGGATGATGAATCACTTCGCCGCGGTGATCGCCGCCTTGGAAAAAGAGCCACAGGCCCCGGAGAAATACCGGCTCCTCACGATCTCGTTTGATCATGAGCACGATCGTCCGGAAATCCTCAAAGCGTGGGCGGCGGCTTTCGGCTACCGTCCGGAAATGCCGTGGAGCCTGCTTTCGAGCGAAGATCCCGGGCCGATCGAGGCGCTCGCGGAGCCGACCGGACTCCGCTACGGCGAGACGAACGGCACGATCCAGCACAATCTGCGCACCCTGGTTCTCAATCCCGATGGGACGATCCGCCGGATCTTCACCGACGAAAGCTGGTCGGTTGCGGAGATGGTCGCTGAGATAGTCGCGGCGGGGACCTCGAGGCCCTGAACCCCGAAAGGGCGGCGGATCACGGAAGACCTGTGGGGAAACTACGCCCTTCCGGGATTTCGGCAGAAGCGAAGTAAAAAATGAGTCCGTATCGTCCAAAATCCGAGCTTCGTAATACAAAGAGCGCGAAAGAGGAACGGTTTTTGCTCTTTCGCCGGATTTGTTCCATTCCTTAGGCTGGATTTTCTCAACTTTTCGTCAATGTTCTCCCCCCGGCAGTCCCGGGACCCGTGAAAACGGTTTGTTAACACCTCATTCATTCTGAACTCCATGTCTGTTTCGAAGACCTCCCCGCTTGGCTGGCCCGAACCCCAGGGCCTCTGGCACCCTTCGCACGAGAAAGACGCCTGTGGCGTCGGTTTCATCGCGCACCTGAAGGGTAAACGGTCGCACGACATCGTCCTCAAAACGCTGACGATGAACGAGAACATGGATCACCGCGGCGCGAGCGGGGCTGATCCGGCGACGGGCGATGGCGCGGGCATGCTCGTGCAGATCCCGGACAAATTCCTCCGCAAGGAGATGGCGGCGAAGGGCATCGAGCTGCCGGCCGAGGGCGACTACGGCGCGGGTCTTGTCTTTCTTTCCCCCGAGGCCAGCGAGCGCGAGGCGGCGATGCAGGTCTTCGAGCACATCATCCGCGAGGAGGGCCAGCGTTTCATCGGTTGGCGCACCGTGCCGGTGAAGAGCGAGATCCTCGGCAAGACCTCGGGCCGCTACGAGCCCGCGATCCGCCAGATCTTCATCGGCAAGAGCGCCGACATCACCGATCCGATGGATTTCGAGCGCAAGCTCTACATCATCCGCCGCCGCGTCGCCTATGCGATCCGCAACAACGAGCTGCCGAACGGCTACACGGACGTGCATGGCAACAAGTCGAATTCCTTCCCCGGTGCCTCCTACCTCTACGTGCCGAATCTCTCGTCGCGCACGATGGTCTACAAGGGCATGCTCACGCCCTGCCAGCTTGCGGAATACTTCCCCGATTTCCACGACCCGGACTTCGAGTCGGCGCTGGCGCTGATGCACACGCGTTTCTCGACGAACACCTTCCCGAGCTGGTCGCGCGCGCATCCGAACCGCTTCATCGCCCACAACGGCGAGATCAACACGGTGATGGGCAACGCAAACTTCATGAAGGCGCGCCAGGCCCTTTGCCAGAGCGAGAAATACGGCGACGAGATTTCGAGCATCTTCCCCGTCATCAACGAGGATGGCTCGGACTCCGCCCGCTTCGACAACGCGCTCGAGTTCATGCATTTCGGCGGCTACGACCTCGTCCACGCGGTGATGATGATGATCCCCGAGCCGTGGGAGCGCCACACCTTCATGGATGAGGAGAAGAAGGCCTTCTACGAATACCACGCCTGCCTCATGGAGCCGTGGGACGGCCCGGCCTCGATCACTTTCTCCGACGGCCAGATGATCGGTGCGGTCCTCGACCGCAACGGACTCCGCCCGAGCCGTTACTACGTCACCGAGGACGACCTCGTCATCATGGCCTCGGAAGTCGGCGTCGTGCCCGACATCGATCCGCTCACCGTCGTGCAGAAGGGCCGCCTGCGCCCCGGCCGCATGTTCCTCGTGGACATGCAGGAAGGCCGCATCGTGCCCGACGAGGAAGTGAAGAAGCGCTACACCTCGGCCAAGCCCTACAAGCAGTGGCTCGACGAAAACCGAGTTTTCCTGAAGGATCTCCCCGCGCCGAAGGCTCCGAAGACGGTCGAGGACGAGCGTGTCCTCGAGCGCCAGCTCGCTTTCGGCTACACCTACGAGGATTTGCGCATGCTCCTCGGTCCCACCGCGACCACCGGCGTGCAACCGATCGGATCGATGGGCAACGACACGCCCCTCGCCGTGCTCTCGCAGAAGCCGAAGCACCTCTACCAGTACTTCAAGCAGATCTTCGCCCAGGTCACGAACCCGGCCCTCGACTGTATCCGCGAGGAGCTCGTCACCGCGACCGAGACCTTCCTCGGCTCCGAGGGCAACCTCCTCGAGCCCGGACCGAAGAGCTGCCGCATGATCCGCCTCGATCACCCGCTGCTCGACAACAAACAGCTCGCCAAACTGCGCGAGATCGAGCTCGACGGCTTCAAGGCCACCACCCTCGACGCCCTGTTCCCCGCCGACCAAGGGGGCGCCGGTCTCGAGGCGGCCTTCGACGCGCTTTGCGCGAAAGCGGACCAGGCCATCGCCGAGGGTTACAACCTGCTCATCCTCTCCGACCGCAACATCGATGCGAAGAACGCGGCGATGCCGACGCTCCTCGTCATGGGTGGCCTGCACCACTACTTGGTGAAGGCCGGCAGCCGTACCAAGGTCTCGATCATCCTCGAGACGGGAGAAGCGCGGGAAGTGCACCACTTCTCCACGCTGATCGGCTATGGAGCCGACGCGATCAATCCCTACATGGCCTTCGACTCGATCCATCGCATGATCGAGGAGAACATGCTCGACATCGAGTTCGACAAGGCGGTCTACAACTTCCTCAAGGGTTCGATCAAGGGCGTCGTCAAGACGATGGCGAAGATGGGCATCTCCACCGTCGCCTCCTACCGCGGCGCCCAGATCTTCGAAACGATCGGTCTCAGCACCGATCTCGTGAACAAGTTTTTCACCGGCACCTCAAGCCGTTGCGAGGGCTCCGACATCGACCAGGTCGCCGAGGAGGCGCTGGTGCGTCACCGCGAGGCCTTCCCCGACCGCCACATCGATGCGGAGGAGCGTGCCCTCGATTCGGGCGGCGTTTACCAATGGCGCAGCGACGGCGAGTATCACCTCTTCAACCCCGAGACGATCCACCTCCTCCAGAAGGCGGTCCGCACCGGCAGCTACGAGGTCTACAAGCAGTACGCGGCCAAGGTCAACGACCGCAGCCAGAACCTCTCGACCCTGCGCGGCCTGATGAAGTTCAAGGGCAACCGCACCCCGGTCCCGATCGAGGAAGTGGAGTCCGTCGAAGCGATCACAAAGCGCTTCAAGACGGGCGCGATGTCCTATGGATCGATCTCGCAGGAAGCCCACGAGACCCTCGCCATCGCGATGAACCGCATCGGCGGCAAGTCCAACACGGGCGAGGGCGGCGAGGATCCCGAGCGTTTCAAGCCGCTCCCGAACGGCGACAGCAAGCGTTCCGCGATCAAGCAGGTCGCCTCGGGCCGCTTCGGCGTCACCAGCGAGTACCTCGTCAACGCCGACGAGATCCAGATCAAGATTTCCCAAGGTGCCAAGCCCGGTGAAGGCGGCGAACTGCCCGGGTCCAAGGTCTATCCCTGGATCGCGAAGGTGCGCCACTCCACGCCCGGCGTGGGACTCGTCTCCCCGCCGCCGCACCACGACATCTACTCGATCGAGGACCTCGCCGAGCTCATCCACGATCTGAAGAACTCGAATCCGCGCGCCCGCATCAACGTGAAGCTCGTCGCCGAAGTCGGCGTGGGCACGATCGCCGCGGGGGTGGCCAAGGCGCATGCCGACGTCATCCTCATCGCCGGACACGACGGCGGCACGGGCGCGTCCCCGACCTCGTCGATCTACAACGCCGGCGCCCCGTGGGAACTCGGCCTCGCCGAGACGAACCAGATCCTTCTTCTCAACGACCTCCGCAGCCGCGTTGTCCTCGAAACCGACGGCCAGCTCAAGACCGGTCGCGATGTCGCCATCGCCGCGCTGCTCGGAGCCGAGGAGTACGGTTTCGCGACCGCTCCGCTCGTCTCCGTGGGCTGTCTGATGATGCGCGTCTGCCAGAAGAACACCTGCCCGGTCGGCGTCGCCACCCAGGATCCGAAGCTGCGCAAGAACTTCACCGGCAAGCCCGAGCATGTCGTGAACTTCATGACCTTCATCGCCCAGGAGTTGCGCGAGCACATGGCCGAGCTTGGCTTCCGCTCCATCAACGAGATGGTCGGCCACGTCGAGTGCCTCGACACCGAGGAAGCCACCGATCACTGGAAAGCCAAGGGCGTCGACCTGACCTCCGTCTTCCACAAGCCGGACGTCGGTCCCGAGGTCGGCACCTGGTGCCAGAAGGCGCAGGACCACGGTCTCGACCGTGCCCTCGACAACACCCATCTCCTCACCCTCTGCGAGCCCGCCATCAAGCGCGGCGAAAAGGTGAAGCTCGAGCTGCCCATCATCAACATCAACCGCGTCGTCGGCACCATCACCGGCAGCGAGGTGACGCGCCACCACGGCGGCGCCGGCCTGCCCGAGGACACCATCCACCTCAAGTTCAAGGGCAGCGCGGGCCAGTCCCTCGGCGCCTTCTGTCCGAACGGCATGACCTTCGAACTCGAGGGCGACGCCAACGACTACGTCGGCAAAGGCCTCTCCGGCGGCAAGATCATCATCTACCCGCCCAAGGGATCGAAGTTCAAGGCCGAGGAGCAGATCATCGCCGGGAACGTCGCCTTCTACGGAGCCACCACCGGCACCGCCTACATCAACGGCATCGCCGGCGAGCGTTTCTGCGTCCGCAACTCGGGCGTGAAGACCGTCGTCGAAGGCGTGGGTGACCATGGCTGCGAATACATGACGGGCGGCCAAGTCATCGTCCTCGGTGAGACCGGGCGGAACTTCGCCGCGGGCATGTCCGGCGGCATCGCCTACGTCTACGACATCGACGGCCACTTCGAGAAGCGCCTCAACCATGAGATGGTGAACCTTTACCGTCTCATCGAGTGCACCGACGCCGACATCGCCAACGTGAAGGCCGAGATCGAGAAGCACGTCGCCTACACCGGCTCCGCCCGCGGGAAATTCATTCTCGACCACTGGCAGGCCGAATCCGCGAAGTTCTTCAAGGTCTTCCCGCGCGACTACGAGCGCATGCTCGAGTGCTTCCGCAAGGTGGAGGAGCAGGGACTCTCCGGAGACGAGGCCGCCATGGCCGCCTTCGAGGAGAACCTCAAGGACCTCTCCCGCGTCGGAGGAAACTGAACCCTCTTGAGTCGACGACCCGACCCTGTCAGACCGAACCCTGTTTGTTTACTTCAATCGCTTTTTCATCATGGGAAAACCCACCGGCTTCATGGAGATCGCTCGCAAGACCGACTCCGAACTCGATCCGATCGAACGCCTCAAGAACTGGAAGGAATTCAAGATCCACGGCGACGACAAGGAGCGCCGCGCCCAGGGAGCGCGCTGCATGGACTGCGGCACGCCCTTCTGCCACACCGGACACATCGTCTCCGGCATGGCGAGCGGATGCCCCATCAACAACCTCATCCCCGAGTGGAATGATCTCGTCTTCCGCGGCCGTTGGCGCGAGGCCCTCGACCGTCTCCACAAGACGAACAACTTCCCCGAGTTCACCGGCCGCGTTTGTCCCGCGCCGTGCGAAGGCTCGTGCGTGCTCGGCGTGATCGAGCCGCCCGTGACGATCAAGAACAACGAGTGCGCCATCATCGACAAAGGCTGGGAGGAAGGCTGGGTCACCCCCCGCATTCCCGAAAAGCGCACGGGCAAGAAGGTCGCCGTCGTCGGCTCCGGCCCGGCCGGTCTCGCCTGCGCCGACCAGCTCAACCAGGCCGGTCATGAAGTGACCGTCTTCGAACGCGCCGACCGCATCGGCGGTCTCCTCATGTACGGCATCCCGAACATGAAGCTCGACAAGGAGGAGGTCGTGCAGCGCCGCGTCGATCTCCTCGCCGCCGAGGGCATCACTTTCAAGACCAAGGTCAACATCGGCAAGGACGCCGAGTGGACCGCCGAAAAACTCCGCAAGGATTTCGACGCCATCGTCCTCTGCTGTGGCGCCACCCTCGGCCGCGATCTCACGATCGAGGGCCGCGACGCCCAGGGCATCCATCTCGCGATGGAGTTCCTCACCGCGAACACCCAGTACCAGCTCGATCACCAGTTCGACGGCACGATCCCGGCGCTGAACGCGAAGGGCAAGGACGTCGTCGTCATCGGCGGTGGTGACACCGGCACCGACTGCGTCGGCACGAGCCTGCGCCACGGCTGCAAGAGCGTCATCCAGCTCGAGATCATGCCGATGCCCCCGATGGAGCGCGCCGCGAACAATCCCTGGCCCGAATGGCCCAAGGTCTACAAGATGGACTACGGCCAGGAGGAAGCCGCCGCCGTCCAGGGTGCCGACCCGCGCCAGTATCTGGTCAACACGAAACGTTTCCTCAAGGACGAGGCCGGCAACCTGACCGGACTCGAGATCTGCAACATCGAGTGGGTCAACGACAACGGCCGTTTCTCGCCGAAGGAAGTCGAGGGCACCGCCCGCGTCATCCCCGCTCAACTCGTCCTCCTCGCGATGGGCTTCATGGGTCCCGAGCAGGAGATCGTGAAGCAGTTCGAACTCGAGACCGACGCCCGTTCCAACGTCAAGGCGGAGCACGGATCGTTCACGACGAATCTCCCCGGCGTCTTCGCCGCGGGCGACATGCGCCGTGGCCAGTCCCTCGTCGTCTGGGCCATCAACGAAGGACGCGGGGCTGCGAGGGAGTGCGACAAGTACCTGATGGGCGTGACGAACCTGCCGTGAGGTAAGGGCGGGTGTTACCGCAGGAATTTCTTTTCCATCTCCCCGGCTACTGTCCCGCTGAAGGCTTGGGGTCGGTGTGGGTTCGAACGTTCCGGGGCCGACGTCTACAAAGCAATCGGCGCAGGACAACGCCTCCTCCTCCGCTCCAAGGGCCTCCGTCCTCTCGCCGCGATAGTCCCCGCGACCAATGTCGGCACAGGCGCCGACACGATCCGCAGCCAAGCGACCCGTCCATCGCGGACGCTCACCGTGGGAGCCTTCCTCACCGACAACGGTGTGTGAACCAACATGACCGCCACGCTCCTCACCAACTGGGCTGTCACCAGTAATCGCGAGACTGCCGAGTTAAGACTTCTCGATCTTTCCCTGTGGCCTGGGACGCGCGGATTGCGGGGCGCGGTTGGTGGGCAGTGGCGAGAGCCGTGGGAAGAGGGATGCGGTGGGGGGTGCAGGTCGTGCGGGGGAGGTAGGGGGTGGGGTGGAGAAGATCCCGGATGTGAATCCGCACAGAAACAGTCCTTATCCATCTCAAATTTGTTGGATCATTCGGCCCAATCGGTTGATGGTTGGCGCGTTTCGCTCTCCAACGACCATTCGCTCCTGCCGAACAACGCTCGACGAGAACAGAGGATGGACCAGTCATGAGGAAAAACTTTCTGTAGCAGAATTTTTATGTGTTCATAAGAACCGATTATATGGCAGAATCTGAGCGTTAAAAGATCGAGCACCTCGTCAATGCCCCGTTCAAGCTCCATCAATCCAGCATCCGAATTGCCCCGATACGGCATCGGCAGGGACTCCATGGTGTTGTTCAAGGACAAAGCCAGCCACACGCAGATCGACTATCTGGACCTCATCGAGCCGCAGGGTCCATCCGCGGACAGATTGGTCCGCCCTGACGGAGTGGTGGAAAATCAGAGCCGCCCTCTGCTGTTCTTTGTCAACGAAGGGAAGCTGGCAGAGCCGCCGGACGAACAGCAGCGGCAAATTCACGATCTCCGCCGTGCTTTGGCCTGCCGTGGAGACCGTGCTTATCTCGCGATCATCCGTCCAGGCACCCTTAACGTGATCCCAGTCAGCCTGAAAGACCAGACAACGAATTGGAAACCCTTCCCTGTCAATGCTGACTCGCCTGATGCGATCACCTTCTTTTCACGACTCGCGATGGGCACCTTTGAGGAAATGCCTATGGGCAGTGAGGTGGACTATCTTTTCAAAGAGATATTCACTTTGGTGGACAAGGCGGCCACTAGCCTCCATCGGCTGAATGTCAAACGCGCGGACGTAATCTCCTTGGTGGGACGTGTGCTTTTCTTCCGGTTCTTGCGGGATCGCGGCATCATCAAAGAGGAGAACACCAAGAAGATAGCTCCGCGTGCTACGTCGTTGGCGCATTGCTTTGACGACGCTGAAAACACCGCCGCCACCTGCCGCTGGCTGGACAAGACTTTTAATGGAGACTTTCTGCCGTTGACGGATAACGGCAGCTCTGAGTTCTTCGAAGCAAAAGGCAAGGCTACAGGCCAAAAGCTGTTTCATCACCTCAAACACATTTTGAAGGGTGAAGAAGCTACTGCTGGGGACGACTATCAAGGGCGTCTCAGCTTCGACACACCAAAGTTTGACTGGGGCCATCTCGATTTCGCACACATCCCGGTCGGTCTGCTGAGCCAGGTCTATGAAAAGCTCTCGTGGAAGTGGAATCGTGAACGCTCCCAGAACACCAGCGTTCACTACACACCGCGAAACATCGCCGCCACGCTCGTCGGTGAAGCTTTTGACAATCTGAAGGACTCCCATGCCGCCAAGGTGCTCGACCCGGCCTGCGGCGCTTCGGTCTTCCTCGTGCTTGCCTTCCGTCGCCTCTACCGTGAGTTGTGGAAGCACACGAAGGAACGTCCCGGCACCGATGCCATTCGCGGCATTCTGGAAAACCAGCTCGTCGGCTTCGATATCTGTGATTCAGCCCTCAAGCTTTCCGCACTGAGTCTCTACCTCACGGCAATTGAACTCGATCCCGATCCTGTCCCGCCCGAAAAGCTAAAGTTCAAAGCCCTCTGCGGAGGCAGAAGCCAGATACTCTTCGACTGGCGAAAAGAGGACGACAAAGAGAAAGGCCCCGTCGTCGGCAGCATTGGCGATCATGTCGGCAAGCGCTTCGATGGCTCCTTCGACCTCATTCTTTGTAACCCTCCTTGGACGAACATCGGTAAGGAGTACGCCAGTGTCTCCGCGGAACTCCACCGAATCAGCAAGGCCATCGTGACACGCCTCGATCCCGAGATAGGCAAAGACTACAAAAACCCGGACAGCGTGCCCGACCTGCCATTCATCTGGCGATCCATGGAATGGTGCAAACCCGATGGACGCATGGCCATGGCCCTGCCTGCCCGCACCCTGTTCAAGCAAGGGCCGATGGCGGAGTCAACACGCAAAGCTTTGTTCCGCCTGCTTGAGGTGAACGGCATCATCAACTGCTCCAATCTTCGTAAAACCCAGGTCTGGCCTGATATGGATCAGCCCTTCATGCTGCTCTTTGCCCGCAATCGCAGGGCCAAACTGCATCACCGCGTGCAATTCATCTCACCCCATACCGACCTCCATGCCAACAGCCTCGGCGAAATGCGCATTGATGCCAAGTCTGCCCAGCCTGTAGATGTAGAACAGACGATTGCGGAACCGTGGTTGTGGAAAGCGCTGGCAGTGGGCACTGCGCTGGATGTGGAGGTTGTAAGAAGGATCAAGAAAGCGGCACCTCGAACGCTCGAAAACTACTGGGAAAGGGAGCTAGGTCTAACCTGTAAAAACGGATACCAAGTTCGCCCGAACCGAAAAGAACGACAAGACTCTAAAGAGATGCAGGTGTTGAAAGACCTGAATTCAACCAGCCTGTTCCGATTCGAGGTAAATCCATCTGAACTCGACTTTTTCTCTCACAATACGGTCGGCTGGTCTCGCATAGATTACTCGGAGGGCTCGTTAGACCCGATAAAGGCATATCGTGGGCCGCTTGTTCTTATTAAAGAAGCGCCCGGCTCGGATCGAACAGCAGGATGGGCACCAATCTGTGACTCTGACCTTGCGTTCAACCAGAGTTTCTACGGCTACTCCGCAAACGGCGCGCAGTCAGGAAAAGACTTGGTTCGATACCTACAACTTTTCGTTCACAGCCAGCTTTGGCAATACTATGCGCTTTTGACGAGTGCAAAACTTGGCTTTGAGAGACCAAATGTCTACAAGGCCGATTTGGACAAAAGCCCGTTTTTCCCTTTCGGCAATCTCGACAAGTCGCAGCGCGAAGAGATGGCCTCACTTTCCTCCCGCTTGCTTAACGAAGATAAAACCATCTTCCCCGACATTGACGCATTCTTCGGCAAGCTCTATGGACTGAGCGCATCGGATGCAGAGGTCATCCGGGACACACTGGAAGTTCGCGAGCCGAACGACGAGCTAGGCAGGCGAGCCAGCGCGACACCCACGAAAAGGGAGCGCACGATTTACCTCAACCGTCTTGAGTCCTACATGCGTCCGCTTTTCAAGGCACTGGGCAAGCTACCGGAGATCACTGTTTGGAAGCCCTCCGAGGAGGACTTGAAGAGTCCGTTTATTGCCTTCACCCTGACAGCTAAAGGAGTCCAGGCAGCCGAACCTTCCGAGCTTTTCAAGACGCAGGTGATTCCGCTGGCCAACCGGACGGGAGCTACCCAGATCATTGAAGAAATCGAGGGTGGGCTCTTGATCGCCATCCTGCGCCATTATCGCTACTGGACCCCCAGCAGGGCACGATTGCTCGGCGCAGACATCCTTCGTGATCACATGACCCTTTTTGAAGACTGATTCATGGGCTACGGATTCTACCGCGAAGAGATCGAACTGCCTCACAAGCCATTGCCGCTCGCAGCGTTCCTCATCGTGGAAGATGCCATCAGGTTTTCTTGGGAGCGACTGAAGGCCCGCTCCAATCCGCGAATCAATCTCAAGACCGCGACCGAAGATGAAGTCACGCATGATCTTTATGAAGTGATCTATGACGAGGTCTTTAATCAGGGTCTTGTGGAGGGCTTTGACCGCGAACACTTCACCGTTGTCAGCCGCGAAGCCAAGGTGCGAAACTACGACGGCACCAAGCTCGACAAGATGCCTGATCTGTTGGTGGGGATTGCGGGACGGAATGACGTTTACAAAAACTCACAGGACTGGCTCTTCATCGAATGCAAGCCAGTCGATGCAGATCATGCGGTTGGCGTCCATTACGGAGCCAAAGGTATCGCACGGTTCATCCGGGGAGAATATGCATGGTGCATGACAAGTGCCTTGATGGTAGGCTATGCCAGTCCCGGCTACACAATTGACCACAAACTTCCCGAAGGTCTGGGACGCAGAAGGGAGGAGCTAAAAGTCACTCAGACCCCACTGCCATGCAGTTGTTCGCCAGCAGTATCGTGCGCTGAAAAGGTTTACATCACCGAGCACGAACGAATCTTCTGTTATTGCGAAAACGGGAGGCCAGCTCCGACCATTAAACTCCGTCATCTTTGGCTGGGCAGAATCTGAAGGGGTCGCGAGCTGTAAGGAATGGCGTCGTTCCGAGAATTTCGAATCCCGCCCAGCACCCGGCCGCCATCGGCGAACGAACGTCCGCCGCTTCAATACGCAAGCGCCCGATGCGATCGCCAAGCGGCGCACAAATGTAGACCCTTTGCCAAAATTTTCTTCCGTTACTCGCTATGGGTTCGACAGACTGACTGGACGGTTTCAGGCATCGAGAGCAGTTGCTTGATCGATGCTTCGAGTTTGTCCGCGAGTTCTTCGGATTGTTTCGTGATGAAGC
>JAEUHI010000072.1 GCA_016795385.1 Verrucomicrobiales bacterium | reverse complement strand
GCTTCATCACGAAACAATCCGAAGAACTCGCGGACAAACTCGAAGCATCGATCAAGCAACTGCTCTCGATGCCTGAAACCGTCCAGTCAGTCTGTCGAACCCATAGCGAGTAACGGAAGAAAATTTTGGCAAAGGGTCTATTCGTCGCGTCAGCGAAACCGCGAACACGAAGGCTCTTCCCAGCCTTGACCCCGCGTATCCTTCCCGCGTATCCTTCCCGCGTATCCTTCCCGCGTATCCTTCCCTCCATGATCCCCCGCCGTGCCGCCCTTGAACGCCTTTCCCTTCTCCTGGGCGGCGCCCTTTCCCCGCAGATTACCGCGTCCCTCAGCGGGCAGGTCCTGAATGCGGGTCCGAATGTCGCGGTGACGCCGGAACAGACCGCCCTGCTCGCGGAGGTCGCCGAGGTGATCATTCCCACGACCGATACGCCAGGAGCCAAGGCGGCCGGGGTCGAGGCTTTCATCATCCGTGTCCTGCGCGATTGCCATGAGCTCGCCGAGCAGGAGTCCTTCTACGCCGGTCTCGCGAAGATCGAGGCAGCCGGCCGCCAGGCCCACGGGAAAGCCTTCGCCGAACTCGCGCCCGATCAGAAGATCGCCCTGATCCGCTCGACCGCGGAGAAGGACAAAGCCTTCTTCAAACGCCTCCGCGAATTCGTCGTCACCGGCTATTTCATCTCCGAAATCGGCGCGACCCAGGCGCTGGAGTACCTCCCCGTCCCCGGCCGTTTCGAAGGCGACGTCCCCATGCAGCCCGGACAGAAGGCGTGGGCGATTTCGAAGTGACGCCGGAAGTCGGAGATCAGAGGTCGGAAGTCAGAAGTCAGAAGTCAGAGGTCAGAGGTCAGAAGTCAGAGGTCAGAACCCACTCCATCACTCCATCACTCCACCGTTCCACCGCGCCTCCACTCCCTCACTCCCTCACTCCATCACTCCCTCACTCCCTCACTCCATCACTCCATCACTCCACCGCCGCTCCGCGGCCCCCCCCCATGCCCAACCTGAACATTGAAGCGAAAAAAGCCCACACCTACGACGCCATCGTCGTGGGATCGGGAGTCTCGGGCGGCTGGGCCGCGAAGGAGCTGACCGAAAAGGGCCTGCGGGTCCTCATGCTCGAGCGCGGGCGCCAGCTCGACCACGTCGCCGGTTACGACTACGCGATGAAAAACCCGTGGGAGACGAAGTACCACGGCAAGCTCACCCTCGAACAGAAGGAAACCCATCCGAAGCTGGCCCGTGATTACCCCTACAACGAGACGACCGAGACCTACTGGATGAAGGACGTCGATTCCCTCTACGAGGAGAAGAAACGCTTCGACTGGTACCGGCCCAACATCGTCGGCGGCAAGTCGATCATGTGGGGGCGGCAGTGTTATCGGCTCAGCGACCTCGACTTCGAGGCGAACGCGAAGGAAGGCGTCGCGATCGACTGGCCGATCCGCTACCGCGACATCGAGCCGTGGTATGCCTATGTGGAAAAGTTCGTGGGCATCTCCGGCGAGGCTCTCGGACTGCCGCAACTGCCGGACAGTGATTTCCTCCCGCCGATGGACATGTTCTTCGTGGAGAAGGAAGTGCGCAAACGCATCGAAAAGAACTTTCCCGGGCGTCATCTCACGATCGGTCGTGTCGCCAACCTCTCCGCGGCGAAAGAAGCCCAGCTAGGCGTGGGGCGCGGACCCTGCCAATACCGCAACCGTTGCGCGATGGGCTGTCCTTTCGGCGCCTACTTCAGCACCCAGTCTGCGACCCTGCCGGCCGCGGCGAAGACGGGCAAGCTGACCCTGCGTCCCGATTCCGTGGTGCGCGAGATCGTTTTCGATCCCGCAACGCAAAAGGCCACGGGCGTGCGCGTGCGCGACGCGGTGACGCTCGAGGACATCGAGTATTTCGCTCCGGTCGTCTTTGTCTGCGCCAGCGCGATCGCCTCGACCGCGCTGCTGATGAATTCGAAGTCGGATCGTTTCCCGAACGGTCTCGGCAACGACAGCGGCGAACTCGGGCACAATCTCATGGACCACCACTTCCGCGCCGGCGCCAGCGGCGTGTGGGAGGGCGACCTCGACCGCTACTTCTACGGCCGCCGCGCCAACGGCATCTACATGCCGCGCTACCGCAACGTCGGCGACGACAAACGCGATTACCTGCGCGGCTTCGGCTATCAGGGTGGCGGAGGCCGCCAGGGCTGGGAGCGCAACGTCGCCGAGCTTTCCTTCGGCGCGGAATTGAAGGAGGAACTGACCGAACCCGGTCCTTGGACGATGGGCCTCGGCGGTTTCGGCGAGACCCTGCCTTATCATGAAAACCGGATGTGGCTCGATCCGGAAAAGCGCGACAAGTGGGGCCTGCCCCTCGTCATTTTCGACGCCGAGTTCCGCGACAACGAGAAGAAGATGCGCGTCGACATGATGGAGGACGCCCGCGAGATGCTCGAGACGGCCGGTTTGAAAAACGTCCAGGTCGTCAACGGCGAGTCCTACCCCGGCACCGCGATCCACGAGATGGGCACCGCCCGCATGGGCCGCGATCCGAAGACCTCGGTCCTCAATGGAAACAACCAGGTCCACGCGGTGAAGAACGTCTTCGTCACTGACGGCGCCTGCATGACCTCTGCCTCCTGCGTCAATCCCTCGCTGACCTACATGGCCCTGACGGCCCGCGCCGTCGACTTCGCGGTGGCGGAGATGAAGAAGGGGAATCTGTGAGACGAAGCGATCCTGACATTGACACCAAAACACGGACATCCATGGCGCAAAATTCCTCCACCGCCCTTCTCCTCGACCGCGGCTTCACGGAGCACGACCCGGGGGATCATCATCCCGAGGCACCGGGTCGCATCCTCGCGATCGTCGACCGGCTCGAGGCTTCCGGGCTGGCCGGGGAGTGTGCGGTGGTGGAAGGCCGTGCGGTGACGGACGACGAAATCCGTCTCGTGCACACCGACGGGTATCTGAAAACGGTGCTCGCCGAAGTGGATGGCAGCGGTCCCGGGCAGCTCAGCACGGGGGACACGAATTATGGTCCGAAGTCGCTCGGGGTGGCGCGCGCGGCGGCGGGGGGATTGCTGAACGCGGTCGATGGGGTGATCGCGGGCACGTGGCGGAATGCCTTCTGCGCGGTGCGTCCTCCGGGTCATCACGCGACGCCGGATCGCGGGATGGGCTTCTGCCTCTTCAACAATGTCGCGATCGCGGCGCGGCATGCCCAGAGGAAACATGGTCTGGAGCGGATCGCGATCGTGGATTGGGATGTGCACCACGGCAATGGCACCCAGGATATCTTTTACGAGGATGGCAGCGTCTTCTTTTTCTCGACGCATCAATCACCCTGGTATCCGGGGACGGGAGCAAAGGACGAGACCGGTGCGGGCGCGGGACGCGGCAGCACCCTGAACGTGCCGCTGCCGGGAGGCTCGGGCATGAAGGAAATCGGCGCGGCTTTCCGGGGTGCGTTTGCGGAGAAGATGCGGGATTTCAAACCGGATCTGATCCTGCTCTCGGCCGGATTCGACAGCCGCCAAGGCGATCCTCTCGGGCAGTTCACGCTGACAGACGCGGATTTCGCGACTTTGACCGGCGTGCTTCTGGAGATGGCCGATGCCTATGCGGGAGGTCGGCTCGTCTCGGTGCTCGAGGGAGGCTACAATCAGAGCGGTCTCGCCCAGGCGGTGGAAAGCCACGTGCGGGCGCTGCGGGTAGCGTGAGTTTTATCTGCCGCTCACGTAGTAGTAAGCCGACAACAACCCGAGGAGGATCACCGCGCTGAAGGCGGTGAGGCTGATCGGGAAAGCACCGATGCGGGCGCGGCGGAAGAGGGCGTGGCGCTCTTCCTCGATGCGGTGGGCGTCGTGTCCCATCAGCTTCCAGAGCGGAGTCATGAAGAGACAGGCGAGTCGTGGCAGGCCGGATTCGAAGAAATCGACGATGCCCTTGACGATCTTTCCGAGGAAGAGGCGCGAGGCCGTGTCATTGACCGCGTTGAGGCTCCGGTCGGCGAGGCGGTAAAAGGCGGGGCCGCCCCGGCGATAGAGCCACGAGCCGTCGAGGTGGGTGGCGCGGAGGTCGGCGGGGAAGAGACCTTTGCGGATGAAAACGGTGAAGGCGAGGGCCGCACCGAGGGCGAGGGAAAGCTCGGCGGTGATTTTGCCGAGGGAAAGGGCGGGCACGGCGGTGCCGGGGTGGGGAAGGAAGGGGTAAAGGACGGCACCGGGCAGGAGGCAGGCGATGAGGCAGAGCGCCGCGGTGAAGCCCATGGCGAGGAGCTGGTTCAGGGGCGCCTCCTCGCAACGGATGCCGGCGTCGCGCCGGAAGAAGGCGGCGAAGGGGACGCGGAGTCCGGCCGCGACGAAGGCTCCGGCGGAGGCGAGGAGAAGGGCGAACCAGACGAGGGCGAGTCCCTCATGACCGACGGCGCCCTTGATCATCGCTTTTCCAACGAAGCCGCTGAGGACGATGGTGACGGAGCCGACGCAGCAGAAAAGACAGGTCAGCGGCATCGATTGGCAGAGTCCGCCGAGATCGCTCGCGCGGGATTTGCCGGTGCGCAGGATGACGGATCCGATCGCCATGAAGAGGAGGGCTTTGTAGAGCACGTGGACGCAGGCCTGGGCGGCGGTGCCGTTCAAGGCGAGCTCGGTGCCGACGCCGATGCCGATGACCATGATGCCGACCTGGTTGACGAGGGCATAGGCGAGGACACGCCGGAGATCGTTTTCAATGAGCGCGTAGAAGAGCGGGATGACGGCCATGGCGACACCGATCCAGAGCAGGACGGGCTCGCCGGGGAAGGTACGGGAAAGGACGTAGATGGCGGTCTTCGTGGTGAAGGTGGCCATGAAGACGACTCCGCCGGGGGACGCCTCGGGATAGGTGTCGGGTAGCCAGGCACCGACGACGGGCCAGGCGCAATTGATCCCGAAGCCGAGGAACATGAGCCACGGGCCGGGACCTTCGAGGGTGATCTTTTCGAAGGCGGTGCCACCGCCGGCGGCGAGATGGAGAACCAGTCCGGCGAGGAGGACGACGCCGCCGAAGACGTGGACGAAGAGGTAACGCATCGCGGCGCGTCCCGAAGCCGGGGTGCGACGGGCGAGGAGGCAGAGGATGGCTCCGAGGGTGAGCATCTCCCAGAAAAAGAAGAGGCTGATGAGATCGCCGGCGAGAACGGCCCCGGTCGCACTGCCGGCATAGAGGAGGCCTCCCGCGAGGTCGAGAGGCTCGTTTTCCCTCACGACATAGAGGATGCCGATGAAGGCGAGCAGGGTGAAGAGTCCGAGGAAGATCGAGCTCGCGGCATCGATACGTCCGAGGATGAGTTCGAAATCGAGCAGCTCGATGCGCCAGTGGGTGCCGGGCGTGAGGAGGGTGTGATTGAAGAGGGCGACGACGGGCACGGCGAGCGCCGCGATCTGGCGCACGCGTCCGCGCAGACAGGCGACGAGGGCGGCGCCGACGAGGAAGATGAGGAAGGGCGGGAGGGCTTCAGGCATCGGGGTTTCCTCCTGTATCGTGGGAAGGGGCGTCGTAGTAGGATTCCTCGCGCTTCACGAGGGGGCGCAGGCAAAAGCGGGCGACAAGGACGAGGAGAGCGGAGCCAACAAAACCGGCGATGGCGGAAAAGGCCGGCCATTTTTCCCAAGGAAAATAGGGGGTTTTGCCGGAGCCGGAAAAGGCGAGGAAGAGATCGACGAGCACGAGCGCCACCAGGGAAGCTGCCAACCCGATGACAATCCGCCGCGGCAGGCCGGGGTGGAGATACCAGGCGGTCTGATCCGGCGTGGGGGAATGGGGAGCGGCCATGGCGGGAAGCGGGTCAGGGTGAAGGGAGGAGGGTCACGGATTGGCGACGTCGCCGCCGACGGCGAGGCGGGCGAGGTCGAAGAGCAAGCCGGGGAAAAAGAAGAGAAGAATCGAACCCACGGCGGTGAGGGCGAGAGGGAGGACGCAGGCGAGCGGGGCTTCGGAGATCCCGGTGGCACCCTCCGGAGCGGGCTTGAAGAAGGCGCGGTAGACGATGGGGAAGAAGTAGGCGCCGTTCAGGATCGTGGAAACGAGGAAAACGCAGAGCAGCGCGATCTGGTGGGCCTCGGCGGCACCCCAGACGAGGTAGAGTTTGCTGAGGAGACCGCCGGTGGGTGGGAGACCGGTGACACTCATCGCCCCGATGGCGAAGGCGGCGAAGGTGACGGGCATGCGGCGTCCGAGACCATCGAGTTCGCTGATGTATTTTTTGCCGCAGGCGACGAAGATGGCTCCCGCGCAGAAGAAGAGGGTGATCTTGCCCACGGCGTGCATGGCGATGTGCATGATGCTGCCTATCACGGCGTGTTCGGTGAGCAGGGCGACGCCCAGGACGATGTAGGAGAGCTGGCCGATCGTGGAGAAGGCGAGGCGGCGTTTCAGGTTGTCCTGCGAGAGGGCGATGAGCGAGGAAGTGATGACGGTGAAAGCGGCGATCCAGCAGAGGACGAGGTTCACGCCGAGCCGTCCCAACAGATCCACCCCGAAGACGGCGGTGACGACGCGTATGACGCAGAAGACGCCGACTTTCACCACGGCGACGGCGTGAAGCAGGGCGGAAACCGGGGTGGGGGCGACCATCGCCCCGGGCAGCCACGAGTGGAAGGGCATCATCCCCGCCTTGGAGAAGCCGAAGGCGAAGGCGAGGAGGAGGAACAGGGTCGACCAATAGCCGAGCTCGCTCTGGCCAAGGATGGCCTCGGCGCCGAAGTCGAGATTCCCTCCGCTGCGGACATAGGTGAAGAGGATCGCGGGAATGGCGAAGGCGATGGAGGTGCCGAGGAGGTAGGAGAGGTAGGTGCGTCCCCCGGTGCGGGCTTCCTTGTCCTGGTGATGGGTCACGAGCGGCCAGGTCGCGAGCGAGAGCATCTCGTAGAAGAGATAGAGGGTGAGGAGATTGCCCGCGAAGGCGACGCCGAGAGTGGCGCAGAGGGAAAGGGCGAAGAAGGCGAAAAAGCGCGTCTGCGAGGGCTCGTGGAGACCGCGCATGTAGCCGATGGCGTAGAGGGAGGTGAGGATCCAGAGCGACGATGCGACGAGGGCGAAAAGCATGCCGAGGCCGTCGACCCGGAAGGCGATGGGCACGTTGATGCCGCCGATGCCTTCGACGAGTGTCAGGGTGATCGTCTTGCCCTCGAGGATGAGGGGCAGCATCGCGAGGACGAAGCTGAATTTCAGCAGCCCCGCTCCGAACGTGATGAGCTCGCGCAGGAAGATCTCGCGTCGGAACAGGACGATGAGGGGCACGGCCGCGAGCGAGGCGAGACAGGCCCAGAGGGGAAGGAGGCTGTTTACCGTATTCTCCATCACTTATCCGTTGGAAACGACCTTCGCGGTTTCGATGAGGCCCGTGCGGATGAATTCGACGATGGGGCCGTTGAAGATCCCGAGCAGGACGAGGAGGGCGGCGGCGATGAGCACGGGGACGAGAGCATGAAGAGGCGGCTCGCGACGGACCACGGGAGCCTCGTCGTGGGTGTGATCGTGCGGCCCGTGATCGTCGGATCCATGCCCGTGGGCATGGGACGCGACGGGATTCTTGCCGAAGTAGGCGATTTCGAAGATGCGGAAAAAGAGCACCGCATTGACGAGGCTGGAGCCGATGAGGGCGGCCACATAGAACCATTGTCCCGACTCGATCCCGCCGCGGATGAGGTAGAATTTGCTGTAGAAGCCGCAGGTGGGCGGCACCCCGATGATGGCGAGTCCGCCGATGACGAAGCCGGTGGCGGCGAGGGGCATCTTGCGGAAAAGGCCGGAGAGGTCGTCGAGTTTCACCACACCGAGCCATTTCGCGAAAGCGCCGGCGGCGAGGAAGAGGCACGAGGTCATGAGCGCGTCGGCGAGGATATGATAGAGTGTGCCGGTGATGCCCCATCGACCCGGATCACCGAGCCAGGCGCCGCCGACCATGTAGCCGACCTCGGCGATGATGAGGCAGCAGAGCATCTTTTTGACCTCGCGTTGGGCGAGGGCCATCATCGATCCGGCGACGATGGCGATGACGGCGAGCCAGACGACGAGGTGACCCCAGTCGACGTTCATTTCGAGACGATCGAGCCCGAAGACGCTGACCATCATGCGCACCATCACATAGACGGAGACTTTCGTGACGAGCGGGGCGAGGATCGCGGCGCTGCCCGAAGGGCTGTAGCTGTAGGCGTTGGGCAACCAGCCGTGCAGGGGGAAGAGGGCCATTTTCGTCCAGATCCCGACGAGGATGAAGACGAAGGCCGTGCGGATGGCGCGGGTGTCGTGGAGCGTTCCGTCGGCGTCGAGGATCCGGTGGATGTCCTGCATGTTGAGCGAGCCCAGCTTCAGGTAGAGGTAACCCACTCCGAGGAGGTAGAAAGACGCCCCCACCGTGCCCATGATGAGGTAATGGAAAGCCGCGACCTTGCATCGCTTGGAACTGCCGATGGCGACGAGTCCGTAGCTGGAGAGGGCGGTGACCTCGATGAGCACGAAAACATTGAAGGCATCGCCGGCGATGGTGATCCCGAAGAGTCCGACGGCGAGAAGAAGGAAGAGGATGTAGAAGTAGGGCGTCTTTTCCGTATCGCGTTCGCCCGCGGGGCGGATCGTGAACACGGCCGCGAGGAGGGAGACGACGGCGATGACGATGAGGAGGAGGGAATTGATCGCGTCGGCGCGGAGCTGGATGCCGATGCCGAGCGGCTCCTCCCAGCCGGCCATGAAATAATCGACCGGACCTCCCGTGGCGACCTGCCGGGCCAGGGCGATCGCGGCAAAAAGGGAGACGGCCAGCGCGGAGAGGGTCGCGGGAAGGCAGACGCGGTGGTCCCTCAGACCGAAGAGGCCGATCACGAGCGCTCCGAAAAGAGGCGCGAGGAGGATGAGGGCGGGGAAGTGTTCAGACATCGTCGTGGAGCGCCTTGATTTTCCTCAGCACCTCGTCCTCTTCGAGCGTGCCGAAATCCTTGTAGATCATCTGGGTCAACGCGAGGGCGACGCCGAGGG
This sequence comes from Verrucomicrobiales bacterium, assembly GCA_016795385.1. Taxonomy (GTDB): domain Bacteria; phylum Verrucomicrobiota; class Verrucomicrobiia; order Verrucomicrobiales; family DEV007; genus Arctic95D-9. The sequence continues at coordinate 55,083 of JAEUHI010000072.1, read as the reverse complement.
TGGCCACGCCCACGACGATGGCGGTGAGCATGAGGACGTGCGGGAGGGGATTCGCGTAGCCGTCGGGATTGATCACGGGCAGGGCTTTCTTTCCGCCTTCGGCGGCAGGAGGCTCGGTATGTGCCGATCCGGCGAGCACCTGGCTCTCGATCACCGGAATGGTGGCGCCTTCCTTCACTGCGAGGGAGACATAGAGGAGCAGGATGGCCGTCTGGAAGATCGAGAGGCCGATGAGTTTCTTCACGAGGTTGTTTTTCGCGATGACCGACCAGAGGCCGATCATCATGATCACCACGTAGATCCAAAAATTGAAATGCGGGACGATCGTTTCTTGGAAGAAGGAAAGCATCGTGGCGGTTTGTTAGAGTCCTCCCCGGAGACGGCCGCGGGTGGAGAGATTGGCGAACATGGCGAACATGATGGACATGACGGTGACGGCGACGCCGATCTCGACGCCGAGCATGCTGTGGGAGCGCGCCATTTCCTCTCCCTTGGTCATGAAGAGGCCGCTGAGGGCGCCGTAGTCGAGGAAGTTGCGCCCGACCCACATGGGGAGCAGGCCGAGTCCCGCGTAGATGACGATGCCGATGAAGGCCATGCGCATGTAGTCGCTCTCGCTGAACCGGGTGAGGGTCTCGCGGAGCGAGCCGGAGAGCGCGAGGAGGATGAAACTGGCCCCGAGCATGACGCCGCCCTGGAATCCGCCGCCCGGGCTGTAGTGGCCGTGGGCGACGACGTAGAGGGCGAAGATCTGGATGAGCGGGGCGGCGATGCGGCAGGTGGTGCCGACGATGATGCGGTGGTGGTCGCCGTCGATGGTGTGGTCGGTCCGCGCGGGATCGGGATCGGGTGCCGCCGGGGCATCATCGCGCCGGAGCACGCGGAGAATGGCGAAAATCGCAATCCCCGCGGTGAGGATGACGACGGTCTCGAACATGGTGTCATACCCCCGGTAGTCGGCGAGCACGGCGGTGACGACATTCGGCACCTTGGTGTCGCGATAGGTGTTTTCCAGATAGTAACGGGAGGCGGAGGGTGCCCCGCCCGGAACACCCGCGTTCGGTGGCGATCCCGGATCACCGAAATCGGGGAAATCGGTCACCGCGTAGAGCAGGATCGCACCGGTGATGAGGACCGAGAGGGAGGCGAAGATCTTGGCTTTCATCAGTCGGACGACCTCCTTCGCGTGTTCAGGACCGTGGCCACGATCAGCACCGTGCTGACGCCCGCCCCCACGGTGGCTTCGGTGAAGGCGACATCGACCGCCCCCATCTCCGCCCAGAGCAGGCAGATGAGGAAGCCGTAGATGCTGAAGACCATCGCTGCCGCGAGGAGATCCTTCACCGACAGGGCGATGATCGCCGCGACGACGAGGAAGATGAGGATGATGATGTCGAAAGTGACGATCACGGCGAATCAGGGTTGCGGGCTGGAGGGTTTGCGGCAGTCGTCCTCGAGGTGGTTTTCATGGCCGGGTTCGATCACCGGATCGATCCCATCTTCCCAGCCGGCGTCGGCGAGAGCGCTGGTGCTCGTGGGGCTGGTCAGGTAGATGAAGACCACGACGGCGAGAAGTTTCAGCACGACCAGCAGGACGGGCCAATCCTCCGTGAAATCATCGATACCGTGCAGCTGGTAAACCGCGAAGCCCGAGATGACGAGCAGGGTCGAGAGCGTGTCGCCCTTGCCCGCCGCGTGCATGCGGCAGTAGAAATCGGGAAATCGCGTGAGACCGACCGCGGCCCCGAGGAAGAAAACCAATCCCGTCACGATGAGGAGGATGCTGAGGACCGTCACGATCATGGAATCAGGATTCTTCGTCTCCGACAGGAGCGTCGCCGCCGCGCTGGGCCGCCCGGTGGAGGTAGCGGGCCGCGGCGATCGAGCCGGTGAAGTTCAGGAGGGCATAGGCGAGGGCGAAATCGACGAACATCTCCACCCGTTGGAACACGACGCCGATGACGACGAGGAGCACCGCCGTCTTGGTGCCGATCACGTTCACCGCGACGATGCGATCGAGCGCGGTGGGGCCCCGGACGATGCGGTACATCGCCGGGATCATCAGGAAGAGGAGGGCGATTCCGACCCCGATGGCGAAGTGCTCGAAAGTCATGCAGCGGAAGTCTCGAAGATGCGCGCGATGCGACGGTCCATTTCTCCATTCAGGCCGGCCGCGGAGGCATCATCGATGGCATGGATGTAAAACACGTCGCCGAGGATCTTGATCGTCACCGTGCCCGGGGTGAGGGTGATCGAATTGGCGAGGAGGAATTTTTCGAAATCCGACTTCAGCGGCGTGCGGTAACGGATGATCTGGGGCTGCAGGGCGGACCGCGGACCGAAGGCGAGTTTGAGCACGGCGATGTTCGAGAGCACGATCTGCCAGGTGAGCCAGACCATGTAGCCGGCGAATCGCCAGGCCTGCACGGCGCGCCGGCGCAGCGGAAGGGTCCGGTCGTCGAAGAGGAGGTGCGAAGAGAGCCATGTCACGATCCCGCACGAGATCACCCCGAGGGAAAGGTGGAAAAGGTCGAAGAACCCGGAGAAAATCACCCAAACGACCAAAAGCACTCCGAAAGTGAGTGCGGCATAGAAGGGCGATCTGGAGGGGCTCGATTTCACGGAAGGAGTCTCCGGCACGTCCGGGGCGCGCAAACAGAGCAAGGGTCCCGCCGCTTGTCAATTTTCCTGTCAAATCCGCCGGTCTTTGCTACCGTATCTGGCCATCATGAGCCGATTCGCCTCTCTCGTGCCAACTTTGCTCGCGCTGTCCGCTCTGGTCGGCGGGGTGACGGTCGTGGCGCAGGAACCGGGCGGGCGGATCGCTCCGCCGCCCGTGCCGCCGGCACCCGGCTCGCCTTCGGAATTCGCTACGGATCAACCGGTTGACCCTCCGACGGTGGCGGCGCCGGTCGCGGCGGTGCCCGTGGCTCCGGCAGCCCCTGCCGCCCCGATGGTCGCGACTCCCGCCACTCCCACGGACCTCGCGCCGGCTCCGGCCGCGCCGACGGCGGCCCAGCCGCCCATGGGAGCGACGATCTCCCAGATGCAGAGCGATGCCCGCATCATCGAGCCCGAGCGCCCCGAACGCGTGCCGGTGTATCCCGACGACCCGGAAAGCGCCTGGTGGGAGATCAATCCCCACTACGCCTTCGACCGCGCCCAGCGCGAACAGAAGCCGCTCCTGCTCCTCTTCACCGGCGTCTGGAATCCCCAGGCGATGGCGCTTTCCCAGGAGGTTTTCTCGACGAAGAGCTTCAACGAATACGTGAAGGAGAATCTCGTGATCTGCTACCTCAGCTATCCCCGCAACTACACCGATGCTCCGGACGCGCTGCGTCGCCTCAAGGACAAGTTCAAGGTGAAGGGGTATCCGAACGTCCTCATCTTCAATCCGAACGGCGAGGTCGAGCGCGGCATCCGGGGCTACCGGACGGGGCGCCCCATCGATTACTTCAACCAACTCGTCGCCACGTGCACCCCGGTGCTGGAATCGATCAAGGTGCAGAAAAGCCAGTTGGTCGCGAGCGGTTACCGCGATTGGTCGAATTACCTCGGCAAACTCATCTTCGCGAAATTCGTGCAGCGCGACGCCACCCACGTGATCCTCGAGGATGCCTCGGGTCAGCGCTGGACGGTCCCGGTCAACGACCTCGCTCCCAACGATCAGCGGCTGGCCGAGTCCTTTCCTGCCGTCGCCAGGATCGCGGGGCAGTGAAACACCTTTTTCACTCCTTTCCTCTTCTTTCCGAAACATGGCCCGCTTTCTCATCCATCTCTCCGCTGTCCTTCTCATCGGTGCGCTCTCCGGACTCGTGTATTTTTCCCTCCTGCCCGATGACGGACGCTATGATCTGCTCGATCTGCTGCGGAGGCGCCCGCTTGCCGCGGTCATCGGTGTCGATCGGCCGCTCGTCGCCCAGGGCGGATCGGCGGAGCCTCTCCTGAGGGCCGAGCCTCTCGATCTGAACAACCTTGGGGTCCTCGCCGAAGTGAACCGCGCCGTCTCCGACCTCACGGATGCCGTGGTGCCTTCGGTGGTGAGCATCGACACGACCACGAATGTCAACGTCACGCGGGTCGTGCCGACGGATCCTTTCGGCATGTTCGGCTACCGCCAGAACGAGAGCTACGCCGCCCCCGGCCTCGGATCGGGAGTGATCGTGACGGACCAGGGGCACATCGTCACGAATCACCACGTTGTCGCCGGGGTCGATGCGATCCGTGTGACCTTGCACGATGGCAGCCAGTACGACGCCGAGTGGATCGGCAGTGATCCGAATGTTGACGTCGCCGTGCTCCAGATCAAGGCACCGGAGGGAGCCGCCCTGCCCAAGCTGCAGCCCCTTGCGTTCGGGGATTCGGACAAGGTCAGGGTTGGCGAAATGGTCCTCGCGGTCGGAAATCCCTTCGGGCTGAGCGAGACCGTGACGCAGGGAATCATCAGTGCGAAACAACGCGAGCTCAGCGACGGGGCGAACGAGTATTTCCAGGTCGACGCGGTCATCAATCCAGGGAACTCGGGCGGACCGCTCGTGAATGTGAAGGGCGAGATCATCGGCATCAATGTCGCCATTTTCACCGGACAGGAGGACGTGAGGGTCTGGCAGGGGATCGGGCTCGCGATCCCGGCGAACGAGGCGAGGGAGGTCTTTGAGGCCATCGTCCTCGGTCGTCCCCTCATCCGCGGTTACCTTGGCCTCGAGGTGGACAATATTTCCCGGAATTATGCGATCGCGCTGGGGCTCTCCAGTACCCAGGGGGCGCTCGTCACCGACGTCTCGAAGGGCTCGCCGGCGGAAGAGGCGGAATTGAAGCCGGGTGATGTCATCGTCAAATTCGACGGCAAGGCGATCCGCAATGCCGAAGAGGCGCTCAACCGCATCCGCTCGAAGAAGTCCGGCGAGGTGGCCGAGCTCACCATCATTCGCAAGGGAGAGTCGATGCAGGCGGCGGTGAAGGCCATCGCCAGGTCGGATACCAATACCCTGAAGTTGCGATCCGACATCGCCGCGAGCGGCCAGGCCATCGCCGAGGCTCTGGGCATCACGGTGGCGAATCTGAATGCCTCGCAGCGGGCCGCGCTGGGTCTCCCCGATGGAGCTCCCGCCATCGTCATCACCGAGGTGAAGGCGGAGTCGCAGGCCGCGCAGCGTTTCCAGCGGGGTGACCTGATTCATCGCATCAACCAGGATGGCGTGACCGATGTCGGCACCTTCTACGATCTGCTGGGAGACCTGCCGCAGGATAAAACTTCCGTCATGCTCCTGAGCCGCGACGGACGTCTCATCCGCGCCTTCCTCAATCCGTAACACGGACTCCTTGCGATTCCGCCGATGAACCGGCTCACTTTGGCGGAGTTCCGGGAGCGCAGCGCGGAGTTTGCCGCCGCCGTCGCGGCGACGCCGGGGACCTGTCGGTTTTGTTCCGGTCCCCTCTGGCAGCTCGCCGCGCATGATCATCTCCACCCGGCCGTCGCCGGCGAGTCTTTCATCATCGAGCGGGACGGGATCTGGTTGCTCTTTGCCATGCAGGAGCCCTCGGGCATCCATTTTCCGTTGGAAGCCTCGTGGATGTTCGGCTGTCCGTTGGCGGGAGATCCCATGGCGGCCGTTGCTCTCCTGCGCGAGGCGGCGGATCGGGCGGCGGTCGAACGCGGCCAACCCCTCGCCTTTTTTGTGGGTGGACTTGTTCCGGACGGACCCGTGCATCGGGCGCTGCGGACTCTGGAGCAAGGCAGCCGCTGCTGGCGTGAGTATCCCGGGATGGACGTGATGCAGATCGACCTCGGGGAAGGGCTCGAGGCGTGGAGGGAGCGCCGCTCGAAAAAGTTCCGGCGCACGCTGCGCGAGATCGCGGAGCCGCTGCCGGGGCTCGAAATCGTCGATGTCTCGAAGGAAGATCCCGACGCCCTTTACGCACTTCTTCTCGGGATCCAACGCGACAGCTACAAATGGCGCGAAGGCACCGACATCTTCCAGATTCCCGAATACGCCGATTTTTATCGCGCGCTCCTGGAGGGGCTCCATGCTTCGGGAGATCTGCGGATGCTCGTGGCGCGCCGGGAGGGTGTCGATCTCGCCCACATTTTCGGAGGGGTCGCGGGCGGGACGTATCGCGGGCTGCAGATGAGTTACCGGGATTCGGTCCGGGATCTCGCGCTCGGCAACCGCCTCCAGATCGAAAATCTCCGGCGTTGTGCCGACGAAGGGATCGTCACCTACGATCTCGGGATGCACGCCCCCTACAAGGAGCGGTGGACCGATCGATGGGAGAAAAGGATCGGGGTCCTGTGGGTGGGTTGATCTTCAGGCCTAAGAAACGGGCGCATTGAGTCGTTATGCAATCAATGTCAGCCCCCTACGACGTCGCCGTCATTGGAGCCTCCATCTCCGGCGCGACGGCGGCTGGATTTCTGGGGCGCGAGGGAATCCGTGTCGCGTTGATCGATCGCGATGACTTTCCCCGGCGAAAAGCATGCGGTGAAGGTCTCTCGGAAATCGCGATCGAGGCCCTGGGACGCCTCGGGCTTGGTGACGAGCTCTGCTCCACCGAAAGCGCGGCCTTTTTTGCCTACAAGATCGATCTGGGAGGACGCGACGTCGTGCTCTCTTCATCGAATCGGCAACGCCTCAAAGGCATGGGCATCCAGCGTTGGCATCTCGACCGCCTCCTTGTCGAGCATGCCCGGAGGATGCCCACGGTGACGCACCGGTTCGGTTCCGGAGTGGATGGGATCCTTGAATCAGAGGAGGGTTATTCGGTCCGCCTCAAGTCGGGCGAGACCATCACGGCCCGTCGGCTCGTTTTGGCGGATGGATCGAATTCCGGAAATGCCGCGAGACTGAAGATTCCGAAGGTCATTAAGGGGCGCGCCCTCTGGGGGATCAGCTTTTTGCTCGAGGGATCGTTCCGGCGTCAAACCGGCGAGGTCGTCGTGATTCTCAAGGACGGATTCGAGATCAACTGCACCCCGGTCGGGCCCCGGCATCTGAATCTCGCCTTCCTCGCGGAAAAGGATCAAGTTTCCCCCCTGCAGAACCCCGCGTGGAGGGCGGAACTGCTCGCTGAAGCGAAACGGAAATGCGGATTCGAGGGCGAGCCGACCGGCAAACCGCTCCAGATCGGTCCGGTCGGGTCGGGCCGGCGACCCTATTCCCATCGGCTGATTTATCTCGTCGGTGATGCCGCGGAGAGTCTCGATCCGATTGCCGGGATGGGCATGACGCACGGCATTCTCACGGCGGAATGTGCGGCCCGTCACCTCCTCCTCGACCTCCGGGGCGGCATGACCCGTGAAGAGGCAGCCGGGGCCTATCAGATCGCCGCGAAACGTCTCGCGCGGCCCTATCGGGGATTCACCCATCTCACCGCTTCCCTGCTTCGCAGTCCCGCCCGCCGGGTTCTGGTACCTTGCCTTGCTGCCGCGCAAATGCCCGAGATGGTGCGCGCGTCCCTTGGGGTGGGCCGGCAGGGGCGCTCCGCGATGGCGATGGTGATGCATCTCCTGCTCACCTTCGCCGGGGTCTGATGTGGGTTTGTCAGGATGGATGCCGTCTTCCAACGTTTCCGCGTTCCCTTGCTCGTCGTCATGGGTTTGCTCACGCTGGCCGCGGGATGGAGTTGCCTTGGTCTGAAAGTGGATCGCGACAACCGATCGATGAGCGCGGACTTGCCCGAACTCGTCGCGGGAGAGGAGAAATTCGCGAATCTCTTCCGAGAGGGGGAAAGCGTGCTCGTGGCGGTATCACGCCCCGACCTTTTCGAGGAGGCGGGGAAACGGTTCCAAACCACCTTGACGGAGGATCTGGCTGGCATCGAAGGGGTGGCCGGTGTCCTCGGACTGGTGGATGCGGGTTTCAGCGTTCCTCAACACTTTGTCGGGCTTCTGGTTTCCGATGACCGTCTCACCGCCGGCATCCAATTGCGTCTCAAGGATTTCTCCGATGATCCGGATGCTCTCGACCGCTTTGTCGAGGATCTCGAGCGGGTCATCGAAAAGCACCGGGGGGGCACGACGCGCATCGCCGTGGCCGGAATCCCTTTGGAAAAGCACGAGTCGGCCCGGCGCGTCCTCAGGGATCAGCGGATCTTCTCGCCACTGTGTTTTGTCGTCCTCGGGCTGGTGATGCTCGCGGTGACGAGACGGCTCTCCGGCATGTTGCTCCCGCTGGGATTCGCCCTCATGACGATCGTGTGGACTCTCGGCTGCTACGCCGGTTCGGGGGGGACCTTGAATATGATCACGTCGTTGCTCCCTCCGGTGATCATGACCTTGTCGGCATCGACCACGATCCATGTCTACATGGAGTGGCTGCGCGGAGAAGGTCGTGATCCCCTGCGGCGAGCGACCGATGCCCTGCGACGTCTCACGAGGCCCTGCCTTCTCGCCTCCGCTACGACCGTGCTCGGGTTTCTCAGTCTGATGTTCAGCGATACCCCCGCGGTAAGATCCTTCGGACTTTTTGCCGCCATCGGTGTGGTGATCGCGTTTGTCGTGGGATTCGCGGGAATGGCGGCCGTCCTCTCTTTCATGCGTGTCCCGCAGGATGATCATCGCCAGGCATCCAGTCTGGGCCGCGCGCTATCGAGGCTCCTCGCGGGATCGGGCGAACTCGCGATCCGCCATTCGGGTAAGATCGTCGGGATCACGCTTCTCTTGTGCGTGCTCGGCGTCGTGGGCGCTGGAAAAGTGCGGAGCAACACCGACCTCCTCAGCTTTCTCGGCGAGGAATCGATCCTGGTGCGCGATACCCGCTACATCGACGAGCACCTCACCGGCACCGGAGTGATCGAGCTGCTCCTCGATCGCGCGGACGGCGCGCCGTTCCGTTTTCCCGAGGACCTGGAGAAGGTCGCTGCCTTCGAGTCGAAGGTGCATGATCTCGATCATGTGAAACACACCCTGGGTATCGTCGACCTCCTGGCATCAGGCGGCGGCATCGGAGCAGGTGCGGACTCCTCCCCGGCCCGGGCCCTTGTCAGTGCTGACGGCAGGACCCTGCGAGTCTCCGTCGCGGCGGAGTCCCTCGGGACCCGGGAAGGTGCGGTGTTGGTGGAAGAAATCCGGAGAATCGCCCGGGAGGAACTGGGGGAGTCCTTTCGTCTGACGGAGACCGGTGCCTACTACCGGATCATCGCCGAGTCGAACCAGCTGACGGCATCCCAATTGAAGAGCTTCGGGGTGGCCTTGGTTTCCATCCTGCTCTCGATCGGTCTTGTTTTCCGCTCCCTGCGTTTTCTCGTGCTCGCGATCCTCCCCAATGTCGCACCGTTGCTTCTCACGGCTGCCATCATGGGTTTTGGCGGGATCGATCTCAGTACCGGCACCTCGATGATCGCCAGTGTCATGATCGGCATCGCGGTCGATGATACCATTCATTTCCTCGCCGCGTTCCGCCGGCAAGACCGCGGGAACGTGGATGACACCATCCGCACGGTGTTGGGCACCACCGGGATCTCCTTGTTCGCCACGACCTTGGCTCTTTCTCTGGGATTCTGGGTGGCCATCTTCGGAAGCTTTCAACCCACCGTTTATTTCGCCCTTTTGTCAGGGATCACGATGTGGTTGGCGCTCGCCTTCGATCTCGTCGTCCTGCCCGCGTGTCTGAAGGTGGCCGCGAAATATTCTCCCCAACAAAAATGAAGTCTGAACGAATGACCCTGGACGCCGTCGATCATCTCGGATCGAGCGATGGGAAGCGGCATTTCAATGCCTGCCATTTCACTGAATCGGCGCCGCGTTACGACATTGCCACACGAGGACTTTCCCTGGGACAAGACGCTTCCTGGAAGCGGGCTCTGATCGCTTCTTTGCCCGAGATGGAAAAGCCGGTTTGTCTCGATCTCGCCTGCGGCACCGGCGATGTGGCTTTCCAGTTGGCGGACCGGTATCGAAAAGCCACGGTCCACGCGATCGATCTGACGCCCGCGATGATCGAACTCGCCAAGCGACGGGACATCGGGCGGCGCATCGGTTTCGCGGTGGGAGACATGTCGCGCCTGGAGTTTCCCGACAGCTCCATCGATCTGGTGACCGGCAGCTACGCGATCCGGAATGCGCCCGATCTCGTAGAAGCACTTCGCGAGATCCATCGCGTCCTGAAGCCCGGAGGGACGGCGGCGTTCCTCGATTTTTCAAAACCCCGCGGAGGCGTGGCGCAGGCCTTCCAGTATCATCTCCTGCGATGGTGGGGTGGATTCTGGGGGCTGGCACTGCACGGGAATCCCCGCATTCACGGTTACATCTCCGCGAGTTTGAGGGACTTTCCGGATGAGGATTGCCTCGCCGGGATCTTCGAAACCCTCCACTTCACCCGCGAGCAATCGCGACCCTTTTTCGGCGGCATGATGCGACTTCATGTTCTCCGGAAAAACGACCCTGCCCAACCCTGAAACCTTCCATCTCATGAAAACCAAATTCCTTCTTTTCGCCATTCTCATCCCAGCGTTCTGCCTCCCGGCTTTCTCCCAGGAGGCAACCTGGAAAGGGACGTGCAGCGTCCATTTCAACGGAGAGTCGACCTTGCATGATTTCGAGGGCGATGTCGCGGCCGAGCCCTTCACCGTCACGATCGCGGGCATGGCCGACCCCTCCACCGCCACCGCCACCTCCACCGTCGTGGTCAAAGCGGCGGCGATGGATACCGGGAATGAAAAGCGCGACATCGAGATGCACAAGTGCATGGAGGTCACGACGTATCCCGAGATCGTCGTGGAAATGGATCATCTTCCCGTCGCCGCCACCAAACCGGAACCGGATGGGGCGATGCCGCGCCCGACGATCATCCCCTTTCACATGACGGTGATGGGCAAGGAACACGAAGTCACCGGCAAGGTTTCGGATTGGTCGTACTCCGATGAGGAGGTCGCCTTTTCGGTGAGCTTTCCCGTATCGCTCAAGGCCTGCGGCATCAAACCGCCGGGCGTGCTGGGAGTGGTGAAAGTGAAGGATGAAATCCTCGTGAAGGCGAGCTTGAAACTGAAGAAGGAATAAAACCAAGGCGTCTCCGCGGCCGTTCAGGTGGCGGCTACGAGAGTGAGGACGACGGTTTCGATGGTCAGTCCCGGTCCGAAAGCCAATCCGAGGACGCGTTCCCCGGAGCGCGCCCGTCCGAGCATCTCCTTGAGAACAAAAAGGATGGTCGCGCTGCTCATGTTGCCGAACTGGCGAAGGACGTCGCGCGAGGCATCAAGGGCGTCTTCACTCAGACCGAGAGCGGTGATGACGCGGTCGAGGATGGATTTTCCGCCGGGATGGACGGCGTAACGGTCGATTCCCTCGCGTTGCACCCCGATGCGGTCGAGCATCGAGGCGATCTCCGCTCCGATCACCTTCGGCACGTAGCTCGACAGGACGAGGTCGAAGCCGCGGTTTCCGATCGACCACGCCATCGAGGATTCCCCTTCCGGCAGGGTGCCGCCATGGAAGCCGTCGATCCGATAGGTGGGTTTGTCAGGGTTCGGGGAGGAGCAAACAATCGCGGCGGCCGCGCCGTCGGCGAAGACGGTGTTGCCGAGGATGGTATCCGGAGAATCGTCGATCTGCATGTGCAGGCTACAGAGCTCGAGCGCGACGACCAGAACCACCGCACCCGGATCGGCCTGGCAGACTTGCGTGGCGAACTTCAGTCCGGGGATCGCGGCATAGCACCCCATGAATCCCAGGGTGTAGCGCTGCACCGATTCGCGCAAACCGAGGTCCCGGACGAGATGGTAATCCGGACCCGGATTCACGAATCCCGTGCACGTCGCGAAGACGAGATGCGTGATCGATTCCCGGGCCGGAGCGCCGGGTTGGGAGAGGATCTTCTCCCCGAGCGCCGTCGCCAGCTTGCGGGATTCGACGCCGTAGACGGCGTTCCGGTCCGCGGTGGTCGCCTGGCCATCCGAATCATAGGGAGGACAATCAAAGAATCCCTCCACGACCATGTGGCGCCGTTCGATCCCCGAGAGTTTGAAGGCCTGTCCGACGAGCCGCCGGATCCGCGGATCCGTGAAGCGCTCCTGGAGTTGACGGGAAAGATCATCTTGGGAATGCGAGGGATCGGGGACCAAGGTTTCGAGACTGTGGAGGAAGACGGACATGGGGGTGATTTTCAACTTGAAGGAGGAGGTCCCGGAATCCCGGTCACCGAAGGCTAGAACGTTCAAAATGCCTTGGCAACGAAGGCGCGAACGAGTTTTTTCGCTGTTGCGACTGGGTCTCTGTCCGAAGTGCCGGGATGGGTTTTGTGGCTTCGTCAGAGTTACACGTCATTGCGGAGAAATGTCGGATTGCGGAGCGGAATATCCGGCGATTGTTTTCGCGTGTGAAACGAGCCGGGGTCATCTTCGCGGTTTATCTGGGGATCTATACGATCCTCCCGGGATGCCTGTGCCAAATCCTCGGCGTCTTGGGTCTTGCTCCTGCGGCGATGGTGGAGGCGGGTCAACAGACGGTGATTGCCAGCCTCTCATCCGGCCAGCCCTGTCACTGCCATGAGGTCTCTGGAAAGATTCTCGACCTCGTCCCGCAACCGGCATGCGAGGTCGAGGCTTTCACAACCATCGTCGGCACCGTTGCCAGCTTGACCGCGGTTCCGCCAGGGATTTCAAAAGAGGATCTCTATCAGGGCCGGGCCCCGCCTGTCATCGGCAGGTTCGAGTGGAATCGCCTTCGGAATTTCACCGGAGTGTTTTTGATCTGAATCGGAACGGGCGTCGCGTCTGACGACCCGTCCATGGTGCTTCCCGGATGGAACCGAGCCGCTCGGTTCGCGTGGACGAGGAGACGTCTCTCTTCGCCGCCGGGTGGACGAATGGAGGGATTGCCGAGCGCGCCGTCATGCGCCTGCCGTAATCGCCGGGTCCCGCTTCTCTTGTTCAGTCAGTCAACACTTTCCATGAAATTTCACTCTAACATTATCACTATTGCACTATTGCTTGCCGTGCCGCCTCTGGGTGCCGGCGAGTCCCTCTCCCTCGCCGAGGCCACGGCCCGTGCGCTCGAAAAGCATCCCTCCCTGCAGGTCTATGATGCCGAAAAGAGGCTCGCCGATGCCAAAATCATCACCGCACTGACGCGGCCGAATCCCGAGTTGGAATTCGAGACGGAGGACGTCCTCGGTTCGGGCGTTTACGAGGGCTTCGACAGCGCCATTTACAATCTCGGCGTCAGCCAACTCATCGAACTCGGCGGCAAACGTCGTTTCCGCGGAGAGGTGGCGAAGTCGGCGCGCGAGGCTGAGGATCTCCGCTTCGAATCGGCCCGCAGGGAGATCATCGCGGACACGGCGCGCCGTTTCGTCCAGGCGCTCGCCGCGCAGGAGGCCGAAGCGAGCGAGGAGCAAAACCGCAAGATCGCGCTCGAAACCGTTCGGTCCGTGAAGGGGCTCCAGGAAGGCGGTCGCGGCTCCGCCCTCGATGTGGTACAGAGCGAACTGGGTCTGAAGGAAGCGGAACTGCTCGTCGAGAACGCCCGCAGCCGCACCGCCCTGGCTCATCAGCAGCTCGCCTCGATGTGGCGGGAGGCGAAGCCGGATTTCACCGAGGTAGCGGGCCGCCTCACCGAACCGGCGGAGTCCGTCCCCACGGTCGAAGCGCTCAAAGACTCGCTCGAGGGTCATCCCGTGATGGCACTGGCTCGCTCGGGGATCGACACGGCCAAACGCGAGCGCGTGCTGCAGGAAAAACTCCGCCAGCCCGATCTCAATCTCGGCCTCGCCTGGCGACGCGATACCACGGTCGATGACAACGCCGTGGTCCTGAACTTTTCCCTGCCGCTGCCTTTGTGGAACCGGAACGAGGGGGGAATCGCGGAGGCGGAGGCCGAAATCTCGCGCAACGAGGCGCTCGTGGAGCAGACCCGGCAGCAGCTCGTCGCGGCGCTGGGCGAAGCCCTGACAAAACTCGAATTCGCCCGGGCTTCCTACGCCCTGATCGCCGGCGAGATGCTTTCCCAGGCGGCGAAACAACAGGAGAACGTTGCCGAGGGTTACCGGCTCGGACGCATCGGCTACCTCGATCTCCTCGAGGCGAGGCGCACGCTGACGGGCGTGCGCGCCCGGAAAATCGAGGCGCTTTCCACCTACCACGAAGCCCGCATCGAGGTGGAGGCGCTCACCGGCAAATCACTTTGAAATTTTTCCATCGAATCACACCATCATGATCTCCCCTTTTCATTCACCTGCTTCGAGACCGGTCCTCTCTCTGGTCTTCTTCTTCCTTTCGATTCCCTTGCTGAAAGCGCAGGAGCCATTCGATCTCCCGGCCGAGGCCATCGCCAATCTGCGGCTCACCTTCGCGAAGGTCGAGCCCAGGCCGGTGGCGAAACGGATCGATGCCACGGGAGGCGTGCGTTTCGATGAGGGACGCGTCGTCGAAGTCGTGCCGCGCATCGCGGGCTTGATCGCCGAGGATCATCAGTCGCTCGGATCGGTCGTGGCCAAGGGCGATCCGCTCTTCACGCTCCAGAGTGCCGACCTCGCCGAATGGATCACCGTCTACGTCGACGCCGAACAGGCCATGACCTTCGCCCATACGGCGCTCGATCAGGAGAAGCAGCTCTTCGACCGGAATCTGAGTTCAAAGGAAAACCTGCAGATGCGCGAGCTCGAATTCCAGAAGTCCGTCGCCGCGCATGCCCGTGCTCTCCAGCCCCTGAAGCTGCTCGATTTCAACGAGGCCAGCATCCATCAATACCTGACCAACGTCGGTGCCGGGAACTACACGACCTTGAAAGTGACCGCTCCCGAGGCGGGCGAGGTGATCGCAAAGTCGGTGATTCGCGGAGCTTCGGTCGAACCGGCGGAGTCGCTCTACACCATCGCCGATCTCACGGATCTCTGGGTTGATTTCCATGTGTCGCTCCGCGATGCCTCCGTTCTCGTGGTGGGTGCCCCCGCCACCGTGACCTCGAGCGTCAATCCCGCGCTCGGCGGCGAAGGAAAAATCATCTACGTCGCACCGCTCGCCGATGATGCGACGCGGACCGTGCTGGTGCGCGCGGTGCTCGCGAATCCCCGGCGCGATTGGCGTCCGGGCACTCCCGTGACCGTCTCGGTCGAGGCCGGCACGGGCGATCCCGTGCTTTCGGTTCCCTCCTCGGCCCTGGTCGACCTCAATGGAGGCAAGGCGGTCTTCGTGCGCGAAGGCGAGACCACCTTTCGTCCCGTCGCCGTCCAGACCGGAGAGGGCGACGGCACCGTCACTCCCGTCGTCGGGGGACTCGAGGCCGGCCAGACGGTGGTCGGCACCAACGCGGCCCAGCTCAAGGGTCATCTCGAAATGACCAAGGAATAAACCCACTGCCGCCATGATCGGAAACCTCATCCAATTCGCGCTCTCGCAGCGCCTCCTTTTCATCGTCCTGACCCTGGTCCTCGCCGGAGTCGGATTCCGCGCCTTCCGCGATCTGCCGATCGACGCCTTTCCAGACATCTCCAACACCCAGGTGCAGGTGATCGTGAAAGCCCCGGGCATGACCCCCGGAGAAGTGGAGCAACGCGTCACCTATCCGCTCGAGACGCAGGTCCGCGGCATCCCGCGCCAAACCGTGCTGCGGTCGATGACGAAATACGCGCTCTCCGTCATCACGATCGACTTCTCCGACGGCACCGACATGTATTGGGCGCGACAACAGGTCTCGGAGCGGATCAACCAGGTGCTCTCGGAATTGCCCGAGGGAGTCGAGGGAGGTCTCGCGCCGATCACGATGCCGCTCTCGGATGTCTACATGTTCCTCGTCGAAGGCGAGGGCTATTCGAACATGGAGCTGCGGAGCATCCTCGACTGGATCATCCGTCCGCGTCTCCTGTCCGTCGATGGAGTCGCCGACGTCAACGCGCTCGGCGGTGAAGTGCGATCCTATCAGGTGCAGCCCAATCCCGGGGCGCTCATCGCCTTCGATCTCACGATCGACGACGTCTGCAACGCGCTCGCCGCGAACAACCGCAATGCGGGCGGAGATCGCGTGGTGCGCAATGACGAGGTCCTCCTCGTGAACACGGTCGGCCAGCTCACCAGCTTGGAGGAAATCGGGATGGTGCCGGTCGCGACGCGCCAAGGCCAGCCCGTCCTCGTGCGCGATGTCGCGAAGGTCGCGCTCGGTGCCTTGACCCGCTACGGAGGAGTCACCGGGAACGGAAAGGGCGAGGTCGTCGAAGGCCTCGTCCTGAATCGTCGCGGAGCGAATGGACGGAAGACCGTCGAGGGCGTGAAGGAAGCACTCGAGGCGGTGAAGGCGGCGCTGCCCGAAGGCGTGAGCATCGTCCCCTTCTACGACCGGGCGGAACTGATCACCACCGCGGTCGATACCGTGCGGAACGCCTTGATCGAGGCCGTCGTGCTTGTCCTCGTCGTGCTCATTCTCTTCCTCGGCAATCTCCGCAGCGCCATCACCGTCGGGGTCGTGCTGCCGCTGACCGTGCTCGGCACCTTTGTGGTGATGAAGTCGATCGATCTCACCGCCAACCTCATGTCGCTCGGTGGCATCGCCATCGCCATCGGGATCCTGGTCGACTCCGCCGTCGTGATGGTCGAAAACATCCACTCGCAGTTGCACCGCGGCGACCATCCCAACCGTGCCCGCGCCCTCGTCCATGCCGCGAAGGAAGTGGCCGCGCCCATCGTCGCCGGCGCGATCATCATCGTCGTCTCGCTGACCCCCATTCTCAGCCTGAGCGGCATCGAGGGCAAACTGTTCCGTCCTCTCGCCCTGACGATCACCATCTCGATGCTCGTCAGCCTCGTCCTCAGCCTCACCGTCATTCCAGTGATCGCCTCCCTCTTGATGAATTCGCACGGAGGCGGGGACAACTTTGCGATCCGTTTCGTGAAACGCCTCTACCAACCCATGCTCGGCTGGGTGCTGACGAATACGAAAAAGGCCCTCGTTATTGCGGTGGCTCTGCTCGTGCTCAGCGGATTTCTCGCCCTCCGGATCGGCAAGGAGTTCCTGCCCTTCCTCGACGAAGGCACCATCGTCGTGCAGTTCGAAAAGCTGCCGACCATCTCGCTCGAAAAGTCGATGGAGATCGACACGCGCATCGGAGAGGAGTTGCTCAAGATCCCGGAGATCACCGGCATCGTCGCGCGGGTCGGATCGGATGAACTGAGGCTCGATCCCATGGGCCTGAACGAGAGCGATGTCTTTCTCGTCACCAAGCCGCGTGACCAATGGACGGTCCCCACCGTCGAAGGTCTCCAGGAAAAGATCCGCGAGGTGATGGAGCGTTTTCCCGGAGTCGCCTACGGCTTTACCCAGCCCATCGACATGCGGGTCTCCGAGATGATTTCGGGCGTGAGTTCCGCGGTGGCCATCAAACTCACCGGCGACGATCTCGGCGTGCTGGACCAGAAGGCGCGGGAGATCGAGGGGCTCATCTCCTCCATCCCCGGGGCCGTCGATGTGCAGCGCACCCCGCTCACGGGGCAGCTTTATCTCGAAGTCCACCTGCGGCATGCCGAACTCGGTCGTCTCGGTCTCAGCGTCGAGGCCGTGAACAATCTCATCGCACGGGCCGTGGCGGGCGAAGTCGTCACCGAAGTGGTCGAGGGAAATCGCCGCATCCCCGTGCTCGTCCGTTATCCCGAAGCCTCGCGCGCCGATGCCAAGGCCATCGGAAAGCTGCAGATCGCGACACCGACGGGTCATCGGATCTACCTCGCCGACATCACCGACATCCGCGAAGTCGACGGACCCACCCAGATCGAACGGGCGGATGGAAAACGCGTGGTCGTCCTGCAATCGAACGTCGAGGGACGCGACGTCGTCGGATTCGTCGAAGAAGTCGAGCAGCGCATCCAGAAGGAGATCGATCTGCCCCCGGGATACTTCCTCGATCTCGCCGGGCAGTTCGAGAACCAGGCGCGTGCCAGCAAACAATTGGGATTCGTCGTGCCCTTCGCCCTGCTCGCGATCTTCATGATTCTCATCACCACCCTCGGGGCGGTGCGACAGGCTCTGCTGATCCTCGCCAATATTCCCTTCGCCCTCATCGGCGGCATCCTCGCCCTCTTCTTCGCCGGCTTCTACCTCTCCGTGCCCGCATCGGTCGGCTTCATCGCCCTGCTCGGCCTCGCGATCATGAATGGTGTCGTGATGGTCACTTTCTTCAACCAGCTTCGCGAGGAAGGTGCCACCGTCATGGAAGCCGTCACCAATGGAGCGGAGCGCCGGGTCCGCCCGGTGTTGATGACCGCGCTGCTCGCGATCCTCGGACTGGTGCCGCTGCTGCTCGCATCGGGTCCCGGATCGGAGATCCAGAAGCCCCTCGCCGTCGTCGTCGTGGGCGGCACGATCACCTCGACCACCCTCACCCTGCTTCTCCTGCCCGCCCTCTACCGCCGCATCGAGGAGTGGATGGAAAAACGATATCCGGCATGAATCCACTTCTCTTTGGCATCGTGACGGCCGGGACGCTCTTGGAAATGGATGCGTTCCTGTTCGATTTGATCAATCAGTCGTGGGCGCATCCGGTCCTCGATCGGCTGATGCCGGTCTTATCTTCGCTCGATTTGTGGAGGCCGCTGCTTTTCGCGGCGGTGATCCATCTCTTGATTTTTGGAGGAATGTCAGGCAGACGCTTTCTTCTCGTCTTGTCCGTCGGACTGGTGATTGGAGACGGGCTTTTCGCGCACACTTTGAAACATGCGGTCGGCCGGCTTCGTCCCCGGGATGTCAGGGAGGGCGCGATCGTTCGGAGTCTCGCACCGGGGGAGCCGAAATGGCTTCACATGATGGAACCGCCTGTCTTGGTCGTTTGCCATCCCGGCAAGGAGAAGGCCTCCCACGGAAACTCCTTTCCCTCCGGGCACGTGGTGAATCTCTTTACCTTGGCGACGGTCGCGTTCGCCTTCCGACGATTTGCCGGCATCTTCGTCGGGATGGCCGGTCTTCTGATGGCATGGTCGCGCATCTACTGCGGTGCCCATTGGCCAAGCGATATCCCGCCTTCCATCGTGATCGGAATCGTCTCCGGGTTGGCTTCGATCTGGATCATCGGGAGGGTGCTGCCATGGTTTTTTCGAAAGCTGGACCCATCGGGAGGCGGTCGGTGGCCCTACTTGGGTATCGCCCCCTCCGATGCCCCGCCCCAGTGAGCGGCGATGAGGTGTTTGCCTCCCAAGCGGAAAGGATGCGGGGTGACCCCGGCACCCAGACCTCCTTTCATCTCCTCCCAGACCCGCTCTTCGAAGACAATCAGACCGGTGGGAACTTTCCCCATCACCTCTGCAAGCTCGTCTGCCGTGTGCAGCACCTGACCGCGTCGTCCGGTGTAGAGGGCCAGGTTTTCCCCGTTCAGCCGGTAAAAATAAAGACGCCCTCCCTCAGGAATGAACGAGTCCGCCAGAGGGATCAGTTCCTTCGGTGTTTTGTGATCGTTGAAGAGCGGTAGGAGCGTGCCCCCGATGGTGGCGAAGAGGATCGCCCAAAGCGATGCGAGGCGCCATGGAGCATGGGGATGTGGTTTTGTCAGGAAAAGGGAAGCCACCATGCAGACGAGCGCGACAACGAGTCCTGGCACGGCTGTCAGGAAGGGAACGGAGCGCAGGGTTTCGAGTGTTTCAAGCAGCACGTCGTTTGATCCCTTTTCACCTGATCCAGCGGATTCGACCAACCCCGGAAGGAAGGGTGATGCCAGGACGATGACGAGGAGAACTCCGACCAGAATCGGCGGAAACCACGAGAGCGCCCGCCGCACCCTTGCCAGATGAGTGGTCTCCAGGAATCCTTTCCACGCCGAGGCAACGAACAGCGCGAGGGCGGGGTAAGCGAGAAGGATGTAGAGATTGCGTTTCGAGGGACTGAGGCTGAAAAACACGATCACGAGCACCATCCATCCCGCCAGTCGTCGGCGCAGGGCGCGGTCCTCTTCATTTTCTCCCAGCGCCATCCAGGCAAACGGCAGCAGGACTGCCCACGGCAAACCATCGAGAGGAAAGTAGGTGAGGAAGTAGTAGAAGGGTTCGCGATGACCGAACTCGCCCTGGGCCCGGTCGATATTCTGTGAAAAGAGGAGCTCGTCGAGGTATCCCGCGGGAGGATGATTCAGGGCGACAAGGGCAAGCCAGACTCCCGGTAGGGCCAGCGCCACGAAGGGACCCCAAACCCAATGCCATCGCCGCAGGTCGGAGGTTTCACGGGCGGCGATCTTCGCGGTGAGGTAGGCGAGCAGGGGGACGAGAAATCCGACGGGCCCTTTCGCGAGCACCGCCAGTCCCATGCAAAGGTAGGCGAGGAAGGCGCGTCCGGACGACGCTTTCGCATCCTGTGAAAAGAGGGCGAGGAGCGCCAGCATCTCCAGGCCGCACAGGAGCATATCGATCTGGCCCCAGCCACCTTCCTTGTAGACCAGGTAGGTGGCGGCGCAGATCAGGGCCGCCGCCGCATCGTCGCGACCCCGGTTCCAGAGGCGCATGAGCATGACGACAGACCAGAGGGACGCCACGGCACCGAGCAGACTGGGAAATCGGGTCGTCCAGGAGTTGATCTCACCTCCGGCAAGCAGGCTCGCCGAGGCATTGATCAACCAGAACATCAGCGGCGGTTTGTGCGCGTAGTATTCCCCGTTGCGATGGGGCACGAGCCAATGGCCTTCCTCGCGCATCTCCTTGGCGACATAGGCGAATCGTGCCTCGTCGGGCGCCCAGAGTTCGCGACGGAGGTGCTCGCCGCCCCAATACAAAAGAGCAAAGACAAACAAGATCCCCAGAGCCCCGGCCGGCCGGGACCAGATGCGCCGAAGCAGTTCCATGATTCGACGAAAAGATCGCCGATTTGGTGGAGATTTCACCTGACTCGCATCGCCGCCATCGCGCTGGTGCGCGAGGCAAGTTCGCGAATGGAGATCTCCCACATGCCGGGATCTTCGTTTTTCGCGAGATCGAGATTGATCCGCAGGAGACCGTCTTCGGTGGCGCGGTAGCCGCTGCCCTCCACGAGACGGCCATTGCTGTCGCGGATCTCGACGAGCAGCGGGATCACCGCCGGTATCGCCTTGCCCGCGGGATCGTTCACCGAGATCGCCACCGGGATGGTCTCTCCGGGCTGTGCGGCGGTCGGTGCAGTGATTGCGACTCCGGCGATAGGGCGGGGCAGGGTCATGTAAAGGCGGCCATCGCAGGGGCCGATCGCGACTTCGAGCCGCGCGGGATCCGTTCGCACGACCTCGCGTCCGGCGAGGAGATCGTAAACGTGGGCCGGCGGATCGTGGTGGAATGTCAGGGTGCCCGAGGAGGGCAGGCCGTTTTCCATGACCAGCCCGTGCCGGCCCACGTAGGTGCCGGATTCACGGTGATCGTTGATGAGGAAATGGTAGTCCGCCTCGCCCGCGTGGCGGTTGCGCACGAGGATCTCCGGTTGGTCGAGAGAGACGGCGCGGACAAACCCGAGGGCCTCGAGCCGTGGCCCGAGGTCGGCGGCGAGGGCGAGGACCTTCGCTTTGTCGAGATCCGCCTTCTTCTCGCGGCGGAAACTGGCGAGGGTGAGATCGGCCTTCAGACCAGGACAGAGGAATTCGTCCGCCACCACCTTGCCGCCCGCCGCCTGCCAGGCCGCGATGGCCTTCACGACGGGCGCGGTGAGCACATCGCATTCGGGCATGACGAGGAATTTCCGTCCCGCGAGTCCGTCGCGCAGCAGGGTCTCCTCGTAGATCACATCGCAACGGATATGGGCGTGCTGTAGCGCGAGCCACAGGTCGGCGGACCACCCGAGATTGCTCCCGTAACCGCCACGGCGCGCGAACATCTGCGAGGTGAAGCTTTCGAGAAAGGCCACATCGGAACGGGTGTCGGGGATCTTGAGGAGTGCCGGTCCGAGGGGCTCGACGACTTCCTCGACCAGCCGCTTCAACTCGTGCTGTGTGTGAGGATTGGTGTAACGATAGGCTCCGGGGCTGTCGGTCTCGACGAGGGATTGCCAGCCGTGGTACATGATGCCGCGGACGGGACGGGAAAGTTTTGTCCAGAGCGCCTCACGCAGGTGCATGGGCGAGATCGTGATGTAGGCGGCATCGGGATCGTGGTCGACCCACGGCACCGGGGCTTCGGTGCTGGCGCCGATCGGTGCGGTCTGCGAGCGATACCAGATGATCTGCGTCATCTTCATCACCTCCTGCCCTTTGCCGCCGGCTTCGGCCATGGCGAAAAGTTGGTCGGTGCAGAGCCCGATGCGCTGGGGATCGGGGTAGGTGTAGGTCCAGTGCGAAAGCACGTCGACATCGCCACCGGCTCCGAAGAGACTCGGCTGGCGCACGGCGGGATCGAAGAAGGTCCGGAAGCCGGGACGGGCATTTTGCTTCAAACCCTCATGCAAGGCGGTGTGCAGTCCATTCCATCCGTCGCCCACCGTCCAGAACCACCGATAGTATTTCAACACCGGGTGATCTTCGGGAATGACGCGGTTGGCGGGGACGTCCTTCATCGTTTTCCAATCGACGCCCCAGCGGTTCAGCACCTCGGCGGGAATGTCGCCTCCGGAGAAAGCGCGGTAGTTGGCGAGATCGATCTCGTTGAACGAAGGGGTGGAGGAGTCGCGCACCTCCGTGTTGACGAGGGCCATGGTGAAGGCCGGATGATCGCCATAGGCGGCGGTGATGGATTCGCCCACGTGGCGGAAGAAGGGCGCGAATTCCGGGATCGAGGCGCAGATGTCCTGACGGGTATAAGGTTTTCCATCGCGCCCGATGCGCAGATTCGCGGGATCGGACTCGAGGACGCGCATCGGTGAGACACCGGCGACGACTTCGAGCCCGTTGGCGAGGGCCTCGTCGAGGTAAGCGCGGTTCCGCGCGATGTAGGCGGCGTCGCCGGGTGGAACGGGTTTCTTCTCCCGCCAGATCTCGCTCGCGAGAGCGCTCATGCCGATGAAATGGGTGAAGCCGAGATCCTTCAATCGCGGGATCTCCTCGCCACCCGCGCCCCACATGATCACCGGCATGCGCTCGGGCAGGCGTGCCACGAGGGAATAGGCCGCTTCCCGCGACGTGCTGAGTGATTGGTGTTTTGTCAGGGTAAGCCGCGCACGGAACGTGTAATCGCCGGGCCGCAGGGCCGTGTCGATGGGAAACTCCGCGATGTGGGCGGCACCGGGGGCGAGCGAAGGCAAGGCGATGGTCTCGGTCGCGCCGCCATCCGACCAGGAGAGGTCGAGGCTGGCGCCTTCGAGCGGCTCGCGGCGCAGGTTCGTGCAGGTGACACGGAGCGGAGCGGCTTTTTCCATCCGCTGCCAGATGCGCCGGTCCGACGTGATCTCGAGCGAGACGGGTTCAAAGGCGAGGACACCCTGACAAAGACGCACTTCGTCGATCAGTCCGGGGAATCCGCCGTAGTTGCTGCCGAGACGATCACCGATGGAGAGGGCTTTCGTGCCCGGCACCGCGCCGCCGACCCCGGGGTGGTGATGGCGGCCGGCGCTCTGTCCATCGATGAAGAAACGACCCTCGCCCGCGCCGTCGTAGGTGAAGGCGAGGTGACGCCAGACGCCGGCTTCGAACTTGGCGGCCTCGGAGTAGAAAATGCGCGAGTCCGACCCGAAGCCGATCGTCACCCACATGCGGCGCATCCCGGCCCCGTCGGCTTCGCCGAGTTGCCATTGGTAGTCGGTGTGGTCGACGTATTTTTTGTCGAGGAGATAACAGCGGAGTTTGCCCTCGAATTCCGGCTTCGGGGCGATCCACATCTCGAGGGTGAAAGCTCCGGTAAAACTCAACGCGGGCCGGTGCGGCGTGACGGCGGCGTGTCGTTTGTCCTGGACGGGAAATCCGGGAAAACACTCAAGAGCTCCGCCCTGTTTGCCCGCGGCGTTCAGCACCGCTCCGCCTTCGAGGGTCAGGTGATGGCCTTTGCCGGAGAGATCGGCGAGGGCGGCCTCCGCAGTGGGACCGTCGAATCTCCAATATCCGGCCACCTTGGCCCCGTTCGCGTCGCTGCCACCGTAGCCGCTCTCCCATGTTTCCATGAGAGGGGCCGCATCCAGATCAACAGAGATGAGGCAGACAAAAAGGATCAGGAAGAAGCGGATCGACATGCGTTCATCGTCCTCCAATCCGGTCACGGCGTCGATGGCTTGCTCGCGCCAGAGCAGACCCGATCACCGCTTCTTGCCTTTGCCTTTGCCTTTGCCGGTCAGAGTTACTTCGAAAACCGGCCTGTCGGGATCGTTGCTCGTCAGCTTGAGGGTGGCAGTACGTTTGTCGGGTCGGGTGGGCTCAAACTCGATCTCCAGCTTCCGGCTCGCACCTGGTGCGAGCGGGTCGGCTTGGAGCGAGACGGAAAAATCGCGCTTCCCTGGTCCGGATAGTTTTGCGGAAAGTCCGGTCAGATTGCCAATGCCGTCGTTGGAAAGGGTGAGCGAGGTTTTCGCGGTTTTCCCGTCAACCTTGGTCGCGGGAAGCTTCAACGTCGCTCCGCTCGAGAGGGTCGTGCCGCTCTTGCTCTTCACGGTGAGGTCGGGATCGCCCACCGGATTATCACCGAGACCTCCAAGGATATACTGGGTCCCCTCATTGTTGAGGTAGATCTTGAGATAACTCTGCGAGACGGAAGCGCCGAAGTCGGCGAGATCGAACGAGCCCGGCACCGGGGTCAAGGCGGGAACGGCTGTGCCTGTCGGATCTCCGAGGGTGAGATTGACACTGAACACGTCGGAGGTCCCGATGGTTTGGACGGTGTGGTCATCCGTCCCGAATCCGCTGGTGAACTGGACTTCGTGGTAGCCGGTGGTTTGGAGAAGGGTGAAGGAGGCTGAATCCATCACCGCACTGGTGGTCCAGTTGCCGCTCGTCCCTTCGAGCGTGATCGTCAGTGTCGTGAGGCGATAGTTCGCATCATTCGGGGACGAATCGAGCGGAAGGTCGGCATTGTCCCAAGCCACCTCCAACGTCCACGGAGTACCGGGCGGAAACTCGGCATTGAGGGCGGCCGGTTGGGCGGGATTGTTCACCGTCACGCCTTCGAAGATCTGGCTGACCGGGGCAGCCTGGAGTGTGAGGGCTGAAACAAGAGCGGAAAGGACAAGGGAGAAGCAGGTCGTTTTCAAGATCGGCAAAAGGGTTCCGATCAGGAAACCCCACCTTCCACGAAGTTGCAAGGGTCACTCTTCCGATACCGCTCGTACGCTCAAACCTGCTCCCGCGGAGACTCCGCTCACCCCTTCTTCGCGAGGCGCTTGCGCTCGTTGCTGTCGAGGATGCGCTTGCGGAGACGGATGTTCTTCGGCGTGGCTTCGACGAGTTCGTCGGGCTCGATGTATTCGATGGCCCGCTCGAGCGAGAACTTCAGCGGAGGCGTCAGGGCGGTCGTCTTGTCGCTGCCGGCGGCACGGTGGTTGGTGACGTGCTTGGCTTTGGTCGGGTTCACCGGGAGGTCGTCGGCGCGGGGGTTTTCACCCACGATCATGCCTTCATAAACGACGTCGCCGGGACCGACGAAGAGTTTGCCGCGCGTCTCGATGTTGCCGAGCGCGTAGGTCATCGCCTCGCCTTTCTCCATAGAGACGAGGGTGCCGGTGCCGCGCGTGCGGATGTCGCCGGAGTCGGGACGGTATTCCTTGAAGAGGTGCGACATGATGCCTTCGCCGCTGGTGAGGTTCAGCAATTCGAATTCGAAGCCGATGAGGCCGCGGGTCGGGATGGTCGCCTCGATCGTGGTGCGGCCGTTGCGGGTGCTCATCGATTCCATCACGCCCTTGCGGTTCGCGAGGGCCTGGATACAGCCGCCGATCGTTTCCTCGGGTGCCTCGAGGTAGAGGGTCTCGAAGGGCTCGTGAAGGCGTCCGTTGATCTCGCGTTTGATGACGGTGGGGCGCGAAACGAGCACCTCGAAACCTTCGCGGCGCATTTCCTCGACGACGACCGCCACCTGCATGGCGCCGCGTGCGCTGACCTTGAACTCGCCCGCGTTGTCAGTGTCCTCGACCTTGATCGAGACGTTGGTGCGGGCCTCGCGGAAGATGCGGTCGCGGATTTCCCGCGAAGTGACGCGGTTGCCCTCGGTGCCGGCGTAGGGCCCGTCGTTCACCGCGAAGGACATCATGACCGTGGGCGGATCGATCTCGACGAAGGGGATGGGCTCGGACTCGGCCGTGGCGGCGATGGTCTCACCGATATCGACGTCCTCGAATCCGGAGAGGCCGACGATGTGTCCGGCGCCGCTGAGGGTGACTTCGCCCGTGGCAAGAGCGGTGTACTCGAAGACCTTCGTGATTTTGGCGCGCTGCGGTTTTTCTCCGGGGATGAGGCGCCACACGGTCTGGCCGATCTCGACGCTGCCGGCCAGGATCTTGCCGATGGCGATCCGGCCGACGTAGTCCGACCAATCGATGTTCGAGACGAGCATCTTGAATTCGCCATCCGGATCCGCGTCGGGAGCCGGGATGTGTTCCATGATCGCCTCGAAGAGCGGGGTCATGTCTTTCATCTCGTCGGTCGGCTTCAGACCGGCGTAACCGTTTTTGGCGGATCCGTAGAGGAAGGGCGCACCGAACTGCTCTTCGTTCGCGTCGAGGTCGAGGAAGAGCTCGAGCACCTTGTCGTGCATGAGGAGAGGCTCCGCGTTGGGACGGTCGATCTTGTTGACGAAAACGATCGGGGTGAGGCCGTGGGCGAGCGCTTTTTTCAACACGAAACGCGTCTGGGCCTGGGGGCCCTCGTAGGCATCGACGACGAGGAGGACGCCGTCGACCATCTTCATGACGCGCTCCACCTCTCCGCCGAAGTCGGCGTGGCCGGGGGTGTCGACGATGTTGATGATGTTGTCGCCCCACTTCACCGAGGTGTTCTTCGCCTTGATCGTGATGCCGCGCTCGCGCTCCTGGTCCATCGAATCCATCGCGCGCTCCTCAACGACCTGGTTGTCGCGGAAGGATCCCGCATGCTTCAGCATCTGGTCCACCAGCGTGGTTTTGCCATGATCCACGTGGGCGATGATGGCGATATTGCGGATCCGGGAAGGCGGGATCAGGGAGTTGGAGGAGGGGTCAGACATGGGACGGGGAATGACCGCGCAATTTCCCGGATTGCAAGCGGGGAAAGCGACACGTGGACTTGACCTTTTCCGGCGTTTCCGGTTCGATCCGGGCCATGAATCGCATCATGAAGGCCGCCATCCTCGTCTTTGCCAGCGCCTGGGGCCTGGTGGGAGCCCCGGGCTCGATCGCCCGCGAGTTCACCGACGCGAAGGGACGAAAGATCCAAGCCGAGATTGTCTCGGTGAAAGGCGAGGAGGTGACGATCCGCCGGGACGATGGCAAGGATTACACGCTGGCTATCAACGTTTTTTCCGCGGAGGACCAGGCCGCGATCCGCGCTTGGAAGCCTGAGCCGGCGATGACTCCGGCCGCTCCTGCGGCCGGCGAGGGAATCAAGCCGGGCGCAACCCTGACGCTCGAATTTCCCGACCTGCCAAAGGATCGCAAGGATCAGACCGCGGCGTGCAATCTGCGGATACCCGCGGACTACGACCCGGCGAAGCCCTGCGGGCTGGTTGTCTGGCTCGGAGGCAGCGATGGCGGCAATCAGCCGAATGCCTCCTTTGTTCCGGAGGGTCCATTTGTCCTCGTAGGCCTGCCTTATCCCATGGGGGCGAACAATCCCGGTCAGGCGACGATGGTCGGTGAATATGACAAGGTCTGGGAGTTCCAGCGTGCCATGCTCGACCGCATTCACGAGAAAATCCCGAACCTGAAGAAGGAATGGAGCGTGATCGCCGGTTTCAGCAATGGCGGACACAGCATCGATGGCATGTTGCGGGTGAGGGCCAAAGCGGGAGCCTTGGCTGATTACTTTGGAGCTTTTGTCATCGCCGATGGCGGTGGCGGTTACGCCTCGGAGGACGGGAACTAACCTTCGCTCGAGGGCAAACACGCCTATGTCTGCTGGGGCGAGACGAGCCCGAATGCGGCGAATTCGCAAAGCGTGGCGAAGGATTTCAAGGGGCGCCGCGCCGAGACGGTCGCGAGCGAGATGGCGGCGACGGGCCATCAATTCGCCGCCTTCGAGCAGGAAAAGGTGAAGGAATGGCTGAAGTCCGTGGTGATGCCGGCCTGGGGAATGCCGTGACCGGCACCTGGATCGCCGACCCGAGAGGGTTGACTCTATGGCCTGACCCTGTTCAATGGGCCTGGGCATCAGGGCTCATCGGGTGAAGACGGACGGATCAGCGATTGAAGAACTCGCGGCGCGCCTCGTGGAGCGTTGGGATCCCTTGCGTCCCCATCTCGTCGCCGTATCGGGCGGGATCGACTCGATGGTGCTCTGGCATCTCCTGCGATCGGCGGGTTTCAGAAAACTCATCGTGGTGCATGTCGATCATGGATTGCGCGGCGAAGAATCGACGAAAGATT
Organism: Verrucomicrobiales bacterium; assembly: GCA_016795385.1. Classification (GTDB taxonomy): domain Bacteria; phylum Verrucomicrobiota; class Verrucomicrobiia; order Verrucomicrobiales; family DEV007; genus Arctic95D-9. The sequence goes on along the minus strand of JAEUHI010000072.1, from coordinate 26,756 downwards.
CGGAGTTTGTCGCGGCGGCTGCGGCAGGTTCGGGGGATGAGTCGGTGATCCGGCACGTCGCCGTGGCTGCGGAAGCGAAGCGTCGGAAACAATCGCTCGAGACGATGGCGAGGGATCTCCGCTACCGGGCGATCGCCGCGGTGGCAGGCGAGCGGGATTGTCCGCGGGTTTTCCTCGCCCATCACGCCGACGACCGCATCGAGACGGCCTTGATGCACCTTTTCCGCGGCGCTGGTTCGCGTGGTCTTGCAGGCATGAGCGAAGAATCCGTGCGCCGCGTCGAGGGAATCGATCTGACGCTCATTCGTCCGCTTCTCGGTGTGGGGCGTGCGGCGATCATGGACTATGCCGTCAAACACGGACTCCCATGGCGCGAGGATGCGAGCAATCAATCGGACTTCGCCCTGCGCAACCGCATCCGGCACCGGCTCCTGCCGGAGATCGAGGCGGTCTTCGGGCGCGACCCGCGCGAGGCGATTCTGCGGGCGGCGGACCTCGCGGCGCTCGACGAGGCGTGGGCCGCGGAAATGCTCGGAGATCTCCCCCGACGGGGCGAGGGGCTGGATGTGGCGGTTTTGCGAACCTACCCGAAGGCGCGGCAATCCCGCCTGTTGCTCTCGTGGCTGCGCGAGTCGGGAGTGCCGGACTGCGGTTTCGCGGAGGTGGCTTTGGTCGCTCAGATTCTGGAAGCCCGGGGCCGTCCCGCCAAGGGAAATCTCCCGGGAGGCTTTCACGTGCGCCGCCGCGCCGGTGTCCTCTTCATCGAAGCTCCGGCGTGATGCCGAAATGCTCGCGCAAGGCTTGCGCCACCTCGTCCATGGGCAGGCCGATGACGTTGCTCATGGAGCCCTCGATGCGATCGATGATGAGCGTGCCATGATCCTGAGCGGCATAAGCGCCCGCTTTGTCCATCGGATCGATGCGGGCATGATAATCGGCTTGCTCTTCGCTGGTGAGATTCTTGAAATGCACCGCGGTGGTGACGGTGAGATCGATCACCTTTGACGTCGACTCCTGCCTCATCGCGACGGCGGTGAAGACTTCGTGGGATCTCCCGTTCAGCGAGGCGAGCATGCGGGTCGCTTCCTCGCGATCCGCCGGCTTGCTCAAGACCGTCTCGCCGAGGAGGACTAGAGTGTCCGCGGCGATGACCACGGCTTCAGGAAATCGAGCGGAGACGGCTGCCGCCTTGTCGCGGGCGTTTTCCGCGGTGAGCTGTCGGATCGGCAGGGTCGTATCTTCGTTTTCCTCGATCCCCGGATTCTCCACCTGAAAACGGTAGCCGGCTTCGTTGAGCAGATCGCGGCGACGCGGAGAACCGGACGCGAGGATGAGCAAGGGCGCGTCGCTCATGCAAGGAATTCGGCGGCGAAGAAGGGATTGTTCCGCTTTTCCTCGCCAACGCTGGTGAGGGGGCCGTGACCGGGGCAGACGATGGTGTCGTCGGGCAAGGTGAGGATTTTTTCCCGGTTGTTTTTCCAGGCATCCTCGAAGGAGACCATGCCTCCGCCCATGGATCCGGCGAAGAGTGCGTCGCCGACCACGGCGAGCGGCCGGGCAAGGCCTTCGATGACGTAGGTCGTGCCGCCTTTCGAGTGACCACTGGTGGTGCGCGTCGAAATCCTGAGATTGCCGACGGTAAAAGTCGCTCCTTCGGAGAAATTCTCAGTCCCGGGCCAGGGTTCGGCTCGATTGGATCGGGCCGTCGCCTCCGGAAAAGCCGACTTCAGGGCATCGAGGGCGGCGATGTGATCGTTGTGGGTGTGGGTGATGAAGATGGCTTCGACAGAGACGCCGAGCTCCCTGGCTCTGGCCGCCAGAGGCACGCTGTCGGTCGCGGTGTCGAAAAAGGCGGCCTTCCGGGTCCCGGGATCCCAGACAAGGTAGGCGTTCACCCGCATGTCGCGGTAGGGGAGGTTGAACATTTCGAGCCCTTCGATCGAGACGGGACGCGGCGACCAGACCCGCGAGGCTGCCATCGTGAGAGAACGTGGCTCCAGGGAAAGGGCGCGGGCGACTTTGACGAGGGCTTGCTCGTCACAGAATTCCCCCCGGCAGAGCCGGGCCAGGATATCCCGGGGCACCCCCGTTTTTTCAACCAATTCCGACTCCGAGAGGTGGCGGCCGCGCATCGATTTCGCGATGAGATCTTCGAAGAGGTCTTCCAGCGGGACGTTGGGAATCATGGAGGTGGCTCCGGATGGAACTTGGAAAAAGTTGTCGAAAGGCGGGGATTTTTCTTGTCGGATTTCTCCGAAAATGTCATTCTCGACCCGGAGATGAGGTATTTACGATGTCATCTCCAGCACTAAATACGGCCGAAGGGCTGACCCCCGGGGGCCAACATACCCAACATAACCCAAAAACCACACCATGAAAGTGAACAGCCAAAAACGGGGTGCCTTCACCCTGATCGAGCTGCTGGTCGTCATCGCGATCATCGGCATCCTCGCGAGCTCCGCCATGCCCGCCTACAACGGCATCCAGGAGCGCGCCAAACGCACCAAGGACGTCAACAACATCAAGCAGATCCTTCTCGGCTGCCGCGCCTTTGCGGCGGATTGGGAGGGGCTCTTCCCTTCGTTTGATCCTGACAAGGCCAGTGAGGGTGGAAGTGACAGCGACGACTCCCTCAAGACCTCGACGGAAGCATTCAACGTGCTGATTCCCGATTACATCGATACCGAGATCGTTTTCTGGATCCAGACGAAACACCCCGACAAGATCCAGCCCCCCAAGGAAGATGGTGAACTGGAATCTCAAGAGAACGTTTACGTGTATGTCACCGGGCAAACCGATACGAGCTTCAGCCGCTCTCCGCTTGTCGCTGACGGCCTCATGGATGATCCCGGTGCCTACAACGAGTATCACCCGTGGTTGAAGTCCAAGAAGGCGGTTGTCGGATATTGCGGTGGCCACGTCATCGAAGAGTCCCTCACTTCCGGCGCACCGGGTGCCACCATCCGAAGCAAGGACCGCTTGGTCGAGAACATCTTCGAGGAGCGTGAAGTGAACGACGAAGGCGAGACCTCCGGCGGTTATCTCGACACCAAACAGGACAACGTGCTCCTCCCCGACTGATTTTTTCCATCAGGAAAAACCCCATCCAAAAAACCCGCTCCGGTGTATGCCGGAACGGGTTTTTTGTTGGCTTAACCGGAGAAGATGAAATGGTGGGGGTCTCCCCGCATTGATTGACTCCGACAGGGGATGGGGGATTCTCTGCGAGACCATTTCCACCGGAGGTCGCCAATCCGATCCGGTGATCCCGCATGACCGCCATCCGTCGCCAGTTCTTCGTGAGTTACGCCGCGATCGGCAGCATCATGCCCCTCATCACCGTGTTCTTGCGGGAGCAAGGAGGTTTTGATTTCCTGCAGATCGGGTTCGCGATGGCCCTGATGGGCGTGCCGACGCTCTGCTCGCCGGTGCTCATCACTCTGCTGGCGGATCGAAACCTCGACACCCGCCGCATTCTCGCGACCGCGTTCACCTGCAGCGCGGTGGTCCTCACGTTGATGTTCTTTTCACAGCACATCGCCCTGACACTGACCCTGTTTGTCTTTCACGGACTCGCTTCCGTGGCGATGCTGCCTTTGCAGGATGGATACTTCTTTTCACTCGCCGAGGCGGAGCGGAAACGCACCGGACGGTCCGTCGAGTATCCCACGGTGAGGATCTGGGGGACGATGGGATACATCCTGCCCAGCCTGATCCTCTATTACCCGCTCCTCAAGGGAGCAGAGCCCCGTCTCATTCTTCCCTGCTCCGTGTTTTTCTGCCTGCTCAGTCTGGCAAACAGTTTCACCCTGCGTCCGGTGGAGCGCCCGGTCAGTGCGGTGCCATCGCGATTGCCGTCGCGACAAGCGCTGGGGGCGATTTTCGCGCCGAATGCCCGATGGCTCTCGATCGGGCTCTTGTTCGCCCTGATCGCAGCGGCGACCTACTACGCCTTCATCGGGAATTACCTCGACGAAGTAGTGAGGGTACCGAAGCCCTACATCGCACTCATCATCAATCTCGGAGTGCTCGTCGAGGTGGGCTGCACCTTGATGATGCCGTGGCTGCAGAGCAAGATCCGCCTCAAGGGTATCCTTGTGCTCGGACTGTGCTGCATGGTCACGCGTATGCTGTTGCTCTCGTTTTTCCCCCATCCGGTGGTGGCCGTGGTCGCCCAGCTCGGGCATGGATTCGAGGTGCTCGCCCTCTACGTGGGGCCGGTGATGTTTCTCAACCGGCTCGCCGGCGATGAGTTCCGGAATTCGATCCAAGGCGTTTACACGATGGCGATTACCGGCAGCGCGAGGGTGATCGGCAGCTTGTCCGCGGGATGGGTCGCCTCCACCTTCGATCTTCGCACGAACCTGCTTCTCGGTGCGGGGTTGGCGACCTGTGCCCTCCTCATCATCGCGTTTTTGTTCTCGCGGATTCCGCCCCGGGAATCGACCGGGGAAATTGCGGTTTCCCCGGGCTCGGTCCCGTGATAAGAAATCGCCAAGACGTGATGAGCTCCCTGACTCCAGCCTCCGGTCCCGTGCCGCTCGAATGGTCGAAAAAGGCCATTTTTGGTGCTGTCTTCGCGATCCTGGGATTCGCGACGACGTGGCTGGTCTTCGGACTCTTGTTCGCCTCCATCGCCGCGATCCTCGGCCATGTCGCCCGTTACGAATGTATCGCGCATTCCCTGCGGGGGAGGCGGTTCGCGACCTTTTCGCTTTGGTTGAGCTATTTCTCGCTGTTCTCCTTTCCCCTGATCGTGCTGCTCGTGGGACTTTCCTTTCCTGCCGTGCAAAAATGGCGGGCGGACCAGGAGACGAAACATCGCGCCGAAAGCCGCGCCCAGGCCTCGCGCCTTTTTGTCGCGTGCGAAGCTTACGCGCGCGCCAATCGGGATCACTATCCCGCCGAGTGGAAGGAGCTCTCCGGCCGTTTTCTCCCCGCTGAGGAGTTGGCCGATCTCCTCGAAAGCCCTTATCCGGGTGGGCCGCGGGTCGCCTTTGAAGTCGTGCCCCACGACCGGCCGGTGCTCGAAGCCATCGGCGATTCCGTGATCGTAATCCAGGAAGTCGCCCCTCCGAGGATCTCTGAAATCGCCGTCGTCTATGCGAACGGTCGTGTCGCCGGTCTCCACAATCCCGATCACGAAGCTCCATGAAAATCCTTCCCGCAGCCTGGCTTTTCAGTTCCCTCTTCCTCTTTTCAGCCGCTGAAGGGGAGGACACCCTCTACCTCGCTGCCGGAGATACGGAAGCGTTACTTGCCAAAGAGGGGCAGAAAGTCGTCGTCTACGGTGAGACGACGGGTTCGAAGAAGTCGGCTTCGGGCACCAACTTCGTGAATTTCAAAGACGCCGCGTTCTTCCTCGTGACCTTCAAGAGCGACCTCGGCCAGTTTCCCGAAGGCGAACCGTCCGATGCCTTTGAGGGCAAGAGAATCGCGGTGGGGGGCGCCATCGCCATCTATCAAGGCAAGCCACAGATCAAACTCACCGATCCGAAGCAAGTCACCATCCTGGCGCCTGACGCGGTGTTTCCCCCGCCCGCGAAGATGGAGGTTCCGGCCGAGCCAGCGAAGACCAAGACTGAAAACCCGGCCCCGGCACCCGCCGCCGCACCCGAGACTCCGAAACGCAAACCTCCGGTGGATCCGGCTGAGTATTTCAAGAAGAAGGAGTAGGCACTTGAGGCGGGAAGGCCTCAGGTCAGTGCGAGAGGGGAGGTAAAAGGTAAACGGTAAAAGGTCCGGCTGCTTGGAACGATCTCTGTTGCTTGCCCACCGACCAAGGACCCCTCGTCACATGCCCACGGCCGCGCGGACCCGGTCGATCACCTTGCGTGCCTCGGTCCGTGCTTTAGCGGCACCGGTTGCGAGCACGTCATCGACATAGCCCGGATCGTTGACGAGAGCTTCCCGGCGTTCGCGCATCGGTGCGAAGTAATCGCGGATGCGTTCAAAGAGCTGTTGTTTGTAGTGGCCGTAACCCTGGCCCCCGGCACGGAAGGAGGCCTCCATCTCCCCGACCTCGTCCGGTGTCGCGAAGAGGCGGTAGAGCTGCACGATGTAGTTGTCCGTGGGATCCTTCGGCGCTTCGACCGGCGTCGAGTCGGTCACGATCTTCATGATCTTCGAGCGCAGCTTCTTTTCCGTCTCCTCGAAGAGGTCGATCGCATTGTCGTAGCTCTTGCTCATCTTCCGTCCATCCAGACCGGGCACCACCGCGGTCTCCTCGCGGATGCGTGGCTCCGGGATCACCAGCAAACCATCGCCGTAGCGATCGTTGAACTTCTGCGCGATGTCGCGCGTCACCTCGAGGTGCTGTTTCTGATCGCGGCCCACCGGCACGACGTTCGCGTCGAAGATGACGATGTCCGCCGCCTGCAGCACCGGGTAAGCGAAGAGGCCGTGCGAAGGCGAGATGCCCTGGGCGATCTTGTCCTTGTAGGAGACGCAGCGCTCCAGCAGGCCCATCGGCGTCACGCAGCTGAGGATCCAGGCGAGTTCAGTCACTTCGACCACATCGGATTGCCTCCAGAAGGTGGCTTTGTCAGGATCGAGTCCGCAGGCGAGGAAATCGATCGCCAGATTGCGGACGTTCTCCCTCAAGGCCTTCGGATCGTGCGTCGAGGTCAGCGCGTGATAGTCCGCGATAAAATAGAAGGCATCGCCCTCGTCCTGGAGGCGGATCGAGGGCTCCATCATGCCGAAGAAATTGCCGATATGGAGACGGCCGCTCGGTTGAATGCCGGAAAGAATGCGCATGGAGAAAATCGGGTGGTCCCACCGTCGCCACGACGATTGGAGCACGCAGCATCCAACAGGTCTCGACGAAATCAAATCCCGTCCCAACGCCTAAAATGAACATTGTTCACGTTTTTACTGGACGGGTGAACATCTTCTGATATTTTGCTCCCGAAACAACAATTTGTCATCCCATGGTTGAACTGCTATCTCCTAACGAAGCCGAAGAACGTGTGAACCTCGCCGATCTCCCGGCCGCGGATCCTGAATCCGTTTCATCCACTCCCAAGGCGGCCGCAGCGCGAAAAACGGCGACGCGTTCCACCTCTCCAACCGCACCCGCATCAGACATGGCCGCACCCAAAAGCAACGACCGAGGCAACGACAAAGAGACCAGCCGCATCGCCGATGCCCGGGCAAAAAATCTCGATCTTGCGATCTCCCAGATTCAAAAGGATTTCGGCGAATCCGCCATCATGCGTCTCGGCACCGACAATCGCATCGATGTCGAGGTCATCCCGACCGGCAACGTCTTGATCGATCGCGCCCTCGGGGCAGGCGGTTTCCCGCGCGGCCGGATTGTCGAAGTCTATGGTCCGGAATCGTCCGGTAAGACGACGCTCACCCTGACAGTGATCGCCCAGGCGCAGAAGCGGGGCGGACTGGCCGCATTCGTCGACGTCGAGCACGCTCTCGATCCCCAATATGCCCGCCGTCTTGGCGTAGATCTGGACAACCTCCTCCTCTCCCAGCCCAGCTCCGGTGAAGAAGCGCTCCGCATCGTCGAAACCCTGGTCCGCTCGAATGCCCTCGATGTCATCGTGCTCGATTCCGTCGCCGCGCTCGTGACGAAGCAGGAACTCGACGGCGAGATCGGCGACGCCACGGTCGGGGCGCAGGCCCGCCTCATGAGCGCCGCGCTTCGCAAGCTCACCGCGATCATCTCGAAGGCCCGCACCGTCGTCATCTTCACCAACCAGATCCGTGAGAAAGTCGGGATCATGTTTGGAAACCCTGAGACGCAGCCGGGTGGCCGTGCCCTCAAGTTCTACAGCTCCGTCCGTTGCGATATCCGGCGCACCGGCAGTATCAAATCCGCGGACGGCTCCGTCACCGGCAACCGCACCAAGTTGAAAGTCGTGAAGAACAAGGTGGCACCGCCTTATGGTGAGGCCGAGTTCGACATCATGTTCAACGAAGGCATCTCGGCGGTGGGTTCGCTGCTCGATCTCGCCATTGAGCACGAGATCCTCCAGAAACGTGGATCGTGGATCAGCTTCAAGGGCACTCAGATCGCGCAGGGTCGTGACGCGGCCAAGGATGTTCTCAAGGCTGATGAGTCGCTCTACGCCGATATCGAAGCCGAGGTGAAGGCCGCTCTCGACAAGATCGCCGGGAAGTGACCGGGCCTGGTCCGAACATCCGGATTTGGAGGCGCGAAGGATTCATGATCCTCGCGCCTCTCTCTTGGGAAAGCCGGAGCTCGCGCAGCGAAGTTTGTGGCTTGGCGTTTGTGCCTTGGCTTTTGTGTTTGCGTGGACGTTGCAAAGGGGATCCGAAGACAGGTGCAGGGTATTGTGCGCCCCGGAGAAGCTGAGAGACGACCGGCCTCCACTTCGGCCCGCCCAATCTCTCCACAGCTCGCATCCTTCCGTATGCGCAAAGGTTTTTAGGGTGCCCGCTCCAAGCGGGAAATCGAGACAAACAAAGACATCCATAATTTGTTTGTAAAACCAGAAAATCCGCATAATCTGGAGTTTATGGTTTCTGGTCATAACGTGAAGTTCGGTTGGGGCGACTGCCTCTACTTGCTGACTTCGCGCTGGCCGCTGGTTTTGCTGATCGGATCCATCGTGTTTCTCGGGGGAGCCGCCGTGAAGCGAAATGTCCCGACACTCTATGAGGCCGAGGCCCGCCTTTCGCTGGGCTCACCCCGGTTGGTCGAGGCTCCGGAGGTGGCGAAAGCGGACTTCCGGACCCGTCCTGTCCATGATCCGGTGCGTGAGGCGGCGGAACTCGGCAGCCGTGCCCTGCTCTCGGAGGTGGCCGGGCCCCTTGGACTAGCGGCACGTTGGGAACTTCACGACGTGGAGGCCCTGATGACCCGGCTCTCCTCGCGGGTGAAGGTCGAGGTGCTGCCGCAATCCAACGGCATCCTCTTGCGTGCGCTCGACGACTCCCCCGCCGCCGCCTGTGAATTGACGAATGCGATCGCGGACCGTTTTGTGGGGCGGAAGGATGCCGAAGCTGTGGCCGAGGCCCGCGCCAAGGTGCTGCGCCTCGAAGAGGAAATCCGCGAGAGACATCGCGAAGTCGACTCGATCGAAACCGGATTGGTCGCCCTGCTCGCGGAGGGGGAGTCCGGCTCCTCCGCCACCGTGGAGGATCGCCGTCGGCGTCTGGTCTCGGTCAAAAATCTCATCCATTCCCTTGAAGCCAAACATCAGCTCGCCGTCATCGAGGCGGGCGAGGCGAAAGGCACCGCCCGGCTCGTCGCTCCCGCCTTGCCCGATCGCGCGGTGGCGATGATGCCGTTCTGGCTCAGTGTGCCGGGTCTCCTTGGATCGGGGCTTATCGTTGGCACGTTTTCGGTGATCGGGATTTCGCTGGCCTTTCGTCGTTCCCGCTGGAATGCGATCGCGGACCTGATGGGGAGATTTCAACTCCACTTCGCCGGATTTGCTCCGATCGGGGGGAATGCCTCCGTCTCCCCCGGCGAATTACCCGCGTCGTTTCTCGAGCCCTACCGGGAGGTGCGGAACCGTCTCCTGCGACTCCCGTTCGAGGATTGTGTCTGGTTGAACGTGATGCCGATGCGGTCCGCCACGGCCGGAGGTGAATCGATCGTCCATCTCGCCTCGGTCTTGGCCGATTCCGGCCGCACCGTGCTGGTGATCGATGCCGATTTCCGCAGACCTGCCTTGCATGTCTTCTTTGAGGCGGGCCATCATCCCGGACTCTCCGACTATCTGAGCGGCGAAATGCGTTTGGAGGAAACCGTGATCCGCTCGCGCCGGGCCAATCTCTGGTTCATGCCGACGGGCCCCCTCCACGAGGATCCGGGGGGGCTTCTCAACGGCAAACGGATGCAGGACCTCGTCCGCGATTTGCGCAGCCGGTTCGATTACATTCTCGTTTCCTCACCTTCGATCCACGAGGTCTCGGACGCGGTGGTGTTGACTTCGATGGCGGATCACAACGCGGTTTTCACGCCCTATCGCGGCTTTTCGGCGCGGCGCTTGCGGGAGACGCGGGTGGCTTTGGAGACGGTGAATGCCTCTCTCTCCGGCATCCTTCTCACCACCCCCGCCGACGGTGGACGGAATCCGCAAACTCCGATCTCAAACGTCCGGCGCGAGTCAGGGGCCGGAGTGCGCTGAAGTGCCGCCGCGTCCCCCCCGCTGATCTCAATTGCCGGTGGGTTTGTGAGGTGTTTTCGATCCTTGGGCGATGTAGGCCTCGAAGTGGTGACGGAGTGGGTGGGGCACGATCGTGCTCATGAGGATGTCGTTTCCGTCGTAATCGGTCGAGAGCACCTTCCCTTCGCGATGGAGGAGCGCGACGAGATCCTGCCGTGACTGCGGCAGGCGCAGTTCGAGTCTCGCCACGCGATCGATCATGAGATCCGTCACCCGATTGATGAGCGCGGGGATGCCCTCGCCGGTGCGCACCGAGACGAGCACCGCGTCGCGATCGAAATGTCGCTTCAATTCATGGAGGCGGGCCTCGTCACCGTCGAGCAGATCGCTCTTGTTCAATACGGTGATGGTCGGTTTGTCCGCCGCCCCCAGCTCGCGGAGCACCGAGAGCGTCGTCTCATGAAAGGCGAACACTTCGGGGGCGCTGGCATCGAGCACGTGGATGAGGAAGTCCGCAAGAACCGCTTCCTCCAAGGTCGCTTTGAACGCCTCGACGAGCCGGTGGGGCAGGTTGCGGACGAAGCCGACCGTATCCGTCAGGAGCAAGGTCTGGCCGTCGGGCAGTTCGATCCTCCGGGTGGTGGGATCGAGGGTGGCGAACAGTTTGTCTTCCGCGAGGACGTCGGCTCCGGCGAGAAGATTCAGCAGCGAACTCTTCCCCGCATTGGTGTAGCCGACGATCGAAGCCTGGCAGATCCCTTCGTCGGTGCGTTGTTTCCGCTGCGTCTGCCGGACGCGTCGGACGTCGTCGAGCTCCTCCTTGATGCGTTCGATGCGGCTCCGGGCGAGGCGGCGGTCGACTTCGATCTGCTGTTCCCCTTCTCCGCGCGAGGCGGCACCGCCGCCCTTGCCTCCGCCCGAGCCACCGCGCTGGCGGTCGAGGTGCGACCACATCCGCGCGAGGCGGGGCAGCGAATACTGCATCCGTGCCAGCTCCACCTGGAGACGGGCCTCCCGGGTCTGTGCGCGCATCCGAAAGATGTCGAGGATCACCTCCTCGCGGTCGATCACGGTGATGTCGCCCTCCTCCTCCCAGGCCCGTTGCTGGGCGGGCGCGAGTTCATTGTCGAAAACGATGCAATCGGCCCCGCATTGTCGCGCTTCCTCGATCAGTTCGTGCGCCTTGCCCGATCCGGTGAGGTAACGCTTGTTGCGATCCCTGACAAACACACAAGCCTGCCCGGCGATGGCGATGCCGAGGGTGCCGACCAATTCGGCGAGTTCCTCGAGCAGGGACGAGGCCTCGGCTTCATCGGCGCGATCGAAGTACGCGCCGATGAGGAAGGCGCTCTCGACCATCTTGGGCTTTTCGCGGGTATCGAACATGGTGGTCAGGAGAGAAGCCCCTTCACGGTCGCGAAATCCTTCTCGATCGCGGCCAGCACCACCGGCACCTTGGCGGGATCGTCGTGCCCGAGGTATTCGACGTGGACGCTCACGGGGCCGTTGAAGTCACTCTCTTTCAGCAGTTTGAAGAACCCCTTGTCGACTGCGCCCTCTCCGACCGGCCCCCAGCCGAGGACGTTGTCCTTCCAGGAGGGCTCCTTCACGTAGACGGTATCGAGGTGGGGACGGATCACGGCGAAATGCAGGGGCCAGGCCTTCGCACCCTCCACCGTGGCATGGCCGATGTCGAAAGCGACGCCGACCTGCGCCGGATCATGGTCGGCGAGGACCTCGGCGAGGTCCCAGATCGGACCTCCGAAGTAGTCTTTCCCGGAATGATTCTGATAGATCGGCTTGATGCCGAGTTCCCGCGAGAGCGCCACGAGGTCTTTCAGACGGGGGCGGAATTCATCGAGCTGGGCGCGGATCGGTTTGGTGAGATCATACTTGTAGTAGCCCATGCGATAGCGTTTCACGCCGGCGGCGGCGGCGGCGCGCAGAATCTTCTCCGTCATCTGTTCGTCGGAGACTTCGTTGATCGCCGTTGTCATGACCGTGAAGGAAAGCCCCTCGGCCCTCAGTGCGTCGGTCAGTTTCGGCAAGTCTTCATCGACCCGCTCGGGCAGGACATGCCCTTTCGGACGGACCGCGCCTTCGATTCCGTCGAATCCCATCGCGGCGATGGTCTTGGCCATTTCGGGATAGGCGAGGTGTTGAAGCGGTTTCGTGAAGGTGCAGAATTCGAATCGTCCCTTCTTGCCGCCAGTCTCGGCGATCAGTGGTGATCCCACGACGGGCGCGAGGGCGAGCGTCGTGGCGGCTCCGAGGAAACGTCGGCGGCTGGGATGGGGCGGGGGAGTCATGCCGCTATGGTATCGGCGCTTGCCGGGATCGGCAAGACTTGAGATAATGCGGTCGATCCCACGACCACGCCGATGTCCGTATTCACCCGCCGTGACCTGCTCATGCTCGCGAGCCTTGCGCCCGCTGGCCGCGCGGCCGCGCAATTGATCGGTCACAGCGATGGCGAATGGACGATTCGCGGCACGGATCCGATCGAGTTTTACCGGGGGGACCGCCGTGTCACCGCCTACCATTCGGGAATGGATGCCGGCCTGCCCTACTTCGATCCGATCGTGGGACCGAGCGGCAAGAGTTTCACCGCTGCGGCTGCTCCGGCGGACCCATCGGCCACCCGTGATGCGGCCACGATCCCGTCCGGGCTTTGGTTCTCTCTTGGAAATGTGAATGGCTGCGACTTCCATCCCATCTCCCCAGACGCGGATACGAACGGGAAAAAGCGGGGGCGCATCATCCACCGCGGCATGAATGGCGTCCTCATCAAGGGATCGGCGATCGTGATCCGCGTGAAATCCGAGTGGATGGAGCGCGATTTGCCGGAGCGTCGTCTGTGCTCCGATCAGCGCGAGTTCACCCTTTTTCATCGCGAGGATGGGGCTCTCGTGATCAGCGCGGTGATTGAACTGATGGCCGACGCCGGCGATCTGGAGATCGGTCCGGAAGAAACGGGCGCGTGGTCCATGAGATTGGGACCTGGCTTGGTTTGGAGCGAGGACGACAAAAACCGACGACTCACCAACAGTGAAGGTCTTGCCGGCTCCGAAACCATCGGAGCCCGCGCGGACTGGCTGACTTGCGAGGGGCTCGATGCGGGGAATCTACCAGGAGGCGTCGCCATCCTCGACCATCCCGAAAATCCCGGATTTCCGGCGCGATGGACGGTTGCCGACCCCGGTCTGGTCTCGGCAAATCCGTTTGCTCCGCGACCCGCTGCGGCTGTCGGTCTGCCCGGGGAAGCCGGGGGGGGAGAGCCTGGCACCAAGGGACCCACGTTCCGGCTCCGCGCCCGTGCCGGACAGCAGGATGTGCCGCGCACCGTGCGCAACGGCGAATCCGTCGTCTTCCGCTATCGCACGATCTTTTTCTCCGGCAAAGCGGAGGCCGCGCAGGTCCCGCAGGCTTTCGACCGGTTCGCGGAGTGATTCGCGGAACACTCCGGAAAACAAAAAGGCCGGAGGGATCGCCTCCGGCCTTTCCGCTAATATCGACGGATTTTTGCCACGATCAGGCACCGTCCCAGCTGCTGTAGATGCTGACTTTGGTGCCGTAGGTGGTGTTGTCGAAGATCACTTCTGCCGCGCTCGCGGGCAGGCGGACGCAGCCGGCCGAGGCGGGATAACCGGGAAGGTGACCGGCATGGACGCCGAAGACCGTGCCGCTGAGACGCATCCAGTAGGGCATCTCCACCCCGTAAATAGTCGAGTACTTGCCGCTCCGGACCCGTTGGGTCATCGAGAACGTGCCGCGGGGTGTGTACTTGCCGGGGCGTGCCGTCGAAACCGGCGTCTCCACCGCGACCTTGCCGTTCACGAGGAGGTATCCCTTCTGATCGGCGATGTCGATGACGAGCCGGGTATTCCCCTTGGTGCTCTGCGAAAGGATCATCGGATTGATCCGGGCCCCGCTCTTCTGGCGGTCGATCTTCGGACGGGCGTAGAGCCCGCGCTTGTAGACGTTGCCCGAGACATTGGCCGAAGCGGCCTTGTTCCGGTTGTCGTTGGTTTGACATGAACTCAACGCCATCGCCCCAATCACGAGGCAAAGCGAGAGACCGTAGGAGAGGACTCTACTTTTCATAAACTGTCTGTCGGTGTGTTTCGACATCTATCTTCGCTCAAATTATGGTAATTGCAAATATTTTTACTAATTATAAAACCATTGACCCGTTATGATTCGGAAAGAAGGGATTTCTCCGGGTTGGTATCGGCTTCATAATCAACGCCTTCCAGGCCAAACCCGAAAAGGCGGAGAAATTCACTTTTGTAACCCGAAAAATCGGAGACCGCTGAAAGATTCTCCGTTGTGACCGTCTCCCAGGCCGAAGCGACGGCGGACTGGATGTCATCGCGCATTTCCCAATCGTCGATCCGGATCCGGCCCTTCTCATCAAGGGTCGGGGTGCCACCTGACGCGAGATGGTCGGCGAAGAGCCGCTGGATCTGCTCAATGCAGCCCTCATGGAGGCCGGCCTCCTTCATCACCTTGTAAAGCAGCGAAATGTAGAGCGGCACCACGGGAATGGCCGAGCTGGCCTGGGTGACGAGCGCCTTGTTCACCGAGACGTAAGCGGTGCCGGCGCCAAATTGGGTATTCATCCGCGCGGCTGATTCCTCAAGGTGCTCTTTGGCGCGGCCGATCGTACCGTTCGTGTAGATGGGATAGGTGAGATCGGGTCCGATGTAGGAGTAGGCCACCGTGGTGAAGCCATCGGCGAGGGCATCGGCTTTGGCGAGGGCATCGAGCCAGAGTTCCCAGTCTTCCCCACCCATCACTTTCACGGTGTGGGCGATCTCCTCATCGGAGGCAGGTTCGATCGAGACGAAATTGACCTCGGCCGTGTCGGTGTTGAGATTCTTCTGCGAGTAGGATTGGCCGATCGGTTTGAGGACCGATTTGTAGACTTCGCCCGTCTCCGGATCGGTGCGGCGCGGAGAGGCGAGGCTGTAGACGATGCAGTCGACCTGGCCGAGGTCGGCCTTGATCGCCGCGATGACCGATTCCTTGATCTCCTTGGAAAAGGCGTCGCCGTTGAAGCTTTTCGCATAAAGGCCGGCTTCGGCAGCGGCTTCTTCAAAGGCCACGGAGTTGTACCAACCCGCGCTGCCCGTCTTGTTCTCGACGCCCGGCTTTTCAAAAAAGACGCCGATCGTGGCGGCGCCGCCGCCGAAGGCGGGGACGATGCGCGACGCGAGCCCGTAGCCGGTGGAGGCTCCGATCACGAGCACCTTCTTCGGCGAGCGGGCGAGCGGACCGCGGCTCTTCACATATTCGATCTGAGAGCGGACGTTGGCCGCGCAACCATCCGGATGCGCCGTCGTGCAAATGAAACCACGGATCTTCGGTGCGACAATCATCAACAAAATGAGTATCCAGAGCGATAGCAGGGGCTCGCTGGAATGACAACCGCTTTGTCGCGTCCCCGGCCGCAAAAAGAAAAAGGCCCGCGGCCGGTGTGACACGGCGGCGGGCCCGGAAGTTGCGCGTCAGGCGCGGGACCTCACTTCAGCTCGGCGGCGTGGAAGATCGCCCAGTCGTCGAGGTTGTTGAGGTTCACGGCGTCCTTGATGGTGCCGTCGTCGGCGCGACCGGCCGCTTCGAGGATCTCCTTGCGGGTGCCATCGGCGTGGATGTAGCCGGTGATGGCGGCATTGAGCTTGTCGACGGCGTCCTGATCGAGGGAGCCGCCCTTTTGCTGGAGGATCCAGTTTTCGAGCTCGATGTAGGAAGGCTTCGCGTCGCGGATGAAGGCTTCGAAGTCACCCTTGTCGATGCCGAGGCCGTCGAGGACCATCTGATCGTAGCCGGCGCCGATCGCCGGGTAGTCGGAGTGCAGTTTGCCGGCGGCGCCAAGCGAGGCCTTGAGCCAGAGGCGGGGCAGGTGAAGGACGCCGAGCGGACCGGCGGTGCCGGAGCTGATAAGAGGAACGATGTTGCTCATGTGGGATTCAAACAATTGGATTTTTTTCGCGGCGGGACCTCCCCGCCCTTGCGAGAGCGAGCAGACTAGGAGGGCGCCGCCTCCTCTGCAATCAAAATCCGCCCCTGATCCCGTGACGGATTGGACGAAATTTTCCGTAAGACGCCCCCTTACTCCCAGGTCACTTCGGTCTTCACGGAATTGGCGAGGAAACACTCGTGATGCGCCTTCTCGTGGAGGCGTTGGAGATCCTCGGGCGAGGGCTGCTTTTCGCCGGAGAAGACGATCCGCGGATGCATCACGACACGGGAGAGCCAGAGCTTGCCGTTATCGCCTTTTTCGAGGTAACCGACCGGCGCGTCCTCGTAGCGATCGACGACATATCCGCTCATCGAGGCGATCGCGAGAAAGGTGAGGAGGTGGCAACTCGCCAAGGCCGCGGCGAAGGCCTCCTCCGGATCGACGCAGTCGTCCTTGCCGAGGAAGGCCGGGGCGGCCGCGGCTTGCAGGCTCTGCCCGCTGCGCGGAAAGGTCCAGGTGTGGGTGCGGTCGTATTCCTTGTAACCGAAGCCGCTTTCGCCGCGGCTCCACGAGAGGGTGGCGTGATGTTCGCTCATGATCAGGGATGTCGCGCCGTCCGCCCCGGTCGGCAAGCGCGGAAACGGAGAATCGGTTGTCATTCTCTGCGCGGATTCCGGCAGTGATTCGGATTCCCCTTTTGTGGACAAGGTGGCACAGTGTCGGCATGCCCCGACTGTCGCCCCGGGCCAAGGCCCTCATTTATTCCAATCTCGAGAAATACGCCCGCTCCGGCATGGGGATGGAGAAAGCGTGCGAGTCGCTCCTCCGCCAGCCGCGTGTCTCCGGCACGGAACGTCGCCTTTATCGCGGCCTCCTCGACGGGATCCAGCGGGGACGCAGCATCGGCGATGCCCTGGGCGGAGCGGGGGGCTTCGTCATTCCTCTCGAACACGAGGTCATCGTCGCGGCGGAATCCGGCGGCAAGCTGGAGAAAGGGTTCGCCCATCTCGCCGAGTATTTCCGTCGCATCGACCGGACGCGGAAAAAGATCCTCAAAGGGCTCGCTTATCCGCTCTTTCTCATCCACCTCGCCATCCCCGTCACCACCCTCGCGGTCACCGCGTTCCGCAGTTTCCGGCTGGACGGCGAGGGGCCGGAGGGCGGTTATCTTGCGGCGCTGCAAAACAGCGGATGGGCCATGCTCGGTGTCTGGGTCGTGTTGCTGGTGGTGCTCTTCGTCGCCTGGGTCTTCGCGCGTCTCGGGCGCACTTCGGCAGCCGTTGACCGCCTCCTCCGCTGGATCCCGCTCCTCGGCAAAGCGCGGCGCGATGTGGCGATGGAGCGTTTTTCCCAGGTCTTTGAGATCTTCCTGCTCGCCGGCCGCACCATGAGCGAATCCCTTTCCGGCGCGGCCCGCGCCTCCGGCAGCGGGCTGATCCGGGATGCCGGGATCCGCGGATCCTCCATCGTCGCCGCGGGCGATCCCCTCGCGCACGCCCTCCTCGAGTCGCCCGAGGCCTTTCCCGACGACTTCACCCGCGGCATGATCGTGGCCGAGGAATCGGGCGTGCTCGACCGCGAACTCGCCGAATGGGGTCGCTACTATTCCGAATCCGCCGCCGAGGCGATGGACCAACTCGCCGAATGGGCGCCGAAGCTCTTTTATTGGGCCATTCTCGTGCTCGTCGGCGGACTCATCATCCGGGCCGCCCTCGCCTACCGCGATCTCATCGAGGGGCTGCTGAATTTTGGCGGCTGATTGTCAGGGTCTTTTTCCCGTCGAAAATGAGGGTCGACAGTATTGCCCCCTTGGCTACAATGGCAGTCCCGCCCTTTTCCCCGAGGGCCTCCTCTCCCGGCCAATGAAGATTTTCGCCCCCAAAGAGATCGATCCCATCGAAACCCGTGCCTCGCTGGACCCGGCCGCGGTGAAAAAGCTCGTCGGCCTCGGCGCCGAGGTGGTCGTCGAATCCGGCATCGGGGCGAAATGTGATCACCCCGACAGCGCCTACACCGAGGCCGGAGCCACCATCGCCACCGACCGCGCCGCCGCCCTCGCCTCGGCCGATCTCGTCACCCGGGTCCGCAAACCCTCCGAGGACGAGGTCGCGAAGCTGAAGTCGGGCGCGATCCACATCAGCTTCCTCGATCCCTTCAACGAGAAGGATCTCATCGCGAAATTTGCGAGCCAGGGCGTCAGCGCGATCAGCCTCGAGATGATCCCGCGCACCACCCTCGCCCAGAAGATGGACGCGATCAGCTCGCAGGCGAACCTTGCCGGCTACGTCGCCGTCATCCTCGCGGCGAACCGCATGAGCACCATCTTCCCCATGATGATGACCCCGGCCGGCACGATCTCGCCAGCCAAGGTCTTCGTCCTCGGCATTGGCGTGGCCGGACTCCAGGCCATCGCCACCGCGAAGCGCCTCGGCGCGCGCGTCACCGCCTTCGACGTCCGGCCCGAGGCCCTCGAGCAGGCCGAGTCCCTCGGAGCCAAGGCCCTCCGCATCGACCTCGGCGAAACCGGGAAGACGGACCAGGGCTACGCCAAGGAGCTCACCCCCGAGCAGCTCGCCAAACAGATCGCCGCCCAGGCCAAGGTCTGCGCCGAAAGTGATGTCGTCATCACCACCGCGAAGGTCTTCGGTCGCAAGCCGCCCATCTTGATCAAGGCCGACGTCGTCGCGGGCATGAAACCCGGCAGCCTCATCGTCGACCTCGCCGCCGAGACCGGGGGCAACGTCGAGGGCATCGTGCCCGGCGAGGAGACCGTCAGCGCCAACGGCGTGAAGCTTATCGGCCTCGCCAACTACGAGGGCCACGTCGCCAAACACGCTTCCCAGGTCCTCGCCGCGAACTTCGCGAACATGATCGAGCACTTCTGGGACAAGGAGGCCAAGACCTTCTCCATCAAACCCGCCGACGAGATCCAGAAAGGCTGCCTCATCACCCACGCCGGCGCCATCGTCCACGAACGTTTTAAAAGCTAAACAGCCAAACCGCTATCAGCTAATCGCTTCCTCCTCGTGACCCGTGACCCGTGACTTCTGACCTCTGCCCCCCATGGACACCCTCGTTCTCCTCCTCTTCGTCTTCGTCCTCGCCGCCTTCCTCGGCTTCGAGCTAATCCAGAAGGTCCCCAGCCAGCTCCACACCCCGCTGATGTCGGGCTCGAACGCCATCTCCGGCATCACCGTGGTCGGCGCCCTGCTCGCCTGTGGCGTCGCCGAGGGCGAGTTCGGCAAGTGGCTCGGCTTCGCAGCCATCATTCTCGCCATGATCAACGTCGTCGGCGGTTACCTCGTCACCGACCGCATGCTCGGGATGTTCAAGAAGAAGGGCAAGTAACCCCGCGATCCAACCCTCTTCGTTCTCCGACCCAACCCTCTTTGCTCCGCTTCCATGGATCTGAAACAGTACATTGATCTGGCCTACATTGTCGCCTCGATCCTTTTCATCTTCGGGATCAAGATGCTCGGCAATGCCGCTACGGCGCGGAAGGGCAACCTGCTCTCCGCCGTGGGCATGCTCATCGCCATGGTCGCGACGCTCTTCTACAAGGAAGTCGTCGATTACAAGCTGATCCTCGCCGGCGTCGCCATCGGCACCGTGATCGGATGGGTCTGGGCGGTGCGGGTGCAGATGACCGGTATGCCCGAGCTCGTCGCCCTTTTCAACGGCTTCGGCGGCCTCGCTTCCGTCCTCGTCGGTTGGGCGGAATTCGAGTTCGGTAAAAACACCGATCCCGTCACCCAGATCGCCATCTACTCCGCCATCCTCATCGGCGGCGTCACCTTCACCGGCAGCTTCGTCGCCTACCTCAAGCTCGCCGGAAAAATGAGCGGACGTCCCACGCTCTTCCCCGGTCAAAAGGCGGTCAACGCGGTCCTCTTTGTCGCCCTCCTCGTCCTCGGCGTCGTCTACGTGATGCAGGGTTCGGCCTGGGCGCTTTACGCCATCATTATCCTTTCCCTCGCCCTCGGCGTGCTCGGCGTGTTGCCCATCGGTGGTGGTGACATGCCGGTGATCATCGCTTTCCTCAACAGCTTCTCCGGACTCGCCGGAGCCGCGGCCGGATTTGTCATCCTCAACAAGGTCCTCATCGTCGCGGGCTGTCTCGTCGGCACCTCCGGGATCATCCTCACCATCATCATGTGCAAGGCGATGAACCGCACCTTCGGCAACGTCCTCTTCGGCGGCTTCGGAGCCGCGGGCGGACCGGCCGGCAAGGCCGTCGAGGGCGAGATGAAAGGGGTCTCGATCGAGGACGCCTACTACGTGCTCGAGGCCGCGCAGAATGTCGTCTTTGTGCCCGGCTATGGCATGGCCGTCGCCCAAGCGCAGCATGCCGTGAAGGAACTCGGATCGCTGCTTGAGAAAAACGGCGCCGAAGTCCGTTTCGCCATCCACCCTGTCGCCGGCCGCATGCCCGGACACATGAACGTGCTCCTCGCCGAGGCCGATGTGCCCTATGAGCAACTCTGCGAGATGGACGCCGTGAATCCGACCATGAACCAGGTCGACGTCGTCATGATCATCGGTGCCAACGACGTCGTGAACCCCGCCGCCGCCGATGACCCGAGCAGCCCCATCTACGGCATGCCCATCATCAACGCCCACGAGGCCCGCACCGTCTTCGCGCTGAAGCGCGGCAAGGGCAGCGGTTTCTCCGGCCTGGAAAACGCCCTCTTCTTCCGCGAAAACTGCCGCATGATCTACGGCGACGCGAAGGAGACGATCACCGGGTTGGTGGCGCAGTTCAAGGGGTGAGGTGGGCACAGGTCACGGGTCACGGGTGGTGGCGTAGGGCGGAATTGCATTCCGCCGGGTGGGGTGGTTTGTAAGAAGATCGGTCGCGCAGTCGCAGCTCCAGTTTGGGACAATCGATCCTTGGTTTTATCATCGCGTGTGGTCGATCCTATGCGATGATTGACTCTCATGACTGTTGGAGAGTTGCTCGCCAGCCCAGGACTGTGGATTGCCTTCGGGGTATGTTTCATGGCTGGCTGGTTGGTCAAAGGAGATTTGTTTGGAGCGCTTCTCTATGGGACGGTGGCTCCCCCGGTTCTGCTTTTGGTGAACCAGGTGGTGTGGTACGCGCTTTCGATTCCGGCGTATGTCATCTCGAAGCTGGCCCCGCAGATCTGGGCGTCTGCCGTCGAGGCATTCACATCCATGGCGGAGCCCCTCCAGATCCTCTTGCATCCGTCCATGTTCATCACAGCAGGCCTCTTTGTGATATTCTGCTGGCGTGCTCGCGAAGTAAACGCTCCTGCTTCGGAATCGCCATAGCGAGATTCGTTTTCTCGATCATCCCCAACCGGCGTCGGAATCCTTCAAAGTGCATTGATGGATGAAGCGCTCGAAGTTTCCGGAGTCGGCATACTACCGAATCGTAGACTGCCTTCATCGACAAAGAGACAATTGATACGGCGTGAAGTGGGGGAGAAAGGAATCTCGCTCCACCATCTTTCACGAAAGTAGAGTAACCTTCCCCATGCCCTCCATCTTCACCCGCATCCTCCAGAACGAACTCCCCGCCAGCTTCGTCCATCGCGACGAGGTGGTGGCGGCGTTTCTCGACATCCAGCCGCTTACGCCGGGGCACACGCTGGTGGTGCCGGTGCGGGAGGTCGCTTCGCTCTCCGATCTGCCGCCGGAAATCCTCGCACGCGTCACCGCGCTGGGCCAGGAGATCGGTCTGGCGATCCGGGCGACGGATCCTTCAGTGACGGGAATCAACTGGCTGCTCTGCGACGGACCGGATGCGGGGCAGGAGGTGCCGCACATCCATCTGCACGTCATTCCCCGGCGAAAGGGGGATGGTCTGCGCTTCGGCGGAAAAGGGAGCAAAACCGAGCGAGCCGACCTCGATGATTGGGCAGCGCGGATTGAAACCTGTCTGAAGGATCAAATGGCGAAGTAGGCGCTTCAACCGGTTCCGAATCCGGGCTCGCTGTCACGCCGGGGCGGCTCATGGCAAATCCTTTTGGTTACCCGCCACACAGCCATGAAAACACCCACCCTGCTCCGGACGGGGCGTGCCTGCGTCACCGCGGGTGCGCTGTCTCTTTTTCTCACGGCCACCTCCGCCTACCCGCAGCAGCGGGGAGTGGTGATCCCGGCGCGATCGTCGAGCACGCTCGATGAAACGAACGCGGTCGTTACGGCACCGGCTCCTGTCGCGCCCGTCGCCCCGCTGACGTCCTCGATTCGCGACAAGTCGAATGTTTCCCAGGTCACGGTTCCCGCGTCGCCCCCGGGCAAGGCGTCGATCTCGACTTCATCCGAGCCGATCATGACCCCGGCACCGGATACGAACGTGGTCGCCATCCAGCGCGTGGAGGTGACGCCTCCTCCGCTCGATGTCGCGACGATCAAACGTCTCGCCGAGCTCCGCGACGAACTGGGCGTGGCTGAATCAGCCGCCCGGGCCCGGATCAATCTCCCCGCGGACGATCTCTTCATCTCCGGCGAGGAAACGAAAATCGAACCGCTCGCCGAGCCGGCCTTGGAATCCGTCGTGGAGTATCTCGAACGGACGCTGAAGAAAAACGTGACGGTGAAGTCGCTCTACGATCCGCTCGAGGAAGGTGGGAAGGAGAGGGCATGGTCCCGCACGCTCGCTCTCATCGATTGGCTCAAGGCGAACAGCGCGTTGGAGCCCGATCGCCTCAAAGCGACGAGCCCCGAGGTTCTTTCCAAGGCGACGCCCAAGGCCTATTCGCTGAACATCGGCGAGGTCGAATACGTGAACCGCATCGAGCTGCACCTCGAGTGAGCGTCAGCGGTCCACCGCCACGATGCCCTCGGCCGTTTCCTGCTGCAGGCGCAACTGCCCGCAGGCGGCGGAGATGTCGTGGCCTTTTTCGCGCCGCAGGGTCGCGACGACGCCGGCGCGGGTGAGGACCTGGAGAAAAGCCTCCTGCTGGGCTTCGGTCGGACGACTCCAGGGCAATCCTTCGACGGTATTGTAAGGGATCAGGTTCACCTTGGCATCGAGGCCCTTGGCCCGCTTCGCAAGCAGGCTTGCCTGAGCGAGGGAATCGTTGACGCCCTCGATGAGAATGTATTCGAGGGTGATCTTCTGTTTCTTCTTCTCGCGCCAGACCTCGAGGGCGGCGAAGAGCCGGGAAATGGGATACTTCTTGTTCACCGGCATGATCTGATCGCGCACCTCGTCGCTCGCTCCGTGCAGGGAGATGGCGAGCCGGATCTGGATGGGCACTTCGGCGAGCTTTTCGATCTGGGGGGCGAGGCCGCTGGTGGAGACGGTCATGTGACGCGCCCCGATGTTCAGGCCCCACGGCGCGTTGAGAATGGTGATGGCCTTGGTCAACCGGGTGAAATTGGCGAGCGGCTCGCCCATGCCCATGAAGACGAGATTCCGCACCGACTCGCCGGATTCCTCCTCGGCTGCCATGACCTGACCGACGATTTCCTCGACCTCGAGATTGCGGGTGAATCCCGCGAGACCGCTCGCGCAGAACTTGCAATCGTAGGCGCAGCCGACCTGGCTGGAGACACAGAGGGTGATCCGGTCGCTCTGGCCGCCGTCGAAATGGACGTTCGCGGGGATTTTCACCGTCTCGACGAGGCGGCCGTCATGAAGGCGGAAGAGAAATTTCCGGGTCGTGTCCTTCGAACCGGTGAGCCGGACTACGGAGAGCCGATCAAGAGAAAACGCGGCTTTGAGCTCGTCGCGCAGCCCTTGGGGGAGATTCGACATCTCATCCCAGGTCTTCGCGCGCTTCTGGTAGAGCCATTCGACGATCTGCTTCGCGCGGAATTTGCTCTGGCCACGTGCTTCGGCCCACTCGACCCAATCGTCGAGGGTGAGGCCGAAAGCGGAAGGGAGGCGGGAAGAGTCGGCCATGTCTGCGGCGAAGGAGAGAACCTCCCGCAATAAACCATCAATCCCGCCCTTGGCAGGCTCAATTTGGTGCCCGCGGACTGATTCCGGCTTTCCGAGGGTGGGGAAGTTTTTAGAAAAATCTTCGAAAATACAAAATTTCTCGTTCAAAATTTGCTTTTCTATAAAAATCGTAATAATTTAAATTATGGAAAAGCTGAATATTCGGAATCTCACTCTTGTCATCGCCACCGCTTTGCTGGCGTCCTCCACTGTCGCGACCGCCGGCACCGGCTATCGCCTCAGCTCGAAATCCCCGGCCCCCAAGATGCCGGTCGCCTCGTCCGCCCACCGCGGATACGTCTTTGGATACGGCGGCTTCGTCTTCGGTTCGAGCTGGGAAAACACCGGCGCTTTCGACATGAGCGATCCCGCCTGGATGGCCTATTGCCCGACCGGCATGCACACCAATCCCGCTTTCGATCCCGCGAACGTCCCCATGAACTGGGATACGGACAACGGTTGGTCCTTCGGTGGTGGTATCGGCCGCTACTCGGGTCTTTTCGGTGGCAGCCGCTTCGAGTTGGAAGGTTCCTACCTCAGCAACGGAGTTGATTCGCTCCAGTACGCCGGATTCGCCCTGCCCGCGAACTTCGATCTTTCGACGAAGACCGTCATGGTGAACTACCTGAAGGAAGTGCCCTTCGGCTCCGCGACCGGTTACTTCGGTGGCGGTATCGGCTGGGCCTGGACGACGATGGATGGTGACATCGACACCATCAACTACGGCTCCACCGACGACGGTTTCGCCTGGCAGCTCATCGCTGGTATCGATTTCCCGATCACGGAAAGCCTCGCGCTCTTCACCCAGTATCGTTACCTCGTCCTCGACGACCAAACCTTCACCACGGATTTCGGTGACTTCAGCAACACCACGGACGAAAATCCGACGAGCCACTCGGTGCTGGTCGGTGCCCGTGTCTCTTTCTGATTCGGAATCCAAAAGTTCAACACCCACTTTTCCTCTACAGCCCTGTCCGCGGATGCACCGTGGACAGGGCTTTTTCTTCTCCGGCGGAACGCTCCTCGATCGCGCCTGATGGGAAGGGCCGAATTTCGTAAGAATGGGCCCTCGTCGGACGATACCCGGGTGTGAACGAGGAGTTTCCGTTTCAGGTCGAGAGGGTCATCGCCGCGGTGCTGCGGGGCGAGACGGACAGATTCCGTCTCATTGTCCGGGAGTATGGACTCCTCGTGCGCGGTTACCTCGCGGCGCGACTGCCGCACCAGGACGACGCCGACGACCTCGCCCAGGAGGTCTTTCTGATCGCCTTTGAGAAACTCGCCGTTTGCGACCCCCCGCGCTTCGCGGGATGGCTTCTCGGGATCGCGAGGAACCAGCTCCGCAACCATTGGCGCGCCCGCACGCGGCGGGAGGACGCCCTCGCCCGCTTTCGCGAGGAAGCACTTGAGATCGTCGATCCGGAGCTCCAGACCTTGTCGGCGGGTTCGTCCCCCGCCCAGATCGAACGACTCCTCCACTGCATCGCCCTGCTCCCGGACCGTCTCCGGCGCATCGTCCGGGCCGGTCTCGAGGGGATACGATCCGAAACCCTCGCCGCGGAGTTGGGGGTCAAACCCAACGCCCTTTACCAGGCCCGTTTCCGCGCCCATGCCGCCCTGCGCAAGTGCATGACGGCTCCCGGTGCCGCGACCTCCCCCCTCGTTTCCGATGAACCCTGACTCACCCGACGCCTCCCGACCCGATCCGCTTCACCCCGGACTCGCCGATCTCCTCGCCTGCTGGCATGGCGAAACCGCCCCCGATCCAGAAGCCGCGGCCCTCTGGATCGAGCGGCTGAGATCCGACGCGGAGTTGCGCCGCCAGTTCGCTGCCGAAATCCACCTCGCGGGGCTGACCCGCGCGGTCCAGGCGGGGGAACCGCGTTGGCTGCGCATCGAAGAACGGATCGGGACCCGCGACGCAGCGTCGTCTGCGGATGAGGCCTCCGTCCTCGGGCAATTCGAGGACCGCATCATGGGACGCCTCGACACGGCCTTTCCCTCGAAACATCGCCTGCGACGCACCGGCACCCCGCCCTGGCTCGCGGCGGCGGCGGGACTGGTGATCGGGCTTTTCGGTGCCTCGGTGGTTTGGGCTTTTGCCAATCCCAAGGCCGTGGCGACGGCATCACGGCTTTTCACGCTCGTCGACGGGAGTTTTGAAAAGGGCGGGGGAGTGATCGCCTCCGGTTTGCCAACGAGCTTCGGCGTCTGGAGCGGCGACCGTTCCGAGATCGTGTCGGATGGAGCGGCGGCTCCGGCGGAGGGGAAAGGAGTCCTGCGCTTCCTCGAGGCCGAACGCGAGCCGACCCTGCCCGCCTATGGGGCGGCGGCGTGCGACGTGTTCCAGCTCGTCGATCTGCGTTCGCTCAAATCTCCCGGAGCCGACGACGACGCCACCCTCGAATTGTCGGTGCGTTTCCGCGACGGCCGGGCCGGGAAGGGCGAGGCGCTGAATTTCTTCGGACGGATCATTCTCTTCAGCGGAGATCCCTCGTCGATCGTGCCCGGGTGGCCGTTCTCCCAGGAAAAAGCCCTCGGGACCGCCATGGTCCACGTGCCGAGCGAGGGTGGGGCGCCCGACGCCTGGCACCTCGGAAGAGCCAAAGTGCTCATGCCCGCGGAGGCCGACTTTGCCGTGGTCCACATCATGGTCCACGAACCGGAGAGCCAGCCTGGCACGAAGGCGGTCTTTGGCGAACAGTATGCCGATGACGTCCGGCTCACCCTCACCACCCAACCGACCCTTCCCGTGCGTGTCGCCGAACCGTGAATGCGG
>JAEUHI010000066.1 GCA_016795385.1 Verrucomicrobiales bacterium | reverse complement strand
ATTACGGTCTGCGGTGTGGTCTGGTCTTTTTTCATAGGAAGGCGAGGATAGCATCGAGTCCGCTGGCACGGCCTCACCTTCTCATTCTATCTACGGGAGGCTGCGTTGGACGCGTCAGCGGTAGCGGAAGCGGCGACGCTTCCGACGAGGGTCGGAGGGACGTCCGGCTTCGGAACGTTGGCACGTTCCGCTACGTGCGCTGCGAGGCACGCGTCAACGGTAGCGGAAGCGGCGACGCTTCCGGCGAGGGTCGGAGGAACGTCCCCGCTTACTCCGCCGTCAGTGCGGCGCGTTCGTTGCCGGCGCCGGACTTCTCGATGAAGTAATCCCAGTCGCCGTGGAAACGTTTCGCGTTGCCATTGGCGACGTGGATCACGTCCTTGGCCAGCTTCTTGATGAAGTGCACGTCGTGCGAGATGAAGACGAGGGTGCCGGCGTAGTTTTCCAAAGCCAGGATCAACGACTCCACCGTGAGGATGTCCAGGTGCGTCGTCGGTTCGTCCATCAGGAGGATGTTCGGCGGATCGACGAGGAACTTGATCAGGTTGAGACGGCTCTTTTCCCCGCCGCTCAGAACCTTCGTCATCTTGTAGACCTCGTCCTTGCGGAACATGAAGGATCCGAGGATGCCGCGGGCGTCGTCTTCGCGGAGGGTGGGATTCGCCTCCATCACCTCGGTGAGGACGGAGTTGTTCGGATTCAGGGTAGCGGAACGGTGCTGCGAGAAATAACCGATCTTGGCATTGTGGCCCGCCACGACCTTTCCTTCCTGCGGTGTCAGTTCACCGGCGAGGAGCTTGAGCAGGGTCGACTTGCCTGAACCGTTCGGCCCCACCAGCACGGTGCGTTCGCCGCGCTCGATCGCGAGATTGAGGCCCTGGTAGACCTTGTGGGTGCCGTAGGCGAAATGCACGCTCTCGAGTTCGAGGGCCTTTTGCCCGCCACGCGGGGGCTCGGGGATCTGGAAGCGGAAGGGTTTGCGCGGCGCGACCGGCTTCTCGATCTTCTCCATCCGTTCGATCTCCTTCAGCTTGGCCTGGGCCTGCGAGGCCTTGGAGGAAACGCTGCGGAACTTGTTCGCGAAGGCTTGGAGCTCGCCGATCTGCTTCTGCTGGTTCTTGTAGGCGTTGTTCTGGCGCTCGTAGTTCTCGTAGCGCTGCTTTTCAAAGTCGGAGTAATTGCCCGAGTAGTGGAGCAGCTTGCGCTCGGAGATCTCGTGGACCTCGTTGACGATCGCGTCCATGAATTCGCGGTCGTGCGAGATCATGAGGATGGCGCCGTTGTAGTTTTTCAGATAATCCTGGAACCAGAGCAGCGACATGAGGTCGAGGTGGTTCGTCGGTTCGTCGAGCATGAGCAGGCTCGGCTCGATCACGAGGAGGCGGGCGAGGTGGGCCCGCATGATCCAGCCACCGCTCATTTCACGGGCGGGACGGTCGAAATTCTCGGCGGGATATCCGAGTCCGCGGAGCATCTTTTTCGCCTTGGCCTCGACCTGGGGATCGTTCAGCGCGTCGAATTTCGTCTGGGCCTCGTAGTAGGCGCGGGATTCGACCTGGCCGGATTCCTCCATCGCCTTGAGCTCCTTCTCAAGCTCCTCGATCGTGCCGGCGCGACCGGTCGCGATCTCGAGCACGCTGAAATCACCGACGTCTTCGCTCTCCTGCGGCAGGAAGCCGACGAGGGACCATTCATCGAGATCGACGGTGCCGGCATCGGCCTCCTCCTGCCCGAGGATGATGCGGAAGATGGTCGATTTGCCCGCCCCATTCGGACCGACGAGGGCCGCGCGGGTGTCGTAGTTGATCTGCAGGTTGGCTTCCTCGAAGAGAGGCTGGCCACCGTAGGATTTTTTCAGGTTCCGGATCGAGAGCATGGCAGAGGCTGGGCGGAGCCCTCGGCGAGGGCCCGTTTCGGGTAGCCCTCTACATACCCGACCTCTCCGCGATCCGCAAATCGAAAGCGGACCCTTCCCTTTTCCCCATTGCCCTCAGCGTCGCGGCTTTTTCACCTTCTTCGTTTTGTTCACGAGGACGGCGTTGACGCGGTCGATCCGGTTGGCATCGCCGTTCGAGGCGACCCGGAGGTGGGCGGTGAATCCGGTGCGTTTTCCGATCGCGGAGCGATTCGGGCTGACGGTGATCTGATAGTTTGTTCTCGTGCCGGTGGGGACGGCATTGTCGACGAGGCCGGTGATGAGCCCGGCCGATTCATTGATGAAGGCGCCACCGCCGTCGCGGAGATAAGTGACGCGGAAGAAACGGTTGCCCGCCGCACCGGTGAGGATGAGATCGTCCGCCTGGAGCCCGTCATTTTCCACCGCGGCCTGCCAGCTCAGCGAGCCCTTTCCTTTGGCGGTCTGCGCCACGGATTGAAGCACGGGGCTGTCGCGCTGGAATCCGTTTCCGATCAGCTGGGCTTGGGAAAGGCCGATGAGGGCGTCGGGCCGGAAGGGGGTGAACGGATCGATGAAATCGACCTTCACGTTGGCGACACCGTTCCAAACAAACTGGATCTGGGCTTCCGCCCCCAATCCATTCAAGGCAACGGTGTGGAAAACTCTCGCTGAAAACACCGGCCTGGAGGCCCGTGGCGGCACTTTCCGCGAGGTTGCCGAAGCTGGATTGTCGGGGGTTCGAATCACCCTCCCGGCCGACTGCGGCGAGTCAAAAGCGATGATGGGC
>JAEUHI010000065.1 GCA_016795385.1 Verrucomicrobiales bacterium | reverse complement strand
AAGGTGGAGCGGCTTTTTGCCTGGCTCCACAACTTCCGCCGCCTCGTTGTCCGATGGGAATATCATGCTGAAAACTTCACCGCATTCTTCTATCTCGGATGTGCAATTATCCTGCTCAGGCATTTATGAGATGGCTTCTAGTGCTCTACTTTTGATCTCGCCGGTGTGAATCTTGCCTTCATCCCCTACCTTGCCTTCAGCCCTCGCAACACCGTTCTCAGTTTTTGTTTCAACGGTTTTCTCCTGCGGCCGATCCTGTTTCTCGGGCATCCCGACTGGAGCTTTCGTTTCCTCTTTAACTAGTAGATTCGACCGAGAATCGCTTAAATTCGTGTATAGAAACAGAGCTGGTGTGCCAACTACGATCACGGCAGCAATAATTGCGAGTAGCGGTTGATGTCGCCAGGTATCTTTCTCAAAGAGCCATGCTACCCATTTTACGAACTGTGGCGGCTCACTCGAATTCGTTCGGCTCATCTCCTCTGATTTCTTAGTAGGTGAGCCATTTCCAACTAGAGCAATTTCCGCTAATTTTCGCTCCTCGATGAATCCGGTTATCTCTTCAATCGGTTGGGAGACGTCTCGCGGCTTTACGGTTTGTGGATTCCCATTTCCTCGGAGCCGGCGATCAACGTCGATCATTTTAGCGTACACACGTGTAACGCCAATCGTTAACAAATCCGCAGTTTCTTGGATGGGCTTGAGACGATCAATGTGATGTTCAATGCAGAAATTCCGAGTCGCGGCGAATGACCGAGAAATCAAGGCTCGAAGGTGGTCGGTCATATAGGTGCCCCAAAACACAGCCGATGGAGTGCCCTCGTAGCTCACGCCTTTGTAGCTGATCATCTTTCCATTCGCTGCTGTGACGCGAATTCCGTTTGAGAGAAGGAAAACCCAGGGAGTGACGCGGTCGTCGATCAGCTTATCGAAGTCGGCGTTCAAACGCTCCTTGATAAAGCTTTGTGATGGGCACGGCATGACGTTGTTTAGCGGTGAACGGAATTTTCGTTGTTCAGAATGAAAGGTGTGTGACTGATTCTCAAGCGATCTCAATTCTCAAACTCGGATCAGTTTCGCATACTTCTACAATTCCGTTGTAGCGGTTGATCAACGCCTCAAAGGTATCCCTGCGATGATTCCCTTCGAATCCCGTCCACTCAAGCATGTTTGCCACAAGAAACTGAGTGATGTCGAGGACCTCGACGCGACGGTTGAGTCCTAGCTCTTCGGCCAAGGTATCGGCCAGCGCCGCTCCAGCATGGGTCGAGACGATCAGTGGGCGAAGTCCCTTATCAAGATTGTCGGAGCACTTTTGGAGTAAGAGCGATCCCGGCGCGGTCGTGACATGAATCACGCAGTCGCCGATTTGGAAGTCGCCCGAGCGCCCGGTCGGCGAATCAGCCACGGAATAACCACTGTGGTGGATTTTCTGATCGGGGAAGAGCACCTCAAGCTTGGCCCCGACGAGATGTTGCATGACAGCACCGAGAACGGTTGAACCGCGATTCTCGCTTTGCCGCTTCTTGGCTTCATCAAAGATGCCGGTAATAGACGCTTTGAGCGAAGTCCCCGTATCGACTTTTAGTTTGAGCGGTGATGATTCAAAGAAATCGCGGACCCGATCCGCCCACCATGCTTCGATGCTTCCAAGGTTGATCTGCGTTGTGCTCGCAAGTTCGTTCAAGAAGGCCACGTAATCCTGCATGTTGCCCATGCTGCCACGACTCGTACGTCCGCCCTCTGCAGCGAGGACCTTTGTGATCCCGTAATCCTTGAGGATCGATTGCACTGCCGATTTCCCCAACCCGAGAACTTGCCCTTGTGCTGCAGTTACAAGGGTGGAGGGATCGAGGGGAAGTCCGTTCTTGATCGCAGTTCGCGTGATAACTAACGCCACACAAAGCGGGCCCTTGTTACCGAGGAATTTATGCGATGAGGCGAACTTGTGTAGCTTTTTTGGAAGATCCGAAGGCATGAGCGGCTTGGGTGATCGGAATGAAGAGGTGATCGACCAAGTGTTTTACAACTGGAACAACGACCGCATCACCCATGGCATTGTAGGACTCGTTGTATGATTCCGAGAGCTTGTAGTTTTCCGGTGCTCCCATGAGAAGTGCTGCCTCTCTGGGCGTAATCAAGCGGGCGGACCACCGTCCCTTTTCGTGAAGGAGAACGAACTGACGACTACTGCCTCCTTCGGCGGTTCTCAGACAACCGGAAAGATCGTCAAATCGTAGTTCCAGTACCTGCCTCCCCAGGCGAGTGCGGCGGTAACCGGGGAAAACAGCCCGGCGACTACGGGGGAGTTTATCAAGCAGCTCTTGGTGGCTTGGTGCGACAATGGCGAATAACGCATCGGCGCGGGTTTTGTCGAAAACCGGGGCATCCCACTCAATCAGATCGCTGAGCGATTTTGATCGCTTTTGTGGGCGAGGCATATACCAAAAGACGATGTCGTCCAGACGTGCGATCGCCTTCCTGACAGGTTCGGGATGGAGCCAGTTCGGTGCAGTGTCTTCAAGCGTTGACGTGTCGAGGTGTTCTTTCACGGCGACGATAAACACCCGGGGCCTGGACTGTGGAACCCATTCCCGCGCATCGAGCAACATAGGTCCAACTTTGTACGAGCGTTCGCGGAGCGCTTGATACAGCTGCCGAAAGTCTTCGCCGCTGTTGGCGGAAAGCAGGCCAACGACATTTTCCAATGCGATAACGGCAGGCCTTTCACGCATCTCGTCGAGCACGCGGAGCCATTCCCAGAAAAGACCGCTTCTCGACGCTGCGAGCCCGCCCATTTTCCCAGCAAGGGAAAGATCCTGGCAAGGGAAACTGGCCCAAACAATGTCGCCGCGGGGAATTTCCGATCCGCGAACGTGTTCAATCGATCCAAGGTGGAAATGGTCAAAACCGTGGTTGGCCTGATAGATGGCCGCCTTTTTCGGGCAGATGTCATTCGACCAGACGGGAACGCAAGCGTGTTTCGCTCCCTGCGTGACGAGTCCGCTTCCTGCGAAGAAATCGACGAAGGTTGGCACGGGGGAAATCATCGGAACATTTGAACACCTGCCGGGAGCTTTGTCAAAGTTGGATTTTGGAATCGAATGAGAAAGGAACGGCGTCGCAG
The DNA here is from genome assembly GCA_016795385.1 of Verrucomicrobiales bacterium. GTDB lineage: Bacteria > Verrucomicrobiota > Verrucomicrobiia > Verrucomicrobiales > DEV007 > Arctic95D-9. The sequence continues at coordinate 36,331 of JAEUHI010000065.1, read as the reverse complement.
ACCAGATGACCTCAGATGACGAAGGAATTCAACGCGAATGTTCGCAAATGGGCCGCGAATGGCCGCAAATCCTGACGTGCTTGAGGGATGGCTCGCGGTGGGAGCGGGATCTTGAATCGGAAAGGAAACGCAGATGACCGCCGATGCGCTTCGCTCCCGCCGATGAACGCAGATCTCGTCCGCTGGCCGACCTCTGATGACCGTTCACGGATTACCGGTTACTGATCACTCACTCCCCCAACCCCATCAAATACCGCACCAAGTGCGCCAACTGCCTTTCATCCATCCCGGCCGTCAAGCCATCGGGCATCACCGTCCCGCCCAGCTTCACCTCCTTCGTCTCCCCGCGCGGAATGCTCCGGACCGCCCCGGTCGCGAGATCGCGGATCGCAATCGCCTCGGCCGTCTCGGTCTGTTTGAAGCCGGTCACGACGGTGCCGTCCTTCAGGGTGACGGTGGCGGCTTCGTAGCCTTCCTTCACGTTCAGGGCGGGCCAGACGAGTTCGGTGACGATGAGTTCGACGGGGAGGCCGCGGCTGATGGCGCTGAGGTCGGGTCCGATCTTGCTCTGGGCCGCTCCGGGAATGTGACAGGCGATGCAGCCGGCGGTCTCGTAGATCTTTTTGCCTTCGACGGGGTCGCCGTAGGTGCGGGCGTCTTTCACGACCTTGGTGACATACTCCTTCGTGTAGGCGGGCAGGGCGGCGTTGAGTCCGGCCAGCTTCATGAGGGGCGGGGAAAGTTTGGCGTCGGCCCGTCCGATCTGGTTGAGGGCATTGAGGACGTGGCGCGCGGCCGCTGCGGGGAGGACGTCGGGGGCGGCGAGGGCTTTTTCGAAGGCCTGGCGTCCCTCGGCTTTGGCGAGGAGGGCGGAGAGGAGGGGCGCGGCGTCCTTCGCATCGGTGACGGCGCGGAGGCGCTCGAGCTGGCGGGCGATCGCGGCATCGGGATCGAGGACGAGGAGGGCCTCGAAGGCCGGAGCGCGGAGCGGGGCGCTCTCATCAAAGGCCATTTCGCGGATCCGGTCCGTGTAGGTGCGAGCCTGCCACAATCCTGACAGACGCACCGCCTCGCGCTGCACCGCGGTCTGGTCGCTCGCCCAGAGCGGCGCGAGGAGGGCGGCGGGATCGGGGACGCTCGTCACCTGGATGGCGGCGAGCAGGGCGGGATGCTGGACTCCGCGCTCGAGGAGGAGGGGCAGGTCGTCGACCGAAGCGCGGGCGGCGAGGGCCTGGAGCCAGACGAGCTCGCGCTCGGGCGTGCCTTTGAATTTCTCCACCTGCTGCCGCAGGATGGTGCGGACCTCGTCGGAGGCGCCATTCGGGCGGTAATCGACGGCAGCACCGCTGAGGTTCTTGAGGTCGTCGGGATTGTTTTCGACCCAACTGTGATTCAGGGCGAAGAGGAGGTGCTCGTCCTTGTCGAAGGCAAAGCCGGTCGAGAGAAACGGCGCCCAAAGGGCGTTGGTGGGGTGGAGGGTCTTGGTGAGGGCGTGGCGGTGGTAGTCGTTGAACTCGTGATCGAGGGCGCGGGCGGCGATGGTGGCGGCGCGGGAGTCCTCGATGTAGCTGCAGGCCACGATGGCCTCGAGCCGGACGAGAGGATCGGGATCGGCGATCTGGGTTTCGAGGAGGGGCAGGCTGTCGGCGACGGCGATGCGGCCATCCCGCGCCCAGGTCGAGAGGGTGCGCGTGGCGTAGGCGCGGATCTTCGCATCGGGCGAACGGAGGAGGCTCTTCAGCAGATCGGGGCGCTTGGTCTCGTGAGCTTCGTAGAGGGAAAGGGCCTGGAGGCGGAGGTATTCATCCTTCGGATCATCGGCCTTCAGCGTCGAGACGCGGACGTCGAGGGCGGCAACAACGACGCCGCTGTCCTTTTCAAACAAGAGGCGTTTGGCCTGCGAGGCGGCCCAGCGCTCGGGGGAATCGAGGAGATCGAGGAGATCCGACACGGTCAGGTCGGCGAGTGAAGAGGGTCGCCCCGAAGAGGGTTGAACGAGCGGCCGTCCCTTTGCGGTGACGCGCCAGATGCGGCCGTGTTCCTTGTCGCGGTCGGGGTGGCGGTAGCTGGCCTGGTAGTGGCCGATGATGGGATTGTACCAATCGACGACGTAGAGCGCGCCATCGGGTCCGACGCGCACCTCGATGGGACGGAAGACGTTGTTTTTTGTCTCGATGAGGTTGGGGAGGAGCTCGGTGGAAAAGAGGCCGGTCTTTTCGTCGTAGTCGAGGCGGTGTTGCTCGAGGGTGTTGCCGTAATAGCCGCCGATGATGATGCGGCCCTGCATTTCCTCGGGGAAGTGGCTGCTCTCGAGGATCTCCATGCCGACCTGTTTGATGGGGGCGAGGCAGAGATTGAGGGCGCGGGCATCGACGGCGAGATTCGAACGGACGAGGCCGGGGGTGCTGTAGTAGGCGCCGATATTGGCCCCGCTCTTGTGGAAGGGCTGGCCGTAACGGGTCGTGACGACGCCCCAGCAATTCGCCCCGGCGGAGGACCACTGGAAGAAGGGATCGAGGTGGCCGGTGCGGGGCCGGTAGCGCCAGATCCCGGCGCGGTTCAGGGTTTCGACGCCGTAGGGGGTCTCGACGCGGGAATAGATGTGGTGGCCCTGACTGAACCACAATTCCCCCCCGAAACCCCAGTTGATGCAGTTGATCATCTGGTGCGAATCGGCGGTGCCGAAGCCGCCCATGAGGAGGCGCCGCGAGTCGGCCTTGCCGTCGCCGTCGGTGTCCTGGAAATGGAGTAGCTCGGTGCCCTGGGCGACGTAGAGTCCGCCATCGCCGAGCTCGATCCCGGCTGGCATGAAGAGGCCCTCGACGAATTTGTGGAACTGGTCGGCCTTGCCATCGTGGTCGGTGTCCTCGCAGACGAGGACGTAGTCGTTGGCCGTTTCCCCGGGCTTGATCTGCGGGTAGCTGGGCGAGCAGGCGACCCAGAGGCGGCCGCGCTCGTCCCAGCGCATCTGCACGGGTTTGACGATGCCATCGGCCTCGGAAGCGAAGAGATTCACGGCGAAACCGTCCATGATTTCGAAGGTGGCGAGCTGTTCCTCGGGCGACTGGGGTTTCGCGGTGGGCGGCTCGACGGGGATGGAGGAACGGACGGGAATGGGCGTGACCGGCTTCCCGGCAAGGGCGGCGCGGACATTGGCCTCGGCTTGATCGAGAAGGGGGAGGAACTCCTGCATTTCCTCGGGGAAGAGGCGTTTGTCGTTGTCCTTCCAATCGCGGGAATAGGGGACATTGGTCCGGTCGCCGGTGAGGAAGGCCCAGTTCATGGGACGCCAATAGTCGAACCAGAGGCGCTCGAACTCGCGCATCTCGCGATGGGCGGCGGTGAGAGAGTCGTCGGGGGCCGCGGCGAGGCCGAGTCCCTCCATGACGCGTTTGGCGACGAAGCGGTGTCCGGCGTCGCTGAGGTGGAAGCCGTTTTCGGTGAGGGCGGGACGGTTTTCACCCACGACGGTGAGGGGGACGAAGGGGAGCTGGAGTTTCGCGGCGAGCTCGCGGATCGCGGTGGTGTAGGCCGCGAGCGAGGTGTTGAGGGCGGGGAGATCGGGGCCGTGAGCGAGGTCGGATTGTTCGAAGGGGACGGGCTCCAGCAATACGACACGGCGGGCAGGAGTGCCCGCGCTCCCGCCTTGGAATTCGGCGATGAGTTTTTCGTAGGCGGCGACGAAGGCCCGGAGGCCGTCGGGTCCGGCGAGGGATTCCATCTGCCCGAACTGGGCGAGGACGAGGGTGGCGCCGACGTCGGTGAGCTGTTGATTCCAATCGCGCTGCTGCCGCCACGAGGTGGAGCCGGTTTGCTCCTGGGTGCGTTTCTCGGCTTCGCGGCGTTTCGCGTCGAGTTTTTCGACATCGCCTCCGTCGCGCCATTGTTCGAAGACGGTGTCGCCCTCCCAGCCGAAGTTGCGGACGCGCAGGGTGCCTTCGGGAAAGGCGGCGACGAGCTGGGTCTGGAGCCAGGGATAAAAGCGGGTGCGTTCGATGTTGGCGCCTCCGGCGAGGGCGATGGTGTCGTCGGGCTTCACAAGCGGCTCGGCGTGGAGCGTGCTGGTGAGGAGGAGGAAAAGGGGGAGGAGTTTTTTCATCGGTTCAATCTCTTACTCATACTCTTACCTCATACTCATACTCAGATCGAACGTTCCTGGGGTTTCGGCTGCACGACTGGGGGGTGGAGAGCGAATCTGATGATCCGGTTTTGAGTAGGAGTAGGAGGTAGGAGTAGGAGTATGAGTAGGGGGTTACAAGGAGGGGCGACATTCCTGTCGCCCGGCAGGTAGGGTGCTGAGAGCGACTCTGGTAATCCGGTTTTGAGTAGGAGTATGAGTAGGAGGTAAGAGTATGAGAAGGGGCGGCAGACTAACACGAGGCAATCCAGATCGCCAAGCCGCGAAAGAGGCATCCGGGGAGAAGGGAAGAGTCCCGGAGGGACGAAAGAAAGTAGCCGGGGGTGACGCGAGCGGAGCGACGGAACCCCCGGAATTCGGATCCTCTGCATCAAAGCGCCCCGGCGGGGCGCGAGAAGCGGGTTAGTTCGGGAGGTTCCGCGTGCGTCCGGGCCATCGGGCGTTTCTCCCGCCCCGTCAGGGCGGAGTTCACCATCCCATTCCCCATCCAGTGGTTGCGCTCGTGCCTCGCTTCACCACCGGCTTGTCTCTCCGGCCCCTCCAGGGCCGCGAACGAGTCGTGGGCATCCGTTCCGGGGTTCCATCCTGTCGCCCGGCAGGTAGAGTGCTGAGAGCGACTCTGGTTGTCCGGTTTTGAGTAGGAGTATGAGTAGGAGGTAAGAGTATGAGAGAGGGTGGCAGATCGCCAAGCCACGAAAGAGGCGTCCGGGGAGAAGGGAAAAGTCCCGGAGGGACGAAAGAAGGTAGCCGGGGGTGACGCGAGCGAAGCGAGGACAACCCCCGGATTTCGTTTCCTCTCCACCAAAGCGCCCCGACGGGGCGCGAGAAGCGTGCTTCTCCCACCCGCCGCCACGACTCACGGCTTTTTCATCGGAAACTGCCCGCGCAACAAACGCCGCGCCTCCTCCAAGGCCTCCGGATCAGGAGCACTCTCCACGACATTCTCCAATTCAGGCCGCACGCCTTCGCGGTGATCATAAAGCTCGGTCGCCTCAACCGCTCCGGTCTCCCAGTTCCGCCATTCGGTGTAACGCCATCCGGAGGTTCTCACGCTGTATCCCATCACTTCGGGCTCCTTTTTGGGGGATCGGTCAGGATAAGGCGGACGGGGATGCTGGGTGAAGGCAGCGGGTTTCACGGTCGCGGTCGGATCCTCAAGCACGGGAACGAGGCTGGCGCCCTCGAGCCCGGGCGCGGTGGGCAGGCCAATGAGATCGACGAGGGTGGGAAACACATCGACCATCTCGACGAGGGCCTCGGACTTGGCCCCGGGATGTTCCGGCGCGACGGGAGCGAGGATGAGGGGAACGCGGGCGTCGAGCTCGAAATTGCTGGTCTTCGCCCAGAGGCCGTGTTCACCGAGGTGATACCCGTGATCGCCCCAGAAGAGGACGATGGTGTTTTCCTCGAGCCCGTTTTCTTTCAGGGCGGCGAGAACCTTGCCGACTTGGGCGTCGAGGTAGCTGATCGCGGCGAAGTAACCGTGCCGCATCTCGGCGACCTGCTCGGGGGTGGGTTTCGTCTGTTTGTCAGGAGGGCCGAGGATCTCGGTGCTGGGATGAGAAGCGATGTCGGGGGCTCCGGCGGGCCAGCGCGGATCGACCGGCGGCAGGGCGGCGCGATCATAGAGATCCCAGTACTTTTTCGGCGCGTTGAAAGGGGCGTGGGGTTTCCAGAAACCGACCGCGAGGAAGAAAGGGCCGCCCTTCTTCAACTCGGGCAGCCAGCGCACCGCCTCGGCGGCGACCCGTCCGTCGTAGTAGGCCTCGTCGGGCACGTCGTAGGCCTCGCACATGCCGACGGAGCCGTATTTGCGGAGTCCTTCGCTGTGTTTGGCGTGATTCTCGGGGAGGGGACCATCGATCATCGGCACGTCGTCGCCGTGATTGGCGTAATGGAGGAACTCGGGCGCGGACCACGAGCGCGGGTCGCCTTTTTCCTTCGTGTGCCAGTTGTGGAAGAGTTTGCCGGCGCAGCGGGTGGTGTAGCCGTGATCCTTGAACCAGAGCGGCAGGGTGGTGACGTCGGGCCGCAGCTCGCGGAAGTGGGTGCCGTTCACATAGAGGCCGAGGGTGCCGGGTCGCAGTCCCGTGAGCATGCTCGAGCGCGAGGGATTGCAGACGGCCTGCTGGCAGTAGGCGCGGGTGAAGGTGGTGCCGCGCGCGGCGAGGGCGTCGAGATGCGGGGTGAGGGCGGGCGATCCGTAGCAGCCGAGCTCGGGACGCAGGTCGTCGGCGGTGATGAGGAGGACATTCGGTGGGGCGGCGGAGGTGGGGGCGACCGCGGCGAAGAGGCCCGACAAAAGGAGAAAAAGGGGTCGTTTCATGCCCGCGAGGATGTCGGAAGGGCCCGCTCCGGGAAAGCAGATTCTCTCCGGGGATGGGGGAATTCTTGACGAAAATCCATAAATACCATAAACTACCAAAATGAAATCCCTGTCCAAGGTCGCCATCATCGGCTTGATCGTTTACGCGCTCTTTTTCCGCGGCAGCGGGGGCAAGGAGGCGATGTCGCGCTACGTGATTTCGAATCCGACTCCGGTGCAGAGCGTGGCTCCGAACAAGAAGGTGCGGGTGATCCTTTTCACGGGCACGGAGTGGTGTCCGGCGTGTTCGCACCTCGATTCGACGGTGATCGCGACGAAGGATTGGCAGGATTTCGAGCATTCCGAAATCATGTTCCGCAAGATCGACGTGCCTTCGGATCGTTCGCGTCTGACGGACAGCGAGCGGACCCTGATCTCGCGCTACGGGGTGAGCGGTTATCCGACGATGGTGGTGCTCGATATGAAAGGCAAGGAGCTGAGCCGCCAGGTCGGATCGGGCGCTCCGGTGGAGAATTACAAGGATTGGATCCGGCGTCACCGGCGGTTTTATTGAGGGGGCGGCTCTTGAGGGGGCGGCGCTTCTCGCGCCCCTCCGGGGCGCTTCATGGGTTCCGTGGATGTTCCGGGGGTTCCCTTCGCTTCGCTCCGTCCACCCCCGGCTACCTTCTTGCGTCCCTCCGGGACGCTTCCGACCGGTCTTCCCTGCTTGCGTCTTTCGGGGACGTCTCCGCTCGGTCTTCCCTGCTTGCGTCTTTCGGGACGTCTCCGCTCGGTCTTCCCTGCTTGCGTCCCTTTGGAGCGCTTTCGCTTGGTCGCGTCGTGTTTCGTCCCTCCGGGACCCTTCCGCTTGGACCTGTGGCGCTTTCGCTGGGTCGCGTTCACCGGTCACCTCCCTTCCTTCACCCGTTCGCGGATGCCAAAGTCCTTGCCTGCGGGCGAAAGCGTGGTCATTCTCCGTGACTCACCGTTTCACCCCCTTCTTACTTCTATCCGATCATGTCCTCCCCCATTCGTATTCTCGTCGTCGGCTGCGGCCACATGGGCAAATCCCACGCGAAGGCCTACCACGCCATGGACGGCTTTGAAATTGTCGGCGTCGTTTCGCGCGGCGAGACCTCGCGTCGCGATCTGCTCGACACCCTGGGGGCCGAATACCCGCAGTTTTCCAACTACGAGGAAGCCCTCGCCACGACGAAGCCCGACGCGGTCTCGATCAACACCTATCCCGACACCCACGCCGATTACACGAAAAAGGCCTTCGCGGCGGGATGCCACGTCTTTCTCGAAAAACCCATCGCCGGCACGGTGGCCGAAGCGCAGGAGATCGTCGATGCGGCGAAGGCGGCGAACCGCAAGCTGGTGATCGGCTACATCCTCCGCGTCCACCCGACCTGGGCGCGCTTCATCGAGGTGGCGCAGACCCTCGGCAAGCCGCTCGTGATGCGGATGAACCTGAACCAGCAATCCTCCGGCGAGATGTGGCACACCCATCGCATGCTGATGAATTCGATGTCGCCCATCGTCGATTGCGGGGTGCACTACGTCGACGTGATGTGCCAGATGACACGGTCGAAGCCGGTGCGCGTCAGCGCGATCGGCGCACGCCTCACCGAGGAGCTGGTGCCCGGCATGTACAACTACGGGCAGCTCCAGGTGACTTTCGAAGACGGCTCCGTCGGCTGGTATGAAGCGGGTTGGGGTCCGATGATGAGCGAGGTCGCCTATTTCGTGAAGGATGTCGTCGGTCCGAAAGGCTGCGTCAGCATCTCGGGAGTGAAAGAGGGCGAAACCTCGAGCGACAACATCGATTCCCACTCGAAGGCCGCGGCGCTGAAGGTGCACCACGCCGAACTAGGAGCGGACGGAAAATTCGCGAAGCCCGACGAGATCCTCGACTGCGCCGACGAGCCCGATCACGACGGGCTCTGTTTCCGCGAGCAGGAGGTCTTTCTCAACGCCATCGTCAACGATGTCGATCTCTCCGATCACATGGAGGATGCGGTGAACAGCCTCCGCATCGTGCTCGCCGCGGATGAGGCCTTCCGCAGCGGGAAGATGGTGGAATTCTGATCCACCCCGTTGCCCGGCTTACGAGCGGTAGCGGATCGCGACCTCGATCTTGCCGTAGGGCGGAGCGGTGGCGGGATCGACCGCGACGGAGGCTCCCGGAGTCTCGAGGATTTTCACGGGATCTTCGACCGTGAAGGTGGCTTGGGGCAGTTTGCCCTTGGTCTTCATCCACTCGACGAAGCTGACCGAACGATCCCAGGCGAGGGCTTCGAGATGAAGGTCGGGCGTGTAGTGATAGGTGACGGTCACGCCGTCCTGATCACTCAGCCGGATGAACTCCGCGAGCAGGGCGAGCTTTTCATCGGCGATGGGATCGATCGGAGCGCCGCCTTCCACGTAAAGACCGGCCGCGAGAATCGCGACTTTGGCTCCGGTGCCCGAGTCGGCAATGTTCAGTTCGCGGATGATCTCGGCCTTCCGTTTCGCGGCGGTGACATCGACCTCGCGGGCGGCCACGATGGCGGGCTCGTCCGGTGGGGTGGCGACGGGAGGCGCGGGTTTCACGGGCACCCTCACGGTGACGGGCGAGGTGGGATCGGGCTGGATGGTGACGGCCCGGGGCACCTGCGTTTCGATCGTGACGGGGCCGGGAGCGTCGCGTTCGAGGGGGACGGGAGCACCTTGCGGGACGCCCCCTGGCACGACCGGCTCGGGTTTGCCATCGCGGTCGGAGATCTGGATCACTCCCGGACCACCCTCGATCACGACCTGCGCCCGACCATCACCGACACAGAGCAGGGCTCCGGTCGCGACGAGGGCGAAGAGAGGAAGGGCCGGGGTGGAGAAGTTCGGGCGTAGGTTCGTTTTCATGACGGGGGAGGAGGGGGTTGGTTGTTTTGTCAGGGTCCGCGTGAAGCGGATCCGCTCAGCGACGAAGGAGGGTCCCGGCGAGGAAGCCGGCGAGGAGTCCCACCGAGAGCGTCGCGAGGGGATTCTGACGGGCGTAGCCGACGGCGCGCTCGTACTCGTTTTCAACGACGTGGCGGCTGCGGTCGATCGCTTCGTTCGCGGATTCGCGGACGGTATCGGAGAGGCCGTGGACCTTGGCGCGGGCATAACGGCGTGTGTCGGTGGCGAGTTCGGCGACGTCCTCCTTCAGGGCTTCGAGATCATCGCGAAGCGTTTCGGTGGTGACGCTGTGGTTCTTGGTTTTGGCTCGGCTCAGTGTTTTCATGTTCTTGGGTTTGGGTTGGGGGTTGGCAGAAAGAAAGGGGCGCGCGATCAAGTGCGCCGGGGGGAAAGGATGAGGCTGGCGATGAGGGAGACGAGAGCGGCACCGATGATGGACCAGACGACCGGAAAAGTGCGGCCCTCGATGCTGACAGGGAAAAACTCCGGCAGGTCGAAAACGTCGGCGATGAGGAGCCCCGCCCAAGCGCCGAGGAAACCGATGAGGGTGGTGAAAAGACAACCCGGGCGGGAGAAACCGGCAAGGGCCTGCCCGATCGCTCCGCAGATCGCGGCGATGACGAGGAGGATGAGAAAGCCGCCGAGGGTCATGGGGTTGCCGGGTTGGAAGGTGGAGGGTTTTTCTTCCGGATCCCCGTTCCCTGCCGGCGCGACGGCCGGGGGGAAGGTGAAGGGAACGGGGACGGAAGAGTTTGCGTGGGGGGGAATCAGTTACCGTTCTTCAGGGCATCCTCGACGTCTTCGACGGCGTCCTTGATGCCTTCGGCAGGTCGGCTGTCGGTGGCGTCGTCGATGGCTTCGCCAAGGTTTTCGGCGGGGCCTTCGCGTCTCTGCTCACACGAGGGCAGGGTGGCGACAAGGAAGGCGGAGAGAGGGAGGACGAAGAGCAGTGTGGGATTCCATTTCATATTTTTTTTGTGGCGTGATACTTGCCGAAAGGGAATACCGCAGGAGCTGCGCCAATGTTTGTAACCCGTTCCTGAAGAGAGGCTTGAAAAATCCCGTGCTCATTCTTTGCCGACAAAATGCGTGCAAAACGCAAGGGCGATCTTGCAGAATGTCAGGATGCTCCGAAATGGCGCGCCGGGCCGGGCAAATGGCCCGATCGAAAGGGCTTGCGCAACGGGACGATCATGCGACAACGGGAGATGTCCCGTCGTTTTGCGGGGCCCGGATTCCACCCTCCGAGAGCATCGTTTCGGCGGGCATCACGCGAACGTCATGACACCCACCCGTCTCACCTACAAGCCGATGCTGGTGGTCTTCACCGGGGTGATGGCGGTGTTGGCGATCGCCCTGAATGCGATCACCTGGTCGCGGGTGACAATGAGCATCGACGCGGTCATCGCGGCCAAGAAAGATCAGGAGTTGTGGGAGAGCCTCCTCATCACGATCACGGATGCCGAGACGGGGCAGCGCGGCTACATCATCACCGGAGATGTCTCGTATCTCGAGCCTTTTGATCGCGCCAATCTGCGTGTCGGACAGGACCTGACGGCCCTCAAGGAGAATGCGATCGGCCGTCCCGCCGAGCTCGCCGAGGTCGAGGCGATCGAGGTCTCGGTGGTGACGCGGCTGGATCAGATCAAGATGGTGCGGGTGGTGCGCGAGCGCGAAGGGCTCGAGGCGGCACGCGCGATGATGCTGAAGGGTGAGGGCAAACGGCTGATGGATCAACTCCATGAGGCGATCCTCGGACAAGTCGAGCGGCGGAAACGCGAGTCGCTGGCCCGGGCCTCGGAGATGGCCCGCGATCTGCGCTGGGGATATGCGGCGGCCCTGGGGGCGGGGATCGTGGCGCTGGGCTCGGGCCTGGTCGCCTTTCTTCTCCTCCGCGATGCCTTGCGGCACGCCAAGCGCGAGCAACGTTTCGCCGAGGAGAAACGCCGCGCCGAGAGCGCCGATCGCGAGAAGAGCGCCTTCCTCGCAACGATGAGCCACGAGATCCGCACGCCGATGAATGCGATCCTCGGCTTCGCCGAACTCCTCCGTGATCGTCTCACCCACGAGCAGGAACTGCGCTATGTCGATGCCATCCTCGCGGGCGGGCGATCGCTCCTCCAGCTCATCAACGACATCCTCGATCTCTCGAAGGTGGAGGCGGGCATGCTGCAGGTGCAGGCCGAGCCGACCGATCTGCGATCGACCGCCTATTTCGTGCAGCAGCTTTTCCAACAGCTCGCCGCCCAGCGCGGGATCGACCTGCGCATCCAGGTCGATGACACGATTCCCCGATCCCTCCTCATCGATCAGCTGCGGCTGCGCCAGGTGCTGATCAACCTCGTGGGGAACGCGCTGAAATTCACCGAAGCGGGCCACGTCGCGCTGCGGTTCGAGGGCGATCCGCGGCAGAGCGACCTGAGCCGTCTCCGGCTCCGCATCGCGGTCGAGGACACCGGGCGCGGCATCGCCCCGGAGCAGCTCGAGACGATTTTCCAGCCTTTCGTGCAGGTCACCGAAGGGGAGAAGGCCGGCATCCCGGGCACGGGACTCGGGCTCGCCATCGTGAACCGGCTCGTACGGCTGATGGGTGGCACGATCACCGTCGCGAGCGAGCCGGGCCGCGGTACCACTTTCGAGTTGGTCTTCGCGGAGGTGGAAGTCTCGAGCCGCCTCGCCGAATCCCTCGGGGGAGCCGAGGACGAGGTGATCGATTTCGACGTCTTCCGCGCCTCCACCATCCTCATCGCCGATGACAATCCCACGAATCGGGAACTCCTTTCCGGCATCTTCGAAGGCAGCCATCACCGCGTCGTTCTCGCCGCCGATGGAGAGGAGGCGGTGGCGGCGGCGATGCGGGAAGAACCCGATCTGGTTCTCATGGATGTGCGCATGCCGAAAAAGGATGGCTTCGAGGCGCTCGCCGAGATCCGCTCCGAAGCCCGCTTCCGGCTCCTCCCGGTGGTGGCGGTGACGGCGTCGAGTCTCGGCAGCGAGGACGACCGGGCGAGGCGCAAGTTCGACGGATACCTGCGCAAACCCTTTTCGCGGGCTCAGTTGTTCCAGCAATTCGCGCAATTCATCCCTCACGCGGCCAAGGAAGACTCCGTCGGATGGAACTTGCCCGAACTCCTGAAGATCGAGTCGCCGGAGTGCGCTGAAGCCTGGCGTCATCTAGCGGGCATTCTCGACGAAATCGAAAAGGAGGATCTCCCCGACCTCGCGAAATCGATGTCCGTGAGCGAGATCGCCGGATTCGCCCTCCGGCTCCGCGAACTCTCCCGCGAGACCTCATGCGAGCCGCTCGCCCGCTATGCCGCGGCGCTCGAGTCCGACGCCACTTCCTTTTCCCCAGGCCTGATGGAGCAGACTTTGGGACGATTCCCCGCCCTCGTCGAGGCCATCCGTGCAGCCGCGGAAGGCTCTGGAACTCCGCAGTCATGAATACCGCCGCCTCCCACCAGACCATCCTCATCGTCGACGACCAGGATCAGAACCTGCAGGTCGTGGGCACCCTGCTCTCGGCCATGGGATACGGCGTGGTACCCGCGAACAGCGGCGAGCAGGCCCTCGAGCGGCTCGCGGCCCGGCCGCCGCACCTCATCCTGCTCGATATGATCATGCCGGGCAAAGACGGGCTCCAGGTCTGTCGCGAGATCCTGGCGCATCCCGAATGGCGCGAGATCCCGATCATCTTCCTCTCCGCTGCCGGCGACAAGGATCTCGTGGTGCAGGCCCTCGAGGCCGGCGGGGTCGACTACGTCACCAAACCCTTCAACAAGGCCGAGCTCCTCTCCCGCGTCCGCACCCATCTCGCCCTGAAAGAGGCGCGTGACCGCCTCCAGATCCTCGCCGAGGACAAAGATGAGCTGCTCGGCATCCTCGCCCACGATTTGAAGAATCACCTCGCTGGCATGCGCATGAGCGCGGGGCTCCTCTCCGCGCGGGCGGAGGAATTCAGCGACCGCTCGGTGAACCTCGTCTCGAACATCCTCGAATCGACCGACCGGATGCTCGCCTTCGTGAAGGAATTCCTCGCCAACCAGAGCGCCGAGCATCTCAAGGTGAAGGCGAAGCCGCTCCCGCTTTCCGACGAGGTCGCCGCGGCGGTCGCGCGGTATCGCGATGTGGCGCAGGCCAAGCGCATCGAAATCTCAATCGCGATCGAGGCACATCCCGTTGTCGTCGCCGATCCGGAGGGGCTCGCGCAGGTGCTCGACAATCTCCTCGGCAATGCCGTGAAGTTTTCCCCGCCCTCGACGCGGGTCACCGTGACGGTGCCGTCCGAGGCGCTCACCTACGCCACTTTTGTCGTCGCCGACGAGGGGCCCGGCTTCACCAACGAGGATCGCGAAAAACTTTTCCGCCGTTACGGCCGGCTCTCGGCGCGACCCACCGGCGGCGAGCCCTCGACCGGCCTGGGGCTCTCCATCGTGAAGCGCCTCCTCGCGGCCATGGACGGCCGCATCGAACTCGAGGAAGGCAGCGGACACGGAGCCCGTTTCCGCGTCCGCCTCCCCCTCGCCCCCAACCATCTCCCCTAACAAACCTACCAAGACACACACATGGATCTCCTCATCGTCGATGACGAAAAGATCATCCGCGACGCCACTCTCCAGATCGTCGAAGATGCCGACCACTACGCCGAAGTCGCCATCGATGGCAGATCCGCCCTCGAGGCGGTCCGCGACGGCGACTTCGACGCCGTGCTCCTCGATCTGAATCTCGGGCCCGACAACGGGCTCGACGTGCTCGCCGAAATCCAGAAGAAACGGCCGGGGTTGCCCGTCGTCGTCTTCACCGCCGCCGCCACCATTTCCGCCGCGGTCGAGGCGATGCGGCGCGGGGCGCTCGACTTCCTCGAGAAACCCTTCACCGTCGAGCAGCTCCATCTCGTGCTTGCCCGGGTGCAGCGCCACCGCGCCCTCGCCGTGAAGGTGGCGGAGCTCCAGACCGAGGTGGCGGGTCACTCCCCCGAGCCCGTCTTCGAGTCGGCCGATGAAGCCATGACCGGGGCGCTCGACGTGCTCTTCCGCGCCGCGCCGACGCCGGCCTCGATCCTCATCCTCGGCGAGAGCGGTACGGGGAAAAGTGTCGTCGCCCGCGCCATCCACGAGCGCAGCCAGCGCGCCTCGAAGCCCTTCGTGACAGTGAATTGCCCGGGTCTGTCGAAGGAGCTGCTCGAGAGCGAACTCTTCGGCCACGTGAAGGGATCTTTCACCGGAGCGATCCGCGATCACTGGGGCAAGGTGAAGGCGGCCGAGGGAGGCACGCTCTTCCTCGATGAGATCGGCGAGCTGCCTCTCGAGATCCAGCCGAAGCTGCTGCGCCTCCTCCAGGATCGCCAATACGAGCGGCTCGGGGAAAACACGACCCGCTCCAGTGATCTGCGCATCATCGCCGCGACGAACCGTGGACTCGCCGCCTGCGTCGCCGAAGGCACCTTCCGCGAGGATCTCTATTACCGGCTCAACGTCATTTCCGTGCGCATGCCTTCCCTGCGGGAGCGCCCCGGCGATCTCGGAGGCATGGCCGAGGGTTACCTGCGCTTTTTCGCGAAACAGTGCGGTCGCAAGATCTCCGGATTCAGCTCCGACGCGAAGAAGCTGATCCGCACCTATCCGTGGCCGGGCAATCTCCGCGAGCTGCGCAATGCGATCGAGCGTGCCGTCATCCTTTGTCGCGAAAACCAGATCCGGGCCGAGGATTTTCCGGCGGGGTTCGCCAACGGTGGTGCCGCGCTCGGCCGCTCCGCCGGCGAAGAGGGCCATCATCCCGAGGTCGGCGATCCCGTGACGCTCGATGTGCTCGAGCGGGCGCACATCCAGGCCGTCATCGCGAGAACGCCGAGCCTCGCCGCCGCCGCCGAGACCCTCGGCATTGATCAGGCGACGCTATATCGGAAGCGGAAGAAGTTCGAATCCGAGGAGGAGTGATGGCTCCCCCTCGCTTCCGCCGGGTGTCGAAGTCAGGCCGCGCTCGCGCGGTAAATCTCGCCCTGGCGTTTCGCGGCGAGGGAGGCGGCGATCTGCGAGAGGGCGGAGATCATCACATCGTGTGATTCCTCGTCGATGTCGCAGGCCCCGCTCGCGTGCAGGATCGAGCAATCGACGAAAGCGCAGGCGAGACGGTGGAATTCGCGGTCGATCACATCCAGCTCGAGATCTTCGAGAAGGAGACGGAAGACCACGGCCCATCCCGGCACCTGGTCGACGTCAGGTTGATCCTCGCCCACCTCGGCGGTCATTTCCTTGAAAAAGCCCGCGAGGCGCCGCCATGCCGCGTGCGAGGGGACGCCCCGTTCGGAAGCACGGAGGTGCACGTAAAGGGAGAAACACCAGACCGCGGTGCGGTAGGCATCGATGAGGGATTTCTCGTGGCTGTGACGCGCGCCGCGGGGGCGGTCGTCGCGGGGGCGGTCGTCGCGCACGGGACGGAAGGCGCAGTGGTGGGTGAAGTCCATGGGTGGTTTTGTCAGGATGAGGTGAAGAGGAGGAGAAAGGTCAAACGCGAACGCCCGCCGCGACTTCGATATCGGGGTGGCTGTGGCTCAGGCTGGCGGCTTCGTCGTTGATGCCGTGGGAAAACCATCCGCCGACGGCGAGCTTGGAGAGGCGGGAGTCGAGGGTGACCGAGCGCCGCAGCAGGTTCTTGAAAAGCCGCGCCACGTCATATTCCTTCAAGCATCGGGCGTAGGCCAGGCCGGTGCCGTAACCGGCGATGCCGTAGTGGGCGACCCGCTGCGCGTTCGCAATGATGGCGGCGTCGCGCGTGGCGGAGTCTTCCCAATCGCTCGAGCTGTCTTTCGCCTCGCGCACGAGACCCTTCATCGCTTCGCACGCGACGCCGTCGGCCGGCACGCCGAGGAGGGCGCAGATGCGGGCGAGGTCCTCCGCCGCCTCGCGGTATTCACACGACATTTCCGCCACCAGATCCCGCAAGGGAGGGGAGACGGAGACCTCGCGGAGATGGGCGAGCTCGCCGTCGAAGCGCAAGGCCGCGTCGTAGAGATCGCGCGTCTGCTCGCAGAGCAACTCGTGCAAACCAAAGTGGGATCGGGTGGATTCGGGTGATTCGGGAGGGGAAGCAAGACTCATGGTGAAGGGAAGGTGAAGTGGTTCGTCATGGGGGCGGCGTGGACGCGCGCCGGTCCTCAGGCCACGGGACGGCGGCCGGTGATCAGGGAGATCACGAAAAGGGCGAGGAAGACGACGAAACACACTTTCGCGATCGTGGCGGCGATCCCCGCGAGTCCGGCGAAACCGAGCACGGCGGCGATGACGGCGATGACGAGGAAGGTGATGGTCCAGGTGAGCATGATGATGGGTCCTTTCGTAGGTGGGGTTTGGGTTTTCCGGAGAGCTTCCCGTCCGGTCCGCTCGCCTGACCTCCTTCTTCGCAGGCCCCGTGCCACGGTCTCACCGACCCCCTGCCGGTGCTTGTGCGGGAGGGATTTACGACAAATCTTCGCCACGCCGCGTGCGACGCGGAGGCGCCGGATCTTTGCAAATTGCAAATCGACCTCCTTGCAAATCCCAGTCGGGGCGGCCCGAGGTGACCCTCTTCAGTCCGCGATGCGACCCTCTTGACCCGCGGCAGGGGAGGGAGCGGGGCGTCGGCGATCGAGCCAGCGGCTCAGCTCGGTCTCGAGGATCTCCACCAGCCCAGGCAAGGTGAGGGCCATCGCGCGATTGCCGACAAAGCCGAGCGCCCCCATCAGCATCGGACGCCACGAGGCGAGTCGACCGCCTTTGCCGCCTTTGCCGCCTTTGCGGAAGAGCGCCGCCGCGGCGATGCCGACCCCGACGGCACCCGCCACCCAGGCGACGGGATGGAGCCGGAACGAGGAGCGGATCTGGCCGGGCACGTCGAGGGCGTGTCCGATCCCCTCGAGGTCGAGCGACAAGGCCGCGCGGGTCGAGGAGACCCGGGCGAGGAGCGCCATTTTCTCGGGGGAGGGATTCATCGCATCAATGGCGCTCGGCGCGCCGACGGAGCAATTCGCGATCGCGGCGGAGTTCCGCGATGGAGTCGGGAAAGAGATCGCCCTCGGGTCGGCGCCGTGCCAACAGCAGCAGGAGTGCGCCGAGCAAGAGGTGGCCGAGAGCGACCGCACCTGCCGCGACGGGCCAGGAAAGATTTTGGCTTTGCGTCAGCCAACCGATCAGGGCGGCGATTCCCGTCGCGTAGGCCGCGACCAGCATCACGAGGCCGGCGAGCAGGAAGACGACGCGGCGGACGAGGCGCGAGCGGGCTTCCCGCGCCTCCCACCGGAGCAGGTCGGCCCGGGCCTCGAGATGATCGAGCAGCGACGAGATCGCCCCCGCCGAGAGCGACCCGAGACCGATGCCATCGTGACGCTCGCGCGGGGATCCGGATTCGGCTGCGTCGGATGGAGTCGGTTCGCTCATGGGGAAAATCAGCGTCGGAGGCGGCCGATGAGGTATCCGAGGCCCACCGCGAGGCCCACGGCGAGGAGAGGTTTTTCGCGGATGAACTTCTCACCGGCGATACGCAGGTCGTCGAGGGTCGCGACCGCTTCGGAGACGATTTCGGGCTCGGGTTCGACGGCGACCGCCGGAGCGCGGCGTGCGCGCGTGCGACGTTTCGGTGCGGTCTCGGTGGCGAAGAGTTCAGGATCGTCTGTCATGCCTGGAGCGGCGACGCCGCGAAGGAAACTGTGCCACACCTGCCCTAGGGTGGCAAGGACGGGGTCCCTGGATGCGTGCTTGTCAGGATCGGGCGAATTGCACAGGATGGGAGCGGGCTGCGGAAGCACGCCGGTTTTCCGCCTTGCCTAACACCTTCCTCATGCCCGACAACTCCGAAGGCTCCGCCAACCCCTGACAAAACCGCCCATGAAACGCCGCATTTTTCTCCTGACGCTGGTCGCTTCGGCTTCCGCCGTCCGCGCCGCCGCCAACGTGACCACAACCGACTCCGATTGGAAGGGCTACACGAAAAAATCCTTCGACTTCGAGGGGCACAAGGCCTTCGTGGTCGTGCCGAAGGAAGCGGCCGCCGGCAAACCCTGGGTCTGGCGCACTTCTTTTCCCGATTTCCATGCCGAGGTCGATATCGAGTTGGTGAAGGAGGGTTTCCACATCGCCCACGTCGATGTGGTGTCCATGTTAGGGTGCGATGAGTCGCTCGCGATCATGGACCGCTTTTACGTTCTCGTGCGCGGGCAATGGGGACTCGCCGCGAAACCCGCGCTCGAGGCGGTGAGCCGCGGCGGTCTGCACGCCTACCGCTACGCCGCGACGCGTCCCGACCGCGTCGCCTGCATCTATGCCGACACGCCGGTGATGGACCTGAAGAGCTGGCCGTTGAAACATCCCAAGGCGAAAGGGCCGCTCGCCGACGCGCTGAAATTCTACGGCTTCGCCGACGAGGCCGCCCTCATCGCCTACAGCGGCGATCCCCTCGACATGCTCGAGCCGATCGCGAAGGCGAAGATCCCCCTGCGCCACGTCATCAGTCCGAACGATCTCGTCGTGCCGGCCGAGGAGAACACCCTCGAAGCGAAGCGCCGTCTCGGGAAACTCGGGTGGGAGATGTATCTGCTCGTCGTCGATCCCGCCACGACGATCAACGAGGGGCATCATTTCCCCCTCGTGGGGATCCCCGAATCCGTCGCGTTCATCCGGAAGCATGCGGCGGGGGAGTGAGGGAAGCGGCTTGCCGCGAGGCCCGGGAGCGTATAAAAGGAGACGTTCTCCGTGCCATGTTTCCGGTATCCCTGAGCTTCTATCTCGCCGCCCCGGTGGAATCGGTGACACGCGACCTCATCCGGGGGCTTTTGCCGGATCTGGGATGGGGCGAGCCCGGAGAGTTGCTGCGGCACAGTGATGAATGGCCGGCCGCGGTCCTGCTCGTGGCGGATCGCGAGGGATACGTCTCCGGCGAACGATGCGATTTCCCGGTGGAGGTGGAGTTTCTCCATTTCCCCGGACGCGTCGCGGGGAACGATCTGCCCATGCTCGCGACGAAGCTGGCTTTGCTCAGGCTCCTCTCGGCCACCTTCGAGTGCCGCGTCATTTGTGATGGGCGCGGTTTTTCGGGCCCGGAGGATCCCGAGTCGCCGCGCCACCCCTCGTGGTGCGAGACCTTCCTCTGTCAGGGCGGGCGGATCTACAGCGGAGCGATGGGTCATTTCGAAGTCCGTGAAGGGTACCGTCCCGGCGGAGGATGGATCGCGCTCGATGATCTGATCGAGACGAGCCTGAAGCCCGATGGATCGCTGCGTGACGAGGCCGCCGCCGTCGCCTTGCTCGAGGAATGGATCGCGGCGCGCGACGTATCCTTTTTGCAGGGTCCGCTCAGCCCGATCCCGCCCGAGCGGCCGGATTTCGCGGAGGAAATGCCCGCCTCGCTCACGCCGGAGGATTTCGAGTCGGAGAGTTTTGAAGAATCGATCGACGAAGCGGGCTCCGACAGCGACCTGAGCGGCTGGCGCACCTACATGGATCGCATGGAGGCATGGACTTCGGGTGGCGGCACGACTTCCGGCAAACAGCTCATCCGCGAGGGTATCGCTTTGCCACCGCCGGATTCGCTCGATGACATCGAGGTGACGGAAAAGCTTTGGGAAGTGATCCACGGCCTCGCGAAGGTGCACACCTATCTCGAGGACACGAATCACCTCAGCGATCGCGAGCTTTATACCTGGCTCTGGGAAAAGGGCCTCAACGAAAGCACCGCGGATCTCTCCGGGCTCGACCTGATCGGCGGCTGCCACACGAGTCCCATCGGCAGCGGCGACGAGGAGTCGACCCTGATCGGTCTCATCTACTACGACTCCATCGCCGAGCGGGCCGAATGGAAGGCGGCCTTCCCCGAAACGGAAATTCCGGCCCACCGCGAGCTGCCCTACGACCGCGATCGCCTCCTGCCCGGTCCGGGATATCAGGACGATCCGCCTTTCTGAGGCAAATTCGATGCGTGCCCTCCCTTCGTCATCACTCACGCGAGTTGGAGCACTCTGAAAGCTCCAGCCGGTAGCCGATCCCAGGCTCGTTTTTGATAGAAATGCCGGATCCTTCGAGTTTTTTCCGCAGGTGATTGGCGTAGACGCGGAGGTAGTGGCTTTGGTCTTCAGACTGAGGTCCCCAGACAGCGCGGAGGAGTTGTTTGATGGTAACGACTTTTCCTGCGTGGCACACGAGTTGGGCGAGAAGGGCGTATTCCGTGGGGGTGAGTTTCAGCGCGTGGCCGTCGAGCGAGGCGGCGTGATGGGCGGGATCGAGGACAAGACCGCCGCAGGCGAGGTTGGCATTTTCGTCGGCTCCCTGCCGCCTTTGGATCGCGGCGAGCCGCGCGAGTAGCTCGGCTGTGCTGAAGGGTTTCGTGACGTAATCGTCGGCTCCGGCCTCGAAGGCAGCGAGTTTGGTGGATTCCTGGTTTCGCACGCTGAGGACCAGCACGGGCACATCGCTGAATTCGCGGAGGCGGCGTAGCACCTCGACGCCGTCGAGATCGGGCAGGCCGAGATCGAGGAGCACTACGTTGGGTTTGTGATAGGCCGCCCCTTGAAGCCCAAGGACTCCATTCTCCGCCTCGCGTACGTTGTAGCCCTTGCCCTCAAGGGCGATGCGAAGGAGACGCCGGATCTGAATCTCGTCGTCGATGAGGAGGGCGGTCATGGTGTCACGGCGGGCTCGTGAAACGTTTCGACCCCGGGAAGGGAAATGGCAAATTCTGCTCCGCCTCCCGGCGCGTTCCGTGCCACGACCTCTCCATCCATTGCGCGAACCAAGCCGCGGACGATGGCTAGCCCGAGTCCAGTGCCTCCGGTGGGAGTGTTCTCGGCGCGAAAGAACTTTTCGAATACTCGAATCTCCGCGCCCGGTGGGAGTCCAGGGCCATGGTCGCGCACCGCGAGGTGAAGGTTCGAGCCGTCGAGGCCGGCGCTGATTTTAATCGGGGTGCCCGGCGGGGTGTGAGCGGCGCCGTTGTGGAGGAGATTGGCGAGGCACTGCGCGAAGAGCACGGGATCGAGTCGTACGAGGGGAAGGTCGTCAGGGAGATGGATCGAAACAGGATGGGTTTGGAGCGCGGTGCCGACCGCGTCCCGCGCGGTCGCGATGATCTCGTGCAGGTCGCACCAATCCAGGCTAGGGTGGAGGGCACCCGACTCGAGGCGATTCATCTCAAGGAGACCATCGACGACCCGTTGTAGTCGACCTGCTGCCGTCGCCATCTCGCCGAGAAATGGTCCTTCGCGTCCCGTCCCATCGAGAGCGGCTTGGATCACGGCGAGGGGCGTCTTGAGTTCATGCGAGACATTATCGAGGAGGGCGCGACGCAGGTTCTCGGATTTTGTCAGGATCTCCGCCTGATGGATTGCCTGGATGAAGTGCTCTTTCTCGAGGACGAGGGCGAGCTGCAGGGCGAAGGCGGCGATGGTCTCGCGCGTCGTGAAATCGAGGCGGGTTTCTTCCTCGAGCCTCACGCCGAGCACACCCATCATTGATGTTGCGGTCTGGAGGGGGAACCAGGTGGCGAATGAATCCGGCAAGGTGTCGGTGTCACGTCCGGCGGTTTGCTTGTGGTTATGGGTCCAGGCGACGACACCCCATTCCTTTGCCGGAGGATCGAAGCTGCTCGCTGGGTGGGCTTGGGTGTCGAGGCTGCGGTCGGCTCTCCGCACGACGAGCGCGGTGCGGGCGTGTAGGGTTTCATCGATCACCCGCAGTGCGGTCTCAAGGCCCTTTTCGCGCTCGGCGGAGAGGGCCGCGCTCTGGGTCATTCGGAGGAGGGCATCCGTGAGACGTGCGCGCCTCCGTTCAGCCATTTCCCGCAGGCGGAGGCGGTGGGTGAGACTGCCCATGCTCAGTGCCACGATGAAGAACATGCCGAACATGATCCAGTCTTCCGGTTTGCCGATGTGGAAGGTGAAGATCGGTGGAATAAAGAAGAAATTCCAGCACACGGCACTCAGGGTTGCCATCGCCAGGACCGGCCCACGGCTTAATCGTAGCGCGGCCAATACCACTGCGAGCAGGAACACCAACGCGACAAACATGTAGCCGGTGTATCCGACAAGGGACCAGCAGAGGCTGGCGATGGTAAAGACGGAAACGAGCACCCAACTGAACTCCGCAATCGTTGAGGCCGACACGGGCTCGCGCAAGCTGGAGACGGTGTCCTTGCCGGGGGCCGCGAGCGGACGCACGACGCACACATCGATGTCGCCACTTCCGAGAATGAGTTGGTCGGCGAGAGACTTTCTCCAGAAAGGCTGCTTGTCGGGTTTGCCGACGACGATCTGGGTCACGTTGCGTTCACGGGCGACCTGCAGAAGCGCGATCGACACGTTTTCGCCCGTCACAGAGACGACTTCGCCGCCCAGTTTTCGGGCGAGACCAAGTGAGCGCGTGAGGCGCTCCTGCTCCGTGGCGGTGAGCACACGCGAACTTTCCACCCAAACGACGAGCCAGGGACAATTCAGTCGCGCGGCGGCGCGCCGGGTCCAGCGGATGAGGCTTTCGGCATACGGGCTGGGGCCGACGCCGACCATGAGTCGGGCGTTGGTTTTCCAGGGACTACTGACGCGTTTCAGTCGGCGGATGTCCTCAAGGTCGCGGTCCACCTGTTCGGCGGTGAAGCGCAAGGCGAGTTCGCGCAGCGCGGTGAGGTTGCCTTCCTTGAAAAAGTTTGAAATGGCGAGCTCGGCACGCTCGCCGAGGTAAACCTTGCCGTCGGCCATTCGTTCAAGCAGCTTTTCGACGCTCAGGTCGATGAGCTGGATTTCGTGCGCGAGGTCGAGAATTGAGTCCGGCACCGTCTCGGTCACGGCCACGCCGCTGATCTGGCGCACGATGTCGACCTGACTTTCGATGTGCTGGACGTTGAGTGTGGTGTAGACGTCGATGCCGGATTCGATCAGCTCCAAGACATCCTGATAGCGTTTCGAGTGCCGCGATCCGGGGGCGTTCGTGTGGGCGAGTTCATCGACGAGAACGAGCCTAGGCTTTTTCACGAGGACCGCGTCGATATCGAATTCATCGAGCGTGAAGCCACGGTGTTCGAGCTGCCGACGCGGTAGAACGCGCATGCCCTCAAGCAAGGCGGCGGTTTCGGCGCGACCGTGGGTTTCGATGACCCCCGCGAGCACGTCCACTCCTTCCGCGACCCGCTGCCGTGCAGCCTGGAGCATGGCGTAGGTTTTGCCAACGCCGGGACACATACCAAGGAAGATGAACAGCCTGCCTTGTTTGGACTTGACCTCGTCGCGCTGTAGTTCCACGAGCAAATCGTCGGGGTCAGGGCGATTGTCGTCGTTCATGAAGGGTGATGCCTGGAGAAGTCACGGATCTTCACGGGAGGTTGCCAGAATTTCCCGTTACACCTCATCGTACGGCCCTCACCGTTGGCCATCAAGGGCCAGGTTCAATTGGAGCACATTCACCCCGGCCTCTCCGAATATGCCGAGATCGGGCAGGGTCGTGTTGGCGTTTATGAGTTCCTTCACCATTGCCACGTCCAGATTGCGGGCCTTCGCGACTCGGGCGGCTTGAAGCTCGGCGTTCCTGGGGCTGATATGTGGATCGAGTCCACTGCCAGAGGTCGTGACCGCATCGGCCGGCACCTTCTCGTCGGCCGCGAGGCCGTTCAAGCTGCGGTAGGCGATGACGCGGTCGCGGATCACGTCGTGTAGTTTGGTGGAGGTGGGACCGAGGTTCGAGCCGCCGGAGCTCGCGGCATCGTATCCGGCACCTGCGGCGCTGGGACGTGGATGGAAGTATCGATCGGAAGTGAAGTTCTGACCCAACAGGGTCGACCCGATGATCACACCCTCTTCGTTCGTGATGAGGCTACCGCTGGCTTGGTCTTTGAAGACGGTCTTGGCGACAACGGTCACTATCAGCGGATAGACACCGCAGGTGGCGGTCGCCAGCACGAGGGTGGCGGCAAGGGCAGGACGGAGTTCGGAAAAAAGGGCTTTCATGGAATTACGCGAGTTGGAGTGTGGTGACGATTAGGTCGATGGCCTTGATGCCGATGAAGGGAGCAAGAATGCCACCGAGTCCGTAGACGAGCAGATTGCGCTGTAGGACGGCGGCAGCACCGATCGCGCGGTAGGGGACGCCTTTAAGCGCGAGCGGAATCAGGGCGATGATAATGAGCGCGTTGAAGATGACCGCGCTGAGGATGGCGCTTTGTGGGCTGGCGAGTCCCATGATGTTGAGCGGACTGATCGCAGGGAAGGTCACCATGAGCATCGCCGGGATGATCGCGAAGTACTTGGCGATATCATTGGCGATGCTGAAAGTGGTGAGAGAACCCCGGGTCATGAGGAGCTGTTTTCCTATCTCGACGATCTCGATGAGTTTCGTGGGATTGCTATCGAGATCGACCATGTTCCCGGCCTCGCGGGCGGCCTGGGTGCCGGTGTTCATGGCGACTCCGACATCGGCTTGGGCGAGGGCGGGAGCGTCGTTGGTGCCGTCTCCGGTCATGGCAACGAGATGGCCTTCGGCCTGCTCGGCGCGGATGCGGCGCAGTTTGTCCTCGGGCGTGGCCTGGGCCATGAAGTCATCGACTCCGGCCTCGGCGGCGATAGCGGCAGCGGTCATGGGATTGTCACCGGTGATCATGACGGTGCGGATGCCCATCTTGCGAAGCTGGGCAAAACGCTCCTTGATGCCGCCTTTGACGACATCCTTGAGTTCGACGATCCCGAGCACCTTGCCGCCTTCGCAGACAACGAGGGGGGTGCGTCCGGCGCGTGAGGCGGCCTCGACGGCTTTGGCGACTTCGGCATGATAGCTGCCGCCGAGGGCTTCGATGTGGGACTTGATCGAGTCAGCCGCGCCCTTGCGGATACTTCGTCCGCCGATGTCGACACCGCTCATGCGGGTCTGGGCAGTGAACGGGACGAAGGTGGCGTGTGGCGCGGCCACCTCGCGGCCGCGGATGTTGAACTTCTCTTTGGCAAGCACCACGATGCTGCGTCCTTCGGGCGTTTCATCAGCGAGGGAGGCGAGTTGCGCGGCATCGGCGAGTTCGTGCTCCGTGACGCCGGGCGCGGGTCGGAAATCGGAGGCCATGCGGTTTCCGATGGTGATGGTGCCGGTCTTGTCGAGGAGCAGCACGTCAATGTCGCCCGCCGCTTCCACGGCACGTCCGGAGGTGGCCATGACGTTCCGGCGGATGAGCCGGTCGATCCCGCTGATGCCGATGGCGCTGAGCAGTCCGCCAATGGTCGTGGGGATCAGACAGACGAGCAGGGCAACAAGCACGGGTAGAGAAAAATCCATCCCAGCGTAGATGCCAAAGGGCTTCAGGGTGATGGTCACGAGCAGGAAGATGAGCGTCATCGCCGAAAGCAGGATGGTCAGGGCGATTTCGTTCGGTGTTTTCTGGCGCCGCGCGCCTTCCACCATCGCGATCATGCGGTCGATGAAGGTGTTTCCCTTCTCTGAGGTGATGCGTACGACGATACCGTCGCTGAGTACGCGCGTGCCGCCGGTAACGGCGCTGCGGTCGCCTCCGCTCTCGCGGATGACTGGTGCGGACTCCCCGGTGATGGCGGCTTCATCGACGCTGGCGATGCCTCCGATAACCTCGCCGTCCGCGGGGATGATGTCACCGGCCTCACAGACGACAAGATCACCTTTCCCAAGGCTTGCGGCAGGGACGATCGTTTCTTGGTCGTCGACGAGAAGGCGTGCCATCGTGTCCTTGCGCGCGGCGCGCAGGCTGGCGGCCTGGGCCTTCCCGCGGCCTTCCGCAACCGCTTCAGCGAAGTTGGCAAACAGCACGGTGAACCAGAGCCAGATCGAAATCTGGGTGATGAAACCGTGATCGGATTCCGCGATGAAGAGACAACCCGTCGCGAGAATTGCGCCGACAAGAGTGACAAACATGACCGGGTTTTTCACCATGAGGCGGGGGTCGAGCTTCTTGAAAGACTCGCCGATCGCCGGAACGAGAACCGAGCCATCAAAGAGGGAGGTGGGTTGTTGGGACATGGGTGCGTGGGTGCTGGATTAAAAGAGTTCGCCCTGAACAGTGAGGAAATGTTCGACGACCGGGCCGAGGGCGAGGGCGGGGAGGAAGTTGAGCGCACCGATGAGCAGCACGGTGCCGATAAGAAGGATCGTGAAGGTCGCTCCGTTCACCGGAAAGGTGCCGGCGCCGGGTGGAGATGCCTGTTTGGTACCGAGGGATCCGGCGATCGCCATGATAGGCACAATCATGAGAAATCGGCCGATGAGCATCGCGAAACCAAGGGTGGTGTTGTACCAGGGAGTGTTGGCGGTGAGTCCCGCGAAAGCGCTGCCGTTGTTGCCTGTCGCGGAGCTGTAGGCGTAGAGCATTTCGCTGAAGCCGTGCGGGCCGGCATTGTTCAGGCCGACGACGCCCCATTGAGTGATCGACGCCAACGCGGTGAAGCCGAGGATGCTGAGCGTGAGGACGAGCAGTGTCAGCATGGAGAGCTTCACCTCCTTCGCCTGGATCTTCTTGCCGAGATACTCCGGAGTGCGGCCGACCATGAGGCCGGCGATGAAGACGGCCAGAATGACAAAGACGAGCATGCCGTAGAGTCCGGAGCCGACGCCGCCGATGACGACTTCGCCCAATTCAATCATGAAGAGCGGCACGAATCCGCCGATGGCGGTATAGGAGTCGTGCATCGAATTCACCGCGCCACAGGAGGCCGCGGTAGTGATTGTCGCGAAGAGGGAAGAGTTGAAAACGCCGAAGCGCACCTCCTTGCCCTCCATGTTGCCGTCATCGGGGTCGACTCCGAGCGCATGGTGGATGGGGTTGCCAGCGGTTTCAAAGTGGGCACAGACGAGGACGCCGCCGACAAAGAGCACCATCATCGCCGCCCACACCGCCCAGCCGTGCGCCTGATTCTTCACCATGCGGCCGAGGTAATAGGTCAATGCACTGCCGATCGAGAGAATCGAGAGCAACTGGACGAAATTCGAGAGCGGCGTCGGATTTTCGAAAGGATGCGAAGCGTTCGCATTCGCGAATCCACCGCCATTGGTGCCGAGCATCTTGATGGCGACCTGTGAGGCCATGGGACCCTGGGCGATGATCTGTTCCGCGCTTTCGAGCGTCGTGGCTTTCGTGTAGCCGTCAAAGTTCTGGATCATGCCCTGCGAGATGAGGAAGATCGCGAAGACAAGACACAAGGGTAGCAACGCATAGTAGATGACGCGGGTGAGATCGACCCAGAAGTTGCCGAGGGTGTTCACCGACCTGCGTGCGATGCCACGGACCAGTGCTGCTGCAACCGCGATACCTGCGGCTGCGGAGACGAAATTGTGAAACGTCAGTCCCACCATCTGCGAAAAGTAGGACATCGTGCTTTCGCCGCCGTAGCTCTGCCAGTTGGTGTTCGTGGTGAAGCTGACCGCTGTGTTGAAGGCAAGGTGCGGGCTCAAGGCGGGCAAGTTCTGAGGATTCCACGGAAGCAAATGCTGCAATCGCAGGATCGCATAGGTGAAGATTACGCCGACTAGGCTGAAGGTGAGAATGGCGAAGGTGTATGACTTCCAGCATTGCTCGCGCCTCGGGTCAATGCCGAGCAGCCGGTAGGTAATTCGTTCGAGCGGTTTGACGGCGGGATCGAGCCAGGTGCGCCCATCCGCGTCCAGAACTTGCATGAGATAAAGGCCGAGAGGTTTGGTGATGAGCGTGAGCAGCCCGAGAAAGAGGGCGAATTGAATCCAGTCGGTGGCGTGCATGGTGATTGAGTTAGAATTTTTCAGGACGCAGCATCGCCACTGCGAGGTAGACAAGAAGAGCAAGGGCGATGAGTCCGGCGAGGAGGGTTTCCATGGTGGCGGGTGGTTAGAGGGATTCGCAGCCCTTGGCGTAAATGCCGCTGATGACGAAGAAGGCAACGAGGACGAAGAGGTGGATGAGGTCGATCATGAGTTCATCCCTATCGTCGCGCCGATCCGTCAGACGGAGAGTCAAAGGACGGGTCCGGGGCGTTAAAAAAGCGTTAACTTTCGGACTCTGACGGGGTTTCAACCCCGCACCTCATGAAAGCCTCCCCCGTCCTTGTTTCCATCCTCACCTTTCTCGCCGCGTTCTCTTCGGTCCGTGCCGACTCCCCCCGCCCCAACATCGTCTTTCTCCTCATCGACGACCTCGGCTACGCCGACTGCGGATTCAACGGCGGCAAGGAGATCAAGACGCCGCGCATCGACGCCCTCGCCGAAGGCGGTGCGGTGCTCGAGTCGCACTACGTGCAGCCCGTCTGCTCGCCGACCCGATCGGCCCTGATGAGCGGGCGTTATCCGACGAGGACGGGCGTCTACACCGTGGTGCGTCCGCATGCGAAGTGGGGCCTGCCGCTGAATGAGCGCACCCTTGCCGTCGCGCTGAAGGAGGCGGGCTACACCACCGCGATCTCCGGCAAATGGCACCTCGGCGAATTCGATCCGGCCTACCTGCCGATGGCACGGGGCTTCGAGCATCAATACGGGCATTACTTCGGGGCTCTCGATTACTTCACCCACGTCCGCGACGGCGAACTCGACTGGTATCGCGATCAGGTGCCGTCGAAGGAGGAGGGATACGCGACCCACCTCATCGCCCAAGAAGCCTGCCGGATCATCGCGGCGCAGGAAAAGGAAAAGCCGCTTTTTCTCTACGTGCCTTTCAACGGCGTCCACAGTCCGATGCAGGTGCCGGATTCCTATCTCGAGCCCTATGCGAACCTGAGCGGGCCACGCCGGCAGTTGGCGGGGATGCTCGCGGCGGTGGATGAAGCGATCGGGCAGATCACCGACGCTCTCGCGGAGGCCGGGATGCGGGAGAATACCCTGATCGTTTTTTCGAGCGACAACGGAGGGCCACGTCCCGGGGACAACACGCCGCTGCGGGGCAACAAGGGCAGCCTCTGGGAGGGCGGCGTCCGCGCCGCGGCCTTCGCGAACTGGCCCGGCAAGATCCCGGCGGGCCAGCGCATCACGCATCCGATGCACATCATCGACTGGTATCCCACTCTCGTGAAACTCGCCGGGGCGACCCTCGAAGGCAGCCAGCCGCTCGATGGCAAGGACGTCTGGTCCCTGCTGACGGAGCAGGCGCCTTCTCCCCACGACTACATCCTCTCCGCCCAGGCGCCCGACAAGGCGGCCCTGCGGATGGGAGATTGGAAGCTGATCGTGGATCGGTCCGCCTCCGCGCTCGGCGAGGGCAAGGCCAAGGGGAAAAACAAGGGCAAAGGCAAAGGCAAGGCCAATGCCAGTGCGGAGAAACAAACCGGGCCGCTCGCCTTGTTTGATCTCGCCAAGGACCCTGGCGAAACCACCAATCTCGCCGATACCGAGCCGGAACGGCTTGCGGCGATGCGGTCGAAACTCGACGAGATCCTGAAGGACGCGGTGCCTTCGGGGCAGGACGCGGCGGCGCAGTGACGGACCGATCCCGTGCTCGACACGGGGCGGACTTCTGGTCTAGGATGCGCGCCATGAAACGCCCCCTGTGTCTCGCCCTGCTCTTTTCCTTCCTCCTTCCCGCCGTCGCCGGTGAACCGGTCGCGCTTTTTGACGGCAAGACTTTTGCCGGGTGGGAGGGCAACACCGACAGCGTCTGGCGCATCGAAGACGGTGCCCTCACCGCCGGATCGCTCGAGAAGAAGCAGGAGAAAAACGACTTCCTCGCCACGACGAAGGAATACGGCGACTTCGAGCTGACCCTGAAATGGCGGCTCGAGGGCACGGAGGGATTCGTGAATGGCGGCGTGCAGATCCGCTCGAAGCGCATCCCCGATCACCATGAGGTCATCGGCTACCAGGCCGATCTCGGCGCGGGCTACGATGGTGCCCTCTACGACGAAAGCCGCCGCAAGAAGATGCTCGCCCAGCCCTCGAAGGAGGTTCTTGAGAAGTGCCAGAAGCCGCTCGGCGAGTGGAACGAATACCGGATCCGGGCCGAAGGACCGCGCATCCAGCTCTGGCTCAACGGGGTGCAGACGGTCGACTACACCGAGACCGAACCGGGGATCGAAGCCAAAGGCATGATCGCCGTGCAGATCCACGGCAACGCCACGAGCGTTGTGCAATACAAGGATCTGATGATCCAGGAACTGTGAACCCGATCCGTTCAAGCCGCGATTTCGCCTTGGCAACTTGGCCCCAGCCCGTCCACATTTCCCGACTCATGAAAACCCCGCTGCGTCTCCTCACCGCCCTCGCCCTTGCAAGTGTCTCCGCCCTCTCCGCCGCCGACGGTCCCGGTCTGCATCTGGCCGGCAAGGAAGGCCCGGGCAAAGGCAAGAAGATCGTCTTCATCTGCGGCGACGAGGAATACCGCTCGGAGGAGGCCCTGCCGATGCTCGCGAAGATCCTCAGCCAGCACCATGGCTTCGACGCGACCGTGCTCTTCTCCCTCGACCCGGAGAAAGGTTTCATCGACCCGAACCAGCAGAAGAACATCCCCGGCACGGCAGCCCTCGCCGACGCCGACCTGCTCGTGATCTTCACGCGCTTCCGCGATCTCCCCGCCGACCAGACCGCGCCGATCACCGCCTTCCTCAATGAGGGCAAGCCGGTCATCGGTCTTCGCACCTCCACGCACGCCTTCGCCGGCAAGATGGAGGACGGCGGCTGGACCTATGGCGACTGGCAGAAAGGCGGGTTCGGGATGAAGATCCTTGGCGAAACCTGGGTCGCCCACCACGGCGCCCACAAGAAGGAAGGTGCCCGCGGCGTGATCGAGGAGGCCAACGCCTCCCATCCGGTGCTGCGCGGGGTGAAGGATGTCTTTGCTCCCTCCGACGTCTACACCGTGAAGAATCTCACCGGCAGCGAGACCATCCTGATGCGCGGCATTGTCACCGAGACTCTCGATCCCGCCTCGAAGGCCGTCGAAGGCGAGAAGAACAACCCCACCCAGGCCCTCGCCTGGCTGCGCGAATACACCGCCCCTAACGGAACCACCAAAGGCCAGGCCTTTTGCACCACCGCGGGGGCCTCGGTCGATCTCGTCAGCGAGGACCTGCGCCGTCTCATCGTCAACGCCGCCTTCCACCTCACCGGACTCGAAGTGCCGGAGAAAGCCGATGTTTCCTACGTGGATCCTTTCTATCCCAGCTTCTACGGGTTCATCAAGGATCCCGCCTTCTGGCCCGGCCGCAACCTGAAGCCCGAAGACTTCGGTCTCGGCAAGGCTCCCGTCGCCGTCGATCCCGCCGGATCGCCCGAGTGGCCCTTCCGCGAGATGGGGCCGAAGGGCTGAGGAGGTCGCTGGTTTCGACTGGTCCAGTGGTCGGCCTGGACCCGCTGGTTCGGGAGAAAGAAAACTCACCCTTCAGTCCCAATCAATTTTCCGTGGAAATTCGGGACAAAGTTTCGATTCCACGGGGCCGTTGTCGTCGTGACGATAGAAAGTCATCCGACCCTCTTCGTCGCAGAGCCATACCTCCTCGGCTCCGCGGGCAAAATAGAGCTGCATTTTGCCGATCATCTCCTCCATCGTGTTGGAACGAGAGACGATCTCGACGCAAATCTCCGGCGCGATGGGAAGGCTGAAAGCTCGACGATGCGGAGCAAGACGACCCGCTGAAATCCATGCCGCATCGGCCACCTTGGTGCCGTCGGCCGTGTCGATGGCGCATTCGGTGATCGCCCTGCCGCCCTTGAGTTTTTCCCTCAGAATGGCCGCGATTTCCGATTGGAATCCGCCATGCCAGTTGTAGGTGGGCCTCATCACGATCTGATTGAGGCGGTTCGTCTCGATCTTGAAAGGGAGGTCCCGGAGGCGGGGATCGTCGCAAACTTCCTTCCAGGCAATCATATCGAGAGTCTCGCCTTCCCGGGAAAGCTTTTCAAGCATCGACTTCGGATCTCATCCCTCATCAACAAGGTGCCGCCGGCGCGCACGAGCGTTGCAGTGAAAGTAAATCGTCCCCGGGACGCAGCGGTATCGTTTCCCCCGCCCTGGAGGGAAGGGCCGGGCCGAGAGTAGAAGCGGCGTCCCGCCGCGTGCCCCAGGTGAAAATGCGGCGGGACGCCGCTTCTACTCTACCGGACGGCCTCCTCCCCGGCGCATCCGCGTCTTTTTTGACTGAAACCGCCGTTGAAAACGTCTTCGCCGTCGCCCGCCCTTCTGCTAGAATTCCGACGCCCATGAGACCGACCACCTTGCTCCTCGCCGCCTCCGTTTGCCTCGCCGGCACCCTGCTCTCCGCCGCCGAGGGCAAACGCCTCGCTTTTGTCGTGGGTGTCGACCGATACGAGAATCTGCCGCCCGAGGCGCAGTTGAGCGTTGCCGTGGCGGACGCAAGACGGATGAAGACGACCCTCGAGTCGCTCGATCCGCCCTTCACCGTGAGGATGGTCGCCGACGGCGACGTGCGGGGGATCGAGGCGGCCTTCGATGCCTTCCTCGATGAGGCGAAAGGGGCCGAATGTGCTCTCGTCTATTTCGCCGGGCACGGGGTGGAGTATCACGGAGCGAATTTCCTCCTCGTGAAGGATACCGCGATCTCCGACATCAGCGCCGACGTCGAGCGGATGAAACGCCGCCTCGCGACCGAGGCGGTTTCCCTGCAGGGCTGGGTCGATTCCCTCGACGCGACCCGGGCGCAGGTGAAGGTCGTCATTCTCGACTGTTGCCGCGACAATCCGCTGAAGGCCGAGGACGGCAGCGGGACGCGATCCGTCGTGGGCGGGTCGCGCGGCCTCGCGCAGGTGACCCCGCCGAGCGGCACGCTCATCAGCTACTCGGCCGATGCCGGACAGCGGGCCAACGACGGACTCTTCACCGAGGTCCTCGCGAACAATCTCAAGACACCCGGACTGAACATCCTCAAGGTCTTCGCCAAGACGCGCGAGGAGGTGCGCGAGATCTCCACGACGTGGGCCGAGGAGGATGCCTCGCGCGGTCTCGCCCCGGATTTCCGCCGGTCGCGGCACGAGCCTGCCGAATACAACAAGCTGAATCTGGCCGGGACGGATTTTGCGTTCACGCGGGGTGTGCCCGCGGCGGTGAAGGCGGCGGAGGTCGATCCGGCGATGAGCGAGGCGGAGATCGAGCGCCGGGCGAAGGAGATGGCGGAGAAGCTGGTGGCGGAGGCGATGAGGAAGCAGCCGGTGCCTCCCGCGCCGGTACCGGCCCCTGCCACGCCGGTGATGCCGGTGGAGACCCCGAAGCCGATGGTGAAGACCGATCCGGTCCCGGCCCCCGCGTTTCCTGCGGATCGCGGGATGGAGGGATCGCGAGCGGGCGAGGTGCGCGAGTTCGGCGGGATCGAGATGGTCTGGTGCCCGCCGGGAGAGTTTTTGATGGGGAGTCCGAAGGATGAGGAGGGTCGCGATGACGATGAGACACAGCATCGGGTGACGCTGACGCGGGGCTTTTGGCTGGCGAAGACGGAGTGCACGCAAGGGCAGTGGGAGAGCGAGATGGGCGAGAATCCGAGCGAGTTCAGAGGAACCGACCTGCCAGTAGAGCGGGTGAGCTGGTTTAAAGTGCAG
Organism: Verrucomicrobiales bacterium; assembly: GCA_016795385.1. Taxonomy (GTDB): domain Bacteria; phylum Verrucomicrobiota; class Verrucomicrobiia; order Verrucomicrobiales; family DEV007; genus Arctic95D-9. The sequence continues at coordinate 2,490 of JAEUHI010000065.1, read as the reverse complement.
GATTGGCTGTGGAAGATGAGCCAGCGTCATCCCTTGCCAACCGGATGGAAATGGGGCCTGCCGACGGAGGCACAGTGGGAATATGCGTGCCGGGCCGGGACCCAGACGCCGTTTTCTTTCGGGTACGAGTTAGATAGTCGCGCGGCGAACTTCGACGGGAGCTACCCGTATGGGACCAGCGAGAAAGGTCCGGCTCTGGAGCGGACATCGAAGGCCGGAAACTACCCGGCAAACCCATGGGGCCTGCATGACATGCACGGGAACGTATGGGAATGGTGTGCGGATTGGTATGGTGATTACGAAGACGGCCCGGTGACTGACCCCACGGGTTCGAAGTTAGAAGGCTTCCCCGTGCATCGAGGCGGCTCGTGGAACCTAACAGCGCGGCACTGCCGGTCCGCCGCCCGCCGCGACGGCGTAGTGCCGGGAGACGACCGGCACAACGACCTAGGCTTTCGTCCCGCCGCTGTTCCATCCATCCAGTGAGCGGACCACGACTCCGAGTGCTTAATTGCCAAAATATCGATCTTTCCCAATTCCTGCACCACCATGAAAGCAATCCCGCTCCTCACCGTACTGATTTGCTTCTCCACCCTCCCCGCCCATGCCGAGGGAAAACGGATCGCGCTCGTCATCGGCAACGGGGCCTACACCCACGTTCCCACCCTCGCCAATCCGACGAACGATTCGCGCGAGGTCTCGAAGCTGCTCCGGACGGCGGGATATGAGGTCACCGAAGTCACCGACGGCACGGTGAAGGAGATGGGCGTCGCCCTCCGCACCTTCGCCATCGCCGGACGCGAGGCCGAGGCGGCGGTGTTCTATTTTGCGGGTCACGGATTCGAGGTCGGCGGAAAAAACTACCTCGCGCCCGTCGATGCCGAACTCGCGGTCGATGAGGCTCTGAGCGGCGAAGCCCTCGATGCGGCGCTCGGGTTTGCCCTCGATGCCGAAACCGTTCCGCTTGATGGCGTCCTCGGCGAGATGCGCAAGCAGATGACGGGACTGAAGATCGTCGTGCTCGACTGCTGTCGGAACAATCCCTTCGCCGGCACGCGGAGTTGGGCGCGCTCGCGCAGCGGGGGTGGCGGTCTCGCCCAGGTCACCGAGGCCGAGCTGCCCGAGGGTACGATGCTCGTTTTCTCCGGCGAGCCGGGCCAGGAAGTGCCCGATGGCACGGGGGACCACAGCCCCTTTGCCGAGGCCCTGCTCGGGGAGATGAAGGGAGCGGGCCAGGCACCTGTGCTGACGGTGTTTACCGGGGTGGCGACCAAGGTGAAAGGACGCCAGAAGCCCTGGATCAAATTCGACGGGACCGGGCGTAGCCTGCACGCCTTTTCGACCGTCGCCCTGATGACGCGTGGCGTGCCCGTGGCGGTGAAGGCGGAGGAGCCTGATCCGGCGATGAGCGAGGCGGAGATCGAGCGCCGGGCGAAGGAGATGGCGGAGAAGCTGGTGGCGGAGGCGATGAGGAAGCAGCCGGTGCCTGCCATGCCAGCAACCGCCCCTGCTGCTCCGGTGATGCCGACGGAGACACCGAAGCCCATGGTGAAAACCGACCCGGTTCCGGCCCCCGCTTATCCGGCGGATCGCGGGATGGAGGGATCGCGGGCAGGCGAGGTGCGCGAGTTCGGCGGGATCGAGATGGTCTGGTGCCCGCCGGGAGAGTTTTGGATGGGGAGTCCGGAGGATGAGGACGGGCGAATCGCCGATGAGACGCAGCAGTGGGTGACACTGACGCGGGGGTTTTGGATGGCGGAGACGGAATGCACGCAGGGGCAGTGGGAGAGTGTCACGGGGGAAAATCCGAGTGAATTCAAGGGCGAGGTTCTCCCGGTGGAGATGGTGAGCTGGCACGACGTTCAGGGATGGTTGGTAAAGATGAACGAAAAGACGCCGCTACCCTCAGGCTGGAAATGGGCTTTGCCGACGGAGGCGCAGTGGGAGTATGCATGCCGGGCGGGGACGGCGACGCCGTTTGCGGGCGATCTCGATGAGATGGCGTGGTATGGCGAGAATAGTGGTGGTGGAACAAATGCGGTGGCGACGAAAATGGCGAACGCATGGGGCATTTTCGATATGCATGGGAATGTGTGGGAGTGGTGCGGTGACTGGTATGGGGTTTATCCGGGCGGATCGGCGACTGACCCCACGGGAGACCCGGATGGCTCGTACCCCGTGAGCCGCGGCGGCGATCGGAACGGCGACGCCGCGAGCTGCCGTTCGGCGAACCGCAACTGGGTCGCGCCGGGGAACCGGAGCAACAACCTGGGCTTCCGTCCTGCCGCAGTTCCAGCGGACCGGTAGGCCCCGGGGAAGCCGGTCGTAACGCGGTTAGTGAGCCGAGAAGCAACGGTGTGGAAAACTCTCGCTGAAAACACCGGCCTGGAGGCCCGTGGCGGCACTTTCCGCGAGGTTGCCGAAGCTGGATTGTCGGGGGTTCGAATCACCCTCCCGGCCGACTGCGGCGAGTCAAAAGCGATGATGGGC
>JAEUHI010000053.1 GCA_016795385.1 Verrucomicrobiales bacterium | reverse complement strand
GCTTCATCACGAAACAATCCGAAGAACTCGCGGACAAACTCGAAGCATCGATCAAGCAACTGCTCTCGATGCCTGAAACCGTCCAGTCAGTCTGTCGAACCCATAGCGAGTAACGGAAGAAAATTTTGGCAAAGGGTCTATGGGCTGGCGCTGGAGGACAACGGGCTCGGCGATGTGCTCGCCAAAGTCGGGGTCGAGCCTACCGGAGACGCGTTCAATTCCATCAGTCTCGAGCCGGGCACGGGGCGTCCGCTCAATCCCATGATCAATGCCGGTGCCATTGCCACGGCGGGGCTCATTCCCGGCACCGTGCTCACCTCGCGGGCACGGCGGATCCTCCAGGGCTTCTCGGCCTTCGCCGGCCGGGAGCTGACCATCGACGAGACCGTCTACCAGAGTGAAAGCGAGACCGGGCACCGGAACCGGGCCATCGGCCACATGTTGCGCAATTTCGACATTCTCACGAGCCATCCCGATCCCACCGTGGAGCTGTATTTCCAGCAATGTTCCGTCTCCGTGACCTGTCGCGACCTCGGGATCATGGCCGCCACCCTCGCGAACCGGGGAGCGAATCCCGTCACGGGAAAACAAGCGATCCGCGGGGAATATGTCGCCAACATGCTCAGCGTGATGAGCTCGTGCGGGATGTATGACTGGGCGGGGGAATGGATTTACAAGGTCGGGATGCCGGCAAAGAGCGGTGTCGCCGGCGGCATCATCGCCGTACTGCCCGGCCAGCTCGGGATCGGGGTATTCTCCCCTCGGCTCGACAGCCATGGCAACAGCGTCCGCGGTATCCGCGTCTGCGAGGCCCTCTCGCAGCGCCTTGACCTGCATCTCTTCAATCGCCGCGGCACCCGCGATGGAGCGGTCCGCCTCGTCTTCGATGGATCACGCGTGAATTCCCACCGCGTCCGCTCCGTCGAGGAGAGCGCCCTCCTCAAGCAGCATGGACGCCGCATCGTCGCGGTGCAGATGCAGGGGAATCTGGTCTTCGCCACCACCGAGACCGCGGTGCACGAGGTGCTCGAGCGGAGCGACGAACTCGATTATCTCGTGCTCGATTTCGGGCACGTCCTTACCATCAACGACACCGCCGCGCGCCTGCTATATGAACTGACGATGGGATTGGTGAAGGAGGGCAAGACCGTGCTCTTCACCCATCCCGAGCGGGTGCCCCTTCTCGGGCGCGTTTTCCGCACCAAGCTCGGTGCCGAGGCCGCCGACGTCTTCCGCACCTTTGAGGAAAACGATCCCGCCTTGGAATACTGCGAAGACCGTCTTCTCGAAGTGCTCGGTGCCGCTCATGGACAGGAGGAGCAGGCCGGTCTCGCCGAGTTCGAGCTGCTCGACGGATTCACCGGGGATGAGGTCAAGGTCATGACCGGCTTTCTCTCCGTGCAGACCGCCGGGGCGGGCGAGGTCATCATCGAAGTGGGAGCCGGAGCCGACGAGCTTTTCCTCCTCGAGAAAGGCCGTGTCAGCGTCTTCATCGGCGCGGAGGGATCACGTCGCCGCCTCGCCACCTTCTCTCCCGGGATGGTCTTCGGGGAAATGGCCCTGATCGACCGCTCGCCCCGCTCCGCAACCATCGTTGCCGATACCGCGATCCAATGTCTGGTGCTCACCCGCGAGAGTTACGACCGGCTCGGGAGCGAACATCCCGCCATCAAGATCAAGCTGCTCGAAAATCTCGGGCGCGGGCTCAGCCGCAAACTCCGCAAGGCCAACATCGAATTGAGCGTCTTCGAATAGGCGATCCTCCGCAATCAGGCCGGGTGACGAAAGTCCTGTCCTCTCCCAGGATCGGGGGATGTTCACGAGGCTTCTCCCGTTTCTGCTGGTCTCCGGCGTCGGCCTGGCCCAGGCCGCCGAATCGATCTTGCATCCCGCCGCGACCCGGCTGCCGACCGATCATCAGGGGCCGTTCGTGACGACCGCTGATGGTTCGGTGCTCGCGCTCTCAGGGAAAGAGGCGCTCCGATCCGATGACGAAGGGCGCACCTGGAGCTCCATTCCCTTGTTCGAGGATCCTGCCAAACACACCGTCAGCAACGAATGCGCCCTCCTGCGGACCCGCGAGGGCGTCATCGTCGGCGCCTACATGAATCTCGTCGAGCGCCGTTCGCCAAAAGGGTGGAAATGGGGCGAGAAGGGCGTCGATTGGCGCGAGTTCGTGCTGCCGACCTACACACTCCGCAGCACCGACGACGGAAAAACCTGGGAGGCACCCGTGAAACTCTCCGATCCGTGGTGCGGCTGCGTCCACTCCCTCATCCAACTCGCGAGCGGCCGTCTCGTCCTTGCCGGGCAGGAGATCATCCCCGAGTGGCGCCACGCCACCGTGATGTTTGTCTCCGATGATCTCGGCCGGACCTGGCAGCGCGGCTCCGTCCTCGATTACGGGGTGGGGGCTCACGATCACGCCGGCTCGATCGAGGGCAGCTTGCTGGAACGTGCCGATGGATCCGTGCTGCTGCTCCTCCGCACCGAGTCGGGCCATCTCTGGGAGGCTACCTCGCGCGACGGTCTCACGTGGGAAGGATTGCAGCCCACCACGATCCGCTCCGTCACCTGCTGTCCCCAGCTCGCGCGTCTCTCCGATGGACGTGCCGCCCTGCTCTGGAACGCGCCGCCACGTCACGCCCCGCAGAACAACACGAGCCGGTCCGAGCTCTCCCTCGCCTTCTCCAACGACGATGGAAAGACTTGGTCCGATCCGGTGATCGTCGCCGCGAACTACGAAGGCGGCGGCCGCGTTTCCTATCCTTACCTCTACGAGCGCCGTCCGGGCGAGCTTTGGATCACCACGATGCAAGGCGGGCTGCGGATGCAGGTGAAAACGGTGGATCTCGGAAAAGGGACCATCCCCGTCCATCAGCCGCCCGTCGCTCCCGCTCCGAAGCCCGGAGCGATCTGGTTTTTCGGAGACTCCACCACCGCCCACCGGCCCGGAGCGGTTGAGAAAGTGACCTCCGTCCGCCTCGATGAAGCGCTCCAGAGCATCGGATCGAGCCTTTCCGTCAGCAATGCCGGTATCGGAGGTCACACGACCCGGGATGGATTGAAGCGCTTCGATCGCGACGTCCTCGCGCATCAGCCCCGCGTCGTCGTCATCAGTTTCGGGATCAACGATGCCGCCGTCGATGTGTGGAAAAATCCTCCCGCGACCGGCCCCCGCGTGCCGCTCGACGAATACCGCGGGAACTTGAAGGAGATCGTCACGAAAACCCGCGCCGCCGGAGCCAAGGCGATCTTCATGACTCCGAATCCCATCCGGTGGAATTCCAAACTCCGCGATCTCTACGGAAAGCCGCCTTACGATCCCGACGATGAACTCGGCTTCGACCAGCCAGTCCTCGATTCATATCGCCAGGCCATGCGCAATGTCGCTGCGGAGCTCTCCGTGCCGGTCCTCGAGGTGCCCCGGGTCTGGGAGGCGGCCTTGGCGGAAACGGGGGGCAAGGTCGACGACTTCCTTCTCGATGGCCTGCACCCGAACGACGCCGGACACGCAGCGACCGCGGCCGCGCTGCTGCCCGTGGTGCGCGACGTCCTGCGATGAAAGGCGTCTTTGCGAGGGTGGAAAAGCGACGCGCCCTGTGTTATCAATCCACCCGCAACCCTCCTTCCCGTTCACCATGTTCCAAACCGGCCAACGCGTCGTCTGCATCGACGACCGCTTCGATCCCTGGGTCTTTGATCTCTACCAGCAGCTGCCCCGCAAGAACGGCGTCTACACCGTACGTGCGCTCGGGGTGGGGCGCTCCAATCCCACCTTTGCGATCGACGATGATGCCAAGTTGAAGATCACCGGGGCCGATTTCGACCTGCTCCTCCTCCTCGACGAACTCCATAATCCCGACGATCCGCATTCCAGCATCCAGCAGGAGCTCGGCTTCCGGGCCGAACGTTTCGCCCCGCTCGAGGAAGACCTCGCGGAGAATGAAGAGGTCGCCCTCGTCGGCTTCGGCGAGGAAATGAAGTCGTGGAAAACCGGCGATTGAAATGAGGCCGCTCCTCGCTCTCGCCGCCTTCGCGTTTGCCAGCCCGCTTTCCTTGGCCGCATCCGATCCCGTACCCTTCGAGATCGCCCATCGCGGTGCGAGCGCTTACCTGCCCGAGCACACCCGCGAGGCCGTCGTCATGGCCCACGGGCTCGGTGCCGACTACATCGAGCAGGATGTCGTCCTGTCCGCCGACGGCATTCCCGTGGTGCTGCACGACATCCATCTCGATGACGTCAGCGATGTCGCCACCCGCTTTCCGGGCCGGGCGCGTGAGGATGGAAAACACTACGCGCTCGATTTCACGCTGGCCGAGTTGAAGCAGCTCGAAATGCGCGAGCGCTTCAAGCCCGCCACCGGCGAGCGCGTCTTTCCCGGGCGTTATGCGGGCGAGGGGATCGTCTTCCGACTCATGACCCTTTCGGAATCCCTCACCCTCATCGCCGCCCTCAATGCCAGCACCGGACGCGAGGCCGGGGTCTATCCCGAGATCAAACGTCCCTCCTGGCATCGTGCCGAGGGACGCGACCTCAGCCGCGCCGTCCTCGCCGTGCTGGAGGAGCATGGCTTCGCGGACAAGGAAGATCGCTGTTTTCTCCAGTGTTTTGAGTACGACGAAGTAAGAAGGCTCCGCGACGAGCTCGGCTATCGCGGCCGGCTCATCCAGCTCCTCGGCGGAGGGGACAAGATCGGCGAAGGGAACACCGACAACGCCCGTTTTCGCACGCCCGAGGGACTCCGCGAGCTCGCCCGCCGCGTCGATGGGATCGGGCCACCGCTTGGCGAAGTCGTGAAGGGCGGGGATCCCGCCACGCGGCGCATCACCTCCCTCGTCGCCGAGGCCAAGGCTGCCGGGCTCGCCGTGCATCCCTACACCGCCCGCGCCGACGAATTGCCGAAGTGGGCGGCCGATTACGGCGACCTCATCGGCGTGCTGCGCGAGGCCGGAGTCGCCGGCTACTTCACCGATTTTCCCGGGCTCGCCCGGTAAGCCGGTTCAATGACCCGCCTTCGCGAGGGCGGCCTTGCGCTCCGCGTTCGTCTTCATGCGCACGTTGAGCATTTCGACGAAGACCGAGAAGGCCATCGCGAAATAGACGAAACCCTTCTGGAAGTGCACGTGGAAGCCCTCCGCCACGAGCGTCGTGCCGATGAGGAGGAGGAAAGAAAGCGCCAGCACCTTCACCGTGGGATGGCGGCTGATGAAATTGCTCACCGCTCCGGCGAAGACCATCATGAATCCCACCGCGATCATCACCGCGATGATCATCACCGAGATGTGATCCACCATGCCGACCGCGGTGATGACGGAGTCGAGCGAGAAAACGATGTCGAGGATCGCGATCTGCACGAGGATCGCACCGAGCGCGGCCTTGCCCTTGCCGGCGTGATGCTCGTCCTCGCCGTGGCCCTCGACCTTGTGGTGCAGTTCCTTCGTGCTTTTCCAGAGGAGGAAGAGCCCGCCGAGGAGGAGGATCAGATCCTTGCCCGAGAGCGCGTGGTCAAAGAGGGTGAAGAGCGGTTCCTTCAACTGCATCACCCAGGTGATCGAAAGCAACAGGAGGATCCGCGTCAACATCGCGAAGCCCAGACCCAGGAAACGCGCCCGGGGACGCTGCTCCACCGGGAGCCGGTCCACGAGGATGGAAATGAAAACGATGTTGTCGATTCCCAGGACGATCTCCATCACCGTCAGGGTGAGGAGGGCGACCCAGGCCTCCGTGCTGGAGACCCACGAGAAATCAAACGGACTGGCGGCGAGGAGCGGTTCAAAAACGGTCATGATGCGCGGTTACGCGATCGAGAATACGCGGACCGCGCTCCGATGCAACCGAGGCGTGGGAGAGACCGGGAAAATTCAAGAGGGTCGACCCGGAGGCTCAACCCTGTTCGGTCCAGACGTAGCAGCTGCCATCCGAATAAAGTTCCTTATAGGTCGTGGTGAGGATGCGGCGGCAGGAGCGATTGCCGTAGGCATCGACGAAATAATGGGGCACCCGCTTCTTGCTGACCACCACCGTCTTCAGCAGATAGGGCTCCGTGCGGACGACCTGACCGCAGCAGGGAGCGGCGTTGTAGCGCTTGCGATCCTCGTAGTGGCGATAAGGGAGGAGCTGGTTGTAGCGGGGCGTCTGGAATTTGCTGTCGGCGCAATTCGAGCAGCCGCGGTAAACCGTGTAGCCGCCTTCTCCGCCGGCATGGGCCTTCGGCAGGGCGGGGGAGAAAAAAGCAAGCGTGAGGGCAAGGACGGGCAGGTTCTTGTTCATCGGGTCTGTGTTGGTGTTCCTGACCAGAGTAGAACCTTTTGAAAAATCTGTCGAGTCTGGATTTTCGAGGGTTGGGACCGTGGGGGATCGGTCCATGGTGGACGACAGGGGATTTCGCCGAGCGCCGGCGCACCGCCTGCGGTAATTTTTGAACGACTCCTCCCGGGGCTCATCGGGAACGGTCGGTTTCAGCCGACGGATGGCCGTGCAGAGGCGTCCCGCCGCAGCCACCCGCTCGACAGGAACGTCTTCTCTGGAATCCAGCCGGTGATCCTCTCGCTATCCACCGCTCGTCACAGCGCCCGAAATCGAGATGCGTAACTCGATGCGATACGTTGTATCATTGACTGATAGTTCACGATCGGATCCACCTCCGTTCCATCGGAGAGAGCCTCCACGATCGTGACATCCGATCCATCATTACGGCAATCAACAAAAAGTGTACCCAGCGCATCGTAACCTACTCCGTCTTCGCCACTCCTGCGGGGAAGCTCCATGATTTTTTCAAGAACCCGCTTCGCGTACTTCGGTTGTGGGTGCGATGATGCAATTACAGGTTCATCGACACCAACATCCCTGTTTCGAACCGGACTCATAAATTCGTCTGCGGCATTAATTGTCACAAACGCCGCCGCAACTGCGTTCTTGGTATCGCCGTGGATTGTCTGAAACGACGATGAGAGCTCATCGTAAAGGCGTGGGCACGCTTTGATGTGTTCCGTCATGCAGGCTTTCGCCTCCAATGCGACAAGCACCGAGCCAACCGTGGATCGGCGAAGCGTTGGAAGTGCCGAAAGAGCTTCGACTTCAGCGGGACTTAATACGACACCGTAACGATTGACGAGCGAGGCAAATTCCGTGCCCTTTGTTTCGATAAACGAATTCGGCGTACAGATGACCAAATCGAGATCTTTTTTCCGATTCATTCGGAAGTCCCGCATCTCGTGATTTATCCCAAATCCGACTTTACCCTGTTCGACATGCTTCCTGAACAAAGGGCAAGTCTCTAAGAGATCGAGAACGACACCCCAGCATGCCGCCTTGCTGTGAGCGTCGCTGCGGGAATGATATTGCCACTCGCGTCCGTTCGTCGCCCGCACCTTGCTTGCGCTGATCGTTCGTACGTAGATTTGGTCGCCCCGGAGCTTTGACATTACGCAGCAGGCATCACTTGGCCCGATGCGGACATCCTTTCCTTGTGTTTTAGGAGGTCGTCAAGAAATTCGTGAGGATAATTCAACCCCCCGGAACAAAGGCGGGATGTAAATCCAGACACTGCTCGATGCGAAAGGGGGACCGGACGGAACTTCAAGAAGCGTTCCAGCGAAGGACGCTTTTTGTAGATCGGGAACATCGAAACCTCCACCTCGAACCTGTCCTTACCAGGTGCTCCGTAAGCGGCTTTCGGCCACGACCGGAAGGCATCGAAGGGGAGTGGAAGGGAACTGATTGGTCGAGGTGCCTTGGTCAGGCACGTTCCAATCCATTCAGCGGCATTTACCGTCACTGCGTTACCGACGAGCTTCCAACGGGCATTTCGATTCCCGGCAATAGCGGCAGGTAGAGTCCAATCGGTCGGAAAGCCCTGCAACCGTTCGGCATCGCGGATGTCCGGTGTTGCGATCATTCCGTCGGGGAACCAGATCGCGGGTGGAGACGGAATTCCGATGGTCGATCCACCCTTCAACGTGGGAACCGCATCGATCGCCCAACCGAGTCCACGTACACCCTCGGTCCAATAAAAACCACATGCGCGACCGTTGTGATCGGTTGGCTCCACTTCGCCCTTGTCTTCTTGGAAAAGCAATTCCTCAGGTTTCATTACACGGGACGCCAGCAGGAAAACCCTCTGTCGTCGTTGCGGAAGGCCGAAGGCTCGTGAATCGACAACGCGGTAAGCCCAAGAATATCCGAGTGATTCAAGGCGTGCGGTGATGTGTCGCATTGCTGCTCCCTTGTCCAATTGCAACATGAAGGGAACGTTCTCCAGCAAGACGTGGGGTGTCTGGTTCTGTTCCAAAAGCCGAAAAACCTCGTCAACCAATCCGGATCGTCCGCCCGTGATGCCAACGGTTTTGCCCGCTTGAGAAAGGTCTTGGCAAGGAAAACCGGCTGTCAGCAACTCCGTTTCCTTTGGAAGTTGGTCGAGCTCCCGGACATCGCCGACGAGCGGGATCGATCCAAAGTGATGTCGTAGAACACTTTGTGCGGATGGATCCCATTCGCAGAGTAGAATCGTCTCGTGGCCGGAGCGTCCGAGTCCGAGTTCAACGCCACCGATGCCCGCGAAAAGCGCCGTTACCTTTAGATTCTTCAGCGGAACTTCGTTTGCCATGGTAGAGGAAGGTTGAATCAAATGAACAGCATTTCAAGGCGTTTTTTGACGCGATGCGATAATCAAGTTGTGGCTGCAATCTGTATACCGTCGCTGCGGCTACACGCAAGCCTTTCGCCAGAAAAAGACCCAGGGTTCGAGTTGAGGGTTGCACTCCTCTCCGCTCGCGAACCGCACCAAGGAGGAACATTGCGGTGGGCATCCGCCTCGACGTCGACTCTTGTAGATGAAGGTACGTGAATGATTGCGGGGACTTCCCGCCAGCGTCCTTCTCCCTCGCCGGCCTATGGCCAGCAAACAATCGCGCTAATCCATCGAACGAGAGTAGGACAACCGACGGAGGGTGCGGATTCGTCGAACTGGCGCGCCGAGCCGACGAATTTTTTGCGGGACCGTGCGTTTTGCCTTCCCAGATTGAACTCAAATTGGGAATTTTTCGTCGCCCCCTGACAAACATCAGGATCACTGCCCGGGCGATCTGAGCCAGTTATCGACGGCGACAACAGCAGGGAGTTGCTCCTCCACCCGGCCGTTGGTATGGGCGGGGATGTTCGTTCGTCCCCGTTGGGAGCCCCCCCCAACTCCTCACTGCAACCCGAACTTCTGGAACATGGTCACGTCGTGACCGTAGATGTCGCGGTCGAAACGGACGCGGCCGTCGCCCATGATGGTGCAGGTCCAGTAGTTCAGGTAGACGGAGGTGGTTTTGTTGAGCCGCTCGCGACGGTCATTGACGTTGGGATCGTCCATGGTGGCGCGGATGGCTTCGGGGGACCAGCCGGGATTTTCGCGGAGGATGAACTGGGCGAGCTCGACGGGGCGGGCGACGCGGACGCAGCCGGAACTGAAGTCGCGGTCGGCGCGCTGGAAGAGCTCGGGCATGTTCGTATCGTGCAGGTAAACGGCGGAATCGTTCGGGAAGATGAATTTGATGAGCCCGAGCGAATTCTGCGGGCCGCTGCCCTGGCGCATGAGGAGGCCACCAGAGGCGACCTTGTTGAGGTTCTCGACGGTGTTGGGCAGGACGGTGGACGAGCCGTAGGAGGAGATGACCTGGTAGGCGTGGCTACGCATGTAGGCGTCGGGTCCCTCCGGAGCGGAGAGGGCCGCGGGGATGAGTTTGCGTTTGGCGATGGAGGTGGGGACGTTCCAGGTCGGGCGGAAGTAGACGTCCTGCACCTTCCCGTGGAAGACGGGGGTTTCACTGATGCCTTTCATCCCGACGACGGTGGGCATCACGGAGATCTCGCGCTGGTCGCGGTAAACGCGCAGGGCGTTTTCGGCGATGTTCACCTCGATGTGTTCGCGGTCTTCCCAGCTGCGGGGCATCCAGCGGAGGCGGTCGATGTTGATGATGATTTGGTTCACCCGCACGGAGGTGTCGGTATTGAGTTCTTCGAGGGTGGAGGCGCCGATGAAGCCATCGGGTTCGATGCCGTGGCGGAATTGGAAGGATTTCAGCGCGTCGCCGGTGCGGTTGTCGATGGTGCCTTTGCGGCTCTTGGCGGTGCCGCCGGGCAGATCTCCTTCGGCCTGGAGTCGCGAGGTGAGCAGATTCAGTTCGGGATATTTGGAGCCGGGTCCGGCGGGCTGGGCGGTGGCGGGGAGGTCTTTCCAGCCTCCCATGGCATTGATCTGGCGGTAGCGGGCGAGGGTTTTCACCATTTCGGCGTAGCGGGTGTCCTGCGGCGGGACGACCTCAAGGAGGTAGGCGGCGAACTGCGAGGCGGGGCGCTGCAGGGCCTGATCGAGAAACTGGTATGAGGTGACTTGGCGGGGGATCGCGGCCCATTTCGGGTGGACGGAGGTGGGATCGACGAATCCGTAGGCGAGGGATTGGATCGCATAGAGAGCGAGCTGGGTGGTGCCGACCTCGACCTCGGCGCGTTTTCCGGGATCGGGGCTGGGATTCCGCCACTGGGCATCCCAGGCGCTCAATTGAAACAGCTGGGGAGAGAGCCCGTGGGCATCGAGGGCCTGGATGAACTGGGCGAGGCCGCCGAGGTATTCACCGGACCAGACGGGCTGGTTGCCGCGGGAGGCGTACCAGCCGGAGATGCCCTTGCCGGAACGCGATGCTTGGGCGCGGATGGCACCCGTCATGTCCTGCGCCTCGGCGGGCAGGCTGAAGAATAGGGCGACGAGGGCAAGCAGGGAAAAATGTCGCATGGGGCAGGTAGGTCGAGGTTAACAGGCCTTAAGTATCCGCAATATTCGGATTTGTTCAATCAATCGATGGTCTTTTCGCACGGTCGGCCTCTGTGACAGGCGCGGGAGAGACGACCGGGAGGGGTGCGTCAGGCGCATTTTCAGCAACGCGCGATTGGACATACGCGATCCGATCGGCCAATCTTTCGCGATGGAAGTCAGGAAGTCAGGGTTCGCTGCCGGCAGGCGGAGAGGACCGGGGAAACGTCGAGCGGTGACATGAGGGCGGATCTCTGGGAGCTGTATGCCGAGCTGGAACGGGCTCCGGAGGATTGGTCGGTGCGCCTGCGCCTGATCGAGGCCGCGGTGGCGGCGGGGGATCTGGCGGAGGCGAAGCGTCTCGTGCGGACTTCGCCCGAGAGCGATGCGCATCTCCCGGCGGAGTTGCAGGACCGCATCCATGCCCTCCTCACGGGGGCTCCGCGGGGGAAATCGCCGGCGGTGGTGGAGGTGGAGCCGGAAGGGGGAGAGGCATGAGGACGGCGATCGCGGGACTGTTGGGGGGCGCGCTCCTTCTCTCCTCCTGCGCCCGACGGGGTGGCGAAGACACGTTTGCAGGTCTGGTGGCGGAGAGCGCCCTGCTCGCCGAGGTCCGCGAAACGACGCGATCGGAGGGTCTGGTGGCGGCGAAACGGAAGCTGGAGGCGGGTCTCGTGGCGGAGGATCAATCGAGTGGCTTGCTGGAGCGCCGCGTCATCCGGACGACGGGCGACGCTGGTTTTGCCTTCCCCGACTCCCTCGCGGCGATGACGGCGGGGGAGCGGGCGCGCACGGCGATCGTGATCGTGCCGGGGACCCGGGCGGGCAATCCCAACAAAAAAGATCGCACCCGCGAATGTCTACGCGGCGCGGCCGAAGCGGCGCGCGGGATGGGGTTTTCGACCTGGTTCATCGAGACGGAGGCCCGCGGATCGGTGGAAGAGAATGCGGCGTTCATCGCGGCGCAGCTCCAGCAGGCCTTTGCCCGGAGTGAAAAGGTGATTCTCGTGATGCTATCAAAGGGGGCTCATGATGTGATCCACTATCTGCAGGAGGACGGGATCCACCTGCCCGCCTCCGACCGTCGCAAGCTCGCGGTGGTGCTCTCGCTCGCGGGCACGGTGCAGGGATCGGTGGTGGGCGACTGGATGGCTCATTCATCGCGGCCTTTCCCGACGATGACTCGGCGGTGGCTGCGTGTCTCGGATCAGGAAAAGGCGATCGCGATGCTGGAATCAATCGCCCGTTCGCCATGGGAGGCCGATGCGGCGCGTTTTGCGGCCCGTTTTCCTGGAACGACCTGGATCAGCATCGCGATGATCCCGGATGGGGCGGACGGCCGCATCACGGAGCGGCTCTGGTCTCCCGGGGTGCGTCGCCAGGTGGAGCGGACGGCGCCCTACTACAGCCCGAGCGATGGCTTGGTGGAGTCGGCGGCCTCGGTGCTGCCGGATCGGGTGACGCTGCCCGAGTGGGTCGTGGTCGGCTACGGCTCCCATGCGATGCCGAACGGGTCGTATCGGGATGGTACCCGCATCGCACCGCAGACGACTCGTCCGGGACATGAGAAACTCCGCCCGGAGAGCGGGGGCGAGATCATGAGCGCCTATCTCCGGGCGCTGCCGAGAAGTTTGTTGCACTGACCGCTCGGGCTATTTCTTCGCGTCGGTCTCTTTGACGAGGGCGAGGAATCGATCGGTCTCGCGCTTGATCACGGGCAGGAGGAGGTAGAGCCCGATGAGGTTCGGGATAACCATGGCGAACACCATCGCATCGGAGAGCATGAGGATGTTATCGAGCGAGGCCGAGGTGCCGACGATGATGAGGAGGCAGAAGACGATCTTGTAGACGATCACAGGCAGGTGGATCTTGTCCTCTCCAACAAAGCCAAAGAGGTACATGACGCCCTGCTGCCCGTAGTAGGACCACGAGATCATGGTGGAGAAGGCGAAGAGGAAGACGGCGAGGCTGAGCACGACGGGGAACCACGAAAGGACCGAGGCAAAGGCGAGGGACGTGACGGGAACGCCGGTCTTGCTGGTCACCGCGGATTTGGCGACCCATCCGGTGGTCTTCTCCGTTTCCTGGAAGGCGCCGTTCACGAGTCCGATGACTTCGAGGTGATCGCCCTCGGTCTTGCGGGTGTGGAGGAATTGCCCGGCCTCGAGGCGCTTGACGACCTCGCTGGAGCCAGGGGCTTTGATGAGGTCGGTGCCGCCCGGATTGACCTCGGCATTGATCTGCCAGGTGCCGGTGATGACGAGGACGAGGGCACTCATCGTGCAGACGACGACGGTGTCAACGAAGGGCTCGAGGAGGGCGACAAAACCTTCGCTCGCGGGTTCGTTCGTCTTCACGGCGGCGTGGGCGATGGGGGCCGAGCCGAGGCCGGCCTCGTTCGAGAAGGCGGCGCGGCGGATGCCCTGGATCAGGACGCCGATGAGACCACCGGTGACGGCCTCGTTGCTGAAGGCGGAGGTGAAGATCGTGGCGAAAGCGGAACCGAGCGAGCCGACGTTGCCGAGGATGATGATCAGCGCCGCGATCACATACATCCCGCACATGAAAGGGACGAGAAAGGAGGTGACCCGGGCGATCGAGACGATGCCGCCGAGGATGACGAGCCCGGTGAGGATGGCCATGCCCAACCCGAACCAGACCGCGCCGTTGCCGTCCCCGCCCGCGAGCGCGGGGAAGGTGGTGCTCATCTGGCTGAAGGCCTGGTTCGCCTGGAACATGTTGCCCGCACCGAAGGAGCCGCCGATCACGAAGAGGGCGAAGACGAGGGCGAGCACCTTGCCGATGCCGCCGAGGCCGCGTTCGGCGAGACCATCGCGGAGGTAATACATGCCGCCGCCCTTCACCGTGCCGTTCTTCATGATCTTGCGGTATTTCACCCCGAGGGTGCATTCCGCGAATTTCGTGGTCATGCCGCAGAGACCCATGAGGATCATCCAGAAGGTCGCTCCCGGACCACCGACACCGACGGCCACGGCGACGCCGCCGATGTTGCCGAGCCCGACGGTGGCGGAAAGGGCCGCGCTGAGGGCCTGGAAATGGGTGATCTCGCCCGGCGCGTCGTGGGGCGTGTATTTGCCGCGGGCGGTGCGCAAGGCCACGCCGAAACCGCGGAGATTGATGAACTTGAAGTAAATCGTCAGGAAAATCGCGGTGAACCCGAGCAGCACGAGCACGATAGGCAGGGTGACGTCGTCGGTGAGTTTGATCCCGTAGAAGATGATCGAATCGAAGAGTTTCGCGATCGGGGCGACGGTCTCGTCGATGCGGGTGGCGAGGCTCTTCCCGGGCTCCGCGGCTTCCTGAGCCCAGGCCGGTGCGACGGAGAGGAAGGGGAGGGCGAGGGCGAAGAATCGGGAGAGCGGTGCCATGATGCGGAATTTCGGAATGCTAAAGATTCTCAACAAGGGAATGCAACCCCTTTTGCGCGCCAAATCGTTTGATTGTCGCCGCGCCTTGCCAAAGCAAAGTTCCGGCCGATCCGGGCAGGTCCGCGAAAAAGACCTGCTTTTTTCATCCTTTCACGCCCCATCTCCTTGCAAAGAACCGGCGTAATGCTTAAGAAACCGCAAATGAACGCGCTTGGCACTTCTCTCCTTCGATTCTGGAACTCCTCGATCGGCAAAAAGCTGATCGTCGCCATCACCGGCATCATGCTGGTCGGCTTCCTCCTCGGCCACATGGCGGGGAACCTGCTCATTTTCCAAGGCCGTGAGGATCTCAACGACTACGCCGAGTTTCTCCATCACATGCTCCATGGCTGGGGGATCTGGATCGCGCGTCTCGGCATTCTCGGCGCTTTCGTCCTGCACATCATCGCCACCGTCTCCCTCGTGCAACAGAATCGCGCCGCCCGCGACTCGCGCTACGCTTGCGATACCACCGTGCAGGCTCCGGTCAGTTCCCGGATCATGATCTGGACCGGTCTCACCGTGATCGCTTTCGTCGTCTTCCACATTTTCCACTTCACGGTCCGCCTCGATCCCGATCTCGCGGGAATGAAGGATCCGGGGAATCCCGACCGCCACGACGTGTATGGCATGGTCATTGCGGGATTCCAGAATCCGCTCGTGGTCATCTTCTACATCCTCGCGATCTCATTCCTCTGTTCCCACCTCAGCCACGGCATCGCCTCGATCTTCCAGACCCTGGGGCTGCGCACCGAGAAAACCCGCGTCGCGATCCGCAATCTGGCTCTCGCCATTTCCGTGATCCTCTGGATCGGTTTCCTTTCCATCCCGATCCTCGTCGCCACGGGAGGTCTGAAGGATGCTCCCGCCACCTCCTCCGCCAGTTCCGCCACTCCGGACCCATCCCTCTCCCAGAACTGAGCCTGACGATCGAACCCTTTTCCCCACCGCTACGACCATGGCCAGCACAGCCTCCAGCACTCCCTCGCCGAACGGCACCCTGAATTCCGCCATCCCCGATGGTCCGCTCCCCGAAAAGTGGACCCGCTACAAGGCGAAGGCGAAACTCATCAACCCGGCGAACAAGCGGAAATACTCCGTCATCGTCGTTGGTTCCGGCCTCGCCGGTGGAGCCGCCGCCGCGACGCTCTCCGAGCTCGGTTATCAGGTGAAATGCTTCTGTTATCAGGACAGTCCCCGCCGCGCCCACTCCATCGCCGCCCAAGGCGGGATCAACGGGGCGAAGAACTACCAGAACGACGGCGACTCGGTCTGGCGTCTTTTCTACGACACGATCAAGGGGGGCGACTTCCGCGCCCGCGAAGCCAACGTGCATCGCCTCGCCGAGATCTCCCTGCAGATCATCGATCAGTGTGTCGCCCAAGGCGTGCCCTTCGCCCGTGAATACGGTGGCGCGCTCGCGAACCGCTCCTTCGGCGGAGCCCAGGTCAGCCGCACCTTCTACGCCCGCGGCCAGACCGGTCAGCAGCTCCTCATCGGTTGTTATCAGGCACTTGAGAAGGAAATCGCCAAGGGCGGCGTGAAAATGTACACCCGCACCGAGATGCTCGATCTCGTTGTCGTGGATGGCCACGCCAAAGGCATCGTGGTGCGGGATCTCACCACGGGCGAGATCACCAGCCATGCCGCCGATGCCGTCATCCTCGCGACCGGGGGCTACGGAAACGTCTTCTTCCTCTCCACCAACGCGATGGGTTGCAACGTCACCGCCGCCCTCCGGGCGAACAAGCGTGGCGCCTACATGGCCAATCCCTGCTTCACGCAGATCCACCCGACTTGTATTCCCGTTAGCGGAGATTACCAGAGCAAGCTGACCCTCATGTCCGAGTCGCTCCGCAACGACGGCCGTGTCTGGGTGCCCAAGTCCCGCGAGCACGCCGCCAAGATCCGCAGCGGCGAGCTGATGGCCAAGGACATCGCGGAAGAAGACCGCGATTATTTCCTCGAGCGGAAGTATCCCTCCTTCGGCAACCTCGCTCCGCGCGACATTTCCTCGCGTTCCGCCAAGGAAGCCTGCGATGACGGCCGCGGCGTCGCCAAGACCGGGCTCGGCGTGTTTCTCGATTTCAGCGATGCGATCAAGCGGCTCGGCCGCGACAAGGTCGAGGAGCGCTACGGCAACCTCTTCCAGATGTATGAGAAGATCGCGGGCGAGGATCCTTACGAGACTCCCATGAAGATCTATCCCGCCGTCCACTACACCATGGGCGGTCTCTGGGTCGACTACAACCTCATGTCCAACGTCCCCGGGCTGCACGTCCTCGGCGAGGCGAATTTCTCCGACCACGGGGCGAACCGTCTCGGGGCCAGCGCCCTCATGCAGGGGCTCGCCGATGGGTATTTCGTGATCCCGGCCACCTTGCCGAATTACCTCGCCTCCCAGAAGCCCGGCACCGTTACCACCGACGCGCCCGAGTTCAAACAAGTCGAGGCCGAGGTGAAAGACCGCATCGCCCAACTCATGAACGTGAAAGGGACGAAGTCGGTCGACAGCTTCCACCGCGAACTCGGCATGCTCGTCTGGGACAAATGCGGCATGGCCCGCACCGCCGAAGGTCTCAAGGAAGCCCTCGCGAAGATTCCCAAGATCCGGGAGGAATTCTGGAAAGACGTCCGGATCCCCGGCAGCCCCGACGGCACCAACATGGAGCTCGAGAAAGCCTGGCGCGTAGCGGACTTCATCGACTTCGCCGAGATCATGTGCCACGACGCCCTCGCCCGCGAGGAGAGCTGCGGCGGCCACTTCCGCGAGGAATACCAGTTCACCGAAAAGGACGAAGCCGTGAAGAGCGGCTACACCAACCCGGGCGAGGCCATGCGCCGCGACGAGGAATTCGCCTACGTCGCCGCCTGGGAATACACCGGACCCGGCGTGCCGCCCGTGCTGCACAAGGAGCCCCTCGTCTACGAAGCCGTCGAACTCAGCGTGCGCAGCTACAAGTGAGATCCCGTTCGTAATCCTATCCGAAATCCCATTTTTTCCGAACCGTCATGAACCTGACTCTCAAAGTGTGGCGCCAGAGCGGACCGACTGCCCACGGTCGCATCGAGACCTACGAAGCCAAGGACATCCCCGCCGAGGCGTCCTTCCTCGAGATGCTCGACATCGTCAATACCGGCATCATCGAAGAGGGCGGCGAGCCCATCCACTTCGACCACGACTGCCGCGAAGGCATCTGCGGAGCCTGCTCGCTCGCCATCAACGGCGTGCCCCACAGCAAGGAGGCCGGCATCACTACTTGCCAGGTCCACATGCGGAAATTCCGCGACGGCGAGACGATCTGGATCGAGCCCTTCCGCGCCCGCGCCTTCCCGGTGATCAAGGATCTCATGGTCGATCGCGGTGCCTTTGACCGCATCATCGCCGCCGGGGGCTACATCGACGTGCGCACCGGCTCGGCTCCCGAGGCCAACTCCATCCCGATCGGCAAGGAAGACGCCGACGAGGCCTTCGATGCTGCCACCTGCATCGGATGCGGTGCCTGTGTCGCCGCGTGCAAAAACGCCAGCGCGATGCTGTTTGTCGGGGCCAAGGCCGCCCACCTCAACATCCTCCCGCAAGGCCACCCCGAGAAGGACAAACGCGTCCTCGCGATGGTGCGCCAGATGGATGCCGAAGGTTTCGGCAACTGCACCAACCAATACGAGTGCGAGGCCGTCTGTCCGAAGGAGATCAGCGCCGACGTCATCTCCAAGCTCAACCGCGACTACGCCGCCGCCATCGTGCGCGAGGCCGTGGCGGAGTGAGGGAAGACTGCTCTCTGCCGGGTCAAAGAACCGCGATCAACACCGCGACCAGCCCGATCAGCAGCATCACCGCCCCGAGGCAGCCCTTTTTCTTTTCTTCAAAGGGATCCCACTGGGGCAGGGGAGTGCGACCGTCGGGAACCAACTGTCCGGAAGCGACGGGACCGGAGTTCGGAGGCTGGCGCTCCATCGCCTCGACGGCATCCTTGCTTTCGGCGAGCCCGAGTCCCGTGGCTTCGCGGTAGAGTTTGATCGCCTCGATCTTGTTACCGCGGGAGATGGCGGATACGATCGCGTTCATCCTCTCCGGGGTCATGCCCGTCATCGGGAGAATGGACGGCAAGTCGCCGACCGGGATGGAGTCCACCGGCATCGCCTCGACCGCGTCTTTCGACTCGGCCAGGCTCGCGCCCGTGGCCTTGCGGTAGAGCTTCACCGCTTCGATCTTGCTCCCGCGCCGAAGGGCGGATTCGATGGCACGCCGTTGTTCGGGGGAAAGGTCGTGATGCATCGTGCCATCGTGCCGTCTTGTGAAATCGTCGTCAAGGCATTGGGTAAGGTCTCAAGTAGGGAAAATTCAATTCTCTCATGGCACGGTGACCTCCAGAATATGACCGCCTACGTAGCCGACGACGCGTTTCCCTTCATATAGGACCGGAAATTCAATGAGAACCGACCTTGGATCATCGTGCTCCGTCTTGTCCGGGTGGTAGATCAACGTAAGCGGGGGACTCATTTCATTCTGGATGCGGAGAGCTTCTTTGTGGTCTAGGTAATCGGGAAACAAGGCGTCAAGCGCGGGCGGGTAACGCCCCTCGTGGTCCGCAGCATACGCGCGACAAGCCAGTAAAAGCTGTTTCACCTGGTTCACGGCGACTTCCACTGGGCCATGCTCCGTGATCGAGTTCTGTGCCGGGACGAAAATCGAAGCCACCACGCCCGCGATGAGGGCCAAGACGATCCACGCCATCGCGATCTGACCCTTGGGTTTGTTCTTTCCGTCCATCGTCTCCATTTTCAACGAAGGATCTTGTGAGCGTCAAGGAGTTGTCTTAGGGGTTGGGAATGACACTGACGCGGACTGACAAACAATTCGCCGCGACCCTCGCCGCATTGTTATTATCCGGAGCGTTTGCCGCGTGGTGGGAGCATGGCCGTGGTCGTCTGGAGGCTGTCGCGCGGGTGCTCGAGTTCAACCGGATCGACGCGGATCATCACGATTTTGACATCCTCGTAAGTCCGCGAGGGAAAGGCTGGAGCCCCATGCCGGTCCGCTGGCAGATTCCCGAGCGCTTCCGTGCCAAAGTTTCACTTGAAGGAGAGGAGTTGTGGATCACGGTGCCGCTTGAAAACGCGGGCCAGCTGGAATCCGGTGAACTGAAGCTGACTTACAAGCGAAACCAGGAGGGAGAGGTGAAAATCTACCGGATCGGACAGTCGTCATCCAAAAACACCCGTCCTTGATCGCGGATTGTCATTTTCCGTGCACTGATTCTACTTTTCCCGCGGGCCCGGTGCTGTAAACTGTGCGCCAGTTCCGGGACTCGACCCTGTTGCCTCTCCGATCCAACCCTCTTTGCTCCTCCGCTCCGCCGATGTCCAAGCCAGTCGATACTCTCGCCACGATCAAGGTGCCACGGCCTGTGCCGATCACGACGACCCGCTTCCGTCCGCCGAAGAAAAACATCCCGCAGACCAAAGCCGAGCGCGACGCTTTCCTCCGTGAAATCCGGAACTACGTGGCCGAGTCGAATCCGGTGCCGCCGATGCCGCTCGAGGAGCTCGACGTGCACGCCCGCCGCATCCTCGCAAAACTGGGCTACGAGGGTGACGAGACCTACCTCCACTACACCGCCGTCTGCCTCAACAACGAGATGTGGCGGGAGACCCTCGCGGAGATTCCCTACGAGCGCCGTCTCCTCCTCATGCCGAAGTGCCTCCGGGTCGAGGAGAAATGCCCCGCTCCCTTCGACGAGTTCGGCCTGCTCTGCAAGCAGTGCGGCCTTTGCTCGATCCAAGATTTCCAGAACGAGGCCGAGCGCCTCGGCTACGCCGTCCTCGTCGCGGAGGGATCGGCCATCGTCATGTCCCTCATCCAGACGGGGCAGATCGAGGCCATCGTCGGCATTTCCTGCCTCCCCGTGCTCGAGCGCACCTTCCCCTACGTCGAGGCCGCCGCGATTCCCTCCATCGCCGTGCCGCTGCTGCAGGACGACTGCATCAACACCACCGTCGACATCGACTGGGTCTGGGAATACATCCACCTCACCAGCGACGACCAGACCCGCCGTCTCGACCTCACCGGTCTCCACAATGAGGTCAAAACCTGGTTCACCCCCGCGGCGATCGAGCAGGTCATGGGACCGGCGAACGGCCGCCAGGAGGAAATCGCCCGCGAATGGCTCGCCCGCGACGGGAAACGCTGGCGTCCCTTCCTCACCGTGGCCGCCTACGAGGCCCTGCGCGAGGACCGCGGCAATCCCATCCCGGAGGATCTCAAGAAGATCGCCTTCGCCACCGAACTCTTCCACAAGGCCTCGCTCATCCACGACGACATCGAGGACGAGGACCACGGACGCTACGACCAACCGACCTTGAACGCCGAGCACGGTGTCGCCGTCGCGCTGAACGCGGGCGATTTGTTGATCGGTGAGGGTTACCGCCTCATCGGCGAATGTCAGTCCAGCGATGCGGCGAAGACGCAGATGCTCCTCGTGGCCGCCCGCGGACAACGCGAATTGTGTCGCGGTCAGGGCGCCGAGCTCGTCTGGGCACGAGATCCGCAGCCGCTCAGTTCGAAGCAGGTCCTCGAGATTTTCCGCCAGAAGACGGCTCCGGCCTTCGAAGTCGCTCTGAAGCTCGGAGCCGCCTACGCCGGCCAGCTCGACGAGTTTGCGACCGTGCTCGAGCAGTATTCCGAGAACCTCGGCATCGCCTACCAAATCCGCGACGACATGGACGACCTCGGCGCCGATGCCGGGGACAACGAGCTCGAACAGATGCGTCCCAGCGTCCTTCTCGCTATCGCGCGCGAGCGGGCCAAGGGCGACGACAAGGCCGTCCTCGACGCGCTCTGGACCCATGGCGATCTGGAGGGCATCGAGATCCACAAGATCCGCAACCTCGCCCACGCCCTCGAGGCCGATGAGAAATGCCTTCTCCTTTTCGAGACCTACAAGGAAGCGGCCGTCCGCGCCCTCGCCGATCTCGAAAACGCGAACCTCAAGGGCCTCCTCCGCCGCGTCATGGGCAAGATCTTCAACGATCTCGAGATCAAAGGCTGGTGCCGCGAGTTCGAGGTGAAGAACGGGGTGAGGGAGGGGGAAGCGTAGGAATCGCGGTAGTCGTGGGGGGGAATTGCATTCCGCCCCGTCGGTTATTCTTTCCTGGTTCGTGGTGGAGAGCAATTCCGCCTAAAGGAATCAATTTGGAATAGGGCTCTGCATCTGTCTCGCCCCACCGGGGTGAAAGTGACTATTTCTGATATTCTTGACTCGGGTTCTCTGGATGAGATAGAAACGCAGGAGATGCGCTTGCCGTTGATCTTTTTGTGTTTGGTTGTGACGGATATCGCCTTTGCCGACGAGCCATCGAAACCTGTCGTTTTCGATCCCGTTCCCGGCACGGGTGAGCTCGAGATCGGATTCTGGGAAGGCGAGGGCGATGGATTGGGCGGGCATGTCAGAGTCGAACTCAAGCCATTCAAGCTGGGTGGAATGGAGTTCAGCAAACCGAGATTGGAGATGAATCTCTTCCAGCTCGCCTTGCCCTATGACCTGCGATCGTTGAATGATCGGACCATCGACTGTGATTCGAAGGAATTCTACTTCGGTGAAGGCGGGGGGCTCCATCTCTATTCGTCGGGCCCGTCAGGCCGCGATGAATTTCCGATGAAGCCGAGGTCGCTTCGCTTCCTCCGCACCGGCAACGAGGAAGTTCAGCTCGTGATGAAGGGATACTTTGCTGCCGATGGCGTGAACCATTCCTTCGTCGTTGATACGAAGCTGAAGGTTGGTTGGTCCTACGGTGCGCCTCCGGGACAAGTGTCCGAGTGGATCATGGATCAGGCTCTCAAGACTGTGGGGATTCCCGAGCTTCCCCGTCGCATGGATCGTGCGTTTTATAATGGAGGCACTTACACCTTCATCTTGCTGGAACCACCTTCCCGCGAGGTGCTGGAAACATGGATGAAGCTCCTCCCCGTTCATCCTGGGCCGGAGGCTATCGCGCTTCCGGACTTTTCAGTCAAACCGCCGGAATTCTGGTTCTTCCAGTTTGATGATTCTCCGGAATCACAGGTTCCATTGCTGATCGATGTTTATCCGGCCTTCCGGGACAGCAAGGTCTTCGATTTTGATACGAAGACCGATCGTGTATTGCCCGACGCCGCGGATGGCTACTACGCCAGGAGCTTTCGTGTCGACACTCCGATTCCGGGCGAAATGTTGTTTTTCAAGGCGCTCAACAAGCCGGAGATTTCGATCGTGGTGTTTCCTGACGAAAAGCCGAACGGAAAGATCTTCATCTTCGGCAGCGAACCCGTCCCGTAACGTTGCAGCCGGGGCTGGCGTCCAAAATCCGGCGAAACCACGCCAGCCTTCTAGGGTTTACACGAGCCCCTCCATCCGCTTTGCTCTTTCCTCATGATCCGCCGCCTCTCCCGTCGCCTTTCCCTCAAGTGGTTGTCGTCCCTCGCCGTGCTCGGCATTGTCCCGAAACGCGAGGGGATGGCGCAGGAAACCGATGACCGGCTCGACCGATGGGACCGCACCCCCGACCGCGTCTTTCTCGGGGGTGAATTCTGGGCGAATCCGATGGAGGATTGGCAGGTGCGTGAGGGCTGGGCGGAATGCCTCGTTGCTTCGGGCAATCGCAGCATCCATTCCCTGACGAAGGCTCTGCGACGCGCGGACGGCAGCTTCACGATGTCGGTGCGGCTTTTCAAACCCGAGGGACTCGGGAAAGACGGGGGTGCCGGCTTCCGCATCGGCGTGCGGAGCGACATCGACGAGTATCGCAGCAATTGTTTCGCCAACGGGGGAATCGACGCGGTGATCTCGGGGGATCAGCTTCTCCTCGGCCGTGACTCGGTGAAGCTCGTAAAGCCCTTTGAGTCGGGCGAATGCCTCCTCAAGCTGGCCGGCAAACCGGGTGAAGGACCTCGTTACCAGCTCGAACTGACCGCGACCTCTCCGGACGGCACGAAGATGGGATCGATCGCCTTCAGCGCCCAAAAGCAGTTTGTGACCGGCAACATCGCCCTCGTCAGCCAGGCGAAGCTGGAGCCGAAGGGGCGCAAGGAGCAGGCGTCCTGGCGTTTCACCGACTGGCGCGCCTCTGGCGATGCCCTCGAGGCGACGCCCGATCACCGCTTCGGACCGATCCTCTGGACGATGTATTCCCTGAGCGACTCGCGGGGCGACGAGGGATTCGTGATGAAGCTGAGCGCCCTCACCGGGCCTCTTGCGAAGAGCGCTCCGCAGGAAGTCGAACTGCTCGTCGAGAAAGGCGGCGCCTGGGAATCCCTCGGCAAAGAGTCGCTCGATCCCGATGGCTGGGTCGCGACTTTCCGCATTCCGAAGTGGGATGAAAAGATCGAGAGTCCCTACAAGGTCGTTTACCGCGAAAAGCTCTCCGATGGCAGCGAGGTCGTCGATGAGTGGGGCGGGAAGATCAAGGCGAATCCCGAGGGACGTCCGCTCCGGCTCGGCGCGCTCACCTGCCAAAACGACTACGCCTTTCCCTACGAGCCCGTCGCGAAGAACCTCGTGAAGCTCGATCCCGATCTGCTCTACTTTTCCGGCGACCAGCTCTACGAAAATCACGGTGGCTTCGGGATCATCCGCGCGCCGGCCGATCCGGCGATCCTGAATTACCTGCGGAAATTCTACCAGCACGGCTGGGCCTTCCGCGAGGCGATGCGCAACGCGCCGACGATCTGCATTCCCGACGATCACGATGTCTTCCAGGGCAACTACTGGGGCGAGGGAGGCAAGCCCATGGTGAATTCCGAGCAGGACCGCGGCGCCTCCTCGAAGGGCGGCTACATCCAGCCGGTGAAGATGGTCAATGTCGTCCACAAGACGAATGCGGGCCATCATCCCGACTACTACGACACCACCGCAATCGAGCAGGGGATGAGCGTCTACTACGGCGACATGGTCTACGGCGGGGTCGGTTTTGCGATCCTCGGCGACCGCCAGTTCAAGAGCGGCCCGGAGCACGTGAAGGTCGATGGACCGCGGGCCGACCATGTCGTGAGCCAGGATTTCGACACGAAGGCCCTCGATCAGCCGGGGCTCATTCTTTTGGGGGAACGTCAGGAAAAATTCCTCGAGGCCTGGGGCGAAGACTGGCGTGGCCACACGATGAAAGTCTTGCTGAGCCAGACGCTCTTCGCCAATGCGGCGACCCATCACGGTGGCATCGACGGCTATCTCAAGGCCGACCTCGATTCGGGCGGATGGCCGCAGACGGCGCGCGACCGGGCCGTCACGATCCTGAGGAAGTCGAAGGCCCTGCACGTGAACGGCGACCAGCACCTCACGACGATGGCGCAATACGGCGTGGAGAAGCAGCGCGACAGCAATTGGTCGTTCTGCACGCCGGCGATCGCGGTCGGATATCCGCGGTGGTGGCTTCCCGACGAGCTCGGCATGCCGCATCAAAACCGTCCCCGACACGGTCTGCCCGACACGGGAGAGTTCCTCGATGGTTTCGGCAACGAAGTTTACATCTACGCCGTGGGCAATCCCATCGAACCGGTCGCGAAGAACCGCTATGAAAAAGCCCACGAAAAGGCGAGCGGTTTCGGGGTCGTGACGATCGATACGGAGGCGAAGACCTACCTGTGCGAGTCCTTCCGCTTCCTCGTCGATGCGACGAATGGAAAGCCGGAGAACCAATTCCCCGGCTGGCCGGTGACGATCCATCAGGAGGAAAATGCCGGCGTGAATCGTTTGCAGTGAGGATGTCATGAGAATGAAGAGCCGAATTTTATCAGGGGCGATCCTGGCCTTTCTCCCCATCGCCACGATCTCGCAGGCTGCCGATCCCGCGCCGCCCAACATCCTCTTCGCGATCGCCGATGACTGGGGCGCCCACGCCGGGGTTTACGGGACGCCCTGGGTGAAAACGCCGGGTTTCGACCGGATCGCGAAGGAAGGGGTCCTCTTCACGAAAGCCTACACGCCGGTGGCGAAGTGCGCGCCCTCTCGGGCCATCGTCCTGACGGGACGTCATGCCTGGCAGCTCGAGGAGGCGGGGAACCACATGTCGGTGTTTCCCCCCAAGTTCAAAAGCTGGCCCGAGGTCCTGATGGAGCAGGGATGGCACACGGGCATCACCGGCAAGGGCTGGGGGCCGGGGATCGCCAACGATGCCGCCGGCAAACCCCGCCGCATCACCGGGATCGGCTACCATCAACGGAAGCTCGAACCCGCGACCGACGGCATCTCGAAGAACGACTACGCGGCCAACTTTGTCGACTTCCTCAAGGCGGCTCCCGAGGGCAAACCCTGGTGTTTCTGGTATGGCTCGACCGAGCCGCATCGGGGCTATGAGTTCCAGTCGGGCGTGAACAAGGGCGGCAAGAAGCTCTCCGACATCGACCGCGTCCCCGCCTACTGGCCCGACAACGAAACGATCCGGCACGACCTCCTCGACTACGCCTACGAGGTCGAGCACACCGACTCGCATCTGGTGCGCATGTTGGGCGAACTGGAAAAGCGCGGACTCCTCGAAAACACCGTCGTCATCGTCACCGCCGATCACGGGATGCCTTTCCCGAGAGGCAAAGGATACGCCTATCCCGATTCGAATCGCGTCCCTCTCGCGATCCGTTGGCCGAAGGGGATCGGCACGCCCGGGCGCGTCGTGGACGATTTTGTCAGTTTCATCGATCTCGCGCCGACGATCCTCGATCTCGCCGGGATCCCGCAGGAGGCGTCCGGCATGGCGGCGATCACGGGGCGGAGCTGGAGACCGATCCTCGCGAGTGAGCGTTCGGGCCGCGTCGAGGAATGGCGCGACTTCGTGCTTGTCGGCAAAGAGCGCACGGACATCGGCCGCCCCTACGATTGGGGCTATCCGATCCGGGGGATCGTCCGGGATGATTTCCTTTACCTCCGCAACTATGAGCCCGAGCGCTGGCCCGCCGGCAATCCGGAGACCGGCTACCTCGACACCGATGCCTCGCCCACCAAAACGTTTCTGCTTGAGGCGGGGCGCAAGGATCGGTCCGATCCTTACTGGCAGTTGAATTTCGGGATGCGGCCGGGCGCGGAGCTCTACGACCTCGCCACCGATCCCGATGCGGTGAAGAACCTCGCCGCTTCACCCGAGCACGAAGCGACCGCCGCGAAACTCGAAGGAGAGATGACGGCGCGTCTCGAAGAACAGGGCGACCCGAGGATGTTTGGTCAGGGACATCTTTTCGACGAATACCCGATCTCGAACGACGCGACGCGGAATTTCTACGAACGTTTTCTGAACGGCCAGATCGACAAGAAAGCCGCCGGCTGGGTCGATCCTGGTGATTTTGAAGCGGCGCCCCTCCCGCAAAACCCAGTGAAAACACCATGATGAAATTTTCGAGACCCTTCGCCTTGTCCTCACCTCATCTGCGGGAATCCGCGTTTCATCCGCGCTCATCTGCGTTTTCGGGATCGCTTTTACGCAGATGTCCGCAGATGAGCGCAGATGTCCGCGGATGCTTTGGCTCTGTACGGGAGAAATTGCCGCCGGTGATCCGTTCCGGCTTCGCACGGATTTCCTTATTCTTGATTTGCCTGCTGTCCACGACCGCCCAAGCCGAAAAACCCAACGTCCTCTTCATCGCCATCGATGACCAGAACGACTGGATCGGCCACCTCGGAGGGCATCCTCTCGCGAAGACACCCCATCTCGATGCGCTCGCGGAGCGGGGCACGACCTTCCTGAACGCCCATTGCAACGCGCCGCTCTGCAATCCTTCGCGGACCAGCCTGCTCATCGGTCTGCGGCCGACCACGACGGGGATCTACGGCCTTTCACCCTGGTTCCGCACCGTGCCAGGCTTCGAGGATCGTGTTTCGCTGCCGCAGCATTTTGCGGCCGCCGGATACGAGACGCTCGCCGTCGGCAAGATTTTCCATGCCGGCAGCGGCGCTCCCGGAGCAGGTGGAAAGGGCAAGGGCAAAGGAAAGGGGAATCCCGGGGCCGGAGCCGCGGAGGGACCGGTCGAGTTCCAGGTGCGCGGACCCAATCCCGCGGTCGGGGTGAAGCCGCCGAAGAAACTCATCCCTCCCGCACCGATGGGAGATCATCCCGCGATGGATTGGGGCGTCTTCCCCCACAAGGACGAAGACAAGGGCGACTATCAGGTGGCGAGTTGGGCGATCGAAAAAATCGAGGCCTCGCAGCCTGACAAACCCTTTTTCCTTGCCACCGGATTTTTCCTCCCGCACGTGCCGTGCTATGCGACGCAGAAGTGGTTCGACCTCTATCCCGATGATGACAGCGTCCTCCCGGGGATCAAGCGCGACGATCGTGATGACACGCCGCGTTTCTCCTGGTACCTTCACTGGAATCTGCCCGAGCCCCGCCTGAAGTGGGTCGAGGAGAATGACCAGTGGCGGAATCTGGTGCGCAGCTACCTCGCCTGCACCAGCTTCGTCGATGCGCAGATCGGCCGTGTCCTTGAGGCGCTTGAGAAAAAGGGCATCGCCGAAAACACCATCGTGGTGGTCTGGGGCGACCATGGCTGGCATCTCGGGGAGAAGGGGATCACCGGCAAAAACACCCTCTGGGATCGCGGCACGAAAGTGCCTCTCATCTTCGCCGGCCCGGGAGTCAACGCCGGGCAGCGCTGCACCCAGCCGGCCGAGTTGATGGACATTTATCCCACGCTGATCGAACTGGCGGGCGTCGCCAAGCGGGATGATCTCGAGGGACTCAGTCTCGTGCCGCAATTGCAGAAGGCGGAGACAAAACGCGAGCGTCCCGCCATCACGAGCCACAACCAAGGGAATCACGGGGTGAGGTCCGAGAATTGGCGATACATCCGCTACGCCGATGGCAGCGAGGAGCTCTACGACATGCGCAAGGATCCACAGGAGTGGACCAATCTCGCCTCCGATCCGGCCTTTGCCGAGGTCATCGCCGAGCACAAGAAGTGGCTGCCGAAAGTCGATCTGCCACCCGCTCCGAACAGCGCGAGCCGTGTCCTCACCTACGATGCCGCGACCGATGAGGCGATCTGGGAAGGGACGACGGTGAAGCGGGGCGATCCGATTCCGGAGTGAGCTTCCGACGGGCGTCGAGGGACGTTCGGTTCGGAACGGTGGCCCGCTCCGCTACGGGAGGGCTTCGATGGACGCGTCAGCGGTAGCGGAAGCGGCGACGCTTCCGACGGGCGTCGAGGGACGTTCGGTTCGGAACGGTGGCCCGCTCCGCTACGGAAGGGCTTCGACGGGCGCGTCAGCGGTAGCGGAAGCGGCGACGCTTCCGACGGGCGTCGAGGGACGTTCGGTTCGGAACGGTAGCCCGCTCCGCTACGAGGCTTCGATGGACGCGTCAGCGGTAGCGGAAGCGGCGACGCTTCCGACGGCGTCGAGGGACGTCCATTCCGCGCGGGGTCTCGTTCTTTTTGCTTGGCTCTTGCAGCAGGCACCATTTGCCGCTAACGGAATCGGCATGGCAAAACGGAAACGGAAGAAACCGGGAGGAGGCGCTTTCGGAAAGGCGGGCGTGAAAAGACTGCCCTCGCTCGTGGAGGAGTTTGAGGTCAGCGAGGACGACGGCCTTGAAATCGATCGCACCCGCGGATCAGCGGATGAGGAGAGACGCGCCGCCATCGCGACCCGGCGGATGGCGGAGGCCGAACAAGGAACGGAGGAAGACCGAAAAGAGCTGGCGGACGCCCTTTTCAACGGGAGCCCGGAGGCCTTCTTGGAACGCTACGATCCCGAGCCCGAGGCCCATTTCCGTGCGATCAAACATCTCGAGGAGGCGCTTGATCTTGAGGATGCCGACGACGACATGCGGGTCCGCGTGATCGAGGCTCTCGCGATCGATCCGGATTGTGTCGATGCCCATCTTCTCCTCACCGAACTGGCGGAGGGGGTGGAATCGAAGTTGAATCATTGTCAGGATGCCGTCGACGCAGGCCGGCGCAAGCACGAGGCGATCGTGGCGGCAGCGGGCGATGGTCCGGTGGACCCGGCGCTGAACTGGATCAACCGTCCCTACCTCGAGGCACTCCACGAACTGGCGAACTACCGCTTCATGAATCTGGAGCGGGAGCTTTCACGCGAATGCTACGAGAAGATGCTCGCCTTGGACCCCGAGGATTTTCTCGACATCGTGCCCGCCTTGATCGCTCTCGCTTTTGCAAGGGGGGACGGCGAGGAGGTCTCAAGGCTCCTCGACCTTGCTCCCATCCAGGCATCCACTTCGGTGCTCTACAGCCGTGCCCTGCGGGCCTTCCTCTTCGCGATGGAGGAGTTTCCCGATTTCATGCCGGACATGAATTCGCCGGAGCCTTTTGCGGCCGTGCAAACGCCCGCCATGAACATCGCCCGGGCATTGCTCCGTCAGGCGCTCTCAATCGCTCCTTGGGCGGTCCCCTTTGTGCTGGATCCGCGCGTCCTCATGCTGCGGCCGACGTTGAGTTATGCCATCGGAGGTCCCTTTGATGCGATCGAGTTCGCCCGGCTGAATTTCGTGAACTGGACGGTGAAAGTGTTGCCGGCGATGTGGCTGGTGACGGAGTTTGCGGCGTCGCCTCCGACTCCCGCCGTCGATCGCAGATTGCGGCAGCATCATCTGGAATATGCCGAAGCACGGAATCTCCTCGACGAGATCGATTCGCATTCATTCGAAGAGGACGAGTTCGGGACGTTCGTGAATCAGTTCACCGCCCTTGCCGGAGAAATCGGCGATCTTCTCGAAGAACGCGGCGAGAGCCCCAAAGGCCGACGGTTCCGGCGATGAGGGGAGCCGGAGGACTTCGAAGAACGCGCCAGCGGTAGCGGAAGCGGCGACGCTTCCGACCGGGTGTTGAGAGGAGGTTGGATCCGTTCCTGATCTTGAATCCCCGAAATTCCGGATTACGATGCTCTCATGGACTGGAGCGGATGTGAAGTCGTGGAATCCCGGGGCGACAAAATGAGCGGGGCACCCGTTTTTGTTGGCACGCGGATTCCCGTCGCCACCCTCTTTGAAAACCTGAAAGCCGGGGCTACGATCGATGACTTCCTCGAATGGTTTCCGGGGTCGGATCGGGAGCAGATCGAAGCCGTTCTTGATTTTGTGGCTGGATCGGAAACCCAGGAAGCGGCTTGAAAATTCTTTTCGATCAGGGTGTGCCGGCCCCGCTCAGGCGGTGGCTCTCCGATGAAATGGTTGCCACGGCAGCGGAACAGGGCTGGAGTCATCTCTCCAACGGAGTTTTGATCTCCACCTCCGAAGAAGCGGGCTTTGACGTGTTGGTCACGACCGATCGAAATCTGAAATACCAACAGAATCTCTCCCACAGAAAGATGGCGATTGCCGTCGTTCTCTGTCCCGCATGGCCGGTTTTGAAACAAAGGGCGGAAGAGGTTGCCATGCGAATCCGGTCGCTGGGTGCCGGGGCCTACGAAGAGATTTAGGCTTGTCCGGGCGGTAGCGAAAGATGGTTCGTTCGATCCACCCGGTCTTCCACGGCATTCACCTCTCAAATCACCCGATCGTTCCCGCCATCCACCGGCACCTGCGCTCCCGTCGTCTTCCCGAAGAGCGGGCTGGCCATGGCCGCGACCATGTTGCCGACGTCGCGGGATTTGATCTCGGTCTTGAGCAGGTTGCGGGTCTTGTATTCCTCGACCGTCATGTTGTAACGCTCGGCGGAACGCTTGAGGTTCTCCGGCGTCCAGAGTTTCGTGTCGAAGACGGCGTCGGGGTGGATGATGTTGCAGCGCACGCCGAAGGGCGCGAGTTCGAGCGCGGCGACGCGGCAGAGCTGGGTGAGCCCGGCCTTGGCGCAGGAGTAGCTGGCCGCCCCGGCTCCGGGGGCGTTCACATTGCGCGATCCGACGAGGACGATGGCCGGATCGATGCCCTTCTTCAGGTAGGGAATGGTGTGTTTCAGCAGCTTCTGGTGGCTCGTGAGGTTCACGGCCATGGACTTGTCCCAGTTCGACTGCTCGAGGTCGTCGAGGTAGGCTCCGGCCGTGAAAATGCCGGCGTTGCTGACGAGAATGTCGAGTCCGCCGAATTGACGCACCACACCCTCGACCGCCTCCTTCACCTTCGCTTCGTCGGTGAGATTGGCGACGATGCCGATGCCGCCGATGCTGGCCATCTGCGCCTCGATCTCGGGGCTGAGGTCGATCCCGATGACCTTCGCGCCCTGGTGGGCGAGGGAGGCGGCACAGGCGAAGCCGATCCCGGCGGCAGACCCGGTCACGATGGCGACCTTACCCTGATGGGTGGGAGCATGGCCGCTCTTCTTGAGCTTGGCCTGCTCGAGGTCCCAGTATTCGATTTCGAAGAGCTTCGCGGCGGGGAGGGGCTTCCAGCCTCCGGCAAAGGCGGATTCGGTGAGCTGGATCGTTTTCCAGGTGTGGGTCGCGATGTCGCGAAGGACGGCGGCCTCGCCCTCGGTCGCGCCGAAACTGATGACGCCATGGCCCTGCCAAACCAACCAACGCGGATCGGGCGCGAGCATGGTCTCGCCCTTCTGGTTCGTCTCGAAATAAGCCCGGTAGTCGTCGGCGTATTTCGCGAGGGTTTTCCCGGGATCGGTTCCGACGACGGCGGGGATGCGCTTCGTGCGGATCGTGTGATCGGGGGTGAGGGGACCGCGCGTGGCGAGTTTGGCGACGTCCTTGCGGCTGGCGAAGCCGACGGCTTCGTCGGAAGCGTCGAGCGAGGCGATCACGGGCACACCACGCAGCTTCGAGACGGCCTGACGGATCGCGGCGAGTCCGAGGAGGTCTTCTTTCGCCTTGGCCTTGGGCAGGGAGAAGGATTTGCCGAGGTTCTTCGAAAGGAGCTTCTCCGCCTCGGTCACGAGCCGGATCATGAGTTCGTAGCTCTCGCGGGCGTCGTTGTGCATCGTGAAGATGCCGTGATTCATGAGGATGAGTCCCTCGAGCTTCTTCGCATCGACCTTGGCGAGGGCTTTGGCGACGGCCTTGGCGAGGTCGAAGCCGGGCATGACGTAGGGGATGATCGCGACGCGGTCGCCGTAGAGATCCTCGACGACCTTGCGTCCGTCCTTGTGGTTCGTGATCGCGACGACGGCGTTCGCGTGGGTGTGATCGACGAATTTCTGGGGAATCACGGCGTGGAGGATGGCCTCGATGCTCGGATTCGGGGCCCCGGGATCGAGCATGGCGGCGCGCTGCTGCTTCACCATCTCGGCGTCGCTCAGGGTGTCGAGCTTCGCCATTTTCAAGAGGGCCTCCATCCGCACCGGGGCGAAGCCGGCGGCCTCGATCGTGGCGAGATCCCAGCCCGAGCCCTTCACGTGGATGACCTCGACGGGGTCGCCAAAGAAATCCTTCTCCTTCGCCTTCACCGAGGTGTTCCCGCCGCCGTGGAGGACGAGTTCGGGATTGGCACCGAGGAGGCGCGAGGTGTAGACGCGCTTTTCGAGGGGTGTCTTGAACTTGCGGGCGTCGCTGTCGGACCAGAGGGATTTCATGACGGGGGTGGGAAAAGACGGGGAAAAGCGGGCCTTATTTGTAGACCTGATTCGGATCGTAGGACTGATCGGCGATCTCCTGGCCCAAGGCTACCGGAGCGCCGGGTTCCTGTATATTCCGGTAAAAGCAGGATCGGTATCCGGCGTGGCAGCAGCCGGGGCCGTGCTGGTGCACCTTGAGGACGAGGGCGTCCTGGTCGCAGTCGGTGAGGATCTTGCTGACGACCTGGGTGTGGCCCGAGGTCGCGCCTTTGTGCCAGAGTTGCTTCCGGCTGCGGGAGTAATAGACCGCCTCGCCGATTTCGAGGGTCTGGCGGAGGGATTCCTCGTTCATGTAGGCGACCATGAGGACCTCGTTCGTGTCCTCATCCTGCGCCACCGCGACGATCAGCCCGTGCTCGTCGAATTTCGGGGCAAAGACGAGACCGGTCTCGACCGCGCCGCGGTCTTCCCGCGAGCCGAAGGTGATTTCAGTTGAATGGGACATGGGATGCGTGTTTCTAGGAGG
Source organism: Verrucomicrobiales bacterium (assembly GCA_016795385.1). GTDB lineage: Bacteria > Verrucomicrobiota > Verrucomicrobiia > Verrucomicrobiales > DEV007 > Arctic95D-9. The sequence continues at coordinate 15,232 of JAEUHI010000053.1, read as the reverse complement.
ACGGCCGCGGGTGATCGCGGCCGGGTTGGCATTCTTCAATGGAAACGTCTGCGATGCAACGCGGGAAATTCATCTCTTTCGAAGGCTCCGAGGGCTGCGGGAAATCCACGCAGATCCGCCGCTTCGTCGACTGGCTCCGCGGCACCGGCCGCGAAGTCCTCGTGACCCGCGAGCCCGGCGGCACGGCGGCAGGGGAGAAAATCCGCCACCTCCTCCAGCACGACTCCGACGGGGAAGGGCTCACTCCCGAGAGCGAGCTGCTCCTTTTCGCTGCGAGCCGGGCCCAACTCGTGCGCGAGGTCATCCTGCCAGCCCTCGATCGAGGCGTCTGGGTCGTGGCCGATCGCTTTCTCGATTCCACCACGATCTACCAGGGCGTGGGTCGGGGGCTCGACCGCGAGGCGGTGCAGCGCATCAATGCCTTTGCCGTCGGTGCGGCCCTGCCGGATCTGACCTTTCTCCTCGACCTCGATGCCGCCACCGGTCACGCCCGTGCCGTGGCCGCCAGTGGTGATCAGCACGACCGGATGGAGTCTCAGCCGCTCGCGTTTTTCGAAAAGGTGCGCCGGGGTTACCTCGAACTCGCCGCCGCCGAGCCCTCCCGCATTGCCGTGATCGACGCGGGGCAGGGGATCGAGGAGGTTTTCGACGACCTCGTCCGCACCTTTGAGGCCCGTTTCACCGCCACCACCGCATGAGCTTCCGCTACGAACGTGCCGTCGAGCTGATCGACCGGGCCGGGGAAAAAGGCCGGCTCGCCCACGCCTATCTCATTATGGGGCCGCCCGGCAGCGGGAAGGAACGCCTCGCGATGCATCTCATCGAAATGGCGAATCCGGGTGACCGGCTCATGCCGGCGGAGAAGCTCGAGGATCTCCGCTCGGGTTTTGTCTCCATCGTCGCGCCCGAGTCGCGGTCGCGGAAAATCACGGTCGATGCGATCCGGGAGGTCGAGCACACCCTGCACATGGCCGCGCCGTCCGGCATCACGAAATTCGCCGTGATCCGCGACGCCGAGTGCATGGGCGACTCCGCCAGCAACGCCTTCCTCAAGACGCTCGAGGAGCCGCCGCCCTCGAGCCGGGTCCTTCTCCTCACTTCCCGTCCCGAAATGTTGCTCGAGACGATCCTCTCCCGGTGCATCCGCGTGCCGCTCGCGGGTCGCGTTGTGCCCGAGGTGATCGGGGAGAACGTGAAACGCTTTCTCGACCTTCTCGCGGAGCAGGCCTTGAAGAAACGACGCGGGCTCTCCATCGGGCTGATGTTGACGAGCGCCTTCTCCGACCTTCTCAAATCCGAAAAAGAAGCCGTCGAAAAGGCGAACGACGAAGCCGAGAAAGCCGAAGCCGCCCTTTACCGCAACAAGACCGACGGCACCTACCTGAAAGACCGCGAGGACTACTGGGCCGCCCTCAGTGCCTCCGAATACCTCGATCGTCGCAACCGCATCCTCGAGTTCCTCGTCGTCTGGTTCGGTGACGCCTTGCGGCAGCAGCAGGGCGCTCCCCAGCTCGACCTGCCCGCCTATGCCGAGGCGACCGGAGCGCTCGCGAAACAATTCTCCTTCGAAGAGCTGGCCCGCCGCCTCGCCGCGATCGAGACCTTGCGTGATCATCTCAACACGAACGTGAACGAAGGCCTCGCGCTGGAGGTGGCGTTCGTGAAGGCGTTCGGATGAGGGCGGCCCCGCTCTTCCCCCCTCGACAAGCCCGCAAATCCCGCTATCAGTGATCAGGCATGGATTTCGCCTTCACCGGGGAAGCTCCGATCGGGAGCGAGTGCCGCAGCGTCCTTCTCGCCGAGTTTGCGGGAGCGCAGGCCCGGCTCGCCGCGTTCGATGAAAACCCCGACCTCACCGTCCACGAGACGCGCAAGCACAACAAACGCATCCGTGGTCTCTTTCTCCTGACCCGCCCGGTGCTCGAGTCGGGCGACATCTCGCGAGCCAACCGCATCGTCCGGGACGCCGCGCGCCGCTTTTCCCACGCCCGCGACGCCCTCGTGAAGCAGGATACCTGCGACAAGTTGCTCGACCGATTCGGGCGCAAGCGCGTCGGTCCCGCCCTCGCGACCGTGCGCGGCATCCTCCAGGATCGGCACGATCGCATCCTGAAGGACGAAGACTTCCCCACCGAGGCTGAAAACGCCGCCCGCGACTTCGCGGAAGCGGAGCGCCTCGTCGACGGCTGGAACTGGGATCAGGTGACCCTCGAAATCGCCTTCTCCGCGGTGGTCTCGAACTACCGTCTCGGTCTGCACCTTTACGAGACCTGCCGGGCCTCCCGCGATCCGCACGAGTGCCACGAATGGCGGAAGCGCGCGAAGTATCTCGCCTTCCACTACCAGCTCTTCCGTTTCCTCGATCCAGAGCTCTACACCCCGCGTGCCCTCCTCTCCGAGGAGCTGGCCTCGTGGCTCGGCGAGCATCACGATCTGGCCGTGCTCGAGGAGACCCTCGCCGACTACGACGATCTCGGCATTTCCGCGAAGTCCGCACAGACGCTCATCCGCCTCTGCGAGGAGCGCCGGACCGAACTCGAAAACGACGCCTTTGAGCGTGGAGCGGTCGTTTATCTCGACCGTCCCGAGATGCTGCACCGGAAATTCGCGGAGAGCGCGGCGGCCTTGGCGTGACCTCGCCGCCGGTCCCTCACTGTCCCTTCAGGAAACCTTCCGCCTCCATCCATTTACCGGCGAGGGAGGGCCATTGCACGATCTCTTCCTTCGTGTTTTTGAAGCCGAAACCGTGGCCGCCTTTGGCGAAGATATGCAGCTCGCAGGGCCGATTTTTCCGGAGCATCTCGATGTAAAAGCGGGCGTTGCCCTCGACGAACTTCTTGTCGTCGTGCGCGATCACGAGAAAGGCAGGCGGGGTTTGCTCGGTCACTTTCACCTCCGGCGAGAGGACGTCGGGATTCATTTCATCGATGAGGTAGGCGGCATAGACGAGCACGCCGAAATCCGGCACCGCGCTGACCCCGTCGACTTCGGGATCGGCCTGGTAGGTGCGCGTGCCGTCGGAGGTCAGCGCCATCGTCGCGAGGTGGCCGCCGGCGGAAAAGCCGAGGATGCCGACGCGTTTCGGATCGACCTTCCAGTCCGTGGCGCGGCTGCGCATCAGGCCGATGGCGCGCTGGGCGTCCTGGAGAGGGGCGGCGTGCTTTTCGAGACCTTCACGGCGCGGCACGCGGTATTTGAGAAGTCCGGCCGTGATCCCGAGGGAATTGAGCCATTCACAGACCTCCGTGCCCTCGTGGGAATAGGCGAGGATGTTGTAGCCGCCGCCCGGACAAACGATCACGGCCGCGCCGTTTGGCTTTTCCGCCGGAAAGACGGTGAGCGTGGGCAGGCTCACGTTGGACATGATCTGGATCTGGTAGTCTCCCTTCAATTCGATCGATTCGGCGGGGAGTTTGAGATCCGCTTCTCCGGGCACCCCGTTCGGCCAGAGCGGGATGGGATCGAGCGGTGCGGCGGAGAGCGAGGCGGACATCGTGAACAGGGCGAGGAGAACGGCGGGAAGTTTCATGACGGTCGCGAGCTTAACGAAAAACGCGTCCCTGCACAGCAAGAAATGTCGCATGGGCATCGCGCCCGTAGACCTGCAAGCTAACCCAACTAACTCATACCTCTTCTGCCGCGCGTTGTGGGGCCGGATTCTCGCTGCATCTCGCGACGCCTGGGTATGAGAAATCCGGGCTAACGAAATGGATCTTCGCCAGATGCGTCCTGGAGGGACGCAAGAAAGTAGCCGGGGGTGGACCAAGCGAAGCGAGGGGAACCCCCGGGTCTTTGGGGATAACGGAAGATCGCCCCGGAGGGGCGAGAGAAGGATGCGGATGGACTGCCGTGCACAAATCCCTCACGAGGTGGCGTCGATGGGCACCGCACGTTTCTTCCGCCCCTCCGGGGCGGGCAGGGTGTAATCAATCGAGAGACCGGTGGTTCCGCTCGTTCCTCGCTCCACCACCGGCTACCCTCTCCAGCCCCTCCGGGGCCGCTCCTACGACGCAGCGGTCGACTTGGATCTCAGCAACGCGCTCAATACAAGGCACCTGTATCAATTCCACCCCTTCCCCAGGATGCCCATGCCACTAAATCGCTACTTCCCCAAGCGCCTTTTTCAGCGCATCGATGTCTTCCGTCTGATGCGCCGCGGAGAGCGTGACCCTCAATCGGGCCGAGCCCCGGGGCACGGTGGGATAACGGATCGCGGGGACGAGGAAACCACGTTCCTGCAAGGCGGTCGAGGCGGCGAGGGCGGCTTCGTTTTCGCCGAGGATCACGGGAATGATGGCGCTGGGGGCACCGGGCAGGAAACGCTCACGATGAGCGGCGAGAACGGTGCGGAGATCCTCTCCCCGCGTGCCGCAGATGAGGTCGAGGGCGTCGCCAATCGTCGCGGCGAGGGCGGGGGAGGGGGCGGTCGAGTAGATGAAACTGCGGGCCCGGTTCACGAGCAAGTCGACGACCGGGCGCGAGGCGCAGAGGTAACCTCCGGAAAGCCCCGCCGCCTTGCTGAAGGTGCCCATCTGGAGATCGACGCGTCCCTCCAAACCCAGTGCCGCCGCCAGACCGCGGCCCTGTGGTCCGAGCACCCCGAAGGCATGCGCCTCGTCTAGAAGGAGAAGGGCATCATAGGCGTCCTTCAGATCGCAAATCCCCGCGAGCGGGGCGAGATCCCCGTCCATGCTGAAGACCGATTCGGTCACGACCAGCACCCGGGTGTTTTCTCCGCGCTTCTCCGCGGCCCAGCGGAGATGGCTGGCGAGGCGGTCGAGGTCGTTGTGGGGAAAGACCCGCATTGTCGCCCCGCTGAGACGCGCCCCGTCGATGAGGGAGGCGTGGCAGAGTTTGTCGAGAATGATGATGTCGTCTTTCCCGCAGAGCGCGGGGATCGTGCCGGTCGCGGCGGCAAAGCCCGAGGTGAAGGTGAGGGCGGCCTCGGACCGCTTCAAGGCGGCGAGCTTTTCCTCGAGTTCGAGGTGGGCGGCCATCGTCCCGCAGACGAGCCGCGAGGCTCCCGATCCGGCCCCGAGACGCCCAATGTGGGTTTGATAGAGCGATTTCAGCGCTTCGTCATCGGCGAGCCCGAGGTAGTCGTTCGAGGAAAAATTCAGGCAGGATCCGGCTCCCGCGAGCGTGACGGATCTTCCCTGGGGAGACTCCAGACGACGCAACGAGCGACGCAGACCCGAGGCGGCGAGTTCGCGCAGTTCCTCTTCGGGATCGCGCATCAGCGGCGGACTTTGTCCTTCGATCCGAGAAAGCGGGTCGTGTCGAGCAGATCGACGGCCTGCTGGAGGGCGCGGTCCTGCAGCGGCGGGCGGTCCCACGGCGTCGGTTTGTTCTGACTGAGGAGGAGGTAATAATCGATCTCCGGATCGGTCCCGGCGACAAGGGCGGCTTCGTTCATGCGGGGGCGCTCTTTCTGCACGAGAAATCCGGCGAGCGGTTTGCCGCCATCGACCGCCCGGAACAGGTCGGCTTTTGCTTTCACCGGCGTCGGAGTGACGAGGTCGGGCTTGATCCCGGTCCGGAAGATCGAACTGTCGTCCTCCAGCACCACCTCGGCGATGGCGTAGCGGAGGATGCGGTCCTCTCCGAGCGGCACATCGCGGTATTCCACGGCGAGACCGGGCGTCTTTTCTCCAATGACGAGGCAATCAGTCTGGCGCTTCAGCACCGCCGCGATGATCTCCCCCACATTCCCCGTCTCGCGATCGACGAGGAGGATGGTCTCAAGCCGGCAACTGTCAGCCTCGGGCGCGGAGACGAAGAGGGTGGGACGGTCGTTGCCGGGGCGGCGGATTTTGAAAAGCAGCTCATTCGGCGGACGGAAGCGGCTGAGGATGCGCGAGGCGATCGAGAATTCGGCCTGCGCCTGGGGAGAGCGGAGATCGAGGATCAAATGGGTGATCGCCTTCTCCGCCTGGAACTCCTTCAAAGCGGCATCGAATTGCCCGATCTCCTCCTCGGTGTAGCGGCCGAAACGCACGTAGCCGATGGCCTCATGGGCACGGGCGTGGTGAAAACCGAAAGGCGAATCCCGCTCCGACCTCGTGCGTTCGGTCAGCAGCATCGCCCCGAAGTCGAGACGCTCCAGCAGCCCTTGCAGCGCGGCGCGATTCACTTCGAGGGGGTCGAGATCTTCCTCCTGGATGTAATCGTTCGTGAGGAGGCGGAAGGCTTCCTGCAACGCCGCCTGATCCAAGGTATCGACGAGCGTGCCCAAGGGTGGCGCGGGTCGCGGGGCCGTCGTGACCACCTTGGGGGCCGGAGCGGCGGGCGGAGTTTCGGGCGTCTCCTGCGCGACGGCAAACGTGGCGGAGCAAAGCAGCGTGGGGAGAAGGCCTCGGATCATGATCGGCGTCATTCTACGCCATCGGGAAAGGCATTCAATGCCTCGATGCGGCCCCCGGGGCCTTCCCATCGGTGATGTTGGGCGAGGCTCGCGCAGAGATAGCGGGTCGCCCCATCGATCGCCGCGACGAGATCTTCGCCCCTCGCGAGGCGGGCGGTGATGGCGGCCGAAAGGGTGCAACCGGTGCCATGGACGTCGGGCACGGCGAGACGGGGACGCGTGAATAAGTGCGTTTCTCCCGAGACCCAGGCGTGGTCGGTGATGCGTTCGTCGGAGGAGGCCAAGTGGCCGGCTTTTAGCAACACATCGCAGCCATAGCGATCGTGGAGTTGCCGTGGGGCGGCGGCGAAGTCCTCCACGGAGCGGATCGGGGAACCGAGGAGGATCTCCGCCTCGGGCAAATTCGGAGTGATGAGGCGGGCGAGGGGGAGGAGATGGGAAATCATCAAGGCCAATCCCGCTTCGTCGAGCAACGCGGCCCCGGCTCCGGCGCGGATCACTGGATCGACGACGAGCGGCAGGTGCGGGTGAGCCTGCGCAAACTCGACCACGACGGCCACCAGACCCTCCGTGGCGAGCATTCCCGTTTTCAAGGCCGAGAGCGGAAAAGCAGACGCAACCCCCTTGAGTTGAGCATTCAACAGGGTTGGGTCGAGGAGTTCGATACGGGTCACCGAACCAGGCACTTCCGCGACGATCGCCGTGACCGCGCAGACGCCGTGGACCCCGTGGGCGGCGAAGGTTTTCAGATCTGCCTGCAATCCCGCCCCCGCCGAAGAGTCGGATCCGGCGATGGTGAGGGCGATCGGTGGGCTACTACTCATACTCCTACTCTTACCTCATACTCATACTCAGCGACAAGCGACGTTCGATTTGAGTATGAGTAGGAGTATGAGGCAAGAGTCGGAGGGTTTGTATGACGGGGTTTCCCCAATTTCCCGCCTTGTCCGCGTCGGATCCCGGGGCAAAGATGAGCGTCATGGCCCACCCCGACCCCTGGCCCAAATCGATCTTTGCCCGCAACCTCACCGAGGAGGCGGGGATCACCGAATTGATGGATGACCTCGGCGAGGCGCTGACCCTCGGTCGCGGCAAGATCCGCATGATGGGCGGAGGAAATCCCGCCCACATCCCGGCGATGGAGGCGATCTGGCGCGAACGGATGCGCGAACTGCTCGAAGAACCCTCCGGCGAATTCGACCGCGTCCTCGCCGATTACGACCCACCGGCGGGCAGTCCGGCCTTCCGTGCGGCGGTCGCGGATTTCCTCAACCGCGAGTATGGCTGGAAGTTGACGCTGGCGAATGTCGCGGTGACCAACGGCGGCCAGAGCGCCTTCTTTTTCCTGCTGAACCGCTTCGCGGGAGCGATGGCGGACGGGAGCGAAAAACGCATTCTCCTGCCGCTCGTCCCGGAATACATCGGCTACGGGGATCAGGGCGTGTCGGCGACGGCGCTCTTCGACAGCCGCCGGCCGGAGATCGAACTGATCGGGGAGCGGAGCTTCAAATATCACATCGACTTCGGGAAGCTCGCCGTCGATGAGAGCCACGGGGCCATCGCGGTGTCGCGTCCGACGAATCCCAGCAGCAATGTGCTCACTGACGACGAGATTTCCCGACTCCGCCAGATCGCGGCGGAGCGCGGCATCCCCCTGATCATCGACAATGCCTACGGGCAGCCCTTTCCGGGCGTCATTTTCACCGAGACCCGCCCGGTCTGGGATGAAAACGTGATCCTGACAATGAGCCTCAGCAAACTGGGCCTGCCCGGCACGCGCACCGGCATCGTCGTGGCGCGGGAAGACCTCATTTCCGACATCCGCTCCATGACCGCGATTGTCGGTCTCGCGAACAACAACCTCGGCCAGGCCCTCGCCCGTCCCATGATCGAGTCGGGACGCATCCGGACTCTCGCCGAGGAAGTGGTGCGTCCCTATTACCGTCACCGCGCCGAGCGGGCTTTGGCTTTGGCCCACGAACATCTGCCGTCCGACGTCCCGTGGAGGATCCACCAGAGCGAAGGCGCCTTTTTCCTCTGGTTCTGGTTTCAGGATCTGCCCATCACCTGCCGGGAGCTTTATCGCCGCCTGAAAGACTCAGGTCTGCTCATCGTGCCGGGGAAAGCCTTCTTCTTCGGTCTCGACACCACCGGCTGGCCTCACGCCGAACAATGCATCCGCGTCAGCTTCACCCAGCCCGAGGAGGTCGTCGCAGATGGGTTTAAGATCCTCGGCCGCGTCGTTGCTGAAGTCTATCGGTGAGCGCTTGCGAGACCTTTTACTTTTTACTTTCCCACCTTTTACCGGCTAAGCCGGCTGCGCCCGGCTTAGCCCTCCACTTTCACCGCGCTCGGCTTGCCGCTGGCGTCGGTGGAGAAGGACATCTTCAGATTCCAGTGATGGGCGATGCGCTTCAGCAGTTCGCGGCGGGAGATGTCCTTGCTCGCGAAATTGAAAGGCGAGCCGTTCGCCGGGAGATTCGAGGTTTCGTAATAGATGTCGTTCAGCGGCACCTGGTCGAAAATGAGCGTCGGCGTCATGTGCTTGTAGTCGACCTCGAAACGCTCGTCGAGCCACTTGGCGAGGGGAGCGTAATCCGTAGCGAGGAAGCCGACCGTGCTGAAAGGATCCCCCGTCGCCGCTCCGGTCGTCCCGCCCGCGGTGCTGGATTTTTTGGATTCGGTGCAGGAGGTGCCCAGCAACGCAAGGGCACAAACGGTGGTCAAAAACCAAGCTTTCATGAAAGTAATGCCCGGAATGATACCGGATTCCCCTGAAATGTCTTTGAAATAATCGCGGTATCGGGTTCAGAATGCGGGAAGTCCGATCCACCCCCACGTTATGCAGACCGCGATCTATCCCGGCAGTTTCGACCCGATCCACAACGGCCACCTCGACGTGATCGGGCGGGCCTCGAAGCTCTGCGACCGGGTCGTGGTTGCCGTGGCCGTGAACCACGCCAAGACGGGGCTTTTTTCGATGGAGGAGCGGGTCGATCTGATCCGCGCGGCCTCGGCCAACATCCCGGGGGTCGAGGTGAAGTCGTTCTCCGGACTGCTTGTCGATTTTGTCCGCGAGGAGCAGGGCGACGCCGTCATCCGCGGACTGCGGGCGGTTTCGGATTTCGAATACGAATTCCAGATGGCCCTGATGAACCGCAGCCTCGACGAGAATTTCGAGACGATCTTCCTCATGCCGAGCCAGAAGAACATCTACCTGAGTTCCCGCATCGTGAAGGAGGTCGCGGGTCTCGGGGGCGACATCGACCGCTTTGTGCCGGAGGTGGTGAAGGCGGCTCTGAAGGGGAAGGTCGGGCGGTGAAGCGAATCACTTCCGCAGCCTCTCCGCCACCGCCGCCAGTTGATGGGGCTGGGCACCGAGTTTCACGCGGCTGCCGTCGGTGCATTTCTCGACGAGACTGGCCGCCACCCGGTCGAGGGCCTGGCGGAGGCGATCGGAGTCGGAAACCTGCGGGACGAGCGGTGACAGTTCCGGCAAACACTCCACCGTGATGCCCATGGCGTCGAATTCATCGAGAAGGGCGGCGACGGCGGGCTCGGCGACCGTTTTCACCTCGACGAGATCGGAGGCGCGATCGGCCGGCAGGGTTTCGAGGAGATCCCCGATGGCCCGGAGAATGATGATGTGATAGACCGTTCTCGCATTGTGAGGATCGATCCAGCGTCCATTCGGCGCCTGGCCCGGAGCCACGCCAAGACGGAATTTCGCGAGGGCGGCGTCGAGGTAGTCCGCTTTTCCCGACGCCGCGTGGGCCTGACAAAGCAGCGAAACGGAAAAGGCGTTGTAGTTGAAATTCGCGACGCACTTCTGCCCGAGCGCCCAATCCGCGGCGCGGAGGCCGGCGGCGGTCCAGGCGGGGTTCGACCAGATCTTCCCGGCCTTGAGCAGGGCGACGCCGCAGACGCCGGTGTCGAACTGCGTGCCCCCGTCCGGATCGGCGGTGATGACCCAGCCGTCGCGGATTTCGATGGCGCCGGCGGCGAGTTGTTTCTCGATCATGTCGCCGAAGCGGAGATTTCGTCCCCGCAGATCGGGAAAGGGAAAATGGCCGTCGGGCTGTTGGAGTTTGGTCAGGATCCCCGCGACCCCGGTGGCGAGGGCGTCGACTTCGTCGAGCGAATCCGCGGCATGGCGCTCGACCGAAGGTCGGATCGTGGCGAGCCCTTCGAGAACGTAGGCGTAAAATCGCAGCATCTGGCCCGGCAGGGCGCGGCCCTCGGTGAGCTCACGGACGGCGCGTCCCTCGCTTGCGAGGGCATCGAGGAAGAGGCGGGTGGCGGCAGCTTCGTCGAGGGAGAGAGGGCCGGGTTTGGCGTCGGGGCGACGCCCATCGGGGAGTCCGGCCTGGTCGCCGAGGACGACAAGCCATTCGGCTACGGCGGCTTTCACCCCAGGCACCGACTCCTCGGCGAGAGCGGTTTTGAGCTTCGGTCCGATCGACTTCGTGCCGGCCTCACGCTCGGGCGAGGGATGGTAGAGCGGCTGACCGGCCATCGACCAGCCGCCCGGGTCGATCCCGACGGCGGTCTCGATTTCGCGAAGGTGCGCCTCGGTCTCCGCCGCGTCGAGACCGCTTTCGATTTTGTCAGCGGCATTCTTGACCCGGTTGACGAGGGCGGCGTCGTTCCGCTCTCGTGCGATCTGATGAGCCATTTTCAAACGCGCTTCGGTCTCATGGTCGAGGCCGGTCGCGGTGAAGGAGATCATCGCGAAAAGGGCGGTGAGAAGCGTACGGATCATGGAAGGCGGCTTTTGAGAATGGCCTTTTCAGGGGGCGGTCGTCACGCCGAGGAGATTCTCCGCCCAAGTGAGGACGCGTCCGACACCCTCGGCGTCCTCGGCCGACTTGGCGGCTTCGAGCGCATCGCGGGCCTGGAGGAGCTGACGGAGATGGGGGAGGTAGATCACGTCCTGCAGGGCTGTCTCCACGTTGTGGAAGCGCGACTCGAGTACGGTCAGATCCGTGTCTCCCGGGGATTGTTGGGAGAAATCGATCGTGGCTTCGTCGATGGGCTCGTCGATCCCGACCTCTTTCGCCAGCGCGTCGAGCGCGGCATCGGCATCGGCGAGATTGCCGGATTCGATGAGGCCGCGGATGTGATCGCCCTTGCTCTCCAGCACCGGGCCGGGCTTGATCTCGAGCGAGTCGAAGGCGGCCTTGAGACGCTGTGCCTTGCTCTCGATCGTGGCCATGAGGGGGGCATTGGCCTGGGTGTCGCGGCTCGCGAGCGTCACCGCCTTTTCAATCTGCTCCGGGGTGAGGACGGCGCGCAGGGCGAGCAGGGTTTTGAATTGGAGCTGTTTCAGCGCGTTCTCCGCCTCGAGGAGTTTGGCGAACTTCGCCTCGGCGGCTCCAGGCTCGGGAGACGTGGCGCGGAGCGTTTCCTCCAGAGAAGTCTGCTCCGTGCGAACGGCTTCCTCGAGGGGCGCGGCTTCGGCCTTGGCACTTTCGTAGACGCGGGTGAGCTCGGCCTCCTGTTCGGGGGTGAAAGCGAGCGCTTCGCGATGGGTCGTGAGGGTCTCCGGCTGGATGAGCCGCGGCAGATCGAGTGCCATCGCGGCGCTGCCGGAGAGAAGGAACGAGAGGACGATGAGGCTGGGTTTCATGAAGGGAATGGTGGTGTTGTTAGAGTGAAAATCTCGAGGAGAGGGGGAGGACGGAGTCGGAAGGCAGGTCGGAAGTGGCAAAGAGCGGCGAGGGGAAAATCGAGCCGGGTTCCGCAGCGGGAGGCAGGAGGACGGGAAGCGTCTCTGAAAGCGGGCTACGCGGATCCAGCGTCTCCATCCGGGCAACGAAGAGCAACGCGAGCGCGGCGAGCCCCGCCGCCGAAGCGGCGAAGGGCCATACCCGCTTGGCCGGGAGGGAATTTCGGGTGCGCGCTGCCGCAAGGGTGCGGGCGAAGGAGGGCGATGTCTCGGCCTCCGCGGCGCGGAGCGATTCGAAACGGGATTTCAGGTCTTCTTCGTTCATCGGTCAGGGGAGGGGGAAAGGAGATCGCGGAGCCGGGATTTGGCGCGTTCGTAGTGGGTTCGTGCCGAGCCGAGGGAGACACCCATGACCGCGGCGGCCTCGGAAATGGAGAGATCCTGGTAAAAGACGAGGTGCAGGATTTCCGACTGTCTCGGCGGCAATTGCGAGAGCGCCGCCTTCAACTCGCGGGACGATTCGTCGAGTTCGAGCCGGGAGATCGTGCCGGGGGCTTCCACCCTGGCTGGAGCGAAGCGCAGCAGTTTTCCCGCGAGCGATTCGCGGAAGCGCCGACGGCGCTGCTCCTCCTTCGCGGTCAGCCGGATCACGCCGAACCACCAGGTCTTGAGTGAACCTTCGCCCCGCGGACGCGCCTTGCCTTGGATTACTTTGAGATAGGCGATCTGCAGCACATCGGCCGGGTCGACCAGGCTCCCCTCGCAACAATGCCGTGCCCACCCGCAGGCGTCGCGGTGGAGCGGTTCGAGGGAGTGCGTGAGCTCGGCTTCCATTCATTTCCCCATGAGTGACACGGGGAGGATGAATGTATGACAAGATGCGAAAAAAAAATTCGCGAACCGGAGCCCGTCGCCGATCACGGCCGACCCAGGGCGTGGATCGTCCCGTGGAGAATGCGGTCGCCGATCTTCAATTCATAGCAATGCGTCGGAGCGAGGTCGGGGATGGCGAGGGTCACGGTGCGGCGGTCGTCGCTGAGGGTCACGGAAGTGATCTTCAATTCGCGTTCGTCGAAGTGCTTCGATCCGTAGTTCTTGGTCCGTTTCAACGACCAGACTTTGATCGCGCTCCCGGTATCGGTGACGGGATCGCTGAAGGTCACTTGCATCGTACCTTGGACGGCCCGAACCGTGAGCGGCACCCGCGCGGGAGCTTCGCCCCGGCGGATGCGATGAAAGCCGCCCGGCGTCGTGGCATTGCCGGCCCACGCGAACATGCCGCAGCCATAGAGGGCGCCGTCGGAGCCGAAGCGTCCGCGCATCAGTCCCGTGGCGAAGGCGGGCAGGGGCAGTTCGCACACGGCGCCCTGCCATTGGCCGTCCACCTCCTCGTGTGGCACGACGAAGATCCGGCCGGTGCCGTAGCTGAGATTCAGCAGCGCTCCGCCGAGGTTGCCCCAGGTCCCTTGGGGAACCCAAACGAGTTCGGCAGGGCTGCGGTCCTTTTCATTCGTGATCCAGACGAGGGGAGGCTCCATCGCGGCGTCGGATTCGTCGGTGACGCTGGTGTAGCCGAAGAGATTGCCGTAGAAGCCGCCCGGTTTGACCCGGTTGATTCGGTTTTTCGGCGTCCAGAAACCCTCCTGGTCGGTCACGAAGAAGCTGCCGTCGTCGTTGAGACACACTCCGTTCGCGGCGCGGAAGCCGGTGGCGAGGATCTCGGTCTTTTTCCCATCGGCGCTGACCTTGAGCAGGGTGCCGTGCTGGGGGATGACGCTGTCGAGCGCATGGCGGCCGGACTTGGCGTAGTAGAAGTTGCCTGCCGCATCGGTCTGCAGTCCCATCGCGAATTCGTGGAAGTGCTCGGTGACCTGGTGATCATCATTGAAGCTGTCGATGAAGTCGGTCTCCCCGTCTCCGTTGAGATCGACAAGCCGGGCGAGCTGGTCGCGGCAGAGCACGAACAACTCGCCGTCGCGGAACTTCACTCCGAGCGGTTGGAAAAGGCCGCTCGCGATTCGCCGCCATGTCAGCGTCGCGGGGGCCGGAGCCATCACGCCATCGACGCGCCAGACATCGCCGTTCCACATCGCGACGACGGCCGCCTTCCCATCCGGAGTGAAATCGAAGCCGCCGGGACGCAGCCAGCTCTGCCACGGATTGTCGAGCGGCAGGGGGAATTCATCGGCGGGAAACGCTCCGCCGGTTTCCCCCGCCACCGAGGTCGTCGTGATCGTCTGGGGCCATTGCGCGGGACCGCCGCGGGTGAGGGGAGCGAGGTCGAGGTCGTCGGTCAGGGTGGCCGCCATCGCCTCGAGCGAACCCGGATCAACGCGCGAGATGAAGAGCCGCGTTTTCGCCCCGCCGGGAAGCCGCGCGAACCACGATTGCTGGTCCCGGATGAGTTCGCCGTCGCCCTTGAGCACAACATGGACGGTATCGGGCGCGATGCGCGTGAGAATCGGTTGTTCGGTGGCCGCGACGTTGAGGGTGCGGGTGAAGATCGGCGTGGTCCCGTAGTTCATCCATCCCGGTGACTCGAGGACGGGCGTGCGGTTGACCTCGGAGGCGATCACGACCTTTGGTCCATGCCGGTAGATCCCCTTGAAATTCACCTGACCTTGCGGCATCGGACCGTAGGGTTTGCCATCGCGTCCGAGTGGGCGTGGGTCGGTGAAATCGCCCGTCACATCCCATCCCGGACCGACGGGATTGATGAAATGCTTTTCCCCGGTAAGGCCCGTGTGGGTGCCGTGGCTGCCATCGAAGGCAATGCCTTTCCAATCGACGAAGTCGCCGGTGGTCGCGGTGGCGACGCGCATCGTGTCGTGGTCGTAGATCATCCACGCGCGTCCCTTGGTGACTCCTCCGGGGCCGTCGTCGAGCCGGATGGCGAGGCCCTTCTGGGCGATGTTGCCCGGGGCGACCTCGAGCGTCCAGAAGAGCGAGTTCCCGAGTTCCATGCGTCGGTAGGGCGGCAGGGAGGTGTCTGCCTTTTCCGCCTCGGCCCGGGCGAGACCGCGCGGCAGGGCGGCGAGGGGAACGTCCTTGAGCTGGGAGGGATTGTGAGGACGCAGGAAGGTCTCGCGGATGTAGTGGATCACGGCGTATTTCTGCTCCGTGGTGTACTGCGGCTGCGGCACCATCTGGCCGAATCCCTTCGTGAGGGTGAGATACATCGAATAGGGATCGGATCCGTT
>JAEUHI010000047.1 GCA_016795385.1 Verrucomicrobiales bacterium | reverse complement strand
GTGACGCGTTGTTTCAGCTCCTTGAGGAAATGCGGGAGACTGCCCCGGCGGCGTTCGTAGCGGGCGAGGATCTCCTGATGCCACCTCTCGTCCTCGGCGGCGCGGGCGCGGTCGAATTCCTGTTTCACTCCCTCGACCGTCCCCCCGTCATAGAGGAGCGGCAGCACCGCCATCAATCCGGCCTCATCGAGCGGCTCAAAGGTTTCCCGGTCCGGCACTTCCAGGAGGAGATGGAAGTGATTGGGCATCAGGCAGTAGGTGATCACCCGCACGCCGGCGAAGGCCTCCTGGTTGCGAAGGATCTTGCGGAAGACCTCCTTTTCCTTGGTGCCAAAGACCTTCCGCCGGTCCACGACGCGGGAGAAGACGTGATAATAGGATCGGCCAATTCCGGTTAGTCGAGTTTTTGCGCCGTGCATCTCTCAAAGTGCAAGAATCTCGCTTATATGCAAATAAAATGTATGAAATTTTGTAGACAGTTGGCAGTTACAGTCCACCGTTTCTCGACGGAAAATCGGTGCCAGAGTTCTGAAACTGTGGTAAAACTCTCCTCTTTGCGAATTTTCGCCCCTCGCGAAGCTTGGAATATGGTCGATGGGGTGCGGCAAACAGGGTGTGATGCAGAGTTGGTTTACTTTTGAACTGGATGGTGAGATGTGCCGGGTGGAGCGCGAGTCCTCACTCGGAACGCTCGCGTCCTTCCTGGCGCGACTGGATCCCTGCTTTTCGCACTTCGCTGAACACGATCCCCTTCTCGCTCCCCGACTCGTTGTAATGGGGACCCTCGAGGGCGATCGACACCGTTTCCGCATCGTCGACGCCGGGCTCCTGCTGATGCCAATGCTGGCCGATCGACAAATCTGGACCCCGGAGGGAATCCGCAATGCGGAGCCTGAGCATCCGGTGAATCTCGCCTTTCAGGAAGGGTCTTTTGAATGCTCCGGAGAGCGCCTCGATACCATCCTTGCGCTGACGTTCGAAGGCTATTATCGGCCTGATCTCAGACGCCAGGGTCAAGTCAACGACCAATACGACGCGATCGTGACCCGCACGGCGCACGTTCCAGCCATCCGGGAGACCGCGGTACAGGTGTTCGCTTCGACGGAGCAACTCCGACACGAAGCAGCACGAAAGGCGGAACGCTCGGGCGAAGAAAGCACCGTCTGGACCGGGAAAAAGGACATCTTCGGCGATCGCTTCACCCGCCAGCTCTTCCGCCTCCCGGAAGGCCGCGCCCTTCAATACGTCGATGGCCGGAAGCGACGCTTTTTCCGGCCGGAAACCATTGTCGATCTGATCAAACTGAATCGCGAGTATCCCGCGGCGGCTTACATCGCCGGAGGCACCGGACCGGGGCGCTTCGCTCTCCTCGAAGACACGGCGGTCGATCTGATCTCACTGGAGGCGGTAAAGGAACTCACCTCCATCCTCACGACCGAGGATCATTGGGAAATCGGTTCAGCGGTCTCCCTGACCCAGACGGCGGAATCGATCGGACGGGAATGCCTCGCCTTCAACAAGGCTCTGCGTCGATTCGCCTCGCGGCCGGTGCGGAACCGGGCCACGCTGGGCGGTTATCTGGCGACCGCCTGGGCCTCCGGACAGCTGGCACCCTTGCTGATGGCACTGAACGCACGCATCCGCCTCATCTCAGCTGACGGGGAACGCGACGCGCCGGTCTCCCAGTTCTATGCGGGAAAAGGCCGCACCATTCTCCAGCCGGGCGAGATCATCCGCAGCATCTTGATTCCCCGCACGACTGAGCACGCCCTTTCTACCCGCGGCATCACCTCGCGGCTCTGTGATGTCTACACGGTCGCCCCCCGGCGCACCGGATGCGAGCCCTACGCCACGGGCGGCTTTGCTCTCGAGCTGCGGGACCGTCGCATCACGAAAGCATGGCTTGCCTATTCCGGTATCGCGGACGCCCCGGTGCGTGCGCGCGAAGCGGAGGATTTTCTTGCCGGGAAAAACTGGGACGAAAGCACCCTGATCGAGACTTTGGCGATTCTCAATCGCAGCGTCGATGTGACGGCGCCCGGTGCCGGCGGGGCGTCTCCGGGATACCTCAAACAGCTCGTCGGCACGCTTTTCCAAAAGTTTTACCACCAGCATCCGCGCCCCGAATCGGTACGTCCCGAGTCGTTGACAGCCACTGGCGAGTTCGCCAAACTCGACGAACCCTTTTTCCACACGACCCACGTCTGAGCGCCGACCAGGCAGGAGGCGAATGTCGCGCTTACTCCATGAGCGAACCCGAAGATCCTTTCAGCCCCTTCCGCCTCCCCTCGGCGACACCGGCCAAGCAGACTCGGGAGACTTTCGGCGAGCGGCTCCGTCGCCGACGGGAGCAGCTCGCCCAAGGAGACGAGTCGAAAGCCCTTTCTTCATGGCAGGCGCGAGCCCGCGTCCTCACCGCCCTCGTTGTCGAAAGTCCGCATCCGCGTGCTTCCATCGTGCGCTGCCAGGCCGGAGAAGCGAGGCGTCTCGCCGGGGTGGAGGCCGTCCTCTTCGCCGACGACATCCCTCCCTTCCGAAACGCCCTGGGACAGGAGTTCTCGGGAGAGCCTCTCCTCGCCGAAGATGAAGTCCACTACCGGGGGCAGCCGGTCGCGCTCATCGTCGCTCGGGACGAGGCGACTTGCCGCGAAGCGGCGGCGAAACTCGAGATCGAATACCACATCTCGCCCGGCATCCTCTCGATCGATCATGCCCTCGCGATGATGAGCTTCCACGAAGCTCCCCGGGTCTGCGAACGTGGCAAGGTGACTCCGGCCCTCGCCACGGACACCCATCGCAGTCTTGGGGCATTCCTCATCCCGCCCCAACAGGCTCCCCTGACCGGATCGACCGAGGTCCGTGTCACCCCGGTACGCGGAGGCCGAGGTTATTCGGTCAAGGCGCGCGCGCTTTCCCCGGCCTTGATCCGCACGGCCGTGGCTCGCACCGCCGACATCCCGGAGTCGGAGGTCCAACTGGAGCCGGTCGGACTCGCCGGCGTCACCGATGCTCTCGAGCTGGAACCGGTCCGCCTTGCCATGCTCGCGACTCGTGCGGCGATGGCCTGCGGCACCGCCGTGGTGCTGAAGGTCTCGGGCCCCGACTCGCCCCTGATCCGCGGCCAACGTCATCCGGTGAAGGTGGAGTTCGACGCGGCGCACGATGCCGAGGGCAGGATCTCCGCCCTCGATCTGAAGTTGCACGTCGATGGAGGATTCTATGCGATGGATTCCACCACGGTGATGGACCGGGCCGCGCTGCACGCCGATTCGGTCTACGGGATCGGCCATTTCCGCATCACCTCCCAGCTCTGCCGCACGCATCGCATCACCTCTTCATCCCTGCCCGCCGAAGGTTCTGCCCAGGGAGCTTGGGCGATGGAGGAAATCATCCGTCGCGTCGCCTCCGCGGTTGGCAAGACACCCCGCGAGGTGCGGGAGAAAAACTTTTACACCGAAGGTGCCGAACCGAAGA
Source organism: Verrucomicrobiales bacterium (assembly GCA_016795385.1). Lineage (GTDB taxonomy): Bacteria > Verrucomicrobiota > Verrucomicrobiia > Verrucomicrobiales > DEV007 > Arctic95D-9. The sequence continues at coordinate 207,437 of JAEUHI010000047.1, read as the reverse complement.
CCGCGCCCTACGGCCAGCCGGTGCAGGCGGCCTCGATCAGCCGGGTCTGGAACCAGGTGCTGCGTCGCAGCGATTTCGACACCCGTATCGCCGCCATCGAAAAGTGGAACCGGAAAAACCATTACCACAAACGCGGGATCGCCGTGGTGACGACGAAATTCGGCCTGGGCGATCCCCGTCCGGAACGCGACGCGGCAGCGGTGCTCGTGCAGATCCTCGCGGATGGATCGGTGCTGGTGCGGGTCGGTCTCGTCGATGTGAACGACGGCTTTCGCGGGCAGATCCGCGAGGAGGTGGCGCATCGTCTCGGCATCGAGGAGGAAGCGATCCGCGTGATTCTCAATGATTTTGACGTGCTCCCGCGGTCGACTCCGGTGATCGGCGCGGATGCCTGCGGACTCGTCCTTCGCGCCATCGCCGACGCCTGCAAAAGGCTCCAGGGGCGTCTCCGCGAAGTCGCTCTGCAGCTCTTCGCCGCGCGGGGACAGACCGAAGTGGAGATCGAGGCGATCCGTTTTGTCGATGGACTCGTCGGCCCCGACATTTCGCCGACCCATCCGCTCTATTTCCGCGAAGTGATCGAGGGAGCCTGGAGGAAGCGCGTCAATCTCGTCGAGACGGGCTATCATCGCACGCCGAACCTGTGGTGGGATCACGAGCTCGGCGCGGGTTGGCCTTTCTCCGCCTTCACCTACGCCGCCGCCGTAGCCGAGGTGCAGATCGACGCCTTTACCGGAGAGGTGCAGGTGTTGCGGGTCGACTTCGCCCATGAGGGCTCCCCTTCCCCGGACCAGGGCGACCGCGATTTCGCCCAACTGATGCGGGCCTTCACTCTCGGTTCGGGATGGCTGCTTTCGGAAAGCGTCCCCTACCCCGAGACGGACGAGCCGGGCCTCTTCCACGTCGCCGAGGGTGTGCCCGGCTTTGCCGACGCGCCTTTCCAGGTCGTGGCCGACCGGCTGCGCCCTCTCGGTGATCCCGGGGCTCTGCCGGGCGATCCGTGCGCCGAAGCTCCCGTGCTGCTCGCCTCCTGTATCCGCGAAGCGCTCTGGGACGCGCTCCGCGCTTTCGGCATGAAACCGGAACTGAAGATTGATCTCCCCCTGCCCTCGACCCCGCCCGCGGTGCTGGGGACCTTGCGCGAGATCAGCCGGCAGATCCGCGAGGGAGACGCCACCTCCAGGCGGCCCGCGGCGAAGGCCGCCTCCGAGGCCGGTTGACGATCCGATATCCCGATCGCCATGCCCATCATCGCCGCCGCTGCCGCTGAATCGGGTGTTTGGGAAGCCGTGTTCCAGCTTTTTGCGCTGCTCGCCGCCGCCCTGGTAATCGGGATGCTCTTCGAGCGTTTCGGCCAGTCCGCCATTCTCGGTTACCTCATCGCCGGCATGGTGCTGGGACCGCAGGTGCTCGGAGTCGTCTCCAAGGATTCCGGCGTGCCGGTGATCGCCGAGCTCGGGGTTTCTCTACTCCTCTTCACGATCGGTCTGGAGTTTTCCGCTCGCCGTCTCCTTCGCCTCGGCCCGGTCGCCGGTCTCGGCGGATCGCTCCAGGTAGTGGCGACGCTCTTCCTCAGCACGGGATTGGCCATGCTCTTCGGCCAGGATCTGAAAGCGGCACTGTGCATCGGATCCGCCGTCGCACTCTCGTCGACCGCGTGCGTCCTCAGGCTCCTCACCGACCGATCCGAGATCGATTCCGTCCACGGCCGGACCGCACTGGGCATCCTCCTGCTCCAGGACATCGCGGTCGTCCCGCTCGTGCTTTTTGTGACGATGCTGGCGGGAGGCGGGGGACCGTCCGAAATGATCCTCGGCCTGGGAAAAGCGGTGGGATTGATTGTCGCGATGGTGGCCGGCTTCCGCATCCTCGCGGGCTGGGTGATCCCTTCGGTGATGAAACAGCTCAGCCTCTCGCGCGATCGTGAGCTGCTCGTGCTGCTCGCCGTCGTCCTTGCCACGGGATCCGCCCTCGCGGCCCACGCCTTGGAGCTCTCTCCCGCCCTCGGTGCCTTCATCGCGGGCATGATGCTGGCGGAATCCCCCTTCTCCACCCAGATCCGCGCCGATGTGGGTGGCCTGCGCATTCTTTTTGTGACCTTGTTTTTCGCCTCGGTCGGCATGCTGGGCGACCCGGTCTGGATCGCGGGAAACTTCCCTGCCGTCATCGGCCTCACGGTGCTCATCATCGCAGGCAAAGGACTCGTCGTGGCCTTGGTCGCACGGGCCTTCCGCCTGCCCGCACGTTATGCCCTGGCTACGGGCCTCGCCCTCGCCCAGGTGGGGGAATTCGGCGTCGTCATCGCGGGGATCGCCAAATCCGGAGGGGTTCTCGAGGACGAGCCCTTCCGTCTATTGGTCTCCGCGACGCTGCTGGCTCTCTTCGCCACACCACTCCTCGTCCGCATCGCCCGGCCGGCGGGAAGAAAGCTGGAAGACTGGCTCATGCGTTCCAGAAAGGCGGCGACGGATAGGGAGGCGGTTACCAACCCGTCCGCGGATTCGCGTCTCGTTTTTATCATCGGATTCGGGCCTGCGGGACAACGAGTCGCGACCGATCTCGATCAGATGGAAAACCTCTCCTGCCTCGTCATCGACCTGAGGCCCGCGAACATCGATCTGGCGAAATCCATGGGGTTGCATGCCGTCTTGGGCGATGCGACCCACCTCGAGTTCCTCATTCATCACGGGATCGAGCAGGCCGACGCCGCCATCATCACCGTGCCCGATCACCGCACCGTCGTGCGCCTCGTCGGTTCGATCCGTCAGCTCGGGGACGACATCGCGATCGTGGCCCGGGCGCGCTACCACGCCTTCACCGACGAAGTCATCGAAGCCGGCGCCACCGTCACCGTCGACGAGGAGCAGGTGACCGGACGCCGCCTCATCGCCGCGACCCGGGAAGTGCTGCGGCAACGCACGAGACGAAAGATCTCCTGACAAAATCGTCATACTACCGGCCTTGCCCGGGGAGGAGAGGCGGAATTGCGTTGCATCTTTGCCGCAACTCTCCTCCCTCACCATGGCCTCCGTCCTACTCAGCCTCGCCGCCGTCCTCGTCATCCTCCTCCCCGCCTTGAACTGGCTCAGCTACCGGGTCATGGGCGGGATCATCCGGAGGCGTCGCGCGGTGTGGGATCTCAACATCTGCTGCGGCAAGACCGATGGCGGGGGTATCAACGTCGATATCGTGAAACACGCCGAGATCCCGAACCTCGTCGTGGTCGACGACATCTACCACCTGCCCTTTTCCGCCCGCCAGTTCGAGCACACCCTCTGCTCCCATACGATCGAGCATGTCGAGGATCCCCGCGCTTTCTTCGAGGAGATGCAGCGGGTCTCCCGGCACGTCACGCTCGTCGTCCCGCCGCTCTGGGACCTTAGCGCCGCCTTCAATCTCTTCGAGCATCGCTGGCTCTTCCTGACCCTGCGCAAGGAACACCACACCCTGCCGCCCCACATCCCCCTCCCCTTCGCCCGCCGGATCCAGGAGCGGGTCGGACAGAAGATCCGCGCTTAATCTCTTGTGAATTAGTGTAAATTAAGTTGCGGGCTCAAATTTTCCGGGCAAAAATCGGGCATTGCGACCGCACCAGCGGAGCATCCCCATGGAAACAGCCTTCCTTCTTGTCCTCCTCGTCGCGGCGGTAGCCCTTTTCGCGACTGAAAAGATCTCCGTCGACGTCATCACCCTGCTGCTCCTCGCGGCGCTCACGGTGACCGGCATTCTCACCCCGAAGGAAGCCTTCGCGGGATTCAGCAACGACATCATCATCATCCTCGGAGCCATCTTCGTGATCGGCGCCGCCCTGCAGCGTAGCGGACTCCTCGAAGCCGGGGCTGCGGCCCTGCTGAAGTTCTCGAGCTCGGGCCCGAAGAAGCTGACCCTCCTCCTCATGTCGGTGGCGGCATCGTTTTCCGCCTTCATGAACAACACGACGGTGACGGCGCTCTTCGTCTCCCCGGCCGCGGGCCTCGCCCAATCCGCGGGCCTGAGCCCCTCCCGCCTCCTCATGCCACTCGCCTTCGCCTCCATCCTCGGGGGCACCTGCACCCTCATCGGCACCTCCACCAACGTCGCCGTGAGCGGCTACATCGAGAACGCGGGGATGGAACCCGTCGGCCTTTTCGAACTCGCGCCCATCGGCCTCCTCATCGTGGCGATCGGCATCCTTTACTTCCTCTTCTTCGGCGAGAAGCTGCTTCCCAACGTGAAGGGCGACATCGCCCTGAAGCCGGAGACGATCCGCGATTACCACAGCGAGGTCGTCGTGATGCCGAAATCCCCGCTCATCGGCCAATCGAGTTTCGAATGGGATCTGAATCTGATCGGATTCCGCCTTGTGCGGATCGAGCGCGACGGACAGGAAATGCTGCCCGCGCCCGAACTCTTCATCGCCGAAGGCGACCTCCTCCTCGTGCAGGGAAAAGTCACCGACCTGCTCCGCATCAAGAAGATCGAAGGCCTCGAATTCAAAGCCTCGCTCGAACCGGACGAAGTCGGCGGACGCCATGGCGATCTCCTCGTCGCCGAGACCGTCATCCTCCCCGATTCCGATCTCGCCGGTCTCACCCTGCGCGAAGCCGACCTGCGCCGCACCCACGATCTCATGGTCCTGGCGATCAGCCGCCACGGTCAATCCCGCCTCCATGACATGGGCAGCGTCGTCCTGCGCACCGGCGACGTCCTCCTTGTCCAGGCGAAGGCCGAGAAACTCGCCGCGATCCGCCGGGGCAGCGGCTTTGCCGTGCTCGACGAATACGAGCCGCCCACCCTGCGCCTGCGCCAGGGGATCTTCACCGCCGGGGTCTTCCTCGCCGCCATCATCGCGGGTACGGTCGGCTGGGTGCCGCTCTCCATCGCTCTTCTCAGCGCCGCCGTCCTCATCGTCCTGGCCGGCGCCCTCCCCGGCGACCAGGTCCGCGAGGTGATCGATTGGCGCATGCTCATCCTCATCGGAGGCATGACCGCCTTCGGCACCGCGATGGAAAAAACGGGCACCGCCGCGTGGCTCGCCGAGTGGATCGTCTACGCTCTGAAACCCATGGGCGAACTCGCCATCCTCGGCGGCTTCTTCGTCCTCACCATCCTCCTCACCCAGCCCATGTCGAACGCCGCGGCCGCGCTCGTCGTGCTGCCCGTGGCCATGAGCGCCGCCGCCGAGATCGGGGCCGATCCCCGCACCTTCGCCATCGGGGTGATGCTCGCCGCATCCATCTCCTTCATCGCGCCACTCGAGCCTTCCTGCGTCATCGTCTACGGCCCCGGACGCTACCGTTTCATGGATTTCGTGCGGGTCGGCGGCCTCCTCACCTTCGTTCTCATGCTCGTGGTTTTGCCACTTGTCCCCTTGCTTTGGCCGCTGCATTGAAGCAACCTCCCTCCCCGGTCCCGCTCCCGGCGTGATGGAACCACCGCATTCCTCCTCCTCCCATTGGCCTTTGGCCTTGATGGCGCTCGGTGTCGTTTTCGGCGACATCGGCACCAGCCCCCTGTATGCCCTGCGCGAATGTCTCGCCCACTCGGGATATCAGCCGGGAAAAGACGGCGTCGAGATGGTCTATGGCCCGATCTCGCTGATGTTCTGGTCGCTCACGATCATGGTCGCCTTCAAATACCTGACCATCCTCAGCCGGGCGACCGCCCAGGGCGAAGGCGGGATGTTCGCCCTGCTCTCGCTCCTCCGGGCACCCGACAAGAAGGGCAAGGTCCGCAAGACGTCGTTCGTCGTCCTCGTCGTGCTCTTCGGGGCCGCGCTTCTCTACGGAGATGGCATGATCACCCCCGCCATCTCCGTGCTCTCCGCCGTCGAGGGGCTGAAACAAATCCGCGAAGGCATTCCGCAGAATGTCGTCATCGCCGTATCCGTCGGCATCCTCCTCTCCCTCTTCTTCGTCCAGCGACACGGCACCGCCCGCATCGGGGTGGCCTTCGGGCCCATCATGATCGTGTGGTTTCTCACCCTCGCTTCGCTCGGGATCTACCGATTCCTCGAGCATCCCGAGGTGATCGTCTCCCTTTCACCCCATTGGGGCATCAGCTACCTCATCCATCACGGCACCCATGGCATCGTCATCATGGGCATGGTCCTGCTCGCCGTCACCGGCTGCGAGGCCCTCTACGCCGACATCGGCCACTTCGGACCGAAACCGCTCCAGCGGGCCTGGTTCATCCTCGTCTATCCCGCCCTCACCTTGAATTATCTCGGGCAGGGGGCGCTCGTGATCTACGATCCCGCGGCCCTCGAGCATCCCTTTTTCCATCTCGCCCCGTCCTCGCTCCTCATCCCCATCGTCATCCTCGCCACCGCCGCGACCATCATCGCTTCGCAGGCGATGATCACCGGCGTTTATTCCCTCACCCAGCAGGCGGTGCAGCTCGGTTACCTGCCGCGGCTGAAGATCATCCACACCAATCCCGACATCCGCGGCCAGATCTATATGCCGCAGGTGAATTTCCTCCTCATGATCTCGTGCGTCGCGCTCGTGATCGGCTTCCAGACCTCGAGCAACCTCGCTTCGGCCTACGGACTGTCCGTGTCGCTCGAGATGCTCCTCACCAGCATCCTCTTTTTCTTCGTGGCCCGGCACAACTGGGATTGGGCCTGGTGGAAAGCGGCCCTGCCCGTCGCCGTTTTCGTGACGATCGAGTTCGGTTATGTCGCCGGCAGCCTCGTGAAGTTCATGCAGGGAGCCTGGTTTCCTCTCGCGGTCGCCGCGGGGATCTGGATCATGATGAAGACCTGGACCGACGGCCGCGGCATCCTCTTCCAGGCCATGCAACGCGGCCGCCTGCCCGTGCAACACCTCATCGACGACATCAAGGCCGACCGCATCATCCGCGTGCCCGGCACCGCGGTCTTCATGTCGGCCACCGCCGACGGCCTGCCCCTCGCCCTGCTCCATCATTTGAAACACAACAAGGCGCTCCACAAGCAAGTCGTGCTGCTCACCGTCGTGTTCGAGAACGCGCCCCACGTCCCGACGGAGCGGCGGCACGAGATCGAGGAGTTCCACGAAGAGTTCTACCGCGTCCTCCTGCGTTATGGATTCGCCGAGTCGCCCAACGTCTTCAAGGATCTCTGCAACGCGCTCGCCACCAAAGGCAAGGTGAAGCCCGCCGGCATCACCTTCTACCAGAGCCGGGAAGTCCTTCTCACCACCGGCCCCGGCAAGATGGCAGCGTGGCGCAAGAAACTTTTCGTCACCCTCTCGCGACTCTCGCGCCCCGCGACCGGTTACTTCGACCTGCCGCCCCGCCAGGTCATCGAACTCGGCATCCAGTTGGAAGTGTGATCCCTGCGATCCACGGGTCATCGGCCATGGGTCATGGGTCGAGGGTCGTGGACGGATACATGAAGAAGCCTGTTGTTCCCCGAGCCGGAACATGGTGGAATGAGCTTCGTGCCCTCTGCCGTGACCCGTGACTCATGACCCGCTTTTCTCCGCTCGATTACGCCCTCTTCGGCCTCTACCTCGCTCTTTCCGTCGGGGTCGGCCTGTGGTCGGCGCGGAAAAAGGCGGGAAACCTCGGTGATTATTTTCTCGCCGGACGCGGGATGAACAGCCTCCTCGTGGCCATGTCCATCCTCGCGGCGCTCTTCTCCGGCATCAGTTATCTCGCCGGTCCCGCCGATGTTTACAAAAACGGATTCGGTTTCGGCTACGCCGTCCTCGCTTTCTTCATCGCCACCCCGATCACGACGATCTGGATGTTGCCGAAGTTCTATCAGTCGCGCTTCTACACCGCCTACCAGTTCCTCGAAGAACGTTTCGCCCTGCCCGTGCGGCTCCTCGCCTCGGGACTCTTCATCTTCCGCGTTTCCCTCTGGCTCGCCGCCGCCACTTACGCACCGGCCCTCGCCTTGGAAAAGGTCACCGGCATCCCCCTCTGGATCACCATTCTCGCGACCGGCTCCCTCACCACGCTCTACACCGCCCTCGGGGGGATGCGTGCCGTGATCTGGACCGATGTGATCCAGCTCGTCGTTCTCTTCGGCGGCCAGCTCACCATCGCCCTCGTCGCGATGTCGAAGATCCCCGGCGGACTCGGCGGCGTGTGGGAGACCGCCGTCGCCGATGGCCGGCTCGATCTCAGCCTCTCCTTCGATCTCTCCGAACGGATCAATCTCGGCTCGCTCCTCATCGCCGCCGCGTTTCTCCATCTCGTGCAGATGGCGACCGATCAGGTCTCCGTGCAACGCTACCTCACCGCCGGATCGCTACAGGAGGCACGTCGCTCCCTTTGGATCAAACTCTGGTTCATCCTGCCCGTCCTCGTTCTTTTCTACGGCACCGGTCTCGTCCTCTACGCCTTCTACAAGATCCACGGCGATCCGCTCGCCGCGGGGCTCATCCAGAAAGAGGATCAGATCCTCCCCTACTTCGTTGTCACCCAGCTGCCAACCGGCTTGCCGGGTCTCCTCATCGCCGCGATTTATGCGGCGAGCATGTCGACCATCTCCGCCGGGCTCAATTCCCTGTCCTCCGCCACCCTCGTCGATTTCCAACAGCGCCTTTCCGCCTCGGCGCCCGTCAGCGATGCCCGGCAGGTGCGCCGCGCCCGATGGATCACCGTCGCCTACGGCCTTCTCGTCATGGCCCTTGCCTTCGCCGTCTCCAAGATGCAGGGAAATCTCGTCGAGTCCGTCAACACGATCATCGGTCTGGTCGGCGGACCGCTCCTCGGTCTCTTTTTCCTCGGCATGTTCACGACCCGTGCCGACACCCGCGGAGCCCTCACCGGTTGCCTCGCCGGTTTCCTTTCCCTGCTCGCCCTGCACCTCTACCAGAGCGGCACCTTCACGGCGGAAAAACCCGCCCAGCTCGTTTCTTTTCTCTGGTTCAGCCTCTTCGGCTGCCTCATCACCATCGCCCTCGGCCTTGCCACCTCGAGACGGTCCGCAAACGCGGGCCAAGGTTGAGAATTTCTCTCGACTCGCAGGCACTTCACCGCCAGCATTTGCGCCGTCATGTCATCCCCCTACTGGCCCTTCGTCACCCTTGCCGTCAGCGTTGCCTTCATCATCGTCGGCATCGGCAAGCTCCGTCTCCACGCCTTCATCGCCCTGCTCGCCGCCGCGCTCATCGCCGGACTCATGACCGGCAAGGACTCCCGGGAGATCGTGCAGAAAGACGGCTCCGTCAAAACCTACTCAGCCCTCGTCGGCACCATTGAGATGGTCTCCAAGGGCCTCGGCGACACCGCCCGCGACGTGGCCATCTCCATCGCCCTCGCCGCCGTCATCGGCATGGCCCTGATGCGGAGCGGAGGAGCCGACAAGGTGGTACGGCGTTTCCTCGCCTTCTTCGGGGAAAAACACGCCGGCTGGGCCCTGCTCACCAGCACCTTCATTCTCAGCGCGCCCATCTTCTTCGATACCATGTTCATGCTGATGGTGCCGCTCGCCATGACCCTCGCCATGCGCACCGGCAAGGATTACGTCCTTTACATCCTCGCCATCTGCGTGGCCGGCACGATCACCCATTCCATGACCGTCCCGCACCCCGGCCCCGTCGCCGTCGTCGCCGATCTCCAGATCAGTGTCGGTGAATCGCTCGTCTGGGGCATGGTCGTCGGGGGCATCGTCGCCGTCTTCGGTTTCCTCTTCAGCCATTGGATCAACAAGCGCGTCACCGTGCCGGTGCGCGGTTCGGGCTCCGTCTCGCTCGAGAACCTGCGCGGCATCAGCGACCGGCCCGAGAGCGAGCTGCCCTCTTTCTTTTGGAGCATCACTCCCGTCGTGCTCCCCATCCTCCTCATCAGTCTCACCACCGTCTTCGAACTTGCCGGATCCGGTGCCGCGAAAGGCGATGGCTGGGCCACCGGATTCGTGGGGATGATGGGCGGGAATGATGCCTTCCTCACCGTCCGCGCCTGGGTCGATTTCATCGGCAACAAGAACATCGCCCTCTTCATCGGCGCCTTCATCGCCATGGTCGTGCTCGCCCGGCAGGCGAAACTGGGCCTCGCCAAACTCGAGGAACTCGTCGGCCCTCCGCTTGAGACCGCCGGCATGATCATCCTCATCACCAGCGCCGGCGGTGCTTTCGGGGCCGCCCTGCGCAGTGCCGGAGTCGGAGACGCTGTGAAACTGCTCGCCACCGGATTCAGTCTGAATCTCATCTTCCTCGGCTGGATCGTCGCTGTCGTCGTCCGCGTCGCCCAAGGTTCGGCCACCGTCGCGATGTTGACCGCTTCCTCCATCATGGCGCCGATGATCGGGGGCGGGCAGCTCGGTTGCCATCCCGTCTACCTCTTCATGAGCATCGGCTTCGGCGCCATGTTCTGCTCGTGGATGAACGACAGCGGTTTCTGGGCCGTCTCCCGTCTCTCGGGCATGACGGAGAAAGAGACCTTGAAGACCTGGTCCGTCCAGCTCACCGCGAATTCCCTCTTCGGCCTCATCGTCGTCCTGGTGCTCAGCAAAATCCTCCCCATGGTGTGAAGGGCCGGTCTGGCCATCGGCGGTCTTTCGCGGTAGATTCACCGATCCTACCCTGTCGAGTCCGTGAGCAAACCCTCTTCACCCGCCTCCACCTCGCCGCGCACCGCGATCCTCAATGTCGTGGGCCTCACGCCGCGCCACATCGGGCCCGACATGCCGTTTTTGCGGAGGTTTCTCGCCCGCGAAGGCGTCAAGCTGGCCCACATCACGCCCGTGCTGCCGGCCGTCACCTCGACGATGCAGGCGACCTTTCTCACCGGAAAAACTCCGGCGGAGCACGGCATCGTCGGCAACATGTGGTACGATCGCGAATACGCCGAGCATCGTTGTTGGAAACAGTCGAACCACCTCGTCAAAGGGCGCAAGCTCTGGGAGCACCTCCGCGAGGAAGATCCCGGATACACCTGCGCCAAGGTCTTCTGGTGGAACAATCTCTACTCCACCGCCGACTACCAGATCACTCCGCGACCCATTTATCGTGCCGACGGAAAAAAGCTTTTCGATGTGCAAACCTGGCCGATGGACCTGCGGAAAAAGGTGACGAGAAAGATCGGCAAGTTTCCTTTTCCCGCCTTCTGGGGTCCCGCCGCCGGGATCGAGTCGAGCGAGTGGATCGCACAATCGGCGAAGTGGTTCGAAGAACAGTTTTCACCCCACTTGAATCTCGTCTACCTTCCCCATCTCGATTACAATCTGCAGCGCCTTGGCCCGGAGGGGGCCGCGATCAGCGATGATCTCCAGGCCATCGACCGCGTCCTCGCCGACCTCGTCGGCCACCTCGAGGGACGCGGCGTGCGGGTCGTCATCCTCAGCGAATACGGCATCACCCGCAGCGACCGGGCCATCCATCTGAACCGCGTCTTCCGCGAGAAAGGCTGGATCACCTGGCGCGAGGAACTCGGCCGAGAGATGATCGATCTGGGCAACTGCAAGGCCTTCGCCATCCCCGATCACCAGGTCGCCCACGTTTACGTGAACGATCCCTCCCTGCTCGAGGAAGTCGCCGCGACGGTGCGGCGGATCGAAGGCGTCACCGAGGTGCTCGATCGCGAGGATCAGGAGGCCGCAGGCCTCGCCCATGATCGCAGCGGTGATCTCGTGGCCGTGTGCGACGAGCACAGTTGGTTCACCTACTACTGGTGGAAGAAGGATCGCAAAGCTCCCGACTACGCCCGCTGCGTCGACATCCATCGGAAGCCCGGCTACGATCCCGTCGAGCTCTTCGTGAACCCGAAGATCTGGTTCCCGAAGGTCGCGATCGCGTGGCGCCTCCTCAAAAAGATGCTGGGTTTCCGGATGCTGATGGATGTCATCCCGCTCGATGCCTCGCTCGTGAAGGGCTCGCACGGCTGCATTCCCCGGGATCGCGACGATCATCCCGTCCTGATCGGGGCCTTTCCCGGTCTCGAAAACGGCACCACCCTCCGAGCGACGGAGGTGTATGATCGTTTGCTCGGCTACTGCCGCGGCCATTGAAGCAGCCGCGGCAAAAGAAAAAGGTCCCGGCGTCAAACGCGCGGGACCTCCCGGGAAACGTTGCACGGTTGATCAGAACTCGTAGCGGGCTCCGAAGGTGTAGGCATTGTCGAGTTCACCGAACTCCGCCGCGATCTTGAGCGAGAGGCTGTCCGTGAAGTGGAAGAGCATGCCGGGCGTGAAGAGCCAGCCATCTTCATCGGGGCTCAGCGCATCGGCCGTGCGCCAGCCGAGGTATTCCTGGCTCCGATCGCCCTCGCGTCCCGTGTAAAGGGCTTTGGCGAAGGCTTCAAAACGTCCCCAACGCGCCCGGATCCCGGGTCCCACGTAGTAGCCCCAGGAATCGTATTCGCGCTCCGGGAAAGGGCTGTATTCGGCATCGGTGTGCTCGGCCCCGCCCTCGAAGGTGAGATCCACGCACGAGGCGATCTGCTTCCGGGCTCCGACGCCCATGCGATAGCGACGCGTGCTCACCTCGTTGATGTCGCAGCCGCAATCGAAGAGGTAATTGCCATCGGCAAAGCTGCCGGTCAGATACCAATGCTCGGAGATCGACTTCGAGAAGCCCACCTCGTAGAAGTCGCCATCGTAAAAATAGGGCGTGCCGAAATCATAGATCCCGTAGCTGAGATCCACGAAATCGTAGGAAAGGCAGTTTTCCACGGGCGCGAGAGGAGCCGGTGCCTTGGGGTCGTTGAAAGGTGACCAGTCGCCGGCAATGACCTTGCCTCCGGCGAAGGAGAAAACAAAAAGGGAAATAACGGTCGCGGTTTTCATAATTTTTAAATCATCAGGCGTCCCAGCCTGTTAATTATTGAAATTATGACAGATGCGAACTTTACACAAGTCTTAAATTTATAATTTCCGTAATAATTTTGGAATTTTAGATATCAATCCGATCATGCGTACGGACGTCGGCTTCGGAGAAAGGGCGTGCCGCACCTTCCGTTTTCTCCTTTTTGCTAGCCTGTTAACGCGCCGGGATCACTTCCCGCCCTGCCCGTAGTAGGCTCCCGGGCCGTGTTTCCTCAGGTAATGCTTGTCGAGCAAGTGCCCGGGCAGCGGAGCCGTCTCGGGCTGGAGCTGCCACATTCCCATCGCCATTTCGGCGCAGACCTCGAGGGCGACGCTGTTTTTCACCGACTCGAGGGCGCTCTTTCCCCAGGTGAAAGGGGCATGATACTTCTGGAAGCAGGCCGGCATCGCGAGAGGATCGAGTCCGAGTTCGCGGAAACGCTCCACGATGGCCCGGCCCGTATTCGTCTCGTAGTCTTCCGCGACTTCCTCAGCCGTCAGCTCGCGCACCACCGGCACCGTGCCATAAAAATGATCGGCGTGCGTCGTCCCGTAGCAGGGCAGCTCGCGACCCGCTTGGGAAAACATCGTCGCCCGCACCGAATGGGTATGCGTGACACCACCGATCCCGGGAAATTCGCGATAAAGGATGCGGTGGGTCGCCGTGTCCGAGGAAGGACGCAGCGAGCCCTCCACCACCACCCCCTCGAGATCCAGCACCACGAGCGACTCCACCGTGAGATCCTCGTAGGCGACCCCGCTCGGCTTGATCACGAACAGCCCGCTCGCCCGATCGAAGCCCGAAACATTGCCCCAGGTCAGGCGCACCAGCCCCTCCTTCACGAGAAGGAGATTCGCCTCGAGCACTTCTTCTTTTAATTCGCGCAACATGCCGGGAACGAAACCCCGAACGCGTCCCCCGCAAGGGGAGATTTCCCGGGGAAAATCACCCGTTTTGGGCTACCCTGTGCCCGTCCCGTGAAGGGACTCCGGCTTCCCATGTGGCGAAAACTCCAAAAGACCCTCTCGACCACGGTCCCCCTCCTCCTCCTCCTCGGCTACTTCGCCGTGGCCATCTGCCTGCTGAACCGCTGGGATGCCATGGTCGCCGTCACTCTCGTGCCCATCTGGCTCTGGGCCGCGGCCGGGGCGCTCATCTCGCTGCTCTGCTGGATCATCTGCCGTGGACTCGCCCCAGGAGTGATCTTTTGCCTCTTTCTCATCACCGGCATCGGATTCTCCGAAGAGGCTGTCGGGATCGTGCGGGAACTGGTCGCCTCCCTGAGGAAAGAGCCCGCCACTGTCGCAACGGAAAAGGTCCTCTCGATCGTGAACGTCCGCTGCGGAGGTGAAGAAGCCTCGCTGAGAAAAGCAGCCGAGTCCGATCCGGAAGTCCTCATCGTGCAAGAGGCTCCTGACAAAACCATTCTCGAAGCCGTCGCCGACCAGCTCTACGGCGTCGAGCGATCCGTCACCCTCGTCGGCGACAAGGCCATCCTCGGCCGGGGCGAAGCCCTCGCCGTGATCGGGGATCCCGGATCGACAGCCCTGCACGTGCGGCTGAAACGTCCCGACGGCATCGTCCTCGACATCTCCAATGTCGATCTGCCCGGCTGCGCGCCCAGCCTCGACATGTGGCAACCGGCGGAGTGGAAACGTCTCATCGCCGCACGCGTCGAGAACCGCCGCCTCGTCCGCACCCATCTCGGCGAGCACCCCATCAACCGCGCGAGCATCGGCCGCATCATCGGCGGCGGTTTCGGCACCCCGCCCGGCGACGACGTCTACCGTCCTCTCGAGAACAGCGGCATGCTCGACACCTACGCCGAGGTCGGCACCGGATGGGGGAACACGTTTCCCTCCGATTATCCCCTCCTGCGTCTCGACCAGATCTGGGTCTCGCCGAATCTCGTGCCGCTCGGATCCTCGACCCGGCTCAACACCGCCGGAAAAAACCGTATCGTCGTCTCCGAGGTGAAGGAACCGAAAGGCTGACCCCTTTCCCGAGATCAGGGCCACCGGTCAGCCGATCAGCGCCTTGAGATCCCAGCCCTCGCGATAGTCGCGGGTGAGCCAGCGGTTCGCGTCGTCGTGGTTCGAGAAACGCATGTTCGCCGCATCCCACTGCAGCTTCGTGTTCGGATAACGCACCGCGATGTTGCCGAGCAGGATCGTTTCCGTGAGCCGGGCGCCATAACCGAAGTCATCCGACGGCTGTTTTCCTGACAAACACCCATCGATCCAGCCGTGGTAGTGGTCGCGGTCGTCCGCCATCTCATATTCCGTGCTCGCCTCCTTGCCTTCGAAATACAGCAGCGGAGCCGCCACATGGGGCACGATCAGCGTGCCCGCCTCTCCGATGATCATCGACCCGCTCGGTGGCAGGGCTTCGCGCTCGGGAAGATGCGAACCCTTGATCGACGGCATCATGCCGCCGTTGTACCAGGTGATCTTGAGGCGCTCCACCGCCGTGTATTCCGTGCCCGGCACCGTGAAGCTGTAGGTCGTCTGCGCGGGCCAGACCTCGTCGTTCATGCCCGAATGCTCCGCGAGGTAATCATCGCTCGGCCCCGTGATGTTCAGCGCCGTGTAGACCGGATCGAGAATGTGGCAGCCGAAATCGCCGATCGCTCCGCCTCCGAAATCCTGCCAATCACGCCAGCCCCACGGCGCATAACATCTCCCCCCGACATAAGGACGCACCGGCGCGACGCCGATCCATTTGTCCCAGTCGAGCGTCTCCGGCACCGGATCCGTGTGTTTCGGCCGGCTGATGTATCCGCTGCGGCAGTGGCCCGGCGTGCCCACCCACGAGTGCACCTGCACCACCTTGCCGATGCGGCCCGATTGCACGAGCTGCACCGCGGTGCGGTAGAACTGGTGCGAATGGATCTGGTTGCCCATCCGCGTGATGAGGCCCGTCTTTTTCGCCATCTTCGCCACCTCGCGGGCCTCCCAGACATTGTGCGTCAGGGGTTTTTGGCAATAGACGTGCTTGCCCAGCTTCATCGCGCTGATCGAGCAATAGGCATGCATGTGATCGGGCGTCGAGACCGTCACCGCATCGATCTTGTCCCCCAACTCCGCGAACATCTCTCGGAAATCCTGATACACCGGTGTCTCCGGGCTGAGCTGCTTCACGTTCAGCGTGCGGTTCAGGTCGATGTCACAAAAGGCCACGTACTGCTGCTTGTCGTGGGTCGACATCGCCTTGATGTCGCTCAGCCCCTTGCCGTCCGATCCGATCGAGGCGAGCTGCAGTTTGGAATTCAGATTCTGCCCCCGGACAATGGCGGGAGCGGCGGCGAGGAAAGAGGCGGCGGCGCCTCCCTTGAGAAACTTGCGGCGGGTCGTCATGATCCTCCCATGAAAACGGAGCCACGCGCCCCGGTCGAGAGCGAAACCGCACGCATTCGCGCACGACCGGCCCCTTCATGCGCCATCCCCACGCTGATTGGCTCCGATTTTTCGGGCAATCCTCACCGCCTTCCGCTATAAATCGGCCAGCAAATCGTAACGGACAATGTTTCCGGCCAGCGCCATCCTCCCGCCATGACTTCCCCCTCCCCCTCCCGGTCGACCCGCCCCTGGAATGTCCTCGCCGCCCTTGGTCTCCTCTTTTTCTCCGGCTGGACGCTCGTCGCCGATCTCACCCACGACGCCCATTTCCTTTTGCAGCCGTCTCTCAGCTCGCTCTTTCTCGGGCTCTACGTGATGGGCTGGACCGTCGCCGCCATCGTCTTCGCCGGATTTCCCAAACGTTTCCTCATTCCCGCCGTCGTCCTTTCGACGTTGCGTTTCTCCTTTGCCTGGCCCCTCACCCACTGGCTCGATCTGCGCACCGCCTCGCTCCTCCTCGATGAGATCCTCGTGCTGCTCAGCCTCGTCTACCTCGTCGCCGCCGTGACCAGCCAATCGATGCACGGCCGCCCCTGGTTCCGCTGGCAACATTCCGTGGCCGTTGGACTCGTCACTTTTCTCGCCTCCATCCTCTCCTTGCCCGTCGGTTTCTTCGGCATCGCCCGCGTCATCGACGATACCTCCGCCGGATTTGTGCGCCTCACCCCGGAAGGGCTCCGCCTCGCCGAGCGGATCTACGAAAAAGATGGACGCCGTGTCCACCTCGTCGGCATGGCCCACATCGCCGATGGCGTCTTTTACGAGGCTCTCAACGAAAGCCTCGCCACCCCGCTCGAAGGCCGGCGTCTCGTCCTTCTCGAAGGCGTTTCCGACCGCGAAAAGGTGCTCCCCCGGTCCTTCGCCTCGGGCCAGACTTACCGCAACATGGCGGAGAAATTCGGACTCGCCGAGCAGGCCATCGGATTCGCCATGCAATCCGACAAGGGTGAAGGAAAGGCGGGTGACTCCGTCGCCGCGTGGGCCGAACGCGGGGTCGACTTCCGGCGTGCCGACATCGACGTCAGCGAACTCGATCCCGCCTATCGTGATCGCCTCGTCGCCCTTCTTGGTGCGATAGGAGAGCTCAAGTTCGAGGACCTTTTCTCCATGCCCGCCGATATGACCGCTGAAGAGCTCGAGGAACTCATGGTCGAAGGACTCATCAAAAAGCGCAACGCCCATCTCATGGACGTCTATGCCGAGCACCATGCCGGCTACGCCGAAGTCTTCATCCCCTGGGGTGCCGCCCACCTGCCCGATCTCGAGCGCCGCCTCCTCGCCCTCGGCTACGCGCCCGTTGCCGAGCATCAGCGTCTCGGCATCGATTTCTGGAAGCGCTTCCGTTGATTCGACCCTGTCAGGTCGCACACGCAACCCTCTTGGGTTTTCGCGGGAGCAATCAACGCACCAGATTTCGCGCCGCCCGCAGCGGCGTGAGGACGATCCCAATGCCACCGATCAACATGAAGAGACTGCCGAGGGCCACAAGCACGACCGCCCCGACCGAGATCCCTTTCTCCAGCACCACCCGCGAAGGGTCGGCCGGATCATACCAACAAGGATAGGTTTTCCCGACCTCGAAACGATCGAGCACCTTCTGCTGCGACGACTCCGAGGTGCTCGATGACCGCACGATGCGCCAGGTGTGGGCTTCGAGGGTTTTCCCCCCGACCTCATAGCGGATGTGGAACTCGGGGCGGTAATGGGTGCGCTTCCGCGAGCTGCCCGACTTCCGCGAACTGCGCGTCCGTTTCTCCTCCTCCACGAGCCGTTTGGAAAGAATTTCGCACCGTCCTTCCACAAAGGTCCGGTCCACCTCCCACTCGGGACGCAGGATCGCAAAGTATCCCACCCCACCGAGGATCCCTCCGACGAGGAAAAAAATCACGAGCGCAAGACATCCGGCGGAACGACGACGAGCCATGACGCGAGTTTAGAAAATTCCAGGCCGCGAGGCAAAACGTTTCTTTTTCCTGCCCCTCTTCCCATCAACGGGGAGTTGCCTCCGCGGGCAGGGCCACTTCGAGGTAGATGATCCGGACGCGGATGCCCTCCCGCAGGGTCACTTCGATCTCGTTGTTCCCTTGCTTGACCAAACCGATCGGGCAGTGAAAACAACGCGAGTCCTCCGCCGTGCCGAGCCAGGCCTCGTAGCGGTGCGGCAGCGACTTCGCGGTGAAGGGAGCGGGCTCGAGCAGCGTGCCGTTCACCTTCACCTCGATGACCCGATCGGCGATGGACTCGTCGGACCGCAGGCGCAGGAGCCCGTCGCGATGCACCCCGGCCGTCGGCGCCATTTCCATCGTGAAGGTCTGCGGCTGGTTCCGCTGCAACAGCGCGGCCAGCGGTAGAGCGCGCAGAGCGACATCCTTCCGCGCGGCGGTGAGGAAATAACAATGCGGCTGTCGGGCGACGAATTCACGATCGCGCAGCTTCGGCAGGACGTGAAAAGGCGGCTCGTCGAAGGGCCCGATCTCCGGGATGACGTGGGCGCGGTAGTAGGGAAAGTTGAAGAGGCTCACGCCATCGGCACCCTGCTCGTAGGCGAGGTGCGCGGTGGTGTAAAACTGCTCATCGGTGGTCCGTAGATAAGGCTGCGTGCCGCTGCCGCCGAGGGCTTTGCCCGTCAGCGTGGTGTGGGTCATCTCGACGAGGACGGATGTGGCGGGAATGAGCGCCTTCACCTTCCGGACCGAGTCGTCCTGCAGGGTAAAGTAGCTCCACGAGAGCGTCACCACGTCGACACCGGCCCCGGCGAGATCGGGCAGATGGATGCCCTGTTCGTCGTGCAAGGCCACGATCGCCGGCACGCGCAGGCAGAGCGATCGTTCGCGACCGTCTTTCGCCTCCGCGGCATCGAGAGCCGCACGGACCTCGCGCACGAAAGCGGTCGTGATGGCGCGCCGTTCCTCAAGAGGGGTGCGATCGGGAGCAAAACGGACCCAGTGACGCAGGAAGTCGAGCTCGATCCCGTCGAGCGGATAGGTCTCGATGAGCTCGCGGATGAGGGCGAGTTTTTCAGCCGGCACCTCGGGATGGCTCCAGTCGAAGACGCCCTGGCTCCAGTCGGCCGAGTCGGGTCCGATGCGGAAACGTTCGTAGTTCTCCCAATAAAACCGCGACATGCCCTGCGAGGGTTTCTTCTCCTCCAGCGCCTTGGCCAACTCGCGGACATGGTGACCGTCGTTGACGCGATAGGAGACGATCGCCTTCACTCCCACCTTCCGGCATTCGTCGAGGAAAGTCGCCACGACGTCGCCTCCCTCGAGAAGATAACGCCCGTAGGAATTCGGTTTCGTGATGCCAAACCCGCCGAGAAAGGTGCCGTAGTGCTCGGTGGGAGAATAGATGTTCGATTTCCACCAGGGAATCCAGCCGAGACCGGGCTGCAGCAGATGCGCGTCGACGCCCGCGGCCTCGCGGATCGAGGCGCGGAGATGGTCACCGGAGAACCCTTCCCTGCCGCTCCGATAGGGACTGTCGCAGGAAGTGATGTGAGTGGTGTCGTTGCTGTAGAAGACGAGCGGCGGAGAATCGGCCCAGAGACTGCCCGAAACACACACTCCGAAAAGGAAAATGAGACGACGGAGGTGGGAGTTCATTCCTTGGCCTTCTTTCCTTTTCCAGGCCTCTTGCCTTCGTAATAGCGGCGATACTCGGGACGACTTTTCAACTCCGCCTCGTAGGCTCGGTATCGATCGGTCTCGAACCAGTTCACCGGATCCGGATCGGCGGGATCGACCTTGCCTTCGGGATAATCTTTCCCGCCGAAACTCGCGTCCATCGTCGCGTCCCAGGCGAGGAGTTGCTCCTTCATCCGGGAGAAAACCTCGGACTCGGAAGCAGCGAGGTCCTTCGACTCGGTGGGATCGTTGACGAGATCATAGAGTTCGAAGAACCCGGCTCCCACATCGGTGGTGAGTAGCTTGTAGCGGTCGTCGATCAGCGCCCGCATCCGGTTGTAACGGAATCCGATCGGATCACCCCGTTCGGAAGGCACCTCCGAACCTCCGGGAAACAAGGGACGCAAACTCCGCCCGTCGAGTGGACGGATCATCACCTCTTCCGGCAGACCTAACACATCCACCACCGTCGGGAACAAATCCATGACGCAGGCCGGATGATCGGTGACGCGGGGTGCGATCGTCCCGGGCCATTCGAAGATACCGGGCACGCGAAGGCCGCCCTCGTAGACGCTACCCTTGAAGCCGCGCAAGCCGCCGACGGTCTCCGGCGTGATCTTGGGCAGACCGCCGTTGTCGCTGCAAAAGACGAGCAGGGTGTCGCGCTCGATGCCAAACTCGCGCAGCTTCGCCCGGAGGGTCCCGATGCTGCGATCCATCGCGACGAGTTCACCGTAGTGGTCCGCCGACTCGGGATCGAGATGGGCGAAGGGCGCGCGATCCGCGTCGGACGCCCTGAAGGGACTGTGGGGCGATCCATACCAGATCACCGCGAACATCGGCTTGTCGCTCTTTCGATGGCGATCGAGAAACTTCACCGCCTCGTCCACGGCGATCTCGGAAGAGTCGCCGGAGAAGGACTCGATCTCCCCCATCCGGCCGAGAAGCGGGTCCTGGTCGAAAAAGTTCGTCGCCGAGACCCATTCATCAAAGCCGAAGGCACCTGGACCGCGGGGATCATCGGCGAGCACGGGAGCGCCCGGCCCGCGGAGACCATTGAGATGCCATTTGCCGAAGTGCCCCGTCACATAGCCGGCGGACCGGAGCGCCCGGGCGATCGTCTTTTCCTGCAACCGCAGCGCGTAGCCGTGGCTCAACACGCCGGTGCGGTCGTGGGAGCGTCCCGTCAGCACCGAGGCCCGCGTCGGCGAACAGACCGGACCGCCCGCATAAAAACGTTCGAAGCGCAGTCCGTTCGCGGCCATCGCGTCGAGGTTCGGCGTCTTCAGGAGCGGATGATTCCGGTAGCCGGTCTGCCCCCAGCCCATGTCGTCGGCCATCACAAAGATGACGTTCGGTTGCTCCTTCGCCCCGCCGATCAGCGGGAAGATGAGCAAGAGCACATATGCGAAAAACAGCGACCTTTTCATGGGAAGGACGCAAAGCTTACTTCCACACGCCGGGCGCATCGGTCCACTCCGTCAGCACCTGCCGTTTCGTCACCGGCCACCATTCCTGAAGACGGGCCGCGAGACGGGCGACGACCTCGGGATGTTGTGCCGCGAGATTGGTGTTTTCGTGAGGATCGGCGAGCAGGTCGTAAAGCTGGGGGCGCTTCTCGGTGCGGGGGTGCGAGCTGGCGTAGCGGTCGAGCTTGCCGTCGTAGGTGAGCAACAGCTTCCATTTGCCGTCGATGACCCAGCGGTAGAGCAAGGTCGCCTCGGGATCGTCGAGGTCGGCGACATCGTGCGCGAAGGTTTCTCCAAAGACGTCTTTGCGCGGGGTCGGCTCACCCGATTTCAGGATGGGGAGAAGGTTGTAGCCCGGTAGATTGCCGG
This sequence comes from Verrucomicrobiales bacterium, assembly GCA_016795385.1. GTDB lineage: Bacteria > Verrucomicrobiota > Verrucomicrobiia > Verrucomicrobiales > DEV007 > Arctic95D-9. Next base: position 185,859 of record JAEUHI010000047.1, on the reverse strand, counting down.
GAATCTCCGCGCCCGCCGCCGCGAGACAGGTCGGCACGAAATCGACGGTGGAGCAGAGCTGCTCCTTGCGATCGCCCGGCACGATCGTGCCCGGCCAGGAAAAGAGCAGCGGCTGGCGGGTGCCGCCTTCGTTGGCCGATTGCTTGGAGCGGGGCGCGTAGCCCTGGCCGTTCGGGTCCTGGATCCAGCCGTTGTCCGAGGAATAGACGATGAGCGTCTTTTCGGTGAGGCCCTTCTCCTCGAGCTTGTCGAGGAGCTGGCCCACGGTCTCGTCGAACCACTCGATCATCGCGTAGTAGCGCGCGACGTGGTCGGACTCGACGCCCTTGGCCTTGTACTTGTCGAAGAGGCGCTGCGGCGGGGTGTGCGGTGTGTGCGGCATGAAGGGGAAATACCAGACGAAGAAGGGCTTCTCCGCCGCGACGGATCGATCGATGAAGTCGAAAATGGGCTCCATGCCCTCGCGGCCGATCTTGAGCCCGTCATCCCCGTGGCGTCCGCCGGGATTCGGGAAGCCGCGGGTCATGCCTTCGGTGAAACCGCCGCGCGCCGGGGTGCCTTCCCACCACTTGCCGGATTGGTGGCTGACGTAGCCCTTTTCACCGAGCAGGTCCATGATCGTCGGCTGCACATCCATCTTCGCGATGAGCTTCTCACGCAGCGCCGCGTACTCGGGCGACTCGGGCTGGCCTTTGCCTTTTCCCTTCGCCTTGCCTTTTTCCTTGCCCTTGTCCGCGGCAGGCCCCTCGATCGGCGACGGATCATTCCCCGTCACGCCATGCTGGTGGGCGTAGAGTCCGTTCGCAAAAGTCGCGAGGGCCGGACGGCAGAGAGCGGTCGGCACGTAGCCGCGGGAGAAGAGCGCGCTGCGGGAGGCGAGTTTGTCGAGGTGCGGCGTCTCCACGATCGGATGTCCCATGAACCCGTAGTCTGTCCAAGCGTGGTCGTCGGAGATCAGGTAAACGATGTTCGGCGGCGTGTCGGCGGCGCGGATGATGGTCGCGCCGAGTCCGAGGAAAAGGGCGAGGAGGATGCGGGGGAGTTTCATACAAGCTTAGGAAAAGGGAACCCGGAGGAAGCGTCAAGATACGGAGATCGTGCGGCACCTGGGTGGGATGGTGAAACCGTGCCGGGGAGAGGAAGTTGCCTCAAAGATAAAGGTTCCGATAGCGCTCGATGAAATCGAGCGGCCGGATCGGCTGAGCCTTGTATCCGGCGTCAGCAAGCGGCGCAAAGTGACGATCGTCTGAGATGACATAGTCCGCGTGGGCGGCGATGGCCCAGTCCGTGAAGGCGTTGTCGTCCGGATCGGTTCCGATGACCCGGAATTTGATAGTGGGGGGCCACCCACACCACGGAGCCGGAAATCGCATCGGCCAGTTCGATCAGCCGCAGAATCAGGTGCCATTCACGGTGCCCTGAGGTAAGGGTGATGATTTCCTCATACTCGCTGAGGATTCGGTTGGAGATCGCCCAACGGAGGCGACCCAAGATGGCGGCATTCAGAATCGGAAAATAAGGATGCCCGGTCGCTCGGGCTTGCACCAAAGTATTGGTGTCGATGCACACGGTCATGCATCCTTAACCCGTACGCGATACTCCTCGATCCTCTCCTGCACGCCTTCGAATTTTCCGGACGCCGCGTCCTTCGTCGCCAGTTCCTGGACTTCACGCCACAACTTGTCACGCTCGGCGATGAGGAGCCTTCGGTTGATCTCCGGGAGCTCCTCTTCGGGAGCCCTCTGGATGAAGTCAATCATCTGCTCTCGCAAGTCCCTCGGAACGGGCTGGGGTAAAGGCGACGACATCGGGCTATCCTACCACCCGACCAGCCACTTTTCCATCCCCAAAAATCCCACCCCTCCCTACTCCAGATGCGCCTCATGAAGCCTCTTCAGGCGCTCCAGCACCTCCGGGTTCTCCGAGGCGCGGTTGGTGGTTTCGGCGGGGTCGGCGGCGAGATTCACGAGAAAGTTTTCGAGCACCTCCTTGGACTCGCCGTCGCTGGTGTCGCGGGATCGGCCGATCAATTTCCAATCGCCCTCACGCACCGCCCAGTCGGCCTTCGGCCCTTCGCCGACCTGCCAATGGAGCGATTTGCCATCGTGTGGAGACGACGCGGAGCCATCGGCAAGGACCTTGACGAGGCTGAGTCCATCGAGGGGTTTGTCAGGAAGCGGTACCTCGCAGAGTTCCGCCAGCGTGGGCAACCAATCGCAGGCGTGGGCGAGTTGATCACGCGCTTCGCCCTGAGGCAGACGCCCCGGCCAGGTGATGATGGCGGGAAGCCGGATGCCGCCCTCGAGCAGACTGAACTTCGCCCCGCGATAACCGCCCGCGCTGCCTCCGCCAAAATGGGCGCGCTCCTCGGTGGAATGGCCGTTGTCGCTCTGGAAAACGATGAGGGTGTTCTCACGGAGAGCGAGCTCGTCGAGTTTCGCGAAGAGCAGTCCAAGCCGCTCATCCTGCGCCGCGACGAAGGCGGCGTAGAGATTGCGCGGGTAAGGCAGGCCCTTGAAGCGTTCCAACCACTTCGCGTCACCCTGGTAGGGGTAGTGTGGTGAATTGAGCGCGTAATAAATGAAGAAGGGTTTCGACCGGTTCGCCTCGATGAAGCGCGACGCTTCCTTCACCATGAGATCGGGAAAGAACTCACCGTCGTGAAAGACCTCCACCCCGTTGCGCCAGAGATCGTGGATGTTCGGACCGCTCCAGTAGAAAAAGTGCGAGTAGTTGTCGATGCAGCCGCCCATGTGGCCGAAGGAGTGATCAAAGCCCTGCCTCAGCGGATGCGTTTCGGGCGTGTAGCCGAGATGCCATTTCCCGATCTGGGCGGTGGCGTAACCGGCGGCATGGAATATCTCGGCCATCGTGATTTCCTCCGGCGGGAGAGCACCCTTGGCCCCGGGCTGCGAAGCGCAGTTCCCGGGGACGCCGGCGCGGACCGGGTAGCGCCCCGTGAGGATGGCCGCGCGCGAAGGCGAGCAGACCGGCGCGGCCGAATAGAATTGGGTGAAACGCACTCCGCGCGCGGCGAGGGAGTCGGTGTGCGGTGTCTCGAGATCGGTCGCCCCGTAGCACCCGAGATCGGCGCTGCCCTGGTCGTCGGCGAGGATGAAGATCACGTTGGGACGGTCGGCGGCGGCGCTGAAACACGCTATCAGTGAGAGGGACAGCACCATGAATCCCTTCTGATTCACGTTCATTCGCGGCCCATTCGTTTTCATTCGCGTTGAATTCATTCTTGGGAACGCGAATGGGCGCGAATGTCCGCGAATTTTCGCGAATGCGTGGAGGGCGTCCAAGTTCATCCTTTCAACTCCGGAAACACCGCCTCCAGATCGAGCGTGTCATCGAACTCCGCCTGCAAACCTCGCAGTTTCGCAAACAGTGCCTTTTTCCGCTCCGCCTGCGCGGGTTCGGCGGCGAGGTCGCGCATCTCCTGCGTGTCCTCAGCGAGGTGATACAGCCTCGCGACCTTCGCCTTGGGATAGAGGATCAGTTTCCACCCGTCGTCGATCACCGCCCGTTGCAGATCGAGGTAGGCGCCGTAGACGGAATCCATTCCGTTCCCCTCCCCTTCCAGCAGCGGACGCACGCTCGCAAACTCGACGCCCTCACGGTCCGCTCCGGCGAGATCGAGCGCCGTGGCCATGACGCTCTGCAGGTAGATGGGCGCATCGATCTTCGCGCCCGCTTTCACGCCCGGACCACTCACGAGGAAGGGCACGCGCAGGCTGTGATCGTACATGTTTTGTTTTCCGAAGAGACCGTGATGCCCCACCGCGAGCCCATGGTCGGCGGTGAAGAAAATCCAGGTGTTTTCCGCCTCGCCCGAAGCCTCCAGCTCATCGAGGATGCGGCCGATCTGCGCGTCCATGTGGGTGATGATCGCATAATACTCCTGGCGGTGGACTCTCACGGCGTGTTCATCCCGGGGAAAGGGCGCGAGCTTCTCATCGCGCAGTCCCGGCCCGCAGCCGATGGTATCTTTGTGAGGGTATTCCGGAAGAAAACTCTCCGGCACCCCGATGCGGTCGAGCGGATAACGGTCCACATACTCCTTCGGCGACTGGCGCGGATCGTGGGGAGCGTTGAAAGCGATGTACATGAAGAAGGGCTTCTCCGACTTCGCCGCCTGACCGAGAAAACCGACGGCGTCGTCGCCGACCACCTCGCTCCAGTGTTTGCCGCCCTGCCAGAAACCTCCAAACTGCGGATCGCTCGGGCTCCAGGGATCGGGCTGCCCGGGAAGGGGGCGGTTGTAGCCGACCGTTCCGTCCTTTGGCATGCCGCCACGGATGTTCGCGCTGTGGTCGAAGCACTTAGCCGCATCCGTCTTTATGTGCCACTTGCCGGTGAAGAAGGTTTCGTAGCCCGCCTTCGCCATCCGCTGCGGCCAGAGCCGTCCCGCCTCGCGCTCGAGGTCGGTGTTTTTGCCCTCGTAGATCGCTCCGGCGCGCCACACCGTGCGGCCGGTCACGAGCATGGTGCGGCTCGCGACGCAGACAGCACCACTCCAGGAGCCCATGTTGTAGGCATGGGTGAAGGTCGTGCCCCGCGCGACGAGGCGATCGAGATTCGGCGTATCAATGTCGGTATGACCCAGCGCCCGGATCGTCTCGTGGCACTGGTCGTCTGCGAAGAGGAAGAGGATGTTGGGCTTGTCCGCGGCCCGGAGGGAAACGGAGGCCGCGAGGGCGAAAAGGAAAAGGAGGCGCATCGTGAAGAGTGAAGGGTGATCTGTAAACGGTGGACGGTGATCGGTTACAGTATACGGTTTTACTGGTTACTGGTTACTGCTTACCCTGTCTCCGCTGCGCCGCCCGCCCGTTCGGTTTGGCAGGATCGAACTGGGGATTCCGTGTGGGAAACTTCGCACCGACTTCCCCCTGCCAGGCCTTCAGTTCCGCACCCAGCGCGTCGACCAGATCGGGTCGGGCGAGAGCGAGATCGTTCTTCTCGGAAAGATCGGTGGAAAGATCGTAGAGCTCCACGCGATCCTCCTCGAACCAGTGGATCAGCTTGTGATTCCCCTTGCGGATCGCCGCCGCGGGCGCGCCGCCCTGGTTGCCGTAGTGCGGGTAATGCCAGAAGAGCGCGCGATCCGGCAGGGTGCCTCCGGCAAACACAGGGACCAGGCTGGCTCCGTCGATCGGGAGCCCCTCCGGCTTCGCCACCGCGGCAGCCTCAAGGAAGGTCGGGAAGTAGTCCGGACTGCTCACGGGTTCGGCAGAGACGCTCCCGGCCTTGATCTTCGCAGGCCAACGCACGATGAGCGGCTCGCGGATGCCGCCTTCATACATCCAGCCCTTGCCGCCACGAAGCGGTTCGTTCGAGGTTGGCCAGCCCTCGCTGGTGGAAAGGCCGCCGTTGTCGCTGGTGAAAAGCACGAGGGTATTCTCCGCGAGACCGAGTTCGTCGAGTTTCCCCAACACTCGCCCCACCGCCAGGTCCATCGCCTCGACCATGGCCGCATAGACGGCGTGCTCCTGGACGAGCCGCACATCGCGCTCGCCTTCGCGTCCCCATTTTTCATCGAGCCCGAGGCGCTTTTTCTTTTCCTCGTACTTTTTCACGAGGTCTTCGCGTCCCATCAGCGGCGTGTGAACGTCGTAGAAGGGATAATAAACGAGGAAGGGCCGGTCGCGGTTTGCTTCGATGAATTTCCCGGCTTCGGCGGCGAGACGATCCGGCAAATGCTCGCCCTCGGGGCCATCCTCAAGACGCGGATTGCCGTAGGGTGAGAAGTACTTCTTCCCCCCGTAGGGACCGCCACGGTCCATCCCTCCCTTGTTCACATCGAAGCCCTGGTCCTCCGGCCACCAGCCTTCGGGACCAAGGTGCCACTTGCCCGCGAAGAAGGTCGCGTAACCCGCCTCCTTCAAGACCTCCGCGAAGGTCACTTCTTCGAGCGCGAGCCGGTCGGCGTAGGGCGCAGGGAGCAACTTGGTGTTGCGCTTCCATAGTTCGGGTTGCAAGGGTGCCCCGATGTAATCGGTGATGCCGGTGCGCTGAGGCCATTTGCCGGTGACCAGTGCCGCCCGCGTCGGCGAGCACACCGGACAGGCCGCGTAGGCGTCGGTGAAGCGCATTCCCTCCGCGGCGAGGCGGTCGAGATGGGGAGTCTCGTAAAAGGTGCTGCCATAGCTGCCGAGATCACGCTGCCCTAGGTCGTCGGCGACGAAGAAGACGATGTTGGGACGGTCGGCCGCGGTCAAGGGCGCGACGGCGAGTAGGAGGGAGAAGAGGAGAGAGTGGCGGGGGTTCATGAAAGGCATTTGAGTCAGTTCATCTGTGGAAATGGGTGGGCATCTGTGTCCATCTGTGTCCATCTGTGTTGAAAGATCATCCTTCACCTCATCCGGATTCGCGCTCATTCGCGGATATTCGCTCCCATTCGCGTTGGATTCTTTTTTGGAACGCGAATGAGCGCGAATGACCGCGAATTTTCGCGAATGGATTGGAAAAAGAACGCTTCATTTCCCCTCCTTCATCCACGCGCGATACACCTCCGCGTTCTCCGAAAAGGCCCGATGTCGCTCCGAGCCCGCCTTGATCACCGCGAGCTCATCCGCGATCTCGAGATCATAGATCTCGGGCGATTCATCACCCGGATCGCGGCTCTCCGTGATCCATTGATCGAGTCGCGTGGAAAGATTCCGGCGCATTTCCTCGTGCGACGGATCCTCCGCCAGATTTTTCACCTGCCAGCGGTCGGTCTTCCATTCATACAGCTCCTCGGCCGGCCGGACCGGGGCGAAGAGCAGATTCTCAGACAACTCCGGCAACGAACCCGCCGCATGCAGCTCGCGGAGGCGACGGATGATGGCTTTGCCGTCCTTGTAATCGTTCGGCATCAGATGGGGACGCTCCGGATGAAAATTCCGGATGTAGAGATGAGTGGCGGTCCGCACCGAACGAATCCGGTCGGCGGCTTCGCCGCAGCGATCACGGGCGGCAAAAACGGCGTCGCGCGGCTGGTAGTCGGCCGCGAGGACATCGCGCCCCTGCATCCAGATAGGAATCTCCAGACCGGCGGCGGCGAGGGTGATCGCCGCCATGTCGATGTGTTCGATGAGGTCGTCGCGCACCTCACCTGCCTTCACTCCGGGACCGGCAATGACAAAGGGAATGTGAGTGCCCTCGTCGTAGAGGAATTGCTTGCCGCGAGCATGGCTGATGCCGTGATCGGTCATGAATATGACGAGCGTGTTCTCCAGCAGACTCTCCGCCCGGAGACGTTCCATCACTTGCCCAACGTGATGATCGGTGAGGCGCACGCTGTCGAGGTAGGCCGCCCAATCCTCGAGCAGCACCGGATCGCGCGGATAATGCGGAGGCAAGGTGACTTTGTCAGGATCGACCGCGGCTCCGAAACGATCCGTCGCGCGTTTCCGGAGGGCTCCGCAGGAGGCGGAGCTCTCCCCGCGCAGCTTGCCGCCGTGGAGCTGCACCTGCATAAAGAAGGGCTGGCCCTCCTTCCGTGCGGCCCAGTCATGGCTGTCGTAGATCGCCTCATCCCAGTCGAGGTTGTAGTCGGTCTTGCCTTGGCGATCCTTCTTCACCGGAAGCCCGCGATGATCGATGCCGGAAAGACCGCTGCCGATGCAGGTGAAATAGCCGGCCTTCCGCATCAATGCCGGGAGCGGCTCGACGCCGGCTGGCAAGGCAATACGGTGTTGTCCCCGCCCGCTGCGGTGGTGGTGCGCGCCGATCGTGGTCTGGTAGCAGCCCGTGATCATCGCCGAGCGGCTGCTCGAGCAGACCGGGGCGGTGACGAAGGCGCGGGTGAAGCGCGTGCCCGCGGCGGCGAGACGATCGACGTGCGGGGTGGTGATCGTGGTCTCGCCGTAACAGGAAAAATCCGCCGACATGTCATCGACGACGAACCAGAGGATATTCGGCCTCGGCTCGGTCCGAAGGGGCTCGGCGGCGCGGGCGGAAATCGGTACGAGTAGGCAGCAGAGGAGAAGGAAACGCATCGGGGTGAAGCAGGCTATCAGGAACCCCATGAGCTGTAAACCGTTCCAATCATCCACTCGCGCATTCACGTGCGGGATTTCCTCACTCCTCTCCATCCCGCAAGCGCCGCAGCATACCCACGATATCCTTCCACCCGCGCACGGCGACGAGGATCGTGACGGTGCCGTACCAGAAAACGCAGGCCCAGATGAGGAGATGCCAGAAGGTGCTCATGGGGTGGTTTGGTCAGGGTTCCGCGGTTTGATGAGCGATCCCGTGATCATTCCGATCGCGGCGGCGGCAAAGGCGGCGATGCCGGCGTTGTCCTTTCCGAAATCGGCCGCCCAGGCGGCGGTGGAGGCCATCTTTTCGAAGCTGAGGAAGAGGATCGGCACGAGCGCTCCGCCGAGGATGGCTCCGAAGGCCCCCCAGGAGTTCGCGCGTTTCCAGTAGCAGCAGGCGATCAGCAGCACCGACATGCTGGAGAGATAAACCGATCCACTCAGCAGCAGATACGACCACACGTCGCCCTGGATCTCGTAGAGCAGGCCGAAGACAAACAGGTAGATCCCGATGAGCGCGACGATGAACCGGTTCCACCGGATCGCGCGGGCCTCGGGCCATTTACCTTTCCGGAAGGGAGCGAGGATGTCGTTGTAGATGACGCTGCCCCACCCGAGCATGTAGGAAGAATTCGTGCTCATGTCCGCGGCGAGCATGGCCGCGACCATCAGTCCCATCAGCCCGATGGGCAGGAACGTGGCGAGGAATTGCGGCATCGCCATCAGGGTCGCCTCGCCCTCCTTCGCTGGACCGAGCACGGCGAGGGCCGAGACGCCCCAAAGCACGGGGATGAGCCAGCGGCAAACGAAGAAGAAGCTGGTGCGCGAGTAGACCTTTTGTCCCGTCGCCGCATCCTTCGCCGAGAGCAGGCGCGAGATCGTGGTCTGCCAGGTGAGCGTCGCGGCGGTGTTGCCGAGGATCTGGAAGACGAGGTAGGACCATCCCATCGTCGGATTGGCGAGTGGATTGAATCCGCCCTCGCCATGATTCACCCGCACCGCTTCCTCGAGCCGTTCCCATCCGATGTCGTGGAGGATGAGCAGCGTCACGATGAGTAGACCGGCGCTCATGATCACAAATTGGAGAAAGTCCGTCACCAGCACCGAGAGCATGCCTCCGAGGATCGTGTAGATCGAGACGAGCAGCAGCAGTCCACCCATCACGAAAACAAGGGAGCCGGGATCCCACCCGCAGACGGCGCAGAGGAAATCGCCGCCGATCTTCAGGAAAACGCCCATGTTGAGGAGACCTCCGAGCACGATGACGACTCCCGCGAGCCAGCGGACCCGTTTGCCGAAGCGTTTCTCGAAGAGCTCCGGCAAAGTCATCGCGCCGGAGGCGCGGAGCGGTTTCACACAGAAGCCGGTGAGCCCGATCACGAGCATGGCGAGGGCCTGGCAGATCCCCGGCACGGCTCCGGCGAAGCCCTTCGTGTAGCCCGCCTCGGCGGCATACATGCAGGTGATGATGCCAAACTCCGTCGCCGCGAGCGAGGCGATACCGAGGTAGAGATTCATCTCGCGGCCCGCGACGAGGAAATGCTCGACCTTCGAGACGTAGCGCCGCACCCAGACTCCGGCGATCATCGTGCCGAGCAGGTAGAGCCCGACGATGCTGCCGTCGATCCAAGGGTGGAAATGGGACATGGTGGAAGGAAGGTTCGCCTATTTTCCGGGCGTTCTCGCCGGGAGATTGAGGCAGTCATCCATCAAAACATCATCGGGCAGCCCGAGATCAGCTTCGTGAAGGAGCGTGAACGGTTCCGGCCGAATCTCCGACTTTCGCGAGCGTAGCGAGTCAGCCCTCGCCTGTCCAGCCGAACCGTATCGAAAGGCGGGACACGATCGAGCAAGCGACCACTCCCACAACGATACCCAGAAGGATCGAAACTGGCAGGTCCCCGGGCCAATGGGCCCCGCAATACACCCTTGACCAAGCGACGACAAGTCCAGCCAGGAGAATTACCGAACCGGCGACACGATGGAAGTGAAGGACAACCGTCGCCAACATGAAGACATTGAGCACGTGGCTTGAAGGAAAGGAGCGCCCGCGTTTTCCCGGAGCCGCGGCAACATCAACCTCCTTCACGATCGGCGGATCAAAGACATGCAGGATGCGGGGTTTTTCCGGGGAGAGGCTGCGCACGATGGTGCCGACATGGACATCGCGGGGTCGGGGGCGGTTCACCAGATGTTTCAATCCCTGCGAGATCAACCCGTCTCCCAAAAGCAATCCCAGGATGACGCAGAGGAGAAATCGCCGCCCCGTCCGCTTTCCGAAGATCACAAGGCCGATCGCAGTCGCGATCATGACAGGTTTCCAAACGGCGAACGAGGAGAATACCGGCAGAAAATGATCGAGAAAGGGCGAGGTCCATTCCCGGTTGATGAGGTCGAAAAGGGCGGGGTCGGGTCCGGTCATCGCCGCTATCAAGGACGAACCCGGCGATTCGCGAAATCAGTCCCTTGCAACGGTTTCGACAATCTTTCTCACAGTTCCGGCGCCACCCACTTCGGAATACCGCCCGCCGCTTCCTGCTCGCGATACCACTCGTGATAAGGCCGCGTCGCCGACATCTCCGCATTTTCATTCACCATCAGCGGGATTGCTTCGCTCCAATATTGGTCGAAGGCAGCCTTCATCGCGGCGGCCACTTCCGGATGTTGATCGATCACGTTGGTGGTTTGACCCGGATCGGCTTCCATGTCGTAGAGCTCGGGACCGCGCGGGGCGGCCGGGGCACCTTTTTTGCCTTTGTCCTTGCCTTTGCCTTTCGCGGCTCCTCCGCCAGCCTGGGCCGAGACGTAGCGGAATTTCTGATTCCGCACCGAGTAATTGAGCTCGCGAAAATCCTCGGGATTCGCGCCGGTAGGCCAACGACAGACGTGGTTGAAAAGATAACGATCCTCCCAGCCGTCGGTCTTCCCTTCGATCAAAGGCAGAAGGCTTCGCCCCTCGACCTGGCCCTCGGGCAACTTCGCTCCGGCGAGCGCGGCGAGCGTGGGCAGAACGTCGATGTGCGAGGCGATGCGGTCGATCTCGCGTCCCGCTTCGATCTTGCCGGTCCACCGGACGAAGAAAGGCACGCGGGCACCGCCCTCGTCATTCGATCCCTTGAGCCCTTTCATGCCGGCATTGTAAAAGGGATACCCGGGGGCGAGATCCTTGCCGACCTGGCCCGAACCTCCGCCCGTCATACCGTTGTCGGACATGAAGATGACGACGGTGTTTTCCGCGAGGCCCCATTCGGCGAGTTTCGCATGAAGGCGGCCCATGTTTTCGTCGATGTTTTCAATCATGCCGTAGAAACCCGCCTGCTCAGCGCCAAATCCGAGATCGGTGAAACGTTTTGCGTTCTTCTCCGGGGCGATGAAGGGACCGTGGGGAGCATTCGTGCTGACGTAGGCGAAGAACGGCTCCTTCGCCGCCGCCTTGGCTTTGATCCAGCCCAGCGCGGCGGTGAAAAAGACATCGGTGCAGAATCCCTCGGTCCTGACAAAACGACCATTGTGGCGGATCACCGGATTGGTGTATTGGTTTTCCGGCGCGTCGGCGCACGAACAGTCATAGGCCTGGCCGATGCCTCCGGCTCCGTGGATAAAGACCTCGTCGAAGCCGCGCTTCTCCGGCTGGTATTCGGCCTCGTCACCGAGGTGCCATTTGCCGAAGATGCCGGAAGTATAGCCCGCCGTCTTCAACACCTGCGGCAGGATGGTGGCGTCGAGCGTCATGCGCTCGCGCTCGAGGATGGTGTGGGTGATGCCGTTCTTCTCGGGATGGCGACCGGTCATCAAGGCCGAGCGGGTCGGCGAACAAGTCGGGGCGACGAGAAAGCGGGTGAAGCGGGTGCTCTCGCCGTAAAGCGTGTCCAGGTGCGGTGTCTTCAGCCAAGGATGCCCATGCGCGGCGATCGGCGGATAACCCTGGTCGTCGGTGATGACGAGGATCACATTCGGCTTTGTGCCGGCGAGTTCGGCCCGGGCAGGGACGAGCAGTCCGATGAGGAGACAGAAGAGGGTCAGGTGCTTCATGCAATAGGGTTGGATCGTGGGAGCATCGGCGAATTTTCAGGCTATGGCCATTCCCGGAAAAAGGCCATCGTCAAAACGCCGCATTTCGCGCAGAGTTGCGGAAAGACGCTTTCCCGCCGCCATGATCCGCCGCACCTTCCTCGCCTCGACCTTGCTCGCAGGGGCGCGTTCCCTCCTTGCGGCGACGGGACTACCGCCGCAGCAACTCGGGATCTGCACCTTCTCCTGTCATCAGCATTGGCGGGCCGTGGGCGCGTTGGCGGGAGGAAAAGTCGATCCCGACCTCGTGAAGTTCCGTGATCCCCTCACCTTTTATCGCTATGCCCGCGCCCTCGGGGCCGGCAGCGTGCAGACACCTCTCCGCGGGATCGCGCCGACGGCGATGCGGGAGGTGGTGGAGGAGCTCGGTGGCAACTACGAAGCCGAAGTGCGACTGCCAGAATCGGACCACGATCTCGCCTTGTTCGAAGAGGAAGTGCGCCGCGCTCGCGAGGCCGGAGCCACGGTGGGTCGCGCCGTGCTCATGGGAGGACGCCGCTACGAGGTCTTTTCCTCACTCGCGGACTACCGGGCCTTTGCCGACCGGTCGCGCCAGATCCTCGCCCGGATCGAGCCCGTGGCACGACGCCATGGACTGAAAATCGCAGTCGAAAATCACAAGGATCACACGTCGTCCGAGCTAGCGGAGCTGATGCGCGGACTTTCCAGCGAATGGATCGGCGTGCTCGTCGATACGGGAAACAATCTCGCCCTGCTCGAGGATCCGGTGGAAACGATCGGGACGCTCGCGCCCTTTGTGATGAGCGTGCATCTGAAGGACATGGCCCTGCAGCCGATGGAGCAGGGCTTTCTTCTCAGTGAAGTGCGTCTCGGGACAGGGATGCTCGATCTCGTCGGCCTCGTCGCGCGGCTCACGAAGGTCAATCCCTCGATCGCCCTCCACCTCGAGATGGCGACCCGTGATCCTTTGCGGGTGCCCTGCCTCACCGACGCCTATTTCGCGACCTTTCCGGAGCGGAGGAAAACGCATCTGGAGGCGGCAATGGCCCGCGTGAAAGCGAATCCCCCGAAGGGCGAGGTGCCGGTTGTGTCAGGAAAGCCGCTTGAGGTGGTGCTCGCCGAAGAGGAGGCGAACAACCGGCAGGGGGTGGAGTGGATGCGGCGGGAGTGGGCGGGGTGAGAGGGAGTCACCACATCAACGTCAGGTCGAGCGATGTGCGGGCTGAAGCCCTGGACTACTTTTTTCTCCAGCATTTTCGCGCGGCGAAAATGGTCGGGGTGACAGGATTCGAACCTGCGACCTCGTCGTCCCGAACGACGCGCGCTACCAGCCTGCGCTACACCCCGGGGTCGCGGTGGCGCAGCTGTAGGGATTCGAACCCCAAACCTTCTGATCCGTAGTCAGATGCTCTATCCAGTTGAGCTACAGCTGCTTTACCGTGATTCCGGAAACCGGAAAATCCCCAGCCGGGTGGCCGGAGCGGAGGGTAATGTGCGCCCTTTCACGCCTTTGACAAGGGAAATTTGCACGGCCGCGCCCGACCTCTTCCTGCCGCTTGCCGGAGCTGTCGAGGCGGCGTTTGTTCTCTCTGGAACCACCCCCGCCTATGAGAGTCAAAACCCCGCTCGCGATCCTGAATTTCGCCCTCGCCGCCCTCTTTGCCGTCTTCGCCTGGATGCAGCGCAACGACATCGACCCGGCGATCTACAATCATCCCTCGGTGCTGGACGCGGCGCTCTGGCTGGCCTTCTACCTGCTGATCGCGGTGCTGTTCGTTGTGGTCACGTTCCGGACGGTGCCCCGCTGGCTCCTGCTGATCGCGGCGATCGCCTGTCTCGTCGAGATGGTGCGGACCGGTCCGGGTCTCTATGAAAACCTGGTCGGCGAAAAGGAATTCACGATGACGCAGATGAGCATGTCGGCGGAGGACCCGCGGGTGGAGCTATCCCGCGAATTCTTCGGTGCCGTGATCGCCCTCGCCGGGGCCGGCCTGATCGCCTGGCAGAACCGGAAGCGCGGTAATCGGTAATCGGTAATCGGTAATCGGTAATCGGTAAGCGGTCACTGGGCCGACACCATCCGGAAGATCGCGCCGCGCCAGTCGAGGAAGAGGGCTTCGCCGTTTTCGTCGGGGTAGATCCCGGTGGGCTGGACGGTGGGATTGGCGGGATCGGCGGGTTTGTCGATCACGTGGTTGGCGACGACTTTCTTCTGCGCGGCATCGTACTGCAGGGCCCAGAGGTTGCCGAAGCGCCAGTCGCCGTAGAGGAAGGTGCCGGCGAGGGCGGGGATGGCCTTGCCGCGATAGACATAACCGCCGGTGATGCTGAGCCCCTCGGCGCGGTTGTATTCGTGGATGGGATCGAGGAGGACGGCATCCTTGGGCGGAGCGACCTGTTTTTGCTGGCCGAGGGCGGCGAGGAGCGGCTCGCGGCCGGGGAAGTCGTGGGTGGCTTCCTTGTAGTTCCACCCATAGTTGCCGCCTTTTTCGATGAGGTTGATTTCCTCATAGAGATCCTGGCCGACATCGGCGAGGTAGAAAAGTCCGGTCTCGGGATCGATCGCGGCACCCCAGGGATTGCGCAGGCCATAGGCCCAGATCTCGGGCGCGGCGTTCGCGGTTTCGACGAAGGGATTGTCAGAAGGAATGCCATAGGGCCGGGACCCGGTGCGGCCGTCGACATCGAGGCGCAGGACTTTGCCACACCAGCTCGTCAGCTTCTGGGAGAGAAGATGGACGCCATTCTTCAAGCCGCCGTCACCACAGCAGAGGTAGAGCATGCCGTCCTTCGGACCGAAGAAGACGTTGCCGGAGTTGTGATTCCATTCGGGCTCCTGCACTTCGAGGAGGACGCGCTCGCTGGCGGGATCGGCGGCGTCGGGATCACTCTTGGAAACGGTGTATTCGGCGAGAACGAGGCGCTTCGGCCCCTGGCGCGAGAAGGTGATGTAGAAGCGTCCGTTCTCCTGGAACTTCGGATGGAAGGCGAGTCCGAGGAGGCCTTCCTCGAAGTCTTTTTCGACGGACATGGAAGTGGTCATGTCGAGAAAGACCTTCGCCTCGGTCGCGGCCTCATCGGCGGGGAGGAGTTTGATTTTGCCGGTCTGCTCGACGAGAAAGCGCCGTTTCGACCCGTCGGGCGCGATTTGGACGGAGAGGGGCCGCTCCACGGTGAGACCGCCATAGATCTTCTCGAGTTTCACCTTGGGGGCCTCCGCGGACGAGGCCGGGGCGAGGGAACCGAGGAGGAGCGCGGCGGAGAGGCAGACGGGGGAAAGAAACTTCATGGCCGGGAGAATAGGGAAATTTCCTCCCGCTGGCAACCCTTGTCAGGGACTTGAAAAGGCCATAGCATCCGCCCATGCCCCTCCCCTCCCCCCGGGATCTCATCCGTCTCTCCCGAGATCGCAACGCGCTGTTGAAAGCTTCGCTGGCGCTCGTCGCGATCTCGATGGGGATCGCGCTGCTCGTCTCAAAGGTGGAACCCGGCCCGATGGCGGATTTCGCCCGGCACCGCCCCGACAGCGCGGCGGGCTGGCTGTCACTGGTCCGCTTCGGCCAACCGCTGCCACCCGAGCCGGAAAATGTGACCTGTTTCGACATGGCGGCCGATCCTGACAAAACACCCTTTTCGGAGGAGATCGAAGCCATCTTGGAGGATCTCTCGAGCGACCCCGCGGCTCCGGTGTTGCGGATCTGGTGGGAGGGAATCACGACGAAGGATCACGCCGCCGCGATCGCGAAACTCGCGGCCCTGCCGGGGAGCGGACGCCACCACCGCGAATGCCTCGGGGATCTCCGATTTCTCTCCGGTGACGAGGCGGCGGCCCTGTCGGACTACCGGGCCGAGGCGGCGGCTTTTCCCACGGCGGCCTATGCCCGCCGCAGTGCCGTGGCGCTCGCTCGTTTCGAGGAGGACCGCACCGCGATGGGAGAATTGCTCGCCGATGCCTCGGTGCGGTGGGCGATGAATCCCGCGGTGCTGGTGAGGGAGCAGGCCTGGATGCAGGATTACCGCGGCATGGCACCGACGATCCTGCGGATCGAGGCCTATCTCCTCACGTCACCACATGTGGTCCCCGCGCTTTTCACGGCGGCGATCTGGTTTTTCATTCTGCTCTCGTTCCGTTCGGGTTGGCGGCGCTTCACCGGGCCTGCGATTTTGGCATTTTTGTCAGGACTTCTCAGTGCGACCCTGACGCTCTACGCCGTGATGGTGCAGGAGGAGATCCGCGGCTTTGAACGCGGCCCGTCGGACCCGACCTTCGATCAATTCCTTTACTATCTCGCCGGGGTCTCCCTGCGCGAGGAAGCGTTGAAGCTCCTCTGCTTCCTTCCTCTCGCCTTGTGGATGCGCAAACGCGGCTCGGCGCTCGATGCCCTGCTCCTCGGCGGTCTCGTGGGGCTCGGGTTCGCCTTTCAGGAGAATCTTTCCTATTTCCGCGCCGAGTCATCGACCTACACGGCTTGGCTGCGCCTGCTGACGGCGAACGTGCTGCACTTCTCGCTGACGGGCATCGCCGGCCATGCCTTGTGGCGCGTGATCTCGCGCGGCGGCCGCGGATGGGAGGAGTTTCTCGTGACCTTCCTCGCGATCGTGCTCGCGCACGGCCTCTACAATTCGCTGATCGCGGTCCCGGCCTTCGCGGAATACTCCGTGCTGAGCCCCATCGTGATTGCCGCGATCGCCTATCAGTATTTCGATCCCTTGCGGCAGCATCTCGATGTGGCGGGATTGCATCGCCGTCCCTCACCGTTGGGCATCTTCGTGATCGGATCGGCGCTGCTCTGTTGCGGCATCCTCATCAGCTCGGCGGTGGCGATGCCTTTCCGGTTCGCGGCGGGTGCACTGGCCTCGACCGTGGCGGCAATGATCCCGCTGGTCTTCGCCTTCATCAGCCGTTTCCGGGATCTTTGAGCGAGGCGAGGGACCGGCCGCGTTGTTGCAGGGCATACGCCTCGCGTGAGGTGAGCCGGATGAAATCGGCGTGGTCTCCGCTGGCGAATTTCGAAAAGAGACCGAGCTGGGTGCGGTGGCAATCGAGGGCCTTGAGTCGTTTGCGTTCGTGCCGGGAGCCCTCGAGGGTGAGGAACGCGGGGTCGTCCCAGTTCACGAGTTCGGGCAAGGGATGATCCGGCTGCCGTGCCGAAAAGGTGATCCAGGTGGGTGCGGCGGCGCCGGATCTCGAGACGGCATCTTTCACCGCTTCGAAGACGAGGAGGTGCGCCGGATGCCAGTACTCTCCCCCGCTCCCGTGGGAAATGACGAGGTCGCGCCCCGCGAGATGCGGCAGGATCTGCGAGGCGAGATCCACCGGAGAGATCTCGGGGGCGAAGACCTTGAAGCCGCGCCCTACCGGATCGATGTGGCCGAGAAAGATCAACTCGTCGACGCCGAGGACGTCGCACGCTTCCTTCATTTCCTCCGCCCGGATACGACCGAGTGCTTCGCGGGGATGATCGCCGCAGGGCCCGCCCTCGCCCTTGGTGAGGCAGAGCACGCGGACGTGCACGTCCTGATCTTTCATCTCGCAAAGCAATCCCGAACAGAAGACCTCGTCATCGGGATGGGCGACGACGATGACGGCCGACGCCACCTCGCCGAGTTGGGAGAGCGATCGCGACGGTTTGCCATCCTCGAAGTTGCGGAAGCCCCGGAGGAGATCGCGCGTCCGCTTCCGGTAGAAGACCGGGTCAGTGAGACGCTCGCAGATTTTCCTGAGCAGTTTCATGGGGGGAACCGTCGCGGGATCGGAGGCAATCTAGCACGATCGACCGGAGTCGCTCGACGAATCTCGGCGGGGCAAAACGCACCGCTTGGCCCGGCATGGCGGCGGCGAGTGATTTGACCCGTTCGGGATCGCGGAGAAGGGCGACGATCTTTGCGACGGCCTCGTCATCTTCGGTGAACTGCAGTTCGGGGAAAGGCACGATCTCGCCGGCTCCGCCGCTCGTCGGCACGAAGGGGATGCATCCCATCGCCGCCATTTCGGCAACGGCGATGCCGAAGGCCTCGATGCGGCAGGCATGCAGGGCGAAGGTGTGCGAGGCGAGCACGGTCTGTTTTTGACCGAGATGGAGGAAGCCGGGCGTGACGATCCAATCGCCTTGCCTTGCCGCGAGGTCGGCGATGCCGCGGCTGTAATCGGACTCACCGAGATCGCCGATGAGGGTGAAGGTGACGGGATAGCCCATCGCCCGGACGCGGGCGAGGATGTCGATCATGCGTTCGATCTCCTTCTCCGGCACGACACGGCCCAGCGCGACAAAGGCGAAGGGATCGCGGTCGCTTCCCGCCGGAGCGGATGGCAGCGGCACGGGAGGGAAGATCACGCCGGGACGGCTGATCTGGAAATGTTCCTCGAGCTGCCGCGCCGCCCATTGCGAATTCGCGAGCACGAGATCGCCCCACTCGCGGAGCGGCGGCTTGGGCAACTCCATCCAACGGCCGATCGCGAGATACAGCTTCCGCAGGGGCGTGGCACGGTGGCGCAAGGGCTCGCTCGCCCGGCATTGGAGGCGGCGGCGCATCTCTTCGCTGAAGCTGAAATCACCCACGAGATGGATGGCGGGGCGGCCGAAATAGAGGGGATTGTAGGCACTGAGGCACAGATCGAACTCCGGCGCGAGTCGATGACAGAAACGCTCGAAGTAGCGCACCTGGAGGTGCGAGAGACGCCGCGGACCATTCACGAGGGGCAGAGCCGGCGCCCTGACAAACCGCAATTTCTCCGGATCGACTCTCGTGCCATAGGCGGCGTTGAGCGATTCCCAATCCTCTTTCGCCATCGCCGCGGCGGTGACAAAGGTGACCTCGTAATCCTCCTGCAAGGCCGCGAGCGTCCACATCGCGGTGGCTTCGGAGCCTCCGCGCGCCATCCAGGGGTGGGCCACGAGCACGGTAGTTCGCTTCATCGGCGCAGGGCGGGTTTCGAGCGCGCCTCCTTGCGCCCCGTCGAAGGAGAGGAAAGCGGAGTCTCACGCCGGGTCGGCTCCCAGACACTGGTGCGGGGACCGCGGAGGTAATCGTATCCACCCAGTCCGATCGCGAGATTCATCGACAGGAAGTAGCGGGCGAAGCGGCAGACTTTCGCCACGATCCCCTTTCGACCGGGGAGCACGCGGTCGAGCGCGGCCATGGCGAAGACTCCCGCGAATCCCGCAAGCGGCAGCCAGTGGATCGGATGAATCGCCGCCAGCACGAGGCAGGACAAAAACGACACGACGAGGAGCACGGGTCCGCACCAGCGGAGCCCCTTGTGCGACCAGAAGGCGAAGGTCGTGGCCAGACTGCTGTTCCAAGGCTGGAGGAACGACGCGAAACGCGCGAGGTTCTGGAAGTTCCCTGCGGCGATGCGACGTTTGCGGCGGAATTCTTCGCGGATGTCGGTCGAGACGGATTCGTGGCAGACCGCGTCGAGCTCGACGATGGCGTCGCTGCCCTGTTCGAGACAGGCCATCGTTTGAAAGAAATCATCGACGATGTGATGCACCGGCACCGGCACGAAGAGCCGCGCCCGGATCGCGTAGCAGGCCCCGAAAGCCCCCATGAGGCGACCCCACAGCACGCCCTCGGCATACTTCACGACATTTTCCTGGCCGATGTAGGCCTCTTCCTGGTCACCGATGCCGGCATGGTCGCGGACGCGGTCGGAAACGGCCGCCCCGACGAGCCCCACTTCGTCGCGTTTGAAATGCGCGGCGAGCCGGCGCAACATCGTCGGCGACCAGGTGACATTCGCATCGCAGAGGACGTAGAGGGCTTTGTCAGGATCGGCGAACTCGCTCGCGGCCCCTTCGGCGAGCCGGTTGATGATGCGGATCTTGCCATTGCGCCCCCCGAACCCGACGAGGCGCAGCCGGGGATCGCCCTTGGCAAAGGCCTTGACGATGGCTTCGCTGCGATCGGTCGATCCGTCCGATCCGATGAAAACGCGGAGCTTTCCGCGCGGATAGTCGGAGGCGAGGATGGAGGCGATCGTTTCCTCGAGCACCTTTTCCTCGTTGTAAACCGCCATCAGCACCGCCACCTCGGGAAGATCGACGTCATTTTCAAAGCGATCCATCGGAAGACGCCGTCCGCGGGCGAGCCGTCGCATCAGGATCGGATAGACCGCATAGGTGTGCGCGAGGAGCGCGAGAGAGCCCCAGAGCGCGATCGAAAGAAGGATGGTGGCAGTGGTGATCATGGCTCTACCGGTGCCTTCCCGGGCGGGGGTTCGAATTCGTAGCGGCACGAGACGAGGTGATGACCGCCACCATGGCCCGGCAGGACTTCGGTCTCGCGCCTTCCCTGGAAAAGAGGACGGGCCGCCTCCTCGAACTCGTGCAGACCGGCCGCGGTTTCCTCGTCGAGAATGATCTGCGGCGAGGTCTGGCCGAGCGTCTCGCGGTAGCGGAGGTAGCAGGCGCGGTTGTAGAAAAACTGCGGTAGCGCCATCATGAAGGCGAAGAGCACCCCGGTGAATCGCTCGTCGAAGGGATTCCGCGTGACACTCTCGCTGAGCGTCGCCCACATCGCGATGAAGGGCAGGAAGACAAGGAAGGAATCCCACGCCCGAGGACCCATCACGGTGCGCGAGTTCAGCCAGGCGGCGTGCAGACTCAGTCCCATCGGGATGAAGAACGAGAGCAGGGTGAGACCGATGCCGATGAATCCGGTGGAAAACAGCGTGTAAGTCCAGATGCTGTGGCCCGCGCTGAAGATCTCGTCGGGGAACTGGTGACGGTCCTCCGGATAGACGAGGAAGAGTTCGGGAAAATAATCTTCGTCCCAGTAGTAGGCCGCCCCCAAACCGCGTCCATAGATGAAGCTGTGGGGCTGCTCGGAGAGGATGTCCCACATCGATTTCGCCTCGGCCTTGCGCATCAGCGAGGAGAGATCCTCGGTCGTCGCGCCGCCTTCGCCGCGGTTGTCGAACATGCGCTGATACCAGCGATCAGCGAGATTCGGTTGCACGAGGGCGACCCCGACAATGACAAAAACCATCGCCACCCCCATGGCCGCGAGCGGCCCGATCTTCCGGAAGGGAAAACGGAGATCATACATCCTCCAGAGCATCGCGAGCACCAGGCAGAAAGCAGCCGTCATGAACGAGACCATGAGGGGCAGGGCGAGACTACGCGTCACTGAAATGGCCGCGACCGAAAGCGGGATGCCGAGAATGACGAGGCTCCACCACGTGAAACGATGACGGAGGAGAAAGGCCGCTCCCGTCCAGGCGAAGAGGAAGCCGATCGCCGGGCTGAGGATCTCCATCCGGATCTCGGAGAGCGGCGTGTTCGTCATCGTCGCGCCGAAGAGGAAGCGCCATCCGACGTTGACGAGGCAGGCGAAGAGAAACCACCGCACCGCCTCACCGGGACGCATCCCGCAGGCCGCCACGATGAGGGTGGCGTTCAGCCCGAATCCAACCAACAGCAGGGGAATGGCCAGACGGAGGACGCGCCCCGACTCATTCCCCCAGAGAAAAGCCACGGCGAGCGCCATGATCACATACCCCCACCACATCAACACGAGATAGACCCCGGGCCGCACGAGGAGATGCCGGAAACCTAACAAAGTCGCCAATCCGCCCGCGAGCATCGCCAACCCGAGGAAGGCGAACTGGAAGACCGACCCACCCGTCGAGGTCGCGCCGAATTCGAGATCGGGCGATTTGTAATCGAAGACGAAGGAGAAGAGAAAAAGCACGAAGAGCCAGCGGAAGAACTTCAAGGACGCCACCGGTGGTGCGTCGATCTCCGCCTGATCATTCGCAAAAATCTGTCGATACCAGTTCAAAATCACTCAATCAGTCTTTTCCCATGACCCATGACCCATGACTCGCCCCCCTCTCAGCACGCCCCCTCCCTCTTCACGAAGGTGAGAAACATGATCTGGAAATCGAGGAGCACGTTCCAGTTTTCGATGTAGTGGAGATCGAAGCGGACGCGCTCGGAGAGATCGGTATCGCCGCGCAGCCCGTTCACCTGGGCCCAGCCGGTGATGCCTGGCTTGATGTTGTGCCGCGCGTTGTAGTGCGGGATCTCTTCCTTGAACTGCTCGATCAACTCGGGGCGCTCGGGGCGGGGACCGACGAGGCTCATGTCGCCCTTCACCACATTCCAGAACTGCGGGATCTCGTCGATGTTCCAGCGGCGCATGAAGGCCCCGACGCGGAGACAGCGGGGATCGTTCTTCACGGTCCAGCCCACCCCGGTCTTCTCGGCATCGAGCTTCATGCTGCGGAGCTTGATCATGTCGAAGGTTTTGCCATTCGCTCCGAGGCGACGCTGGCGGTAGAAGATCGGGCCGGGACTCTCGCGGTAGATCATCAGCCCGAAGACCGCGATGACCGGCGCGGCGAGGGCGAGCCCCACGAGGCCGCCAAGAAGGTCGATGCCGCGTTTGACATAGCGGTTCACGGTCGAATGCAGGGGCAGGCGCGAAATGCCGAGAATGGGGATGCCGCCGACGGACTCCAGATGCAGCCCGCTGAGCAGCACCTGGAAACAGGTCGGCACGAGTTTGAACTCGACCATCTCCTTCTCGCAGATCGAGGCGATGTGCATCAGCGTGCCCGACTTCAGGGCATCGTCGGCGACGATCACCATCTGACAGACGCCGAGTTGGAGGAGAGTCTCGAGCGATTCATAGGATCCCATCACGGGCATGTGCGGCGGCACTTCCTCCTGGAAGTCCCCTCCGGGTGGCGCGATGACCCCCACGATGTCGAAGGGGCGATCCGCGGCCTCGCCAAAGACCTTCACCGCGCGGGAAAAGTCGCGGCTCCATCCCACGACGAGGGCGCGCTGGCGGAGGCTGCCGGAGTTTTCCTCACGGCTGAGGACGCGCCAGAGGATGCCGCGCCAGAGCGGGAGGATGAGCAAGGTCGTCACCAGACCGATCGCGCAGAAGACGCGCGAGATCGGCGGGTCGAATTTCAGCATCAGGGTCAAGGCGAGGTAGCAGAGGATCCACACGAACGAGGATTTGAAGAGGATGCGCAGGGTGTTCGTGTAGGAGAGCAGATTCTCCCGCGTGTAGAGGCGGAAGTTCGTCAGCGTCGCCATCATCAAGGCCACGCCGATGACGATGTGCCCGATGTAGTCGCGGGCGCGGAAAATGTCCTCCACCGGCACGCCGAACTCCGCCACCTTGGTCTCGAAGCGGATCCACTGCGCGAGCAAGAGGGCCGCCGTGACCATGAGGAGATCGACGACAAAGGCGCCCGCGACGAGACGGTGATAACGCGCCCGCGAAGTTTCGGCGGTCTGTCGCAAAGGCAGGCGCGCGGAGCCGCGCTTGGTTTCCTGGGTTCTCGGTTCGCTCATCGGGGATTGGAGAAAAAAGAGAAAGGGATCAGCCCGCCGTTCCCGCCGGCGTGTAGCCGCGCATCCCGGCGGGCGGCAGGGAACGTTGGATCCCCGCGCCGTAGGCACTGCGGGTGAGGTCCGATCCATCGATGCCGTTGAGGACGACGCCGACGAGGGCGGCACGCATCCGCTGCAGTTCGCGCATCGCGTGTCGCGCCGATTCGGCGTTCGTCTCGCCCGCGCGCACCACAAGCACGACGGCATCGGCGTGTCGCGAATAGGTGAGGCCGTCGCTCACCGCGTTGATCGGACTCGTGTCGATGATGACGCAGTCGAAGGAGGCATAAGCCTCGTGCAGCATGCGGGCGAAGATCTCGCCGCTCATCGGCTCGCCGCTGTCCGAGGCGAAACGTCCGCAGGAGATGAGATAAAGATTCTTGTAGGCGGTTTCCTGACAAAGACCCTGTGCCGCGAGAGCCCCTTCCCCGGCTTTGCCGCGCAAGGGATCGAGGAAGATGCCGGCCATGCGCGGCTGCCGGAAATCCGCATCGACGAGCAGGGTGCGGTAGCCCATGTTCGCCTGGAGCACCGCGAGATTCGCCGCGCAGAAGCTCTTGCCTTCCCCGGGCGAGGGACTCGTCACCATGACGCTGCGGGGCGCGTATGCCGAGAGCGAGGTGCGTAGCGAGCGGATCCCCTCGCTCACGAGCGACGAGGGATCGCGAGTGACAAAGAGCGATTCACCGAGCTCGCGATCCTGCGCGAAGGCCCGCGGCACCTCGGCCAAGACCGCCAGTCCGAGCGTCGACTCGACCTGCTTGCGGCTGTGGAGCGTGCGATCGAGCAGACCGATGGCGATGACGAGGGCGAGTCCGAACATCGTCCCGAAGACCCCCGCCGCCGCGACCGTGATCGTCTTCTTGGGCGAAACCGGTTTGTTCGGCACGAGCGGTTCGGAAAAGGTGCGCACCACCGTTTCGTCGACCGCCTCGGTCACTTCCGTGTCGTTGATGCGATCGAGCAGACGCTCGTAGGTCGCCGAGGCCGCCTCGACGCCGCGCAGCAAGGTGCGGAATTCCTTCATGATCCCGTCGACCTCGATCAGCGTCAGTTTTTGCTCCTGCACCGTCTCGCGCAGCGTCTTCTCGTGCTCGACGGCGCGGGCATATCCCTTCTCGATGGATTCCCCGATGCCCGTGGCCACAAGCTTCACCTCTTCCTCGAGGCCGCGCAGGTCGCCTTCGTAGGCTTGGAAAGTCGGATGGTCCGGCCCATATTGCTCCTTGATGCGGACGAACTCGGCACGCTTCTGGTTGCGGGCGAGGATGAGCTTCTGCACGTGATCCTGACTGCCGAATTCGCCGATTTCAAAGACCCGCTCGATCTCGGCGGGCGGGATCGTCTTGTATTGCTCGTACTCGGCTTTCTTCAAGAGCACGTCATTGGCCGCGCCACTGAGGAGTTTGTCGAGATCCTCCAGCTTGGTCGAGGTGAGATCACGGTTTTCATCAAGGGCGACATCGGAATGCTGTTTGCGGAATTCCTGCAGCTTTTCCTCGGCCTCATGGACGCGGGCGAGCTGATTCGCCGCCTCGCGCTCGAGCGTCGTCCGCGATTTCTCGGCGGAATCGAGATTCTGTTCGCGGATGAGATTCTGGAACTCTTCGATGAAGGCTGCCGTCATCGCGCGGGCCCGCTCCGGCGACCGATCACGCACCGAGACATCGATGAGACGTGTCCCGCGGCGGAGATCCGCCTTCACCCGCTTCCCGATCATCTCGACAAGCTCGGCATCGGCGTAGCCTCCAGGCTTCGGAGGGAGAAAATCCGCGTCCTCGCGCAGCTTGAGCGTTTCCACGACCCGGAGAATGACCGTGCCGTTGCGGATCCCCTCGGCCATCGACTTCAGGGCATCGAGAGATTCCCAGCTCGCCTGTCGCACGCCTTTCAGTCCCTCGAAGACCGCCCCCTCATTCTTCGGATCGACGTAGATCACCGCCGTCGATTCATAGACCTTCGGCGCCAGCATCACGTAGGCCAACGCCAGCCCGACGAAAGCTCCCGCCACCAGCATCGCCAGCCAGAGACGCCGCCAGACGACGGAAACAAGCCGTCCCAGATCCAGGGTGGGAAAGCCCGGGAACAGCGTTTCGGAAGAGGCGGGCTGGGTCGGCCCTGCGCCAAATTGGTTCATTGGTCTCGTGGGAAATCCCAAAATCCGGAGTTTCAGGATCCGAATGAATGGAAATTATGATTATTAGAAAATTACCGCACAAAATCGGGAGGTTCAAGATATTTGCTAAAATTATCATAAATTTCATATTTCAAGAAGCTTGAAGTTGTTGACTGCGCGGAATTTCAATTTCCTTCCGGAACCCCGACCGAGGGTTTGCAAGGGGGAAAGGAGGGAGTAAGGTCTCCCGTTTCCGGGGAGGCTGAATGGGGGGCGTCGATGGCCGCGAGTTCGCCCGGGCCTGGAACGCGCCGCATACGCGCTCCCCCTTCCCGACCCGCTCATCCCGGATGAATTACCGCTCCCTTCTTGCCCTCATCCTGCTCCTCGTCAGTGCCGCCGCTCCGGCGCAGGAGCCGGCCGCCCCCGCCAATGCGCCCGCAGCGGCTCCCACAGCTCCCTCGGCGGCGACCGCCGCCGAGCCGAGCGCGGCCGATTACACCCAGACGATGCTGGATTATTTCATGGAGGGCGGGCCCGTCCTCATGATTCCCCTCGCCGCGCTCTCTTTCCTCGCGGTTCTCCTGATCATCTTCTACACCTTCACGATCCGCCAGGGCACCGTCGTCAGCGACAAATTCATGAACGCCGCCGACGCCCTCATCCGGAAGCAGGATTACCTCGGCCTCATCGCCGTCTGCAACCGCGAGAACGAATGCATCGCCCGCATCGTCTACAAGACCCTCGACTTCGCCACGAAGAACCCCACCGCCAGTTTCGACGAGGTGCGCGAGGTGACCGAGGCCGAGGGCACGCGGCAGGCCAGCATCCTCAACAACCGGATCAGCTACCTCAATGACATCGGCCGCGTCGCTCCCATGGTTGGCCTGCTCGGCACCGTCGTCGGGATGATCAAGAGCTTCGAGAGCATCGGAAAATCCTCCGGCGTGCAGCACATGGAGCTAGCCCCTGGCGTCGCCCAGGCCCTCATCACCACTGCCGCCGGCCTCATCATCAGCATTCCGGCGCTGATCTTCTACTCCCTTTTCCGCGGCAAGGTGCAGAAACTGATCGCCGAGCTCGAGGCTGCCATGACGCACATCATGGCCCTGCTCGCCGCCCAGTACAAGCGGGCCAACTACCGTGCCTCGGCGCGGCGCGAGGCCGGTGAAGACTGATTCGCTCCCTTTCCCACGGACGCCCCGCCATGCGCTTTCGCGAAATCAACGCCGACCAGCAGAGCACCGAGCTCGAGCTCGCGCCCATGATCGATGTCGTTTTCCAGCTCCTCATTTTCTTCATCGTCACCTGGCAGTTCGCCCGCTTCGAGCGCGACATGGACATCTCCGTGCCCTCGGCCGAGCAGGCGGAAAACAAGGATCGCCAGGCCGGTGAGATCATCATCAACGTCCGCAAGGATGGCACCGTCGTCCTCAACGGCCTCGTCACCGGACACGACGATCTCCTTGCGAAGCTCCGCTCCATTTCCGAGGCTTATCCCGATCAGGCCGTGATCCTGCGCGGCTCATCGGAGGCCGATTTCCAATCCATCATCAACGTGCTCGACGTGGTGAAGGAAGCCGGCATCTGGAACGTTGCCTTTGCCACGACCAAGCCCGAGTCGTAATCTTCTCCGAGCGCCGATCCCCGCATCCATGTCTTCGACCGCCAGAGCCCAAGACCCGATCCGACTCCGGCCGGGCACCGTTGCCAGAGCCGCCTTGGCCGGCGTGGTGCTCCTTGCCACGGGCTTCCAATCCGCCTACCCCCAGGCCGCCGTCCCCCGCGCCACCCCGGCACCGTCGCCGACCGAGGACGTCCTCTCTTACGCCGACCTGCTCTACAGCAAGGAGCAGTACGCCCTCGCCGCCCAGCAGTATCAGGTCTTCATCCGCGAGCAACCCAACAGCCCCAGCGCCGAGATCGCTTGGTTCCGCCTCGGCGAATGTTATCTGAAGGTGAATCAGACCGAGGATGCGGTGACGACCTTCAACTATCTGATCAATCAATACAAGAAAGGTCCCTTCGTCGGGTCCGCCGCCTACCGCCTCGCCGTGCTGCGCTTCAATGCGAAGGATTACCGCAACGCCCTCGCCTATTTCAAACTCGCAAAGGACGAACTCTCCGATGCCGTCGCGAAAAACCAGGCGCTCTTTTATTACGCCCGCTGTCTCCAGTTGACCGGACAGGCCCGCGAGGCCCTCGCCACCTTCGAGCAGGTCATGGCCGCGAAGCCCGGCGGTGCCGAAAATCCCTTTCAGGAACGCTGTCTCCTCGAAAGTGCCCGGCTCCTCTTCGAACTCGGCGACACCCCGAAGTCGCTCGAGCGATTCCAAGCCCTCGCCAAGAGCGCCTCCACTCCCGAATTCAAGGAAGAGGCCATCGTCCGCGGCGGGCTCATGGCGGCCGAGGCGGGACAACCGGAGTTGAGCGAACAACTCCTCTCCGAAGCCCTCAAGTTCCCCGACACCAGCCCGTGGAAGTCGCTCGCCCAGGTCGGTGCCATCTTCAACGCCTTCTCCCGCGAGGATTACGACCGCGTCATCGGCCTCTACAATACCGGTGCCTACACCGCCCCCGACGAATCGCGCGCCAAGATGCTGCTGATCGTCGGGCACTCCTTCCGCATCAAGGGCGACAATGAATCCGCCCTGCGCCTTTATTCCCTCGTCGAGGGCAAATACTTCGACAAACCCGAGGGTATCGAGGCGGGCTACCGCAAGCTGCAGCTCATGCACCAGAATGGCGACGCGGGCCTCCCCGCTGCCGCCAAGACCTTCGCCGAGCGGCAGGCGAAGATCGATCCGCAGAGCTCCTTCATCGACATGGCCTGGCTCATGGCCGGGGAATGGCATTTCGCCCAGGCTGAGAACTCCGCCAGCGGGGCCGGCTCCGACTTCGCCAAAAAACACTACGGCGATGCCGCCGCCGCGTATCGCAAGGTGCGTCTCGACAAGGTCGACAAGAAATTCCACGAGGCACGGCTCTACAAGCAAGGTTGGGCCGAGATCGAATCGGGTGAGACGAGCGAGGGCATTCTCACCCTTTCACGCTTCATCCAGCAGCATTCTCAGAGCGCCCTTTGCTCCTCCGCCCTCGCCAAGCGGGCCATGGCCTACCAATCGCAGGAGGATCACGATTTCGCCCTCGGCGACTACCTCGACATCGCCAAACGTTACCCCGACTCACCGGAGCTGGAATTCGCCCTGCAACAGACCGCCCTCATCTACGCCCACCAACGCAAGATTCCCGAGATGATCCAGGCCTACGGGAACCTGCTCGACAAATTCCCCAATACCCAGGGTGCCGGCGAAGCCCACTACTGGATCGGCGTCGGCAACTTTGATCTCGAGCGTTACGAGGAGGCCCTCGTGGAGCTTGTCAAAGCCCGTGAAAAGGATCCCAGCCTGGAGGACAAGACGACCCTTCGCATCGTCATCGCCCATTACCATCTCGAGGACATCCCCCAGCTCGCCGTCGAGGCCCGCCGTTATCTCGAGAAAGCGCCCGCCACCGATGCCCCTGCGAAGGAAGGCGAAAAAGACGCCCCCGCCCAGCCGAAGCGCACCGCCATCCCGCCGCAGATCCTCGAATATCTCGGCCGCAAGCTCGCCGAGACGAACGATTGGAAAGACGCCGAGTTTTTCCTCACCTCCATCACCGATCCCGCCGCCCCCGAGAAGACCGCCCCCTCGGTGTGGCGGCTCATCGGCGATTGCCGGACGAAGTTGAAAAAACACGCCGAGGCCATCACCGCCTACGATCATTTCCTCGTGCAGACCGAACGTCCCAGCGAGCGCGCCTCCGCCTACCTCGCCCGAGGTGTCGCCCAACTCTGCCTGCGCGACTTCGAAGCCGCCCGCAACAGCGCGCAGGAGAGCCTGCGTTCTCAAAAGGAAGGTCGCACCAACGCCGAAGCCCGCCTCCTCCTCGGCGACATCTCCGCCGCCGGGGGGAATCTCGAGGAAGCTGCGAAGGAATATCTCGTCGTCAGCCAGATCTTCATGGATCCCGAGATCACCCCGAAGGCCCTCACCAAGGCCATCAACGCCTACCGCACCCTTGGAAATCAGGCGAAAGCCACCGAGCTTACTCAGGAGCTGAGTGCGGGTTATCCGAACTACAAGGCGCCCGCCTCGCTGGATCACGAGTGCTGAGCCGAGTCGGTGCAACGCTTACCGCTCACCGGCATCCGCCTTTGCCGCCGCTTCCGTCGCCTCGACCGAGGCGCTCACCGGCTTTTTCTCGATCGCGACGGCGTCTCCACTGATCGGCCAGCGCTCGGGGTCGATCTGGATCATCGGAGGAGGCACCACCGCGATCTTCGCGTTGTCGTTGAAGACATACTCGCGCTCCACGAGCGGAACCGCCGTGAAGGTCATGGTGCCATCCTCGAGACGCTCGATATGGAGCAGGGCGGCACAAGTCGTCGATTCCTCGATCTTGAGGACTTGTCCCTCGGCGAACTCGAACTTCTCCGGCGTTTTTTCCGCAGGCAACGCGAAATCGACAATGGCATCGGGAAAGGTGGTCGATCTTCCCCGGATCACATAACCGGCCGGAAAGACATCCTCTTCCCCCATCGGCTGCACCGCCAGCACGGTGAACTCGCCCGAGAGAAAGACGACATTCTCGATCTCCACGTAGTTCTTCAGATAAGAGCGCTTCAGGATCCCGTTGTAGGCGCGCAGTTCCGTATCACTGAAGGGATAGACCTGCGCGTAGAGGTCCTTGGCCGAGAGAAATTTCCCACGAGGCGCCGAGACCGGGGTGAAACCATGGATCGGCTCGAGCCGCTCGAGCTTGGTGAGCAGCCGGTAGTTCATCGGGTGCTCGGGTTGGCCGAAGACCCACATGCAGAAAGACCACGAGGCGAAATTCAGGCCGATCAACACCGCGAGCACCGCCAGCCAGATCACGAAATTGCCGGAGACGTAGCGGCCCTCGTCCTGCTCGCGGGATTGGCGGGAAAACGGGCTCTGGTCCGAGAGGGTTTCCATTCTCAGTTGTTCCCTCCGCAGACTTCGCCATCCATCGTCGCCGGATCATAGGCCGGAGCCGCGCCCGCCACCGCCGGCTCGAAGGAGGTGCCGCAGCCGCAACTGCGGGCGGCATTGGGATTTTCGATCTTGAAGCCCGCGTCGTTCAGCGCGTCCACGTAGTCGAGATGGCAGCCGTCGAGGTATTTCAGGCTCTCCGCGTCGACGAAGACGCGGGCCGCCCCGTTGGTGAAAACGGCATCGCCTTCGCCCGGCACGTCGATCTTCATCGCGTAGGACATCCCGGCGCAGCCTCCCTTCTCGACAAAAAGGCGCAGGCCCTTTTCCTCGGGGGAAAAGTCTTTTTCCTCGAGCAGGTCGAGGAGGTGCCCGGCGGCGGCATCGGTGAGTTCGATCATGGGGAAAAGTAAAAGGTGAAAAGTGAAAAGTAAAAGGTAAAGAGGGATTACGGTCTTGCGTCTCACCCGGAGCCGCCTTCCATTCCTCCCGCCGCCCTCTCTCCGACTCAACTTATGGGTAAAATCCGTCTCCTCCCCGAAGCCCTCGCCTGCCAGGTCGCCGCCGGCGAAGTGGTGGAGCGCCCGGCTTCGGTCGTGAAAGAGCTCGTCGAGAACAGTCTCGATGCCGGTGCCTCGAACATCGAGGTGCGGGTGCAGCGCGGCGGCATCGCCCTGATCCGCGTCACCGACGACGGCTGCGGGATGAACCGCGACGATGCCCTCATGTGTCTCGAGCGGAACGCCACCTCGAAGATCCGCACGAAGGAGGATCTCGGCGCCATCACCACCCTCGGCTTCCGCGGCGAAGCCATTCCCAGCATCGCCAGCGTCGCGAAATTCCGCCTCGCCACGCGCGAGCCCGGCGCCCTCACCGGCACCGAGGTGATCGTCACCGGCGGCAAGCTCGAGCGGGTCAACGACTGCGGCGAGCCCCCCGGCACCCAGATCGAGGTGCGTTCGCTCTTTTTCAACCTCCCCGCCCGCCGCAAATTCCTCCGCACCGAGGCCACCGAATACGCCCACCTCGAACAAGTCCTGAAAACCCAGGCGATCGCCCACGAGCGGGTGCGCTTTTCGCTCGTCCGCGACGAGCGCCTCGCCTTCCAGCTCCCCGCCACGACGAGCTTGCGCGAGCGCATCGGAGGTCTTGTCGGCGACGATCTTGCCTCGCGCCTCCTCGAAATCGAGCCGCTCGAGCAGAAGGGCGTGAAAGTGCGTGGGTTCATCGGCCCACCCGGAATGGGACGCAGCGACCGGCGCCAGCAGCTCACCTTTCTCAACGGCCGCCCCGTCGAGGCCGCCATCGTCACCCGCGCGATGCGCGAGGGCTACCACACTGCCCTGATGAAAGGGCAATATCCCGTCACCTTCCTCTTCCTCGAGACCGATCCGGCCGCCGTCGATGTGAACGTCCACCCTGCCAAACGCGAGGTGCGCTTCCACGACGGCTTCGCGGTGCAGGATGCCATCGTCGCCGCCGTCAGCCGCACCTTGCGCGAACGCATGACCCGCCCCGTCTCCGGCGTCGGTCTCACCGGCACCTCCGGCGCGCCGAAGCCGCCCCTCGTGCAGGAGGAATTGATCGAGCCCGCCACGGTCTACAGCACTCCGCGTCTGGATCCGCGCCCCGCCCAGCTCTTCACCGCGCTGGAACGCCAGCGGGTCGAGCAAACCACGCCCCCGACCGAAGAGGGTCAAGCGCCCCATTCAACCCTGTCTGCTCCCGCCCCGTCCGGCGAAACCGAGCCCCTTCCGGAGCCGCCAGCCCCCGTCGAGCCTGCTCCCATCACCGAAGAAAAACCCAAGGCCTCCGACTACCGGATTATCGGAGTGTTAGGAAAACTTTACGTCCTCCTCGAGGCAAAGGAAGGCCTCGTCCTCATGGACCAGCACGCCGCCCACGAGCGCGTCCTTTTCGAAGACCTCCGCCGCCGCATGGAGGTGGAGGGCGCACCCTCGCAGCGGCTCCTCGCGCCGCTCATGGTCGATCTGCCGCCGCGCGATTTCGATCTTGTCTCGCGCCACCTCGAGACGCTCGAACGCCTCGGTTTCGGGGCCGAGCCCTTCGGGGGCAACACCCTGAAACTCGACGCCCTCCCCGCCTTCCTCAAGCGCGATGATCCCGAGGCCTTCCTCCATGAAGTGATCCAGGAGATCCGTGTCGCGAGCGACCGCATGTCGAGCCTGCGCCTCGGCGAGGATCTCATCGCCACCACCGTCTGCCGCGCCGCCGTGAAGGCGAATGACTTCCTGAAAGAGCCCGAACTACGCAAGCTCCTCGAAGATCTCCTCCGATGCGACATGCCGTATTGCTGTCCTCATGGCCGACCGACCTTGATCCAGATCGGCTATGCCGAGCTGGAGCGGAAGTTCGGAAGGCGGGCGTGAAGTCGGAAGTCGGCACAAACTCCCAGCATCACGTCCTTGCCCAAATTCTCGTACCTCGTCATCATCGCCAACGATGAAGCTCCCTCCCGTCCTTTGCCTCTTCCTCCCCCTCATTTCCCTCGCCGCGACCGCGGCGGAGAAGAACGTCATCTTCATCATCACGGACGACGAGTCGCCCACCCTCGGTTGTTACGGCGATCCGGTGGCAAAGACCCCGGCGATCGATGCCATCGCCGCCGATGGCACGGTCTTTCTCAATGCCTACGCCACCACCGCGAGCTGCGCGGCGAGCCGTTCTGTGGTGATGTCAGGATTGCACAACCACCGCAACGGGATGTACGGCCACCAGCATTCCTACCACAAGTTCGAATCGTGGAAGACGGTCGTGAGCCTCGCCCTCCCCCGCGTCATGGCCGGGGCCGGCTACCGCACGGGACACATCGGCAAGTATCATGTTGGGCCCGAGCAGGTCTATCGCTATGAGACCTACCTGAAGGGCAACGATCGCAACACCGTCGAGATGGCCGAGAAATGCCGCGACTTTCTCACCGCCGCGGACGAGCGCCCTTTCTTCCTCTACTTTGCGACCTCCGATCCGCATCGTGGCGGCGGCATCGATGAAACCTCGAAGCTGGAATTGAAGCCGAATCTTTTCGGCAACAAGCCCGGGCGTGGCTCCTTCCCCGGCGTGGAGGAAGTCTTCTACGATCCCGCGACGGTGCCGATCCCGCCTTTCCTCACCGACAATCCGGAGACGCGCGAGGAACTCGCCCAATATTACCAGAGCGTCTCCCGTGTCGATCAGGGCGTCGCGCGACTCGTCGAAATCCTCAAGGAAGCGGGACTCTATGACAAGACGATGATCGTTTTCACCTCCGATCACGGCATGGCCTTCCCCGGCGGCAAGACCACCGTCTACGAAGGCGGCCTGCGCGTGCCTTTCGTGGTCCGCAATCCCTACGAACCGAAGCGCGGCGTGAAACACGAGGCCCTCGTCAGCCACATCGACATCACCCCGAGCCTGCTCGACTTCGCCGGTGGTCTCGACAAGGAAAAGAACCGCCCGAAACGTTTCGTGAACGCGACAAAATTCTGGGAGGACCATCCCGAGGTCGCGAAAGACAATCTCGGTCCGAACCTCGACGCCTATCACGGCAAATCGTGGCTTTCCATCCTCGGAGACGGCAAGGCGGAGCATTGGGAAACACTCCACGCCTCGCACACCTTCCACGAGATCCAGATGTATTACCCGATGCGCGTCGTCCGCGACAAGCAATACAAGCTGATCTGGAACATCGCCTCGCCCCTGCCCTACCCCTTCGCCTCGGATCTCTGGACGGCGAGCAGCTTCCAGGCCCAATACCGCAAGTCGCTCGACGCCCCCTACGGACAAAAGACCGTCGGCGAATACATCCACCGCCCCGCCTTCGAGCTCTACCGTATCGACGAAGACCCTAACGAAGCCAAAAACCTCGCCGGCGACCCGGCCTACACCGAGGTGCTGCGTCAATATCAGGAAAAACTCCGTGCCTTCCAGAAAGAGATGGACGATCCCTGGATCCTGAAATGGCAATACGAATGATCGTCGGAAGCGCCGCTCACGCCAGGGGCAACGACAGTCCGGAGCGGCAGAGTTCGTCGTGGATTTTTCTCACTTCCTCGGCCTCCGGATGGACCCGGCTGCTGCCGAGACTTTCCAGAAACCGGCACGAAGCGAATCCAAGTGCGATGCGCTCGTAGCCCTCAATCCACTGCTGGCGGCGCGGCACGTGCTCGGGCGGAAAAGGCCATTTCGATTTCGGCAGCGACTCGGCGGGACGATATCCGATGCGCCAATACTTCGGACTGACCCGGGCGCGGAAACAATTCTGCAAGAGACAGAGGGTGACGAAACGCCGGTCGGAATCCAGATCCGCGAGCGAGCTTTTCGTCCTTTCATCACGCGGCTCGAAGACGTCATGCATCGCGAGGAGCCGGTATCCGGCGGGCGTCTCGTAGACGCGCAAGTGCCAGTCGGGATGTGAGGCGGCAAAGGCCCGGATCCCCTCGAGGCTCGCGGTGCGGGCCTCCGCCTCGAGCCGTGATCGACGACTGGCCCGGATGCGTCGATTGATCTCACTCCACAGCCACGGAATCCCGATGCCCACGAGAGCTCCGATCCACAGCGATTGCAGCCAGATCCCGAGACCGATCCCGGCCAGCACGAGCAAAAGGCATCCGCCCAGTGGCATGCGAAGCGGATCCCGGAAGGTGGAGTCGACATCGGCGAAGAGGACGCGCGGGGTATTCAAACAGAGCGATCCGTAGCTGTTCCGCGTGATGATCGCATGGGGAAAACGCCATACCACTTCCTCGCGGATCGGCATGCCGTCGCCATTCCCATAGGTTTCGAGCGGCTCACGCCGGCGCAGATCCTCGCCCGCCCAGACGCGCGAGATCGCCTCCTCCGCCCGTGACTCGGCCAAGGCGCGGGCATCGGCCTCGCTCGTATCCGACCATCCCCAGCGGCGCACCGTCACCTGCCGGCCGTCGCGTTTTTCCTGGATGCGGTGCTCGGCCCAAAACTGCGGAATGATCATGCGCGGAGGCTACCCGGATTCCGCGAGCAAAGTCAAAACGATTGCGTAGGCCCTACGCCAGAATCTCCCGGATCACATGACCCTCGACGTTCGTGAGCCGCCTCGCAATGCCGTTGTGCTCGAAGGTGAGTCTCTCGTGATCCATCCCTAACAGGTGCAGAATCGTCGCGTTGAAATCGTAGAGGGGATGCACGTCCTTCACCGCCTTCTGGCCCAGCGGATCGGTCTCGCCGTGGCTGACGCCGGGTTTCACGCCCGCCCCGGTCATCCAGCAGGTGAAGCCGTCGGGATTGTGGTCGCGGCCTTTCGCCCCCTTCTGGAAAAAGGGCATGCGGCCGAACTCGGTGCACCAGACCACGAGCGTGTCCTCGAGCAGTCCGCGCTGGCGCAGATCCTTGATCAGGGCGGCGGCCGGTTGATCGAGGATGGCGGCGTGGACGTCGTATTGGTCCTTCAATTCGCTGTGACCGTCCCAATTCAGCTTGCCCCCGCTGGCGTAGGCGCCGTTGAAGAGCTGCACGAACCGCACCCCCTTCTCGATGAGCCGGCGCGCGAGGATGCAGTTTTTCGCGAAGGCGGCTTTGTCAGGATTGGTCGTGTCGTCGGCCCCGTAGAGTTTCAGGATGTGGGCGGGCTCGGAACCGAGGTCGGAAATCTCCGGCATGCTGAGCTGCATCCGCGCGGCGAGTTCGTAACTGGCAATGCGGGCGGCGAGTTTGCCATCACCGGGATTGGCCTCGAGATGACGTGCATTCATCCGTTGGAGCAGGTCGCGCGCCGCACGATCCGCTGCGGGAGCAACGCCCGGCGCGCTGAGATGGCGGATGGGACTTTTCGAACTCATCGTCGTGCCCTGGAAGGCGGCGGGCAGGAAGCCGGGCCCCCAGTTGTTGGCCCCGTTCTGCGGCACGCCGCGCGGATCGGGAATGGCGACGTAGGCGGGCAGATCGCGGCTTTCGCTGCCGAGCGCATAGGTGGTCCAGGCCCCGAGACTCGGGAAACCGTCGAGGACCGAACCGGTCGAGAGGAAATTCTCCGCCGGACCGTGGGTGTTTGACTTGCTCGTCAGGGAATGGACGAAAGCGATCTCGTCGGTCATCTCGGCCAGGTGGGGAATCAGGTCGCTGACCCACTTGCCGGTCTTGCCCCGTTGTCGGAAGGCATACTGCGGACGCGCCAGGTTGCCAGCGGGTCCCTGGAACGTCACCGCCGGACCACCGGGGAGCGGTTTGTCGTCCCACTCGATCAGCTCGGGCTTGTAGTCCCAGGTCTCGAGCTGGCTGACCGCCCCGGCGCAGAAGATGACGACGACGTTCTTCGCCTTCGCCGGATAATGCGGTCGCCGCGGCGCGTAGGGATTCGCCGGATCGATCGACGTGCCTGTGGACGGAGCCGCGAGGAGCCCGTCCCTCCCTAACAAACTCGCCAAAGCGACCGATCCGAGCGCCGTCGCACTGTCGGAGAGAAAGCGGCGGCGATCGAGGAGGAAGCGCCCGGCGGGGGTGAGGGATTCTGCGGGAAAGGTCATCTCTGATTTCTCTCCGCGAATCCTGCCTTTTTAACGCGGATTGCACGCCTTCCGTGATCGCGCTGTTTGGCCAGGGGCTCTTGGCTCGCTCTTGACATTTGATATCAATGATATCACGTTTCCCAATGGGTCAATTGCTGGTTCGCGAAGTTGAGGACGCGCTCGTTCAAAGGCTGAAGCGCCGTGCCGCCGCACAGGGGCTTTCGACCGAGGAACTGCATCGGAGGATTCTCCGGGAGGCGCTCTCCCGGGAAGAAAACGGAAGGGCGACCCTGATCGAGTTTCTTATTTCTCCAGAGGGCGAGGTCGCTCCCGATGTGGAACTTGAGTGGAGCCGCCCGCGGGACACCGAAATCCGCGAAATCGACCTCAGCTGATCGGAATCGTACATGTATCTCCTCGATACCAACGTGCTTTCCGAACTCCGCAAAGGCCGTCGCTGTAATGAGGCAGTCAAACGATGGGCGGAGGCCACCGTGAAGGACCGCCATTGCATTAGCGTGCTCACTTTGGGCGAAATCCGAAAAGGGATCGAAACCCTGCGACGCAGATCACCGGATCAATGCCCGGCCTTCGAACATTGGCTGGAGCATCTCGAAAGTGATTACGGCCAAGACATCCTTCCGCTCTCGATTTCGGTCATCGACCGCTGGGGCCGCCTTGCTGCCGAACGAACGTTTCCGGTCATCGACAGTCTCCTCGCCGCCACGGCACTGGAGTTCCGGCTGACAATCGCGACGCGCAACACGAAGGATTTCGAGGGCACGGGAGTCGATGTCGTGAATCCCTTCGAATTCTGATCACGATTCACTGCAACGATTCGGTTCGGCCGGGAAATCTTTTTCTCCTTCCCCCGCGAAACGCACTCGCCAAAACCGCGCAATTTTGTTTCAATCGGCACCTTCCCGCACTTTTCCGGCCCCTCCCGGAACCGCTTGAACCTTAAACCCCATCCCCGTTTCCGCCGGCTGGCCATCGTGGGTCTTGCCGTGCTCTTTGGCATTGCCCTCATCCTGCTTCGGGACGAGAGTCCGGAGCCACGGGTGCCGGTCGCGTCGCAGGCTGTCGAAGGTTCTGTCCGGCCGTCCTCAACAGTGGGACCAGGACCCGTCGAGGAGGCATCGAATCCGGATGCGCTGACCGCTTTCGCCTCGTGGTCGCAGCGTTTCATCGAATCGCCTTCGCCGGAAATGGAAGCCGAGGGTCTCCGCCTCGCCGCGGAGCGCCGGCCCGAGATGAAGGAACTGATCCGCAACCATCCCCGCGAAGCCCTGCGCCGCGCGGTGCCCATGGTGGTCCGGCAGAAGTTGCCGAGCACCATCACGGCCCTGCTCGAAGAGCGGGTCAACGAGGTCGGGACGATGCGGGTCTATCAGGGAGTGCCGCTGGAGGGTGAGCCGTTGCCCGAGGGGTCGCTGACCGTCCGCGTCGCGGAAATGCGCAACGGCAAAACCTACGACGCCCACGTCTATGGACGGCGTGCGGAAAAGGTCGAGTGGACGGCCAACGCCTCTCTCAACGGCGTCGCCATCGACACGGACTTCGCGGTGAACGAGGACCCCTGGCGTCCGCTCGAAGTCGGGGAAATTCCGAACGAAGAAAAGCCGGTCTCTTCGGTCTGTCCGGTCTCGGGAAAAAACGCGGCCGAACCGGAAGCGGCCGAGGAACCCGTGGCGGAGGAGACTCCGGCGATCGAGACAGCGACGGAGACGATCTTTTTCTGCGACGGCTCGCACATCACGCTCTACGGCGAGACGCTGATCCTGGGCGAGGGCAGCAGCGGCGGCGCGATCGGTTTCACCGGCATCCTGCCCGCGGTGCCGACGCCGTCGATCGGCGTGGTCCGCGTCCTTTACATCCCGACCACCTACCTCGACCAGAATGCGGTGCCGAGCACGGAATCGAAGTCCTACGAGCTGCTCCGCGATGTCAGCGACTTTTATTCGAAGTCGTCCTTCGGAAAACTCACCCTGGTCTCGACGGTCACGCCGCCGATCAAACTGCCCCACACCGAGGCCTGGTATGTGCAGCGCGACACGAGCAACGGCGGCGACATCGATGGCGAGGGCGTCTCCCACAGCCACGCGCGGGCGGCGGCAAGACGACTTGGATTCGACGACGCGAACTACGACTGCGTCGTGATGCGTCACGAGGGCGGCCCGGGATCCTACGGCGGCCTCGGCGGCGGCAGCAGCGTGTGGCTGCGCGGCGACAGCGTCGGCACGCTCGCCCACGAGATCGGCCACTGTTTCGGGCTCGCCCACGCCAACTTCTGGAACACCGCCGGGACCAGCGCGATCGGCGCCGGAACCAATAGCGAATACGGCGACACCTACGACAACATGGGCAGCTCGGGCAGCTTTCCGAACGGCCACTACAACGCACAGGCCAAGAGCCAGGTCCGCTGGCTCCCGTCGAATTTCATCCAGCCGGTGAACCAGTCGGGCGTCTATCGCATCCATGCCTTCGACCAGACCTCGCTCGATCCCTCGAATCGATATGCCATGACGATCGTGAAGGATGCACAGCGCACCTACTGGGGCGAAGTGCGCAGTCTTTTCACCAGCAATCCCTGGACCCAGCGAGGCATGCTGCTGGGATGGCGTTTCCCCTCGGGCAGCGGCAGCAACATCCAGCTCATCGACACGACACCGGGCACCCCGACCGGCAACAGCAGCAAGGACGACGCCCCGATTTCGCTGGGCAGCACCTTCTCGGACTTCGAGGCCGGCATTCACCTGACCGCGATCCACGTGAACGACGCACCCCGCTACGTGGACATGGTGGTGAACATCGGCGACTTCCCCACGAACCAGAAGCCGACCCTTTCGCTGCTTGCCTCCGCCGAAGTCGTGCCGGTCGGGGCGACCGTTACCTTCACCGCGTCCGCGGATGATCCCGACGGCGATCCCCTCGCCTATTCCTGGCAGCACTTCGGCGACACCAACTACCGGGTCGTGGAAAACAATTCACCGGTCATCACCCGCACCTTTTCCACCGCGGGCACCTACGTCGTCTCGTGCACCGCGAGCGACATGAAGGGCGGGTCGGCGATGAAGTCGAAGCTGATCACCGTCGGCAGCGGCAACGGGCGCTTCACGATCCAGGGCCGCATCACCGTTCAGGGGCAGGGACTCGCCAACGTCATCGTCACCGCCAACGGCGCGAACGGTGTCGTGACCGACAGCGACGGCAATTACACGATCCCGAACCTGACGGCGAACACCTACACGATGTCGCCGCTGCTCTACGGCTACAGCTTTGGCGAACTCTTCCAGAACTCGGTCACGGTGGGACCGAGTTTCACGGGGGCGGACTTCGACGCCTCGCCGGACGCCACGCTGCGGATCGATGCGAGCGTTCCCGACGCGAGCGAGCAGGCTCCGGTGACGGAAGGCCGCTTCACCCTGACCCGCACCGGCGACACGAGCGCGGCCCTGACCGTGAACGTCAACTCCGCCCAAGGCAGCGCGGGCAAGGGCACGGACTACAACTTCTCGCCCGACTACGTCGCCGGCAGCCAGGGCTTCAGCACTTTCACCATTCCGGAAGGCGAGAGCACGCTCGACATCCTCGTGCAACCGCTCGCCGACACGACTCCGGAAGGCCCCGAGACGGTGACGCTGCAACTCGGTCCCGGCAACGGCTACGTGCTCGCCGGTGGCACCAGCGCGACGGTGACCATCGCCGACGACGACACGAATCTGCCGAAGGTCTCGATCTCCGCCTCGGGCGATTCGCTACCGGAAAACGCGTCCTCGCCGGAGTTCGTCACCTTCACGACCGCGGCGCCCGTGTCCTCGAACCTCACCATCCTCTACGCGGTCAGCGGAACGGCCACCGGTGGCGCGGATTTTGTGGCTTTGTCAGGCTCGGCCCTCATCACCGCCGGAAACCGCTCGGTCACGGTGCCGGTGACTCCGGTGAACGATGCGATCTCCGAACCGTTGGAAACGCTCCGGATCACGACCAGTTCGAACGCGGCCTACCTCGTCGATCCGCAGGCATCCTCGGTCTCGCTGAACCTCGTCGACGATGACGTGCAGATCCTCAACGTCACCGCCACCGATCCGGCGTCCGCCGAGGTCGATCTGACCGTCCCCGGGGCGGTCGCCGACACCGGGACCTTCCTTTTCACCCGCGAAGGCGACCTCTCCGCCGCCCTCACCATCTACTACGCGGTCTCCGGCATTCACGCCACAGGCAATGCCGCCCTGCACGGGGTGGACTACGAGGCCCTGCCGGGCGTGCTCGTGATTCCCGCAGGCCAGCCCAGTGCGAGCGTGACGATTTTGCCCCGCCACGACGGCATCGGCGAGGGCACCGAGAGCGTCCTGATGCAGCTCGGCGCGGGACCGACGAACTACGTCCTCGGCCCCAGCGCCAATGCCCTCATCACGATCGCCGATCATCCGGGCGATCGTCCGAGCGTGGAAGTGATCCCGCTGCGCAGTGCCACGGAGGGCGGCACCACTGGGACCTTCCGCCTGTCGGCGCGCGGCTCGGGCAGCAGCACCCTGCAGGTGAATTTTTCCATGGGCGGCAGTGCCACCGCGGGCAGCGACTATACGGTCACGACCGGAGCGAACCTGACCTTCAACAGCGGCACGGGGACCGGCACGGCCACCCTGACCCTCGCCAACGGCAATCCGGTGACGATGGACATCAGCATCGTGGCGACCAACGACGGCCTCGCCGAGTCCCTCGAAAATCTGGTGATGAACCTCACGCCGTCCGCCAGCTACAACACCTTCGCCCCTTCGAGTTCAGCGAGCATGTGGGTGCGCGACGCCAGCCAGACCACCGTTTACGTCGATGCCCAGGTCGGCACCTCCGGGGCGACGATGGACACGATCACCGAGGGGGCCACGACGAGTCCGGTGAAAT
Organism: Verrucomicrobiales bacterium; assembly: GCA_016795385.1. Taxonomy (GTDB): domain Bacteria; phylum Verrucomicrobiota; class Verrucomicrobiia; order Verrucomicrobiales; family DEV007; genus Arctic95D-9. The sequence goes on along the minus strand of JAEUHI010000047.1, from coordinate 143,946 downwards.
TCTACATCTCGCGCACGGGCAGCACCGCCTCGGCCCTGACCGTGAACTACACGCTCTCCGGCACCGCGACCGCCGGCAGCGACTACAATTCCGTCTCCGGGACGCTCACGATTCCGGCCGGAGCAAACGGAGCGGACCTTCCCATCTCGGTGATCAACGACAGCGCCATCGAAGGCACCGAGACGATCCTTTTCAATTTTGCCGCGGGCAGTTACGCCGCAGGCAACGACGCGATGATTTACATCGCCGACAACGAAACCGTGTCGCAGACCGTTTCCTTCACGGGCACGGGCAGCCGCGCCGCGGAAGACGCCGGAATCGTGAACGTTCCGGTCACGCTCGGATCCGCCGCAGCCAGCCCCGTCACCGTCGAATACATCGTCGACACCGGGACGCGCGCCGCCGCACAGAGCGATGTGACGACCGTGTTCGCCCCTCACTGGGTCCGGGTGGAACGGAGCGGCTCGACCTTCCGTTCGTGGCGATCGGCGAACGGCACGAGTTGGACCCAGATCGGGACCAACCAAACGATGGACCTTCCCGCCGAGGTGCTCGCAGGGCTCGCGGTCAGCTCGCGCAGCGACGGCGTCCTTTCCACCGCCGTCTTCGACAGCGTCACTTTCTCGACTCCGCCGAACGGACCGCTCCAGGGCCGCACCGTCGGGTTTGTCCTCGCGCAGGGCGAAGACAGCGAAACGGGCGGCGTCTACACCGTCTCCGGCTCCGGAGCCGGTCTCAATGTCTCCTCGCAGGATGAATGTCACTTCCTCGCCGCACCGATCAGTGGAGACTTCACCCTGACCGCGCGGGTCGTTTCCCAAAGCGGCGGCGTTGCGGCCCAGGAAGCCGGCGTGATGATCCGCGAGTCGGCGAGCTTCCGTTCGCGCGCGATTTTCTCCGGAGCGAGAGGCACCGGCGGCCTCCGCATGTATGCGCGCACCTCCACCTTCACCAGCGCTCTCGGAGCGGGCATCGATCACAACCTCACGACCGGACAACTCACCTTCGGCATCGGAGAACAAACCAAAAACATCACCTTCGACCTCACCGACGACACGATCGTCGAGCCGAACGAAACGCTCATGATCCTGATCCGGAATCCGAACGCGGCCCGGCTCGGATCGATCACGCAGCACGCCTTCACGATCGAGGACAACGACCTGCCGCCCGCGGAGCCCTTCGTCGGGTTCGCGCGGATCGGTTCGTCCCATGGTGAGGACTCTGGCACCGTCCAGATCGCCGTCACCCTTTCCGCTCCCGCCTCCGGGACGACAAGCGTCAACTACGCGGTCACCGGCGGCAGCGCGGCGAGTCCGTCCGATTTCACGCTCGCCTCAGGCACCCTCGTTTTTCAGGAAGGTGAAAGCGTTCGCCAGATCCCGGTCACACTCGTCGATGACGCTGCCGTCGAGTCCGCGGAAACGGTCGTCGTCGGCCTGTCCTCTCCGAGCGGAACGGTCATCGGCGGCCTCTCCAGCCACACCCTCACGATCACGGACAACGATCGTCCCGTCATCACCGTCACCTCCGATGTTCCCGAGGCCGCGGAGACCGGCGGGAGCGGACGTTTCATCATCTCGCGCAGCGGCTCGACGTCCGGAAGTCTCACCGTCAACTACGCCGTCTCCGGCACCGCGCTTTCGGGCACCGATTACCAGTCCATCGGCACGAGCGTTGTCATTCCCGATGGGCAAAGCTCCGCCAACGTCACGGTGACTCCGCTGCCCGACTCGACGAACGAAGGCACGGAGACGGTCAACCTGACCCTGTCTGGTCACACATCCTACACGGTCGGGTCCCCGTCGGCGGCGACCGTTTCCATCCTCGACGACGACCGCAGCACCGTCACCATCGTCGCCTCCGATCCCGTGGCCAGCGAAACGCCGGGCGACACCGGTGAGTTCACGATCACCCGCACGGCTCCCACGACGGGTTCGCTGACGGTCACACTCACCCGCACGGGCAACGCCACCAACGTCACGGACTATGCTTCAATTTCCACGAGCGTCACGTTCACCGCGGGACAAGCCTCGCGGACCATCACGGTCACGCCCGTCGATGACGGACTCACCGAAGGCGACGAGGTCGTGACCCTCGCCCTCTCCTCCGGCAGCTACGACATCGGTGCGGAAAGTTTCGCGAACGTCACCATCCGCGACAACGACCTGCCACCGACGGTCTTCATCTCGAGTCCCTCCGCGCAGGGCGTGCTGCTCTCGCAGGAGAACGGCCTCATCGTCTCGGCCACGGTAGAGGACGACGGCACCCCCCAGCCGGTCGCCGTGGCATGGTCGCAGGCCAGCGGCCCGGGAACCGCGACCTTCGATGATCCTGACAATACCACCAGCGGCGTGACGTTCTCCGATCCCGGATCCTATGTCCTCAGGATCACCGCGACCGACGGGCAGTTCAGCGTGGGCGATCAGATCGCGGTGGAGGTCGGCCCGTCGCTCGCTCCGGCGACGTGGATCCGGCAGGACCTCAACCCCTCTTCGGCCCGCCGTGGAGACACGGGATTGGTCGACGGCGTTTTCACCGTCAGCGGAACCGGCGCCGGCTACGGCGGGACCTCGGACGGGGCTCATACCGTGACACGACAGGTCAACGGCACCACCTCGATCGTGGCCCGGGTCACCTCGCTCAACGGCACCGGCACGCCCCTGACCGGTGTCACGATACGGGACTCGATGTGGCAGGGTTCGCGGAGGGCGGTGCTCGGTTGCGAACCGGGCAATGGCATCCGCTTCCGCTACCGCACGACCGCGAGTACCACGGACACCTCCATCACCGCCTCCCTCCCACTGCCGGTCTGGCTGAAACTCGAGCGCGACGCTGGCACGAACCTCGTCACGGCGTCCTACGCACCCGACGACGGCGGCGCGCCGGGAGCCTGGACCCAGCTCGCGGCCCCGACGGTGACGATGGATGCCGATGTCTCGGTCGGACTCACCACCACCAGCAGCTCGACCTCTTCGATCGCCACCGGCGTGATCGACAAGGTCACCCTGACACCCGCACCCAACGGACCGGCGGTGCTGCGCGAGGACGAGACGGCAAGCTCCTTCGCCACTCCGGGCAGCTCGAGTTTCGATTCCGGGACGGGCGTCTACACCGTCGCGGGCGGACCGAACGGCAGCTTCTTCCACGGCTGGCAATACCAGGGTGACTTCATGGTCACCGCCCGGCACGACGATGCCACGAGCGGCGCGGGTTCGGCGCGCAGCGGCATTGTCATTCGTGAAAGTTCACAGTCGGGCGCGACCGCTTGGATAGGCCGCATCCCGACCGGTTCCTACAATGGCTTCTCGTGGACCTCGGTCGCAGGTGGATCGGGCAGCGGTGTTCCGACCTTCACCGGAAAACTCCGCTGGGTCCGGATGATCCGTCGCGGCAACCAGATCATCGCGTTTCATGCTCCCGATGTCGCCGGTGCCCCGGGCACCTGGACCCAGGTCGGTCAGCCCCAGACGGTCATCATGACACCTCAGGTGCTGGTCGGCTTCGCGGTGAACAACTCGACTGGCGTCGGACTGAACACGGCCCGATTCTCGAACTTCAGCGTCGTTCCGCTCAATACGGCACCTTTTGTCGAAACCAGTCTCGCCGGCCGCACGCCCGGCAGCGCGACACTCGACGGGACCGTCACCGATGACGGTCGCCCCAGCCCGCCCGGCTCCGTTTCCACCAACTGGACCCAAGTCGAGGGACCCGCGGGCGTGACTTTCGACGATGCCAGCGCCACCGACACCTCGGCCCAGCTTCCGTCGGGCGACGCCTACCGCCTCCGGCTGATCGCCGACGATGGACAGGCCCGGACGTTTGACGACCTTGTCATCCCTCTGTTACCCAGCGAAGTCACCATTACGGCAAACGACCCCGAAGCCTCCGAGGCGGGTCTCGACCCCGGCGGCTTCACCGTCTACCGGGCCGGAGGATCGACCGCCGCGCCTTTGAGTGTACAACTGTCCGTCGGAGGGTCGGCGACATCCGGCGTGGATTTCAACGCCATCGCAATTCCCGTCGTGATCCCTGCGGGACAAGCCAGCGTCGTCATTCCCGTCGATCCCATTCAGGACGAGCTCATCGAAGCGGACGAAACGGTCAATGTGCAGATCCTTCCCGACGCCGCTTATCTTTTGGGAGCTACGACCGAGGCATCCGTCGTGATTCACGACGATGATTTCGCCCCTTCCCTGACCGTGACGAGCCCGAAGTCTGCCACCGCCTCGATCCATTCCGGCACCGGCTTGCATCTCGCCGCGACCCTTCACAATGCGGGCAGCGCGACACCCGTCATCACCTGGAGCCAGATCTCAGGGCCGGGGACCGCGACCTTTGCGAACGCCTCGGCGCTGCACACTACGGTCCGGTTTTCCGCCGACGGGGCCTACACCCTGAAGCTCTCCGCCACCGGCAGCATTGAGGATGCCCACACCATCGTCCGGGTGCGGGTGGGACTGGGACCCGCCGATGCGCCCGTGGATCAAGACATCGCAACTCCCTCCGATGGATCGGGATTCCGTGGCGAGGAAAACCACACCCTCTACGGATCGGGAGCCGGCTTGGGCGGAAACTCCGACCAACTCCATTTCCTCGGCGAGCCGATCTCCGGCGATTTCGACATCCGCGCGCGACTCACTTCGAAATCCTCACAAAACCAGAACGCCCTGGCGGCCGTCATGGCCCGGGAGAGCCTCGCCGCGGATTCCGCGCACCTCACGATCGCCCACGAAGCCTCCAGCATCGTCCGGCTTCACAGCCGCGAGTCCACCGCAGGCACCACCGTCAATGGAATCGGCGGAGCGCTGGATCAACCGGTTCCCGCGTGGCTGAGGCTTTACCGCAGCGGTGCAAACTTCGAAGCTTCGGTCTCCTCCGACGGCATTACCTGGACCCAGCGGGAGCACAGCCTCGCCACTCTTCCCGCGACGCTGCAGGTCGGATTCGTCTCCGCGAACGGAAGCACCAATCCGCTCGATCCTCCGCTCGAGGCGATCTTTTCCGAGGTCGGCGGACTCATGACCGGCAACCACGCTTCGCAGGTGGACGCCGGACCCAGTGTCGTCGTCCTTCCAGGGTCGAGCTCGGTGGCCAACGCCACGATCGAAGACGACGGCCGCCCGATAGTTCCGGGAACGCTCTCGGTGTTGTGGGAGCAAGTCTCGGGACCCGGGACGGTTGATTTCGATGAGCCGAACTCGCTGTTTTCGAGCCGTACCTTCCCCGTCAACGGAACCTACGTCCTGAGGCTCACCGTCGACGACGGCGCGGCCAGGACCTTCGACGAAACCACGGTCGTCGTCACCGACTCGCCTTATGAGATCTGGCGCTTCCAACGTTTTGGCTCCGACTTCGCCAATGATGCCATCTCGGGACCCGCCAGCGATCCGGAAGGCGACGGACTCGACAACCTGCTTGAATTCGCGACCGGCACCAATCCCAACTCGCACGGCAATTCCGCGTTCGTTTTCACCATCGCCGAGATTGCGGGTGAACGTTATCAGCGTCTCACCATCACCCGCAATCCCGCAGCCAACGACGTGAATCTCTCGGTCGAAGCGGGAAGCAATCTCACCGGATGGAGCGGCTCAAACCTCGTCATTGAGACGGATACTCCCACGCAGTTGATTGTTCGGGATTCGGTCCCCGTAAGCGGAGCGGTTACCCGCTTCATGCGGGTCCGTGCCTCGCGGTGATCACGGGATCAGGACGAATTCGTTGCTGTTGAAAAGGGCGCGCGCCAGAACGGCCACGCCGTGCGCCTCCACCACCTGTGCCATCTCCTTGATTTCCGCATCGCTTGCGGCGCGCTGCAATGCCAGACGTATGGCACGGTCGACCTTGGCTTCGGCGTCGCCCCCCTCCCGCTCGACCCGCTCGGCGAAAGCCGCCGATTGATCGATCACGAAGCGGCTGTTGAACAGATTGAGAGCCTGGATCGGCGTGGTCGATTCGCGGCGTTGGCCGACGGCCTGCCCCGCATCGGGGCAATCAAAGGCGCCGAAGACGGCCTCTGGTTCGCGGCGGACTTTGTGCGCGTAGATCATGCGCCTCAGACCCTCTCCGGTTGGTGACTCGACCGGGTTGAATCCGCTCAATCCACCGCGTTTGTCGAAGAGATCGAAGCCGCGGCCGTAGCGTTTCGGATTGAGCCGACCACTCACGGCGAGGATGGAGTCGCGCAGCACTTCGGCCTCGACCCGCCGCGACGGGAATCGCCAGAGGAGGCGGTTGTCGGCGTCAACGGCGCCGGGATTGGTGGAGTCATGGAGTGCTGGAGTAGTGGGGTTCCGTGCTAGCGGTTTATCGCCCGACACGCTTCCATTACTCCCATACTCCATCACTCCATTACTCCACCCTTGGCTCCCCTGCCGGTAGGTCTCCGACATCACGATGAGCCGGTGCAGGTGTTTCACGGACCACCCCGAACGGATGAATTCGGCGGCGAGGTAATCGAGCAGTTCCGGATGCGAGGGCGATACGCCATTGTTTCCGAAGTCATTGGGCGATGCGACCAGTCCGGTCCCGAAGTGCCCCTGCCAGATGCGGTTGACCATGACCCGGGCGGTGAGGGGATGGTCAGGATGGGCGATCCAATCGGCGAGGGCGAGTCGGCGCTGCTGCTCGGGCGTGGCGTGATCGAGGACGAGCTTGCCGAGCGCCGCCGGCACCAGGGGCGGCACAAGATCTTCCGGCTGCTCGGGATCGCCACGGCGGAGAAGGCGGATTTCATCGGGCTGGCGAAACTTTCCGGCAAAGGCGAGAATCTCGACTTCCCTGGCTTTCGCCTCGCGCTCAAGACGATCGCGCTTTGCGCGCAGGGACTTGGCCTCGGTCGCTTCGGCAGCGGAGAGGCCTTCGGTGGAGAAATCGCTTTGTTCTCCGGTACCTTCCTTGTAATCGCGGCGATCGGTGGAAGCGGCCACGGTTTTCCAAACGCCGTCGGCCTCCGCGACCTCGAGACGGTAGGACGTCGCGAGGCGATCCTTGAACTGACCGTTGCGGTCGCGTCCCCAGATCACCCGGTCGATGGTGGTTTCGTCAGGAAACTCGATCTCGATCCAGCTTCCGGCGACGGTGTTCCCCATCCAACTCCGTGAGTTGCCGTAACGGCCGTCGTTCAGGTATTTCAGATCGTGCCGGTCCGCCACGACGATGTCACCCGAGGACCTCACCACAACCTCGCGCGAGGCGAGGGCAAGATTTTCGCCGCTTTCCCCGAAGATTTCGAATTCATCAATGCAGGGCTCGAGACGGTTCGTGGCGAGGATGGTGAAGCGGACCCGCTTGACCTTCACCGGAGCGAAGCGTTCGAGATTCCGCCCCGGCGAGACCATCGCCCGGGTCGCGCCCGATCCTGCCAAAGGTACGAAACCGAGCAGCTTGCGGTCGATCTCCGCGACTTCGCGTTTCATCTCGCCTGCGTCCTCCTTCGCCGCAAGCGCGGCAGGCGTGCGCAGTTCGCGGTCGGCATACTCGACCCCGGCGACGAAGGCCTGCATGCCGTAGTAGTCGCGGGCGCTGATGGGATCGAATTTGTGATCGTGACAACGGGCACATCCCACGCTGAGACCGAGAAAGGTCTGCCCGATGTTCGTGACGATCTCATCGAGCGAATCCTGCCGGGCGAGGCGCATCGAAGGCGCGTCCTTGCCGATCTGTCCGGGCAACAGGACCGAGGCGGTGACGAGAAAGCCGGTCGCCGCATCCACTCCGAGCGCGTCGCCCGCGATCTGTTCGCGGATGAAGCGATCGTAGGGCGTGTCGGCGTTGAAAGCGTCGATGACATAGTCGCGGTAGGGAAAGGCATGGGGCCGCTCCGTGTTCACCTCGAAGCCATGGGTGTCGGCGTAGCGCACCACGTCGAGCCAATGCTGCGCCCAGCGTTCCCCGTAGTGCGGGGAGGCCAGGAGCGTGTCGATGATCTGCGACCACTCGTCATCGGTGATCGGTGATCGGTGATCCGTGGTCAGTCTTTCGATCAGACCGTCTACCGATGGCGGATTACCGATGACCGACGAAGGCGGCAACCCGGTGAGATCGAGAGAAAGTCTTCGCAACAGGGTCGCGGGATCGGCGGGCGGAGAACGGCGGAGTCCGTGTTCGGCGAGTTTGGCGTCGATGAAGTGATCGATCGAGGCGTCCGCAGGAGCAGGCAGGAGCGGCTTGAAACTCCAGTGATCCGCGGGATCCTCGAGCGTCACCTTGTCGACCCCATCGGGCCACACCGCGCCTTCGGCGATCCAGCGGGTGATCAGGGCGATCTCCTCCGCCGAGAGCGGCTCGCCTTTCGGCGGCATGATCTCATCCTCATCGTCGGTGGTGAGGAAATGCACGAGCGGACTTTCCTCCGGCTTTCCTGGCACAATGTCAGGACCGTGGTTGTCCCCGCCTTTCATCGCGGCGGACCTGACGTCGAGCCGGAGGCCTGATTTGCGCGTGTCGCCGCTGTGGCAGTCGTAGCAATGCGCTTCGAAGATGGGTCGAACGTCACGGACAAAATCGACGGGAGCGGCTTGGGAAGGTGTCACAAGCACGGTCAGCACCAGGCCCAACACGATCGGGCGACAGGAATGTCGCCCCTCCTTGGTCCAGATACGGAAAACCTCAGGGAGGGGCGACATTCCTGTCGCACTCGAATCGTGACTTGAAGTGCTTGAATTGGTCATCTCACCGGTAAGGCACCCCCGCCTCATACAATTCCCCGATCTCGGCATCCCCCATGGCACGGCCCAGAAGCAGCAACTCGTCGATGCGGCCGCTCAGCTTGCGATCCTGTTGATCCCAGTTTCCGATGCGGGCCGGTCCGAGCCGGGCGGGATGGGCGACGGATTGGCGCGTCTCCTTGTCGAAACGGCCGTTCAGATAAAAGCGCACCGTTCCCTTTGCGGAATCATAAACGACGACAAGATGGACCCACCGCCCCCGCTCGGGCAGCACCGGCGTGCGCGAATCGGGATAACCGTGGCGTTCGTCGGCGGCGGGATCAAGTTCGTTGCTCCGCAGGGCGAGACGCATCGTGGCATCGCCGTTGATCATCCAGTGGACCTGCCCGGGATTGTCCTGGCTCCATCCATCGGTATGGAGCAGCGATTGGTAGGGAGCCCCGAGCCGGTCGAGACGGACCCAGGCGGCGAGAGTCAATTGCGTCCAGCCGCGGCCACCGCCCACATCGAGGGCAAGGTGATCGCCGGCCTCGACAAACTCCATCGCGCGCGATCCGGGCCAGCGGCCCTGCACCTCGCGGAACACGCCGGAGGCGGCGCCGGACTCTTCAAAGGTCAGCAGCGCGATCAAGGCCGGATCCTCGCGGAGGGCGGCGTTCGCGGCGGCGGCACGGGACTCCTGCCCGGCCTCGAGCGCGGCGCGGAGCGAGCTCATTTCCGCTCCCTCGATGAAGGCGGCGTTGCGGAGTTCGCGGCCATCCCCCGCCCCGCCCCGCATCGCGTAGGCCTCGCCACCGCGCAGGCTCAGGGGGTCGGAAGCGCCGTCGAGTTGCGCGACGACCTCGCCCTCGAAGACGTGAATCTCGGAGCGTCCTTGCCCGGTCACATCGATGCCAAAACGCGTCCCTAGGTCCACCGCATCGCCGTCGGGAGTGATCACGGTGAAACCCTTCGCGGGAGGCGGAACGTCGGCGGAGAGACGCCCCTTCTCCAGACGCAAACGCTGCGCCGATTCAAAGCGGAACACCGCCGGCGCTTCGATGACCAACTCGGCCCCGCGGCGGGTCCGCAGTTTCACGGTGCCGGCGGCGATGCGGTGCGCTTCGCTCTTCACCCGCAGACCAGGCACGAGCCCCGCGCTGCCGGTCTGTTCCTCGACGATGGCATACGCCCCGCCTTTACCCTGCCAAAACCACAACACCGACATCGCGATCACGACCGACGCGGCCAGCGCCACATGTGTTTGCCTGAATCGGCGCATGACCATCGGCGACCTCTCCTCCCGTCCTTGCGCGAGTGCCGCGAGGCCGCTGTCGAGATTCATCCAATCGGTGAACTCGCGCCGCAGAACGGCATCGGATTCGAGCTCGGCATTCAGCACCGCCATCTCTCCGTCCGTGATGCAGCCGTCGAGATAACGCTGCACGCGCGTTTCAAAATCCGGATTCATGACCACTCCTCCTTTGCAAGCCGGCGGCGGATACATTCGAGGAGCAGCTTGCGCATCCGGTAGAGCCATTGGTAAAAGCCCGGCTCGCTGCGTCCGCTCTCGCGGGCGAGGTGGGCGATGCGCGCGCCCGGCTCGTAGGCGCGCAGAAGCAGATCGCGCTGCACGGGAGCGATTTCGACGATGCAGCGCTCCAGCGCCTCGCGCTGCCGCGCGAGCCGGGGCTCGGTGGACACGGCTTCTTCGCCGAACTTCTCGACGGCCTTTTCGCTCAGCACGAGGCGGTCGCGCCCCTGGTCACGCAGCCAGCCGAGCACTTCGAATCGCGCGACGCCGAAGGCCCAGGCGCGGAAATCGCCGTCGGCACGGAAGGAATCGAATTTTTCCCACAACACCACCGAGACCTCCTGCATGATGTCATCGGCATCCGCCCGCGCCGGGACGAGACGACGCACGAATCCGCGGATCGCCGCCTCGTTGGCGGTGAACTGGCGGAGGAAAGCACGGTGACGGCTGGCTTCTTCGGGAGACATGGACGGGGTGCGCCTTTTATCTCCGAAACCGACGGGACTTTAACGGAAAAAAACACCGGGATGGAGCCAGCCCTCCGCGCGGATCAGAATCCGAGAACGGCCGCCGCGGTCTTCATCCGAAGATCGGTGCTGAGGACCCGATCGCAGCGGGCGAGCCGGGCGGTGGCAAGATGCAGACCGTCCAGAGTCCTCAGAGGAACGGAAGGTTGGTGGTTGAAACAGATCCGGGCCACCCGTCTCGATTCCTCAATGACGTCGCTGCCAACGGGATAAAGATGGATTCTTCCCCTCTCCACGTCGTCGAGAAACTCTTCGAAGAGGCTCTCCGGCGATCGGGTCCCGGTTTCGCCCCGTGCCCACTTTTGCTGAAGGGCGAAGAATAACTCGGCTTCGAGTAGCGATGAGCTGCGAAGCGGTTCCGCCTCTTTTGAAAGAGCTTCGAGAAACACTTCGGAGTCGGATTCCCGACAGTAGAGTTTCACCACACAACTGGTGTCCCAATAAGAGGCCATCAAAACCGATCTTCCCGGAGTTCATCAAGAATCGCTCTGGATGAGTCGGTTCCCGGTATCGGTTGATCTGCGAGGATGCGACGGCGGTCCGTTGCCCACTTGCGCAAATCGGGTTTGCCAGCGGAAGCGTTCACCGGCACAAGCCTCGCGGTCGGCTCGCCTCTCACGGTGATCACGACCTCTTCACCCTCTAGGGCTTTGGCCAGCAACTCGCTCAACCGGGCTTTGGATTCGCGTACACTGACGATCATGTAGTCACAGTAGTGCCGTTGATCGCCGAAAGCAAGAGGTTCGTCACCCGAACATCAGTGACTCACCCTCAACTCCCGCAACGCCACCTCCTCCTCGATCACCACCTTTCCCTCGAGATCCCGGACGCGAAGGTGAACCACGGTGTCCTCCGCCTTCCAGTCGATCGCGACTTCCCCGAAGTTCTCACGATGCCAGGTATCGGGCAAAGCGCGCTTCGGATTCTCCGTCGGAGTGCCGCGTTCATGGAGCTGGTTGAAGCTGCTCGAGGTGAGATCCCAGATCGGATACGGCACGCCCTCGCGCTCGACCGACAACTCGGCCCAATGGCGGTCGCCGCTGAGGACGATGACGCCGTTCGCCTTCGTCTTCGCGATCAGGTCGTAGAACCGCTTCTGCTCGAGCGGCAGATTGGCCCAAGTCTCCTGCCCCGCCGCCGAGGCGACGAACTGGATGCTGGAAACGACGAGCCGCACTTCGGCAGGCTTTTTCAATTCCTCCTCGAGCCAGATCCATTGCGCCTCGCCCAGCATCGTGATCGAGGGATCGTCGCTGGGGTACCACGAACCACCGAGCCGCTTTTCGCCTTTCTTCAAGGGTCCGCGAAAGTAGCGCGTATCTAGCATCAGGACCTGGACGCGCTTTCCGGGCTCGCCGTAGATCGCGCTCTCGTAGACGCCGGGACGCGAACGTCGCGGAGAATCGGCGGGATCCCTCCAGAAATCGACGAAGATCCGCTGAGCCTCGTCGCGCGGGGTGTATTCGGCGCCCCCGTCGTTGACGCCGTAATCATGGTCGTCCCAAGTCGCGTGGACGGGAGCGGCGGCACGCAGTTTCTGGAAATCCGGCTTCGCTTCGAGCACCGCGTATTTCGCCTGCATCTCCCCCATGTCGAAGGTGTCGGCGTAGATGTTGTCGCCGAGGAAGAGGAGCAACTCGGGACGGTGTTCGAGCATCGTTTCGAAGATGGGCGAAGGATCGTTTTGCTTGAGGCAGGATCCGAAGAGGATGCGCGTGATGGGACGGGTGTCGTCGGCGGAGGCGGCAGGAACCAGAAGCGAAACGAGCAGGACGGTGGTCAGCAACTTCATGTGGTAAAATTGAACCGGTTTGGGTCGCGGGGTCAACCCACTTGCCTCCCGTCATGCTGTTACAGAATGATTTTGCGACGCGTAGAAACACCGCAAAATCAGGAGAGGTCGCCTCTCTGCTGGGCATCACGGAAGAGCGCGATTTGGTCTTCTTTCAATCGGCCTTTTTGTTCGGGGTTTTTCGAAAGCCATTCACGAAACCTCTCGCTATCGCTTTCCGTGAGCGTGGTGACTGGATCGACAGGCTCGATGGGAATGGCAGGTCGATGATCTCTCTTCCGAAAGGTTTCGTCCGGATGCGACGGACTCTCACTCATCAGCAAGCGATGGAGGGTTGCACCACCCAACAACCCGTAAAAGGCCATGGCACCGTAAAAGGCCGTCACCAGAGAGAGTGGCCCGAGCACGCCGGAGCCTTTTCCGAAGGGGGTTCCCGGATTGACGGATCCCAGGTTTCCCATCATGGAAAAGGCCGCGAAGAACTGGAAGACTCCGACAACGGTTTGATAGAGAAAAAACACGCCTATCAAGCGCACCAGTACCCAGCAGAGCTGGCCTTTCGAGATGGGATTCATTTGCCGATCATCGTAGAGACGCGGGCAGATGAGAGGAAGAACGAATTCATCTGACCGCGAACTTTCCCGATTCATTCCCTCGGCTTCGAGGCTTCTCTCCTGGATCCGGGCTGGTGGTTCGTGAGGATACTGATGGCCCTCGGTCTCGCGGATCAGGTCGCGGTGACGGAGAATCTGCCGGCGAGGCGGGAACGGGAAAGGATTGCGTAAGGTTCAGCCGACACCTTGCATCGACCCGACGCTCGGCATTTGGGCTTCCCTCAAGCCCCCGGCGGCACGATCACCTGAAGGCCGGGGATCTTTTCAAAATGGCGCCGGTTACGACTCACCAGTGGCAGTTTCCAATGAACCGCCACCGCAGCGATCCAAAGATCGTTTTGACCGATGGCCCGGTAGGCCGGGAGATCCGCCTCCTGAAGTTTGGTGCAGATTTCGGCATAAGACGGGATCACTTCCCCGGCATCGAGCAAAGGGATGCCCAGATCGAGAAAGCCACTCACCGTATTTTTTTCATGTCCGGCCCGGACCGCTCCGTGCCAGAACTCACCCAACACCACCCATGGGATGCCCAATACCTTCGAAGCTTGTCCAGCCGCGAACGTCATCGCCCAGGGCTGTTTCCGCCAGAGGCCGACCAGAAAAGTCGTGTCGGCAATCAGGTCCATGGGTCGTGTTTGATGGAACTCCGCTCCTCGACGCTGGCCTCAAGAATGGAATCCTGTTCCTCTGAAGTCTGCCGATTGGAGACGAACTGGGCCATCGCCCCGAGAGTGCCCGCTTCCGGCACCACCCGCTTAATGACCTTGGAAAAGGAATCACCCTTGGCGCGTTTCCAGGCAAGAAGGCGCCGATAGGCATCTTCATCCAAGGTGATTGTTTTCATGCATCTATTCATGCATGCACGAATAAATTTGTCAAGACGTGGTCACGGGAACCCAAATGAATGGTTGAGTGTGTTGGTTGAGCCCATTCCCCGGTCACGATGGGTGGCTCCATCAAAGTAGCTTGGGCTTCAGCCCAAGAATTCGGTGTTTTGGGCTGAAGCCCGAACTACTTTCCCTGCGGATACCACGCCGTTCCCAGCACGGTCCCGCGCACGTTCCCCGCCAACGTCTCGCCGAGAAAGGGCGAGACGGGGCTTTTCGTCTTCATCGTCTCGCGGGTCACGGGAGTTTCCCCTTCCGGATCGAAGACGAAAAACTCGGCCTTGGCTCCCTCGATGATCGCCACCGGGGCCAGCCCGACGAGGCGGCGCGGGGCGGCGGAATATCGCTCGATGAGGAGATCCCAACCGAAGACACCCTTGCTTATGAAGCGATCAAACATCAACGGCACGGTCGTCTCGAGTCCCGCGGCCCCGAAGGGCGCGCTGCCGAACTCGCTCGATTTCTCGAACTCGGTGTGCGGGGCGTGGTCGCAGGCGAGCACGTCGATGCTGCCGTCGATGAATCCGGCCACAAGCGCCTCGACGTCGGCGGCGGGTCGCAGGGGCGGATTGAATTTGAAGTGGGTGTTGTAGTCCCGGATATCCTGCTCGCTCAAGACGAGGTGATGCGGCGAGACCTCGCAGGTGACGGACGTGCCGGCTTCCTTGGCACACTGCACGGACTTCAATCCGCGCGCCGTCGAGATCTGCTGGAGGTGCAGCTTCGCCCCGGTGTGCTGGGCGACGCGGATGTCGCGGTCGATCGCGATTTCCTGGCTGATCGCGGGGATGCCGGGCAAGCCGAAGCGGTAGGAAACGCGGCCTTCGTTGATCGCGCCCGCCTTCGTCAGGGCGGGCGTGTCGCAGTGCGAGGTGACGAGCAGATCGAAGTCGCACGCATACTCCATGCAGCGGCGCAGCAGATCAGGACAGGGCACGGCGCGATCCGCGTCGGTGAGCATGGGCACGCCACGCGAGGCCATCCCGGAGAAGCCGGCCATCTCCTTGCCTTCGCGCCCCTTCGTGAGGCAGCCCGATTGGAACATGGGAATGGCACTGAGTTCGGCGATGAGGTCGCGCGCGCTCTTCACGAGATTGCCCGTATCGACCGGAGGCGAGGTGTCGGGCATCAGGACCACTCCCGTGACGCCCCCGCGCAGGGCGGCCGCCGAGCAGGTCGCAAGGGTTTCCTTGTGTTCCTGCCCGGGCTCGCGGGCATGGACGTGGACGTCGAACATGCCGGGAACGAGAACCGAGCCACCGCAGTCGATCACTTCGGCACCCGCGGGAGCAGAGAGGCCCGGAGCGACGGCGACGATCGTGCCCGTCTCATCGACGAGGACGTCGGCGGCGAGCAGTTCCTTCGAATCCGCCGAAGCGATCCGTCCGTTCTGAAAGAGTCTGGGAGTGGCGGAAGGCATCGTTTCAATCGGTGTCCGTTTCCGGCTTCAGCCAATGCAGCACGGCCATGCGCACGGCGATGCCGTTCTCGACCTGGGTGCTGATGAGGCTGCGCTCGTAGCGCATCGCCTCGTCGGTGATCTCGACCCCGCGGTTCACGGGGCCGGGGTGCATGAGGTAGGCTCCAATCTGCCGCATCCGCACAAGACGCTCGGTGTTCATCCCATACATCTTGTGGTATTCGGCGATGCTGGGGAAAAACATGCCTTCCTGGCGCTCGAGCTGGACGCGGAGGAGGTAGACCGCGTCGGGCTTCCAGTCGAAAACCTCGTCCCACGAGCGGAAGCGGCGGATGAACTCGTGCCGGCCCGGGGGAATAAGCGTGCCGGGCCCGAGCACCCCGACCTCGATGCCGAGCTTGTGGAAAAGGGTGCTCGTGGAGCGCGCCACGCGCGAGTGGAGGACGTCGCCGACGATGACCATCTTCCGACCCTGGTAGTCGGGATAGACCTCGCGGAAGGTCATCGCGTCGAGGAGCGCCTGGGTGGGATGGGCGTGGTAGCCGTCGCCCGCGTTGATGACCGAGGCGCCGGTGTGTTGGGCGACAATGTTAGGAACCCCGGCGGCCTGGTGGCGGATCACGATGTAGTCCGACCGCATCGCTTGGAGGGTCTCGATCGTGTCGAGGAGCGACTCACCCTTCACCACCGAGGAGCTCGAGACGGTGAAGTTCGTCACGTCCGCGGACATGCGGTTCGCGGCGACCTCGAAGGAACTGCTCGTGCGGGTGGAGGGCTCGTAGAAGAGATTCAGGACCGTCTTGCCGCGCAGGGTCGGAACCTTCTTGACGGAGCGCTGGAAGAGCTGTTTGAAGGGCACCGCGTTGGAAAGGACGTATTCGATCTCGGGCAGTTCGAGGCCCTCGATGTCGAGCAGGTCCTTGCGGGGCTTCAGGTCTCTCATGCGGCGGGAACTTTGCGCGGGGTTTCGAGGAAGACGCCTTCCTCGCCCCCGTCGTCTTCGCGGAAGCGGACTTTCACATACTGGTCGCGGGTCGTGCCGATGCGCTTGGCGACGTAATCGGGTTGCACCGGGATCTCGCGATGGCCCCGGTCGACGAGCACGGCCAACTCGATCTTGGCGGGTCGCCCGTAATCCATGAGACCGTCGAGGGCGGCCCGGATCGTGCGACCGGTGAAGATGACCTCGTCGAAGAGGATCACCCGGATGCCATCGAGGCCGAAGGGTATGTCGGAGCTCTCGAGCGTCGGGAGATCGGAACCACGGTTGTCGAAGTCGTCGCGGTAGAGGGAGATGTCGAGCGTGCCGACCGGATAGTGCAATCCCTGGCCCTTGAGGGCCTCGGCGACACGGCGGGCGAGAGTGACACCGCGGGTGTAGATCCCGACGAAGGCGACCTCGTCGCCGGCGCAGCGGTAGGCGATCTGACGGGCCAAATCGGCCACGCCCGCGGAAATCTCCTCGGGGCTCAGGATCGCTTCGCGAACGTTGTCACCGGAATCGCTCAAGGGTCGTGGGGCGTGCTGACGCGCTCACTCTTAGGCGCGAAACGCGGGTGTGCATCAAAAATTTCTCGTCCCGATATCCGAGCGGCGCTGCCGGCCCGGAAAATCGATCTTGTCGCTCTCGGCGTAGACCTTGGCGACCGCCTCGGCCCGGGTCGCACCCGAGGCGGTGACGACGAGGACACGTCCTCCGGCGGTTTCGAACTGTCCGGCGCCGTTTCGACGCGTCCCGGAGTGGAAGACGCGGGCTCCGGTCACCTGCTCGAGCCCGGAGATGACATCGCCGCTCCGCGACGTCGCCGGGTAACCCGCCGAGGCGGAGACGAGGCAGATGCTCCAGCCTTCGGAAAAGGAAATCAGATTGGGGCAGAGGTTCCCCTTCGCCGCCTCGAAGAGATAGGTCGCGAAATCGCCGCGCACCATCGGCAGGACGGCCTCGGCCTCGGGATCGCCGAACCGGCAGTTGTACTCGATGACCTTTGGTCCGTCCTTCGTCAGCATCAGTCCGAAGTAAAGGAAGCCGCGATAGGGCAAGCCATCGGCGGCCAGACCCTCGACGGTGGGACGCACGATGCGATCCTCGATCTGCGCGCGCAATTCGTCGTCGACCATCTCGAGCGAACTGACCGCGCCCATGCCTCCGGTGTTCGGGCCTTTATCGCCGTCGAAGATGCGTTTGTAGTCGCGCGCCGGAGCGAGGATCTGGTAATCGAGATCGACGAGAGAGGCGAAAATCGAGATCTCGGGGCCCTCGAGGAATTCCTCCACCAGCAAACGTCCTTCGCCGAATTTCCGCTCGACGAGGACCTCGTTGAGAAACTCCTCGGCCGAGGCCTCATCGGGACACACCGCGACGCCCTTTCCGGCGGCCAGTCCGTCAAACTTGAGCACGGTCGGATATTTCCCCGCAATGGCGGCGCGGGCCTCCTCGATCGAGTTGACCCCGGCATAACCGCCCGTGGGGATGCCATGGCGCACGAGAAACTGCTTCGCGAATTCCTTGCTCGCTTCGAGCTGGGCCGATTCCTTGGGCGGTCCCCAACAGGGAATGCCGGCCGCGGCGCAGGCGTTGGCGAGACCTTCCTCGCGCACGAGGTAACTCTCCTCACCCGCCACGCACAGGTCGATGCCGACGCGCTGCATCGCGGTGATGAGCGAGGCCACGCTTTCGATCGGGTGCTCCGCGCTCGCGAGCGGCTTCGCCAGAGCAAAGATCGCGTCCGATCCGGGGAAGGAATAGAGTTCCGTCCCGGTGGGGGACTCGGAAATGGCGGTGAGGATCGCGTGCTCGCGGCCTCCTTTTCCAACGACGAGGATTTTCATGGTGCTCGGATCCCGCCCGGGACGGGGGCGTTATCTTGGCACAATTTCGGAAAACGCCAAACCGCGATGTCCGGATTTGAAAGAGCGATGCCAGCAAGGGGCTCGCCCCGGGTCCGCTTCCGTCACCTCGTGTTCACCTGGATCGAGACCTGATCGATCGCAGCGGGAGTCGAGAGAGACTCAAGATCGATGAAGAAGGTGCGGTTCCTCCGCAATTGCACCGCCCGCCGTGTCGGGGTGACGGCCGCCCTCACCCAGGTAGCGGGAGCACCCGGCGCCATCAGCAGGGTTTGATAGGTTCCGGCGGTGATTTGGGCCGTGATGTTTGCCCCCGCCTCATTGTAGTAGACCACGCTGAAATAGGTGTCTCCCGGAGTTCCTTGCACGACGATGCGATCGTCGATGTTCCCCCGGTTTGTGGCGGTGACGTAGCCTGTGACCGTTCTCGAATCGGGCGAGGTGAGGGTCAACTGCTGCAGGGCCGGCAGGTAAACGTTGTTGCCCGTCAGATTCGTCAAGGAGGCGCCCACGGCCCCGTCGGGACGAGCTTGAACCACCTCGGAAGCATCGACGGCG
This sequence comes from Verrucomicrobiales bacterium, assembly GCA_016795385.1. Taxonomy (GTDB): domain Bacteria; phylum Verrucomicrobiota; class Verrucomicrobiia; order Verrucomicrobiales; family DEV007; genus Arctic95D-9. The sequence goes on along the minus strand of JAEUHI010000047.1, from coordinate 125,122 downwards.
AGGGTGTAGGGCGACGCGGGTCCCGTCCCCGGATCGCGGAACAACTCCAGCGTGTAAGTGCCGGCGGGAAGTTGCAGATTCGCAAAGGAGACAGTCCCTTCCACGTTCTGCTCGGCGATCAATTGCCCGGAAGGTCCGAAAAGCCTCGCCCGCAGTCCCACTCCCGTGGTGGCGAGATCGACAAATCGGGCACTGTCGAGGGTGAAGCGGAATCGATGCAAGTCTCCCGGGTGCATTTCACGCGCCACGGAACCGAGGCCGCTCAACAAGCTCAAGGTCGCGTCCGTGGTGAATACCGCCGCAGCGGAGTAACCGGTGCCACCGGAGTTCGTCGCAAAGGCCTTGTAGGCATAGGTGATGCCGCTGCCCAAACCGGAGGCCGTCAGGGAGAAAACGCCGAGATCCCCACCGGTCGAGAGCACCGTGGCTCCGGGGCTTCCAATGACCGGATCACTGTTCGCGGCAACGGTGGAGTAGACCACCCCTCGCGCCGAGATTGCTCCTCCGTTCCCCGAGATCACCTGCCCGCCCAGAGTGGCACCCGCTTCCGTGATCGAGACCGCCGTCGGAGAAGTCACACTGGGAGCGCTCACCGGATTGGTGGAGAACTGATCCGCGCGGAGATTCGTCGCCGAAAAGGGAATCGTCGTGCTTCCAAAAGCACCGGAATTCGCCGGAGCAATGTAAACGAGGGCCTCGTTCCCGCCATCTCCGGGAGTCAGACCCACGGCCCTCGCCCCGTAGGCGGCTCCTGCCGGCAAGGTCTGACTGGCGAGCGAAAGATCCGGGAACCACACGAGATACAGCGCATCCCCCTCCGACCATTGTCCGGCACCGGCTCCTTCCAGATCGAGTCCGCCGGTGGAGGCTCCATAGGCACCGGCGATCCCGAGGGAGGAAAGATCCGACCGGTAAACGATCAGGTCATCACCGCTCTCGCCATCCAGCAGGGATCGCAGTGTCACCTCGCCAGACACGGCTTGCCCCAGTCCATCGCCATCGGTGTCCGCGACGATCAGGACCAGCGATCCGGACGATACAGGAATCCCGTTCACATCATCGAGCCGATCCACGGCCACGTCGAAGGAGACCGTGGCTCGGGCGGAGGGAAGGGAGAACAGCAGCAGGGCGAGGAAGAGGACTCTTCTCATGAGCGTCGTGGCGGTCGGGTTTCACGGGAGATCAAGATAGGCGGGTCTCGCCGTCCAACGCGACGACTGGGACACCGCCCCTCCGGCCTTGCGAATGACAAATCCTTGCGCCGGATGGAAAACCGTGGCGGCGTCCCGAACGGTACCCGGATCGCCCAAGAGCCTCCAACCGGCCCCTCCGGACTGTGCCCCGCCATAGTAATAGTAGACCGCCGAAGGCACCCGGTTTTTCAAAGCGGTGGTTTGATCGTAGACCAAGAGCTGATCCGAGGGTTGCTCCAGTGTGGCGCTCGCGGCAAAAGCTCCTGATTCAAACAGCTGGGATTCTTCGAGCGTGACCGGCACCGCAATTCCCAGACCGATGGCATGATCTTGTGCGGTATCGGGGGCGATCGTTCCCAAACGAATCGAAAAAGACGAGGTCTGGACATGCCCGAGATTCTCGAAAACCGTTCCAGATCCATTGTCGTGCCTGACAATCATTGAAGTTCCCGGAACCAGGATCTGATCATCGAATTTCACCGCGGGGGCGAATCCGAATCGCCTCCACCCTTCACCGCCGTGATCCGTTCCGGCATAGTAGAGAAACGAAGACGAAGGCGCGAGCCGGATGCCGGCACGCGTCTGATCCGACAACATGATCCGCGTGACCGGTAGAAGACTGCCGGAGGCGTTCACTCCCTTGCCGTTTGGAAAGACCGTATCCAAGGTCCAAAACGGAATGATCTTCACGGCGACGCCGGCGATGAGAAAACCCGCATCCTCTCCGGTCCCGACATCGACCGTGACCGAACCGGCACCGGTATCCAGGATCGGAAACCAGGCTCCCTCTGCTGGTCCGGACTCGAGAAGGAGATAGCACGAGCCATTGAAGGCGTCCTCCTCGAATGAGGCCTGCTGCAGGATCATCTCGGTGCCGGTCGCCGAGACGATCCGCCCCCGATAGACATCGGGACGATGCAAGGGCAGCGATACGATCGTGTCCGATGCCGACGCCGCCGGCATCGAGAGGAGTCCCACGGATCCGGTTGTGGCGACTCCCTGGGCTCGGAGCGACATCGTCGACCCAAAAGCAAAGAGAAAGAGGAGTGAGAGACGGCAACGGGGGGAAGGCGTTTTCACGGGAGCGGGGGCTCTTGTTGACTGGCGCGAGAGTGGCAAAATTTTTGTCACGTGGTCAAGAAGAATCACCCGGCACGATGAAATATCGCTGATCCGTCATGGGGCATCCCATGAGTGGGTGAATCACTTCACTCCAAGGCCTCGATCTTCAGAGGGAAAGTGAGAGTGCGCCCCTCGAGACGGAGTTGTAGATACAGCCTCCACCAACCTGATGCCGGAGGGTGCAGCTTGAAAGCAAACTCAGGGCCTCCACGCAAAGCGGGCGACAGAATCTCCCCGCCGACTGCATGGACTTGGTGAGCCGATGAGAAATCCCACGAAATCAGGGTGAGATGGACGAAGGCATTCCACAAGGGCTCCAACTCTCGAAGCGGAGTGCCATCGGAGCGGCTGACGTGCACCTGGAGCAGATTCGTCATGCCGCCACGAATTCGCAGTGGCCCGCTTCCAGTTCCCAGGAGACGGACCACGACACCCTCGCTCTCCGCGACGAAGCTTTCCCCGCCTCGATCGGAGGGGGGCGGGGTGGCTTTGGTCGCCGTGGCTCCCGGGAGTGTCGCGGGGAGAGTCTCCGTCAGCCTCGTCGCTGCCGGCACGGCGACCACCCAAGCCCGGTAGCCGCCAGCCGAGACCGGCACGAACGAGGTCTGGAAGACGCCGGGTTCGTTCCCGGGTTCGGGAGCGAGGTGCTGGAAGTCCGTTCCTTCCTCATCGACGAGGATGAGGTGTAACCGACGCGAATGTGAGATGACGAGATCTTCAGCCGACACCGGCTTTTCGTCTTCCGTGGTGAGCCGCAACATCAGGGGATTCCTTTCACCCGCCACCAGCCCGTCACCCGCTTTCAAATCAAGACGGAGCTGCGGTGCGACCGTCCTGGTGAAAATGACGCTGTAGGGAAAACGACGCGGCCGCAGCATGTTTCCACATTCGGAACAGCGAAGACCCGGATCGACTTCGGCGATTTCCGGATGATCCACACAGGAATAGATTTCGGCGGAAGGCATCCCGGGAGGAAACAGGGACTCCAGCTTTCCGAGATCCTGCCTCAAAATCGAAAAGACGGACCGCGCCCCTTCGAGATTTCCCGCCATGCTCTCCCGGACCAGCAGATTGATCCTTTCAAAGGCGGCGGTGGCGAGGGATTCCGCCTCTAGCTGACGATCGGGGAGAGCACCTTCGCGCGCCAAGACCCTCAGGGATGGCCCCATCAGCACGATCTGCTCCTTGGTCTCCTCGACCCGGTTCTCCTCAAAAAGTATCCGGGTGTTCTCCGTGGCCAATCGGATCACGTTCCAGGCCTCGGCGGCATTCGCAGGCTGGGTCAAGCGCGCCGGAACCGGGATATCCGCCCGAGCCACGACGCCGGCCAATGCGACCGCCACCGCCATCGAAGGAAACACACGGGCTGCCAGACGTCCGAAAAACACATCGGGAACGTGCGGACCGATCGCCCGGACCGCAAGCGGATTCGATCGGGACGCGAACGAGAATCTTTCTCCTTTATTCCTGGACCACGCCGCCTTGGAAGGTTCCCACGAACCGCGAGCCGCCCCCCAACTCCCCGCTGGAATGTCCCGAAATCCGGGTTATCTCTCCGGCCCGCCATGTTCACCCTGCTCCACACCGACAGCCGCACCTCCGCCCGCCGCGGACGGATGACGTTGGCGCATGGCGAGGTAGAGACGCCTTGTTTCATGCCCGTCGGCACGCGCGGCACGGTGAAATCGGTCCACCCGGCCGAGCTGACCGACCCGGCGCTCGATTGCCGCATCCTCCTCGGCAATACCTATCACCTTTTCCTCCGCCCCGGCACGGCGGTGCTCGACCACTTCGGCGGGCTCCACGAATTCATGCGCTGGGACCGGCCCATCCTCACCGATTCCGGCGGCTACCAGGTCTTTTCCCTCTCCAAATTGCGGAAACTCACCGAGGAAGGGGTTCGTTTCCAGAGCCACCTCGACGGCAGCCCCGTCCACCTCACCCCCGAGTCTGTTCTCGAGATCCAGCGGTCCATCGGCAGCGACATCTGCATGATCCTCGATGAATGCCCGCCCTTTCCCTGCGAGCGGGACTATGCGGAAAAATCGCTCGGCCTCACCCAGCGTTGGGCCATCCGGGCCCGGGAATGGGTCGCGCAACACCAGCCGCCGGGGCAGCGTTACTTCGGGATCGTCCAAGGCTCCTGCTTCCCGGAACTGCGGGAAAAAGCGGCCCGCGACCTCGTCGAGCTCGATTTCGACGGCTACGCCATCGGGGGACTCTCCGTGGGCGAACCCATCCCGGAAATGCTCAAGGCCGTCGACATCGCCGCCCCCATCCTGCCAGCCCACAAACCCCGCTACGCCATGGGTTTGGGCCAGCCTGACCAACTCCTCGAGTTGATTTCGCGGGGGATCGACATGTTCGATTGCGTCCTTCCCACCCGCGTCGCCCGGAACGGCACCGCCTACACCGCCGACGGCACCATCAATCTCAAGAACGCCCAATGGGAAAAGAGCCGCGAGCCTCTCGCCCCGCCCGGCTCTACCCACCCGCTTTGCGAGGGATTCACCCTCGGATACCTCCGCCATCTCATCAAAAACGACGAACTCCTCGGCCTGCGGCTCCTCACCCTGCACAATCTGGCCTTTTATCTGGACTTGATGAAGCAGGCCCGGCGTGCTATTGAGGGCGGCTCGTTTGCCGACTTCAAGGAAGGTTTCATCCGCCGCTACCGTGCGGGGAAAGCCAATTCTTGAGGCGACAAACGATTTTTCATCTCTTCTGATCCCGAAAATTACCCCATGATGTCTTTCTTTCCCCTTCTCGCTGAAGCAGCTCCAGTCCCCGCCGGCGGTGGTCTCGGGATGTTCGTCCCCATGATCCTGATCATGGTGATGTTCTACTTCATCCTCATCCGTCCCCAGCGGAAAGCGCAGAAGGCCCAGGAAGAAATGCGGAAGAACATCCGCGTCGGCGACAAGGTGGTGACGATCGGCGGCGCCCACGGCATCGTTTCCGGGCTCACCGACAAGACCGTCTCCGTGAAGGTGGCCGACGGACTCAGCATCAAATTCGACCGCAGTGCCATTGCCACGGTCACGGACAGCAAGGCTGCCAAGGAAGAAGAAACCAAGGCCGAAGCCTGATTTCCAACCCCGCCCTCCCCCCGGTCCGAGACCTTTTCCCTGTTACCTTTTACCTTTTACCGGGTGCGAAGCGCCCGCCACCCCCATGCAAGCGCAAGCAGACACGGCCCCCAACACCCCGGCACCCGCTCCCGCCCCTGCTCCGGCAGCACCAGCGACACCCGCCGCGACGGATACCCCCGCCCCCGCAGCCCCCGCCGCGACCGAGGTTCCCGCCCCGGCGCCAGCCGCGACTCCGGCTCCCGTCGCACCTGCGACTCCGGCTCCCGTCGCACCTGCGACTCCGGCTCCCGTCGCACCTGCCACTCCGGCTGCGCCCGCGGCTGATACCCCGGTGTCATTGCCCGCTTCGACCGAGGTGGAAAAAGCCGTCGAGAAAGCCGTGGAGTCGATCAAACCCGCCACTCCCGCGGACACCGCCGCCGCGGAAAAGGCCGCCGGCATTTCTTCGAACTGGGTCTTTCTGATCGGGCTCGGGTTGCTCGCCCTGTTCGTCGTCTATTTCGCCGCTGAAAAGGAGCGCGCGAAACGCATCATCGGCACCATCCTCTCGATCGCCGTCGCCACCCTCTGTGTGGTCCTCTACCAGAACCTCGGCATGGAGAAAGGGATCGAGCTGCAAGGCGGGATCTCGATGGAAATCAAGATCCGTCCCAAGGCGGGACAGGAGATTTCTCCGAATGCACAACAGCAGGCCATCGGCGTGTTGACGAAGCGTCTCAACGACCTTGGCACCGCCGACGTCCTCATCGCTCCGTCCGGCACCGATGGCATCTTCCTGCAGATGCCCGGCATCGGTCAGGAGAAACTGAAGGAAGTGCAAAACACCCTCGAAAAGGTCGCCGAGCTCTCCTTCTCGATCCTTCACCCGCAGAGCCAGTTCATGGCGATGCAGGTCGCCAACGGGGCTGAAGTGGTGCCCGGATACGAGGCCCTGCCATACGCCGAGGAGAAAGACAAGGACGGCAAGGTCCTCCCCACCCGCTACGGTCTCGTGAAGATCAAGCGCGACATGGAAGGTGCCAACGTCGCCAGCGCCGGCTACTTCTACGGTGACAAAGGCGACTCCATCAGCGTCTCCTTCACCGGCGACGGCTCGAAGATCATGGGACCGCTGACGATGGAAAACCAGGGCCAGCCCCTCGCCATCATCCTTGACAACGTGATCCTTTCCTCGCCCGTCATCCAGGAGCCCTTCTCCGACGGCTGCTCCATCACCGGCAGCTTCACCCAGGCCGAGGCTCTCGCCCTTGCCTCCGCCCTTGAGAACCCCCTCGGCAATCCCATCGAGATCGAGTTTTCCAACTACATCTCCCCCACCATGGGTGAGACCGCCGTCCGCCAGGGCATCCTCTCCGGCGTCTGGGGTCTCGGCATCGTCCTCGTCTTCATGATGATCTACTACCGCTTCGCCGGCCTCGTCGCGGTGATCGGTCTCGGATCCTGTCTCGCCATCATCTTCGGGACGATGGCCCTCTTCCAATTCACCCTCACCCTGCCGGGCATCGCGGGGATCATCCTCACCATCGGCATGGCCGTCGACGCGAACGTCCTCATCTATGAGCGCCTCCGCGAGGAAATGGCCGCAGGCAAGTCCCTGAAGACTGCGATCGAGGCCGCCTACGAGCGCGCTTTCTCGGCGATCATGGATTCGAACCTGACCTCGCTCTTCACCGCGATCATCCTCTATTACGTCGCCGATGGCACCGTGAAGGGCTTCGCCGTGACCCTCGTCATCGGGATTTTCGCCACCCTTTTCGCCGCCCTCATCGTCACGCGGGTCTGCTTCACCTGGGTGATGGACGCGAAATTCTTCACGAAGCTGACCTTCCTCAACTTCATCCCGGAACGTCAATTCGACTTCCTCAGCCAGGCCCGCCCTTGGATCATCGGATCCTTGACCATGATCGCGATCTCCCTCCTCGCCGTCGCCATCATGGATCCTCGCGGAGTGGAACTGAAAGGCGGCGATGCCATCACCATCCGCACCGAGGACAAGTCGATCACGAAAGAACGTGTCATCGAATCCATCGAGAAACTCGACCTTGGGGCCGAGCCGATCGTGCAGGAGCAGCGTGCCGTCGGTGACGATGGCGAGTTCTTCCTCGTCCGCTCGCCCGACAACACCGCCACCCAGATCCAGACCGCCCTTGAGAAGGATCTCGGCATCAAGCTCGACGAGACGACCGTGTCGTCCGTCGGTTCCGCCGTCGGCAAGTCGATGCTCTGGACCTCCGCCCTCGCCCTCGTCCTCGGCATGATTGCGATTCTTCTTTACGTCACGATCCGCTACGAGTTCGCCTTCGCCCTCGGCGCCATCGTCGCCTTGGTCCACGACGTCATCGTCGCCCTCGGCGTCGCCACCCTCCTCGGGCAGGAACTGAACCTCATCGTTGTCGGCGCCCTCCTCACCATCGCCGGTTATTCGATCAACGATACCATCGTTATCTTCGACCGCGTCCGCGAAGGTCTCCAGACGAAACGCGGCGATGTGAAGGACATCATCAATTACTCGCTGAACCAAACCCTCGGCCGCACCATCCTGACGAGCGCCACCGTGCTCTTCACCGTGATCGTGCTGTTGCTCTTCGGAGGCCCCGGTCTGCGTGGTTTCTCCGTCGTACTTCTCATCGGGATGATCGCCGGGGTTTACTCGACCCTGTTCGTCGCCTCCCCTATCGTGTTGTGGTGGGCGAAACGCTCCGGCACCAACCTCCGTCGCGCCGTGCTCGATACCGAGCAATCGAAGATCGAGGGCGTCACGCCGAGCCAGGCGTGAGAAAAGGAGGGTCGGCAGGGCGCTCCACCGCGTCCTGCCCTGCAACCCGCCCTTCTCCAAAGGGGTGGAATAGGGAGCAGGCGAAATTAATTGGCCTTGCTCCTGGCGGGGTAGACGTTATCGTCGGCCTGCCATGAAGCAAGTCGCCCTCTTGATTTTCGCCCTTTGCGTGGCCTCCGGCTTGCAGGCCCAGTTCCCCGTCAATCCCACCGCCGACCGCGTCCTCGGCCAGGGCAACTTCACCACCGACACCTTCCCCACAACCACCCGGGCCTCGATGGCCGAGCCGTCCGGCATCGCCGTGGATCCCGTCTCCGGCAAGGTCTTTGTTTCGATCGCCGGCCAACACCGGATCCTCCGCTTCGCGAGCAGCGCCGCCGTCGCCAACGGGGCCAATGCCGAGGCCGTCATCGGCCAGACCGACTACACTTCCGACACCTCGGGCATCGGTGCCGCCAGCCTTAACAGACCCCAAGGCATCGACGTCGACTCCGCCGGTCGTCTCTGGGTCGCCGATTACCAGAACTTCCGCGTCCTCATGTTCGAGGACGCGGCGAACCTGCCCGAGTTCGGTGCCAGCGCAGACCTCGTCCTTGGCCAGCCCGATTTTAACACGCGCACGGGCGGCACCAACCAGACCACGATGAGTGGCCCTTTGGGTGTCCACGCCGACGCCGACGGCCGCCTCTGGGTCGCCGACTTCTCGAATCACCGCGTCCTCCGCTTTGATGCCGCCGCTACCCTCGGCGATGGCGCCCCCGCCACCGCCGTCCTCGGACAGCCCGACTTCGACACCGGCACGAACAACACCACCAACCTGACCATGTCCGCGCCCGCCGCCGTCCTCCTCGACCCCGCCGGTCGACTCTGGGTCGCCGAAGTGGGCAACCACCGCGTCCTTCGCTTCGATGCCGCCGGCACCCTCGCCAACGGATCGCCCGCCAACGGCGTGCTCGGCCAGACCGACTTCGTCACCAACACCACCGGCCCCGCCCCCGCGAAAATCGGCAATCCGAGTGCCCTCGTCATCGACCGCAAAGGCACCCTCTATCTCTCCGATAACGACAACCACCGCGTCGTCTACCACCGCAGTCCCGCCACCAAATCCAACGGCGCCACCCCCGACGGCGTCATCGGCCAGCCCGACTTGAGCACCGTCACCTCAGGCGCCACCGCCCAAAAGATGAAACGGCCCTACGGCGGGCTCGACTTCGACGCCGCCGGCAACCTCTGGATCATCGACTCCGGCAACCATCGCGCCCTGCGTTTCCCCGGCGACTTCACCGCCGCCGCTCCCACCGTGACCGGCAAGGTGCCGAAATCGGTCACCGGTGGCAAATTGTCCATCAAAGGTACCGCCGCCGATCCCAATGGCGTCGCGAGCATCAGGTTCCGCGTCGGAAAAGGGCCGTTCAAGACCGCCGTCGGCACGACCGCATGGAAACTCTCCGCCAAACTCAAGCCAGGCAAAAACACCATCGAGATCGTGGTGGTGGATGCCTTCGGCAACGACTCGCCCGCGAAGACGGTGAAGGTGAAACGACTGTAATCCCCATTCCTTTGCCGCGGCAGGCGGAAGGCGTAATTTCCTTCAGCTCATGAATCCGCATTCCGTCGTCCTCGCCGTAGTTGCCATCGGTCTCTCACTCCCGTCGGCGCGAGCCCAGTTCCCGAGCTTTCCGGCTGCCGACAAGGTGCTCGGAGCGAACAATCTGAACACTCCGGGGGCTGGGTCGAACACCCCTTCGGGATTGTCCTTTCCCTCGGGAGTGGCCTTCGATCGCAGCTCCGGCAAACTCTTCGTCGTCTGCAACAGCCAGCACCGCATCCTGCGCTTCGCGAATCCTTCCGGTCTCGCGAACGGGGCCAACGCCGAGTCCGTCTTCGGACAGGTGAATTTCTCCAGCATCGACCCGGGAGCGACTGCGACAACGCTGAACACCCCTTACGGAATCCACATCGATGTCTCCGGACGCCTCTGGGTCGCCGACTCCGGCAACCACCGTGTCCTCATGTTCCAGGGAGCCACCAGCCTGGGCCTCGGCGCCACCGCCGACCTCGTCCTCGGCCAGCCGAATTTCACCACCGTCGTCGCGGGCACGACTGCGGCCAAGATGAATACCCCCTGGTCGGTCTTCGTCGACGCCGAAGACAACCTCTGGGTCGCGGATTCCGGCAACCACCGCGTCCTGAAGTTCGCCAGCGTCTCCACCCTCGCCAACGGAGCTTCGGCCACGAACGTTCTCGGACAGCCGAACTTCGTGACCACCACAAGCAACACCAACGCCGTGAAGATGAGTTTCCCCTCGGGCGTGACCATCGATACGGCGGGACGGCTCTGGGTGGCGGATCAGAACAATCATCGGGTCCTTCGCTTCGACGCCGCCGCCACGCTCGGCAATGGCGCGGCCGCCAATGCGGTGCTTGGCCAACCGGACTTCATCACGAACACGAACGGCCTGTCGGCGAACGCCTTCAATCTCCCCGCCGACCTCATCGTCGATGCCGCGGGCACGCTCTACGTGATCGATTTCTTCAACAGCCGCGTGGTGTTTCACAAAAACGCCGCCACCAAAGCGGACGGCGCCGCCGCCGACGGCGTCATCGGCCAGCCCGACTTGTTCACGAATTCGCCGGGAGTGACAGAGCGGAAGCTGAACAGCCCCTACTCCGGAATCACCTTCGACGCCGCAGGAGCTCTCTGGATCTCGGATCCCAGCAACGGTCGCGTCCTCCGCTTCTCACCCGACCGCATTGCCGCGCCTCCCGCCACGAGCGGCAAAGTGCCGAAGTCCACCTCATCCTCGAAACTCACCCTCAGGGGCTCCGCCTCCGACACCAACGGCGTCGCCCAGGTCCGCTACCGCGTCGGCAAAGGGGCCTTTCTAGCGGCATCGGGCACGACCTCGTGGACTTTCAAGGCCAAGTTGAAGCCCGGTAAAAACACCATCGAGATCGTGACGGTGGATACGGTGGGCAACGTATCAGCGGCGAAGCGAGTGAAGGTGACGCGGGAGTGATCTACGGCCTCGCCTGTTTGGAGGAATCCCAAGCGAACCCTTTCTCCTCTGCCTGCCCATGGGTGCTTCCCATCGGCAGCTTCACTACCCCGCAAACAAAAACCCCGGGGTCTTGCGACCGCCGGGGTGATTGTGAGGGTTTCCCGCCTGTGCCGTCTCCCGATCGTGAGGCTCACGTTCCCGTAACTCTACAGGGAGGGAGCCGCCTGTCGACTTTTGCCTTCCAGCGAAGGCCTGACAGCCGACGACCGGCTAAGCCCCCATTAACGTATCAACGGTCCGGGCCTGTATTTGATGGGTAAAGGTCGAACACTGCAGGAAAATTCAAAAAATGGGTTTGGGTTGGATCGTGGTTACCTGAATTCTACGTGGAAGGTCTTCTTGAGGGAATCCAAAAGTTTTCCGTGGGCCGCTTCCACCTCTCCCGCCTCAAGAGTTTTTTCCGGAGCACGGTAGAGAAGGGAATACGCCAGCGACTTCTTGTCAGGTGCAAGTTTCGCGCCAGTTGGATCGGTGAAGACGTCAAAAAGTTCCGCCGAGATCAAAAGCGACTCGTCGTAGCCCTCGAAGAAGGCCGCCACCTCACCCGCGGCCAAATCGCCGGGCACCAGCATCGCGACGTCGCGCGAGCTGCCCGGGAATTTGGGGAGGTCGGCGAAACGGATCTCCGTCTTCACCACGGACATGAGTTTTTTCAGATTCAACTCGGCCACCATCACCGGGGCATCGAGATCGAGCTCACGCGCACGCGCCGGAGGCACGATGCCAGCCATCCCGATTTTCACCGCTTTCTTGCCCGAGCCGATCTCGACGGAGCAGGCGCAGAGCAGCTTCCCATCGCTGACGGGAACGAAATTCACCCCCTCCGGACAGATCGCCTCGAGCACGGCACGCAGGTCGTGGAGGTCGAGAGACTTCGGTTTGCTGTCGGCCCAACTGCGGTGAATGCGGGCACCGGTCATGAGCAGGGCGAGGTGCTCGTGTTCGATCTCGTCCCCTTTCGGCGAGGCCACAAAAACGCGTCCCGCTTCAAAGAGGCGCAAGTCGGAGGTCCCGAAACGGACGTTCCGCGAAGCCGACGCCAGCAGTCCGGGGACGATGCCCGGACGGAGGTAATCCTGCTCGTCGTTGAGCGGGTTTTTCAAGCGCACCGGGCTCATCCCGCGATGGCTCGTCGCGAGATCGTCGGCGAGCTGGGCGCCGGAAATGAGCTTGAGGTTGCGCGCCTCGTGGAAGCCGAGACTGGCGAGGCGATCCTGCAGCGAACGGAGAAAATCGTAGGCTTCGTCCGCCTTCGACGCGGAGGCGAAGGTGGCCATTGTCGTCGCCGGGATGCCGTCGAGCCCGTGGACGCGCGCCACTTCCTCGACAAGATCGATGGGACGCACGAGATCGAGACGGAAACTCGGAATCTTCCAGGCCCCCCCCGTCTTTTCCAGCCCCAACGAAGCCAGAATCCCGTCGATCGTGGCATCCGGAATCTCCGCTCCGATGATGCGACGGCAGTAATCGTTGTCGAGCGCGACCGGTTGCGGCCCTTCACCCGGGCAGCCAGCGACCACGAGCTCGGCATCGGCCTTGCCGCCCGCGAGATCGAGGATCAGCTTCGTTGCGAACTCCGAAACGCCCGCGACCTGCAGCGGATCGACGCCGCGCTCGAAGCGGTAGCTGGAATCGGAATGAAGACCGAGGCGGCGTCCCGTGCGGCGCACCGCCTGTGGATTGAAGTAGGCCGCTTCCAAAAGTACATCGGTCGTGGTCTCGGTGACGCCACTGTCTTCGCCGCCCATGACCCCACCGATCGCGACGGCTTTCTTCGCATCAGCGATGACGAGATCCTCCGCCTCCAGCGTGTATTCCTTCCCGTCGAGGGCGAGGAAGGTCTCCCCTTCCGCCGCCTGACGCACAACGATGCCGCCCTCGAGTTTGGCGAGGTCGAAGACATGGAGCGGCTGACCCGTCTCCATCAGCACGTAGTTCGTGATGTCGACGAGGTTGTTGATGGGACGCAGGCCGATCGAGATGAGCTTCTGCTTCAGCCAGTCCGGCGACTCGGTCACCTTCACGCCGCGGATGATGCGGGCGGTGTAATAGGGACAGGCTCCCGATTCGAGCCGGACCTCGTCCGCCTTCGCGGCACGGGCCGACGTGTTGGTCTCGCCGAAATGGGCGCGTCCTTTCAGAGGTTTCTTCGCCAAGGCCGCCAGCTCCCGGGCGACGCCGAGGTGGCTCAGGCAATCGGGACGGTTCGGCGTGATCTCGAGTTCGAAGACCGCCGGATACACCTCGGCCATCGGAGTGCCGGGCTTCAAATCGGGGGAAAGGATCAACAAACCATCCGCATCGGCGGCCAGCCCGAGTTCCTTCGCCGAACACATCATGCCGAGCGAATCGACCCCGCGCAGCTTGCCTTCCTTGATCTCGAAACTCTTACCCTCGCCCGCCGCGAGGACGCAGCCCGGCAGGGCCAGCGGCACCTTGTCGCCGACCTGGTAGTTCTTCGCCCCGCAGACGATCTGGCGGGGTTTCCCCGAGCCGTCATCGACCTGACAAACCGACAATTTCTCCGCGTCGGGATGTTTCTCCGAGGAGAGGATCTGTGCGACCACGAGGTGGTTCGGCAACGATTCGATCCCCTCGACCTCGATCCCCGCGAAGGTGAGCAACTCATCGAGCTGCTGGATCGAGTATTCCGAGAAATCGACGTGGTCGCCGAGCCATTGGAGGGAAACGTTCATAGCGGGACGGGCCGAAGGCCCGGTAAAAGGTGGGTGGATCGGGCGGAGCCCGGTAAAAGGTGGGAAGGTAAAAGGTAAAAGGTCCGGAGAAAGGGAGTGGTGGAGTCTTGGAGTGGTGGGCGGAAGATTTGTGGTTATTCGCGGGTATTTGCGGCCATTCGCGTTGAATTCCGTTCACCGAAACTGCTGCAGGAACCGCACGTCATTCTCGATCAGCAGCCGCAGATCCGGAATGCCGTACATGATCATCGCGAGACGGTCGAGGCCCATGCCGAAGGCGAAGCCGGTCACCTTGTCGGGATCGTAGGCCGCGTCGCCGCGCTTCCGACCGACTTCGGAGAAGACGGCCGGATCGACCATGCCGCAGCCGGCGATCTCGATCCACTTCGAGGGACGGCCGGCCGCATGCAGCTTGATGTCCACTTCGAAGCTCGGCTCAGTGAAGGGGAAGAAATGCGGGCGGAAACGGAACTCCGTCTTCGACCCGAAGATCTCGCGGAAGAAATACTCGAGCGTGCCTTTCAGGTCCGCGAGGGTGACCCGTTGATCCACGTAGAGCCCCTCGAGCTGGTGGAAGGCGCTGAGGTGGGTAGCGTCGATCTCGTCGCGGCGGAAGGCACTTCCCGGGGCGATGATGCGCACCGGCGGCACTTCCTTTTCCATCGTGCGGATCTGCACCGAAGAGGTGTGGGTGCGGAGGAGTTTGCCGTTCTCGAAATAGAAGGTGTCGCTCTCGTTCCGCGCCGGGTGGTCGGCGGGCGTGTTGAGGGCATCGAAGCAATGCCACTCGGTCTCGATCTCGGGTCCCTCGGCGAGGGCGAAACCCATGCGTCGCAGCACCTTCACGGCTTCGTCGAGGACGAGCGTCAAGGGATGGAGCCCGCCCTTTGGCAGGGGCCGGGACGGCAAGGTCGGGTCGATCGAGGCAAAGGCGGCGGCGTCTTTCTTCGCAATGAGATCAGCGCTGGTCGCCTCGAGCGCCGAGGTGATGGCCTCGCGCACTTCGTTCAGCTTCTGGCCGACATCTTTCTTCTGGTCGGCCGGCACATCGCGCATCCCCGCGGCGGCGGCGGTGAGGCTGCCCTTTTTGCCGAGAAAGGCGATGCGCACCTCCTCGAGCGAGGCCTCGTCGGAGATCCCGGCGATGGCGGCGAGGGCTTCGGTCTGGATGGTATCGAGCTGGGCGAGCATGGGGCACTGAAGAGGGTTGGGCCGGAGACTTAACCGGGTCGGGTCGGAAAAGCAACCGTCTGGATCAAAGGGAAAAGTCGCTTGAGGGTGAAACAAAAAAACCGGCCGCCTGCGGAGCAAGCGACCGGTCTTGGAAATCTTGGATTCCTGTGGGTGGCGGGATCAGGCGGTCGCTTTGGCCTTTTCCTCGAGGGCGGCCGAAGCCTTCCCGACGAGGGCAGCAAAAGCAGCCTCATCATGAATCGCGAGATCGGAGAGGACCTTGCGGTCGAGCTCGATCCCGGCGGCCTTGAGGCCCTCCATGAAACGCGAGTAGGTCATTCCGTTCTGCTTGGCTCCGGCGTTGATCCGCTGGATCCAGAGACCGCGGAAGCTGCGCTTGCGGTTTTTGCGGTCGCGGTAGGCCCACTGCTGGGCTTTGGTGACGGCGTCTTTGGCGGTACGGATCAGCTTCGAGCGGGCGGAGCGGAAGCCCCTCGCTTTGAGCAGGATGCGCTTGCGGCGCTTGCGGCTGGCAGCCGAATTGGTGGCACGTGGCATTTTTCGTTTTCTCCGAGGGGACTGTTGTTTTTCTTTCGATCGGCGGACTCATCCTCTCATCAGGCGCCGGTGGGCGTTTCCGCCGCGGCGCCAGTCGGCTCGATCGTGGACCGGATCATCCGGTCCGAGTGGCGAAGAATTCCCTTCTCCGGCCAACGGGAGGCCCGTCAACCGAAAGGCAGGTTCATCTTGATCGCCTTCTCGTCGGCGGGGGACACGAGGGTCCCTTGCGCCAGGCGGCGAAGACGCTTCGAATTTTTGCGACGGTTCAAGTGGCGTTTGCCCTGTTTCCGACGCAGAATTCTGCCACTGCCGGTCACCTTGAATCTCTTGGCGACCCCTTTTCGTGTTTTACATTTTCCGGCAACTCGTGACATAGGGCGGCCACAGTAAACGCCCCGTCAAGTTTTGCAACGGGTTTTCGGACGCCGTTTTCCAATCCCGGCGGGATTGGCCGGGAATTCGGTGGGATCGGCCCTGAAAACCACCTGCGAGGCGGTCGATGACGCGCCAGCGTGGAGGAGCAAGGGCATCCTTGCCCGAGTGTGCGTCCATTGCCCCCTCAAAAACTGCGCGTTCATTCACACCTCACGCGCTAGCGTGGAGGGGCAAGGTCCTCCTTGCCCGCAATGTGCGTCCATCGTCCCTCGGCGGGCAAGCGGGAGCTTCGCGCGGAACGCAGTTCCCCTCCAGGCTTCGCCTATTCAAATGTGCGTCCACCTCTCGCGCCAGCGTGGAGGGGCAAGGGCCTCCTTGCCCGATTGTGCGTCCTTGGTTCCTCGGCGGGCACGCGGGAGCGTGCCCCTCCAGGCTTCGCCTCCCCTCCCCCGATCACTCCACGCTCCCGGCGACGCGGAAGCCGAGGTCAATAAAATGGGAGACGGGGTTGAGCCGGTTTCGTTCGGAAGCCCTCATCGCGGACTCCGTATTGGAGAATCTACCGCCCAGCACAAATCGAAACGTCGCTTCCGCAAAATCGGTCCATTCCTCCACATTCCCGCCCATGTCGAAGGCCCCGTAGTGGCTGGCGCTGCCCGCGCCGCCGCTGCCGACCGTCGTCAGATTCCCATCCAGGCCGTTCCAGTCGGCTCCGAAGGCGTAGTTCGCGAGATTCCCGTCGTCGTTGGTGATCTCTCCGATCTCGTTCACCGTCGCCACGGTCGGGATCGCGTTGCTTCCGGTCGGGTAGAGCCAATAGCTGTCGGTGTCGCCGCCCTGCGTGGCCGGCTGATGGTAGGCGGCCTTGTGCCATTCATCCGCATTCGGCAGCCAGAACTTTGCACCCGCCTCCCTCGTGATCCCCACGCCGCTGTTCGCCCCGTTCAGGGCATACGCGCCCGTCTCGGTCGTGCCCGCATCCTGCGCTCCCGTGGGGCGGCCGTTGTGGAGCCAGTTGCAGAAGCGGGCCGCGTCGAACCAGTTCACGTAGTTGACCGGCTTGTCGGCCATGGCAGTCCGGGTTGCATAGCGGAGATTCGGGGAGGTGCCGCCTTGCACGATCCCGCCGCCAGGGCCGAACCCATCGTTCCCCATCGCGGGATGGAAAAGCTCATGGGTATCGTCCCCCGCCACCGCATTGAGAAACTCGGTATACTGCGCGTTCGTGACCTCGAATTTCCCGATCCGGAAGGTCGTCGCGACCGCGCCGAAGAAATTGCCGACGGTCGTTTCCTCGCCCGCTGGATTCCCCGGATCGCCCACCGTCACCATTTCGAGGAAAGGGGGCTCCTGATTCGCGATCGCCAGTTGTTGGGTGAGACTTGCGACCTGCTTCTGCAGTGTCGCGATCTGTTTCTTCAGCTTCTTGATGATCCGCGCCGAGGCGCTTGCCGAGGCGGCCTCGACGGAGGGGATGAAACCGGGGGTCCCGGCGAGGCTGAGGAGAAGACTCAGGCTCATCGCCCAAATCACGATTCGTCGAGTGCGCTTCGTGGTCATGGAGTGGCATTTAACGACCATTTGCGGATCACGGCAAGGGGATTGGTGGCGGGGGGGAGAAGTCGCTGTCGTCAACGGGCGGTGCCGGTCTGCCCGCTCGAATGATCGCATTTCACCTTGAATTTTCGGAATCGATTCCGTAATTTCAAGGTGAAATGATTCCGCGCCAACTGACATCGACCTTGTTGCAGCGACTCCGGCAGTCGCCGGTGGTGGCATTGCTGGGATCCAGGCAGGTGGGGAAAACCACTTTGGCGAGGGAATTGGAGACCGGGAAACCCACTCATTACCTCGATCTGGAACGCCCCTCGGACCTGGCCAAGCTGGCTGACCCGGAACTTTATCTCGGCGGATTCGCGGGCCGTCTCGTCATCCTCGATGAGGTCCAGCGCGTGCCGGACCTTTTCCCGGTGCTGAGAAGTCTGGTGGACGAACGACGCCGGGCCGGGGAGAAGGCGGGGCATTTCCTCCTCCTTGGTTCCGCCTCTCCGGAACTTCTCCAGCAGAGCGCCGAAACGCTGGCCGGCCGGATCAGCTATCTGGAGCTCGGTCCGCTCCGGACCTTGGAACTCGGGAGCCCGGACCACGATCTCGCCACGCACTGGGAGCGGGGCGGATATCCCGACAGCTTCCTCGCGACGGACCGCGAAGCGTCGCTGCAATGGCGGGAAGACTTCCTCACCAGCTACGTGGAGCGTTACCTGCCGCAACAAGGCATCACCGCACCACCTATCCTGCTGCGCCGCTTCTGCACCATGCTCGCCCATCAGCAGGGCGCCACCGTCAACCTCAGCAAGCTGGCGGGATCGCTCGGCATCGACGGCAAGACCGCCCGCCGCTACCTCGATCTGCTCGAGGGGCTGTATCTCGTGCGCTCGCTCCCGCCGTGGAGCCGCAACGCCGGCAAACGGCTGGTGAAATCCGCAAAGGTCTACTGGCGCGACAGCGGCATTCTTCATGCGTTGGCCGGACTGCAGGATCTGGAGCAGGTGCTCGGCCATCCGCTCTGCGGCGCTTCGTGGGAAGGGTATTGCATCGAGCAGATTCTCGGGCTGCTGCCGAAAGGCGCGGTCGCCAGCCACTACCGCACCCACGCCGGTGCGGAGGTGGACCTCGTCATCGAGCGGGCCGACGGCGAAGTGCTGGCCGTGGAGATCAAGCGCACCCTTTCCCCCAAGGTCACACCCGGCCTGGTCGAAAGCATGGCCACGCTCGGAGCCACACGCGGCGTCATCCTCATTCCGGAAGGAGAGTCTTATCCCCTCTCACAGAGCGTCTCGGCCTGCGGTCTCGTCTGTTTTCTCAAGACACTGTGATCGCCGCAGCGCTTGCCTGGATCAAAACTTTACTTTACAAATAGACGCCCAAATGTAAAATGCGCTTGCATGATAGCCAGGCCCATTTGGCGGGAGAGAATCGAGGCAGCCTTCCGGAAAGCCCCGATCGTCTGGCTTAGCGGAGTGAGGCGATCCGGAAAGACGGTGCTTGCCCAGTCTCTCGGTGCCGAGGTGTTTTTGAACTGCGACCTGCCGAGCTCGGCAGAGCGCCTTCGGGATCCGGAAAGTTTTTTTCGATCGATCGGCAAAGGGCTTGTGGTGCTGGACGAAGTGCATCAACTGCCGGACCCGAGCCGGATTCTGAAGATCGCTGCGGATGCCTTCCCCGAAGTCCGGGTGCTGGCTACCGGCTCCTCCACCCTGGCGGCGACGCATAAATTCCGGGACAGCCTGACGGGGCGAAAGCGCGCCGTGGAGATGGTGCCGGTGCTTGCCGAGGAAACGGGGAGCTTCGGCGTTTCCGATCTCGAAGGTCGATTGCTTCGCGGAGGATTGCCGCCGGCCCTGCTCGGGGCCGATGCCGGGTTTTATGCGGAATGGCTGGACTCCTATTTTGCGAGGGACGTGCAGGAGCTCTTTCGCCTGGCGAAACGGACGGAGTTTTTGCGCTTCGTCGAACTGGTCCTGCGACAGAGCGGCGGATTGATCGAGGTCACGTCGCTCGCCAAACACGCCGGAGTGACCCGGCCGACGGTGATGTCCTGGCTTGAGGTGCTCCAGGTCACGCACGTGGCCCGATTGCTGCGGCCCTACGCGGAGGGCGGACGGCGGGAGATCGTCGGTCAGCCGAAACTCTACGGGTTCGACACCGGCTTTGTCTGTTACGCGCGGGGCTGGGATTCGCTTCGCCCCGAAGACCGCGGAGTGCTGTGGGAGCATCTCGTCCTCGATACACTGGTTTCGCTTCCGGTGGCCAATGTCTCCTACTGGCGCGACAAGCAACGCCGGGAGATCGACTTCGTCCTGCCTAAAGGGCGGGGAGCCGTCGATGCGATCGAGTGTAAGTGGAGCGTCGACTCATTCGAAACCCGCAACCTCGCGGCCTTCCGGGCGAACTATCCCGAAGGCCGGAACTACCTCGTCAGCCCCAATATTCGGGACCGCTATGAGCAGGAACGGAACGGATGGAAGGTCGTCTTTCTTCCTATCGGAGAAATGCGCCGGGAGTTTTCGCCCGGGGGCGGGGTGAGCGATCCGCGGCGGAGTTAGGGAGGCCTATGCCCGCATGGTGTGTCCGATAACGATCCGCGGGCCCCAAAAGGCTTCGCCCATTCAATCCCCCGCCTTCGGCTCGGTCATAAAGCCTGCCACGGCGCGTGAGCGCTCGCCATCCAGCCAAGCGATGCCGCAGCCCCCCCGCAGGCTAGGTGCCCCCGGTGGGTTAATGAGAGAGTAAGAGGCAAAAGACTGCCACGGCGCGACAGCGCCCGCAAACGGGCGAAGCCTCACCGCAGGACACGCCGAAAGCGAGTCCCTTCAAGGACCTGCCACGCGGAAACCGATGTTGCCGATCTCGAGGACGGGGTTGGGGCTTCGACGCACAAGCCGAGGCCGCTTCCACGCTCGGGATCAGACTCACCGGCCCGGGAACGCTGAAGGCAAATCCGAGTAGAAGAAACCACCACGTGAGGGCTCGGTGGGTCGCGGATCGCCGGTGCATGGGGTAGCTTTGTGAGGATTTACCCAATCACTGGCAACTTACCCGCCACCCCGCGCCATCCGGCCAGTTTTTTCCTTTCCCCTGCGGCGCAGTTCCCGCTAAGGTCTGCGCATTCCCGATTTCCCCCCCCTTTTATGAGCGACGATGACCCGACTCCCGTGCCCGAAGACGACCTCTCCCCCGAATCGGAAGCCCCGGTGGCCGCGCCCGTCGACCTCGAGGAGGAAATGGCCGGCAAACTCGCCGAAGCCCGCACCACCATCGGTAAGGAACTGCGCAAGGTCATCATCGGGCAGGACGAAGTCGTCGAGCAAATGCTGATTGCCCTGCTCTCGGGCGGCCATTGCCTCGTCACGGGTGCGCCCGGCCTCGCCAAGACGCTGCTCGTCAGCACGCTCGCGAAGGTTTTCGAACTTTCCTTCAACCGCATCCAGTTCACCCCCGATCTGATGCCCTCGGACATCACCGGCACGGAGATCCTCGAGGATACCGCCGAGGGGAAACGCGAGCTCGTTTTCAATCCCGGCCCCATCTTCGCGAACCTCATCCTCGCCGACGAAATCAACCGCACCCCGCCGAAGACCCAGGCCGCCCTCCTCGAGGCGATGCAGGAAAAGCAGGTGACGGTGGCGGGCCACAGCCTGCAGCTCGACAAACCCTTCTTTGTCCTCGCGACGCAGAACCCCATCGAGATGGAGGGCACCTATCCCCTGCCCGAGGCCCAGCTCGACCGTTTCATGTTCAACATCGTGATCGATTACCTGAGCGAGGACGAAGAGGTCGCGGTCGTTTCCCAGACCACCGGAGCCGGAGCCGAGGAGGTGAAATCCGTCTTCACCGGAGCGGATCTCCTCAAGTGCCATCAGGTCGTCCGCCGCGTCCCCATCGCCGAGGAAGTGGTGCGCTACGCGGTGCGCCTCGCCGCGAATTCCCGGCCGGGACAGAAGCACACCCCCGCCTACGTGAACGAGTGGGTGAACTGGGGTGCCGGCACCCGCGCCGGCCAAAGCCTCGTCCTCGGAGCGAAGACCCGCGCCCTCCTCGACGGCCGGTCGCATGTCACCTACGAAGACATCCGCACCCTCGCCGCCCCGGTGCTGAGACATCGCATTCTCACGAACTACCGCGCCGAAGCCGAAGGCATCACGGTGGAGGATGTGATCAAGAAAGTAATCGAGCTGACGCCGGAGAAGTGAGCCTTCAAAAGAATCATCTGCGCAAATCCCCGGCCATCTGCGGCCATCTGCGGCCATCTGCGGCCATCCGCGTGGAAATCTGAAAGCCAAGTCGATCGAAACCATTCGAAAATTGGAACGCCGATGAGAGCGGATCTCCGCTGATAACCGCAGATCTCGCAAATTCCAGCTTCCCCACCACTCCAAAACTCCACCACTCCCTCACTCCGGACCTTTTACCTTTTACTTTCCCACCTTTTACCGGCGCTCCGCGCCGTCCCCAATGCCCCCCCTCTCCTATCTCGATCCTGCCGCCTTGATGCGCGTGAAGTCGCTCGAGCTGCGGGCGCGCATGGTCATGGAAGGCTTTTGGAAAGGGCTGCATCGTTCTCCTTACCATGGTTTCTCGGTCGAGTTCAGCGAATACCGTCCCTACACCCGGGGCGACGACACGCGTTTCCTCGACTGGAAGGTGATGGCCCGCAGCGACCGCGCCTACATCAAAAAATTCGAAGACGAGACGAACCTCCGCGCCCACCTCCTCCTCGACCGCAGCAAGTCGATGACCTATGGCTCGGGCTCCTACTCGAAGGCCGATTACTCCGCGACCCTCGCCGCGACTTTCGCCTATTTCCTGATGGGACAACAGGACGCGGTCGGTCTCACCACCTTCGACCGCGGCATCGACAGCCACCTTCCCGCCCGCAATCGTCCCGGACAATTGCGGCAGATACTCCTGCAGCTCGAAAAGGCCCCGGCCGGCGAAAGCACCGACCTCGGCGCGGCGATGAAGGGACTCCACGAGCTGATCCGCAAACGCAGCCTCGTCGTCCTCCTTTCCGACCTCCTTGCCCCGATCGAGGAACTCGAAAAACAGATCGGTTACTTCGCGGCGGGACGTCACGAGATCGCCGTCTTCCAATTCCTCGATCCGCGCGAACTCGATTTCGACTTCGCCAAAGCGACCCACTTCCGCGACAAGGAAAGCCAGAAGGATCTCTTCATCGATCCCACCGCGGCCAAGGCAGGTTACCTACAGCGCCTCAACGCGCATCTCGAAGCGATCCGCAAACTCTGCGCGCGACACGGGACGGCGTATCGCCTCGTCTCCACCGACGAGCCCCTCGAACAGGTCTTGTTCGAGTTTGTGAATTTGCGCCGGGGGTGAGGTTGGACGCTCTCGATCCTCCCCCGAGGTCAATGACCTCGGCTACAGACGTGGTGATCCGCCGGCACGAGATCCGTGGGACGGACTGAAAATCCGCCCTACGTCCACTCCTCTCACACCGGCACCACAAGCCCCTCGCTCTCCGCGAGTTTCTTCTGATTTCCGTCGAAGGTGAGGAATTCCCGGACTCCCAGCTCGATCGCGGTCGCCACATGAAGGATGTCCATGCAGCGGTGGCCGTTGGCATCCGTGTAAAGCTCGCTCAGGCGCTCCGCCGCACCGTGAACCTGCGGCCACGGCGCCGGGATCACGACGACCGCTCCGCTGATCAAGTCCGACTTCAGATCCGCCAGCATCTTCATCCCTTCCGGCTTGGGGTATCCCTTCTCCGGATCGTGACGGTGGAGGCGAATCTGAAACCGGACGGATTGCTTGAACTCGTAGAGCAAAAGGGTGCTCACCTCCAGCGGCCCAGGCATTGCCTGAAAGTAGGCGGCCGCCTGAGGCGAATTCGCCTGATGCCGGTAAAGGGCGCACAGAAAGGACGTATCCGGATAAGCAGACATCAGCCAAGGTCCCCCTTGAGTTCATCCTCCCTCATGGCGGCGACCTCTTCCAGACTGAACACGCGCTCGCCCCAGGTCTCGCGGAGCCTGGCCATGATATCGGGCTTCGGAACAACGCTGCTCTCCCCGGCATTCGCGGAGGCGGGCACGAGCGTGGCGATCACCTTGCCCCGCTTGCTGATATGGACAGACTCTCCTTCGTTGACCCACGCTTCGATGCGGGGGAAATCGTTGCGAAGTTCACGAACGGTCGCTGTCTTCATGTGATCCATTTTATGTCTCACGTAGCACGTGTCAAGAAGCATCCGGTGCCACTCCCGACTTCCCGGTCTGAACCAGGCTGCGGATGAGGCTCCACGCCGATCCTCCGAATCAGCGCCTATCAGCGAAACTTAGCGGTCCCGATCCCCTCACCCGCGGTAACTCGCGACCACCAGATTGCTGAGGTATTTGTCAGGATCATCGATCGCTTCGGCGGTGACGGGAAAGGTCGTTTGGCCGGTGTTTTTCCGGATCAGCTGCAGGCCGAAGTGGAAGTCACGAAATTTCTCGGCGCACAAGTCCGGCACGCTCCGACCACTCTCTTCCGCCAGCACCGTCAACCTCGCGACGGCCGCCGCATCAAACGCGAGCCGCACGCCGTGCTCGGCCTCGAATTTCCTCCGGAAGGTGGCGACCTCGGCGACGATGCGGGGATCCCCCACCGGAGCCGCCCCGGCGAGAATCGCGGAAAGGGTCGCGGCGGGATCGGCGACGAGTTCCTCCGTGATCCGCAGCTCGGCCACACTCGTGCCGGGCAGCTCGAATTTGAAATGACGCAGGAGCCGCTCGCACACGGTCATGAGACCGCGCGCGCCGGTCTTTTCCCTCGCCGCCGCTTCGGCGATGGCGTGGAGGGCCTCGTCGGTAAATTCGGCACGGATCCCGTAGGATTCGAACTCGCGCTCATACTGACGGATGAGACTGCCCTCGGAGTGCTTCATGATCTCGAAAAGATCGTCGGCCGCGAGCGGCTCGCAGACGACACGCACGGGGAGACGACCGATGAACTCGGCCTCGAAACCAAAGTCGATGAAATCCTGGGTGATGGGTTCACGGGGCCCCTTCGACTCCACGGCGTCGGGCTCTTCCGTGCTCGTGACAAAGCCGATCGGCCCCTGGCGGAGGCGGCGGTCCATGATCTTTTCGAGTCCGGAAAAGGCGCCGCTGACGATGAAGAGAATGTGTCGCGTGTTGATCGTCTCGCGGGTGGGCTTGCCCCCGTTGCGGCTCATCTCGAACATGGCCTGCATCTGCGACTGCATGTCCTGCGGGTTGCGCACGGGCACCTCGGTTTCCTCCATCAGCTTCAGCAGGGTCGTCTGCACGCCGCGACCGCTGACATCGCGACCGCCGACATTGGCAGCGCTCGCGATCTTGTCGATCTCATCGAGATAGACGATGCCGTATTGAGCGAGTTCGACGTTGCCGTCGGCCTTGCGCACAAGCTCGCGGACGAGGTCATCGACGTCGCCGCCGACATAACCGGTCTCGGAGAATTTGGTGGCGTCGGCCTTCACGAAGGGCACGCCGATGAGCTCGGCGATGTGTTTGACGAGGTAGGTTTTGCCCACGCCGGTCGGGCCGACGATGATGACATTTTGTTTCGCAAACTCGACCCGCTTGGCCTCGCCCGGATCGGTCTCCGCGAGCCGCTTCAGATAGGCGGCGTGGTGGTAGTGATCGCACACCGCGATGGCGAGGGCTTTTTTCGCCTCATCCTGCCGGATCACGTAACGGTCGAGGTGATCCTTGATCTGGCGCGGGATGAGATCGAAATCGAGTTCGGGAGAAAAGGCCGCATCGCTACGCAGATCGTGATCCTCACCGCCCGCGGCCGAAGCCTGACCGAAAGGCGACCCGGGCTCGGTCATGGTGGTGAAAGAAACGTTGTCTCCGAAATTCGAGCGCAGGAAGTCGCTCAGTTTGCGCGTGATTTCCTCGGGATCGGGAAAGGATGATTTGTCGTCGTCTTTGCCAGGCATGTCGTGGAGGTTACGATCCGACAGGGCCGCGACGATTACAAGTTCGCCCTGATTTTGGACCGGACTCCCTCAGCGCAGCCGCTGCACGAGGGCCCAGCGGCGCGCGAATTCCGGGTCGACTCCGGCGAGTTCTCCCGCCTTGGCCTCGACGAGAGCGGACTGACCGGTGAAAAGTCCGAAATAAACGAGCGATTCCCAGTCCCCGGCGGTGCCGGCGGCGACGGGCGGCAGCACTTGCAATCCAGCCTCGATCAACCAATCGGGCGCAAACTCGCCGAGGTCCACCTCATTCGGGCCGAATCCCAGATCGATCACGAGAGCCTCCGCCTTCGCCGAGGTCACCTTCGCCTCGAGCGGCTTGCCGGTACGGCGTCGGATGACACCCTCATAGGGTTTCAAGGTGAAGCCTTCCGCGAGGCGCGAGGAGAACTTCCCGGCCTCTCCGCAGCCGCGCACCAATTCATCGCGTATCGACACGGCGAGCGGAGTCTGGAAGGTCTCGGCCTGCAATTGCTGCGCCGCTCCCGTAAAGAGCAGGGTCTCCGCGTAGGAATCCAATGAGGCAACGAGCGATTTGAGCCGATCGAGCTCGGCCTGGTCGGCGGGGCTCATGGCCGACCCCGGGATGGCGGTCGGCGTTTGCGAAACGACGGCAGGTGCCGGGTCGATCGCGGGCACCGGCTCCGGTTCGGCGGCTCGGGCGGCGAGCTCGCGGATCTTCGCGATCCGCTCGATGCGGCCTTTCACCAACCGAGGTGCCGCGCCCCGGGTGCGGAGCGATTCGGCCGCCTTTTTCAGAGTCTCGCTCTGGGCATCGAGATCCGTTGCGGAAGCGGTCGGATTGGGCAGCGTCTGGATCAATTTCCAATCTTCGAGGAAAGGTTTCACCGTCCCTTGCAGGAGCGCGAGCCAAGGCAATTCCACCGGCACCTGAGCGGTGGCGAATCGCTGGAGCAAATCCGCGCCCGAGGCGAATTGACCGGCCTGCCAGTTTTTCAATCCCGCGGCGAGCAGGCCCAGCGCCTCGAGGGATCCGGGCGAAAAATCCGCCTCATCGGCGACCACGGGCAAGGGGTCGCCGAGCGGTGCGGCGGCACGCTTCAGAAAACCGATCGCCTCGGCGTTGGTCGCGCCGGACTCGGGAGTGAGATGGACGACCTCGAGAAACGACTCGCGCGCGACCGTTTCGTCCCCCTGAAACAGCTTGATCGTGCCGCGGAAAAAGTGACTCCAAATCCGGGTCGAGGCCGGGACATTCTGATCGGCCACGAGTCGCATGAAATTCTCATCCGCCTCGCGGAAGCGACCGGCCGCAAACTGCTCGCGGGCCGCTTGAAAAATCCCCGAAATCGTCTGATCGCCGGCGCTGATGACGCGCTCGCCGCCACCGATCGAGAGATCCCCTTCCTCTTCAGTCCCCTGCCCCTGGATGGCGAAGACGATGGCCGTCACCGCCGCGATGACCAGCAAGCCAGCACCGATCAGGAGGGTCCGGACACGCTTTTTCTTCGAGCGCCCACGCCCCGTCTCCTCGATCCCGAATTGTCGCTTCCGCACCGCCTCGATCTGGGCGATCAGCTCATCGTAGGAGGCCACGCGATCCTCCGGACGGTAAGCCATCATTTTTTCAACGAGACGGATCGTCGGCTTCGAGAGTCCAGGGGCCGCCGACTTGAGGTCGACGGTGTTCTTCTTGATCGCCTTCAATTCGTCCATCGACGACGTGTTGGCATCAAAGGGCGGCTTGCCGGCGAGAGCGTGATACAGCGTCGCGCCGAGGCTGTAGATGTCGCCCAGGAAGGTATCGGGTGCCCCGTCGAGCTTCTCCGGGGGCACGTAGAAAGGGGTCGCCCAGAGATCTTCCGAGAGATCCTCGCCCCCCTGCTGAAGGGCAAGGCCGAAATCGACGAGCTTCGTCGTGCCTTCTCCGGTGACGAGCATGTTGCCCGGCTTGATGTCGCGGTGGATGAGCTGCTCCTCGTAGGCGGCGCGGAGACCGCGCGAGACATCGAGTGCGATCCCGAGCACCTCGGACTCGGAGAGCGCGCCCTTGTTGGCGATGAGGTGTTCGAGGCTGATCGCCTGCAGCAACTCCATCGCGATGAAAAGGTAGCCGTGGTCGCGTCCGACCGTGTAGACCTTCACCACGTTCGGATGGACGATGGCCGCGGTCAGCTTCGCTTCGCGCTCGAACATCGCGATGAGAGACTCATCCCGGCTCAGTGACTGGTGGAGAATCTTCAAAGCCACCTCCCGCCCGAGATTCCGGTCGAGCGCGCGGAAGACCTGGCTCATACCACCTTCGCCAAGCGGGCCGGTGATCTCGTACTGCCCCATCGTCGTGCGCACCCGGATGACCGCGGCGCAGTGAGGGCACTCGATCTTCGCGTAGGGGGCGAGACCCGACACGTCGAGCGCTTTCCCGCACTCGGGACAATGCATCAACAAAGGGGCATTTTCGGCATTCTCTTCCATCCAACCATCGCTCCGGCACGCATAACTCCGAAGAGCGGTCAGTGTATCCGGACGATCTCCGAGGTCCAGACAAATCCATGGAGTCCCACGCTTTCCTTTGCCCCTCTTGATAATCATCATAAACATCCCAAGCGCTTGCCTCGACCGCGTCCCGGCGTTAGTCTTTCCCTTTTCCACCCCATGTCAGCAGCACCGGATACCGTCGCGATCGGACCCCACCGCCTGGGCGGCGAACGTCCCCTCTTCATCCTCGGCCCCTGCGTGATCGAATCGGCCGATTTCCTCCACGCCGTCGGTCCGCGCGTAAAGGCCATCGCCGACGCCGCGGGCGTCGACTTTGTCTTCAAGGCCAGCTACGACAAGGCGAACCGCAGCTCGGTGAAATCGTTCCGGGGGATGGACTGCGAGGAAGGCTGCCGTCTCCTCGCCGAGGTCGGGGCGGCCATCGGAGCCCCCGTCACCACCGACATCCACACCGCCGAAGAGGCCGCCATCGCCGGAGAATTCATCGACATCCTCCAGATCCCCGCCTTTCTTTGCCGCCAGACCGACCTCCTCGAGGCCGCCGCCCGCACCGACCGGGTCGTGAATGTGAAAAAAGGCCAATTTCTCGCGCCTTGGGACGTTAAGAACATAGCCGACAAGCTCGAGGCCTTCGGCTGCAGGAACTATTTCATCACCGAGCGGGGGACCACCTTCGGCTACAACAATCTCGTCGCGGACATGAGAGCCATCCCCTGGATGCAAGAAGCAGGCGTGCGCGTCGTCTTTGACGCGACCCATTCCGTGCAGCGTCCCGGCGGCGAAGGCACCTCCAGCGGCGGTGATGGCAGGCTCGCCCCCGTCCTCGCCCGCGCCGCCGTCGCGGCCGGTTGCGATGGCGTGTTCCTCGAGACCCATCCCGATCCCGCGAACGCCCCGAGCGACGGCCCCAACCAGATCCCGCTCGACCGGCTCGAACCCGTCCTCGTGCAATTGCGCGAACTTTACGCCCTCATCCGTCGCCCCGCCCTCTGATGCGATTTTTCACCCAGCGCGGTTTTGCCACCTTCGTCGGAGTGCTCCTCCTCGGGGCCTTCGTCGCCGCGATGGGCCAGGAGGTCGAGCGTCCCCGCAAGGGTGGGAAAAACAAAGGCAAACGCGCCCAGCGCGAAGCCGAGGCGGCCGTGAAATCCGCCCTGCCCACCGAGCTCACCCAGCATTTCCCGATCGGCCGCGAGTTCAAGGGCGTCGCCATTCCCTCCTACGACGGCGACCGGCTCAAGTCGGTGATGAACGCCGACTCCGTCACCCGTGTCGACGAACAGTTTCTCGACCTGATGAATCTCGTCGTCCACGTCTACAATTCCGAGGGCAAACCCGAGACCACCATCACCATGGACGAGGCCGCCTACGATCTCGTCGCCGGCGAGCTCGCGAGCAAGACCCCCTCGAAAATCGAGCAACCCCGCTTCACCATGACCGGCGACAAGATGATCTACCAGACCGAGTCGCAGGTCGCCCGCATGGTCGGCAACGTCGTCGTCATCGTGCCCGACGCCAAAGACATGGCACCCGATTTCGGATTCCCCGGCACCGTCCCCGCCGCGAAAAAAACACCCTGACAAGACCCTCTTTCGTCATGCACCGGACCCTCTTCAGTCTCATCGCCCTTTGCTTCATCGCAGGCAGCCTCCCTCTCCGCGGACAGGATAACACCGCCGCCCAACTCGAAGAGACGGGTCGCTCCATCATGGCCGATCCCCGTCTGCGCAATGCGCTCCGCAACGTGAAGCAGGATCCCGGAGCCGCCCTGGAGAATGCGAAGAAAGATCCCGAGGAGGCCGTGCGCGAAGCCACCCGTCTCTTTCAGGAAAAAGCCGACGGCGTCGATGCGGACCAGCTCAAGGCCGCCGCCGCCAAAATGCAGAGCGACGGCACCCTCGATCAATTGAAAGAAAAGGCGACCGCCGCGATTGAGAAAGGGACCGGCAAACCGATCGAGTCGACCCTGTCGGAGGCCAAGGATGCCGCCGCCTCCCTCACCGAGGCTCCCGCCCAGCCCGTCGCCCCCATCGTGCCGGTTCCCGCGACCCGGCCCGCTCCCGGCATCTCGGGTGGAGACCCGACCCCGGTCGCCATGCCCCTCGAAAACGGCGCCCCTGCTGTCGCCGATACCCCTCCCGCGCCCGAGGCTCCCGCCCTCGTTCGTCCTGCCGCCGATGGCCTGCCATCCGCCGTCGCCGCGGCGAACGGTGCCGTCATGCAGGAGACCCGAGTCGAGCCCATCGCCGGAGCCGCACCCACCACGCCGAAACTTCCCGAGCTGCCCAATCTCGCCGCCGACGAGATCCCCGCACCGATGCCGCTGGAAAAGAAGTACGACAAGAACGCGGCAGGTGCGTTTCCCGCCGGCAAGCGCGAACACATGGAGATCCGCGCCCGGGAATCTCTCATGAACAACACCAAGGGTGAATTGACCTTCCTCGGCAATGTCGAGCTCGACTCTCCCGATTACGAGATGAAGTGCGACAAGCTCGTCATTTACCTCGAGCAGGGCGCATCCGTCGAAGGCGGCAGCGAGGTCGGCGGCATGAAGCGCGCCGTCGCCTCGGGCGGCATGGTCGAGATCAAACGCACCGTGATCGAGGAAGGGAAGAAGAAGACCCAGATCGCCCTCGGGCGCCTCGTCGATTACGATGCCATCGCCGGCGATGTCGTGCTCTCCGGTGGTCCGCCCTACATCCAGGATGGCGACCGCTTCGTGAAGACCAATTCCGAAGATTCCAAGATCATCATGCGCAAGAGCGGCCTGTATGAGATCACCGGCTCCACGAATCGCGTGCAGATCAGCATTCCCATCGAAAACAAGGGCGGCGAGGGTGAAAAGGGCAAGAAGAAGAACAACAACAAAAATGATTCTCCTTTCGGTCCAGGCATCGGCGATGCCTTCAACGGACTTCGCTGAGCTTCTCCGCCAACGCTTCTCCGCATGAGTTACACCGACGAAAGGGACGAGATCGCCGAGCTCTTCGGCGTCAAACCCGGCTCCCGCAAATCCGGTTATTCGGATGAGGTCGATTCCGGAGCGCCCAAGTCGGCCGCTCCGGCGGCCCCCTCGGATCTCCCCCCGCTGCCTTTGCCCGAAGTCAAAAAGCCGGTCAAGCTGCGTCCGCCCGCCCACGTCGAGCCTCACCCGCACGAGCTGCCGCCCGCGCGCCCCGTCTCCCAAGCGAAACCCAGGCCGCTGCCCGAGCCCGTCATCCAGGACGAGGAGTTCCTCGTCTACGACGAAGGGGACCTGCCTGATTTCTCCGACTTCGATTTCCTGCCCGTCGAAAAGGAGACGGCCGCGACGCCACGGGCCAAAGCCGCGCCACCCAAGGCCGCCGCACCCGCCGCACCCGCCGCACCCGCCGCACCCGCCGCACCCGCCGCACCCGCCGCACCCGCCGCACCCGCCGCTTCCACAGCTCCCGCCGCGCCCCGGCCGGAAAAGCCGGTCGAAGTGGCTCCGGTTCTTTCCACCCCGGCATTGTCGCGTCCTGTCGTCACTCCCTCCCCGGCACCCGTGCCCGCGGCGACGCCACAGGCTCCCGTCGAGACGGCAAAACCTGCCCCCGCACCTCCCACGACTCCAGCAAGCCCGACGCCGCGGGCCGAATCCGCGCCTGCGCCAGTGCCGGCGGCTCCGGCGGAGCCCGCCTCCGTGACCACCACGTCCGAGACCCCGCGTCGCGGCAGGCCACCTCGCCGTACCGACCTCCACTTCGAAAGCGACCAAACCCTCGCCCATGACGACACCAGCGCTTCTCTTCTGAATACGAAGGGTCTCGTCAAGATCTACGACGGCCGCACCGTCGTGAATGGCGTCGATATCCACGTCCGTCCCGGCGAAATCGTCGGGCTCCTCGGTCCCAACGGCGCCGGCAAGACGACGAGCTTCTACATGATCGTCGGCCTCGTCCCGCCGAACGGAGGCGAAGTGGTCTTCAACGGAAACGACGTCACCCACATGCCGATGTACAAGCGCGCCCGCCTCGGCATGGGGTATCTGCCGCAGGAGGAATCGATTTTCCGCAAGCTCACCGTCGAGGAAAACCTCATGGCCGTGCTCGAAACCCTCGACCTTTCCCGCAAGGAGCGGCTCGCCCGATGCCAGGAGTTGCTCGAGCGTTTTTCCATCACCCACATCCGTAAAAACATCGCCCTCACCTGCTCCGGCGGGGAAAAGCGCCGTCTCACCATCGCGCGATCCCTCGTCACGATGCCGAGCCTCCTGATGCTGGACGAACCCTTCTCCGGCGTCGATCCGATCGCCGTGAACGAGATCCAGGGCATCGTCGAAGACCTGCGTAAATCCGGTCTCGCCATTCTCATCACCGACCACAACGCCCGCCAGACCCTCGAGCTCGTCGATCGCGCCTATCTCATCTACGAAGGCCGGGTCCTGCGGGAAGGAACGCGGGATTTCCTCATCAACGACCCCGTCAGCCGGGAGCTTTATCTCGGCGACCGCTTTACGATGTGATTGCGGATCAGGACGCGCCTGCGTCAAGCCTTTTCGTTGTCGAACGGCGGCATTGCGAACTTGTCAAAACCCTTTGCCGTCTGGTACCCTTCTAGCGGAGTCAGGAATATCCTGACGCAAACCCAAAACCACAGAAAACATGCAAGTCACCAACGTCAACCTGCCCATCATTGTCACCGGTCGCCACGTCTCCGTCACGGAAGCGATGCGCGAATACGCCGAGAAGAAAGTGGCCGGCTTGCACCTCGATTATCCCAAGATCATCGAGGCCAAGGTCCTTCTCAATGTGGAGCAGGATCGGCACATCGCGGAAATCATCCTTTTCTGCGCGAACCACATCGTCATCGAGGCGGATACCACCACCCATGACATGTATGCCTCGATCGACGAGACCATTTCCAAAATCGCGCGCCGCATGCGCAAGTTCAAGACCCGCATGCTCAAGTCGCACCGTCCCGAGAAAAAGCGCAAGAGCACCCGTCTCGTCCATGAGATGGTCTTCCCTTCCGAGATCCCCGAGGAGCCCGAGCACGAGCACGAGCCCCACATCATCCACAAGGAGAAGTACAAGATCAAACACCTCTTCCCCGACGAGGCCATCATGGACATGGAGATGAACGAAAAACCCTTCATCCTCTTCCACGATGCCAAGAGCGACCAGCTTGCCATCCTCTACCGCCGCGAAGACGGCGACTACGGGATGATTCCGGCGGTCGAGTGATCCTCACCTGATGCGGGTGGGCCTCCCGGCCCGTCCGCGAAGGCCCGAAGGGTGGAAGGCAACGAATCGCGAAGCTCGCGTTCTTTTCTCGTTACCTTTCACCTTTTACTTTTTACCTTTAATGGCGGGCGCAGCCCGCCCCGCCCGCATGAGTTTTCCCCTGCCACGTCCCGTCGAAGCCGGTTCGCGTCTCGCCATCGTGGCTCCCGCCGGCCCCTTCAATGAAGAGGCCTTCTGCGCCGGACTCGGCTGGCTGCGGGAACGCTACGAGGTCACGCACCGTCCTGACATTTTCGCCAAAAGCGGCTACCTCGCCGGAGACGACTCACGCCGACTCGCCGAACTCCTCGAAGCCCTCGCCGACCCCGCCGTCGATGCCATTGTCTGCGCCCGCGGCGGCTTCGGCACGACCCGGCTGATCCCCGGGATCGGCGAAGGCATCGTCCACGGCGCGAACAAGATGGTGGTAGGCTTCAGCGACATCACCGCCCTCCATGCGATCTGGGCCGAGGCCGGAGTGCGCTCCGTGCATGCTCCCATGGTCGCCGCCCTCGGGCGGGCCTCCGAAGAGATCCGGCACCAATGGATCGATGCCCTTGAGCATCCCGGCAAGGCGCGTGCGTGGGATCTCTCCGTCCTCAACCCCACGGATCGCGAGACCGCTGGCGTCCTGACGGGGGGCAACCTCGCCGTCCTCGGAGCCCTCCTCGGCACCCCCTGCCAGCCGCGGCTCTCGGGCCGCATCCTCTTCATCGAGGACGTCGGCGAACGCCCCTACCGCGTCGACCGCGTCCTCACCTCGATGAAACAGGCGGGACTGTTCGATGGGCTCGCGGGCTTGATCGTGGGCGCCTTCACCGAGGCCGAACCCGGAGCCGATGGGGTGACCACCGAAGAGGTCATCGCCGGCCACTTCACCGGCGCTCCCTTTCCCGTCCTGACCGGATTCCCCGCCGGCCACATCGACGAAAACGTTCCCATTCCCTTCGGCGCGAAGGCACGGATCACCGGAGGTCGGCTCGAGATCCTGCCCGCCGGAGCGGTCGATCTCACCTGACCGGTGCCGGTGCCAGAGGGGCATTGGCGATCTGCACACGCGCTCCGTTGCCGACGATCTCGAAGAGATCGATGATGTCGAGCGACTTCATCCTCACACAACCATAACTCGCGGGCGTGCCGATGGTGCGTTCCTCGGGCGTGCCGTGGATGTAGATGTAGCGTTTGTAGGCGTTCGCGTTGTGGGATTCCTGTCCTTTCAGCCAAAGGATGCGGGTGACGATGGGATCGCGGCCCGGGGCGTCGGGAGGCAGCACCTCACCCGTCGGCTTGCGTGATTTGAAGACCGCCCCGGCGGGGGCGTCCTTGCCGATCTTCTTTGCGATGCGGAAGGCCCCGAGCGGAGTCTGGTTGCTGCCTTTCTCGTCGCCGAGTCCGAATTTCGAGGTCGAGATCGGATACTCGCGGATGCGGATGCCATCGCGGTAGACGGCCATGCGTTGCTCCGGCACGGAGATCTCCACGAGATGCTGGTTGTCGGTGGCGCACGAAGCGAGGAAGAGGGCGGCGGCGCTGCAGAGAAGGAGTCGTTTCATAAAAAATGACGGGGGGAAATCTACCCGGAATTTGTCCCACTTGCAACGCCCGCCTCCAAGGCAACGCTCCGCACCACCGGCGGATCGCAAATCCGCCCTACGTCCACCCCGCCTGCAACCAAGTGCCCTCGCTGTCCTCTACCTTTGACCTTTTACCTTCCCACCTTTTACTTCCCCACCGAAGCCCTTCGCTCCCGCTTGCACCCCGGCTCGCAAAAGACGACCATCCCCCCCATGGCCCTGATCAGTGGACAAGACCTCGTCGAAGCCGGTTGGACTCCCGGCCCGAAGTTTCCGGCCCTCCTCGCGGCCGCCGCCGACTACGAGAGCCGCGGCATCCATGACCCGGGCTACATCCTGAAGTTGCTCAAGCGCGACTTCGAAAAGGACGTGCCGCGCCTCCGTCTCCGCGACGAGCCCGTCGCCTTCACCGAAGCGATCGAGGCCACCTGCGAACTCGACGAAACGAACCTCGCCGCGGTGCGCCGTTTCATGGGCCAGCTCCTCCGCGTGCCGGTGATCGAATCGGGCGCAGTGATGCCGGACGCCTGCCCCGCCGGGGCCGCGACCGCGACCATTCCCGTCGGCGGAGCGATCATCGCGAGGAATGCGATCCTTCCCGCCGCCCACAGCGCCGACATCTGCTGTTCGATGCACGCGAGCCTTTTCCGCTGCGGGGAATCGACCGCAAAGATGCTCGACGATCTCACCGCCTCGACCCGCTTCGGTTTCGGCGGACGCAAGGAGGAGGATCGTGTCGTGCATCCCGTGCTTTACGAAACGGTCTGGTCAAATCCTTTTCTCCGCGGCCTCGAGGAACACGCCGCGAAACACCTCGCCGACCAGGGCGACGGAAATCATTTCGCCTATCTCGGCAAACTGCGGGTGACACGTGGTTTTGTCAGGGCGCTCGATGAAGCCGGTCACGACGGCATCGCCCGCGCGATCCGTGACGCCTCAGGAGACCGCCTCGACGATCCTGACGGAGACACCTTTTATTCGCTCGTCACCCACCACGGGTCGCGCGGACTCGGCGCCCAGGTCTTCGCCCGCGGCCACAAGGCGGCGATGCGCGAGACCGGCAAGATCGCCGACGGCATCCCCGACGCCGCGGCCTGGCTCGACACGACCACGCCGGAGGGGCAGGACTACTGGGACGCGCTCCAATACGTGGCCCGTTGGACCAAGGCCAACCACGAATCCATCCACGCCCGTTTCCTCGAACGCTCCGGTGCTATCCCCGTGACCGCCTTCGGCAACGAACACAACTTCGTCTGGAAGCGCGGCGATTCCTTCCTCCACGGCAAAGGCGCGACGCCCGCCTGGAAGGACGAGGCGGGACGACCGCTTCTCGGATTGATCCCGCTGAACATGGCCGCGCCCATTCTGGTCACGTTGGGACGCGACAACCGGGAGTTTCTCAGCTTCGCCCCCCACGGTGCGGGAAGGAACCAGTCGCGCACCGCGACGATGCGCGAGTTCCGCAAGGCGAACGGCGATACCGACGAAAAAGCGGTCGAGCGTGCCGTCGCCGCCGCGACGAAGGGACTCGACATCCGCTGGTATTACGGCAAACCCGATCTCAGTGAAAGTCCCGTCGGCTACAAACCCGCCGCCCAGGTGCGCGCTCAGATCGAACAATTCGGCCTCGCCGACATCGCCGCCGAAATCACTCCGCTCGGCTGCATCATGGCCGGGGATTCGGGACCGGCACCGTGGATGCGCAAGAAGGAGGAGCTGACGCCGAAACAACTGCGGCAGATCGAACACCGCGCCGACCGACGGAAGGATCGCCAGAAGATCCGGAAGTGGGAGGACGGGGAGGAGTTGTGAAAGGGAAGAATTTTAACCACGGATGACCACGGATGGACACGGATCCTAACGGTGACCCGACGCCTTCTCTTCAGGATCATCCGTGTGGATCCGTGCCCATCCGTGGTCAAATCCCGGACCCTGCCGCCTAACAAAACACCGCCCAAGCCGCCGACCGGAAGACCTCGCTCCGCGGAATCTTGATCCGCTCCTTCATCACCCGTTCCACTCCGGCCTCTTCGAGCAGATTCACCGTCTTTCCCGCCAGCAACCGTGGAAGGCGCGTGCAGAAACGCACCCGGGGCTCGCGGACTTGTTTGATGTAACCATCCGCCTCCTCCAAAAACCCGCGACAAACGCCGATCCATTTTTCGAAGACGGGAGCGACCTCGGCGACTTCAGGCATCCCCTCCCCGCTCCAACCCGCCGCCTTCAATTCATCGACGGGCAGGTAACAGCGTCCGCGCGGCAGATCTTCGTGAAGGTCGCGGAGGATGTTCGTCAATTGGAGGGCCTGACCGAGCTTGCGGCCGCTCATGAGCATCGCGGTGGCTTGTTCGGGACCGGCAAATCGTTTCCCAAGGACGGTGAAGGCCGTTTTCGTCCAGTATTCCCCCACCGATCCCGCGACCCAGTAAGTGTAGCGGAGCAGATCCTCGCCCGTCTGGCAGGAGAAGGGTCCGTTGCCGAAGGCTTTCAGATCCCAGATCTGTCCGTGCAGGATCGTAAGCAGCACTTCGAAGAGGTGTTCGCGTGGCGCTTGAGCGAGCGACCGATAAGCGTGGATCAATTCATCCGCCCGCCTCACCAGAACACGCTCGCCTTCGTGCGACAATTGCTCCGCGATCACTCCGGGATTCCCCCTGAAGCTTTCCCTGCTTCCCTGCACGATCAAACGTAATTCCTCAAGCCAGGCGAGCCGTTCCGTCTCTGCCAAACCCGGTGCATCCGCCAGCGTATCGCTGAACCGCGCCAGCAGATATCCCAACGAAACCGGCTCCCGCATCTCGCGGGGCAAAAAACGCAGGCTCAGGTAGAACGAACGCGAAACGGATTTGAGGAGCTCACTCTGATCCATCGCGGTTTCCCTTCCCATCACCCTTCAAATCCAATGACCTCGTCAGGGCACACCAAGGAGGAGCGACATTCCTGTCGCTCGACCGGCATGCCCCGGACTGCCGGGCGACAGGAATGTCGCCCCTCCTTGAACTCAATCTGATCCGCGGCAATCTCCATTCCTCTACTTTTTACCTTTTACCTTCCCACCTTTTACCGCGCGAAGCGCTCCGCCGCCTCGCGCAAAATCCGCTCGGTCGTTTCCCATCCGATGCACGGATCCGTGACGGACTGGCCCCAGGTCATCGCGCTGCGGTCTTCGAGAATGGCCTGGCTGCCTTCGACATGATTGCTTTCGAGCATGGCCCCGACGATGTGACGATTCCCCGCGATTCGCTGGGCGACGATCTCTTCGAAAACGCCGGGCATCTTGTGGAAATCCTTCGAACAATTCGCGTGGCTCGCATCGATCACCAGCGCGGGATT
This sequence comes from Verrucomicrobiales bacterium, assembly GCA_016795385.1. GTDB lineage: Bacteria > Verrucomicrobiota > Verrucomicrobiia > Verrucomicrobiales > DEV007 > Arctic95D-9. The sequence goes on along the minus strand of JAEUHI010000047.1, from coordinate 86,930 downwards.
GACCTTTCCCTTTTCAAGCTCCGCCACTGCCGCCGCCACGGACGCGGCATCATGATTCGGCCCTGCATCGCCGCCGCGCAGGACGGTGTGGCAATTCCGGTTGCCCCGCGTGCTCACCATCGAAGCGACGCCTTCGGGGCTGATCCCGAAGAAAGTCTGCGGTGCCTGGGCGGCCTTGAGCGCGTTCACGACCGCGGCCATACCGCCGAAGGTCGTGTTCTTGAAACCCACCGGCATCGAAAGACCGGAAGCCATCTGACGATGCGTCTGCGATTCGACGGTGCGGGCTCCGATCGCGGCCCAGCAGATCAAATCGGCGATGTATTGCGGCGTGATCGGATCGAGGAACTCGGTCGCTGTCGGCATGCCGAGCCCCACGATCTCGAGGAGGAGGTTGCGGGCGATGCGGAGTCCCTCGGAAAGGTTCGCGGTGCCATCAAGGTCGGGATCCATGATAAGCCCCTTCCATCCCACCGAGGTGCGCGGCTTCTCAAAATAGACCCGCATCACGATCTCGAGTTGGTCCTGCAATTCGTCGCGCAGGGCCATGAGTTTTTCCGCGTAGGCAACTCCTTGCGCGGGATCGTGGATGGAACACGGCCCGACGATCACGAGAAAGCGGTCGGAGCGGCCGTGGAGGACGTCCTCGATGCGTCGCCGGGCCGCAAAGACCGTCGCCGCCTGCGCATCGGTGCGTGGACGCTCGTGCATGAGCAAAGCCGGAGCCGGCAGCGGCACGTTGAAGAGGACGTTGAGATCGGAGACTTGGTCAGGCATGGCGGGGCGCCCGGAGGGCGGTAATCGGTAATCGGTAATCAGTAAACGGTGAAGCTTATATCCAATAACAGGGAACGGCTTCTCCGGGGGCGACTTCCTGACCGGCCTCGAGGCGGATAAGGCAGTTGGCGCGGCTGAGGCCGTAGATGGCGTGCGATTGCTGGGTGCCGGAGAGTCGGACGCGGCCGTTCTCGCAGATGCCACGCAGGTAGTGGGGACGATCCCCGGGATTGTGCATCGCCTCCTCGGCCAGACCAGACAGGGTTCCGAGCCCGACCGAAGAGGGTTCGGTCTCGTGACCGAGGAGCCGCCGGATCACGGGGGCGACGAAGAGGGCAAAGGTGACGTAGGCTGAGACGGGATTCCCGGGCACCCCAAAGACGAGGGTGCCGTCGGGATGCGTGCCGAAAAGGAAAGGTTTTCCCGGTTTCACCTTCACGCGCCAGAATTCCGTGACGACGCCGAGGCCTTCGAGGACCTCTTTCACGTAGTCGCGCTCGCCGACGGATACACCACCGGCGATGATGACGAGATCGGAAGCGGCGAGGGCGCCGGCGAGCACCTCGCGGAGTTCGGCGGGGTCGTCGATCGCATGGGACACACCTCCGACCGCTCCCGCGCGGATCACCGCGGTCTGGAGCATGGGCGCATTGCTGTTGTAGATCTCGCCGGGCAACAGCGGTGCCCCCGGTTCGACGAGCTCATCGCCGGTCGTGACGATGTGGGCGAGCGGTTTTGTATAAACGGGCACTTCGGGAATTCCCTGAGAAGCGAGCAACCCGATTTTCGCAGGCGTCAGCACTTCGCCGCGACGCAGGAGGATTTGCCCGGTGCAGACATCGCCGCCGCGGACGCGGATGTTTTCTCCGCGCTCGACACCTTCACGGATCGTGATGAAATCTCCCTCGCGCTCGACGTCCTCCTGCATGATCACCGCATCGCATCCCGCAGGTATGGAGGCGCCGGTGAAAATGCGGATCGCCTCCCCGGGGATCAGCTCGAGACCGAGATCGGCTCCGGCCGCCTGTGTCCACTCCGCGACACGCAAAACAGCACCATCGCGCGCCTCGGCCGCGCGTACGGCGTAGCCATCCATGCTCGAATTGTCAAAAGGCGGCGAGTCCGTCACCGCGACGATTTCCTGCGCGAGGACTTGATCGAGGGATAGCTCCAACGGCACCCAGATGACCGAACCGGGAGAGGTCCGCTCGAGGATGCGCCGACGGGCTTCTGTTTCCTCCAACATGCGGAGATGAAAGAGGCGGGTGAGACGGGTGTCAAGGACGAGCGCGCGGCCCGGCGCGGAGCGCGGCTCCGCGGAGTGATGGAGTGATGGAGACTCGGCGCGAAGCGAAGTCAAATAGAGTGATCGGCGCGTAACGCGGTCGACTCCACGACTCCACGACTCCACGACTCCACGACTCCACGACTCCACGACTCCACCTAGATCCTTCCCGCCAACAACTCGCGCTGGAAGATGAGCTCTTTCGGCAGGTGATCGTAGAGACGCAGATAGAGATCGGCTTCGGAGAGCAACTCCTGGCGGAATTCCTCGCGGCTGACGTTCATCAGCTCCTGGAACTGCGCTTCGGTGAAGTCGAGACCTTCCCAATTCAACTCGTGATAGCGAGGCACCCAGCCGAGGCTCGATTCGTGGCCACGGCCCTGGCCGCGCACCCGGTCGAAGATCCACTCGAGGACGCGCATGTTTTCCTGGAAGCCGGGCCAGAGGAATTTTCCATCCTTGCCTTTGCGGAACCAGTTCACGTGGAACATCCGCGGCAGCTCGGGGATGAGCTTCCGCATTTCGAGCCAATGGGCGAAGTAGCCGCCCATGTTGTAGCCACAGAAAGGCAGCATCGCGAAGGGATCGTGGCGGATCTTCCCGATCGCGCCTTCGGCGGCGGCGGTCATCTCCGATCCAAGATTCGCCCCGAGGAAAACGCCATGGACCCAATTGAAGGCCTGGAAGACGAGCGGCATCGTCGTGGCGCGTCGTCCGCCGAAAATGATCGCGTCGATGGGGACGCCTTCGGGATTCTCCCACTCAGGATCGATCGCAGGGCATTGCGAGGCAGGACAAGTGAAACGTGAATTCGGATGCGCCGCGGGCGTTTCGGAAGCAGGCGTCCATGGGTTGCCGCGCCAGTCGATGAGTCCCTCGGGCGCTTCCTCGGTCATGCCCTCCCACCAGACATCTCCATCCGGAGTGAGGGCGACATTGGTGAAGATCGTGTTTTCCCGCATCGAAGCCATCGCGTTGGGATTCGACTTCTCCGAGGTGCCCGGCGCGACTCCGAAATAACCCGCCTCTGGATTGATCGCGTGGAGCCGTCCGTCCTTGCCCGGACGCAGCCACGCAATGTCGTCGCCCACCGTCGTCACCTTCCAGCCCTTTTCCCGATAGACCGGCGGCGGGATGAGCATGGCGAAGTTCGTCTTGCCGCAGGCGCTCGGGAAGGCCGCCGCGACATAGCGTTTCTCGCCGTCCGGATTCTCGACGCCGCTGATCAGCATGTGCTCGGCCATCCAGCCCTCCTCGCGGGCAATGACCGAGGCGATGCGCAGCGCGAGACATTTCTTCCCGAGGAGCGCGTTGCCGCCGTAGCCGCTCCCGTAGCTCCAGATTTCGCGTTCGTTGGGGAAATGGACGATGTATTTGTCAGGATTGCACGGCCAGGGCACATCGGCTTGGCCGGGCGCGAGCGGGGCGCCCACGGAATGGACGCAGGGCACGAAGTCACCGTCGTCGCCGAGGCGCTCCAGCACGGGCGTGCCCATGCGGGTCATGATCTTCATGTTCACTGCGACGTAGGCCGAGTCGCTCACCTCGACCCCGATGATTGAGTAGGGTGAATCGAGCGGCCCCATGCAGAAGGGGATCACATACATGGTGCGTCCCTCCATGCAGCCGGTGAAAAGCCCTTTCAATTTCGCCCGCATCTCGCCGGGCGGGCTCCAGTGGTTGGTCGGACCGGCGAAGGCCTGGCGACGGCTGCAGATGAAAGTACGGTCTTCGACCCGCGCGACGTCGGCGGGATCGGAAAGGGCGAGGTAGCTGTTGGGGCGTTTTTCAGGATTCAATCGCCGGAAGGTGCCCGCCTCGACGAGCACGCCGCAGAGGCGGTGCCATTCCGCCTCCGAACCGTCGCACCAGACGACCTCGGAGGGTTGGCAAAGGGTTTTCAAATCCTCGACCCAGGCGAGGAGGCGGCGGTGCGTGGTCGGCGATGTCGGCATGATTCAGACTGGAGCGGAGCCCGGGCCTTGTCCAGCGGATCACGGTGCGGATCTTGTCATAGGCCGGGCGGGGGTTGTGATGGAATGGCATCCAACAACGCAAGAGAGGTTCCAACCGGTGGAAGATTTCATCGGGAATGCATTTGATCTTCGTCGATGTCGCGGGTGCCCCACGACACAAACCCAACCAGCAGCCCTCACGAGCTACTGAATCCTTTGACAGTTAATCTAATTTTTCATAATCTCGGGAAAACCGGCTAGCGGATGTCGCCGCCGTAACACCAAGGATATCACGAAGACAGGACAGCCCTCGGAAATCCAAACGCGGCGAAAAGGAGTGTCAGGGAAGCTCGTCCGACGTATCATTCCGTCGCGTCCGGCCTAACATGGAATCGATCCCATCTCCCATTCCGATGATGTTTGCCATCGCGATGAGCGGTGCCACGAGCGGTTTCGCGGGAGAATTGGAGCTTTCCATCACACCGGAGGCAAACCGCCTCCCGGTGTCCACCGAGACGGTGCTCACCAGCCGTTCGGGCGAACGATGGTCCGTGACGCGTCTCAGCTATCTCCTTAGCGAACCCGCTCTGCAACGCGCGGATGGCAGCTGGCAGGTCTGCGAATCCGCCCCCGCTTGGCTGAGCCTCGTGGACGGGCGCTCCACCTGGAGGATCCCGAAGGTACCCGCAGGTGAATGGACCGCGCTCCGCTTTTCGGTCGGCCTCCCTCCGGCGCTGAATGATGGCGATCCGGCGCAATGGGGACCTTCCCATCCTCTCAATCCCAATCTCAACGGGCTGCATTGGAGCTGGCAGGGCGGATACATTTTCCTCGCTCTCGAAGGCCGCTTCTGGAAAGACGGCGGCGACCCGGCCACGGCACCGGGATTTGCCTATCACCTCGCCCGCGAAGCCTTCCGCACGACCGTGACCGTGCCCCTGCGTTTTCGCACGGACGAAGTGGAGGCCACGGGCCTTTCCCTCGCCTTCGATCTCGCTCTCATCATCAATGGAGCCACCCCCGTTTCCTTCATCAGGGACGGCAGCAGCACTCACTCGAAGGAAGGAGACCCGCTCGCCGCGGCTCTGCAGGGGAACCTCCAAGGAGCGTTCCGCGAGGCATCCCCGGAAGCCGTTTCAATGGAGGCTTCATCCACGGCATCCACGACGGCGGGAGAAGCGGTCACGAATGGCGGGGCGTTTTCCCTTCCCGCCACCTTTCCCCGCCCCCGACTCCCCGAGGACCTCGACGCCACACCCGCGCGCGTCGCCCTCGGCCGCCGGCTTTTCCACGAGACCGCGCTTTCGCGGAGCAACACCCTCTCCTGCGCTTCCTGCCACCTCGCGGGCCATGGCCTCAGCGATCCACGCCCTCTCAGCCCCGGGGAGCAGGGACGTGTCGGCAATCGCAATGCCATGCCGCTTTTCAACCTCGCCTGGAGGCCGTCCTATTTCTGGGACGGTCGGGCCGACACGCTACGCGCACAAGTCCTCGAGCCGATCCGGGACCATCGGGAACTCGATGAAGATCCCGTCCGCGTGGTCGCGAAACTCGCTCCCGATCCCGCTTACCGGAGTCAATTCGCAGAGGCGTTCGGCGATCCCGTGCCGACAACTGAACGCCTCGCGATCGCCCTTGAAACCTTCCTTCTCACCCTCATCTCCCACGATTCGAAGTTCGACCGAGCGCGGCGGGGAGAGACCACCCTGACCGAGCTCGAGCAGCGCGGCTTCGAGCTTTTCATGACCGAGCGCGAACCCCGCTCCGGCCAGTTCGGGGGCGACTGTTTCCATTGCCATGGCGGAGCCCTGTTCACGGATCACCAGTTCCGCAACAACGGTCTCGCGATCGACGCCGCCGATCCGGGCCGTGGAGGGGTGACCGGACTCGCACTGGACCAAGGCACCTTCGCCACTCCGAGTCTGCGCAACATCGCCCTCACCGCCCCCTACATGCACGACGGCCGCTTCGCCACCCTCGAGGCAGTGCTCGATCACTACAGCCGGGGCGTGCAACGCACCCGGACGCTCGATCCCAATCTGGCGAAACATCCCGACGGTGGCCTCGACCTCACGGCCGAAGACAAAGCAGCCCTGATCGCCTTCCTCCACACCCTGACAGACGACCAATTCGCGAAGGATGCCTACGAGAAGGATGAATGAGGAGGCTCACCTCGCGACGATGTCGTCGGTCGTCCACATCACGCGGTCGGCACCGGCGGAGCGGATTTCCATCTCCGTCGCCGACTCCTGGTGGAAGAAATAAGGAGTCCCCCATTCGTCGATCAGCTCGCCTTGTCCGTTGAGCCGCTTCAGATCCGCCGGGAGGTAGGCGGCGCCTTTCGCGTTGCCGCCGTCCATCTCCCGGACGATCTCCGCATTGGTGCCCACGGGGTTCCCGCCAAACCGATTGCGGTATTCGCGAAGATTGAGCGCCAAGGCCTCGACCGCCGCCTGCGCGGGCTCGGGAATGGCGACAGCCGGCCGTTGGTCCGCCGGCAAAGGTGGAGCGGCCGGGGATTGTCTCCGGGGCGAGGGCGGATTGGGTGCCGGCAGAGGCGCGGGGACAAAAGTAGGGGCGGCGCCCACCTCGGCGGGAGCGGGAGCGGGCTCCGAGGGAACTTCGGGGATGCCGGGTGGAGTGGGTTCCACGGCTTCGTGACCGTCCTTCGCACTGCCGGTCGTCACGGGCGTCGATCCGGCTCCCCCCTGTGATTCGCGGAGCCGCCAGACGGCGAACGCCGCGACCAGGACGAGCAGTCCGATGAAAACCAAGGGGCCGCGCTTCATGCGTTTCATCCCATGAAGCCGAGGTCCGAGGAAGAGAACCGGCTCAGATTGGGAAGAAGGGTGCTCATCATCGAGGAGTCCACTCCAAACCACCTTGCGAGCGTCGCCGCATGCTGGTCGACCGAAAGCGTCGGGATCCACCGCCCGGTGCCGGTGTCATCGGGCCCGTTGATCGCCAGGGTGGGCAGTTTGCCGTAGAATTTCCCGCCATCGACGGCTCCGCCAACCACGAAGTGGTGCGAACCCCATCCATGATCGCTGCCCTGGCTGTTGTTCGGGAAGGTGCGCGAGAAATCGCTCGCGGTGAAAGTGGTGACGTCGTTGGAAACTCCGAGCTGTTCCATGGCCCGTTGGAAAGCGAAGATGGCTTCGCTGACCTGGAAAAGGAGGCTGTAATGGGTGCCCGTGTTCGAGAGGACGTTGTCCGTGCCCGTATTGGTCCGTACCTGGGCGGTATGGGTATCGAAGCCGCCAATCTGGCAGAAAAAGATCTGGCGGTTCATGTTGAACTTGGCCGGTCCCCTCGCCTCGATGAGCCGGGCGATCATCTTCATCTGATTGCCGATGCTTGTCGTGGGGAAAGGATTCGTCCAGAAAGCGTCGCTGGCGGTGTTCGCGATGGAGGTGTTGAGCAGATCACCCGTGGCGATGGCGCGGTCGAGCACCTCGGCGTAGGCCTGGCGCTGCAGATTGGCATTGGGGAGATCCATGATGTCACGCATCGCCTTGACGCGGACGTTGTTTCCGCTCATGAGCGATCCGGTCAGGGTTTCCGCTCCGGTGGTGGCGACCTGGTATTGGGCGACCATGTTGCCAACCTGGAGAGTGTTGGCTCCGGCAAGCGAGATGGACATGGAGATGTTCCCGGCGGGATTCGCCACTCCATTGATGATGTCGGCGACCCGACCGCACCACCCCGTCGTCGGAGGCTGGTCGGGGATCGAAGTCTGCCACTGCGTCACCTGGTCGCTGTGTGAGAACAACTGCGGCGGCCGGTAGAAGCTGGGATTGCTGTTGTATTGAGTCTTCGTGGTGGGTCGCACCAGCGATCCGATGTTGAGAAGGGAGGCCATCTTGCCCTCCGCGAAGAGCGTCTGGAGCCGCGTGCTGCTCGGGTGCAGGCCGTAGGTATGACCGTCCGCGTCGGTCACCGGACTCCCACCCACGTTCAAAGGCAGCAACGCGGCCGACGGGATCTGGAGGAGACCACCCCGCGCCGTTGCGTAGGCATTGTAGGTTTCCGTATCGGTGGGAACGATCCAGTTGTTCGCATCATTGCCCCCCGCGAGGAAGAGACAGACGATCGCCTTGTAACCGGAGACCGGCCCCTGCGCCGCCATGGCGGACTGCATCAAGCCGAAGTCGCGGATGATGCTGCCCGCCGCGGTGAGGCCGAGGCCTGAGAAGGCCGCCCGCGAAAGGAAGTTCCGCCGGGTGGTGAAGGAGTTGAGGGCAAACGAGTTCATGTGGGCGGTCAGCGTTGCACCGTGAAGTCGGGGCTGGTGAGAATGAGGTGGAGGATCGATCGGATGCGGTCGCGGCGTTGGGTGGCCGAGGGATTCGTGCTTCCCTGGTCGTACGCGACCTGCGAGGCATGGGCGTTGGCCACCTGCGTCCCGCCCGGCGCCGCGGTGCAGCTGACCCCGGTGACGGTAAAGGTGTCCTCGTCGATCACGGTGATGGTCCGCCCCGTCGAGTTGCTGCCAAAGGCTCCCGCCGGCGAGAAGGTACCGCCGGTGACGCCACTGAGGAAGACCGTCTGACCCGTCGCATATCCGTGCGGCCGGGAGGTGTTGACGACGCAGGGATTCCCCGTCCCGATCGAAGCAATCGGCAGGCTCACAAAATCCCGGACGATTTGTTTTGCGGACGGTGTCATCTGGTTCGCGGTGAGCAGGGTGGCGAGCTGGTCCACGAAAGCCGCGACGTTCTGGTTGTGCGTCCAAGGCACTCCCGTGTTCGACGGAGCGCCGAGGCCGAGATTGGCCGCATTGCCCGTCATCCACGTCGAATAATCCATCACCAACGCGTTGTTTCCGCTCGAGAAACTGCTGTAGCCGTTGGTGGTGCCGGGATTGAAGATGCCGTTGAAGAGGAAATTCGCCTGCCGCACCGTGGTCGTCTCGGAGGTGAGCTGGAATTCCGGAGTGGTCAGCCCGGCTCCGGCGAGTTCACCCGGGAACTTGTAGTCCGGCAGGAAGAAGTTGAAGACCGTGTCCGCGTTCAAGGGCGACTGTTCGAGATTCCCGTCGGTGTTGCCGAGTTGGTAGGTGCTCGACCGCGAATTGAGCGTGCCACTCCGGTTCACCGGTTGGGATACGAGCGGGAATTGATAGACACTGTTGTTTCCTTGGTTGGTTCCGTAGCCACTCACGGCGCTGGAGACTAGGAAGGTCCAGGTCTTCAGATCAACAACACTCTCCACCGTGGCCACGAGGTCGGCCGGCTGTGGATTGCCGCCATAGATGTTGAGCTGGACCTGATCCCCGACGGCGAGGTGGTGATCCTCGTTCGTACGCATCGTCACCCGCCGATCGTTCGGCGCAGGCAGGCCCGAGGCCCCGACCGTGTAGCTGCCGGGGCTGAAACGCGGGATCATGCAGTTGCCGCTGCGCAGCGAAGCGGAGGTGTCCGCCACGGTAAACGTGAACGTGATGTTCGTTCCCGTTTCGGCGGAGGCGCTCGTGAGGGTGTAAGCGCGGCGATCCAGCAAGGCGGATCCATCCGCGGCCCCGCTCGTGAAGTCCATGAAGACCCGGTGGCCGTTTTGCAACCAGTGATTGCTCATCGTCACGGTGCAGACATTGGAATTCGCCGGGATGCTGTAGGTGCCGGTGGCCCAGTTGACGGCATTGACGGTGAATTGCGTCGAATTGACCACGGTCGCCGCATAGGTTCCGGTCCACGGAGCAGGATTCGAATCCCCCGCCGTGAAATCGAGAAAGACGTTGTTGCCACTCGCCAGATTGTGCGGCGTGGTGGTGTTGAGAGTGATCGTGCGGTTGCCCGTCTGGGTGTAGGTGCCGCCGAAGGTGGCGGGGCGGAAAGCACGACCCGCCGCGGTGAGACGCAGGAGGGGCTCACGCTGTTTTCCGTATTGCGGCTCCGTCACCATGGCCCCGCTGCGGGCCTCGTAGTCCAGCAGGATCGCTTTGACGACGGCCTGCATGTCGCCCCGCACACCTTGGCCGTTGTCGTTGAACTTGCTCGTCACCCGGTAGACATAACCTCGCGAGGGATGGCTCGTCACCATCCGCTGGATGAGCTGGCGGCAGATGAAGGGGCCGGTGTTCGGATTTTCAAACAGTTGGTCGTGCGCCGCATCGAGTTCCCTCGCCGGGAGGCTCTGGAAATCCGCGTTGCCGTATTCCATCGAGCCGTGGGTCGCATAGGGGTCGAGGGAACGATTGCCGACCTTCTGGAGACCGGGCAGCACCTCGTTGTTGAGGATGCGCTTCGGCCCCGTGAAGTGACGCGCCGGCACCTCGCGCATCTGCCGCATCCAGTCCGTGGCCGCACCGATGCCCGTGCGGTAGGCACCGTCATAACCGTAGTCCCAGCCCGTGAAGACGTGGGCGAATCCGACGATCTCGCGCTGGCTGTAGGTGTCGATCGGCTCGAATTTCGAGTTCAGGATCAGAGTCCCGTCGGGCCACATCCGGAACAGCCCGATCGAGAAGAGCTGCTTGATCTCGCGGGCATAGTTCTCGTTCGGAATGCGCCCCACCGATAGATCGGGTTTGTCATTGCGGAGCATGTCGAGGTAGCGGCCCATGGCGGGGGTGAGGGTCGTGGTCTCGAGAATGTCGCGGAAATTGCCGAAGGCACCGGCATTGAGCTGGTCGTAGAAATAGGCGAGCGCCTCGCCCCGGTTGTCGAGCGGCCCCTGCGCCGAGACCACGTGGATCTGGCTCAAGGCGAAAGCGACCCGTTGGCGGAGTTGATCACTGCCGGAGACCGAATTCCGCCACCAAGAATTGAAGAGCAGGGTCTCATCGTAGGCCGAACCGCCCTGGGCATCGGCGCGACGCGTCCGCAACACTTCCGGCAGGGTCTGGGACACCGGCTTGCTGAACTGATCCTCGATCCAGAGTTCGTAGCGGCTCTTTCCACCGCTCGGAGTGATCGACTTCAGCGCCTGGATGTCGGCGGCGCTCGCTCCGAAAGTGGCCTGGGCGAGGAAGCGCGCCGCGCCTGCATCGGTATCGGAATCATCGGTCCATGCCGGAGGCGCGGCCGGAGGCACGAACGCCGGAGCCCCCTCGAGCTTGCTGTAGTAACCCTTGATTTCGCCCCCGGGGAAGTTCACCGAGTGCACGTTGAAGTAGAGCTTTCCATCCTTGAGATGCTGCACGAGGTCGGCCACGCTGTATCCTGCGGTCGGTTTGATGACCCAACGGTAAGTGCCGTCGGGCAGGATCTGGACGTCGCCCGGCTCCTCGAGATCGGCGATGATGTTCGCGGTGCCACCGCCGGGGATCATGTCGTTGTGCACGTGCATCCCGAAGAACGCGGAGGTGAGCCCCGAGTAATTGGCCGTGATGATGGCTTCGGTCTCTGCCGCATTCAGACGCAGGAAGCTGCTGCCGGAGGCATTGGTGACCGCACCTCCTTGGGGACGCAGGGTCGCCGACCAAATGGTGCCGCCATCATCGGGCACGACCGGTTCGGACCAGGGTGACAGCACATAGCCCGGCACCACTTCGCTCGGAGCGTCCGTCGGCTCGCCGGGGCGCGCCCATCCCACCGCGAGGTTGTCGCCGGGACCGCTGCCGGCCTTGTGCCGGACTTCGATGTAGTAGCGTTTGCCCTGCTCGAGCGCCATCCAGGGGCTCTTTTGACCGCTCTCGATCGTCCAGGTCCGTGGCGTCGGACTGCCTGCCACGACGCGCGCCCGACGGAAGGCATTGACCGGCTCCGCGTCATTTGAAATCCAGAGTTCGGCCGCGTTGCTGCCGGCGACCCAGAAGTAGTAGTTGCCCGTCTCCGGTGCCGTCAGGTAGCCGCGCAGGCGAGATGCGTAGTTGTCACCGGAATCGGAGGGCCCCTCGAGCGAGGAAACGGTCGAGGAATTGGTAGGCAGGCTCGCGGGAAAATCCGACATCGTATCCCCAGGCACCGCCGACCACAGATCGCGCGTGATCGCTCCGCCTGTTTCTTTCACTTCCAGATTCAAGACCGACTGGCTCGTGCCCGCGGCATTCGTCAGGGTGACGAGGATCTGGTACCATCCCGCCGCTCCGGAAGGCGGTGTGCCGACCAGTTCGCCATTCACATAACTGAGCCAGTCCGGCAAACCGGAGAAGGTCACAATGGCACCATTGCTGCCAGCCACCGGCAGACGGAAGGGACCACCGACCAGGGCGGTGGCATCCGTCTGCGTCAAATGGGTGGAGGGTGCCGACGGAGCGCTCGAAGGATAAAGACGATTGGCGGGAATGATCTGCTTCGGCTGGCTCGGGCTGAACCAGAACAGCCGGCACCGCGAGAATCCTCCGCTCTCGTAGTAATCCAGACGAATGTCGTAGCGCACTCCCTCCACCATCGGCACCCGGCAGAAACGCTCATTGCCATTGGAGGCCCACGGCTTGATGGCGCGGTTCATCGCATCGAGGTTGGCCGAAGCCGCAGTGGTCTGGTCGCCAAAACCAGTCGGGAAGACCACGGTGAAGGTCGTGGCGGTGGCGGCGGTCACGACGAGGTCGGTCGTCGCGAAACTGGTCAACGTGCCGGCCGTCGGATCGATCCGCACGATGTCGCCGACGGCGTAGGAATTCTCCACGATGGTAGAGGCACCGTAGTTCACCAAGGCCTCCCCGGTGCTGCTGTTGTAGGTGTAAGTCGAGCTGCCGACATTGGAGGATGCCAGCTGCGTCATCGCCATCTCCTGCCCGTTGATCCAGAGGCGGAATCCATCGTCCGCCAGCACCGAGAAAGTGTATTCCTCGGTGAACTGCGGCTGAACCTGCCCGGTCCATCGGATCGAGAAACTGTCGGGATTGATCAGCGCCACATCAGGCGTGCCGGTGCCGTAAAGCCCGTTGTTGCTGTCATTCGTGCCATTGTTGTTCGTGCCGATCCGCCCGGGCGCGCCGGAAAAATCGCTGCTTTGGTAGACCACGTTGTACCAAGCCTGGGTGGTGTTCGCGGGCTGATCGAGCACGTATCCGGCTCCCGTGCCCGAGGCCGGAAGGGAGGCGCCCGCGATCGGCACCGTGAAGGTGTTCGCCGAATTCACCGCCGAGACCGTGTAAGTGCCGTGGAAATTGCCGTTCGCCGGGGTGAAAAGGTTTCCCGAAGAGAACGAGAGGTTCACCGGAGTGCCGACGGAGAAGCCGTGTCCGTTCAGCGTGACGACGATCGTCCCCGCCATCGCGCCCGGCGTCGTGGTGGTCCGCGCGTAGTTGTAATTCGCGTTCATCGCCGCCACGTGGGCGTAGACCGCGCTCTGCGGGATGTTCGCGAAGGTGCCTCCATTGACACTCCATTGGAGCCGGCAACGCGCTTCTCCGGTCGTCTCGACCTGCTCGACTCGGATCTTGTAACGCTCCGAAGCGTTCGAGGGGACGGCGAGGAGATGGGATCCACTGATCTTGAAAGTGCCCACGGTCGCGGCGGAATCCCAGCCATGTTCGATGACCTGCTCCTCGGGGAGATCGAAGGTGCCGTTCCGGTTCAGGTCGATCAAAACCCGGGCCTTGTCATCCGCATCGAGCTGGAAGCGGTAGCCCGAGGTGGAAGCCGTCGTGGGATGGAGGTAGGCTTCCCACACCGACGACCAATTGTCGGCGAGGTTGAGAGGAGAGATGAAATTGCCGTTCGGCGTGCCGCCCATCCATTCATTGTCCACCGTCGCGTCGACCCGCTCGATCACCGGAGGATGCAGGGGCTCGATGCTGAAATAAAGATTGCTGCTGCTGCTCGAGGGCAGCGCGGTGCCCGAAGTGATCGAACAAGTGAAATTCGTCGCCGTCTTTGCCGTGACCTGATAGAGCTGATGGTTGTAGGCGGCCGTGTTCAGATTGCCCCCGTTGAAGCTCAGCCGCACCTGGGTCGATCCGGGCGTGATCGCCGCGAGGAGGGTGGTGACATTCCCCGTCGTCGGCGTCACGAGAATGGTCCCGTTCGTGTTCGGAGAACCCAGCGTGAAGGTGTAGTTGGCGAGATCACCAAAATTCGCCGCATGAGCCTGGGTGGAACTCGCGTGATCGTAATAGCGTGCGAGGAGTCCGGAACCTTGCGCCGTGGTCGAGTCCCTCAGGATCACCGTCGCCGAGCCACGCCGGCCGATCGACGGCGCTGCGCCGGGCTGGGTGCTCTGGGGATCGCTCAAGGTCACCGTGACCGACTCGCTCCCCTCGAGGAGGGACGGCTGTGCCGCATTCGGGTTCACAAAGATCGACTTGCCTGATTCTCCGGGCGCGAAACTCACCGATGTGGCGGAAGGGCTGGCGGAATAATCCACGCCCGCCGAAGCCGTCCCCGAGTAGGAAAGGCTCACGCTCGCGGGAAAGAGATGGCGGGTGCGCCGGACTTCGAAGGCTCCACTCTGAGGGCCGTCCTCGGAAGCAAAAGGTGTGACCGCCACCACTTCGACCTCATCCGGTGCGGAGAATTGCGCCACCAGATCCTCGAGCAAATCGCTCGTGCCGTCTCCATCGAGATCGATCGACGGAGCGCCCGGATCATATCCGAGCTGCCGGGCCACCCAATCGGATACTCCATCGTTATTGCTATCGACGTCGCTCGCCTCGATCCGGTAGAACATCGCCGTGGAGGACGGCTTGGGGATCGAAATCATCGCTCCCGTCGCCGTCGACGGCGCCACGTAATGTGGCGAGGCAGGAGTGGTATTCAGCGTGACGACCTCGGTGAAGGCTCCGCCCGGCGAGGGATCGGAAAGGATCCGGTACTTCTTTCCCGCCTTGGTATCGAAGGTGAAAACCACCTCCGTCGCCGTCGCGGCAAGTTCCTTCACCTTGAGGCAGTCGGCCGCCAGAAAAGGATTGGTCCCGGCGCTCGATTCCTGGGCGTTGTTCGCTCCATCACCATCGTTGTCCCCCTCCGGATCGATTTCCCATCCGTTGTGCAACATTTGCCAGAGATCGTTCAGCCCGTCCGGTCCGTTCGGCTGCCCGACGTTGGCCGGCAGCGACGGATTGGTGCCGGCCGGCCAGGTATACAAGTCCATCGCGAGACCGGACTGGGCCGCCGCTTTTTCCTGCGGAAACCAACTGATCGCCAGCAGGGCCAGCACCCGGTGAAAGCCGGATCGCTGAATGCGTTGCACACGACGTTTCACGGAACCAAGAGTCATCACGGTGGACATCTCCGAAAGGGGGCTGGCGGTTTTGGGTAACGACCGAAAAAAACCGACGTGGAGCCGGCGGGGGATTTGGTCTGTGAAGAGATCTCGATCTCCGCACACGCGGTGGAATAGCAAATTCAGCACGCTGGTGTCAATTCAATCCTCCGAAATTCGGTGGAGTCGTCGAAAATTCCGCGCATGAAAGTTTCCGACCCGACGCTCCATACAAAGCAGGTCCGGAGCAGGACACGGGGTGGGCCGAGGCGACAGCCCCGAAAGCACCATCGCGAATGAGGGACCGCAAGGAACTCAGCGGCCCCTGTCACTGGCCTGTGGTCGTTCCGGTTCACTTTCCAGAGGCTCGATCTCGGCAGCAACGCGATCACTGACACCACCATCGCCCGTCGAAAACACGTCCGCCGTAAACCGGAAAATCTTTTCCTGCGAGGATCGCTTCCCCGCCTTCGCGGACACCAAAAAGAGGATCGTCTCCCCCGGGGCGACCTGGGGATCAACGTAGGCGCTGCGGGCGAATTGGGCGGTCACATTGCTTCTGCCACCGGTGATTCGGTTGATGGAGAGTCGCGGCCCGCCGTTGGTGATACCGGCCCGGAAACGGAGCCCGTCTTCGACGAAGGCATCATTTTGACCTGCGATGAAAAAGTTCACCTTTCCCGCACCCAAAGAGAGCGAGAGGGGGCTGCCCGCTCCGGTCTTGCTGTATCGGTTGTCTCCGCCGAGCCGTTTCCGTTTTTTTCCGATCATCGCATCGGTCCGGAAATCGCAGTTTCCGATCCGGCCCATGGACAGGAGATCACCCGTGATTTCGCCGCAAAGGATCAGGAGACCTCCCGATCGCACGGTCACATTCCCATCCATCGTGCCGTTCTTCTCGATCGTCGCCCTACCACCGCTCTGGACGTCCATGATCCGGTTCGGGCCGACGATGATCGAGGCACCGGACTTCACGGTCACCGATCCACCGCTTTTCACGATGAGATCGCCGTCCGCCTTCGCCAACAGTGGCAGAAGCAATCCCAGGCACGCGAGCGCTTTCGATGTCCAGGTCATATCGTTCACGGTTGGGCGTTTCCGGGAGCGGAGGCTTCCGTGGAGGGGGATTCCTTGAGAAGATCGGCAACCGCTTTCTGCAATTCCTCAAACTCTCCGTCCAAAGTCTCCAGACGGCTTTCCTGATCCTGCACCACCTTGGTGAGGACGGCGACAAAATCCATCGGACTGAGGCTGCGCCGGCTGTCCGTCGCGACGAGATCCGGCACATCCTCGGCGATGAATCCGAGCTGCTTCTCGTGTTCCCCGATGTAGCGGTATTCGACGGCCTTGAGTCCGGCGAGCGTCTCTTGCGCTTCGGGAAGAGTGAGGTCGCGGATGTCTTCTTTCAATGATCGGCTGCTGCCCACCTCGATGTTCCGGGAGAACATCGCCCCGCCCTCCACATAGAGCCGGGTATCGCTGTTGGGGTCGAGCGTGAGATCAGCCGGTCCATCCTTCGAAAGATAGACCGGTCCATGGACCTGCAACAATGCGCCCGCGGGAGTGACGGTATCCGGACCGATCAGCACACTCGCGGCGGGATCCTGATCATCGAAGGTGACATCGACATGGAGGGCGGCGGTCGGCACCGCGGTTCCAAGACCGACCCGGCCATCGCCATTCAGGCGGATGGAATCCGTCGGTGCGCCGGCGTCAATGCGGAAGGGAACCGCGGTGCTGTCGGCATCCTGGATCGCGAAGTAGTTCTCCGCTGTCGCGGCCGAGTCCAGATCGTTGATGAGGATGCGCCAATCGTTTGTCGGAAAAGATCCGACCGAGGTATCGTTGAAGTGAATGCGCAGATCGGCTTCCTTGAGCAGCAGGGTGTCAAAACCAAAGGACTCGTTGTTGATCACATCGATGCCAACACCGATGCTTCCCTGGACGACGAGATCGTCCGGTATCACCTGGTCGGCCCGGACATCCGTCGCGATCAGGGGGAACAGCGCGACGGGAACAAGCAGCCGCAAAATGGACATGGATTCGTTGGGGCGGTTCATGAGTGTCAGCGTTCAGGGGAAAAGGGTTGAGGCGAATCAATCGGGGTCTCGTCACTCCGACGGCGGCGGACCTCCTCCAGGGCACGACGCATTTCTCCGATCTGGCGCTCGCGCTCGCGGATCTTCGCCTCGCGCTCCTGCACCACGGTCGAGAGGATCGCGACGACGTCCATGGGGCTGAGGCTGCGCCGTGAGTCCGTCGCAACCAGCGCCGGTACGTCCTCGGCGATGAATCCGAGCTGCATTTCCGTATCCCCCTTGTAACGATATTCGACCGCTTCGAGATCCCGCAGGGATTGACGCGCCTCGGCACCCGAAACCTCGCGGATCTCTTCCTTGAATCCACGGCTGCTCGCGATCTCGAAGTTCTTCGAAAAAATCGCGCTGCCTTCGACAAAAAGCCGGGCATCCCCCGACGCATCCACGGTGAGATTGGGGTTGGACGATCCCGAGATGTAAACCGGCCCGCGCACCTCGAGGAGGGCACCGGAAGGAACGACGGCCTCCGGTCCGATGAGGACACTCTCCTCGGGAGCCATCGCATCGAAAGCGACATTCACGTGGAGTTGCGCGGCAGGACTGTCAGTGGCCAGGCCCACCTTGCCGGAGTCATCGATCCGGAGCGCGTCGACCGGTGCCCCCGCCATCACCCGGAAAGGAATCTTCCCGCCCGTGATGTCTTCAAACCCGAGATAGCTGGCTCCACCGCTGGAAGCGTCGTTCGAAATGATCTGCCAATCGTTACCGGGCTCACCGACATCTGCGGTCGTGTCGCGAAAGGCGATACGAAGGTTGTTCTCCTTCAAGCGGATCGTGTCGTCACCAAAGACCTCGTTGTTCACCGCGTCAAATCCCACCGAGACATTGCCGTTGATGACGAGATTTTCGGGGATCACCTGATCGGCGGAAGCCTTCTTTACGACGAACGAGCCGAACGCGAGGGAGAGAAATGCAAGCGCGAGCGGTCGATTCGTGAACTTCATGGCGGGATCAACCACTAGGGGTGCCCCAGAAAAGCCCTAATAACAAGAATTGTCAATTAAATTGTAATTTAACGGTATTTCCAAGACACCTCACGCCGCCTTCGCTGGACGAGCCAGCTTTGCCACCTTCCGGGCGAGACGCTCGCGCCTCACCTGCTCCTCGAGATCCCGGAGAAACTGCAAGCGGTCCTCGGGCAGCGAGCGCTTCCCCTTCGTGCGTGAATCAAAATTCGAGATGACCATGGTCGCAGTTTCGCCGCGGCCATCGCCTGCCGCTCGCGTTTCCGTGCCGCGCTTTGTCGTCATCTTGCGAAAGACAAAACGACGCGACTTCATCACAAGGAGACCGGAGCACCTCCCGACGGGAAGACGAAAATCCCCCCATGATTTCCGCCTTTACCCGCCCTGCCGCGGCCACTTCGCCCTCTTCCGCCGTGGAACTCGATCTCGCCCCGTCCGAACTGCTCCCGCTGCTGGGAGAATTGGTTTCCCCCGCGCTCGTCGTGCGTTGCGGCGGCATCAGCCTCTTCCGCAAGGGCTCCCTCGGAAACCTCGCCGGAAAGATCCTGACAAACCCACCAACAGACTCCACCTTCCCTGAAGCCTTCGCGATCGTTCCAGACTCGATCCGCCGCATCTGCCTGCTCCATGGCGCGGTCGGCGGCTTCTCGCTGGAGCTGGAACTCGCCTCCTGCGGCTTTGCCCTTTCCATCTGGTGCGGCCGGGATCGCAGGGATCGCGCGGCGATGCGGCGGCTCCTTGCCGCGACCACGACGCCTCCTCTTGCGATCGAAACACTCGACCGCGCGGGTGCCGCGGCCTGGCTCGATGATTTTCCGGAGACGTGCCCGCCGCCATGCCGCAGCCGCTTCCTTTTTGATCAAGAAAGCCACGAAGTGACGGTCTCCCTGCATTCGCCCGGCTTCACGGCCGCGACCTCCTTCATTCCGACCTTCATCGATCGTGATGGCGGGACCTTGCGGCTCTCCGATGCCGGTGGCGACCGCGTCATCCATGTGCGCATGGAGTCGGCACAGTCCCCTTTCCCGCTCCCGATCGATCTCCATCGCGCACGTCCATGAAGCACCGTCTTTCCACTTCCCACCGCGGCAACACCCACCGTCTCGTCCGGCCGCGCGACGGGATCATCGTCCTCCCGGACCTGGGATCGGTCTACGTCCAGGTCCGGGGCATGGGCGGCGGCCTGGGTAAAGCCGTGGAGTCACTGCGACCGATCTCCATCGAGGGCCTTGAGTTCGCCTTTGATCCCGATGCCGGGATCGGCTTTTCCATCACGACACTCGAAGCCATCCACGTCGAGGCACCGCACGCCACAAGCTACTTCGAGGGCAGCCTCGCGTTTAAATTCAGGGGTTTCCCGCATGGCCTCGGCATCCATCTCCTGCCGGGAGGGGAAAATCGTCGCCGATGGCAGATCGCGGATCTGCTCGCCACTGTGCCGACCGAGTCTCTCGCCGATGGCGAACTCGAGCAATGGCGCGGAGAGCGCCGTTCCACCGTGCCGATGTGCCCCTGCTGTCGCGATCGGGCGAAGGAACGCAGTCGTCATCCGGAGTCGCATCCCCTCCATTCCATCCTGCAACATGCCGCCGCCGGGGGCATCACCCTGCATTGGCGCTTCTCCGATGCCCACGCGGATCTCTCGGCGGCCTTCGTGCCCGCGCGGATCGAGGCGCGCGAGGGTTTCCTTATCGTCAGTGACGCGCCGGCGCACCACGCCGCCCATCTCGAAATGGCGCGCCTCCATGCCCTCGCGATTCAGACGAAAACGCTCGACGGTTTCGACTACGCGCGGATCCAGCTCTTCGAGCCGCGGGGGCGGACCACCTTCGAGATCCTTGCCGAGGACCCCGCCCTCGCTCCGCTCTGGCGGCGCTTTTGTGAACGACCGGCAAACTGATCCGCCACCTCACGCCGCCTCATACTTCGATGGCAGACATCCCTTCACCTGCTGGAAGGCCTTGCTGAAGTGGCTGAGGCTGTTGTAGCCGACCTCCACCGCGACTTCGCTGACATTGTAGCGTCCCGTCACGAGCATCTCGGCCGCCTTCTCGATGCGCCGTTTGCGGAGGAATTGGCTGAGCGTCATCCCGGTCGTCGCCGAGAAGGTGCGGCTGAGATAGCTGGCGCTGCATCCCACCTCGGCGGCGAGCCGGTGCAGGTCGAAGGCCTCATCCAGTCTCGCCTCGAGTTTGCTTTTTGCCCGCGCCACGCGCACGCGGGCGAGCCGCTTTTGGCGCGAGCAAAAGAACTCCCCCTCCTCCGGAGCCGGGTTGAAGGAGACCAAGGCGAGCAGCGCCTTGAACTGGCTCTCATACCAAAACGCGCGGGCCGGACCCGACACCACCGGATTCCGGAAACCCGCGATGACCTGATCCCAGGCCTCGGTGCGGGAGGCGATCCGCAAGGGCCCCGCCAATCCAAAGACCAATTCACGCAGACCCGGCACCAGCCCCGGACGGAAAGGCTCGAAGAGGGTGGCCAACGCGGTCTGCCGCATCCCCACCACGAGGAAATCCGATTGCGGGGTGATCGTCACGGCACCCGGCGAAGTGCGTGTGTTCACCACTAAAACCGATCCCTGCTCGACCGACTGCCGGTCTTTTCCAGACTCCCAGGTCAAGGGGGCGTGAACGGGAACGATATAGACCACACTGCCCTCGGGCAGATCCAAGAGGGTCGGGTCGGGGGCTTGACCCTCTTGAGCGCGGACATCGACCGCCCAGAGCACGGAATGCCGGCGGTCGCCAAAGAGAGGTTGGATGCGGGAGGAGGAAGACATGGGACGAAATGGTAATTAATGATAATGCGTCTCAATACCAGAAAAGCGTGCGGCGCGCGAGCACTTTTTTGCGGTTTCCTCCCCGTAAAAGTCGGGTTGAAATCCAGGCGGTCAGAGAAGCACGTCGTAGGGACGCTCGCCGGTCTTGTCGTGGAAACCGACGAAAGCCTGGTTCACCACCTTGAAACCTCCCGGGGTCGGGTAATCGCCGGTGAAGTACCAATCGCCGTTGTTCACGGGGATGGCGTCCTTCAGCCCGGCCACGGTCTGGAAAACGACCTCGACCTCGCCTTTCCACGGAATGTTTTCCGGCGTGACCATGCGGCTCACCTCGGCGGAGAGTTCCTCCTCGGTGAAAGGTTCGTAGATCGCCTTCACCGGATTGCCCATCTCGGCGACCGGCTTTTTCAGTTCCTCGCGGCAGCGGTAATAGACGTCGGTGATGCGGTTGTGCATGCCGCGGCGCTCGAGCAGGTTGATCGCCGCCTTGAAGACGATGAATTTGCCAAGCTCCGACATGTCGATGCCGTAGCAATCGGGATACCGGATCTGCGGAGCGGTCGAGGCGATGATGATCTTCTTCGGATTCAGCCGCGAAAGGATCTTGATGATCGAGTCCTTCAGCGTCGTGCCCCGCACGATGGAGTCGTCGATGACGACGAGGTTTTCGCCTTCACCGATCTGCCCATAGGTGACGTCATAGACGTGCGAGACCATCTGGTCGCGGCCCTTCTCCTGGGCGATGAAAGTGCGAAGCTTGATATCCTTGTGGGCGATTTTCTCGCCCCGGGGCCAGCTTTTCAGCACGAGCTTGTCGAGGGTGGCCTCGTCGAGTTCACCGGCTTTGGCGGCGGCGAGGATTTCATCCTTCACCTGGTCGCGCCGCAGCATGCGGAGGCCGTGCATGAGGCCGTAATACGCGATCTCCGCCGTGTTCGGGATGAAGCTGAAGACGGTCTTGTCGAAATCGGCGTCGATGCGGCTGACGATCTGCGGCACGAGGTTCGACCCGAGACGCATGCGCTCGCGGTAGATGTCGGGATCGTTGCCGCGGGAGAAATAAATCCGCTCGAAGGAACAGGGCCGGTGCTCGCGCGACTCGGTGTAGGGCGCCACCTCGAAACCGCCGCCGTGTTTCATCACCGCGACATGGGCGCGCGGCAGCTCGCGCACCTCGTCGATCTCGGCGTTGAAAACGGTCATGAGCGGGACGCGCTCACTCGCGAAGGCGATCACTTCATCGTCCTCGTAATAGAAGCAGGGACGGATCCCGTTGGGATCGCGCAGCACGAAGCCGTCCCCATTGCCGACGACACCGGCGATGGTGTAGCCGCCGTCCCAGATCTTCGAACACTTTCCGATGATGCGGACGAGATCGATCTCCTCGGAAATGATGCCCGGGATTTTCGCTCCCTCGGTGCCCTTGTCGCGCTCGCGGCGGTAGATCGCATCGTGCACCTCGTCGAGGTGGTAGCCGATCTCCTCCAGCACGGTCTGGGTATCGGTGTCGAAGACGGGATGCTGGCCGCGGTCGATCAGGTGGTGATTGAGATCGCGGGCGTTCGTCATGTTGAAGTTCCCCGCCACCATCAGGGTCTTCGTCGGATAGTTCGTGCGCCGCACATAGGGATGACAGCCTCCGCTGCCGAAGGTGCCGGAGGTCCCATAGCGAAGGTGACCGAGGAGCACCTCACCGCCGAAATCGAAATTCTTCTTGAAGGATTCCGGATCGTGCGGGTCGAGGATGCCCTTGCGCTCGAGCTTGCGCATGGAGCGGAGCTGGTCCTCCATCACGCGGATCAGCGAATCGCGCTCGGCGCTGCGCTCGCGGAAGAGATAGGGCTGCCCGAGGGGCATGTTGATCTTGCAACAGCCGACCCCCACGCCATCCTGGCCGCGGTTGTGCTGCTTCTCCATCAGCAGATAGAGACGCTGGAAGCCCCACAGACAGGTGCCGTAGCGGTCGTGGTAGTAGGCGAGATCCTTCTTCAGCCTGACAAAGGCAATACCGCATTCGTGCTGGAGGGGATCGCTCATGCCGGAAAAATCGGTGACTCAGCCTTCGATCGTCACCTTCACATGACCGGACGTCGTGATCGTGCCGATCGCCCGCGCGCCAGGATGGAACGCGGCGGCGGCCTCGGCTTGGTCCGCCGGGACGATCGCGACCCAGCCCCAGCCCATGTTGAAGGTATTCACCGCCTCTTCGTCGGCGACGAAGGCGAGGACCTTACCGACCGCGCCGAGATTCCAGCGGGGAATGGTGATGTCGGCGCCCTTGCCGTTGAGGAGGCGCTCGAGGTTTTCGGGAAGACCACCACCGGTGATGTGGGCCATCGCCTTGATGTCGATCTGGCGCTCTTTCAGGCCGGCGACCACATCATGGTAAAGACGGGTCGGAGCGAGGAAGGCGGGCCACTCCTCCGAAGTGATGAGACCGGGATTGACCTTGAGGATGCGGCGGATGAGGCTCCAGCCGTTCGCGTGGAAGCCGTCGGAGGGATATCCGACGAGCACATCGCCCACCTCGATGCGGGTGGGATCGATCAACTCGGACTTCTCCGCCGCACCGACGCAGAAACCGCTCAGTTCGATGATGCCGTCCGGCACGATGCCGGGCATCTCGGCGGTTTCGCCACCGGCGAGGATGCAGTCGCAGCTCGCGAGGTGCTCAGCCATGCCGGCGATGAGGCGTTTGATCTTCGCCTTGTCCAGCGCGCCGATGCCGACGTAGTCGAGGAACATGAGCGGGTCGCCGCCGGTCGTGAGGATGTCGTTCACATTCATCGCGACGAGGTCCTTGCCGGCGATCTCGAGCTGATCGTGTTCGAGGAGGAGCTCCAGCTTCGTCCCGACGCCGTCGCAACCGGTCATGATGACGGGCTCCTTGTAGTCGCTGAGATCGTAGGTGGCCGCGAAGAGACCAAACGCACCCATGAGCGAGCGTTTGCCTTCGGTGCGGCGTCGCAGTTCGCCGATGTCGCCGACGAGCGCGGCGGCTTCCTTGATGTCGACCCCGGCGGCCTTGTAGGTGAATTCGTTGCTCATTCGACTTGGTGACTAAACATTTTCTTCGGTATCTGCGACCATCTGCGGATATCCGCGCTCATCTGCGTTGAAAAGAATTGGGAACGCAGATTTCCGCAGATGGGACGCAGATTTTCGCGGATTCAGTTCCATCACGCCTCCCCCTCCTTGATCGCCTCGTGGAGCGACTTGAACAACCAATATCCGCTGCCCCAGCCGCCTTCGCCGCCTTCCCAATCGGGATCGTAGTGGTCGCGGGCCTTCATGAAACGCTCGGGGTGCGGCATGAGGCCGAAAACACGACCGCTTTCGTCCGTCAGACCCGCGATGCGTTCGAAGCTGCCGTTCACCTCATCGGTGTAAACGAGCGCCGCGGCTCCGCTCTTCAGGTATCCGGCGGCTTCGGCGGCCTCCTTCGTCACGAGACGGCCCTCGGCGTGAGCGATGGGCAGCTCGAATTCCGCAGGACATCGCGAGAGAAAGGGGCTCTTCGGAGCGAGATTCTTCATCTTCACCCACTGGCACTGGAATCGCCCGCTCGCGTTCTCGACGAGGCTGCCCGCGGGGAGCAGATCGAGCTGGGTGAGGATCTGGAAGCCGTTGCAGATCCCCAGAATGTATCCGCCGTTGTCGCGGAAGTCCTTCAGGGTCTCGCCGATCTTCTGTTCCGTGACGAGGCTGGCGATGCGGCCCGACATGACGTAATCGCCGTAGCTGAATCCGCCTGACAACACCACCAGGCTGACGCCGACGAGCTTTCCGGGCTTCAGCGCGGAGACGGGCAGCACCTCGGTGACGAATCCGACCGCCTCGAGGGCGCGGGCCGTCTCCGCGTCACAGTTCGTGCCGGGAAATTTCAGTAGTAGCGCGCAAGGCCGGTCTTCCATAGCGATTTGAGGTCGGCGAGAGGTTCGTTGACGAGGGTTTCCTTACCCCACTCGATGTGGAGATTGGCGTGCGCCGTGGTGGCGCGGCCGAGGGCGGCGAAGGGCAGGCCTTCGAAGAGATCGGCCACCTTGGCAAGGTGCTCCGGCGCGACTTCGATGACGAGGCGCGAGGGCGATTCCCCGAAGAGCATCGCGGCCTTCGAGGCGTCGTCATCCATGGGCAGGGAACATAGGTCGATTTCCAATCCGGCTTTTCCAGAGAAGGCCATCTCGGCGAGCGTCACGGCGAGGCCGCCTTCACTGACGTCGTGGGCCGATCGAATATACCCTTTCTTCACCGCCTCGTAAAATTTCCGGTAGCAGGACCACGCTTCTTCCGAACGCGTCGAAGGAACCGACGCGTTTTCGATCCCGTGTCGGCGGGCGAAGACAGAGCCCCCCAGATCGGACGCCGTATGGCCGATGATCGCGAGGAGGCTGTCGCTCTTGCGGAGCGAGGCGCCGGTGACGTGGCTCTCTTCCTCGATGATGCCCATGCCGCTGATAAGGATCGTCACGGGGATGGAGACGGGACCTTCCTTCGTCTCGAAGTAGTTGTAGAAGGAATCCTTACCCGAGACAAACGGAGCGCCATAGACCTCGGCGACGGCCGCGATGCCCTTCACGGTCTCGACGAGAGCTCCGAGCTCCTCCTCCGCATCGGGATTGCCCATGCAGAAGTTATCGAGAATGGCGAGGCGCTCGGGATCGGCCCCGGCCGCGACGAGCTGGCGGACGCA
The DNA here is from genome assembly GCA_016795385.1 of Verrucomicrobiales bacterium. Taxonomy (GTDB): domain Bacteria; phylum Verrucomicrobiota; class Verrucomicrobiia; order Verrucomicrobiales; family DEV007; genus Arctic95D-9. Next base: position 61,283 of record JAEUHI010000047.1, on the reverse strand, counting down.
CTCATCGACGCAGGCCGCGCCCATCGCGTAGGGATCGGTCTTGCCCCATTCCGGGAGCAGGGCCACGCTCATCGCCATGAGCCGCTTGCTGCCGCTGATGCGGAGGACCGAGGCATCCTGGGGCGCATCACCCGTGGCACCGGCGAGCGGTTTCAAGACGGTGTTGCCTTGCACCTCGTGGTCGTATTCACGGATGATGGGCTCGCGCGAGACGATCGCGAAGTCGGTGAAGAGATCGCGCAGGGCCTGGCCCGGATTCGTCAGCACGGGGGCCTCGACCGGCGCGGTCTTTTTCGTCCAGCGCCCCTTGAGGTGGCGGGTCGGCGCGTCGTGCAGCTTCGAACAATCCAGCTCGCAAACGGTGTTGCCGTGATGCGTCACCTTGAGGATGCCCGAGCCATCGGCCGTGCCGAGTTCGGTCAGTTCCGTTTCATAAAGATCGGCGAGCTTGCGCAGCTCGGGCAACGACGATTCCTTCACCGCGAGGACCATGCGCTCCTGGCTTTCGCTGATGAAGACCTCCCAGCTCACGAGCCCGGGTTCCTTCAGCTTCACCTGGTCGAGATCGATCGTGCCGCCGCATTCCTCGAGCATCTCGCCCGCGGCGCTGGAGTAGCCGCCCGCACCGCAGTCGGTGATGAATTCGATGAGCCCCTTGTCGCGCGCCGCGAGGACGAAGTCGGCCGCCTTCTTTTCCTCGATCGGATTGCCGATCTGCACGGCCTGCTGGTCCGATTCGTGGCTGTCCGTGTCGAGCGCCGCGGAGGAGAAAGTCGCCCCGTGGAGACCATCGCGACCGGTGCGGCCGCCGACGGAAATCACCTTCATCCCCGGCTCGATCTTCTTCGCGATGTCCTTGATCGGGATGACCCCGGCCGTGCCGCAATACACGAGCGGATTGTAAATGTAGGAATCATCGAACTGGATCGCCCCGCTGATCGTGGGGATGCCCATGCGGTTGCCGTAGTCGCGCACCCCGCGGACGACGCCGCGCATCACCCCGAGCGGGTGGATCACGTCATCGGCCTTGATGTTCTCCATCGTCGTGTCGGGCGCACCAAAGCAGAAGACATCGAGCGAGCCGATCGGCTTCGCCCCCTTCCCCGCCCCGAGGATGTCGCGGATGACCCCGCCGAGACCTGTGTTCGCCCCCGCGTAGGGTTCGATCGCGCTCGGGTGGTTGTGCGTTTCCGCCTTCAGGCAGACCGCGAGCTCGTCGTCGAGCTTGATGAAACCCGCGTTGTCGTGGAAAGCCGAGAGGACGAAGCCAGGCTTCGAGTCGAAAATGCGCTGCGAGACATCCCGGATGTAAGTCTTGAAAAGCGACTTCACCGTCTCCGCCTTGCCGTCGACCTCGTGCTCGATCGTCGCGCCGAAGATGCGGTGCTTGCAGTGCTCGCTCCAGGTCTGGGCGATCACCTCCAGCTCCACGTCCGTGGGTTCGCGTTTCCATTCCGCGTAGATCGCCTGGATCGCGAGCATGTCCTCGCGCGAGAGCGAGAGTTTCATGAACTTGCTCAGCTCGAGAAGGCGGTCGCCGTCGAGATCCGAGATCTTGAGAACGCGGTAATGGTCCGCCGGGGCCTCGGCGATGCGTTCGAGGGGATTCAGGGTCGCGGGATCAGACATGGCCGGGGAGGACGTTCCATTGGTGAATCGCGGCGTTGCAGATGTCGCGGACGAAACGTCCCGACTCGTCGCCCTTGCCGCCAAAGAGGTAGATCCGCTGGCGGATCCGCAGATCCTTCAACTCGAATCCCGGCGACGGGATGCCGCGGTAGTAGGAAAGGATCGCCTCCTTCTCGAGGTCAAGCGCTCCGGGCTTCATGCCGTATTCCAGGGCGAATCCGTAGCCCGTCAGCGCGGCGCCTTCGCCCTGGTGCAGCTCCTGGCTGATCCCGTCGAGCAGGGTCTTGCGGACAAAGGCCTCCATCGCCGCCGCATCACCTTCGTACTGGATCTCGTAGCGCCGGGTACGGCGGTAAGTCAACCCTCCTGCGAGCGGCTCGTAGAGAAGGTGGTTGGCGTCGCCCGCCTCGATGAAGCGGTCGCTGATTTCGTAGATCTCCCGCATGGTGGAAACGAGGGGTTTTGACCCGTGGATTGGAGCTTTCACCCCTAGGCGGGAATCCGGTCGAGTCAACCGGTCACGGAGATTAAATTCCGTTTATTTTCCTCAAATCTCCCAGAGCGCCACGCCCTTCGTAAAACTCCAGCTCTTCGCGTCCCGCACTTTCCAGGATTTCCCTGGAAGCGCCGCCCGCCAGCGATCCGGTCAGATAATCCCGTATCGCCGCCATCTTTTTCTCCTGGAGGCCCAGGAAAGCCGGATCGACCGTCGGAGTCCCGGCATACCGCCCCTCGGCCTGACCCGCTTTGAGGATTTCGGTGAAGGCCACGCCCTCCTTCTGCCCGAGCAGCTTCGCCTCGGCGATGTCGGCGATCCAGTCGCGGTGGAGCAAGGTGAAGTAATCACGCATGGCCTGCTTGTTGTAGTGCACCGCGTAGCGCTGCCCGCCGTGCTCCAGCGTCATCGTCGCGCGGATCGAGTCCGTGTCGATCGTGTCGACGAAAACGAGTTCATCGCCGTCTTTCGCAAATTCCCACTTCAGATCCCACATCCGCAGACCCAGCTCCTCCACCAGATCGCGAACCACCCAGGCCCCCAACACCGCGAGAGTCCCGCTCTCGGCGAACTGAGCGCCACTGAGACCGCACATCACGAGTGCCTCCTGCTTGCTCACCATCCGATCCTCGGGCTCGAACTTGCTCGTGAAATCGCTGATGGGCCGCTCCAGATATTGCCAGGCCTCGAGGGGACGCGTCGCGCCGAGCTCGCGTTCAAAGGCCGCCTTCGCCTTCGGCTCCATCCCCACGTATTTCTTGTAAACCGAACTCGCGCTCGTGATCCCGAAGCGCACGATGTACTCCAGCGGCACGACAAAGCGGTCGGAATGCGGAAACTTCGCGTAGTCGAAGAGCGGCGCCCCGAGGAAACGCGTCCTCTCGGGCTTCAGGATCTGAAATTTCCGGACCACGTTGCAGGCGCTCGGATGCGTCGGCACGCCTTGGCGCACCACCTCCCCGGTCACGGCATCGAGCATGCCCTCGTGATGTGTCCGCGCACCGCGCTCGCAGCAGCGCTCCAGCAACGGTCCCAGCAAGTCCGCGCGGTAGGCGGAGTCCAGCTCCGGCGCAGCCTCGATCGCCGCCTTTACCCGCCGCCACACCGCCGGGTCGCCGAGACGGGAGTAGAGGACGTGGCGGAAAAGGGCCCGGTTCACATCGTGACCCGCGATCTCGAAGAGCGCCCCCACGTCGAAGACCGAACCCCGCGCACTTGTCCGCGTCACCATCACCGAATCGTCGCCCGGCACGGCGTAGAGTTGCTGCACCGAGCCTTCGTAAAAGGGTTCGCCGAGGTCTGAGGGGAGGAGCTTGTTCACCCCGGGAAAGAAGCGCGGGTGGCGGGTTTGTCACGGGGAAAGTGGGGCCATGGCCGATGGTCGCGCCGCCCCTCCACTGTCTAGCGGTTCCGGCGCGGTCCGACTATTTCCAATCGATCCCAAACGGAGGTTGAAGAATTCCCGGAACGCGCTCCCTGTCTCGCAGATTCACCGATCACCCACAGCCTCATGCGCGCCGCTCTCATCCTCGCCTGCCTCACTGCTTCCCTCCTCCTTCCCGCCGCCGCCCAGGACCCGGCTCCGGCCGCCGCTCCGGCCGCCGCTCCGGCCGCCGCTCCGGCCGCCGCGACGACTCCGGGAAAAGTCCGCGTTGTCACCCGGAATCTCGAGCCTTTCTCGTTCGAATCCGAGGGCAAACGCGTCGGCTACGCCGCGGAGCTCTGGGATGAGCTCGCCAAAGCGACGGGTCTTGAATACGAAATCCAGGTCGTCGGTTCCGCGCAGGAGATCATCGATGCCATCCAGAGCCAAAAAGCCGACATCGGCGTCGGGGCGATCAGCGTCACGTCGAAGCGCGAGGAGGTGATCGACTTCTCGCAGCCCTTCTACGAGTCAGGCCTGCAGATCCTCGTGCCCGGAGGTGGAGGCAGCTATGCGGATCAGATCTTCGGGCTCCTCAAAAATCTCCTGAACCTCAAATTGATCGGGGCTTTCCTCCTCCTCCTCGTGACGATGCTGATCATCTCCCACCTCGTCTGGCGCTACGAGCACAAGGTCAACACCGACCAATGGCCCGAGGACTACAAGGCCGGCCTCTGGGAATCCTTCTGGTGGACGATCAGCACGCTCCTCGTCGGCGGTGCCGACAACAAGGGCCCTGTCGGCGTCGGCGGCCGTATCATCGCGATCATCTGGATGTTGCTCAGCATCGTCCTCGTCTCCCTTCTCACCGCTTCCTTCACCACCACCCTCACCGTGAATTCACTGAAGGGCGATATCAATGGACCGAATGACCTGCCGGGCCGATCCGTTGCCACGGTGCAAGGCTCCACCGCGGAAACCTGGCTGAACGAAAAAGGCGCCAAAGTGAAGCCCTTCCCGGATGTCGCCGCCTGTATCGCCGCTCTCAAGGGCGGAGCGGTCCAGGCCGTGGTCTACGACGCGCCGATCCTCCGCTACGAGGCGGCCAAAACGGATGACTCCTCCCTGCAAATGGTGGGACAGATGTTCGAACGCCAGAATTACGCCTTCGCCCTCCAGCAGAACAGCGACCTGCGCGAACGTTTGAATCAGGCGCTCCTTTTCCTCAACGAAGAGGGCATCGGCGCAAAACTGCGCGAGACCTACTTCGGAGAGACGGAGTGATTTCCCGACCGGGGGAGCGCGCAGACACCGCTCCTCGCGCAAATGGGGATTGTCGGGGGCGGATCGCTTCTTTAGAATCGGAGAACAAACCTCCCCCCGACATGTCGATACTCACTCCCCTCCAGGCCGAAAAACTCACCGCCCTCGCCGCGGCCCTCATCGATCAGAAAGCCGCCCGCGTCCTCATCGAGCCGCTCGAGCGCAGCACCGGCTTCTGGTTCGGCGGCGGCAACATCGTCCGCGACCGCGACGGAGCCATCCTCATCTCCGGCCGCTACCGCGTCTACGGGGACTCCCGCACCGGCGTCCATTCCGGCGAGCGCGGCAAAGAGGCGGCGATCTTCCGGGCCGAGGACTTCGGCGGCCCTTTTGAGAAAATCGCCGCCTTTTCGAAATCCGAACTCTCCCGCCCCGAGCGGAACGTCGTCTCCATCGAAGGCGTCGCGCTGCACCTCACCGAAGATGGCATCGAATTTTTCATCTCCAGCGAGAAAGAGATCCCCTATCCCCCGAACCTGGCGCACTACCTCAAGCCCGGAGCCGGTGTCTGGAGCATCGACCGCCTCTCCGCGCCTTCGCTGGCGAATCTTTGTCCCTCCAGTCTCGAGGAAGTGATCCCGGCTGGCCTCCACGATCCCGCCCGTCTTCACACCAAGGATCCCTGGCCCTTCGACCTGCCGAACGGCGACCTCGTCCTCGGCTATTGCACCCATCCCTTCTCTTGGTCGAGCAGCGGCACCGCCCTCGCCGTGCGGAAAAAGGGCAGCTCGACTTTTGAAACCATCACAAAGGATCTTCTTCCACGCGGTCCCGTCTGGGACATCGCCGCCGCCCGCATCACCGAGCGTCTCGCCATTCCGAAGCTCGGCGTGTTCGCGGAGTCGCCCGATCTCTCGCTCTATTTCTACGACAGTTGCGAGAGCCTCCGCCAGCTCGATGAAAATCCCAAAGCCGTCTCGCGTCCCCGTGGTTGGTCCTGCGAGGAGATCGGCGGCATCGCCGTCGGCAACGACGCCGACCTGACCAAGGTCGAAAGCCTCAGCATCGAAGCCCCGCTTTTCATCTCGCCCCACGGCACCGGCTGCTCCCGCTACGTCGCCACCTACGCCGACGAGAGTGGCATCTTCGCCACCTGGCAACAAAGCCAGGACGACCTCTCCCAACCCCTCGTCGGACACTTCCTGCCAATCGAACGCGTCCGCGAGATCCTATCATGATCCCGACTCCCGACTCCCGACTCCCGACTCCCGATTCCCGATTCCCGATTCCCGATTCCCGATTCCCGATTCCTGACCTCCGACCTCTGACCTCTGACCTCTGACCTCTGACCTCTGACCTCTGACCTCTGACCTCCGACCTCCGACCTCCGACCTCCGACCTCCGACCTCCCACCTCCGACCTCCCACCTCCGACCTCCCACCTCCGACCTCCCACCTCCGACCTCCGACCTCCGACCTCCCACCTCCCACCTCCGACCTCCGACCTCCCACCTCCGACCTCCCACCTCCGACCTCCCACCTCCGAGAAAATGCGCCTTTCCCTCAACGCCTCGACGATCAAGCCGACCCCGCTGCTGGAAAAAATCCGCGTCGCAGGCGAGGCCGGATATCACGGCATCGAACTCTGGGCCGTCGAGCTCTACGAACACGTCGGCCGCGGCGGCGAAATCTCCGATGTCGAAAAAGCCCTCGCCGATCACGGCCTCACCGTGCCTTGTTTCATCGCCGTGCGGAATTGGGGCGAGACCTCCGGCTGGGAATACAAGCTCGCGATGGACGAGGCACGACGTCGCTTCGAACTCGCCGCGCGGATCGGCGCACCCCTCATGGTCTGCACCCCGCCGATGGAGCGACCGGGCATCGAAGGCCTCGCAAAGGGCTATCGCGATCTGATCCAGATTGGACGCGAGACCGGAGTCCGTGCCGTGCTCGAATACATCAGCTTTTTCGCCAGCCTCAACCGCGTCGCCGACACCGTCGCGGTGCTGGATGAATGCGGCGAACCCGACGCCTGTTTGATCGTCGATGCCTTCCACAATTGGAACAATCGAACCACCTTCGACGACCTCCGCGCCCTGCCGCTCGAACGCGTCGCCCATTACCACATCGACGATGCCGCCCCGGGTCTCCCGAGCGGTTCCCAAAAAGATCCCGACCGCGTCATGATCGGCGACGGCGTCATCGATCTGCGAACCGAATTGTCGATTCTGAAAGAAAAAGGCTACGACCGCTGGCTCAGCCTCGAACTCTTCAACGCCGAATGGTGGGCACGCGATCCCATGGAGACCGCCAAAGTCGGGATCGAACGGATGCGCGCGCTTTGCGAGGATGCGGGGATTGTGTTGGAGCTGTAAAGGGAGAGGACGGCCTACCATCGAGCGAGGAAGATGCGGCCTCCGGAGAACCCAGAAAACGCGGAAAGCATTGAGGGGCGAAAGGGCGTATCTGGAAAACCTTGATTCAAAACTTCCGTGTCTTCTGCGTATTCCGTAGGCACCCCCTCTTTAAACCCACCCGATCTTTTCACAAAAAACGCATCCGGCCTTCATCCCCCTTTCACCGAGCAGGACGAAGCTTCCTCCATGAATCTTTCCCGCAGAAAATGGCTCTTCCGCTCCGCCTTTTATGGCATCCCCGCCGCCGGCTTCGGTTATGGCAGCGGCATTGAAAAACAATGGCTCGACGTCACGCGTCTCGAAGTGCCCCTCGATCCCAGCCACGCCGCCCTCGATGGCATGAAGGTGGCCGTCATGGGCGACTTCCATCACGATGACTTCGGCGACTCTCGACTCATCCGTCGCTCCGTCGAAACCATCAACGCCGAGGGCGCCGACCTCGTCTTTCTCGTAGGCGATTACATCTCCGACGATCCCTCTGCAATCGAACCGCTTTGCGAGGAATTGCAAAACCTGCGTCCCCGCCTCGGCACCTTTGGCGTCTGGGGCAATCACGATCGCTGGCACGCCTCGCACGTGTTGGAGCAGCCCCTCACCCACGCCGGAATCCGCGTTCTTTCGAATCTGGGCCAGGAATTCCCCGACTTCTGCGTCGTCGGCATGGACAGCTACTGGGGCGGCGCTCCGCGTCTCCAAGACACCTTCCGGAATCTCCCGGCTAACAAACCCGTCCTCCTCGCCTGGCACGAGCCCGATACCTTCGACTTCTATTCCGATCCCCGCGTCGCCCTGCAGATGTCCGGCCACACCCACGGCGGCCAGATCTGCGCACCCGTGGTCGGGCCGCTCCTCTTGCCCGAGTATGGCCGCAAGTATCCCTACGGACTTTATCGAAAAGACACCGCCCATCTCTTCGTCACCCGCGGCATCGGCACCCTGACGATCCCGGCCCGGTTTCTGTGTGCGCCGGAGGTGGCGATTTTGAGTTTGAGGGCTTAGAATGGCCCTGTCCACCATGTCCGACGATTTCCATTTCCGACGCGAAGACCGCACGACCCGATGGTGCCGCATCGCCGAACACCTGGCTTCCCATCCGGATGACGTCGGAATCGCGTTGGAGAACATCGAACGCTGGCTGGACTGGGGCCGCGTCCATCCGGCGCCCCTTCTCGAATGGCGGGATCGCATCCTCGCGGCGAAAGGCTCGGAGGAAGCGTTCCGCGAGTTCATCGAAGCACTCGCCAAAAACGACCACGATTCGAATCCACTCAAGAGTTGCTCCCCCTTTGTCGGGTTGCCCCTGCCGGAAGCCGCTCCCGCGCCCTCGAATTCATGACTCTGGCCGCGCTCCAACACCTCATCCGATCCGCCAAAGCGCTCGCCGAAGATCGTGAAATCCTCATTCTCGGCTCCGCATCCCTGTTGGCAACCTTCCCCGAACTGGGGCTACCAGACGCTCCTCTCGCCGCCACTTTCGACGCCGACATCTGCCCGCAACCCTACGACGAGATCACCGCTGTCATGCTAGACGAGGCGCTCGGGGAAAACCGGGCCTACTACCTGCGTCACGGATATCACGCCGATATCCTGCGCGACACCATTTTTGAAACCCTGCCGGGCGGGTGGCGTGACCGCTTGATCGCCGTACCGGGTCCAGATGGCGGTCTCGCGCTTGAACCCCACGACCTGACTGCCGTAAAGATCCTCGTGGGTCGGCCCAAAGATCTAGATCTCGTCCAAAATCTCCATCGAAATGGTAAAATCCGGGCCGAGTTGGTGAAGGAACGCCTCGACCTCATGACCATGGACGAACGCGGGATTTCCCGGGCTTCGATTCATTTCCGTGAGATCTTTTCGGAAATTTAGCGGTTCCCCACAAAACTGCTCCGGCGAAACGCGTCCGAGCCGGCAACCGGGCACGCGGCTCTCCCGAAAAATTCGCGCCAAAGACCTTTGCGAATTGATTGACCGGCTCCCCCACCGCCGTTAACGGACCGGTCTGATGCAAAAAACCGCCAAAGTTGACTTTTACTCCATCGAGATGGAATCGATGGGACTCGAAACCATCCTCCGCGATCTCCACGGCACCCCCGCCGACAGCTCCAAGCGCAACGTCGAGATGAACGACGACTGGATCCGCCTCGCCCGCGGCCGGATCACCGACCAGGGTTATCTCGGCGATCTCATGCGCATCTCCATGGCGCCCGCCGGCTTCCGCGCCGATCTCGCCGGCAAGGTCACCGCGATCGACCTCAGCAAGGACGAGGGCGTCGCCGAGTGTTCGGCCTTCTACTTCGATTTCGAGACCCGCATCCTCACCCTGCAGCGCAACAGTCGCGGCGCCTCGTGGCGTCAACTGGCGAACTACTTCAAACGCGTCGCCGACCTCGACTCCGACATCGCCATCAAGCCGCTCCTGCGGCCCACCGCAATGGCCAAGGTGAAGCTCCTGCCCCTCCTCCGCAAGGTGCACATCAGCTCCGCCGTCGTCGACTTCATGTCCACCCTGGAGAACATCGACGAAGGCAGCCTCCGACTCATCCGCCAGGCCGCCCAGGCCGAATCCCCCGCCATCGAACTCGTGCTCAAGGCGGGACGGGAAAAGAAGGCCACGCTGAATCACGCGGTCGTTCACGAGATCATCGAATCCTGGTTGCGGATCCACTCGGACTTCAGTGATGAAGAAAACCAGATCGTGAAAAAGATCGTTGTCACCGGCAAGGACGAGGCCGGAGCCAAGGTCGAGTTCGATCTCCTCAAGGACCGGCTTTTCACCACCATGCGCTTCGAATGGTTGCCCGACGATGCCGCCCTCTGGAAGACCCGCGGCGATGAAATCTTCCGCGCCTGGGAGCTCAACAAGGCCAATCTCAAACGGCTGCTGCCGGGGTGATTATCCCGGATCAGCCACCGACCCATCTCCGGCGAATAGCACCGCATATCGTAATACCGCCGACCATTTGGCAATCGACTCCTGCTTCACGTTCTGGTTCTTCGTTAGATTGAGTGGGTGAGGCGTGGCTTGAGGTCGAGCTTGCCGCAGAAGAGAGGATGCGAATCCGCCTCCAGAATGCGCAATCAATCTCGCCATCAATCCTGTTGCGAAAACCACCAAAGAAACGATCGCGACCGCTTTTCCAGGCACCTCCATTTGACCAAATGAGTCCACAAACCCGGCGTAGGTCGAAACACCCAAAACGAGCGTTTTCGCAATCGTCTTCATTCAGCCGATGGCCTCGCTACCTGTAAAAGTTCAATACCTCTGGATCGCAGTCAAACGACAACGCCTCCATCGCCCTACTTCGCCGGAGCCACTTCGGCCTTGATCACCTTGACCAAGTCTTCAATCGCATTTTCTCCGGCAGCAGCTTCCAGAAAATTCCTAGCCCGTATGCTTCCCAATCTGGCTGCAACAATCGTCCATTCGAGACCATCGCTTTTCGCTTTACGCCGACTTAGGTAATAGTCGGACACGCGCTCAGCTGCGCGGACATCGCCCTTTATTGCAGCAATCTTCGAGTTCAACAATTCACCTTCGTCCAAGTGATAAAGCTCTACCGTCGAAAGCGTTGGCTCGTTACAAGACTGCAAGGCGAGCCCCAAAACGGGCAAACAGACAAGGATGAAAAACGATTTCATTTTCTGAAGAGTGTTCCTTTCGGATATTGAATTCCTCACAAAACCACCACCCGCCCCGTCCGCGCACTCTCGACCGCGGCATCGACGATCTCCTGACCAAGCCTCGAGACTCCGACACTGAGCGGTCCTTCGATCCCGCGACCGTGTTCGAGACAGTCGAGCACGTAGGCGACGGGATTGTCGTGGGGAAAGACCGGAGCGGGTGCCGCGATCTTCTCTCCGCGGGGATTCGCACGCGTCCGCAGGGTGATGAAATCTTCGTAGTCCCAGCTCGCGATCGTTCCTTCGCTCCCGCGCACGACAAAGCCACAGCGCGGCTCGGGTTGTTCGGTCCAGGGATCGGAGAGGGTGCCCCAGCGAGTCTCGAATTTGGAAAGACCAGTCGCATAACGCACGACGGTGAGACTGTGCTCGTCGACTTTGAGCGGACCGCCCTCGGCGCGATCCCACATCGCCATCACCTCGAGCGGACGCTGCCCGCCGTTGAACCAGGTCGCGAGGGTCGTGCCGTAGCCGAGGTAATCCTGCAGGCTGCCGCCGCCTTCGGACTCGCGGTAAAACCAACTGGAGGATTTTTCCTCGTGCGAAGGTTCGCGCTCGATCTTGTCGGCCCCGTGCCAGAGCGGGCCGCGGTTGCCGTCGTGGTAGTGCACCTCGAGGATCTCGCCGATGGCTCCCGCGCGGCAGAGTTCGTGACATTTCACATGGGAGGCCAGCCAGGCCAACGGCCAATTGATCGCGAGCGGTTTTCCCGTCTTCGCCATCGCGGCGATCATGCGATCGGCTTCGGCGAGGGTGGCCGCGAAGGGTTTCTCCACGAGGATGGCAGAGCCGAAGGGAGCGACTTTCTCGACCCACTCGGCATGACGCGCGGCGGCGGGACAAAGGATGACGAGATCCGGCTTCGTCTCTACCAAACAGGGTTCAATGGCTGAGTAAACCCTGTTGGATGGGATCGAAAAGTTCCGCGCCGACTCCTCCATTCGCGCGGGCTGCTCATCACAGATCGCGACAATTTCGGCGTGAGGATGCTCGTGCGCCCGGCGCAGCAAATCGCCCATATGAAAATGGTCGAAATTGACTCCCGCAACCCGCCATTTCCTCATTCGTGACCTTTTACTTTTTACCTTCCCACTTTTTACTCGGGCGAAGCCCGATCACTCCGCAGCCTCATCCTCCGCCACCTTGGTCTTGTCCCAAAACGCGGCGAAGAAGACCGCGGCGATGACGAGGGCCATGATCGCAGGGAAGGTCCAGAAGGCCTTCCACTGCGCCATCGTTTCGGAGATGAGGGCGGCATCGACCGAGTCGGGCATTTTCACGGAAAACATTTTGGCGAGGCTTTGGCCGAAAGTGAGGGTCTCCTCGGGACGAGCCGCTTTGATGGCGGCATCGAGCTCCGCGTATTTGGAAACCTTGCCGAATTTCCCGAAGGCGACCTGATAGCCGAAATACATCCCGACGCCCTGGGTCACGAAGACGAGGAGGCTCTGGGCCTGCCCGCGGATTTCCTTGGCCGCGACCTTGTCGGTGTACATGAAGCCGGTGACGAAAAAGAAATCATAACAAATCCCGTGCAGGGCGATGCCGAGCATCAGCATCCAGACGACCTGCTCGGGCGCGCCGTAGGCGAAGAGGAGATAACGCAGCACCCAGGCGAGCATGCCGACGAGGATCATCCATTTCACCCCGAGGCGGCGGAAGAAGAAGGGGATGAGGAGCATGAAGACGATCTCGGACATCTGCCCGATCGTCATGGATGAGGCGGCCTGCTCGAAACCGGCGTTGGTGAGGTAGTTCGACGTGAGCCCGTAGTAGTAGGCCAGCGGGATGCAGATCAGGCCCGAGCAGAGGATGAAGACGAGGAATCCGGGCTTCGCGAGGAGCTTCCACGCATCGAGCATGAGGAGGGCGCGCAGGTCGATCTTTTGTCCTTTCGCCGGAGCCGGGGTGTGGGGCAGGAAGAAGGAATAAACGCCGAGAAGGATGGAGCTGGCGGCGCCGAGCTGGAAGATGCGCAGGCTCGAGCTCCACCCGATGAAGCCGACGACGAGTCCGGCGACGATCCAGCCGATCGTGCCCCAGACGCGGACTTTGGGGAACTGGAGCCGGTCGAGATGGGAGAAGGCGATGGTGTTGCCGAGCCCCAGCGTCGGCATGTAGCAGAGCATGTGACCGAGGCAGTAGGTGACCATCAGCTTGCCATTGCCCGCCTCGGCGGCTCCGGTGGCGAGGAAAAGGAGCACCCCGCCAAGGAGGAAGAGCACCCCCATGATGATCTGCGAGGGGAAGAAACGGTCGGCGACGAGCCCGAGAAAGAGCGGGGCGAAAATGGCGCCGAGTGGAGCGGTGCCGTAGGCGCCGCCGATGGAGTCGGTCAGTCCATTCGATCCCAGCGCCTGGCCGAGTGTGGCGAACCAAGCCCCCCAGACGAAAAACTGGAGGAACATCATGACACTGAGAAGCGGGACGACGGGGCGGGAAGCGGCTGAAGACATGACCGGAAGGATAGAAGCAAACCAACCCGCGAGTAAAGCGGGAATGCGGGCGCGCGATCCCGTGGGGGACGGAACAAAGATTGTCAGGTTTCGTCCCGGAGGGACGCGAGATAGTAGCCGGTGGTGGAGCGCAGCGGAACCACCGGTCAACCTCTCCCAAAGAAACGCTGCACCCCGGAAGGGGTGCGAGAAGCGTCCCGGATGCCTTCAACGCTCGCCTTCCGGTGGCGTTTCCAACGTGTGGGGCGCCGTAGCGTTCGAGGAGGAATGGTTCCCGGGAGCAGGCACGCTTCTTCCGCCCCTCCGGGGCGGGATTCTCTTCTCCCGGGTTGGCCCGGTGGTTCCGCTGCGCTCCACCACCGGCTATCTTCTTTGGCCCCTCCGGGGCCTCGACCCGTTCCGCCCAACAATCCCCTGCCTCACTGCGGCACCGCGCGGATCGGCGCGGGGGCGGGAGCCGCGGGAGCCGCGTCCTCACCGAGGAGGCCTTTCAACAGATCGGTCACCGCCGGATCGAGTTGGATGCCGGTCGCCTCCTCGATCTTGCCCGAGATGACTTCGGCGGCGTTGCCGGAATCGATCAGCTCCTTCAGCCCTCCGAGCGATTCGGGCGTGGTGCCTAACACTTCACCCAAACCCGCTGCGGCGAACTCGACGGGGAACTGCCGGATCTTCAGGGTCGGACCATCAAGCGGGCCCGATCCTTCCACCTGGATGGCTTTGTCCTTCAAGCCGGAGGCGGCGGCGAGCGCGGGCTCGAGGTCGGCGGTGGTGACGAAGGTGGTGTTCTTCGAAGCGAGATTCACGTTCCCGTTGGTGACGAGCCGGGCGCTGCCGTTGCGCACCGTGAGATCGCTCGTCACGAGCACTCCCGATTCGAGAATGTAGGCTCCCGTAACGGTGCCGCTGCCTTTCAAGGAGAAGGCGGGCACGACTTTGCCGATCATTTCCTGCACCGGCCCGATCGCGGGGAACGCGGGCAAGGTCGCTTCTTCAATCCGGAGTTGCCCTCCACCGTTGATGCTGGTGATGTCGGTATTTCCGGTGCCGCGGAAAGTCAGGTTGAGGCGTCCGGCGAGCCCGGCGGCATCTTCGCCGAACCACGCGGCAGCTTTCTTCAAGTCCATGCCGGTGATCTCGACGAGGCCGGTGAAGGGATTCTTGTCGCGAATGAGGTTGGTCGCTCCGTTCACATACAGCTGTCCTCCGAAGACATTTCCCGCGGTATCGTTCGTTTCGAGCGCGCCGCGATTGTAGGTGAAGAGTCCGCGGATGTCGGAGACGGGGAGCTCCCGCTCGCCGTCGACATAGACGAGGCCCTGGCGATGCTCGTAACGGATCTTGAGGTTCGCGTTTGCGGCATCACCGAGCGGCATCTCACCCGTGATCTGCAGGGCCGGCGCGTCGACGAAGCGGATCGATTTGAAGGAATCCGCCCAGGTGGGATCGAAAGCCGGCAGGATCACGAGGGGATCGACGGTGGATTGGAGCCGCTCGATGCGCACCTTTTGCGCGGCCATGTCGATGGCGAAAATCCCGGTGAGCAGGCCGTCGCCGTGGCCGATCTGCACGTTCGGGAAGCGCAGTTCTCCGGTCTGTGGATCGATGCGGAAGGCGGCGGAGAGGCTCTTCAGTTCGAGCCCGCGCCATTTCAGATCGGAGCCTCCGAGGGTGCCCTCGATCCGCGCCAGATCGGGCTCATCCGCATCCATCTCGAAGGAAAGGGAGAGGAGCGGGGCCGACTCTCCGGTGCCTTCGAAGCCCAGCCAGGGCTCGAGAACCCGGAAGCCCGAAAAATCCAAAGCGGCGAGCGGAGAGGGTTTCGCCGCTCCGCCTTCGGCGGGTGCGGCAGCGGGAGCCGGAGCAGCGTTGGTGTCTTTGTCAGGAAGGTGGATGACGCCTTCGAGCCGCACGCGCATTCCTCCGACCTTGGCATTGAGACGCTCCACGGTGATCTCGGAGTCGCCGATGAGGATCTCTCCGTCGGCGCCCGTGATCTCGGAGAAGAGTTCGCCTTTTTGATAAAGAGTGACGACGGAATCCGCGAGCGAGATCTCCGCAGCCCCGAGTTCGCCGGGGTTCGTGGCAAGCCCGAGGAAATCCACATTCACCCCGAGCCCCGAAATCTTCACGGCCGGACGGGCCTTGGTCTCGTCATCAAAGAGCGTCACTTCGTCGAAGACGACGCCGCGCGGGAAGGCGTAGGTCCACTCGCCGTGATCGAGATGGATGCCCTGATCGGCAAGCTTCGTTGTGGCGAGAGTGGTGATCTCTTTTTCGAAATCGCCGAGTTTGCTCCAAGCGTAGGCGGCCGCGCCTCCCACCGCGACCAAGACGAACAGGGCCGCGAAGAAGAAAAGGGTGGTGAAAACGGTCCAACAGCCGGCCTTCTTTTTCACCGGCGCGGCGATCGCCTCTGCGGCAGCCGCAACGGGCAACGGTCCTCCAATGACGGGAACGGGCGCGGCTGCAGGTTCGGCGGGTTTTTCTTCGACGGCGGGCTCCGTCTCGTTGGTGGTTTTGTCAGGCGAAGGGAGAATGTCCGCGGTCGCGGGTGCCTCGATCGCTTCCTCTTTCGCCTCGGAGACGTGTTCCGCGGTTTGCGCGATTGGCTCGTCCGCATCTGCCGAGACCACGTCTTCGTCGATCACGGCGGGAACTTCCACGACGGGCTCGACGGCGGCGATGGCGAGCTCATTATCCATGGGCTCTTGGTTCTCCACCGGTTCCCCGGCTTTCTCGATCTCTGCGACGGGCAAGACTTCAGGGACTGCCGCCTCTTTTGCCGCACTCTCTTCAAGGACTTCGACGACCGGCTCGGGTGCCTGCACCGGGCTCGCGACCGCTGCTGGCAAAGGCGGCGGCCCGGCTTTGCGTGGTGCCTCCGCTACGACCGCTGGCTCGATCACAGGCTCGTCAATCGGCTCGGAGACGGGAATCGGGGGAGGCGTCGGCGCAGCTGCTGCGGCCGATTTCTTCGGAAGATCCGGGAGATCAAGATCGACGATGACCATCTCGGGCAACGCGTCTTCGCTCGACGACTTCACGGGCATTGCCGCTTTCGGCTGCTCTTCCAAAACAGAGTCCGAGAAAAACTCGGCCAGATCGGCCTCCTGTCCTTCCTCGCCCTCGTGTCGGTGACGTTTGAGAGGCTTCAGGTCGAACTCGATTTCGGGCAGTGATTTCCCCTCTTCGGCGGCCGGCTTCACCTCGGCCGGGACCTCGATCTTCGCGTCATCGGGGATCCCGTCGAATCCCGTCTTCTTCCCGCCGGCACCTGACACCGGCATCTCGGGAAGCTCCTCTCTCGGCTTCGTCCCGGTCTCGATCGCCGGGAGATCGAGGTCGCCTTCCTCGAAGCGGGGCATGGGTTTCTTGCGACGGGGCGTTTCAAAGTCGATCCCATCCTCGAGACGGCGGTTTCCGGCCTTGTTTTTGTCCGTGGGCAAAGGTTCGTCCCACCATTTCGGGAGCGGATCGATCTCCTCGCCCTCGACCGGCCCCAGAGCGAGTTCTTCTCCCACGGGAATGCCGGGCAGGTCCTTCGCGGGATCATTTGCCTCATCCGCGCCTTCGTTACGGCTTGCTTTTTCGCTCATGGCTCTGCAACACTCTTCCCGAATCCGGAAACTCCCTATCATCAACCTTTCCCAATGATCCGCAAATTGAACCTATCGCCCCGTCTTGCTCTTTTCCCCATGCTGTTGACCGCCTTGCACACGACGGCCGGCGCGCAGGACACTCTGAATTTCCCCGCGCTCGGCGAGATCGTGCGTGCCGATGCCGCACTCGACGCGCTGATCTCCCCGAAGGCGACGATCGAGGTACTTTCGTCCGGCTTCGCCTGGTCGGAGGGACCGGTTTGGGTGAAGGAAGAGGGCCACAAATACGGCGGCTACGTCCTTTTCTCCGACATTCCCAACAACCGCGTCGTCCGCTGGGATGAGGGAGTCGGAGCCAAGACTTGGCTGCAGCCTTCGGGCTACACCGGTGTGGCCGACTACGGCGGCGAGCCCGGCTGCAACGGTCTCCTCCTCGACAAGACGGGGCAGCTCATCTCCTGCGAGCATGGCGACCGTCGGCTCTCCGTCCTCACCGCGGGCGGTGGCAAACGCACCCTCGTCGACAACTACGAAGGGAAGCGCCTCAACAGTCCGAACGATGCCTGCCTCGGGGCCGATGGCGAGACGATCTATTTCACCGACCCGCCCTACGGCCTGCCGAAACGTTGGGAGGATCCGATGCGCGAACTCGATTTCTGCGGCGTCTACCGTCTCGCCCCCGATGGCAAGCTCACGCTGCTGACGAAAGAGATGACGCGCCCCAACGGCATCGCCTTTTCACCCGATTTCAAAACGCTCTACGTCGCCCAATCCGATCCCGAAGCCGCGATCTGGAAGGCCTTCCCGGTAAAGGAAGACGGCACCCTCGGGGAGAGCCGAGTTCTTTATGACGCGACCCAGGCGGTGAAGGACGGCCTGCCCGGTCTGCCCGATGGACTGAAGGTCGACAAGGATGGCAACCTCTGGGCGACCGGCCCCGGCGGGGTCTATGTGCTGACTCCCGAAGGCAAGCTGCTCGGACGCATCTCCACCGGCGAACGCACCTCCAACTGCGCGTGGGGTGGCGACGGCAGCGTGCTTTATCTGACCGCGGACATGTATCTGTGTCGTATCCAAACACAGACCAAAGGCGCAGGTTGGTGAGATTCGCTCTCCCGCCCCGCCGACCGGGTCGCACACCTCATGGAATGGCAATGCAACATCGACCGGCGGGGACGCCTCATCCGCGGCATCCTCGGTTTTCTCATGCTCGCGGGAGGCGTTTATCTCGTAGGATGGACCGATCACGCCTTCTGGGGCTGCGGCGCCATCGCCGGCGGTGCCTTCGCGCTCTTTGAAGCGATCAAGGGCTGGTGCGCCATCCGGGCGATGGGGATCGGGACGCCGTTTTGAGGACCCTGGGTGGTCTGTCGAGGAAATCGCCGCCCACGAGAATCGCGTGCCCCGCCCTCCCTTGAATACCTCCCTTGCGGGTCACTACGGATTCTGGCATCGTCGCCCCATGTCGTGCCCCCGTTTGTCCGTTCTTCTGGTGATCCTTGGATTTTCGCCACTGCTCCGAGCCCAGGACGCTGTCGTTGACGACGGGCTCGTCGTCTCCTCCGCTCTGCAACCCGGCCTCGTGAAACACCCGGTGATGGCCGCCTTCGATGATCGCGGACGCCTTTTTGTCGCCGAAAACGCCGGCGTCAATCTGAACAAGGAGGAACTCCTCGCCCAGAAACCGAGTTCGATCCGGCTGCTGGAGGATACGGACAAGGACGGTGTCTTCGACAAGGCCACCCTCTTTGCCGAAGGCCTTACCTTTCCCCAGGGTGCGCTCTGGGTCTACAATTCGCTCTACGTCATGTCACCGCCGAGCCTCTGGCGCTTCGCCGATGAGGATGGCGACGGAAAGGCCGAGATCCGGGAGGAACTCGCGACCGGATTTGATTTCACCGGCAACGCCGCGGATGTCCATGGTCCCTTCCTCCATCCCAATGGCCGCCTCTACTGGTGCCATGGCCGGAAGGGCTTCGCGATTCCCGACAACGACACGGGTCAGATCATGGAGCAGGGCAAGGCCGCGAGGATCTGGTCCTCACAGCTCAGCGGCGGCGAAGTCGAGTCCTTTGCCGGCGGCGGCATGGACAATCCCGTCGAGATCGACTTCACCGACGAAGGCGAAATCGTCGGCACGGTGAATCTTTTCTACGGCCGCCCCCGTGGCGACGTGCTCGTCCATTGGATCCATGGCGGTGCCTACCCCCGCTACGACCAAGGGCAGGTCATCGCCGAATTCCGCCGCACCGGCGAACTGCTCGGTCACGCCCACAATTTCGGCCATGTCGCCGTCTCCGGGATGTGCCGTTACCGCAGTGGGGCTCTCGATCCCACGTGGACCGATGGCTGGGTCGTGACGCATTTCAACACCGGCGAACTCACCCTGACAAACCTCCAACCGCAAGGATCCACCGTGGTGGAAAAAGAAACGCGCACCATCTTCCGCGCGCTCAAGCCCGACACCCATCTCACCGATGTGCTGGAAGACCGGAACGGCGACCTGCTCGTCATCGACACCGGAGGCTGGTTCCGCAACGGCTGCCCCACCTCGCAGATCGCGAAACCCGAGGTCGCCGGCGCGATCTACCGGATCGCGAAGAAGGGCGTCCCGTATCAGGCCCCGACCTATCCCAACTGGGAAAAGCTCACCGCCGAGCAAGTCTCGCATTTTCTGAACGCGCCGGAAGATTGGCTGCGCGAGCGGGCCATCACCGAACTCGCCGTGCGCGGTGCCCCCGCGATGCCCGAACTCGAGCGCATCCTCACCGGCGGCGAGGCGGACACCACCGCGCGCATCAACGCGGTCTGGACGCTCGCCCGGATGAAATTCTCCGAGTCCACCGATCTCATTTACGGTGCCCTCACCGATCCCGACGCCGCCGTTCGCCAGACCGCCTGCAATGCCCTCGCCGTGACCCGCACCTGGCAGATCGTGGCCGCGAACCAGCCCGCCGAGCGCGCCATCGAACTCGAGCGCAACAAAACCCTTTCCGGCGCTCTCGCCGGCATCGTCCGGGGGGATGAGGCGTCCGTCGCCCGTGCCGCCGCCGCCGCGCTCGGTCGCATGGGTGAGGCGCGCGCCATTGGTGCGCTCACCGGTCGTCTCGGTCGTAGCGGAGAGGACCGCTTTCTCGAGCATGCCCTGGTCTACGCCCTCATCGAGATCGATGATTTCGACACTACCCGCGAGGGGTTGAAGTCGGAGGATCCCGCGGTCATCTCCGGCACGCTGCGCGCGCTTGATGGCATGGCCTCGTCGAAACTTGAGGTCCTCGATTTGCTTCCTCATCTCGAATCCAGCGATCCCGGACTGCGCGAGACCGCTGTATCCATCGCCCTCGGCCATCCCGAATGGGACGCCGCCCTCGCCAACGCGTTTTTCGCCTGGGATGGCGCCATCGATGAGAGCCGCCGCGCCCTCCTGCGCCAGGTCGTGCCGGCCCACGCGACATCACCCCCGATCACCGATTACGTGGGCAGTCTGTTGACCTCCGAAAAACAGGATCAGGGACGACTCGGGCTCGAGCTAATCTCCCACGCCCCGGGGATCCCCTTCCAGGAAGATTGGGTGCCTGTTTTCGAAAAGGCGCTGTCCGATGACGCAGCCCCTGAAACTCTCGCGCCCGCCCTTGCGGCACTCGCCGCCACCCGGACCGACCGCTTTGATCCTGCGCTCGAAGCCCTTTGCCGCGACGATCAGCTCGATACTTCCCTACGCCTCGCCGCCGCCAAAGCTCTTTCCGTCCCCAACACCCCCATTCAGGCCGCAGTCTTCGACCTGGCCGAATCCATCCTCGGGCCGGATGGCGCGGCGGAATTCCGCGGCCAAGCCCTCGATTTGCTCGCCCGTTCCAGCCTCACCGCCGCCGAACGCGATCGCCTCGCCCCTCTTCTCGCAAATCTGAATCCCATCGAGTGGGGCGCCTTCCCCGATCTGTTCCGCACGATCGATTCACCGGAGCAAGCCGCCCTCGTCGCCACCGCGCTTGCCGCTTCTTCCGTGATCGGCAACTTCGAAGAAGAAATGCTGCGGATGCGTTTCGAAAAACATCCAGACGCCCTCGCCACAATCGAAGCGCGTCTCGCGGCGCTGGACTCCGAACGCGCGGGGCGCAACGAACGTCTCGATGCCCTCGCCGCGACTGTTGCCGGAGCCGATGCCTCCAAAGGGGAATCCGTCTTCACCTCCGGCAAAGGGGCCTGTGTCGTTTGTCACCGGGTCGGTGAGACGGGCGGCCAGATCGGTCCCGATCTGAGCACGATCGGTCGCATCCGCACCGCGCGAGACCTCTACGAATCCGTTCTTTTCCCGAGCGAATCGATCGCCCGCGATTTCGATACCTATGAGATCGGGGTGAAATCCGGACAAACGCGGGTCGGCCTCATCCACGAACAAACCGCCCGGGGGCTCGAACTCGTGAGTCTCAGCGGTCAGAAGGAAGAGATTGCCCACACCGACGTCGCCACCCTGCGACGTGTCCCCATGTCACTCATGCCGATGGGACTTGAACAAACCCTTTCCTCCGAAGAGCTGCGGGATCTCATCGCCTGGCTGCTCTCGAAGAAGTGATCAGGATCACTTCACCCCCGTCGCGAATTGATCGCGGAACTGGTTCGTGACCCGGATCTCGAGCTTGTCCTCATTGTCCCAGGAAAGCGCAGCCATCGTCGCCGGATGACTTTGGTATTCGTAGAGGACGGTCCCGTTTTTCACGATGCGCACCCAGATTCCCTTGATCGTATCGCGCGAGTACTCGCGCTCTCCCCGGCTGGGGACATACTCGTAGGTGTGGATCTGCAGGGGGGCGGTGTCGAACTCGATCTCGTCGTTGAAGTGCATCTCCGGGAGATCCACCATCTGTCCGTCCTGCTGATTCGCTCCTTTCCCGGGGGCCACCACCGTTTTGGCGATCTCGACCTCGTCATCAAAGACGATGCGATACTCGAGCTGGGCATCCGTCAGGAGATTGCGAGTCAGGTTGGTCAGCTTCACCCGATAGGACCACTCGGCCGTTTTGAGATCCCTTCCGCCGGTCATGAAGGTGTTTGAGTCGATCAGCGTCTTGGTCGCCGTGACCGCAAAATTGTAGGCCACCGCCCCCGGAGCCTGATCCATCCATTGGCGGACCCGCTCGCCCGTGTAATTGTCGAGAGTGGCAAGTGCCACGACGAACTGCCGGCCATCCCCGACCCGCTCAATCGTCACGTTTTCTCCCGTCGCCGAAATCAGCTTCGCTTCGATCTCCTGGCCCGCCACACTGCGGAGGGTCATCACCGCATCAGGAGCCGAGGGATTTTGTCGGACCTTCTGATCCGTGACCGCCGCCTTGGGAGCCTTTTCTTTTTTCCCCGGATCGACCGCCTGAGCGAGAGAAGTCACCGCGGTTCCAAGTGGAACCAAACAAGCGAACGCCAAAAGAACCATCTGCCGGACCGAACCTGGCCTCACGGCGTGAATTGGGGGATGCGGTTTCCTTTTCACACGGACAAGGTCCGCCCGAAACACCTCCCTAACAATGGCGTTAAGCCGCATCACACGATCACGGGCCATTTTTTTCAAAGAAACCCAACCTTCCTGACCGTAGCAGCGGCCAAAATAGCAGGAGAACCCCCATCTATCTCGCGGCGGGACTCTTTCAGGGGCCCATCACCTCCTTCTGCAGATCTCGCAGCACGCGCAAGCCGCCCCAGTCCGCCCCACGCATCGGCCGCGCTCCCGTGCGCCTTTTCTCTCCGAAACGTCCCCGCAGGGATTGCTCCCGCTCAAAGACCGCTTCCACGAACTCCGCCGAGCCGAGCACCGCCCCGTCGCAGAAATACCGCACCCGGTGCCGCAACGCTTCCGCCAGCGACATCCGTCCACCTTGAGTCGTGACCGCCTCGACCTCGGCCTCCGTCATGCCGGGACGGCTCGTTTCCCCCCGCCCGGGATCTCCCGTCACTTCCCGTCCTTCCTCAAACAGGAACATCCGGTAGCGAGCCGCGGTTTCAGACCAATCGTGTTGGAACTCAGGAGCTTGCAAGGCCGTGCTCAGGATCGTTCCCAAGCCTTCCCGCGCCCGCCCGGCTCGCTTTCCGCCGGCCACCGCTTCCGCATAGCCGCACCATCGGTAGTCTTCCGGACGCGATACCATTCCGGCGCGCACCGGATTCAGATCAATGTAGGCGGCTACGGTCATCAGAGCCTGCTCGCCGCCTTCCACGAGGACACTTTTGTAGCGTCCTTCCCAGAGCGTGCCGACCCGGTCCAGGCGCTTGTTCATGTAGAAGGTGAGGCGCAATTTCAGTTCCTTGACGAAGCGCGCGAGGTCGCCGCGTCGGCGTTCATAGCGGTCGAGAATCTCCCGGTGCCAGGAGGCGTTGCCTGAGAGGCGGGCGCGTTCCAGTTCTTGTTTCACCCCCTCCACCACCTCGCCATCGTAAAGCAAAGGCAGCACCGCGAGGAGTCCCTCCTCGTCGAGGGGAGCCAGCGTTTCCCGGTCCGGCACCTCCAGAAGGAGATGAAAGTGATTCGACATCAGGCAGTAAGTAACCACCCTCACCCCCGAAAAAGCCTCCTGATTGCGCAGAATCTTGCGAAAGACCTCCTTCTCCCGCGGCCCAAAGACCCTCTGCTTGTCGACCACCCGCGACACGACATGATAATAACAACGGCCAATTCCTAAGATTCGAGATGTATTCATCATTTAATTCCTTCGACCTTCATTTCCGTTACAGTAACATTAACATAAACATTTAAACATCTGACTGTCAATTAGCTTGCTGGCATCGCCAATACTTGGACGACCCGGACGAGACAGGATGCCGATTTTCCAATGGCAAAATCCTGCTTTCACCCCAGTTTGTTGGCTCCCAGCCTAGAACCTCTGAACCTGTCTACCCGTGTCCGCTTCGTCCACCGCCGCCTTCAAGACCGTTCCTGCCGATGTCGCCCGCCAGATCGACCGTCGCCGCACCTTCGCGATCATTTCACACCCGGATGCCGGAAAGACGACCCTGACGGAAAAGCTGCTGCTTTACGGAGGAGCGATCCACCTCGCCGGCAGCGTCACAGCCCGGAAAAACCAGAACGCCACCGCCTCGGACTGGATGGCGATGGAAAAGGAACGGGGCATCTCGGTTTCGTCGACCGTGCTCCAGTTCGAATACAACGGCTTTTGCGTGAACCTTCTCGACACCCCCGGTCACCACGATTTCTCGGAGGACACCTACCGGGTGCTGTCGGCGGTTGATTCGGCGGTGATGGTGATCGACGCGGGCAAAGGGATCGAGGCCCAGACCTTGAAGCTCTTCGAGGTCTGCCGGAAACGCGGCGTGCCCATCTTCGTCTTCATCAACAAACTCGACCGCCCCTCGCGTCCGCCGTTGGAACTGCTCGACGAACTCGAAAACGTCCTCGGTCTTCCTCCGGTGCCGCTGAACTGGCCGCTTGGCGACGGCCCCCGTTTCCGCGGGGTCTTCAACCGGGAGACGAACGAGGTGAACCTTTTCGAGCGCACCCCGCACGGCTCCTTCAAGGCTCCCCTTTCGGTCGGCGGAATCGATGATGATCTCGTGAAGAACGCGCTCGATTCGGAAATCTACGAACGAGTGAAACAGGAGGTCGAGCTGCTCGACGGTGTCACCGAGGAGCTCGATCTCGCCAAGACTCTCGCCGGAAAACAGATGCCGGTCTTTTTCGGCAGCGCCATGAACAATTTCGGGGTGCAGTTGATGCTCGAGCGGTTCCTTCAACTCGCGCCCGGTCCCGCTCCGCGTTTGTCGGAAAGCGGCGAGATCGATCCCCATCGCGACGGGTTCTCAGGCTTCGTCTTCAAGATCCAGGCGAACATGAATCCGCGCCATCGTGACCGGGCTGTCTTCATCCGCATCGTCTCGGGAGTTTTCGAGCGCGACATGCAGGTGACGGACATCAAATCGGGCCGCAAGGTGCGTCTCGGCAATGCCCAGAAGCTCTTCGGGCAGGATCGCGAGACGCTCGATATCGCCTACGCTGGTGACATTCTCGCCCTCGTCGGGAACTACGAGTTTCTCATCGGCGACACCCTGACGAGCGAGTCCGGCATCGTCTACGACGAAATGCCGCGCTTCAAGCCCGAGTGTTTCTCCTATCTTTTCAACAACGACACGGCCAACATCAAGCGTTACCGCGCGGGCATCGAGCAGCTGCTCAAGGAAGGTGTCGCCCAGGCCTACGACGTGCATGGCAGCGCGCAGCGCGTGCCGCTGCTGGGAGCGGTCGGTCCGCTCCAGTTCGAGGTGATGAAGGCCCGGCTCGAGGGAGAATACAACGTCGATTGCCGACTCGAAGGTTCCCCTTGGTCGGTCGCCCAATGGGTGCGCGCCAAGAATCCGGCTCCTGATGCAAATCTCCGCGATGCTCCGCCCCTGACCCTGCCCTCGGGATGTTCCCTCGCGCTCGATCAGGACGAACAATGGCTGGTGCTGCTGCCGGCGGCCTATCTCACCGGGATTCTCCACGATCGCAACAGCGGCTACGAGTTTTCCCCGAGCCCCTTCGACCGGAAGTGAGACGATGAAGGCGATGGATTGGATCGCGTGGAGCGAGATCGGTCTGGCCGCCACCGTGCTCGTGATCCTCGGCATACTCTGGCGAAGACGATTGCGTTTTCGACGTGAACGCTCGGCCCGCCTGGCCCGCCCCTTCGACCCTGACGAAGCCACCATTCTCGACCGCGACTTCCCGCGTTGGCGCGCGATTCCGGCGGACCTGCAAGGCCGGTTCGCGGGGATCACACGGGTCTTGATGGAGGAGAAAAACTACGAAGCCTGCGGCGGGCTCGCCGAGGTGCGCGACGAGATGAAACTCGTCATCGCGGCACAGGCAGCGCTCACGATCCTCGGCAAAAACGATCATGACTTCTTTCCGCGCCTCCATTCCATCCTCCTCTATCCGGGAGGATTCCGCGACCGGGGGAGACGCCGTTTCGGCATTGATGACGAGGATCGGGGAGTGCTCTTCGGTGAGTCGTGGGAGACGGGTTCGGTGATTCTTTCGTGGGACAACGTCCTCGCGGGCGGTCGCAACGATGACGACGGGATGAACGTCGTCATCCACGAGTTCGCCCACCAGATCGATCAATACAACGGCGTCGCCGACGGTGTGCCCAAGCTGAAATCGCGCGAGGACTACGTGCGCTGGGGCTCGGTGATGGAACGCCACTACGAGGCACTCAAGGAAGCCTCGAAAACCCGCGATCCCGAGCCCTTCCTCGATCCCTACGGAGCGACCGATCCCTGCGAATTTTTCGCCGTGGCCACGGAAGCGTTCTTCGAAGATCCTCTCGACCTGGAGTACGAACACCCGGAGCTCTACGAAGTGCTCGCGAAATTCTACGGGCTCGATCCGGCGGGCTGGCTGGAATCCCGCCCCTCGGTGCCGTGACGACGATTCAACAGGGTCAGGTCGCGCACCTGACCCTCTCTGCTCTCAAATCGCGAGGATCTTGAGCAGCTTCGCGTGAGCCTCATCATTCCGCATCAGCGCGGGGAATTCGCGGCTGCCCGGACCGAAAGCACAGAACTCGACCAATTCGCCGGTGTGGTTCGCGCTCGTCCAGCCGACGCCGGTGTGGGCCTGGATCACGTCCTCGTAGGCGGCCTTGAGGCCTTGGGCAGTCTTGATTTCCTCGGGGGTGAGCTTCAGGCCGGTATGCTTCTCAAGTGCGGCGGCCAGCGGCGGCCCGCTGAGACCATCGACGCCGTTTTGCTTCATCCATTCGATGGAGCGGTTGAAGCTCCGGAGCCGTTCGAAATAGAGGTTGCTGGCATTGTAAAGTCCGGGAGCGATGCCCTGATCAGGCTTGGCACTGACGCCATTCATCTGGATGCCGCCACACCCGTGATCGGTCGTGATGATGACAAGAGTGTCGGGATGGTTTTCGACAAAAGCCAGCACTGTGCCGATCGCGTCGTCGAAGGCCAGTTGATCGTGGATCGAAGCCGCGGCGTCGTTGGCGTGACCGGCGTGATCGATGCGGGCCCCTTCGACCATGAGAAAGAAACCGTCCTTCGCGGGAGCAAGCCGGTCGAGTGCGATCCGGGTCATCTCCGCAAGGGTCGGGATGGAGGCTTTCAACTCGGGCACGTTCTGGTGATCGATGCTGAAGGGCAGGTGGCTCTCGTAGAAGATTCCGAGCAGGGGTTTCGCCGCCTCCGTGGGGAGGTTTGTCAGGCTGTCGCGAGACTCGACGACGGCATAACCGGCCGCGGCGTAGCGCTTCTTGAGATCCTCGCTGAAAAATTTCTTCCCACCGCCGAGGAGCAGGTCGACCCGGCGCTCGAGGTATTGCTCGGCAATGATGGCCTCGTCGGCTCGGCTGTCGACATTGACGGCAAACCCGGCCGGGGTCGCGTGGGTGATCGTCGCGGTGCTGACGAGCCCCGTCTTGCGGCCTTTGGCCTGCAGCTTCTGGTGGAGTGTCTCGACGTGGGTGTTGTCGGGGAGCACGTTGAGGGTCCCGTTGTTGACCCGTTTGCCCCCGCCCCAGGCGCTGGCGGCGGCGGCGGAATCGGTGACACAGCTGTTCGCCGAGAAGGTCTCGACGAGGGCGCGCACGACGGGTTGCTCGCGGTAGAGCTTCGTCCAATGATTGATTCCACCGGCCTGTTCGCGGAACTGTCGGGCGAGTGAGAGCGCCCCGTGGTTCATCCCGTCGCTGACCATGAAAATCACGTTTTTGGCGGTGCCTCCGTTCGCCTCCGCGGCCCGGGTAGACGAGGTGACGAGAGCGGATTCGGCCCCGAAGATCGCGGATGTGGCAAGAGAGGCACGGAGAAAATCGCGGCGGTTGGTGGAGGGGAGTTTGGCCATGGCAGGGAATTTTTGGAGACACTAACACATGCCTGCCGACACGAAAAGCGACGCGACCGCGTTCGACGAAATGTTCACGGGATCCGATTTCTCAGACTCCGTCTCGGCGCGGCAGCGAAGAGACGGAGAGCAGCAGGGCAAAGGCAAACAGGAGGGCTCCGATCAGGTAGGCGCCGTAGGAGATCGAGAGGAGGCTCCCCCATTGTCGAATCGCATCGCCGCCGCCTTCGCCGCCTTGAAGTTGACTCTGGAGCATCGTCTGACCAAACGCGGAGATCCCCGATCCGATGAAGGCGATAATACTGCCACAGATCTGAACGACCGTGGCGGGTCCGGGACGTCGGAGATGGAAAAGAAAAGCGACCGACACGAAAAGGATCCCGACGACGAGGCCGGGGATTCTGGTGAGCAGTTGGATCCAAGATCCCCAATCGGTATTCATGAGGAGCCTTCTACCGGATCATGGACCAAGCGACAAGCTTCGTTTCGTTGAATCCCCTTTTCAAAACGGCCCGCCGCGTCTTCATTTCCGCACATGTCGTCCCCCCACCCACACACCGTCCTCGTCACCGGCGCCTCGAGCGGCATCGGCGAGGCAACGGCGCGGGCCTTTCTCGAGAGAGGCTGGACGGTCCACGCCGCGGCCCGCCGCACGGAGCACATGGCTTCCCTGGCGGAGGCGGGGGCGTGCGTCCATTTTCTCGATCTCACCGACGAAACGTCGATCGACGATCTGGGTTCGCGCCTGGCCAATACGACCGGTGGCCTCGACGCGATCGTGAACAACGCCGGCATCGGGGTCTATGGATCGGTCGAAGAGGTGCCGATGGAGGAGGCCAGACGCCAGTTCGAGGTGAATCTATTCGGGATCGCCCGCCTCACCCAACGCGTCCTGCCCGCGATGCGCGAGGCCCGATCCGGTTCGATCGTGAATGTTTCCTCGATCGGGGGACGCGTCTACACGCCGATGGGAGCCTGGTATCACGCCTCGAAACACGCGCTCGAGGGCTGGTCGGACTGTCTCCGTCTCGAGCTCGCCCCTTTCGGGATCCGCGTCATCATCGTCGAGCCGGGGGCGATCGAGACCGAGTTCGCGGAGATCGCGATCGCCCCGCTCCTGGAGCGATCCGAAGGCGGCCCCTACGCCGACTTTGCGAGGAAAATGGCGGCGGCGACGCGGCGTGCGTATCTTGACAAAAAAGCGTCGCACCCGGACCTGATCGCGAAAATCATCGTAGGAGCGGTCGAGTCCAGACGGCCAAAGACGCGCTACGTCGCAGGTTATCTTGGCAAGCCGGTGATCTGGGCACGACGGATCCTCGGCGACCGCGGATTTGATTTCATGGTGCGGAAGTTCCTCTGAGATACCCCCGCTCACTTCGGGAGGGCGGCGCGGCTTTCCTCGGAGAGATTGGCGATGGGGTAGCGATGGACAGTGCCGTTGGCGAGACGCAGGACGGCCACGTCGCCCTCGACCTTCAGCAGCGTCGCGATGATACTCTTGCCCTCGCGATTGGTCCATGACCGCGGGGACGCCGGCTCGGGAAGCGCGCCGCCTTTCTCTTTCTCCATCGAGCCAGCCGCCTCGGGCATTTCCCCCTTGGCTCCGCGCTCACCGAGGATGGGAGCGCCCTCGGTGATCCATTTTTGGACGAGGGTGACTTCCTCCGGCGTGAGCCGTTCTCCCTTTCCCTTCGGCGGCATGGCATCCTCATCCCCCTCGGGGCGATACAGGGTGATGAAAAGGTAACTCGCGTCCCAATCTCCCGGCACGACGAGGCTGTTTTTCCCCAGACGACCGAGGAGGTGCGCCGGGTCGTCGAGGATGAGGCCGCCTTTCGACTCTCCCGATGCCCGACTGTGGCAATCGGCGCACTTCTTTTCGAAAATGGGCATGATGTCGCGCTCGTAATCGAGAGCACGCGCGCCCGCGGACAGGAACGTCATCAACATCCAGGTCAAGAGGAGGAGTTTTCTCATCCCGCCTCTTTTACCCGGAATCGAGATCATTGTCATGCCAGCAAACGCGCGATGCCCGCTTTCCGCACCTTGACTCAATATGAAAACCATGTTTACTAGAATCATGAACGCGAAAATCCTTTCTCGCCTCTTGCTTCTGCCCTTGGCCATTCCGGTCACGGGTTCGGCTCAGCAGTTTTTGGAGGAAGATCTCGCCGCTACCATTTCGTGGGAATCCGGCTATCCCGAAGAGGGCTATCAGGAATATGCCCGCTCGCTCGCCCGCACCCTGAACATGCTCTCGGCAACCCAATCGACGAGAGTGCTGAAGGGAAAGCGCCCGTTCAAAAAGGCGGAGGTCGCGGCGGCGAAAGCAGCCCGTGATGCCGCGCTGGAAGCCGCCAAAAACGGGGCGAACGGCAGCAATGGTAACGGAAAGGGCAACGGAAAGGGCAACGCCTTCGGAACCGTCAAGAATCCCGGCTGAGCGAGGCGGATCCCCCGGAACCGCGCCGCAAGTTTACGAAGGAGACGAGGACGAAACTGAGGATCATCAGCAGGTACCACGCCCAGAACTTCTGGAGTGAGACCGGTTTCCAGCCCTCGATCTGATCGGGATAGACCCAGGCACGGGCGTAGGTGCCGGCGTTCTCCGCGATCCAGATGAGGAAGGCCACCGCCAGCAGCCCGGCAAGAAGAGGAATGGTCCTGACGCGCCGTCCCGTCCGGAACGTAAGCCGGCAGCGCCAAAACAGGACGACCGAGGCAGCGATCAGAATCCATCGGATGTCGGCGACGAAGTGGTGGGTGAAGAAATTGAGATAGGCGAGACCGGCGAGGATCGCGGTCATCCAGACCGGCGGGTAAGCGATGAAGCGGAATTCGAGAAGCCGCCACGCCCGGGCGATGTAGCTGCCGACGGAGCTGTAAAGAAAGCCGGCGAAAAGCGGCACTTGGTAAACGCGGAAAATCACCCCCTCGGCGGGATATTGCCAGGATCCGATGGCGGGCGAGGTCTTGAACCACTCCATCACCGTGGCGAGGAGATGAAAGGCGAGAATCACGACGACTTCCTCACGATGCTCGAGGCGGAATACGATCAGTGCGATCTGGAGACCGAGCGCGTAGAGAAACAGAAAATCCTGCCGCGAGAGGGGTGCCGCCTCGGCCCAATGTTTGGTGAGAAGGAGTCCGGCGAGGAGGAGCACACCGAAAACGCAGGCAAGCAGTTGGCGATGGCAAAACCAGAGCAGTTCGTGAACGGGGTCGGGCAGACCGCGGGAAAGGATGGATTTCATGCCTCCAAGCTCTTCCACCGAGGTGAAGAGCGAATGAAGGGCATGTGAAATCTCCGGGAAAAGTCCGTGCGAATCCCGTGATCAGGCGGCGGGCGGGATCAGGAGTACTTCGGGTCTTTTCCCGGCTCGGTCTCGTAGAGGTGCTCGACACGGCTGGTGGTGTGGCGTTTGAGGACGTCGTTTTCGAAACGCAGGTAATTCGGATCCTCCCGGAACATCGCGAGCTTGTCGCGGCTCTCAAAATCCGCGGAGAGAAAAAAAGCGAACTCGGCCTTGGCATCGAGATTGCGGCCCGAACGGAAGTTGTGGGCCTCGTGGACGCGGTGGAAACACGTGCGGCTGGCGCGGATCATCTCCTCGAGATCCGCATCGGTCGCGCCTTTGCCGACGCGGAAAAGGGCGATGTAGTGGACCATCGGGGCGCGGAATCAAAAAGAGGTTTTCCAAAGGCGGTCTCAACGACGCCACTCCAGCGCCCCTTTCTTCAAGGCGTAGAGGTAAGCGACGAAAAGCACGCCGACGAAGCCGAGCATGGCGGTGAGAAAGACGGAGTTGCCTGACTCGATCTGCTCGCGGTAGACCGTGGCCCACGGGACGAGGAAGACCACCTCGATGTCGAAGAGCACAAAAAGCATCGCGACGAGGTAGAACTTCACGCTGAAGCGCGCCTGTCCCTCGCCGATCGGATTCATCCCGCACTCGTAGGCGGAATCCTTGGTCCGGTTGGTAAGGGCTCGCTTGCCTAGGAGGGCGCTGGCGATCAAGGTCGCCACGGCAAAACCGCCGGCGAAGAGCACCTGGATGAGGACGGGAATGTAGTCGGAGAGCATGGCAAAAAAAATCCGTCGGTCCGGAGCGGCCCGGACTCGACGGAATGTAGTGATTTTGCCCTCTCCGTCCAGACGATTTCGTCTAACGGCGGAGAAAGCGACTTGTCCGGCCTCGGGCTGGCGCGCCTCGCGGAGGCTGCCTTGCCATCACCGGATCAGAAGGACTGCACCTCAGGACGCCGCGGGGGCGCTGGAGGCTTCGTGGAGGTTTTCGAGACCACGATATTCTTTGCCGTTCTTCTCAACCAAACCCCTCGTGACGAGGTTCTGGAGCTTTTCGTAGGCCCGGAGGCGGAGCATTTCTTCTCCGCCGCTGACGGCGTTACGGGCTTTGAGATTTTCGTAAACAACCTCGAAGAGATCGTTGAAACCGAAGGTTTGTTTGTCTGAGAGAACGGTGACCAGTTCGTCGGTGACGTGATCTGGCACCCTGCGCGAGAATCGTGTTCTACGTGTGGCTGACATAGGCCTGTAGCTTACCACAATCCGGGCAGGATGCCTATCCTTTTCTCTCGGAAATTCGCAGAATCTGAATCTTCTCAAGACTGCGACTCTTCGATGAACTCGAACCCAAATTCAGTAAGTGCCTTATCGACAATGACTTCTAACTTACCTAAAGCAACTCCCGGCGAGGCCATAAGAGTGCAGCAGTGAATGTAACCTACGATTTCGCGCCAGGGTCGGCGGGTTTCTCCCCGGCCCGCGAGCCAGGCCTCGAAAGCGATGAGTGCCGAGCCCCAATCCGCGAGGGAATAATCCGACTCATCGATGGCGGCAAGGAGGGCATCGCGCTCCTCCGCGGTCCATCCTACCAGATCTTCCAGCGAGAAGGGTCCCTGATGGGGATTCATTTCACCTTCAGCAATTCTTCGGGAGTCCAGGGTGCGCGAGGAGCGACCGTCTCGCGGTAGCGGGTGACGGCCTCGGTCGGGATGGGTTTCGCTCCGTTGCCCCAGGCGTTCCGCACGTAGGTCATGATCGCGGCGAGTTGCTCATCGGTGAATTCGGGATTCATCCGCAGACCGGGCATCATCGGCTGGATCTCGGGCACGGTGTAGGTCTTGCCGAGCACCTCGATCGGACCCATCACCCCATCCATGACGATGCCGATGAGGCGTTGGTCGGACTCGAGCACCCATTCCGATCCCACGAGAGGCGGAGCAATGTACTGCTGACCGTTTCCGTGCACCTGATGGCATCCCAGACAGATGCGCTGGTATTGCACCTCGCCCAGCTTGAACTGGGCGCGGTGGGCGTCGGTGACGAGGAAGTTCTCTTCCTCTCCCGAGCCCACTTTGAAGAGCGCGGCGAGTTCCTTCTCCTTCTTCGCATCGATGAGGCCGTTCTTTCCAGCCAGGACGAGCTCGTCGAGTTCCTTCACGGGCATGGGTTTGAATTTTTTGTCCTTCCCACCCGTCAGGAGACCTTCGACAATGGCTTTGCGGATCTCGGTGGAAGTCCCGGGATCTGCGACGAGCCCGAGCAACTCCCCTGCCTCATCGGCACGACGCTGGGTCGCCGCGGCCCGGGCGAGGGCGCGGAATTCACCGGCATCGGCGAGCATCGAGGACAGTTCGGCCAGTTCCTTCTTGTTGTTCTTCTTCACCAGAGTCTCGATGAGGGGAGTGCGGAGGTTGTGCTTCGGAGGCAGCGCCTTGAAGAAGGCCAGCTCCATCCCGCCGAGACCGCTCGCCGCGAGATCTCCGGTGAGGAGGTCTTTCTCCTGCGCCTTCACCAGGGCGGCGAGGACCGGCACGGCCTCACTCCCGAATCGACCCAGCGTTGCCGCGACTTGGCGACGCACCTGCAGGTCGTCATTCGATGCGAGAGGTGCGATGGCAGCAAAGACCTCTCCCGCCTTTTCGGTTTCGGCTAGAGTTCCGGCAGCACGAACCACTTCGGCGAGGGCACGACCCTTTTTGAGAGAAAGAGCGGACTGCACCGCCGCAGCATCGAGCTTGCCCAGACCCTCGAGCGTCCAGATCGCGTGGACGGCGGCGACCTCGTTTGCTCCGTTGGCCGCGAGCGCACGCAGCGCCTCGATCGTCTCGGCGTCCCCTCCCCGCTCCACGATCAGCCGCTGCGCGGTGTCGCGCCACCAGCCGTTCGGGTGGGACAAGTGCGCCACGAGATCCAGCGAACTCTCTTTCTCCATGTTCGGTGCCGGCGCCAGGTGCTTGCCCTCCGTGTGGCGCACGCGCCAGATCCGCCCCAGCCCGATCGGCGTGTCGAGGCCCCGATCCACGACTTGGGCACGGAGGTAGGAGGTCATGTATTCCTTGTGCTGGAGGATACCGCGATAAAAGTCGACCAGATAAAGCGAACCGTCGGGAGCGGTATGAGCGTTCACCATGCGCGACCGCTCGTCGGTCGAGGTGAGGAACTCCGATCCCGTCAGCGCGCTCTTCACGAGACGCATCCCCTTTTCGCCCTCGGTCATCAAAGCCCTCTTCACGAGATTGCCGGCGGGTTCGGTGATGAAGAGATTCCCGTAGTATTCCGCAGGGAATTGATCTCCGCGATAGACGGCCATGCCGGAAGCCGCAGTCGGCTTTCGCAGGTAGCCGTTTTCATCGAGCGTGCCATCCTGGTATCCGCGGTTCACCCCGGGATTGATCCGCGAGGGCCAGAGCTGCTGATCCTTGATCGTCGTCGTCACGGGACTGCGGAAGGTGTAGTTCGCGTTCCGCGACTTCACTCCCGGAGCGATCTCCTCCACCGAGATGAGATTTGAATTCGAGTTCGTCACGAGGCGGCCGAAGTCATCCTGGGAGATGCCCCATTGGCCGCGCTCCTCGGTTTTCTCTTTGATCCAGACGCCGTTCACCTTCTTGTAGCGTTGATCGCACTTCGCGTTGTAGACCCAGTTGTCGATGGCCCGCATCAAGCCGTTGGGCTTGTGCTCGGGATTCCCCCCTGGGGCGAACTCCTCATCGACGACGGTGACTTTGCCCGCGCGGATCGCGCCCTCGTCCGAGATCAGGATCTCGGCTTCGTAGAGCTTCTCATTGTCGGCGAAAAGCAGGGTGCGATCGTTGTCGACGAGCGCCACCCCGCGCGGCAACAGATAATCTTCGAGGAAGACGGTGTGTTTGTCCGCCTTGCCGTCTCCATCGGTGTCCTCGAGCACGGAGATGCGTCCAAAAGTGGACTCTTCCAGCTTGCCATCAATGTCGGGCATGTAGCCCAGCATCTCCGCGACCCAGATCCGGCCTTTTCCATCGAAGGTCAGCACGACCGGATCGTGCACCATGGGCTCGGCGGCGACGAGCTCGAGCACGAAGCCCTCTTCCAGCTGCATCGTCGCGGCGGAATCCTCCGGCTTCACGACCGGTGCGGCCGGGATTTTCCAATGCGCCGGAGGCGGAGCCATGTCGTGACCGGGCTTGTCGCCTTTTTGTGCGACGGCCAACGCCGGCAGGAACAATGCCGCGACGGCGAGAGACCGGAGGGAAGAGGAGGGTTTCATCGTGATCGGATGGATGGATCAGGGTTGGAGCGTTTCGAGAATCACGCGGACGACATCATCGGCGAGGATCTCGGATCCTTCGGGAGTGAAATGGACGTCCGCCGGTTTCTGGATACGATCCAAACGCTCAAATGCGAACGAGTAAAGGTCGTGCACCGGCACTTTCGATCGCGCCATCACGTCCTTCGCGATCTCATTGTATACGAGGGCGTCGGCCACGACCCGCCCCTTCGCTCCTTCAGGCACCGGCGTCGTGTTGCGCCAGATCAGCTTCGCCCCCGTCGCCTGTAGTTTGGTGACAAGGGTTTCCAGATTCTTCCGATAATTCTCAGGCGAGACCTGCCGGTGGCTCCCCGCACTGCCGGGCTCGGCGAGATTTTCTCCATTTGGTCCCAAATACTTCAGATCGTGTAATCCCCAATTGAAGTGGATCACGTCCCATTTCTTACCTTCACCGCCCGTCGCGAGCCAGGCGTCGAGGTGTTCGAGGCCCGCCGTGGTGGGGCCGCAATTCGCCCGGGGACGATGTACGTTCGCTTTGCCCTTCAACTTCTCACGCACCGCCAGCGTGTACCCGATCGATATCGAGTCTCCGATGAGGAGGACGCGGGGCAAACCGGGTTCGTCTTCGATCGGCAGCAACACCGGGTCGGGGGCCCTCTTCGTTTTGCCCTGATCCTGGGCCGACAAAGACGACGTGAAAAAGCCGCCAAGAAGTGCGAACGACAAAGCCACGACCCACGGACGCGAAAGAGGGGTTTTCAAACTCATAAACCGTAGTATCCCATCCCAAAGACCCTTTCGCAAACAGACCCTCCACCCCATGAGCGAACTCACCCCCGAATCCGGCGTCGGCAAAATCCTCTGCGACGCCAAACTCATCGCCGTCCTCGTCATCGACGAGCTCGAAGCCGCCGTCCCGCTCGCCGAGGCTCTCCTGCGAGGTGGGGTCACCGCGATGGAGCTGACCCTGCGCACGCCCGTCGCCTTCGATGCCGCCGCCGCGATCCGCGCCGCCTGTCCCGCCATGCACATCGGCATCGGCACGATCCTCTCACCCGATCAGGTCATCCCGGCCCTCGC
This sequence comes from Verrucomicrobiales bacterium, assembly GCA_016795385.1. Taxonomy (GTDB): domain Bacteria; phylum Verrucomicrobiota; class Verrucomicrobiia; order Verrucomicrobiales; family DEV007; genus Arctic95D-9. The sequence goes on along the minus strand of JAEUHI010000047.1, from coordinate 24,901 downwards.
CGCCGGAGCCGAATTCGGCGTTTCTCCGGGCGTGAATCCGGAGGTCATCCGAAAGGCGGCCGACGCCGGCCTGCCCTTTGGTCCTGGTGTGATGACTCCCACCGATGTGGACATCGCCATCCGCGAAGGATGCCGCCTCCTGAAGTTTTTCCCCGCCGAATCCGCCGGAGGTCTCAAGCACCTCGCCAACATCGCCGCGCCATTCGCCCACCTCGGACCGAAGTTCATTCCGCTCGGCGGAATCAACCTCGCCAATCTCAGAACCTGGCTCGATCACGAACTCATTGCCGCCGTCGGAGGAAGCTGGCTCGCCCCCCGCGACGTGATCCGCGCGAAGGATTGGGCCAAGGTCGAGGCGAACGCACGCGAGGCGATGGCGGTGGTGCGGGGGTGAGGCGGTGGATGGCGAAGAGGCCAAGGCCACGAAGGGAAGCCTGGAGAAACGCGCGGCGTCCCCTCTTCCCGCCCTCCCCCATCACCTCCCTGGCAGCTTCTTCAACAACTCGACCACCGCCGCCTCGAGCTGCGGATCCTTGCCCGCGGCGATGGAATCGGGATCGTTGCGCGCGACGACGTCGGGGACGATCTCGGAGTTCTCGAACCAGCCCGTCTTGAAATCCTTCGCGCCGAGCTGCGGGATGCCCCACTTCAGCGCACCTTTCATCGGATACATCCACCACACCGCCGTGCCGGTCCCAGGCACGGCATCCCCGACGATCGGGCCGAGGCCGCCGCTCTTGTAGAGGTGGGGGAAAATGCTGCCGTCGCTGTAGGCGCTCGCATTCTGCACCAACGCCGAGGGTTTCGCCCAGCGGGCCGTGGGGATGCGCCCGACGCCCCGGTCATCGCGGGTCGTGAAACCGGCATACACATCTCCGGTAAAGAGGGTGATGAGCTGGTCGTGGATGTTGCCGCCCCTGTTGTAGCGGACGTCGATGACGAGACCTTCCTTGTCGTGGTAGTCGCCGGTGACCTCGCTGTAGGCGCGTCGGTAGGATTCGGTGTCCATCTCCGGGATGAAGATATAGCCGAGCCGCCCGCCCGAGAGTTCCTCCGTCATGGCCTTGCGTTCGTCCACCCAACGCTCATCGGCGAGGGCGAAGGCTTCCTTCAGCGTGATCGGCACGAGGCTCTCTTTCACCGGAGTGCCCCCCTCGGCCGGCTGGACGAGCAGTTCGACCCGGGTGCCGGCGATGCCGTCGAGCAGGGCGTCGGCATCCGTCTCCGCACCGATCGTTTCGCCATTGATTGCGAGGATGACCGCACCCGGCGCGAGCGGACTGTTGCTGAGATCGGCTGGTCCACCCGGGAGGACGGCGGCGATGCGCAGCCCGGGCCCGGTGTGGGTGTCGTCCGTGTGCACCCCGAGCGAGGCGGTGTCGGCGGCGTTGGGCGAGGGCTTGAGAACGGCGCATCCCATGTGCGAGGCGTTCAGCTCACCCGCGAGTTCGGCCATCATCTCGGCGAAATCCTCCCAGGTCTGGAGATGCGGAAGGAATCGCTCGTAGTGTCCGCGCAGTGCGTCCCAGTCGCGGCCATGCATCGTCGGCTCGTAGAACTTGAATTTGGTGAGACGCCAGAAGTGCGTGAACCAGTAGGTCAGTTCGCCCCTCGGATCGACGTCCATGCGGGTGTCGAGCGGGATCGCTTCGGTCTTGCCCGTGGCGAGATCGGTCTTTTCAAGGCCGGCAGCACTCAGGGAGAAGAGATTCCCGGCATTGGCATCAAAGGCAAAGTCGTCGGGAATGGCGGGCAGCGTCACGACTTCCGAGGCGGCATGTGACGCGACATCGACACGACGCACCACCGCGGTGCCGTTGCTTTCGCGATCCAAGAAAATCAGCGCGGATCCATCCGGCGTGAGCGTCGCGCTCAGGGGATCGACCGAGAAAGGGGTGAGACGGACGGTGCGATGTTCGATCCCGTTCAACTGCGGTTTCCAGTCGTCCGCGCCTTTCCTGTCGGGATCGGCCTTGCCGCTGCGGGCCGCGTCGTAGTCCTCGCGGGTCAGATAGGCCAGGTAGACGTCCTGCTGACCGGTCTTGTCATCGGGCTGGCGGAGGCCCTCGCGATCCGTGGCCCAGAAGACGGCACGGCCGTCAGGACTGAAGCGCGGATCCGAGTCGTTGTAGCCGCTGCGTGTCAAGGGCGTCGGCGGAGTCGTTCCCGTGGCATCGAGCAGGACGATGTCCTGATCGGTCACGGGGGATCCGGTGGTCGAGGCGAGGTGGCGGCTGTCCGGCGACCAAATGAAACTCACGTCTTCATCGACATACGAGTAGATCAGGCCGGGCGGCAGCGGCGTCACCGTTGCTCCGCTCGCGAGATCGAGCACCCGGATCGAGCCGCGGTCCGCGAGGTAGGCGAGCTTCTTCCCGTCGGGCGAGATCTTGGGATACATCAGGTCGCCCTCCGTATCGACGAGCTTTTTCTCCACGATCTCACCCGGGGCGGCGAAGTCTTTCATCGCCGCATCGCCGAGCGTGGCTTGGAAAACGTCCATGTCACCATCGCGCTCGGAAATGTAAACGAGGGTGCGTCCATCCGGCGAGAATCCCACGTTGCGTTCGTGTGCCGGCGTGTGCGTGATGCGGCGGGTCGTACCCGTGGCCGTCGAAACGACAAACACCTCGCCACGCGCGACGATGGCGATCTGCGTGCCGTCCGCGGACACTTCCAACTCGGAAAGCTGATCATCGCCCGTGACCTTGAACGTCTCATTTGTCACCTCGCCCCGACGGATCTTCACCGCAACTTTTTCGGCCTCCGCTCCAGGAGCCAGACGCCAGATCTCGCCCTCGAGACCGTAGACGAGCGTGCCGTCGCGCGCGATCGAAAGGAAACGCGCCGCGCCCTTCTCATGCCGCGTGACCGGCTCTGCCATGGCATCGCCTTCGAGCGAACTCTTCCACACGTTCGAGTTTCCCGAACGTTCGCTCAGATAATAAAAACTCTTCCCGTCCGTCCCCCACACCGGATTGCGATCCTCCCCTCGGAAAGTCGTGATCTGGCGGTGCGCCGTCTTCGCCGCATCGTAGAGCCAGACATCGTGCGCCCCGTCCGAGACCGCGCCCTTACGCCACTCGTTTTCATACACGGGCCGGTTCTCGTAGAGCAGTTGTTTTCCCGTGGCATCGGGCACCGCGAAGAGCGCCGGGGTCGGCAGCACCAGGCGCGAACGGCCGCCGGCCGCCGGCACGGAATAAAGCTGGTCACTGCCCTCGTAGGTCCCGACATGCACGGTCCGGGCCGAGCCGAGACGCGGAGAGGAGAAGTAGACGAGCTTTCCATCGGGAGAAAAGGCCGTGGGACGGTCGTCGGCGGAGTGCTGCGTGATCCGCTTCATGTCGCCGCCCTTCGCCGGCATCACGTAGACATCGAGATTGCCATGACGTTTGCTGGCGAAAGCAATTGAACCGCCATCGGGCGACCATACCGGGGAGGTTGTGTAAAACTCGCCCGTCGTCAGTGCCGTCGCGTCGCCTCCCGACGCCGGCACCGTCCAGAGTTGGCCGCCATAGGTGAAGGCGATCGTCTCACCGTCCGGAGAGACCGCCGGATAGCGCATCCAGAGCGGTTGACCGTCGGACGCCTCGGCTGCGGAGAGAAGCCCGGAGAACAGGAGGACTAGCAAAATCAAACGGCTCATGCCCGGGAGATTAGTGCCGGAAACGACTTTTGGCAATACGCCCCGCCATCCCCCCGTTCTTCAAACCTCGACGCAAGCGCAGCCTTTCGATGTTCCGTTCACCTCGCCTCCTCCTCCGTCGCCGCGACCAGATAGGCCGCGATCGACGCCGCGATCGTACGGAATTTTGCGGCCCGATCCCCGCCCAACAGCGCCTTCTCCACCGCAGGATTGTCGATGAACTCGATCTCGAGGAAACACTTCGGCTTGCCTCTCAGATGGGGCTGGCGCTGGAGCTGAAAAAAGAAATTCGACCCGAGCCCGCCGTGGAGATGGCTGTCGTGGATCGTGCCCATGTCTTTCGATCCCGGGAGATACTCGCGCACTCCCTTCGAGCAGGCCGTGACCAACCCGAGGGCGAAGGCCTTGTCGATCTCGTAATCGGGATTGCGATCCTTCGCCGCGATCACCGCAAGGCTGCCCGAGGTCTTCGCCCCGTCCGTCGCATTGAAGTGAATGCTCACGACGCAGGCCGTGTCGGAGCGGTTGCAGATCTTCGCGCGGGAGATGAAATCGAGGTTCACATCCGTCTCTCGCGTCAACATCACCCCGAGGGTGCGGCCTTGTTTCGTTGCTTCCTTCAGGATCTCCTCTCTCAGGATCAAACTGAACTCAAGCGTGAGGTCCTTCTCCTTCAGGCCGCCCGGCGTCGTCGCGTTGTTCGGCGAACTGTTGCTGCGTTCCTTGAGACTGCCCGCGACCTCCGTGCCACCGTGCCCAGGATCGATGAGGATCACCGGCGGTGCTGCCGTCAGCGGCACCGGGATCACCGCGAGAAGAAACAGAATGAGGCGAACCATGAGCGTAAGATGAATTCGGTTCATCTTCGATCCGATCGTTCGCGAAGCAAGAACGGGGCTCCCCACCCTCAAACGATCTCCCGGATCACCTCCCCGAAATCGACCTCGAGCCGCTTGTGTCCGGGAACCTCGAGATGGTGGGCGTGCAATCCCATCTGATGCAGCAGGGTCGCGTGGAGATCGGTCACGTAATGCGGGCTCTCCACCGCGTGGAAACCCAGTTCATCGGTCGCTCCATGGACGATGCCGCCCTTGATCCCGCCGCCGGCCATCCACACACTGAAGCCATAGGGATGGTGGTCGCGACCGTCCGCGCCCTGAGATCCCGGGGTGCGGCCGAACTCGGTGCCGAAGACGACGAGGGTCTCTTCGAGCAGGCCGCGCTGCTTGAGATCCTTCAACAGACCGGCGATGGGACGATCGACCTGCATGGCGAGCTTGGAATGCTCCGCCTTCAGCTTTGAATGCTGGTCCCACGCACCGGCCGCGCCGTCGCCGTGCATGATCTGGATGAAACGCACCCCGCGTTCAACGAAACGCCGCGCCGCGAGGAGTTGCTCGCCGAAGAGCCGGGTCTCGTCCTGATCAAGCCCATAAAGGTTCTTGGTCGCCTCGCTTTCCTTCGAGAAGTCGATCGTCTCCGGCACCGCCATCTGCATGCGGTAGGCGAGTTCGTAGCTTTTGATGCGCGCGTCGAGGCCGGCGTCACCCGGATATCGGGATTGATTGAGCCGGTTGAGCCGGCTCACGAGATCAAAGCCGAGCTTCTGCTCGTTCGCATCCAGGGCGATCTCGGGCTGCGCGTAATCGAGCGGGTTTTTCGGATCGACCTTCAGCTTCACCGCGTCGTAGGCGGGGCCGAGGTAGTGGCCGTCGCGCGGGTCGAAGAAGCGCGGGCCCATGTTGATGAACTGCGGCAGGTTTTCGTTCAGCGTGCCGAGCCCGTATTTGACCCAGGCGCCGATCGTGGGCACGCGCGGATCGAGCATGTGGCGGCCCGAGTGAAACTGGACCTGGGCACCGTGATTGTCATCGGTGGTCCACATCGAGCGGATCACGGCGAGATCATCAACGCACGATCCGATGTGGGGGAACCAGTCGCTCACCTCGATGCCGCTTTTCCCGTATCTCTTGAAGCCGGTCTGGAGGGGATAAATCTTCGTCCGCTGCTGACCGTTCGCGTCGTTCACCACCACCACTCGGACCTTCTTCCGTTTTTCCGGATCGAGCACGGAGGCGAAAGGCGTTTCAGAAATCGACTTGTCCGCATATCGGTTCAGCGCCGGCTTCGGATCAAAACTCTCCATGTGGCTGACCCCGCCCCGCATGAAGAGCCAGATCACGCTCTTCGCCTTCGGCGTGAATTGCGGACGTCCACTCGGAGGCAGATAAGCACTCTCAGCGCCGGTGGCTCCGAATCCGTCACGGGCGAGCATCGCATGCAGGGCGAGCCCGCCGAATCCAAGTCCGGCGCGATGGAGAAACTCGCGACGGTGCAGGGAACGCGCGAACGGGGAACCGGGCGCGACGCCGCTGTGGACGAAAAACTCCATTGATCTCCAAGAGGCATTGGTTATGTCAAATGTGGAGAGCTCTCGTCAAACCCTCCGAGACTCAAGCTAGAGCGCGATCGCGGCAGTTGAACTGCTCCGCGGCCGCTCGTCGATTACTCCAGAAGATTGATCATTCGTTCATTTCGCTGGTCGAGGAGGTGCTGGTAAAGCGGCATCATTCGGCCATCACGGATTAGCAAACCATCCTCATCCCGATGGCCCGACTCCCTCCAGCGGGCTCGGATGCGGCCAACCGTCTGTGCGCGATTCCTCCCGCTGGCATTGAAATCATACTGGATATCGTCGTATCCAGACAACTTTCCGAAAGATTGGCCAGCGATGAATCTGACGGCATCATAGTCGTCCTCCATCAATTTTGCGAGATAGGGCGGCATCCAGGATTCGCCCGAAATCGATCGCGCCGGTTCCCATCCCATGTGCCATGCCACGAGAGCCCGCACTGCAGCGTCACCGCGCAGTGCCATTACTGCCGAATGCGCAACGTCGCCTGTCTCCGATCCCTCCGGGGGCTTCTGTCCATACCATTCCGCGAGATGGTTTCCAGTCCAGTTCAGGGATTTGTCGAGATGACAGAGATTACACGCGTTCGGACGGCCGACTTCCAAGGTCTCCGCGATTGAAGGGTTGCTAACCTGATGGCTTCGCGTCGCCTTCAACAATCCATAAACGGTGTTGGGCATATGGCAATTCATGCAATCACTGCCGCTGGAAATGGGGGAATGTCGGGTATGATTCACCAGAACCTTCTCGTCCCGATACGCCTCGTGACATTGCACGCAGGCCTCGTTGCCACGCATCCTTGGCTTCAACTGATCTTCCGCCCAATCGGCCAGCATCTCCGCGGACGCGCCCTCTCTTGCATGCATTTCATGACAAGAGAAACACGAAGCATCCTTTTGAATGAAGCAGGGTGAATCCTGCAATGCGCTGTACTCCCGTCCCGTTACTCGCACCATCCCGTCAGACCACCTGTAACCAGGGTTGGTGGCGTCTGTCTCAAAGTCATAGAGTGTGTCCAGACAATCTCCCGGACGAAAGGGTTTGCCTGATCGATCGATTTCGGAATACTGCTCCCACGTCGACGCACGATGGATCGAATGGCATTGCCCGCAAACCTGGGAGGATCGAGGGTGAGTCAAATCCCGCGGACTTTTCATCGGATCCACCCCATTCGCGATTGCTCCGGGACGATGCCACTCGACATGATCTTGTCCCGGACCATGACAGGATTCGCACGAGATACCGAACTCCGAAACCGTCGTGCGGGGAAACGGGTCCGTGAGCGGTTTTCCGTGTGTGTTATGGCAATGGATACACGAGTTGTTCCACCTTCCCTTTTCAAAGAGAACTTCCAAGGCACCCTGCCTTTCCGGGACAAGCCTTCGGAGGGGCGGATTCAAAAACGCGGACAAGCGAGGAATCCATTTTTCCTCTTTGACTAACCAGATGAACGGCAAGGCGACCAGCTCGTTTCCGTTTCCGGAAGAAAACCAGTAGACCTGCATGTGATGCGCCCCCGTGGTCAACACAATCTTCCGACGAAACGCCGCCCGTGCGTCCGGGCCCGCTTCCCTAGGCCCTTCTCCGTGCATCTCGACCCAATATCCATCTCCATCCCGATCAAGACGAAAATGTTCCCCCTGGGTTTCCAGCACCACTTGGTCAAAGTTTCCAAGAATGGATTCCGGCGAAGCCACCTGGGTCATCTTACTGTGATAGGATGCGCTCCAGGTGAGATGTTCGTTCTCATGGCATCCCCGACACGAGCGTGAGCCGATATATCCGTCAACCGGCTCCGCGGAGGGCACCGAACCCGCATCATCCGCAAAAAGGCTTTCGATCGAAATCGCCTTATCAGGCTCTTCCCGGAAAAAAGTCAAAAAGACAATTGCAGCGAGTACACCGAAACTCGCCACCGCTGCAAAGATCCGCAAAGGCGGGCGGGATTCCCCCTCGACAGGGGAACAAGAGTCAGGTCGAGATTCCATACTTCAAATCGCAACGATCCGACCTGCCTCCCCGGGTCGATGAACGCTACACCAAGATGTGTGGATCAAATGGAAAAGGCAACCCCCAACACGCGCTGCCGGAAATGCCAGAAGACAGGGAAATTACCGCATCCACCCGTCATACCCACCTTCACCGCACCGTCACAAAGTCATTGTGATTCAGCACCGCATGCACGAGCCGGGAGCGGATCGTGGCTTCGGGATCCCTCGTCGCCTTCACGGATTCGAGAGAATCCATCTCCGTCCAGTAGTCGAGACAGGCATTGCGCTCATCCCCCTCCGGAAAACGCCCTAGCAAAATCATAAACACACCGTCCACGAACGCTCCCCGATCCGCGCCCGGACGCGCCGCGTGGACACGCGCCGCGATCTTCCCGGAGGCGTCGAGCGAGATGGCGGCATTGGCGAGGGCCAGGGCCTGCTGGGGCACGATGCTCTCCGGACGCCGGTAGCACTGGAGGATGTCGGCGTTGTCAAACATCGTCAGGAATTTGTCCTCCTCGTCGCGCGAATGGGTGAAATAGATCCCGCGCCGCTTCGAAGAACCATTCGGCGGCACGGAGGGACCACCCATCGACACATCGAGTTCGCCGGCGAGATGAAGGAGGCTGTCGCGCACCACCTGCGATTCCATCCGCCGCGGATTCGCGCGCCAGTAGAAACGATTCACCGGATCGGCGGCAAGTGTCGCGGGATCCATTCCGGCATTCGATGAGCACCGTCGATAGGCCTGTGAGGTCACGAGGAGGCGGTGGAGGTGCTTGAAACTCCAACCCGATTCCATGAACTCGACCGCAAGCCAATCGAGCAGCTCGAGATGCTCCGGACGCGGTGCCTGGCGTCCGAAATCGAAAATCGTCTCCACGAGCGGCTCGCCGAAGTGCCGCATCCAGACCTGGTTCACGGCGACACGCGCGGCGAGCGGATTCTCGCGCGAGGTGATCCACTTCGCGAACATGAGGCGGCGTCCGGTGCTCGTCGGTGAAAAGGAGGGGCCGTAGGTATCCTCCTTGTGTTCGGGTGTCTCGAGCGCCTTCTTCGCTCCACGCAAGGGCGTGTAATCCGCGTCTTTCGCCGCCAGCTTCTTTTCCGCCACGGCGAGCGCTTCCTCCGCCGCCTTCACCTTTTTGGTATCTCCGTCAGGGCCGAGCTTCAACAGATCGCTCTTTGCCCGGGCCGCCAACATCTCCGCCTCGCGCTGCGAAGCGGCGCAGGCGAGCGCTTCATCCGGCTTCGCGAGCGCCGCGGTATCCGCGGCGATGACCGCCTCGAGATGGGCCAGCTCCGCCACGGCGACATCCCTCGCGGCTTCGGCCAGCGCCACCTCCTTCGCCGGATCGGCTGCTTTCGCCACAGGCGCACCACCCGCGCCGGCCTTGGCAAGGGCCCGCTCCAGGTCCTTCCCGGTTGCCTCCACCTTGGCCCGTGCGGCCGCGAGATGGTCCTCTTGAAACGTTTTCCTTGTCGCCGGCGCCCACTCCCCGAGAGGGAGCGCGACCGGCTCGAGCGGCGGTGCGAAAGCGGCGAAGACCGCTGGCACGGCCGGCGTGATTTTGATCGTTTTGTCAGGATTCGCCGGATCTCCCCGGACATGGAGGAAGGTCTCGGCATCGGGATGATCGTCGAAGACACGGGGGATGCCGTTCTTTTCAAAATCGATCACCCCCGGCACGGGATCGAGTCTCACCTGATGCGGCTCGAAAACGGCACGCAGGTTGTAGTAATCGACCATCTCGATCGGGTCATACTTGTGATCGTGGCATTTCGCACAGTTCAGGGTGAGACCGAGAAAGGCCTTGCCGGTGTGCTCGAGAGTGTCATCGAGCCAGGTGGTACGGTTGAAGAGGTAATAATTTCTCGCCAGAAATCCCGTGGCCCGCACCGCATCGGCGTCACCGGGCGCGAGCTCGTCGGCGGCGATCATCTCCTCGATCATGCGATCGTAGCCCTTGTCCTCGTTGAGCGACTCCACGATCCAATCGCGCCAATGCCAGAGGTGCTTCTGGCTGTTGCGCAGCTGATCACCGAGTCCGTACCAATCGGAGTAGCGCCACACATCCATCCAATGCCGCGCCCAACGTTCGCCGTGATGGGAACTCGCGAGCAGTTCGTCGACGATGTCTTCATAAGCCCGCTCGTCACTCAGTTGTTCCGCGGTCGGCGGCAATCCCATGAGGTCGAGATAGAGCCGTCGCAGCAAGAGCGTGCGTTCGGCCTCGGGAGCCGTCCGCAGCTTCTTCTCCCGGTGTTTGGCTACGAGAAAGCGATCCACCGGATGCGCCACTTCGCCGATCTCCGGCATGGGAGGACGCTCGATCCGACGGAACGACCAATGCTCCAAAGGATCTTCCTCGCCCTTCTCATCGGGTGGCACCGGTGCGCCCGCAAGGATCCATTCACGGATCGCCGCGATCTGCTGCGGTTGCAGAGGCGCTGCCTCGAGGGGCATGCGCTCGTGCACATCGCTGGTGGTGAGCCGGTCGATGAGCCGGCTCGCGTCCGGCTTGCCCGGGACGACGACCACCCCGTCTTTCCCGCCGGCGAGGAGCCGGGCCGCGGTGTCGAGACGGAGACCGGCCTGCTGCTTCAAGGCCCCGTGGCACGATTGGCAGCGCTCCTTGAAGACGGGCTTGATGTCGCGCAGGTAATCGATGGCCAGGGCCGGACACAGAGCCGCGACCCACGCCAGAATGAGCGTGGTGGAGAAACGACCCAGTTGTATCCGCGCTCTCACCCTGTCAGGTCCCGCATGGGAACGATCCGGCAGTTTGTCAGATCGTCACGCGTGCGACCATCCCCTTTCCTCTCGTGATCGCGCCACGCCGCGCCCCGGGATCGCACGGTTTCGATTCCGGAAAAATCGCGCTAAGATCCCGTTACAAGGGATCGTATTACGACTTTGTAGAAACTTTCTCTCTCTGCCACGATGAACAAATCCGCCACCCTGCTCCCCCTTCTTTTTGCCGGAGCCCTCCTCTTCACCTCGAGCGCCGAGGCGCAACGCACCGCGACGAGCGCGCGCGAAGCGATCGGCCTGGTCTCGGCCCAGTTCGGTCCCCAAGCCGTGCAATCGGTCGCCGAGATGCGCGCCCAAGGCGGCGTACCCCAGCCGACCGATTGGCAGATCCTCGCCTACGATCAGCGCGCCCCGCGCCTGCTCTACCGTTTCTGGGCGGGAGGCGGCCGTGCCGGCGACGGCGGCATCGATGACGTCCGCTACCCTGATGATGTGCCGGTGGGCTTTTTCGGGGCCTCGCAGATCAGCGTCGACAGCGTCGCCGCTTTCACCATCGCCGAAGGCGAGGCCCGCAAGGCGAAAATGGCCTTCGACAGTTGCGATTACCTCCTCCGGCTCCGTGAATACTCGACCGAACTCGTCTGGCGACTCGAACTGCTCGATGCCTCGCGCCGCCTCGTTGGAAAGCTCTACATTTCCGGAAACACGGGCGAAGTCCTGCGCACGATTTGGGTTTATCGCGATCATCGTGCCCGTCCCGATGGCCAACCACTCATCGTCGATTCCATGGCTCCCGGTGGCGCCGGGACCGCGATCGACCTGACCGGCACCTACGCCCCGACCGCCACCATGCCGAATTCCGCGATCGCTCCCGGTGCCGTGATTCCCCCGATGCCTCCGGGCATCGCCTCGGGTCAGATACCCGGCCAGGTGCCCGGACAAATCCCCGGCCAAGTGCCCGGATCGATGACGGGCATCCATTCCGTGCCGCTCCCACCCGCCCCGGGCGTGGCCGTCGCCGGCAACCAGCCTTATGCTCCCGTCGATGCGAACGGCCGTCCCATGACGGGACCGAGCGTGGGCGATGGCATTCCCGCTCCGCCTCCGCTGAGCCCCGCCCCCACGACCACCCCGTCCACCGCTCCGATTCCGGCCCCACCCGCGCCGCCCGCCGTCTCGACGACTCCCGCACCGAAGCCCGTGACGACGAGTCCGCCCAAGCCGCCGATCACGCCGACGACGGGTGGCGGCGGAGATTCGGAGCGGATTCCCCCGCCGCCAATCCCTCGATGAGGCTCAGCCTCCCGAGTGCCTCGACCGTCCAGACGATCGGGTAAGCGCGCTCGTAATACCAGAGCTTCGCGAAATAAAAGCCGATCGGTGCGGGCTCGAAGCGGGTGCCGCGCTCCGTCGCCCGATTGAGCCACTCGAAGCCCCGGACGAGTGCGTCGGAGTGGTGAAGTGGTGGAGTGGCGTTGGATTGGAGGAATGTCAGGGCGCTGAGGGCGAGGGCGGTCTCCTCGATCGTGGAGGGCGTGATGCCTTTTGCGCCGCCCCAGCCACCGTCCTCGTTCTGATGGTCGAGCAGCCAGGCCGCGCCCCGCTTCACCGCATCGCTCGCCGGATCGATCTCCGCGAGGGCGAGCAGCACTTTCGCCGTGCCGTAGGTGGGGTTTTCCTCATCGTCGCGGCGATGCTGGTTGCCGAACCAGAGCGGTCGCCATGAACCATCGCGACGTTGTTCGCGCAGGAGAAAAGCGATCCCCTTTGCCGTGCCCTGGTCGATGCGCACCTGGATCGCGGCGGGCATATCCTCACGCCAGGTCCGCCACGCCCGCAGGGTGTGGGCGGTGAGATCGGGCGAGGATCGATCGAAGGGCAGTGCCCCCCATCCCCGGCAGAAGGTGGGGATGCCGCCATCGCGATTTTGAAGATCCAGCAGCCAGACGATCCCGGCTTCGGCCGCGGCGCGGACCTCCGCATTCCCGCATCCTGACAAAAGCACCTTGAGGGCGAGCAGTGCACCGGGCGTGTCGTCGGCATCGGGCACGCCACCACTGAGATCGGTCCATGCCCAACCGCCCGGCGCCGCGTCGGTGAAAGGATGGCGCTCCTTGTACTGCTGATCGAGGAGCCAACGTTTCACGATCTCCTGTCCATCAAAGAGGGTTCGATCCTCCATCGTACCCTCTTTGCCCGCAGCGAGGGCCTTCACCGCCAGGGTGGTCGCCCAGGTCGCGAGATTCGTGTCGATCGGCCAGCTCCCATCAGGACGGATCGTCTCGAGGAGAAACGAGACGCCCTTTTTCACGACGGGATGTTCCCGCTCTCCGGCCGTGACGAGGGCCATGGTCACGAAACTGGTGAGAGGTGCGGCTTCGAGGAATCCGCCGGAGGCCGGTTGGATCGAGGTCAGCAAACGAGAAAGCCTGGGCCACAGCGGATCCGGGAAGGCAAGCCGGCACTTGGCCAAGGTCGTGCGCGATTTCGCATAGCCGATCGCGATGAGTGCCGGCAGCGCGTAACTGACGACGGGCAGACGCAGCGCGGCAAACCACGATCTCGGGAAGGCGGCGAGCCAATGCGGCATCTGCATCACCTGATCCCAGCTCCGTGGACCCAGCGTGCCGCAGATCGCGCAGAGCATCAGGATGGGCACGGAGAAGGTGCGGTCTTTTCCATAGCGGGCCTTCACCGTCTCGGCGATCATCGCGGGATCGAGCGATCCCACGTAGCCACGGATCCAATGCGAGGCACGCGTGACCGCATCGCGGGAGTCATCGCCCCCGAAACGCGACAGGGCCGACCAGCAGAGCAGCGTCGTGGAGATGTTGGAAAAGCTTTTCACCGTATCCCCCCAGCCTCCGTCGGCATTTTGATTCCTGACGAGCCAACCGCAGGCCCCGGCGACGCGATCGCGATGCAGGACGGGATCGACACAGCCGAGAGCGACCAGGGCGGTCGCGGTGGAAAGGGCCGAGGTGGAGAGTTCGCCGGTCCAGTGGCCCTCCCCGTTCCGCTCCGCGAGCAGCGAGGATTGGGCGTTTGTCAGGGTCTCGCGAAGGCGGGCGGGGTCGATCATCACGGAGGATCAGAGAGCGAGGTGGCCCAGGGCGAGCAGACCGTAGTAGGTGTATTCAATGTCGAATTCCTCTTCATCCCAGGTGCCGTGGAATCCACCGGCGGCGGTCCAGAGGGAATCGACGAAATCGAGCATGGACTCTTTGCGATCCGCGAAATCCACCTGCAAGCCATCGAGGGCGTGGAGAGCGACGGCGGTGGAGAGCAGGTCGGGCATCGGCGCGGCGGGGAACGGCAGGAAGCCTCCCGAGGGATGCCACGAATCGAGGATCCATTTCGCCGTCTCCGGCGGGATCGGTTGGCGGAGATTGCGGCAGAGCGTCACCGCGGCGGCGGTGGCGGGCACATTCGGGATCGGCAGCTCGACGTCGTTCGCCCAGGCACCGCCCGCGACGCGCAGGGAATCGAGACACCGCACGACCCCCTCCGGATCCGGAAGGGAGAGGCGGTGGTCGGCGTAAGCGCCGTAGGCGAGGAAACAGGCGTAGGCCGAGCCGGTCTCATCATCGTCCGATTGATTGTAGCCACCGTCCGCGGTGCGGTAGCGCTCGATGGCCTCGTAGACGGGTGCGAGGGTCGCGGCGGACGGTGGTTTTGTCAGGGCCGAGAAACCCCGCGCGAGACAACAGAGATGCACGAAATCGAGTTCGTCGATCACGGTGAGTTTGGATTGGAGGAAGGCGGCGAGGCTTTCCTCCGGCAACGCCACCTGCAGGGCGGTGAGGGCGTCGATCGCGAAGCTGGTGTAATAGAGATCGGAAATCCCCTCGCGATCCCGGAAGCCCCCATCTTCATTCTGCTGCGAACGCACGTAGCCCTCGACCAGATCACAAGCCTCGTCGCCGAGGACGGATCGCGCGAGGCGCGCGACTTGCAGCATCTCGAGGCGCAGGGACATGCCTCAGGGAGTCTTCAGGTTGTTTTTGAGCTGCTGCGTCGTGCTGCCGGAAAAGGTGTTGATCGCCGCCTCGGAAACCATCTGGAGCTCGCCGGGGGACTTGACGTTTCCATCCAAGGTCACGACCGTCTCGCGATAGGTGACCTTGGCGTTCTCGACCCGTTGCAAAAACGGCACGAGGAATTCATCGGCCACGCGGTTTCCCCAACCGACCCCCATGCGCTCGTAATCGACGGCAAGGGTGCTCTCGACCGAATGATCGGGAAACTCCCGCTGCAGTGTCTCGACGATGCGCTCGACCTGGATCTTGCTGCGGAGTGCACCGGAGACGAGGATTTTCTCCCCCTCCATCGCCACGACCAGTTCGGGCTCGGGCTCCAATCCGGGTTCGGCCGGGGCGCTCGTATCCGCGGCCGGAGCGTCCGGAACCGGTACCTCCGCGGCAGGCGCAGGGTCCGATGGTGCGGGTGCGGGCGGGACCGCTGCGACTGCCGGTGGAGCGGGCATCTCCACCTCAGCCGCCGCGCGCTGCTGCGGCTTTTCGCAGCCGATGAGGAAAAGGCAAGCGATCGAACTCGTCCAGAGGAGCCGGTGGGGTGATTTCATTGCGACTTGCGGGAAAATGGATTGAGGCGCAAGGATGACGTGGCGCGGGCGTCTCGTCCAGTGCGATTCATCCTCCGCACCTCACGCAATTTCATGAAAGAGATTTACGACTTCCTCATCCTCGGCGGCGGCAGCGCCGGATATGCGGCGGCCCGAACGGCCCACGGCCACGGGCTCAGCGTCGCGGTCATCGACGGCGCCCGCGAGCTGGGCGGCCTTTGCATCCTGCGGGGCTGCATGCCGTCAAAGACCCTGATCGAATCGGCCAACCGCTTTCGCACGATCCGGCGGGCGGGCGAATTCGGCCTGCGCGCGGAGGGCCTCGAAGTGCGGACCGATGAGATCATCGCGCGCAAGCGACGTCTCATTGGCGAGTTCGCCGACTACCGCCGCGGACAACTCGAGGACGGACGCTTTGACCTCATCCGCGGCACGGCGGCCTTCTCGGGTCCGGATTCCGTAAAGGTGACACCGCTCGAGGGAGGCGAGGTCTTTTCCGTGTCCTTCCGCACCTGTCTCATCGCCACCGGATCCGTGGTGACACGCCTGCCCATCCCCGGTCTGGAAGAAACCGGCTACTGGACGAGCGATGAGATCCTCGAAGCCACCCGCCTGCCGGAGAGTTTTGTCGTGCTCGGCGGTGGGGCAATCGCGCTGGAAATGGCCTGCTACCTCGAGGGGCTGGGAAAGAAGGTCGACGTCATCCAGAGAAGCGAACACCTGCTCTCCACCTCCGACACCGACATCGCCGAGGCGCTCGAACAGGCCCTGCGGGAGCGCGAGTCCTTCACGCTCCACACCGGCACAAAACTCACCCGCGTCGAGCGAGGTGAGACCGGGGAAAAGACGGTCTATTTCGAGCAAGGCGGAGCCCTCCGCTGTGTCACCGCCGACGAGATCCTGCAGGCTGTGGGACGGGTGCCAAACACCCGCACCCTCGACGCGGCCGCGGCAGGCATCACGCTGGAGGAGGGCTCGGGGCGCATCCTCTGCGATGCCGATCAAAGCACCGGCGTGCCGGGGATCTTCGCTGCCGGCGATGTCTGCGGTCCGCACGAGATCGTCCACATCGCGATCGAGCAGGGCGAGATCGCCGCCCACAACGCCGCGGTGCATCTCGGCGTGATCGGCGAAGCCCCCAAACGCATCGACTACCGGCTGAAGCTGCTGGGCATTTTTACCGATCCGCAGGTCGCCACGGTGGGTCTCTCGGAAAAAGAGGCGCTCGACGCCGGACGCGCCGTCGCGGTGGCGACCTATCCCTTCGATGACCACGGTAAATCGATGGTCATGGGCGAGACCCACGGGTTTGTGAAACTCATCGCCGACACCGCCACCGGCGAGATCGTGGGCGGTGCGGTCGTGGGTCCCGAAGCGGTCGAACTGATCCACGAGATTATCGTGGCCATGGCCTTCCGGGCAACGGCGGGGCAATTGTTAAGAATCCCGCACTATCATCCCACCTTAAGTGAAATTTGGACTTATCCCGCAGAAGATCTTTCCATTTATGGATGATTAAGCTAGTTTCCGGAGAACCATTTCAGGAATCCGCCTGGGATCGACTGCAACTTCCACTTCTTTTCAGCCGTGCTCAAACAAATCATCAATCAGGAAGACAGCTCGGACGCCGCCAGCAAGCCCGCCGAGGAAACCGCCGCCGCCACTACCGCCGCGCCGAAACCGCGTGTCTCTTCGCCGATGTCCGGGATGACCGGAGGCAAAAACATCCTCTCCAGCGATGTGGAGATCAAAGGCAAGCTGCGTTTCTCCAACGATCTCATCATCGACGGCCGCATCGAGGGCGAAGTGAATTCCGAAGGTGATCTCACCGTGGGTGAAAACGCCCAGATCGTCGGAGATGTGAAGACCCGTTCCGTCGTCGTCTTCGGCAAGATCGAAGGCAACATCACCGTCACCGATCGCTGTGAATTGAAGCAGAATGCCATTCTCCATGGCGACGTGACCGCCGGCAAACTGGCCATCGAGGAAGGCGCGACCTTCATGGGATCGTCGACCGTCGGCACCCCGCGTTCCGGCTCGAAGGCTCCCTCCAAACCGGCCGGCGACGCGCCCTCGGGTGGCATGTGATGACACCCGTTTTTTGATCCGCTCTCGTTTCGGCGGGAGCGGCCGCGGGGCGCGCCGGAGCGATCGGGCGCGCCTTTCTTGATTACCCCTCTCCAGCAGTGTTCGGAAAACGATATCGATCGAAAAAGGTGGATCTCACCTGCCCCTACTGCGGCCATCTGCAGCAGGAGCCCTCGCTGGTGATCTCTTCCTTCTGCCGGTCCTGTGGTGAGCATTTCCGCGTGCGCAAGGGCGTGGCCATCGCCAATCCCGGATTGCGCGTCTCCGGCATCGCCGAAGTGAGGCCTCCGCGGAAGCGCCGCCCCCTGCTCACCCCGGCGGAGGCAGTGGATCCGGTTCCCTCGGGAAATTCGTGGCTCGTCTCCGCGGAGGAAAAAGATGCCGGTGCCCGCCCCTTGCCTGATCTCGCGCCCCAAGCCGGGAGGGAAGAGGATGACCTTACCGCCGGCGCCTTCTTCGGGCTGGGTGCGCCGAATGTCTCCCGGGAGTCGGCCACCTCCGACGATCTCGCCGGTCCCGCCCTCGGACGCGAAGCCCAGAGCCGCGACACGCTTGCCCAAGGCTCGATGGGCGCCCTCATCGCCGCCCAGCAAACCGTCGTGGTGGCCGAAAAGGAAAAGATGCCGCCGAACTACGCGGCCCCCGATGACCGCCGCCGCCGTGATGACAATGTTCCGGAGATCCGCGTGCGGTGTTTCCGCTGCCACCATCACCAGGATGTTTCGCGTTTTGCCAGATCGACCCAGTGCGAGCGCTGCAGCGCCTACATCAGTCTGGCGAACTACGAGATCAAGACGGTCAAGAGCCACACCCTCCGCACCCGGGGAGACATCATCATTGCGAAGAAAGGCGGCCTCATCAACAACTCCGAGATCGCCTGTCACCATCTCACCGTGAGCGGCTCGATCGACGCCACCGTCGACTGCACCGGCGACGCCGTTTTCCGCCATTCCGGCACCGTTCGCGGTCAACTCCACTGCGAGAAGCTGGTCATCGAAAAGCACTGCGAGGTCCGCTTCCCCGACGGCGTCATGGCGAATCGCGCCGAGATCGCCGGACACCTCATCGGCGACCTCACCTGCTCGGGCAAGGTGCGCGTCGCCCGCACCGGCATCGTCGAGGGCGACCTCGCCGCGATCGATCTCGAGCTCCGCGACGGCGGCCGGATCACCGGGGAAACCCGCCTCGATCCCGGCATCACCACCGAGCTCGCCCTGCGCAAAGGCTTCAATCCGACCGTGATCGGCTGACCCTGACAATCCTCCCAACCCCCTCTCTCCATGGCCTCGACCCTCGCCTCTTCCACCGACCTGCGCGCCGACATCCTCGCCCTCAAGAGGGAGCGCAACGCCGTCATCCTCGCGCACAACTACCAGATCGCCGCGATCCAGGAAATCGCCGACTACGTGGGCGACTCGCTCGGCCTTTCCTTCCGCGCGCAGGAAACCGACGCCGACGTCATCGCCTTCTGCGGCGTGCACTTCATGGCCGAGACCGCGAAGATCATCAATCCCGCCAAGACCGTCGTCCTCCCCGATGCCAATGCCGGATGCTCGCTGGAGGATTCCTGCCAGCCCGAGGACCTCGCCGCCTTTCTCGAGGCCAACAAGGAAAAGAATTATTACGTCGTCACCTACATCAATTCCTCGGCTGCAGTGAAGGCGCTCTCCGACGTGATCTGCACCAGCGGCAACGCCGTGCGCATCGTCGAAGCCGCGCCGAAAGACCGTCCGATCCTCTTCGCTCCCGACCAGAATCTCGGAGCCTGGGTCTCCCAGCAGACCGGCCGTGAGATGGAGTATTGGAACGGCAACTGTTACGTCCACGTCGAATTCACCCGCGACAGCATCCGCAAGATCAAGGACGAGCATCCCGACGCCGTCGTCGTCGCCCACCCCGAGTGCACCACCGCCGTGCGACTCCTCGCCGACGAGGTCTGCTCCACCGAAAAGATGATCGACTTCTGCCGCAAGACTCCGGCGCAAGACATCATCGTAGTGACCGAGGCGAACATGCTCCATCGCCTCCGCCGCGAGGTGCCGGAGAAAAACCTCATCCCCGGGCCCACCGACCGCTGTGCCTGCGCCGAGTGCCGTTACATGAAAATGAACACCCTCGAAAAGCTCTACCTCTGCCTCCGCGACTTGAAGCCCGAGGTCACCCTCGACGAGGATCTCCGCAAGGCCGCCGAGACACCCATCCTGCGGATGCTGGAACTCAGCAAATAACCCGCCATCGTTCCAAACTCCGACCTCCGACCTCCGACCTCCGAACGCCATGTCCTACTCCTGGGATTCCACCTTCTCCGCCCTCTTCGAACGCTGCTTGGCCCGTTATCGCTCCGGCGACACCGACTACTCGGGCTATTACAGCGCTGAAGATCTCGCCTTCCTCGATTCGATCGGCTACCAGCCGCGCGAGTTCTTTGATTTCGTGGAAGACCTTGCCGAGATGAGCGAGCCCAGCCTCACCACCGCCGTCATGATCGCCAGCGTGCGACGCGACTACCTCGCCGAGATCATGCACGGCCAGAAGAGCGATCGGGTCCTCGATCCCGCCACCCTCCCGGCGAAGACGAGCGAAGTCGACGGTTTCGTCTGGCTGCCGCGCATCCTCGTGAAGGCCCGCGCCAAGCTGCGCGGCGAGCTCGATCCCAACACGATGTTCTGCTGCGGCGGCGACCGCGCCTTCCTCAAACGCCACGACATCGCCCCCGCCGATTTTCTCCGCGCCGTCTGGGCCGCGGGAGACGACGATGCCAAGGTGATCGACTACGTGAAGCGAAACAGCAAGGCATGAGCCTCCCGCGCCCCGGACAAAGATCCCTTCTTTGGCTGGCGCCTTCCCTCGCCTCGTTCCTCCTTGCCGCGGTCGCACCTGTTTCGGCCCAGGAAAGCCTCGCCGATCTCGCTCCCTTTCGCGAAGGCTGCCAGGCCCTCGCCGACGAGCGCTTCGAGACCGCCGTGACGCATTTCCGCGCCTGTTGGGATCTCCTCGACGGCGGAGAAGGAGGAGGGCCCGAAGTCAATTTTGTCGCCTCGCGTCTCCTCGAAGCCCTCGTCCGCGACGGTGCCTCCGATGAAGCCGTCGCCTGGTTGCGGTCCCACCCCTCCTTCATACCCACACCGGCCACGAGCTACTGGATCGCCACCGCCCTGCAGGAAGTCGAGCGCTTCGCCGAGGCCGCCGAGGCTTATCAGATGCACCTCGCTGCGAACCCCGCTCCGGATCGGCGGATCGTCCTGAATCGCGCGGTCTGCCTCTCATGCAGTGGTCAAGAGAACGCCGCCTATGAGCTTGTTCAGGGAGGCTTCCCCGACCCCTCGCCGGAAGAGCGGCTGCGTCTCGCGCAGATCGCCGCCGCCGCGGGTCGATCCGCCGAGGCTCTCGCCCTCCTCGCCGAGGTCCGGCTCGACGATCCCGCCTGGACACCTTCCCGCCTGGCCCTCGCCCGGCTCCGCGCCGCCCTCCTCTGGCGGCAAGGGGACCGCGGCGGTGCCGTCGCCACCCTGTCCGCCCTCGCCGATCTCGCCTCCTCCGAAGAAGAAGCGCGCCAGGCCTTCCTCCTTTTCGAGGCCATCCTCGATGGCGAAAAGCCCGCCGACCTCGCCGGTCGCTTCGATGCTTGGACAAAGTCGCCGACCTATCCCGGTCGCGATACCGCCCGTTTTTTCCAGATCGCCCTTTTCGAGGAGGGCGAAACACGCGAGTCCGACCTCGCTGCCTTCGCCCGCGACACGACCGATCCTCATCTCCAGCTCGAGGCATCCCTGCGGCTCACCGCCGCCGAGCCGTCCCTGTTCCCCGCCGATCCGCCCGACCTCGCCGCCGATCTCCGCGAACGAATCGATTACACCACCGGCTCACGCGCTTTCCTGGCCGGTCGTTTCGCCGAGGCCTCCGCCCATTTTGCCCGGCTCGCCGCGGAGAGCCGGGGCGAATCCGCCGCCCGTGACGAATTCAACGCCGCCATCGCCGCCCTGCGCGGGAACGATCCCGCCACCTTCACCGCGATTGAGGAAACTCTCGCCCGTCGCCTTCCCGGTTCCGACCTTCTCGCCGACCTCGGCTATCTCGGCGGACTCTCCCTTGCCGCCGCCGGCGACCCCACCGCCTTCGATCGCCTCAGCGCTTTCGTCCAGCAGCATCCCGACCATCCCGCCAACATCGATGCCCGTCTCGCCCTCGCCGAGATCCATTTGAATCAAGCCCCGGCAAGATCCCGCGCCGCCCGAGAAATTCTCGACGTCCTTCGCACCCGCCCGCTCTCTCTCGCCCAGAGCGAGCGGCTCGAATACAACTCCGTCTGGGTCGAGCTCACCGAAGGGGCCGACGCCGCCCTTCTCCAACGCGCCGGCGAATTCGTCGCCAATTGGCCCGGATCCCCCTACCTCGGCGAGATCCTCATGATCCTCGCCCACGAACAGGTCTCGAGGAAAAACTTCGAAGCCGCCTCCCGCTCCTTCCATCGCGTCTCCACCGAGTTCGGCGATTCCCCGCATGCCGAGACCGCGCGCTTCTTTGAAGCCAAGACCTCGCCGGCGAATGATGAAACCGTCGCCAAATGGCGCCTCCTCATCGAAGCCAAGGGACCTCTTGCCGACGAAGCCTCGCACGAGCTCGCCCTCCTCTTCCTTTCCCTCGATCGCTTCGACGAAGCCCGGGCGGAATTCACCACCCTGCTCGAGCGCCTCGACGAGACCGCTCCCCTGCGTTTCGCGGTGATGGCCGATCTCGCCTACACCTCCTACCTCGAGGCCCTCGCCATCGGGCGCGACACGGCGAAACTCACCGAAGCCGCCGACCGCTTCGCCGCCCTCTCCAATCTCGATACCGCTCCCGCGCTCTGGCGCTACAACGCCGCCGTGCGTCGTGGCAAATGTCTCGAGGCCCTCGGCAAGGCCCCCGTCGCCCTCGAGATCTACCGTTCCATCGTCGAAGAGACCCGCACCGACAACGAGGGGCTCGCCACTCCACTCGCCCCCGGTGAGACCGAGTGGGTCTTCCGCGCCGGCTTCGCCGCCATCGAGATCCTCAACGCCGAAAAGAACTGGGCCGCCTCCATCGAAATCGCCGACGCCCTCGCCGAAAAAAGCGGCCCGCGGGCGATCGAGGCGACCCAGCTCGCGGAGAAGCTGCGGTTGAAGCACTGGGTTTGGGATTGAAGGGGGGGGGCGAGCGAGGTGCCCGCAGCCCCCACTTCTTTTTTGGTTCCGCAACACGAAGGTGGGAAATCGCGAACGGGAGATCTTACGGAAATCCGGAGCTTTTCCGAGTCTCGGCGATTGCCGAACGCGTGGGCCGGGGGTATATGATTTCAACCTTTACGATTCTTTAACATCAAGCGGCGCTTGGAGTGAACGACTTCACAGAAATCTTTTCACCACAACGATTGTTCCGGAAAAACAGGACCGCACCCAATGCTCTCGAAACAACAACTGGGAAACCTCCTCTGGGGCATGGCCGACACGGGCCTGCGCGGGAAGGTGGAAGATTACAAGGCTTATATTCTCTCACTCTTGTTCTTCAAACGTCTGTCGGACAACTATGAATGGGAGACGGGAAACCGAGTTCGCGAGTTCACCGAAACTTACGGCTCCGATCCAAGCGACAAACAGATGGATCGCATGCGTGCCGAGGGACACGATTTCATCATCCCGCCAGGATGCTTTTGGAACGACGTTCGCACCGCGGAAACGAGCGAGAAGAACGAACGACTCAACGACGCGGTGAATGCCATCGCCGAGGCAAATCAGGCCCTCAAAGGAATCATCAATTCCGTTCGCTGGAACGAACCTGCACCGGACGGCTCCGGAAACAAGCGTATCGAGCCAGAAGTCCTTGTTGCGGCGATGAACGTGCTCGATCACATCCCGCTGGATAACTCAAACGTTTCGCCCGACGTGCTTGGAGACGCCTACGAGTATCTTATCAAACGCTTCGCTGACGAAAACAAGGGCGGCACCACGGCGGGGCAGTTTTACACGCCACCCGAGGTTCGCGAGATCATCATCCGGATGATCCAGCCACAGCCGGGTCAGAGTCTTTACGATCCCACGACCGGCTCGGCGGGTTTCCTCATCGATGGTGCCAAATACACGGCGGAAATTGCGGGATTCCCGAAACTCCGGCTGTACGGCCAGGAGAGCGTCTGGAACACCTGGGCGATTTCCAATATCAACATGCACCTGCACGGCCTCGCCTCGAGAGGTGGCCCCGGCGGACGGAGCCAGTGTCTTGATTGGATTTGAGGATTGAGAGTTGGGGCGTTCTCGGCAGATTCCGACCGAGAACCATGAAAAGGAAGAACCGAAGAAGTTTCTCCGCGGAGTTCAAGGCCCGAGTGGCCTTGGAGGCCGCGCGCGGAGCCAAGACGATCAACGAGATCGCCGCCGAACACGACTTGCATCCCGTGCAGGTGGGCCAGTGGAAAAAGGACCTGCTGGAGGGAGCCGCCGCCGTCTTCGAACGTGGCGGGTCCGCCAAGAAGGACGAGGAGGCCGCCGAACGAGAGCGCGCCCGCCTTGAGCGCAAGATCGGCCAGCTGACCATGGAGGTGGAGTGGCTGGCAAAAAAGTCCAAGGAGCTGGGACTGTGAAGCAACGCAAGGCCATGATCGAATCCGACTCTACCTTGAGCGTGCGCCGCCAGTGCCAGCTCCTCGAAGTCAACCGCAACCGGCTCGCGCCCGCCGCTTCCAAGTTCACCGAAGAGGACGCCGCGCTCTGCCGCCTCATCGACGAAATCCACCTGGAGGATCCCGCCTTCGGTGCGCGCAAGATCCGCGACGTGCTCAGCCGCCACCACGGCATTAACACAAGCCGCTCTCGCGTGGCCCGGCTCATGAGACACATGGGTATTGAAGCGGTCTACCGCCGTCCCCGCACGAGCCTTCCGGGCAAGGGCGAGGAGCACCGGGTTCATCCCTACCTCCTTGGTAGCGGGGTATCCGGCCCCGACGAGGCATGGTGCGCGGATATCACCTACATTCCCATCGGGAGGGGCTTCGCCTATCTCGTCGCGGTGATGGACTGGCACACGCGCGCCGTGCTCTCCTGGAAGCTCTCCAACACGCTGGATGTCACCTTCTGTCTGGAAGCGTTCCACGAGGCGGCGGAATCGACGGGCAGGACTCCGGCGATTTTCAACACCGACCAGGGCTGCCAGTTCACCTCACGGGCGTGGCGCGAGTGCCTTGAGGGCCACGGTGTGCGCCTGAGCATGGACGGAAAGGGGCGATGGGTGGACAACGTGTTCATTGAGCGCCTCTGGCGCAGTGTCAAATACGAGGAGGTCTACCTTCGCGACTACCGCGACCTCCACGATCTGGAGCGATCGCTGAAACGCTGGTTCGGGCGCTACAACACATGGCGTCCGCACCAATCGCACGAGGGCAAAACTCCGTGGGATCTTTACCGCC